>NZ_BMGC01000011.1 GCF_014639795.1 Gordonia jinhuaensis | reverse complement strand
CGCGGCTCCGCCCTGGGCTTTCGGAACCTGACTCACTACATCACCCGCGCACTGCTCGAGACCGGCGGATTCAGACCACAACTACACCCCGGATTGTGAAGAGCCACTTTCCGGTGGGCATGGGCGACGTGACCGGATTCCGGACGCTGCTCGATCGGTTGCGTGAGCGCGGCTGGAGCGCAACCGACCTCGACAAACTGTGCGCGGACAACGTCCTACGTGTGCTCGACGCGGCCGATCAGGTGGCCCACCGACCCTGAGGATCGTGCGCGGGGTCAGCCACCGCACACTCCCGCGGTGTTCGCGGCCTGGGTGCACCAGTACTCACCCGGCGTCGCGCTGAACTCGAGCACCTCGTAGCCGGAGACCCGCACGAGCCGGCCCGACCAGACGTCGCCGGGCCGGATGCCCGCACCCGCGCTCTCACCCGCGGTCTGGCGGTCGAAGGTCACCGCGACGCCGGTGCCGCTCGGCTTCCAGCTTCCCGACCAGCTCTGCGTCCCCGACCCGGAACCGATGTCGACCCTGGCCTGCCCGCTCGGGTCGAGGGTGATCGCTCGCGCCTGCCCCACCCACATGCCCTGATAGGGCGAGCCGAGCTGCGGGGCGCCGGGCACGCCACCGGGAATCGCCACCGCACCTGCGGCTGGTCGTGCCGCCGGCGCGTCGGCGGCCATCGCGGTACCCGGTTCGGCCGAGCCGTGCGTCCCGCCGAGTGCCCAGAGCGCCACCGCGATCACGGCGACGAGTACCACCACCGCCCAGCCGATCAGCGTGGCGCCGCGGCGCTGCGCGGCCGAGATCTTGTGTGTCATCGGATCGTCTCTGTCGTCCGGGTGCTGGTACCACGGTCGGATACCCCTGGTGGTCGTACGAGCAGTCATCGTACGAGCGCAGCAGGTGCGGCGCTGGTCGAGAAGAAGCAGGTCGACAGCGACGGCGAGTGACTCAGCGCCACCACTCAGCGCCCTCAGCGCTATCCCCACGCACGACGATGTCGTTCCAGAAACTCAACCGGGGGCAGGTTCGCTCAGGCGAAGGCGGTGGCGACCTGGCGTTCGAGCTCGGCGACCAGACTCTCCGGGATGTCGATCCCGGCGCTGGCCAGCCAGTTGGCGAGCATCCGGTGACCGCCCTCGGTGAGCACACTCTCGGGGTGGAACTGCACCCCGTGGATGGGCAGCTCGCGGTGCCGCATCGCCATCACGATGCCGGTGTCGGTGGTGCCCACCACCTCCAGCTCGTCGGGCAGCGTCTCGGGCACCACGGTCAGCGAGTGATACCGCGTGGCGGTGAACGGGTCGGACAGGCCGGCCAACACACCCTCACCCTTGTGATGCACCAACGACGTCTTGCCGTGCAGCAGCTCGGGCGCACGGTCGACGGTCGCACCGAAGGCCGCACCGATCGCCTGGTGGCCCAGACACACACCCAGCAGCGGCGTGCGGGATTCGGCGGCCGCGGTCACCATCGGGATCGTGACGCCGGCACGGTCGGGGGTTCCGGGTCCGGGGCTGAGCAGCACCGCGTCGAAGGAGTTCAGTACCGCGCCGAGGTCCACGAACCGGTCGTCGTCGTTGCGCCACACCTCGACGTCGACGCCCAGCTGCCCCAGGTACTGCACCAGGTTGTAGACGAAGCTGTCGTAGTTGTCGACGACGAGGACACGAGGGGCACTCTCCCGCGCGACGCCGTCGCCGCGGGTGGTCTGATCCGGTGCTGACACGTCAGTCAGGATACCCGCCGGTGCCGCACCGGCCGCGGGTGCCGACCTGCGACAATCACCAGACGACCAGCGCTGATCACCCCGCCGCCGGGCGTACGGGTGAGCTGCCTGCGATACCGTGGAATGCGAAAACACCGACGTGGTATCAAACGGGTCTGATCCTGCGCACGGCCACACCGGCCGCGCGGGCCGCACCCCGAACACGCCGCACAACCGAGGAAGTCAATGCCGAAGCAAAAAGTCCGGAAGAATACCGACTACACGATCAATCCGGCCAGCCGCACCCCGGTCAAGGTCAAGGCCGGCCCGTCGAGCGCCATTTACGTGTCGGCGATGCTCGGTCTGATGCTGATCGGGCTGGTCTGGCTGATCGTGTTCTACCTGGTCGCCACGCCGACGAGCCTCGGCGCCGACGGCAAGGCCCTGTACTGGATGTACTCGCTCGGCGCGTGGAACTTCCTCATCGGATTCGGCTTCATGGTGGTCGGTCTGCTGATGACGATGCGGTGGCGGTGACCCTTCCCGTCACCGGGCGGATCACGCCATCGCGTGTCCACAGCTGTGGAAATTACATGTGTGTAAGTCATCCCCATTGTGAATGAGTCCTGTGGATAACTCGTCGAATCCTGGGGAGAGGTCTGGGGACAGCCCTGGGGACAACAGTCGTGCGGACGCCACGTCGTGGGCGTCGCCGAAGCCGTTCGCCCTCGCCCTGATGGCCGGCGGCCTGGTGTTGCTGGTGGTGGCGATCGTCTCGGTCGACCAGCCCGCCGGCGCTGTGCTCATCGCGCTGGCCGCGGTGCTGCTGCTGGGGTACGGGCTGGCCGCGCTGGTGATCCGGCCACGGCTGTCGATCGCACTGGGTGGTCTCTACATCCGCACGATCCGCGGCGGCCGCGTGTATTCACGACGGGAGATCGTGCGCACCCGGGTGATCGAACAGCGTCACATCGGTCGGCGGACGCCGCAGCTGGAGTTCGACCTGCTCGACGAGGGGTCCGAGCTCACCGGGGATCCTGACGGACTTCCCGAGAACACGCGGCTGGTCATGTTCTCGCGCTGGGATCTCGGTACCGACCCCCGGTCGGTCGCGCAGGCGCTGTCCGACGCCGGTTACCCGGTGCAGGACACCGCCCGCGAGTAGTCGCCGGGGGCGAAGGGTCATCGATTGCTCGTATGACGGCGGTGTCTCCCCGACGGCCACACAACTACGTACCAAACGCAGCAAGGCTTCAGCAGACTTCGCAATCGAGCCCACGTGTCGGTATGCCCGGATAGCGTGACGCCCACCCCAGTGAGAGTGAGGCAACACGTGACCGGTCCCGGGCCTGGTTGGTATCCCGATCCTGCGCGCGAAGCGGCAGTGCGATGGTTCGACGGCTTTCAATGGACGCGCGCAGCCAGCAATGCGTCCGGGTGGTATCCAGATCCTCGGCATGAAGCGCCGTGGCGATGGTTTGACGGGTCGGTGTGGACCAACACCATCCATCCCCCAGTCACCCCGAACACGCTCACCCCGGCCGCTGGCGTCCCGGAACCGCGCCTCAACGCCGAACGATCACCTCTTTCACGACTCCTCGGTTCCGCGGCGGGATTCGCAGTCCTCGACGTCGAGACCACGGGCGTGTACAACGCAGACCGGGTCGTCGAGATCGCAATCGTGACTCTCGACGCGGCGGGCGCAGTCGTCGACGAGTTCGACACGATCGTCAATCCCTACCGAGACGTCGGACCCACCGATATCCACGGTCTGACCGCCGCCATGGTCGCCAACGCTCCGGCATTCGAGGACATCGCAGACAGGGTGATGGCGTTACTCGAAGACAAGATCGTTGTCGCACACAACATCGGATTCAACACCCGCCTCGTCGGCCTTGAATTCGGTCGACTGGACATCGAAATCGACTGGGGCACTGGTCTCGACACCTACTCAGCAACACGACAGAAGCTGACCGACGCGTGCTCTGCGCGCGGCATCCGGCTCGAAGATGCGCACTGCGCGCTGGCTGATACCCGAGCAACAGCGGAACTCGTTGTCGCCGTTGCCGATCACTTCAATGGCCCCGCGTTGCCCGCACACATATTCGGCCACACTCCGACGTTGGGGTCCACACGCATCCTTCCTCGGGGAACGCTGACCACACTCACCAGATCTCCGGCCCAGCCGTCCACCGACGATGCGCCGGCTCAGACGCCGTCCCACCGCTACACCGCGCTGCTCACCGAAGCGCTGGCGGACCTGAAGCTGACACCGACCGAACACGCCGAACTCCAGACTCTCGCAGAGGCTGATGGTCTCCAGAGTCACGCGGTCACGAGTTTGCGGCGCGACTTCGTGAATTCCCTGATAGACGAGGCACTCGATGACAGCGTCGTCACCGATGACGAGATGGAGCGGCTCATACGACTGTCGGCGCTGTTGGAGCTGGATCCCAAGCTGGTCACCGCGCGGACGAATCCCTACCGGTTCGACCACATCGCCGTCGAACTCACCCCAGGGCTGACAGTGTGTTTCACCGGCGACTGCCCTACCCATACTCGTGACGAGCTGCGAACCCTCGCGTCCGAGCACGGCCTCGTACCGACAAGTTCTGTGACATCGAAGGGCTGTCGACTTCTGGTCGCAACGGATCCGGCTCAGCCAGTCCACCAAGGCAGTAGCGGCACACAAATACGGCATTCCCATCGCGTCGACCGAGGACTTCTTGAGTGCCCTGCGATCGCAAGGATCCGTGCCGGCACTGCTCCTACGCGGTGGTGTTGCCTGCATCTGTGAACGCTGCGGCGACTCCTGGACCGCGGCGCGGAGGGCCACGACCTGCAAAGCCTGTAAGACCTCGAACACCACATCGGTGGTCACAAAGAAGCGGCCCGAAACGACTCTGAACTCACCCTTGCGGGTCGACACATTGGTGTGCAGCGATTGCGCAAAGACCTGGGATCGGCCGACCACACGCGGGCGGAAGCCACACCGCTGCCCGGAGTGCACGGGCGCAGCAACGGTGTGACCACTGCTCACCGTGAGCCAGTCGGGTGAGCCAGTCGGGTGGCCCAGACGGTTGGATGCGTCAGACGGTCGCCGGCGAGAACACGCCCAGCGCGAAGGCGATCACGATCAGCGCGACCAGTCCTACCCATCCGACCCGCGTCACCATCGCCTGTGTGCGACGTTGCGCGGGCAGTGCGCGCGGTAGCACCACGATCGCCGCGGTCGCCGCCGCACCGAAGACGAGGCCGCCCAGATGTGCCCACAGCGAGATGCCGGGGATGGTCACGCTGATCACCAGGTTGATCACGATCAAGGTCACCACGGGTCGCACCGACAGTCCGTTGGTGATCACCAGGATCAGCGCCGCGCCCATGAGCCCGTAGATCGCGCCGGATGCGCCGGCGTTCACCGTGTTGTCCCCGGCGAACCACATCACCGCGGCGCTGCCGCCGAGCAGGGCGGCCAGGTACACCGCCAGGTAGCGCGCCATCCCCACGACTCGTTCGAGGTCGCGACCGAGGATGTACAGCGAGATCATGTTCATCGCGATGTGGGTGACCGAGAAGTGCAGGAAGCCCGCAGTCACCAGACGCCAGTACTCGCCGTCGGCCACGAACGGCTTGAACAGCACCATGTCGAAGAACAGTCGTGAGGTCTGCAGGCTGCCCGCACTGTGAGCCTGCATCACACAGATCACGTAGACCACGACGTTCACCGCGATGAGCCCCACCGTCATGGGGCTGCGCGCACTCACATTCGATCGCGCGCCGGTCGCGTTCATGGCGGCCGGGGTCGTCACGGCGACACGTTGGGTCGCGCGACCCTCACGTACACAGTCGGTGCACTGCTGGCCGACGGCGGCAGGCGTCAGGCATTCCGGACACGCCGGCCGACCGCACCGGCTGCAGGAGAGCGCGGTGGGCCGGTCGGGATGTGCCGAGCAGTACTGCTGGGTCTGTTGCGGGTTCAGTTGATGTCGATCTTCTCGATGACCACATCGTCGACCGGCTTGTCGCGACGGTCGGTGGATGTGGTGGCGATGGCATCGACGACCTTCTGCGACTCCGGATCGCTGACCACACCGAAGATGGTGTGGCGGCGGTTCAGGTGCGGCGTGGGGGTGACGGTGATGAAGAACTGCGATCCGTTGGTGCCCGGTCCGGCGTTGGCCATGGCGAGCAGGTACGGCTGGTCGAACTGCAGTTCCGGGTGGAACTCGTCGCCGAACTGATAGCCCGGGCCGCCGGTGCCGGTACCGGTCGGGTCGCCGCCCTGGATCATGAAGCCGTCGATCACGCGGTGGAAGATCGCACCGTCATAGAACGGGCCGCTGTCCCCACCGGAGGCGTTGGTGGTCTTGTAGTCCTTGCTGCCGTCGGCGAGACCGACGAAGTTGGCAACCGTCTTCGGGGCCTGGTTGCCGAACAGATCGATGACGATGTCGCCACGATTGGTGTGCAGCGTCGCAGTTGCTGTCTTCTCTGGTGTACTCACAACATCAATCCTGCCATCGTCGGTGGTGGGGGTCAGCTGGCGGCACGCCTGACGCGCTGGCAGAGTGAGACGTCAACGCTCGGCCCCTGACCGCTCGGCACACGAACCTCTGGAGGACCGCACCCTCATGTCGCGCAACACCGACGCATCCCCGTCCGGGTCATCGCACTCGGGGCCAAAGCACTCGGGGTCATCGCAGGCCCCCTCATCGGGGGTCGGCAAGGTCGCGGCCACCGTTGGCACCACGGTCGGACCGCTGGTCGCTCGGGTGGTGGTAGGCAAGACAGCGTCGAAGGTGGGTACCGCCGTGGCCGCGGCCGCCGCCGCGAAGGTCCACGAGATCCGCGAGGACAAGCACAAGCGCAAGGTGCGCGAGGCGCTGACCCCGCCCACACCCGACAAGCACAAGCTCGACAAGACCCGCACGAAGAAGAAGCGCACCGCCTCGACACTGGCCGCAGTGGGTATCGGCGTGGCTGGTGTGGCCGCGATCGGCGCGGTGGCCGCGGTGATCGTCTCGCGTACCCGCCGTCAGCCGCCATCGGTGGCCCCGGCGCCGCCGCGCGTGGAGGATGTGCCGACCCACTCCGAGGACGGATCGTCGGATTCGTCGGGTGACGCCGCGGGAACGGCGACCGGCACCTCCTGACACCTCCACGACTCCGTGTCCGCGTCGGGTTCGCGGCGCTGGTCGGGGTCGGGGCAGGTCACGAAACGGTGGCGAGCAGGTAGCCTTGCCTTCCGTGACTTCCGAGCAGTACAACGGGCAACCCGACTCCGGGTCGCCATCGCGCGATTCGTCGGCGCCTGACGCAGGGTCGGCTTCGGCGTCCACGCCCACACGGCAGCCGAGCGCCGACACACCGCGACAGGACGCGACGCCCGCGCGCACCACCGGATCGCATCGCCGCCCGAGTCCCGAAACCCCCGACGGCGCGGCCACCCCCGATCACTCGACTCCCGCGGTCGCACCCTATGGACAGTCACTGCGCGGGCGCCGCAGTGCGTCCACCGTCGGCGACCCTCGCGCCAACGACCCGGGTGCGACTTCGGCGTATACGGTCGGGCGACCCGGTGCCGGACCTCAGAGCGCGAATCCACCACGCCCTACTCCCCCGCGCATGCCGAGCCCGACCACGCGTGGCGAGGAGTCCGCTCCGATCGCCTACCGCGCATATTCGCAGGCCCCGGCATCCCACACACCGCTGTCGAACACCCCCCTGTCGAACTCAGCACCGTCGAACTCAGCACCGTCGAATTCAGCCCCGCGTGGACGCGGCGCATCCGACCGACCGGAGGGCCCGCGGGCCCCGCGTTCGGATGCCGCCCGCTCCGATGCCCCCCGCTCCGATGCACTGGCATCGAAATACGTCACCGGCACGGCCGTCGGCGCTCGACGGGCGGGAGAACCCGTGGAGTCGCGGTCGGGGGCGACCGGCACCGACGCCGATTCTGCGATAGCCACCGCATTGTCCAACCGCAGTGGCCAGTCGCGATCGGAGGCCACCGGGACCCGCACTTCCGGCACCGACAGCTCCACCACACACAGCGACTCGAACACCGACTCTGGGGCCACCACGAAGACCACGCCATCGCGCACCAACAGGCTCGCGATCATCGCACTCGTACTGTCATTCCTCGGCATCACGTCGATCTTCGGTGTGATCGCCGCCTATGTCGCACGGTCTCAGATCAGGCGCACCAAGGAGCAGGGATGGTCGTTGACGACCGCCGCGCTGTGGATCGGATGGATCTACATCGGGGCGGCCGTCCTGTGCCTGGTGGGCTACATCTGGATCGTGGCCTGACCCTGCTCTTCTGACCTGCTCTGGCCGGGTCGGCCACCGGCCCGACCAGAGCACGCCGGTTCGACTAGAGCACGCCGATCTGGCTCAGCACCTCCGAGGACACGAACTCGATGTGGTCGAGGTCGGACATGTCGAGGAACTGCAGATACACCCGGCTCACGCCGATGTCGGAGTAGAGCTTGAGCTTGTCGATCATCTCCGTGGGGCTGCCCGCGACGCCGTTCTCCTTGAGCTCGTCGACCTCACGACCGATCTTCTTCGCACGCGCGGCCACCTCGGCGTCGGACTTGCCGCCGGCCACCACCAGCGCGACCGACCGGGTGAGCGTCTCCGGGGCGCGGCCGAGTTCCACACAGGCGGAGTTGACGCGACCGAAGGCCTGCGCCGAATCCTCCACCGAGCTGAACGGGACGTTGAACTCCTGGGCGTAGGTGGCGGCCAGTTTCGCGGTGCGCTTCTTGCCGGCACCACCGATCACGATCGGCGGCCGCGGATTCTGCACCGGCTTGGGCAGCGCGGGGGAATCCTTGATCGGGTAGTACTGCCCGTCGTGGCTGAACGTCTCACCCGAGGGCGTCTCCCACAGACCGGTGATCACCGCGAGCGCCTCCTCGAATCGATCGAAGCGCTCCTTCACCGACGGGAAGGGGATGCCGTAGGCGGTGTGTTCGTCGTCGAACCAGCCCGCGCCGAAGCCGAAGTCCACCCGGCCACCCGACATCTGGTCGACCTGGGCCACCGAGATGGCCAGCGGTCCGGGATACCGGAACGTGTTGGAGGTGACCAGAGTTCCCAGCCGGATGGTCGAGGTCTCGCGGGCGAGCGCGCCGAGGGTCACCCAGCTGTCGGTGGGACCTGGAAGCCCGTCGGCATTCATCGCGACGTAGTGATCGGAGCGGAAGAAGGCGTCGTAGCCGGCCGCTTCGGCGGTCCGGGCCACGGCGAGCTGATCATCGTAGGTGGCACCCTGCTGTGGTTCGACGAAGACTCTGAGTTCCATACGTCTACCCTGCCCGAACACCGGTACAGCCGACAACGTTCATGAGAAGACCGGGTTCACGAGAAGAGCCGGATCGGTGCGAATACACCGCTCGCGGTGACATTTCGGGCACGCTGGAGTCCATGACCACTTTCCAGCGCGTGTCCGCGACCGTCAACAAGGCGGTCACTCCCCTGCTGCAACTGCCCGGCGTGAACAAGGTGACGGGTAAGGCGTTCACCGTGCTCACCTACACCGGCCGCAAGTCGGGCAAGCAGTTCCAGCTGCCGGTGAACTACCGCCGCGACGGCGACAACTCACTGACCGTGTTCGTCGCACTGCCCGACCAGAAGAGCTGGTGGCGCAACTTCACCGGCGACGGTGCGCCCATCTCGGTACTCCTCGATGGCGATCAGCGCAGCGGCCACGCGGTCGCCACCCGCGACGACAAGGGCCGGGTGAAGGTGGCGATCACACTGGACTGACAATCACACTGGACTGACATGGGCACACCGGACTGACTGGGCACACTGGACTGACTGGGATGCCCTCATCCCATATGCGTCGGCACCAGTTCCGTCAGTGCCGCACGGCAGGCCGCGATCGCCGGACTGTCGACCAGTGACAGGCGCGTGGCGGTGAACACCGATCGGCGCGGGTTGTCCGGCAACTCGATGAGGCCGACATTCGGGCGCGACCGGGTGACCATCAGACCGGGAAATCGTCACCGCATTGCCCGCCTCGATCAGCGCCACCTGCGCCTGCAGGTCCGCGGTCTCGTAGCGCACGTCGGGTTCGAAACCCATGTGGCGGCACAGTTGTTCGGCCCAGTGGCGTGACGCCGCACCGGTCGGCTCCATCACCCACGGCACATGTGCGGCGTCGGCGAGACTGCTGATGCGCCCGAAGCGCGCGGCGGAGGGCGGTACGGCCAGGCGCAGCGAGTCGGTGGTCAGTGCCACCCGGTCGAGTTCGGGATGCCAGGGTGCGGCGTGCGACGGGTACTGCTCGGCGATCACCAGGTCGAATTCGCGGACCCACGTCTCGTGTAGCGCCGCCTCGGGTTCGCGCTGCGTCATCGTCACCCGCAGGCGCGGATGCCGAACGGCCAGCTCAGCCAGCAGTTCGGGCATGAAAGCAATTGCCGCCGACTGGAATACCGACATCCGCAGCGTCCCGGCAACGTCGCTACCCAGTGCGGCCACCTCGGATTCGGCGAGTTCGAGCTGCTGAAGGATCACGGCGGTGTGTGCGACGAGCACCTCCGCGGCCGGGGTCAGCGCCACGCGTCGCCCCACCTTGCGCAGCAATTCCACCCCCACCTCGTGTTCGAGTTGGGTGAGCTGCTGGGAGACCGACGACGGACTCTGGTGCAATGCCTCGGCGACCTCGGCGAGCGTGCCGCGCAGACTCAACTCCCGCAGCAGCCGCAAGCGCCGGACGTCGAGCATGGCCACTCCACATCGCTGAATCTGAACATCACCGAATCTGACGAATACCGATCAGAAAGCATCACTTTACCTGATGCATCTGTGCGTCGACACTGGAAGTCGATCCCCTGAGCACCACTCGGGACGGACGGCAGCACCTGCGGGGAGCTCCGATGAGCGCGCTCCCAGCCCCCTTCCCCCGACCCCTCTGGATTGTGGAGCCGACATGACCCTCGCCGCCGACAGGCACCAAAAGCCCACCCTCGCCGACCCGACCCTCACCGACCCCGCAGTCCTCACCGAGGTCGAGACGCTGGTGCGCCAGTGGCTCGATGCGTCGGCTTCGGCGCACGTGGAGCCGGCCGCGAAACAACTCGCGGCGGTGCTGCGCGACGAGTCGGGTCTGGATTTCACCGTCGGCTTCGTCGATCGCGTGATCCGACCCGAGGACGTCGACGTCGCCGCGCGCAACCTCCGTGAACTCGCCACCCAGGTGCCCGCCTTCTTGCCGTGGTATCTGCGGACCGCGGTGCGCACGGGTGCCGCGATGAGTACGGTGGCACCACGTCCGGTGGTTGCCGCGGCGCGGAAAGCACTGCGGCACATGGTCGATCATCTGATCGTCGACGCCACTGACGACAAGCTCGGCGCGAGCATCGCCCGAATCCGCAAATCCGGTGTGCGGCTGAATGTGAATCTGCTCGGCGAGGCCGTGCTCGGCGAGAACGAGGCGAGCCGGCGGATGGCCGGCACGATCGCACTCCTCGAACGCCCCGACGTCGACTACGTCTCGATCAAGGTCTCGGCAACCGTGGCGCCGCATTCGCCCTGGGCATTCGACCAGGCGGTCGAGCACATCACCGAGAGCCTCGTACCGCTTTTCCGCGTTGCAGCACAGAATGATTCGACAACCAACGATTCGACAACCAATGGTGTCTCGACGACCAGTGGCACCGCCACCAAGTTCATCAACCTCGACATGGAGGAGTACCGCGACCTCGATCTGACCATCGCGGTGTTCACCCGGCTGCTCGACCGCGCCGAGTTCGCACATCTCGAGGCCGGCATCGTGCTGCAGGCCTACCTCCCCGACGCGCTGTCGGCGATGATGCGGCTACAGGAGTGGGCGGCTGCGCGTCGCGCCTCCGGCGGTGCGGGCATCAAGGTACGGCTGGTCAAGGGTGCCAACCTGCCGATGGAGCAGGTGGAGGCCTCCCTGCACGACTGGCCGGTGGCCACGTGGGGCACCAAATGCGAGACCGACACCAATTACAAGCTCGTGCTCGACTACGCGCTGACACCCGAGCGCGTCGCCAACGTCCGGGTGGGTGTGGCCGGGCACAACCTGTTCGACATCGCCTACGCGTGGACGCTCGCCGGTCGTCGCGACGCGCGCGACGGGATCGAGTTCGAGATGTTGCTGGGGATGGCCGAGGGCCAGGCCAAGGCGGTGGCTCGCACGGTCGGCGGGCTGCTGCTCTACACCCCGGTGGTGCACCCACAGGAGTTCGACGTGGCCATCGCCTACCTGGTGCGTCGGCTCGAGGAGGGCGCCAGTCAGGACAATTTCATGTCCGCTGTCTTCGACCTGCACGATCATCCCGAATTGTTCGACCGCGAGCGCGAGCGCTTCCTCGCCTCCCTCGACGGCCTGCGCGCTCGGCTGGGCTCCGACCATCCGATCCCCGTGCCGAACCGGGTCGCCGATCGCCGCACCGATGACCCCGAATCCGTGCGCTGCCGGCCCGGTCACTTCGCCAACACGCCCGACACCGACCTGTCGGTGGACGGAAACCGGTTGTGGGGCAACGAGATCACCGCGCGCGTGGCGGGCAGCGTGCTCGGTGAGGAACTGGTCGCGCGGCACACCGTCGACTCGCCCGACCAGGTGGATCGGCTCATCGAGGAGACCACCGCCGCCGGAGCCCCGTGGCGGGAGATGAGCGGTGCGCGCCGAGCGCTGGTGTTGCGCAGTGCGGCCGTCGAACTCGAGCGGCGGCGGGGTGATCTGCTGGAGGTGATGGCCGCCGAATGCGGCAAGACCCTCGACCAGGCCGACCCCGAGGTGTCCGAGGCGATCGATTTCGTTAACTACTACGCGCTGCTCGCCGAGGGGCTGGACGTGGTCGACGGCGCGATCGCCGAGCCGGTGCGGTTGACGGTGGTGACTCCGCCGTGGAATTTCCCGGTCGCGATCCCCACCGGGTCGACCGTGGCCGCGCTGGCGGCGGGATCGCCGGTGATCATCAAACCCGCACCCCAGGCGCGGCGGTGCGGTTCGGTGATGGTGCAGGCGCTGTGGGACGCCGGAGTGCCCCGCGAGGTGCTGCGTCTGGTGCACACCGACGAGGGTGCGGCCGGCGCGCGGCTGGTCTCGCATCCGGGTGTGGACCGGCTGATCCTCACCGGCGCCTTCGCCACGGCCGAGACGTTCCGCTCGATGCGTCCCGACCTCCCGCTGCTGGCCGAGACCAGCGGCAAGAACGCCATCGTCGTCACACCGCATGCCGATCTCGACCTCGCGGTGAAGGATCTGGTCGCCTCGGCGTTCGGACATGCCGGCCAGAAGTGTTCGGCTGCATCACTGGGGATTCTGGTGGGGTCGGTGGCCAACTCGCGGCGGTTTCGCGATCAGCTCGTCGACGCGGTCAGTTCGCTGACGGTGGGCTATCCCGACGACCCGACCGCGCAGATGGGTCCGGTGATCGAACCCGCGTCGGGCAAGCTGCTCTCGGCGCTGACCACCCTGGAACCCGGCGAACAATGGCTCGTGGAACCGCGGCGGCTAGACGACTCCGGTCGCCTCTGGTCGCCGGGGGTGAAGACGGGCGTGGCGCGCGGTTCGCAGTTCCATCTCACCGAGTACTTCGGTCCGGTGCTGGGTCTGATGGCCGCGTCCGACCTCGACGAGGCCATCGCGATGCAGAATGACGTGGACTACGGCCTGACCGCCGGCGTACACAGCCTCGACCGCGACGAGTTGTCGACGTGGGTGAACCGCGTGGAGGCGGGCAACCTCTACATCAACCGCGGCATCACCGGTGCGGTCGTGCGCCGGCAGCCGTTCGGCGGCTGGAAGCGTTCGGCAGTCGGGGCGGGAACCAAGGCCGGTGGACCCAATTACCTGGTGGGGCTCACGAATTGGCGTCGCATACCGGCCGCGGAGTCACTCCAACCGCATCCGGTGATCGCAACGCTGCCCGACATCGCGGTGGCCGCCGGTGTACCCGGCGACGACGTCGCCGCGCTCCTCCGGTCGCTACGTTCGGATGCCAAGGCGTGGGATACGGAGTACTCCACGGTGCGCGATGTGAGCGGGCTTGTCGCCGAGCGGAACTGGTTGCGGTATCTGCCCGTGCCGGTGTGGGTTCGCGCAGAGTCCGATGCCCGGTTGTGGGAGGTGCTGCGGGTGGTCGGCGCGGGGCTGGTCGCCGGCGCCGAACTTCGCGTCTCCTCGGTGCGCGAGGTGCCCGACGACATCGTCGCAGCGTTTGCCGATCTCGGCGTGACCGTGGTGGTCGAGGACGGGGATGCGTGGCGCGCGTCGCTGGCAGCACTGGCATCGGGGCGCGTGCGCCTGATCGGCGGTGACACGGCACAGTTCGCCGCCGACTCGGGTGGGCGGCCCGAGATCGCGCTCTACGGCGGACCCGTGGTGGAGGCCGGACGCGTGGAGATGCTGACATTCCTGCGCGAGCAGTCGATCTCGGCGACCGCACACCGCTTCGGATCACCCTCGCGACTGGTCGACGGACTGGTGAACCCGATGGCGTGAACCCCGCCTGCGTCGGCGGCTCAGATAGGTGCCGGTTCACCGGTGACCTCCGGTTCGATGCCGATGGTGTGCATCAGCTGATCGCGCTCGCGGCGGTGACGGTTGCACGTGCGGCGCCGGTTGCACGTGCGCGTCCCCGCTCGAACCGTGTCCATCACCTGACAGACATTTCTGCCACACCACTTCTCGGTCGGATAACGTCCCCGCCAGGAGGTGTTCGTATGGAGGCAGATCCCGATCGCATCGACCGCGGGGGCAACCGCGCACGGGAGTCGGCGGAGTACGTCGATTCCGCTCACTCCGTCCTCGACGGGGGCTCGATCGCAGCCCAACTCTTCGGCGGGTTCCCCACGTGCGAATCCGCCGCAGCCGGCATCGCCGACGTCCGGCAGAGCCACTGCGACGGACTGCTCGCACAACAGAAATCTCTCAACGACATCGCAGTTCACGCGATGACGACGGCAGCAACGCTGCGACGTGTCGATGCGGCGATCGCCGGTGCCCTGTCCCGCCTCGGGCCGCGCTGATGCCACCTCCTGCGTTGACGCGGCTGTCGGTCGACGAGCTGGTCGGGATGGCGGGTGTGAACCCGTGGGAGCTGCACGACCGTCTGATGGTCGGCCGACCTGAGCAGATCGACGAGTTGGCCAACAGTTTTCATCGCGCCGCATCCCGGGTTGCCGAAGGTGACGGTGTCTTCGGTGAGGCACGCAGTTGCTTCCAGGGTGCCTACAGCGCGCAGTCCGGTGGCGACACCATCAACGCGTCCCCCGAGGTGACCAAGACGGCCAACGACTTCCAGCTCGGCGCCTCGCAACTGGACACGATCTCGCGCAGCCTCGACGAGGTCGCACACGCGCTCACCACCGCACAGAAGACCACCGGCGAGTACGTCGGATCGCTGAACGCGGCTCTGTCCCAGCTCGACGCGATGGCTGAAGCGATAGGGCCTGGCAGCGGTGCGAACGAACAGCAATACAACCAGATCCGTGCCGAGGGAGCCGGTGTGGTGGGATCTGCGGGCGATCTGGTGACCGGCGTCGTCACCTCCTATCAGTCGACACTGCAAGACCACATGGCGCTGGCCCAGGCGAATCGTTGGCACAGTGGTTCGGCGCGCCGCGGTGGCGACCCGGCAGCGACGATTCCCGGCAACGGCACCGACCCCGCGACGGTCAAGCAGTGGTGGGAGGGACTGAGCGCCACGGACAAACAACGCCTGATCGACGAACACCCCGATCGGATCGGCAACCTCAACGGCGTGCCGATCGCGGATCGATCTGCCGCGAACGAGCTGTCGGTCGACCGCGACATTCATCGAGTCGACGATGTGGCCGCCGCACACCACGTGCCCTCCGATGAGGTGCTGGCACATCCGGAGCTCTACGGGCTGGATGCCTCAGCGGTGACCCGCTACCGCAACGCCAATCACGTTCTCGACGCCCGCAAGACCGATGCGAACGGCGGCCGTAACCGTACCTATGTGATGGCCTACGACCCGCTGGCCTTCGGCGGTAAGGGACGAGCCGCGGTCACCATCGGCGACCCCGACCAGGCCGACAATATCGCGGTGGTGGTTCCGGGCACCGGCAATCATGTCAACAAGGGCTGGTCGGGAGCCAAGGATTCGATCTCGCTGTACGAGCAGGCGAACAAGGCCGACCCCGACCACAAGACGGCAGTGGTGTCGTGGATGGGCTACGACGCACCCGACAGCCCCACCGATCCGCGGATGCTCACCCCGGCCACGGCGCGGGCATCCGGAGCTGCGCTGGCCGACGACGTGAACAGCTTGTGGGCCACCCACGACGGATCGCCGCAGCACGTGACGGTGATCGGGCATTCCTACGGCTCCACCACGGTCGCCGACGCCGCTGCCGCGAACCAGATGCACGCCACCGATGTCGCGTTGATCGGTTGTCCGGGAACGGATCTCGCTCACAACGCCGGTGACTTCCATCTCGACGGAGGGCATGTGTACGTGGGCGACGCCTCGACGGACCCGGTGGGGATGCTCTCCAGCTCGCCGCTGGGGATGCCCGGGATCTCGGTCGCTGGTGTCGACGGGCCTGGGCTGGGCGATGCCGATCCGGCCGGCGTGAATTACGGGGCGCAGCGGTTCAAGGCCGAGGCGTCGGATGCCTCACCCGGCTCATTCGTGACGTTTGCCGATCATTCCCAGTACTACAAGCCGGGCAGCGAATCGCTCTACAACCTCTCGACCATCGCGGCCGGACATGGCGACTCGCTGGGGGATCAGGGGATGCTGGCCGTGCACCGACCGTCGGTGGCCCCGGTGTCGGTGCCCAATCCGCTCGGTGGCATTCTCGGGCCTGATCGGATCAACCTGCCGAACCCGCTCGACACCGGCATCGGGAAGCTGGCCGATCCCGAACTCCTCCGTGGCGGCGTGACCGACAACCACAATCATTGAACGCAGATCCACTGAAACGACCGAGACACCACTCGTGGAGGCACCGTTGCCCAAACACCCCCGTGCGACACGCACCGTCGGGGCGTCCGCAGCGTCCGTCGGATTCGCCGCACTGCTCTGTCTGACCGCGACGGCCTGCGACACCGACAGCGGTCAGACACAGAGCGGAAGTTCTCACACCCCGACCTCAGGAGCGACCACAACGATGAGCGATGCACAGACCCGAGAGCAGGTGATCGGACCGGCCGCCGAGATCGTGGCCGCGGCACATCTCACGGTGCAGCTGGCCACCCTGGTCTATGTATCCGACAACGACCAGAACCGACCGCCGTTTGCGGGAAAGGTCGAGGTCACCTTCGCTCAGCCGGCCGACGCGGAGCGGTATCGCGCCGACGTCGTGTCGGCGATGCGGCACCTGGGCTGGAGCAGCGGTGCGGCCGACGGCCAGAAGTTTCACGGCACGACATTGCACAGGGAGTCGCTGACCGCCGAGGTGGGCCCGGAAGTGGGCGAGAACTATGCCGGGTCGGGCAACCTCACCATCTACGGCGACTACCGCGACAGCAACGACCTGGGCGACCGGACTCCCGAGGACATCACGGCCGAGGTGACCGCACGCAGCACCGCGAACTGACCCGAGCAGGTCAGCCGAAGTACCAGTTGAACAGCGAGACCGCCCAGTCCTGCACCGACGGATAGGGGAAGATCTCGGGGACCGCATGCTGTAGGTACTGGGTGTAGCCCGGCAGCGCGCGGCTCACCTGCCCGAGGTAGTTGGTGGTGAAATCCAAGATCTGCCCTGGGGTGTTCAGCATCGCCTATCTGCTCCCGAATCCCCCGACCCTGCGAACGTATCGATCTTCCGACGCTAACCCGCGGACACCCTCACGCGCGGGTGAATCATCGAAACGCCGGGTACCGCACCCCCCGTGAGGGCTCGCACGGCGACGGCACACTGGCCTCAAAACCGTTAGCCGCCAGCCGATCTGCACAGGATGTGTGGCGGTAGGCTCACGCATGTGGCATTGCCGACCCATGTGACCGATCTGATCAGTTACGAACTGCTCCTGGCGGTCGCCGAACTGGGAAGTATCGGCCGCGCCGGGCACGTGCATGGGATGTCGCAGCCGGCGGCGAGCGCGCGGTTGCGAACGCTCGAGCGACGGGTCGGGGTGCCGCTGCTGAATCGTGGCCAGGCCGGTGCCACCCTCACCGCCTCGGGTGAACTGGTCGCCGGGTGGGCGCAGCGCGTCATCACCGATGCCGCGGAGCTGGCCGCGAACCTGGAGACCCTGCGGGACGACCGCGACAGTCATCTGCGTATCGCCGCGAGCCTGACCGTGGCCGAATATCTCGTGCCGGCGTGGCTGATCCGTCTGCGTGCCGAACACCCGTCCATCGCGCCGGCGCTCTCGTCGGGGAACTCCGCCGACGTCGCCGAATCCGTCCTCACCGGCGGCGCCGACCTGGGATTCATCGAAGGTCCGGTGGTACCGAGCGGGCTCGATTCCAGACCGGTCGCGCGCGACGAGCTGGTCGTGGTGGTCGCGCCCGGACACGGTTGGGCTGGTCGCACCATCACCGCCGATGAACTCGCGGCAACCCCGCTGGTCACGCGCGAGGCGGGCTCGGGCACCCGACTCGCGCTCGAACGCGCGCTGGCACCCACGACGCCGGCACCGCCCGTGCTGGAGGTGTCCTCGACCACCGCGATCAAGGCGGCAGTGGCCGGCGGTCTCGCACCGGCGGTGCTCAGTTCACTGTCGGTGTCGGCCGAACTCGAGGCGGGGACCCTGACGCGCGTGGTCACCCGCGGACTGGATCTGCACCGCTCGCTGCGCGCGGTGTGGCCGACCGGACGCGACCTTCGTGGTCCGGCCAGTGACCTGCTGAGGATCGCCCTCGACCCGACCAGCTGATAGTCGTCGACGCACCCATAGGCGATGAGCGACCAGACCACCCATAACCTCTGGTTTGGACTGCCCAGGCAATCGGGGTCTACCAGGCACGATGGTTCGCGACGACGATGACGTCATGACCGTGACCGATACCCTGCGACCGCGCGCGACCGACACAGAGCAACGTCCGGCGGTCCGGCGCCGCGCGCAGATCTTCGAGCACATCACTCCGAATTGGTTCGCATCGGTGATGGGCACCGGGATCGTCGCCAACGCCGCGGCCACGCTCCCCGGCCAGATCCCCGGGCTGCACACGTTCGCCACCATTGTGTGGATTGCCGCAGTAGTCGCGCTGATCGCCGTCTCCGGTGCCTTCGTCACCCATTGGGTCCGACACCGCGACCATGCGCGTGCGCATGCCGCCGACCCGGTGATGGTGCAGTTCTACGGTGCGGTCCCGATGGCGTTGTTGACGGTCGGCGCCGGCACGATGTTGCTCGGCACAGACCTCCTCGGGCCGAGCGTGGCGACCGCCGTCTTCGCGGTGTTGTGGGGCGTCGGCACTCTGATCGGGCTGATCACCAGCGTCGCCGTCCCCTACGTCATGATCACCGCCCACGACCACACTGCCGTCACCGCGAGCCCGGCCTGGTTGATGCCGATCGTCCCCCCGATGGTGTCCGCCTCCACCGGTGCGCTGCTGGTCCCGCATCTCGCGGGCGGCCACCCGCGCCTGCTGATGCTGGTCGGCTGTTACGCCCTATTCGGGCTGTCGCTGGTCGTCGGGATGATGACCATGACGCTGATCTATGGTCGCCTCATCCACGGCGGTGTCCCGCCCGTGCAGGCAGCACCGACGGTGTGGATCACCCTCGGTCTGATCGGGCAGTCCATCACCGCGGCGAATCTGCTCGGTCGCGACGCCCCATTGGTGTTCACCGGTCACGAGGCCGTCGTTGCCACCGGGCTGCACGTGTTCGGCATCGTTTACGGGCTGCTGATGGGTGGCTTCGGGGTTCTGATGTTCGGCCTCGCGACGCTGCTCACCGTGTACGTCGCGCGACGGGGCCTGCAATTCTCGCTGACCTGGTGGTCGTTCACCTTCCCGGTGGGCACCTGTGTCACCGGCGCGAGCGCATTAGGCGCGGCGCTGAGCCTGAACGCACTCGACGATGTGGCGGTGTGCCTGTATGCGCTGCTGGTCGCCGCGTGGGTGATCGTCGCGACGCAGACGCTGCTGGGGAGTTTCCGCGGGACGTTGTTGCGGGTCGTGTGAGGACATCGGACCTCACCGCATAAGCAGAAGCGGCACCTCCCGAGCCGGGAAGTGCCGTTTCTGTGATCCTGTGGCCGGTGGTGGACCTAATCGGAACTCCCAGCAGCGGCTGGATCGGCTGGTTTCCGCGTGGGAGCAGCGCGACCGAGGTGGCTCAGATGAGTCGAGCGTGATCGAGCAACCGGATCCTGAGGTGGTCTTGAACCCTAGTAGACGTAATCGAACACCGCTGACGGCGAGGGAAGTAGAGGCTATTCAAACTGCTCGGGCGAACGGGGAGAGCGTGCTATCGATAGCCAAGCGGTTCAACATCCATCGGGTGACGGTGTGGGAGCACACGAAGACTGCCGGCCGGTCAGGCGTCCGTTGACATCGCTGCAAGGTTGCGGAAGGCCGCCAGTCCCGGCGCTCTGCCTTGTGGTCTTCTGACATCCGAGATGTGTGAGTAGCCTCGATCTACCGGTAGGAGGGCTTCGAATCGACCTTGAGCCATTTTCCTGCTCGAGCAACGCTGAGCAGGGAGGGCTCTGCTGCGGCGCCGTCCGGAGCTGGATGCACATTGTTTCCGTGGCCCGTCGGTGACCCCGATGCCCGAAGTAGGTTCAGTGCCGCGAGGTCCGGGTCGCCGGTAGCGGCGGTGACCGGGCGGCTGTCCAGCCAACCGAAGCGGGCGATCTGCTCGGCGGCTCGTAGGACTGTTCGGCGACGTGAGGCAGGGAGCTCGTTGAGCACCGACTCCAGTGTCGGCAGCAGCTCTGTCACGACGGGCCCGGAGGCTACGCACCACACAGCAAGCGACCACTCGGCTCTCGAGAGCTCATCGTGGAGGTCAGCAAGTTGTTCCCGCCACCATTGCACGTTGCGGTTGTTGGCGCGGGCTTGAGCGAGGAGTTCGGACGGATGGCTCGTGGCTCCGAATGGTGTCGAGCCTGGCTTCTTCGTGTAAGCGGGCGGAAAGGGCGATGCGGCACCGATGATCGCAATCTCGGAAACGAGCCAGCGGCGACCAACGTGAGCGTGCAAGGCGGCGGCGGTCTCAGCCCAGGGGAACGTACTGCCCTTCTGTCCTGCCTTGAACGCTCGCTGCTTGGCGATCTGGGTGTATGCAGAGCTCGCTCGTCGGAGTTGGTTGATCGCCTCGCTGCGGCGTCGTTTCGTCTTCTCATCCGCACCGACGAATCCCGTCCTGGAGGTGGTGAGGAAGTCTCCCGGAGCCAGGGCGACTGCAACTTGGGCTGGCTTGGATCGCGTTGATGTCACGCAGGGGCATTCCCCTTCCAGGACTGCGTCGAGAAGTGCCGTCTCGAGCGAGCTTTCGGGCGGAGGGACGAGCCCTGCGCTGAGGAACAGCTCGGCGGCGCCGTCCGAGAGATTGATGTGCTCGAACGACGCGGTGAGGCCAGCGCCGGCCTCGCATTGAGCGCCGATCTTGAGCCATGCGTTCTGCTGGGGTGTGTCGATGGCTGCGCTGAGCTGCTCGTGCCACCATGCCCCGAACTGACTGCGTTGATTCAGCAGTTCACGGAGAGCGCGTACCCGCTGATTGTTGCCGCTGTCGGCTGGGCTCGCGCTGATCTCGGTGGTGAGCCGGACCCATGTGGGATCAGGCCCGTCCTCATCTGGGAGGTCCGGCAGCTCGGGCAGCGGGATGATGTCACGGCGGTCCAGCGCGGAGAGCAGGACCGCGATTCCGGCGTCGGAGCAGAGTGCTGCGAGGATCTTGCGTGCCTCGCGCGGCCGGCGCAGGAATACCCCGTCGGTGAGCAGCGCCCATGCAGCGAGGTAGGAGGCAGGTGATGTGCTCCGTGCGAGTTCTTGCTCGATCCCTGCGGTCAGAGGGTAGATGCCGTTGCCCTTCGCGTTGCCACCGTAGAACCTGGCGGTGTTGAGCCAGTAGGGTCGCCGGAGCAGTTCGCGCAGCACGGTCGTGCTGTCAAAGTTTGTGTTGCCCTCGCCCGCGTTGTTGTAGAGGAAGCGTGCGGCGAAATACTCTCGCAGCGACAGGACCTCGAACTCGTAGGTTCCGTCGATCTTGCTGGTCAGCGCCCAGAGGCGGTCGCTGGCGCCCTCGAAAAGCTGGTCGACGATCGACTCGCGATTACCGTAGGTGCGCTGGAAGTGGCGCATGGCCTCTTTGAGCTCGTCGACGCTCATGCGGCCGTTGATCTGCGATTCCTCGGTGTGAGCGTGGAGGTACCAGCCGAGGAACGGGATGATCTCGAGCAATTCCTCCTTATGGTCGCGAACGGCTCTGGGGTGTTTGTTCGCCTCGCGAGCTAGGAGAAGTTCGACGTACTTGTCGTAGAGATCGGTCCGCTGAGTGGGGGTTGCGGCCCCTTGCTGATGCAGAAGGTCGAGCAGGATTGTGAGCTGCATCGGATTGCCGGCGAGTTCGTTGATGTACGGCTCGCGGCTCTTCTCCTTGAAGCTGTTCCGCAGCGCCCGCCCGTCTCGGCCCTTGATCCCGCGAACGGCACACCACTTCCGCAAATAGGCGTCACGCTGCTCGACAGTGAACTGGTTGAGGGTCACGATCTCGAACAGGTTGGTTGAGGGCTCGGGCAGTTCACCGGCACTGGGGCGCGTTGTAACCACCACCTTGGGCGGGTCGGTATAGGCCTTCGCCCGACCGACGAACTTGTCGATCTCCCTGACGACCTTGCCACGTACGGTGGCGCTGCCGACCTCATCGAGTCCGTCCAGCACGACGAGACTGGGGACCCGTTCGAAGATGTCCTGCACGGTCTTTGCGTCAGACGCAATGCCGCCGCTCTCGTGAGTCATTAGGTCCGCGAGGAAGCATTCGACGGTGGCCTGCTCTCCCTTGCGCGCTTTGGTCTTTCGTCGCTTGACGTCCTCGGAGTGGTCCCATACGTCGTTGCCACCGAGCCAGAGCGCGTAGTCACTCAGGTCTAGCCTGAGCGGGAATCGGGGCCGATCGAGCGCCGGTAGCGAGCCAGCTCGATCGCGCTCAGGAATGAACGCGTTGCGATGGGCCTGGCACACGTACTGGCTAAGGGTCGACTTACCCTGCCCTGGCGCGCCTCGGACGAGAGTGAAAGGTGCCGATGCGCGCAACAGGTAGGCCGCGGTACCTCCCACGGTCGTGGGCGATTGTGCTTGCGAAAGTCTGCTGGCTGCGGTGTGGACGCGGTCGGCGGTGACGTCAACGAACAGGTCCACAACCTGCTCTCGGTCTACATCGGACTGGCTGAACTTGACGCGCTTGTCGTCTTCCCACTGGGCTGCGGCGACCTTGCGGATCAGGTCACGGTGCGCCTTGTCCGCGCCTGCGCCGACGTGTTCGGCGACGAGGTATCGAACCAGATCCCACCCGGCGAGCATCTCGGCGTAGGCCCACTTCGTCTCGGTCGGGGCGTTGTCGACCCACGGGTTCAGCGCCTCGCGCCAGATGCAGGTCATCTGCTCGTAGCCGAACTCTTTCGCGTACGCTTGGAGCTTCTTGTCCAGCCGGTCGAAGGTGCCCGAGTACTCCTTGGCAGTACTGCCCACGTTAGTGACCAACGTATAGTGGCGAACCCCTTGTGCAGCCAGACGCTTCAGGCTCGCTTCCTCGTTCTTGACCACCTGGTCCAGCCAGGCGACCGGGTCCTTCTCCTTGCCGCTGACGGACCACTTCACCTGGTAGATCAGTACCTTCGAGGCGTCGACCTTGCGCAAGCCGTCCCGGCCTCCATCGGCCTGTCGTAGAGCCATCGGGATGTAGTCAGAGAACTGGTTCGCGAGCAGAGCGCTGACGAGCTGCTGGAACTCGTGGTCGCCCAGGCGCTCGTACAGGTAGCGATGTCGACTCTCGGGCATGCGTAGCCTCCTCTGTTGCTGCCCGAACGTCCTTCTGCGCGGCCCGGGGACTCCCTGTCTATTGAACCTGAAGCCACAGACACGAGGAGGCAGATCCGTACCTACGATCACGAAGGGGTAGGCCAGGACCAGAGGGCCGCGACGCGAGTCACGTGCTGATCCGCGACCCCCTATCCGATGCTGTACGAGCACGTGAAGAGGCTGTCGATCCAGGCCAAGGAGTGGTGACATGGATGCATGGGATGCGTTCGGACGCGCGATGCCTGGAGACCGGCGACAGGGGCTGTCGATGCCTGTCGCTGAGCTACCCGACTCGTCGCCGCCGGTTCAGTGGTCTGAGCTCTCTGCGCGGTCGGGGCGTAACGAGAAGCCAGGCCTGCTGGTCGGTGCTGTCGGCTCAGGGCTGCTCTCGGATCCGGGCGAGCTGCGGATCGCGTTGGAGGACACGTGGACGACGTGTGAGTGGCCTGGCCGAGTCGCCGAGTATGACCTGTGGCTGACCCTGTTCGACATGGCCGTCGAGGAAGGCACATTCCTCGACGAGACGGAACTGCATCCTGTGGCGGCGCTACCGGAGTCGCTGCAGCTGTACCGGGCAGCCGCCCCGGGTTACAAGCAGGGTCTGTCGTGGACAACGAGTTTCGAGCGGGCGCTCTGGTTCGCGACCCGCCTGGGATGGGCGGCGGGCACGACGCACCGGATCTACGAGATGGATGCCCCACGAGAGAGCGTGCTGGCCAGCTTCCACACCACCCGCGGCGA
The DNA here is from genome assembly GCF_014639795.1 of Gordonia jinhuaensis. Lineage (GTDB taxonomy): Bacteria > Actinomycetota > Actinomycetes > Mycobacteriales > Mycobacteriaceae > Gordonia_B > Gordonia_B jinhuaensis. The sequence continues at coordinate 104,287 of NZ_BMGC01000011.1, read as the reverse complement.
GCACGAGTACGTCCTTGACATCCGACGGATCGATGCCGACGGCATGCGGGAGGTGCTCCCCGAGGAATGGGAGTACCTCCTTGCCGCGGTAGGAGGCGACACCGCTCCGTGATCGGCCCTTCCGTGCCCCCTGCTCAGGCCTCGGTGCGGACAGCGTGCTTGCGCTGACGGCGTTCGCGGAGCCGGATGCGGGCGAGGAGGACGAGGCTCCAGGGGCCGAATATGAGGAACTTCAGGGCGTTGTAGAAGAAGAGCAGGAACGGCAGGTAGAGCCACTCGGTCCAGCCGTGCTGGACGAGCACGGCGCAACCGACCGCCGCAGCCAGGTACGCGACGCCGAGGAGCATCGCGGGCACGCCCCAGCGCAGCCATTCCCGGGTGCGCAGCCGGTTCAGGAGCCGGTTGGTGGGCGCGTATCGCTGCAGCAGGGTGTGGGTGCGGACGCTGAGGTTCCACAATCCGGTGAACATTTCGGACCTCTTTCAGCACAGACGGATAGCCGATTGGCGACGTCGCAGGCCTGTGCTGGTGGGTCTCCCGATGGCGAGAGGGTCTTCCGCCCAGATTGCGATTCGCTGGGTCGGACATCTGTGTTCCTGCTCACTACCAGGATACGACCGTGCGTCGACAACCACCACCCCTTGCAGGGACTTTGGCGACCTCGTCGTAGGTCAGCGTTGCGGTGCGTCCCTGCCCGCGCTCGGGGCGATCGGTGTGTGCAGGTTGGGGTCGTCGGTGCCGGTGCGGAGAATCTCGAGGTGCGCGCTGGCGCGCCGGTAGTCCAAACGCTGGGTGTCGTTGTCCGGGTCGAGGCCGAGTGGGTCGGTGCCGGTGATGCGCCACCGGTCGCGGTAGGCCGCGACCACCCGCAGCGACGCCTGCTGCTGGCCGTTCCGTGGCTCGGGCAGCCCGGTCAACCAGGGCTCGTGCTGGTCGCGGGCGCGGTCGAGGACGGCCTGGGCGCGCTGCTCGATGAGATCCTCACGCTCGTCCAGCCCCGCCCGGTCGTCGGGGCCCATGGTGCCCTGGGCGCGTGGGATGAGGCCGGCGATCAGCCCAGGCCGCGGAGGCGCCGCGGGCTGGTAGCGGTCCGCGAGGCGGGTGACCCGGTGCCTCAGCAGGGAGCCGACGTCCTCGACGTTCTCCAGCCTTCCGGCCCGGACTACCGCGGTGAGGAGCTGCTCGACGCGGTGGCCAGAGGCTTCAAGGCGGCGCAGCTCGGCGGCGAGCACGCCGAAGGACTCCGCATCCGCAAGCTCGCCCAGCTGCTCGCTGGTGAGTCCGGCCTGGGTGAGGACGGTGAGCCACCGGTTGGCTTGGGCTTCGACGGCGATGGTCTCGTACTCGGCGGCGAGCTGCGCGATCGAGGAGGCGTCCTCGTGCTCCTGCTCGATCATCTCGTGGACGGAGACCTCGACCCCGGTGTGCTGCACGATCCCGTACAGCACCGACCGGCCGCTCATCTCCAGGTCGTCCCGGTACTGGTGCTGCTCGAGGTGCGCCTGATCGGTGGCGACGTAGACATGGTTCGCCTCGCGCCCGCGGGTCATCGACACGTACAGGCTCTCCCGAGTCATCTCCGGGGAACGCACGATCGCATGCGCAGTTTCCACCGTCGACCCCTGCGCGCGATGGGCTGTGACCGCGTAAGCGAGCTCGAGCTCGTCGGCAACGTAAGAGGCCGGCAGCGTGATCGTGGTGCGCCATTTCGAGTTCTCGCGGCGCACGGTGACCGATCCGTCCTCCCGGGTGCCGGTCACGATCCATCGGTCGCCGTTCTTCACCCAGCCCCGGCCGAGCGCGAGCCGCCGCTCATTGCGTCGGGTGACAACCACGTCTCCGCGGGAGGCGTGGTTCCCGTCGTGCAGGGTCACACCGGGGTCATCGACGACTTCACCGGTGGCGATGCGGTCGAGGCGAGCGCGGGCGTTCAGGGCGGAGACGGTGTCGATGGTCTCCGCGATCAGCAGCGACGCCTTGCCTGCTCGCTGATCGGCCCGCCACGCCTGGTAGGCCTCCTCCAGGATGTCGTCGTAGTCGCCGTCATGCACCCGATCCTGGGCGATGTACTCATCTATCGCATCGGCGTCGCCGAGCCGCAGGGCCAGGGAGGTGCGCTTCTCCCAGGCATGCCGGAAGCGGTGCAACTCGGCCAAGCGCGCCGCGTCCGGGCGGTCGCGGACGATCAGACCGAACGCCCCGCCCGCGTCGACCGCCGAAAGCTGGTGCGGGTCGCCGACCAGGAGGATCTTCGCTCCGACCTCTCTGGCGTGGGCGGTGAGCTGATCCAGGGCGAGCGTGCCGGCCAGCGAGGCCTCGTCGACGATGAGCAACTGCCCGGCCTGCAGGTCCCAGGCGCCGCGACGGTGCTCGAACAGCCACTTGGCCGTGTTCTCCGTCTGGATCCCCAGGTCTTCACCAAGCACTGTTGCGGCGGCGGCCGACGGCGCGAGCCCGACCACGCTGCCCGCGCCGTGCTCGGTCTCCCAGGCGCGGCGCAGGGCCTTCATCGTCGACGTCTTCCCGGACCCGGCCGGGCCGACCAACACGTCCAGGACACGGCCGGAGACCCCGATTCGGCTGATCGCCTGCTCCTGATCGAGCGACAGCACCGGCTCACCCGGCGCCGCTGGGGTGCGGGCCGCATGCTCGAGCGCCTGCAGCGTGACGGTCGGTGCCTCGCGGCTGCGGGACGCGGCGAGGAGCCGGTCCTCGGCTTCGAGGAGGTCCGTCGAGGAGTACACGGTCGCGTGCAGAGGCCGGAACGCGCTCGATCCGTCCGAGCGCCGGAACCGCTCCGGCGTGGAGACGAACTCCGGTGGGGTCAGGGCGAGGGAGGCCTGCTCGGCGGCATCGGTGATCATCCCGACGATGGCGTCACGGTCCTCGGCCGAGGCGAAACGCCACGGCATGGACTGCCGGACCGCTTCGGCGTGGAGGTTCCACCGCCGCCACGTCGAGCGGCGGTCGGCTACCGTGGCGACCACGATCTCCGCGAGCTCGGTGATCGTCTCCGCCGGGAGGTCATCGGCCCGCAGCAGCGGCTCCAACTCCGTCCCTGCGAGCATCTCCCGCGCCCAGGCCACCGGGTCTGCCTCCAGCGTGGCCTCGGCTCGTTCCCGCCAGCGGGCGGTGAGGTCGGCCAGGGAGTGGTGCTCCTTCTCGGGGCGGGTCTCCAGGGCGGCCTGCTGGCGGATCTGCCACAGCACCTTCGACGACGGCTGGCGTCCGTACTTGGCCACGTACTCATCGACCAGCCGGTCCTTAGCTTCCTCGATGTCGCGGGTGCGGGAGGAGAACTCGTCCATCAGCTCCTGCGGGACGCCGGCGATCTCCCACGCCGTCGACCGGCCCGGCCCCCGCTCCCGAGCCTCCCACGTCGTCTCCAGGGCACAGGCGAGATGGTCGGACAGGACGGCGTTGTAGTGCTCCGACAGGCCCGTAACCGCGTTGTGCAGGGCACGGGAGTCCAGCGTCCGCCACTTGCCATCGCGAACCGCCTGGACGCGGTTCGCGATCACCAGATGCGTGTGCAGCTGCGGATCCGACGAACGGCTGTCGTAATGGTCATACGCCGCGGCCAGCAGACCCCGAACCTCGACCTGCGCGACCGCCCCCCGCGGCCCGGCAGCACCGACCCGGGTCATCGCGACATCCCGCTCGATCAGATCGATGACATCCGCCATCGCCGCGTGATGAGCCTCCGCGATCAGCGCCTGAGTGCCCGCGTCCGAGACGGCCCAGAGCGTGGAGACGGACTTCGGGACGCTGAAGGTCAAATCGAACCCGGCCACCGGCGCGGCGACCGGCTTCGCGGCCTCCTCCGCCTCGATCCGCGCCGTCTCCGCCGCCCGCGCATCGTCGGTCAGAGGGTCCGGGAGCTGGTCCACGCGGGCCTGGACGCGCTCGCCCTTCGGGACGAATGTGCGGAACGGGCGTCCCAGTGGGGTGTCCGTGACGGGGTCGTGACCGTGTCCGAGGAGCCGCCTGAGCTGCTCCTCGGACACCTCCGCGCCGGGATCGAGGGGCTGCTCCAGGCCGGCCAGTCCCGACCCGTGCCATCGGCCGGGCGGGGTCCCGGTCTGCTCGTAGTAGCGCGTCAGCGCGGCCGCCGCGTCCCGGTCCCCATCCCCGACGACCACGCTGTTCAGCAGATACCGGTAGCCCTGCCCGGCCGTCATCACCCGGATCGAAACCGTCACACCTGGCAGGTGCGCCCTTCGTCTAGGTCGCGGCAGGCTGGTTGCGTCATCCCTTTTTGTCGTATGCTCGACGACTCCGAGCCCGGTCGTCACACGCCTCCTTGGCAGGCCGCGAATCAGGACATCTGGTAGGCGATCGTCGTCATCATCCCGGCTTCCCCGTGGTAGAGGTTGTGGCAGTGGGTGAGCCACCGTCCGGGGTTGTTGGCGTCGAATTCGACGCGGAGGGTCTTGCCGGGCAGGACGATCGAGGTGTCCTTGCGCGGCCCGCCGCCGGGGAGCTGGTAGGTGTGCCCGTGGAGGTGCATCGGGTGCCACATCGTCGTCGAGTTCTTGAACTCGAGCGCGACCCGCTCCCCGTCGGCGACACCGAGGGCGTCGCGCATCGGCTGGCCCATGTCCATGCGCTTGCCGTTGATCCCCCAGTCGTACTTCTCCATCCCCCCGGTCAGCTCGAGCGTGAGCGTCCGGTCCACGCCGCGCTTGGGCAGCCTGACCGCGTCGGCGGCCTTCAGGTCCGCGGCCGCGGCGGGGCTCTTCGTCTGCGGGAGCTTCGCGTTATTCGTGGGTGCGCTGCCCGATCCGGTGCGCAGCACGGCGAGGGCCTGGCCCTGCTTCCCCAGGGCCTCGGCGACGACCGCGAACGCGCCGTCGCCGGCGGTGATGACCGCGTCGTAGCGCTCGCCCATGCCGAGCACGACGCTCTCGGCCTCGAAGGGCTGAACAGGGAATCCGTCGGAGTGGGTGATCGTCAGCGGGTGCCCGGCGACGCCGAACCGGAAGGCGGTGTCGCCGCCGGCGTTGACGACCCTCAGCCTGATCCGCTCCCCGGGCTTCGCCGTAAAGGTCTGCGGGTCGGTGGCCGGCTTGCCGTTGATCAGGTAGAGGGGGTAGTAGACGTCTCCGGCGTCTCCGCCGAGCAGCGGCGAGGTCGCGCCCATCAGGGTGTTACCCATTCTCATCGGCCCCATGTCCATGCCGCCGTGGTCCATCATCCCCTGGCTGAGCTCCTTGAGGACCTCCTCCGGCGTCGCGGTGACGCCGTCGAGCCAGTCGTCCAGGACGATGATCCATTCCTTGTCGTAGTCGGCCTTCTCGTTCGGGTCGTCGATGATCAGGGGCGCGTAGAGGCCGCGGTCGAGCTGCACGCCGACGTGGGGGTGGAACCAGAACGTGCCCGCCTCGGGGAGCGTGAACTCGTAGGCGAACGACCCGCCGGGCTGGACGGGCTCCTGGGTGAGGTTCGGCACGCCGTCCATGTCGTTGCGCAACGCCAGTCCATGCCAGTGGACGCTGGTCGGGTCGGGGAGGCCGTTGGTGAGGGCGACCTTCAGGGTGTCGCCGACGTTGCCGCGCAGCGGCTCGGTCGCGGATGCTCCACGGTAGGCCCAGGTCTTGGCGGTCTTCCCGCCGAGGTCGAGCGTGACGGGCTCGGCGGTCAGCGCGCGCTTCACGACCGCCCCGGTGCTGCGGCGCTTCGCCTCGGCCGCGGTGACCGCGGTGCTGCCGGGTTTGACGAACGAGGTCGTCTTGCTCGTGGAGGTGGAGCTGCAGCCGGCGAGGCCGGCGGCGGCGAACGTCAGTGCGCCGGCGGCGAGGAACTGGCGGCGGTTCAGGGTGGGGTGCATGGGTGATGTCCTTCTGTGTCGATGGTGAGCTGTGCCACAGAATCGACCCGGCGCGCTCGACGATCACGGGTGATCGGACGCGCAGGGCGGCGTAGGCCCTCCGATAAGAGCCAGCGCGATGGAAACACGATGCTGTCGCAGGTTCGGGACAGGGCCATAGACCCTGCCGAGGGCGGTGAGGAGCGCCGGATCGGGGCTCCTAGCTGCTCACGTCCGGTAGATCGACAGCTCCAGGTGCGACAGCGCGAGCCGGCGGGACGTCTCGGGCGGCGGCAACGACAGGACGGCAAAGACGGGTCCGGGCAGGCTCGCGGCGGACGGGACCGGGAGCGCCGGGATGCTCTTGGCCGTGGGCACGGAGACGCAGGTGGAGCCTCCACCGCTGCTCATGGCGTCTGCGCATCCACCGAAGTGGACCGTGCCCTGAGGTCCGGGCGTCGTCGACATCGGGGCGGCGGCCGCCTCGTCGGTCATGCCGGGCGACGTCGTGAACGCGTGACCCGACTGCCCCATGGAAGCCTGGGCCATCGCGGTCATGGGCGCGCTGGCCAGGGCGTGCATGCCAAGGAGGCCGGCGACCAGCAGCGCCGCGAGAGCGATCAGCGGCACCCGGCGCATGCTTCGCCTAGGGTCGGGGATCGCGGTCAGCACGGGTCTTACCCTACCCGGGTGGTGTACCTGGCTCGCAATCGTCACACCCCGGGGGCCGCTGCGGTGACGCGGACGGCCATCTCATCCACGTTCGGCATGTGCTTCTTCACCGACGCCTCAGCCTTGTCCGCCAGGCGGGCCGCCTCGGTCAGTGTCATCGGCCCGGTGCGCAGGATGGCGTCGCCGTGGAGGCGGTGGCCGACCCAGCGCAGCCGCACCCGCTCCACCGACTCGATTTCCTCGAGGTGATCGAGGGCATGCTCGGCGCGGTCGACGAGCTCGGGCTCGATGCCGTCCATGAGCCGGCGTCCGACTGACCGGACAGTGCCCACGAGCAGCACAGCGATCATGGCCGAGATCAGCAGGCCAACGATCGGGTCGGCCTGCGGAAAGCCGAGCAGTACGCCGATCCCGCCGACCACCACGGCCAGCGAGGTGAAACCGTCGGTGCGAGCATGCACACCGTCGGCGATCAGTGCGGCGGAGCCGATCTTTCTACCTACGCGAATGCGGTAGACGGCTACGGCCTCGTTGCCGAGGAACCCGACGATACCCGCGGCGATCACCCAGCCGATGTTCTCCATCGGCCTCGGGTTGATAAGGCGGTCGATGGCCTCATAGGCGGCCACGATCGACGACAGCGCGATCATGAGGACGACAAACAGGCCAGCGAGGTCTTCGGCCCGGTTGAACCCGTAGGTGTACTTCCGTGTGGCGACCCGCCGGGACAGGACGAACGCGATCCACAGCGGCACGGCGGTGAGCGCGTCGGAGAGGTTGTGGATCGTGTCGGCGAGCAGGGCGACCGAGCCGGAGAACGCGACGATCACCGCCTGCACCACTGTCGTGGCGAGCATGAGCACCAGGCTGATCTTCAGCGCTCGGATGCCCTCGGAGTGCGCCTCCATCGCGTCGTCGATCGAGTCAGCGGCATCGTGCGAGTGCGGCACGAAGATCCCGTAGAAGAAGCCCTTGAACCCGGGCGGGGTCGGGTGGGAGTGCCCGTGCTCACCGTGACCATGGGAGTGGCCGTGCCCGTGCGAGTGGTCGCGGTCCTGGGAATGTCCATGGTCGCGCTCGTGAGGATGCACATCCTGCGCGTGGTCGCATGAAGACTGTTCGTGCTCGGCGTCGTGCGGGTGGGCGTGGCTGTGCTGGGTCATGCTCGTTCTCGTTCCTGATGATGATGCGCCGGGGAGTGCCCATCGGAGACGGCGTGCTCGGCCTGGAAGATCGCGTAGGACACCAGTTGCGAGGCGTGCTCGTTCTCCAGTCGGTAGAACACCCGCTGCCCGTCTTGCCGGGTCGACACGATCCGCGCCATCCGCAGCTTGGCCAGGTGCTGGGACACCGCGGCGGGCGACTTGTCCACGATGTCGGCCAGGTGGTTCACCGACAGCTCGTCGTTTGCGCGCAGCGCCAGGATGACCCGCACCCGAGTCGCGTTGGCGAGCAGGCCGAACACCTCGACGGCGAGCTCGACGTACTGGCTGTCCGGGTCGAGTCCGCATATCTGCTTATCTGCGTCCATACGCATATTATTGCACGTCCGCGGTTCCAACCTCACTCGAGCGCGGACGTTCGAGAGGCCGGCGATGCCGTTGCCAAGCCCCGCCGCCTGGCGCACTGTTCTTCGGTTCGCTTGCGAGAATACCCGGTGGGGGTATATGGTTGGTTGTAATGATACCCACTGGGGGTATCACAAACGAGGAGGCAATCGATGGCTGCGAACGAGTACCAGGTGACAGGCATGACCTGCGGGCACTGCGAGATGTCGGTTCGTGAGGAGGTCAGCGAGGTCCCCGGCGTTGAGGACGTCGAGGTCAGCGCACAGACCGGCAAGCTCGTCGTTTCCGGCGCCGGCGAGATCGACGATACGCAGGTCCTGGCCGCTGTCGAGGAGGCCGGCTACTCGGCGGTCCGCGCCGGATGAAGACCCCAGCACGCCTCGGCCTCTACGGCGCTGGCCTGGCGGTCGCGTTCGGTGGAGCCTTCGGGCTCGCCGGCGTCGTCGTCCCCGCCAGCGCCGTGGACGCCTGGGCGAAAGGAACGGGCATGAGCACGCATAGTCAAGGCCACACCAATGAGCAGCAGACGGCCGGCCAGGCGCTGAACGGGGTCTCGCTGAGCGCGGACGGCTTCGCGCTCTCGCCCGTGAAGGCACCGACGGCCACGGGCACCGAGGGCGAGCTGAGCTTCCAGGTGATCGGCCAGGGCGGCCCGGTCACCGAGTTCGAGCGGGAGCACGACAAGGACCTGCACCTCATCGTGGTGCGCAGCGACGGCGCGCAATTCCGCCACGTGCACCCGATGCTGAACGAGGCCACCGGAACGTGGTCGCTGCCCTGGACATGGCAGGAGGCCGGCACCTACCGCGTGTACACCGACTTCACCCCGCCCGGCGAAGGAGCATCGGGGATCACGCTGACCCGTACCGTCCAGGTCGCGGGCGACTACGCTCCCGTCGCCAGCTCCCCGAAGCGGATCGACGAGGTTGACGGGTACACCGTGACCCTCGACGGTGGCCTCGCCGCCGGGTCCACCAGCGAGCTCACACTCTCGGTCAGCCGCGACGGCGAGCCGGTCACGACGCTTGAGCCGTACCTCGGCGCGTACGGCCACCTCGTCGCACTGCGCGAGGGCGACCTGGCCTACCTGCACGTCCACCCTGAGGGCAAGGAGCCCGAGCCGGGCTCGATCGGCGGAGCGGACATCGCCTTTGCCGCCCAGGCCCCGACCGCGGGGCGCTACCTGCTCTACCTGGACTTCCAGGTCGACGGCAAGGTCCACACCGCCGAGTTCGTGGTCGACGCCGGGCACGCCGGCGGCACCCAGGCAGACGACGATTCGCACTCGGGCGGTCACTGACCCCACGGGGCAGGGCCGTCGACGAAGAAGCAACAGGAAAGGACTTGCAGTGAGCACCCAAGCCGCAGCGAACAACCGAACGCCGCTGGTCGCGGACGCCGGCATCGAGCTGGAGATCGGCGGGATGACCTGCGCCTCCTGCGCGAACCGGATCGAGAAGAAGCTCAACAAACTCGACGGCGTCACCGCCACCGTCAACTACGCCACCGAGAAGGCCAAGGTCACTGTCCCCGAGGGCTACGACCCGACCCTGCTGGTCGCCGAGGTCGAGAAGACCGGCTACACCGCCGCCATGCCCCGGCCCCAGGACGCGAATCCGTCGGGCACGACCACGGACGACGGCGAGGCTCCCGATTCGGAGCTGACCTCGCTCAAGCATCGCCTGATCGGCGCGATCGTGCTCACCGTCCCGGTGATCGCCATGGCCATGGTCCCCGCCCTACAGTTCACCTACTGGCAGTGGGCCTCCCTCGCGCTTGCCGCACCGGTGATCGTGTGGGCGGCCTGGCCGTTCCACAAAGCGGCCTGGACCAACCTGCGCCACGGCACCGCGACCATGGACACCCTCATCTCGATGGGCACGACCGCGGCATTCCTGTGGTCGCTCTACGCCCTGTTCCTCGGCACCGCCGGCACCCCGGGCATGACCCATCCCTTCGAGTTCACCATCGCTCCGTCCGACGGAGCCGGGAACATCTACCTCGAGGCCGCCGCCGGGGTGACGATGTTCATCCTCGCCGGCCGCTACTTCGAGAAGCGCTCCAAGCGCCAAGCCGGTGCCGCGCTACGCGCCCTGCTCGAGCTCGGCGCGAAGGAAGTCTCGGTGCTGCGCGACGGGACCGAGGTCAAGATCCCGACCTCCGAACTGGCCGTCGGAGACGAGTTCGTCGTCCGCCCGGGCGAAAAGATCGCCACCGACGGCACTGTGGTCTCCGGGACATCGGCCGTGGACGCGTCCATGCTCACCGGCGAGTCCGTGCCAGTCGAGGTCGCCTCAGGCGACCCAGTCACGGGCGCGACCGTCAACGCCGGCGGCCGCCTGGTTATTCGCGCCACGCGCGTCGGAGCGGACACGCAGCTGGCGCAGATGGCCAAACTCGTCGAGGACGCCCAGACCGGCAAGGCCGCGGTCCAGCGCCTGGCCGACCGGATCTCCGGCGTGTTCGTCCCAATCGTCATCGCCATCTCGGTCATCGCCCTCGGCGCATGGCTCGGTGCCGGATTCCCCGTCACCGCGGCCTTCACCGCCGCCGTCGCGGTCCTCGTCATCGCCTGCCCCTGCGCCCTCGGCCTGGCCACTCCCACCGCGCTGCTGGTCGGAACCGGCCGCGGCGCGCAGATGGGCGTGCTCATCAAGGGCCCGGAGGTCCTGGAGTCCACCCGCAAGGTCGACACCGTCGTCCTCGACAAGACCGGCACCGTCACGACCGGCAGAATGACCCTGGTCGACGCGATCACCGAGCCCGGCACCGACCGCGTCGAACTGCTCCGCCTGGCAGGCGCCCTGGAGGATGCCTCTGAGCACCCGATCGCCCAGGCGATCGCCAAGGGCGCGGTCCAGGAGGTAGGCGCGCTGCCCAGCCCGGAGGACTTCGCGAACATCGAGGGCAAAGGCGTCCAGGGGGTAGTCGACGGCCACGGCGTACTCGTCGGCCGGGAGTCGCTGCTGGCCGACTGGTCCCAGCAACTGTCCACCGACGTCGCCGCCGCCAAGGCCGCAGCCGAGGACGAGGGCAAGACCGTCGTCGCCGTCGGCTGGGACGGAACGTCCCGCGGGATCCTCGTCGTCGCCGACGCCGTCAAGCCCACCAGCGCCGAAGCCATCGCCGGACTGAAGGACCTGGGCCTCACCCCGGTCTTACTCACTGGCGACAACGAGGCCGTGGCCAAGCGGATCGCCGCCGAGGTCGGCATCGCCCAGGTCATCGCCGAGGTCCTCCCGAAGGACAAGGTCGACGTCGTCACCCGCCTCCAGAACGAGGGCAGGGTCGTCGCGATGGTCGGCGACGGCGTCAACGACGCCCCCGCCCTCGCCCAGGCCGACCTGGGCCTGGCAATGGGCACCGGCACCGACGTTGCCATCGAGGCCTCCGACATCACCCTCGTGCGCGGCGACCTGCGGGCCGCGGTCGACGCAATCCGGCTCTCCCGCAAGACCCTCGGCACGATCAAGACGAACCTGTTCTGGGCCTTCGCCTACAACGTCGCGGCCATCCCGATCGCGGCGCTGGGCATGCTCAACCCCATGCTCGCAGGCGCGGCGATGGCGTTCTCGTCGGTCTTCGTCGTCGGCAATAGCCTCCGCCTGCGCGGGTTCCGCAGCGTCGCCACACAGTGACGCCGCAGAACTACTGATCTCCCGCATCGATACACGAAAGGCACCCACCAAGAATGAGCAACGAACACCAGGCACCCGCCAGCTGCTGCAACACCTCCCCCGCATCCGAGGCATCCGCCCCCGAGGCACCTGTCAGCGCCGGTTCCGGCTGCTGCGGCACGGCTGGCGCAGAGCGCCCCGCAGTCGAGCCGGACGGCCGCGACAACCTGCTCGCCGGCGGCGAGGACACCACCACCTGCCCCGTCATGATCGGAAACCCGGTGAGCAAGAAAGAGGCCGAAGCGCAGGGCCTCTTCCGCGACTACGACGGCCAGCGCTACTGGTTCTGCTGCGCCGGCTGCGGACCGACCTTCGACTCCGACCCGGCCAAGTACGCCGCCAACATGGCGTAATCCTCGGGGGGCGTGGGGCCGCGGCACTGAATCGCTGCGGCCCCGCCCCACGAACGAACCGACCCGACGACCGTACCGATCGACGATCACTTGCCCTATACCCCGTGGGGGTATAGGTTGATTGGGTCAGACGAAATGAAGTAGGAGACCACGTGCGAAAGCGCCTTATGACCACCATCGCCGCAGGAGTGCTCGGCGGAGCCCTCGTGCTCACCGGCTGCAGCACCGGAGGGGACCAGGGCCAGGCGAGCCCTTCGGCAACGAGTAGCAGCCAGCATCAGGAGCATGGAAGCGGCAGCTCGAGCAGCGGCGGCGGGATGGAGCACCCGATGGCCGGCGGGCCCGCGCCCGCCGGCATCGAAAAGGCCGCGTCCCCCAAGTATCCGGTCGGCACCCACGTGACGCTCACCGCCGGCCACATGACAGGCATGGACGGCGCGAAGGCCACCATCGTCGGGGCTTTCGACACCTACACCTACGCGGTGAACTTCACCCCCACCACCGGCGGGGAGCCGGTCAAGGACCACAAGTGGGTCGTGCAGGAGGAGATCAAGGACGCCGGGGACCAGCGCCTGGCCGACGGCACCGAGGTCACGCTGGAGGCCGAGCACATGACGGGCATGAAGGGCGCGAAGGCCACCATCGCCTCCTCCACCGACCAGACCGTCTACATGGTCGATTACGAGGCCGACGGCATGACGATGACCAACCACAAGTGGGTCGTCGAGAGCGAGATCAAGCCGGCCTCCTGACAGCCACCGCGAGCCCCACAGGGTCCGCGGCGAGAAAGACACGACCTGACCCGATCGACCCGATCGAGGGGAATAACCGAGGGAAGCGAAGAGCAATGACGGACCCGAACGCGCACCATCATCACCACGAGGCCGTTGCGACCACCGAGCCCGGCCACGGCGGCGACTCGCACGGCGAGCACGAGGGTCACGGCATGGACCACGGCCAGCACGACGACCACGCAGCGCACGGCGGTCATGCCGGCCACGGCGACCACGTGGGCCAGTTCCGCCGGCTGTTCTGGATCAACCTCGTCATCGCGGTCCCGGTGGTGGCGCTCTCGCCCATGTTCGCCATGCTGCTGGGTTACTCGGTGCCCGGCTGGGCGGGCTGGGTCGCCGGGGTGCTCGGCACGGTCATGTACGCCTGGGGCGGCAAGCCGTTCCTCACCGGCGGCTGGAGCGAGCTGAAAACCCGCAAACCCGGGATGATGCTGCTGATCTCGCTCGGCATCACCGTGGCCTTCCTCGCCTCCTGGGCCGCCACCCTCGGACTCGTCGACCACGAGCTCGAGTTCTGGTGGGAACTGGCGCTGCTGATCGTCATCATGCTGCTGGGCCATTGGATCGAGATGCGCTCCCTGGCCCAGACCACCTCCGCGCTGGACTCCCTTGCCGCGCTGCTGCCCGACGAGGCCGAGCGCGTCGACGGTGACGACGTCGTGAAGGTCGATCCCGCCGACCTGCGCGTCGGCGACGTCGTCATCGTCCGTCCCGGCGGCAGCGTCCCCGCCGACGGCACCGTCGTCGACGGCCGCGCCGACATGGACGAGTCCATGATCACCGGCGAGTCACGCCCCGTCACCCGCGGCGAGGGCGAGAACGTCACCGCCGGCACCGTGGCCACCGACTCCGGGCTGCGCGTGGAGATCACCGCCACCGGAGACGACACCGCGCTGGCCGGCATCAACCGGCTGGTCGCCGAGGCGCAGGGCTCCTCCTCCCGCGCCCAGCGCATCGCCGACCGCGCCGCGGCGTTGCTGTTCTGGTTCGCGCTCGGTGCCGCTCTGATCACCGCGGTCGTCTGGACGCTGGTCGGCAGTCCCGACGACGCGGTCATCCGCGTCATCACCGTGCTCGTCATCGCCTGCCCCCACGCCCTGGGCCTGGCGATCCCCCTGGTCGTCGCCATCGCCACCGAGCGCGCCGCCCGAGGCGGCGTACTGGTCAAGGACCGCCTCGCCCTGGAGTCCATGCGCCAGGTCGACGCCGTGCTCTTCGACAAGACCGGAACCCTGACCCGGGGTGAGCCCACCGTCACCGGCGTCGAGCCGACCGGTGACCTGGACACCGACCAGGTGCTGACTCTGGCCGCCGCCGCCGAGGCCGACAGCGAGCATCCCCTCGCCCATGCGATCGTCGCCGCCGCCAAAGAGAAGAGCCTCGCCCTCGAGCCGGCCACCGGGTTCTCCTCCTCGCCGGCAGTGGGAGTCACCGCGACCGTCGCCGGCCAGGAGATCCGCGTCGGCGGTCCCCGGCTGCTCGAGGAGACCGGACAGGACGAGGTCGACGCCGCCGACGCCTGGCGCGCCGAGGGCGCGATCATCCTGCACGTCCTCCGGGACGGCAAGGTGATCGGCGGTCTCAAGCTCGCCGACGAGGTCCGCCCGGAATCCCGCGACGCTGTCGACGCGCTCCACCAGCTGGGCGTCGAGGTCGTCATGATCACCGGCGACGCCGAGGCCGTGGCGGCTGAGGTCGGAAAGGAGCTCGGCATCGACCGCGTCTTCGCCGGCGTCCGCCCGGAGGACAAGTCCGCGAAGGTCGCCGCGCTGCAGCGCGAGGGCAAGAAGGTCGCCATGGTCGGTGACGGTGTCAACGACGCCCCCGCGCTTGCGCAGGCCGACGTCGGCATCGCCATCGGGGCCGGCACCGACGTCGCCATCGCCTCCGCCGGAGTCATTCTCGCCAGCTCCGACCCGCGCTCGGTGCTCTCGGTCATCGAACTGTCGAGGGCCGCCTACCGGAAGATGAAGCAGAACCTGTGGTGGGCCGCTGGGTACAACCTCATCTCCGTGCCGCTCGCGGCCGGCGTCCTCGCACCCGTCGGGTTCGTCCTGCCGATGTCGGTCGGCGCGATCCTGATGTCGCTGTCCACCGTGGTCGTCGCCCTCAACGCCCAGCTCCTGCGGCGCATCGACCTCACACCCCAAGCCAGCACCCGCTCCGTCCTGGAGCGCCAGAAGTGAAGGACACGCCTATGACCACCGACGCCGCCATCGACAGCACCGGAACCGGGCTCGATACCGGGGCTCATCAGCACGGCTACATCAGCGACAAGGACCGCTACCTGGCCCGCATGAAGCGCATCGAGGGCCAGGCCCGCGGCATCGCCAAGATGATCGACGACGAGAAGTACTGCATCGACATCCTTACCCAGGTCTCCGCCCTGACCCGCGCCCTCCAGGGGGTGGCGACCGGGCTGCTCGACGACCACCTCAAGCACTGCGTCCTCGACGCCGCCAAACTCGGCGACGACGCGGCCATCGCCAAGATCCAGGAAGCCACCGATGCCATCAACCGCCTCGTCCGCTCCTGAGCGGCCCCGTCCCTGGCCTCGGACCTGTAAACCCGACAACGGTGTAACTCTGATCGAGGAGGCACGCGATGGGAGCGACCCAGGGGCACCACTTCGCAGCGGGCAGAATGGTGCAATGTGGGAGTGCGACGGGTTTGCTGATCTGTTGCCATCGTCGGTTGAGGTCGTCCAGGTCGATGGAGACTGTGGAGTGCTCCAACCCGCATGGCCCGAGGAAGCCGTATCGGTGGAGAGCGCTGTTCTACGGCGTCAGGTGGAGTTCGTGACCACCCGGGAGTGTGCGCGTCGAGCGCTCCAGCGGCTGGGGTTTTCACCTGGTCCAATCCCAGTAGGAACACATCGAGAGCCTGTCTGGCCGCGCGATGTCGTGGGAAGCCTGACCCATGGCGCGGACCTCCATGCCGCTGCCGTGGCATTGAAGCCGCAGTATCGAGCGGTTGGTATCGACGCCGAGCCCAACACGGGCCTGCCTGAAGGCACATTGGATTTGATCGGGAGCACCGCTGAACGCCTGGCGCTGGTGTCGTTGGAATCATCGTGGCCGGCCGTTGCATGGGACCGTCTGTTGTTCAGTGCCAAGGAGGCCATTTTTAAGGTGTGGTTCCCGCTGACCGGTCACTGGCTGGACTACCGGGAATGTACGCTCAGCATCGACCCCGTTACGGGAACTTTTACTGGCCGGCTGCTTCTGGATGGCGAATCGCGATCACGATTCCGCATTAGCTCGATCGAGGGGCGGTGGGGAATCAGCGGGAACCGCCTCCTGACGGCGGTCGCTCTGCCGGAGCAAGCAACTCAGTATCGGCGTTCACGAGTGGCCCGCGCAGCGAGGGCATCTTCGACGGCATGAATATCGACGGCTTGGCGTGCCGAGACACCTTCGTCGTCCCACCGGTCGAGATCGAGGATCCATAGCTCTCGCGGGCGGAGTTCCAAGAGACGGTGCGGGCCGTCCCCGTCAAGCTGCGTGAGCGGGAGCGCCTGGGCCCGTGCTTCAGTTGGATTGGGGAACATCTGCTGGTAGAACCCCTCCACCGCCGATGCCAGATCCGTTCACGACCACATGCAGTCCTTTGCCGGATCTCGGCGGCCCGACCGACGAGACCACCGACTCCGTCACCACCGACGCCTACGGCGCGCACTCGAACCAGAGGTCGATCAGGCGGATCCCGATCATGCCACCCGCGGTGTTGAGGACCCTCCCGTTCGGCACCGGGGTCGTGATGCTCCGCTCCGCCCGGCCGATCATCGCCACCCTGCGTCCCTGGACCGCCCGCCGCGACGCCGCCCAGCTGCGAGCGGACCGGGCCGAGATCGAGCAGCTCCTCCAGCGCGCGCACTGACGGATCGTCGCCGGGTGGTTGTGGCCCGTACCTGACGTGTGACCCGGCGCAGGGCCGGGCGAGATCTGAGAGGAGACCTCGGTATGCCTATGCCGACCAAGCCCGGCGTGTCCGGGTTCATCGCATCCGACCCGACCCTGACCTTCACCCGGTACGGCGACGCCCGCTTCTACGCCCGCGTCGGCCTCCACCAGGACGCCGAGCGCGACGATCAGGGCAACTTCCACGAGGTCGAGCCGTACTTCACCGACCTGATCATGTTCGGCCCCTCGGCCGAGCGGGCGCACGCGACCTACCAGAAGGGCGACAACTTCATCGCCCAGGGCCAGGAGCGCACGTACACGCAGAACGTCGAGGGCGAGCAGGTGACTCGCGAGCAGTTCCGGGCCAGCACGATCGGCCCGAACGGCAACATCACCACCTTCAGCATCGACCGCACCCCGCAGCACGAGCGGGAGACCCCCGCTGCCGAAGCCACCGCACGGGAGAGCAGCGGCCAGGACGCGCCGGCCGTGGATCCCGAGACCGCCGAGAAGGAGCCCGACCCGGTGGCCGATGTGCTCGCCCGGCGCGCGTCCCAGGTCACCCCGGAACCGGTCTCCAGCCCGGCCGCATCGGCACAGGAACGCGAGCCCGTCGCCCGATGAGCACCCGGCAACGTGCGGGGCGGCCAGTTTCTCCTGGCCGCCCCGCACCGTTCGGTCCGATGCCTCGGTGAGGAGGAACCATCATGAGCACAACCCCACGGGATCCCGATGACCCGACCAGCGGCAGCGAGCCCAGCGGCGGGTCGGCTCCGCCGGATCTGGAGAGCCTGCCGCCCGGAGTGCTGCAGCAGGTCAAGCGGATGGTCCAGGCCGAATACGCCAAGGACCTCCGTACCCAGCTCGGCACCGTGCCGCGCACCATCAACTGGGACGCCCTGACCCCCGAAGACCTCGAGCAGGAACTCCTCGCGCTGAACGAATGGGTCGACTGGCTCCGGCACACCTACGGGCTGCCGCCGCAGATCATCCCGCCCATGTGGCACCGCCACCCGGAGCTGCTCTGGGAGCTGTCCGCGCTGCGGCAGCACTGGCTGATCTGCTACGACCAGCAGGCGAAGGGCAACATGGGCGTCGTCTGGCACAACGACTTCGTCGCCGCCCGGGAGCGCTTGCGCGACTGGGTCTCGATCTCCGGCAGCCGCCTCGACCGCGACCGGCCCACCCGGATCACCGCCTGGCCTGGCGGTGAGGCCGACGGCTGGACGCCGCCGGGCACCGCCGAGCTCCCCGTCACCGAGCGCAGCGCCGACTTCGTCGCCTTCGTCCTCGACGCCGTGCGCACCCGCGGCGAGGAACAGGATGCCGCCATGCGCGAGATCATCGACGACGAATAGGCGAGGAGATGTCGCTGCAAAGGTCGGCCGGGATGGCAATCGTCCCGGCCGACCTCGTGCGTCTGGGTCAGCGATCCGCGCCTCTACGCGGCAAGCGGGCGTCTCCTGGCGGCTCCCGTACCTGATGGGCATGACCCGTCACAGCGATCAGTCCACCGGCCGTCGGCTCTATGCCGACCCGGTCGTGCGGGACGAACCGGACATGGAACGGCTCGTTGACCTCGTCCTGCACCTGGCTGAGTCGCAGCACCGTGCGGCCACGCTCACGCGGCCCGGTGGGCCCGGACGCGAGTGCGGATCGTCAGGCGCAGAATCGCTCGCGAACAAGGGCGAACCCAAGGAACAATGAACCACTCTCGACCCGGTCCGGCACCGACGCGATCGGTTACCGGGGGCGATGGAGGATGTCATGACGACCGCATACACCGCAGGACGGCCACTGGATCTGGAGAACTTCCACCTGACCGCCATCACGTACCAGCGAGTCTCGACCGAGGAGCAGGCTGCCAAGGGCGGCCAGCGCGAGGGCTTCTCGATCCCGGCCCAGCGGCAGGCCAATCAGCGCAAGGCCGACGAACTCGGCGCCGCGGTTGTGGAGGAGTTCGTCGATCCCGGCTACTCCGGCCGCACGCTCAAACGCCCGGATCTGCAGCGGATGTTCAAGTACATCAAGACCCACCAGGTCACGTACTGCATCGTCCACAAGCTCGACCGGCTCGCCCGTGACCGGCTCGTCGACCTCGAGATCCAGCGTGCCCTCATCGAGGCCGGCGTCACCCTCGTCTCGGTGACCGAGAGCATCGACGAGACCCCCTCGGGCACGCTCGTGCACGGCGTCATGTCCGCGATCGCCGAGTTCTACTCCAAGAACCTCGCCGCCGAGGTCACCAAGGGCCTGACCCAGAAGATCGCTACCGGCGGCACTCCCGGGCGGGCACCGCTGGGCTACCTCAACGTCCGCAAGCACAGCGAGGAGGGCCGCGAATACCGCACCGTCGAGGTCGACCCGGAGCGGGCGCCGCTGATCCAGTGGGCCTTCGCCGTCTACGCCGCCGGCGACACCTCGGTCGAGAAGATACTCACCGACCTCACCGCCCGCGGCCTGACGACCGTGGCTACGCCGCAGCGGCCGTCCAAGCCGGTCAGCAAGTCCGGGTTCTTCAAGCTTTTGCGCAACCCCTACTACATCGGGCGGATCCGCTACAACGGAGCCGTCTATGACGGCAATCACCCGCCCATCGTCGACACTGAGGTGTGGGAGCGGGTGCAGCGACTCCTGGACTCCCGCGCGCACGCCGACGTCCGGTTCCGCAAGCACGAGCACCCCCTGAAGGGGATCCTGTACTGCGCGACCTGCAAGTCCCGCCTTCACCTGGACTTCGCCCGGAACAAGCAAGGGATCCGCTACGCCTACTACGTCTGCTCCGGCCGGACCAGCAAGCGCACCACCTGCACCCGCAAGGCCGTTCCCGTCGGGATCGCCGAAGACCTTGTCCAGACCTCCTACCAGCGGATCGGGATTAGCGAGGCCACCTACACGGAACTGGCCAAGCAGGTCGATGCCGCGTTTGACGAGCGGATGGCCACGCGTTCCCAGGAACTCGCCGAGCTCACCGCGAACCGCAAGCGGCTCGAAGCCGAGAGCGAGAAGCTCCTCGCCGCGCACTTCGCCGACGCCATCGACCTCGACACGTTGAAGCGTCATCAGGACCGGATCCGCACTGGGCTCGCCGAGATCGACCGCAAGCTCGAGAACGATCACGAGCAGTACACCGGGCAGCGCAAGTACCTCACCAGCGCCATGAAGCTGCTCACGTACTGCGCCACGATGTACCGGCAGTCGGACGACGAAGCAAAGCGTCTCGCGAACCAGGCATTCTTCGACAAGATCTACATCGGCGAAGACGAGCAGCCCACCGTCGAACTCGCCGAGCCCTTCAACGCACTCTCCCCCGACACGCTTTCGCATGTCGGGGGTTCGAGTACGTCAACTACGGTGGAGCCTAGGAGATTCGAACTCCTGACATCTGCCTTGCAAAGGCAGCGCTCTACCAACTGAGCTAAGGCCCCGTGCCGAACCTCAGTCCGGCATCCTGGTCGGGACGTGCCAGACCTCGATGTTCCGATGGGCCTCGATGGCCAGTCCCGCGCACACCGCCGCGACCAGCGCTGCGAGTACTGCGAGGACCTTCATCGTGGCCTCCCGATCGGTATCGAGTTCGGGTGTCCCAGTGGGCCTAGGAGGACTTGAACCTCCGACCTCTTCCTTATCAGGGAAGCGCTCTAACCGCCTGAGCTATAGGCCCTTGAACCGAGGTGGAAGATTACCCGACAACCCCGCCAACTCACAAAACGCCTGGTAGAGGCGGTGCGAATCGGGACCGTCAGTCGCGATCTGCCAGGGTCACCTCGACACCGCCGACGAGGTCAGCGGTGAGGTTGTAGATGAACGCACCGATGGTCGACAACGCGGTGAACAACACCATGTTCGCGATGCCGATCAAGGCGGCGATGCTGAACACGGTGCCGGCCGAGATCTCATACGACGCGGTGGAGCCGTCACTGTTTGACACGAGCGTGCCGAACGAACTGTTCAGCGAGTCCCACACGCCCATCCCGTCGAGTACCAGGTACAAGATGCCGACGGCGATCATCCAGACGCAGAAACAGGCGACCGACAGCACCGCGGAGATTTTGAACGCCGACCACGGGTCGACGCGACGCAGCTGCACCGCCGCGCGCAACGGCCCCGCATGCGTCGGTGACGAGTAGACCGGCCGTGCGGTGCCCGAGGACCCCGACGACGTGGTCGCCCGCGTGGCAGACCCGCCGACGTCCCCGCCGGCAGCGCCCGCCGACCCACCGCCTGCTGTCCCGGCCGCCGCACCCACGGCCGCGCCGGCGGGAGCCGGAGCGGGGCGGGTGTGATGGATCGCGTCGAGGTCGGGCAGGTTGTCGGGAGCCTTGGAGCGCTCGATGTTGTGGGTCGGGCTGTCGATCACCCGGCCGGTGAGCGTGGCACGACCGTGCTCGCTCTCCCGACCGTTCGCCCCGCTGGACGTCGCATGCTCACCGTTGCGCGGATGCAGGGCCCCGGTCGCGTCCACCCGGTTGATCGGCGCCGGACCAGCCGATCCGCCCGAGGAGGCCGAGCCGCCGCTGAGGATCCGCGCGGCGGCGGTGCCGGTGACCAGAGGTCTGGTCGCCGAGGCGGGAGATGCGTCTGAACCGTTGCTCGAGCTGCCGGGACCCACATTCCCACGTTCCCACGGCGGCGGTGAACCGGGTCGAGCCCCGTTGCCGCTGCTCGTGCGAGTTCCGTTTGCGGTATTCGACGTTCCTGCAGCGTTCGAGGTACCGGCCGCATCCGGCCCGCCGGACCCGGACGGTGACTGACTCCCACCGTTCGTCGCTCCGGTGTCACCGGTGGCAGCCGGTGCGCCGGAAGACGCCGGTCCGCGCGATGACTGCGGCGTCTGCGCCGAACGGTCATCGGGCTCGTTGGGTGTCGTCACCTGTCCGTATCCTTCGCTCGATCCCCCGACGGATCACACCGTCGGTGCTCCCTTGCAGACTAGTGCTCGCCTGCAGGGTAATGCGTGGAAGCGCTACTCCCCGGCCTGTTCGGGTTCGTCGGCGTTGCGGGCAATGGCCAAGAGGATAGTCCCCTCATCCAGGTTCATCAGGCGAACGCCCTTGGTCTGGCGTCCGGCCTTGCGCACCTGCTTGGCCATGGTGCGGATGACGCCGCCGTTCGACGTGATCGCATACACCTCCGAATCGTCGTCGACGATGATCGCACCGACGAGCGTTCCGCGCTTGGGGTCGTACTGGATGGTGAGAACACCCTTACCACCGCGGCCCTGCGACGCGTAGTCCTCGATCGGAGTGCGCTTGGCGTACCCGCCGGAGGTGGCCACCAACAGGTAGGTGCCCTCGGCAACCACGTTGAGCGACAACAACTCGTCGTCTCCGTTGAAGCGCATCCCCTGCACACCCGAGGTCTGCCGACCCATCGGCCGCAGCGTCTCGTCGTTGGCCGAGAAGCGAATCGACTGACCCAGCTTGCTCACCAGCAGCAGATCGTCATCGGCACTGCACAATTGGGCACCGACGAGCTCATCTTCGCCACGCAGGTTGATCGCGGCGATACCACCGGAGCGGTTGGAGTCGAAGTCCTCCAGCTTGGACTTCTTCACCAGGCCGTTGCGCGTGGCCAGCACCAGATACGGCGCCTCGTGGTAGTCCTTGATCTGGATCACCTGGGCGATGCGCTCCTCGGGCTGGAATGCCAGCAGGTTCGCCACATGCTGACCGCGTGCGGTGCGGTTGGCCTCGGGCAGCTCATAGGCCTTCGCCCGGTACACCCGGCCCTTCGTGGTGAAGAACAGCAGCCAGTCGTGTGTGCTGGTCACGAAGAAGTGCCGCACGATGTCGTCCTGCTTGAGGCCGGCACCCTGTACGCCCTTGCCGCCGCGCTTCTGGCTGCGGTACAGATCGGTCTTGGTGCGCTTGGCGTATCCGGTCTCGGTGATCGTGACGACCACGTCTTCGCGGGCGATCAGATCCTCGTCGGTCACGTCGCCGTCGGCGGCCACGATCTGCGTACGCCGGTCGTCGCCGTACTTGCTCACCACCTCGGTGAGTTCGTCGTGGACGATGGCGCGCTGACGTTCGGGACGCTCGAGAATGTCCTTCAGATCGGCGATCTCGCGCTCGATCTCGTCCAACTCGTCGATGATCTTCTGGCGTTCCAGCGCCGACAGGCGACGCAGCTGCATGGCCAAGATCGCATCGGCCTGCACCTCGTCGATGTCGAGCAGACCCATCAACCCGGTGCGTGCGGTCTCGGTGTCGGCCGAGGCACGGATCAACGCGATGACCTCGTCGAGGGCGTCGAGAGCCTTGACCAGCCCGCGCAGGATGTGGGCGCGCTCCTCGGCCTTGCGCAGCCGGTAGCGGGTACGACGCACGATCACGTCGATCTGGTGGGCGACGTAGAGCCGGATCATCTGGTCGAGCCGCAGGGTGCGCGGCACGCCGTCGACGATCGAGAGCATGTTGGCACCGAAGCTGGTCTGCAGCTGCGAATGCTTGTAGAGGTTGTTGAGCACCACCTTGGCCACCGCGTCGCGACGCAGCGTGACCACGATGCGCATACCCACACGATCGGAGGAATGATCCTCGATCTTGCTGATGCCCTTGAGTTTTCCTTCGTTCACCTGTTCGGCGATCGACTGGATCATGTTCTCGTGGTTCACCTGATAGGGCAGTTCGGTGATGACGATCTGAGTCGCACCGCCCTTGGCCTCCTCGATGGAGACCACGCCGCGCATACGGATCGAACCGCGACCGGTGGTGTAGGCGTCACGGATCCCCTGGCTACCCACGATGAGTCCGGCCGTGGGGAAGTCGGGTCCCTTCACCCGTTCCATACAGGCGGCGAGAGTCGTTTCCTCGTCGGCCTCGTGGTTGTCGAGTGCCCAGAAGATCGCATCGGCCACCTCACGCAGGTTGTGCGGCGGGATGTTGGTGGCCATACCCACCGCGATGCCGCCCGACCCGTTGATCAACAGGTTGGGGATGCGGCTGGGGAGAACTGTCGGCTCGAGTGTCTTGCCGTCGTAGTTGGGGGTGAAATCGACTGTGTCCTCGCCGATGTCGCGCAGCATCTCCATCGCCAGCGGCGTCAGGCGAGCCTCGGTGTAACGCATCGCGGCCGGGCCGTCGTTACCGCGCGAGCCGAAGTTGCCCTGTCCGTCGACCAGTGGGTAGCGCATCGCCCACGGCTGTGCCAGACGCACCAGGGCGTCGTAGATCGCCGAGTCGCCATGCGGGTGGTAGTTGCCCATCGTCTCGGCAACAGGCTTGGCGGACTTGACATACGAGCGATCTGGCCGGAAGCCGGCGTCGTACATCGCATACAGCAGGCGCCGGTGTACGGGTTTAAGGCCGTCACGCACCTCGGGCAGCGCACGGCCCACGATCACGCTCATCGCGTAATCGATGTAGGAGCGCTGCATCTCCTGCTGAAGGTCTACGGGTTCGACGCGGTCGCCGCCGTCACCGGTGTCGGGCGGCAGAGTGGTGTCGGTCATGAAAACTCTTTCTTGTCAGCGAGATTCGACATCGGCGTGCAGACCTGCGACCCCAGGGGCCGCCGGGCGCACCGCTACACGTCGAGGAATCGGACGTCCTTGGCATTACGTGCGATGAACGAGCGGCGAGCCACCACGTCCTCACCCATGAGGACGCTGAACAGCTCGTCGGCCGCGGCGGCGTCATCGAGGGTCACCTGGCGCAGCACACGCACCGCCGGATCCATCGTGGTCTCCCACAGTTCCTTCGGGTTCATCTCGCCCAGACCCTTGTACCGCTGGATGCCGTCGTCGACGTTGATCTTCTTGCCCGCGGCCTTACCCATCTCCAGCAGCGCATCACGCTCACGATCGGAATAGGCGAATTCCGGCTCGGCATTCTTGCCCTGCCACTTGAGCTTGTACAGCGGCGGCTGGGCCAGGTACACGTGGCCGTGCTCCACCAGCGGGCGCATGAACCGGAACAGCAGCGTCAGCAGCAGCGTGNCTGGACCTCAGCATTCTTGAGCACCCGGTCGATCCGCGCCTTCTCGACGTTGATGATCTTGCCGCGCAACGGCAGGATCGCCTGATACATCGAATCGCGACCCGTCTTGGCCGAACCACCCGCGGAGTCACCCTCCACCAGATAGATCTCGCATGTGGACGGATTATTGCTGCGGCAGTCGGCCAGCTTGCCCGGCAGACCACCGATATCGGTTGCGCTCTTGCGCCGCACCAACTCTCGCGCCTTACGCGCGGCCAGGCGAGCATGCGCGGACTCCACGGCCTTGTTGACGATCACCTTGGCGTCGGCCGGATTCGACTCGAACCAGTGCTCGAGATGTTCACCAGAGGCCTTCTGCACGAAGCTCTTCACCTCGGTGTTCCCGAGTTTGGTCTTCGTCTGACCCTCGAACTGCGGATCGGCCACCTTCACCGAGATCACCGCGGCCAGACCCTCGCGGATGTCATCGCCGGTGAGGTTGCCGTCCTTCTCCTTGAGCAGCTTCTTGTCGCGCGCATAGGAGTTGACCACGCGGGTCAGCGCCGCGCGGAAACCCTCCTCATGCGTGCCGCCCTCGTGGGTGTTGATGGTGTTGGCGAAGGTGTGCACCGACTCGGAGTAGCCGGAGTTCCACTGCATCGCGACCTCGAGCTCATGGCCGGTGCCACGGGCGGTGAAGTCGACCACCGACTTGTGGATCGGGGTCTTGGTGCGGTTGAGCCACTCGACGTAGTCGCGCAGGCCGCCCGGGTAGTGGTAGGTGCGGGTCTTGGTCTTCGGCTTGGACGCGGCCGGTGTCGCGGCCTGGTCGGCCGGGGGTGCGGCCTCGCCTGCGTCGGCGAGCTCGGACTCACCGTCGAGCGGGATGCCCGCGGCCTCGAGTGCCTCGTCCGAGCTGCGGATCGCGGCGGCTTCCTCGACATCCTCGGCGTCGCCGACCTCGACCTTGGCCGGACGTTTGTCGGTGAGGGTGATGGTCAGGCCCTTGTTGAGGAAGGCCATCTCCTGCAGTCGGCGCGCGATGGTGTCGAAGTCGTAGTCGGTGGTCTCGAAGATCTCGGGGTCGGCCCAGAACCGCACCGTGGTGCCGGTCTTCTTCGAGGGTGAGCCCTTGACGAGTTCACCGGGTTCGGCGTGGTCGTAGGTCTGCGACCAGTTGTAACCGTCACGGGCGATCTCGAGTTCGACCTTGGTCGACAGCGCGTTGACCACCGAGATGCCCACGCCGTGCAAGCCGCCGGACACCGCATAGGAGTCCGAATCGAATTTGCCGCCGGCGTGCAGCTGGGTGAGCACCACCTGGACCGTGGGGACACCGGTGGCGTGCATCCCCACCGGGATGCCACGACCGTCGTCGACCACCTCGACGCCACCGTCCTCGAGGATCGTCACGTCGACTCGGCTGGCGTAGCCGGCCATCGCCTCGTCGACTGAGTTGTCGACGACCTCCCAGATCAGGTGATGAAGACCACGCGCTCCGGTGGAGCCGATGTACATGCCGGGGCGTTTACGCACCGCCTCGAGTCCTTCGAGGATGCTGATCGAATCGGCGTCATATCCCTTGGCGGCGGACTTGCCACCGGACTTCTTCGATCGGTTGCTATCGCTGGTGTCGGCCACGACTTGCGTCCGCTCCTCACTGGTGTTCGCACCGGGGTACCCGTGATGGAACGCGAGCGGCACGACGAGAGCAGGCACGATGGAACCGACACGCACGCCGATCAGCACGGGTTCGAGGATCCAATGCCCTCATGAGACCCTGTCTGATGCGGTGCTCGTGACCTGTTCTCCACGTGCCGGCGAGGTGTCGCCGTCCGTGTCCGGGTACTGCGGTATGCCCCCCTTCGGGGCAACTCCTCCTAGTGTACTGCCTTCCCCGTCCAGAACATGACAAGGAATAGGCATCCGTGGCCGCTGATTGCTCTCCTGGCCGATTTTTTTCGATTCAGCCGCGCGCGCTTGACCACCACGTCACGAAAACGGGTTCTCGGGCCATTGACGCCCCGTTGCCGTACACCGGGAAAGTCCTCAGCCGTAGGTGTCGCGAGGACCTCGGCCGGCGATGTGGCGGGGCCCCTTGCGCCACGAGGGCGCCTGCGGTCCGGTCACCCGCACACTGGTCACCACATCGTCGCCGACCGACGCGGCGATCTTGGCGATGATCTGCGACTGGATCAGCCGCAGCTGGGTGGCCCAGGCGGTCGATTCCGCACGGACGTGTAATACCTTGTCCTGCAACGACGTCGGCTCGGCGTGCGCGGCGATGTCGGGTCCGACGATCCAGCTCCACGCACCGAAGACCGCACCCTGGGCTATCTGGGACTGCCAGCCGCGCGAGCGTGCGATCGATGCCGCCAGCGTGCCCAGCGACTGCGGATCACGGCCGTCGGGGCCCGCTCCCGACCAGCGCCGACGAGTGGTCGAGCGCCGACGCGGCGGTGAGGCGCGGCCCTGGCCGACCGACTTGCCCGCGGCACGCGCCTGAGCACGCGCATCCTCGAGCACCTTGCGCGCCAGATCGTATCCGCGCAGTTCACCGGCCTCGGCACCGACTGTGGAGTCGGGTGAGGAGGCAGCATCACGCGCACCCGATGCCGGATCGTGGTGTTCGCCGCTCATACGATCTGTCCCCCGCTCATGCGACCTGCGTACCGATGTCGGTGAGCACCGAATGTCGGGAACCGCCGGATTCGTCGACGTCCACTGCCAGCCGGCGGCCGCGCAGACCCGCCGGGATGTCCTCGCCCACGGCGGCGGTGATGAGCACCTGCTCCACGTCGTCGGTGAACTCCACGAGCTTCGCCCGGCGCGCGGCGTCGAGTTCGGCGAACACGTCATCGAGCAGTACCACCGGCTCGGTACCCTCGGCGCGCAACAGTTCCACCGATCCCAGACGCAGCGACAACGCCAGTGACCACGACTCGCCATGGCTGGCGAAACCTTTGGCCGGCTGGTCGCCGAGGATGAGTTCGAGATCGTCGCGATGCGGGCCGACCAGCGACATGCCGCGTTCGATCTCCTTGTCGCGCACCGCTTTCAGACGCTCCAGCATCATCGCGGCGATGTCGTCGACACTCGCCGCCACAGAATCCACCGCCACAGAATCCACCGGCGCCGAATCGACCGCCGTCATCGGGGTGCCCAATGAGTCATCGATAGAGGAGTGATAGCGCAGGTCCGCCGGACGCGACGCCGGTGCGATGGCGGCGTAGGCGCCGATCACATGCGGAGCCAGCTGTGCGACCAGCTCGATACGCGCAGCGGTCACCATCGCCCCGTGTTCGGCGAGCTGGGCATCCCACACATCGAGGGTGCTCAGGACGGATGCGGCGTCGGATCCACCACGGCGCAGGGAGGCCGACGCGGTCTTCAACAGCGCCGACCGCTGGCGAAGGACCTTGTCGTAATCGGCGCGCGCCGCGGCCCATCGGGGCCCGCGGGTGGCCACAAGCTCGTCGAGAAACCGGCGCCGCTCCCCCGGCTCGCCACGCACCAACGCCAGATCCTCGGGCGCGAACAACACGCTGCGCAGCACGCCGAGGATGTCACGGGTACGTCGCTGCGGCGACCCGTTGATCGTGGCCCGGTTGGCCCGATCGGCCGACAAGGTGACCTCGACCGTCAGTTCGCGACCCGAATTCTCCACGGTCGCAGCGATTTTCGCCGAGTCCGTGCCCGCCCTCAGCAGGGGCGCGTCGGTGCTGACCCGGTGTGAGCGCAACGTGGTCAGATAACCGATCGCTTCGAGGAGGTTGGTTTTGCCGAATCCGTTACGTCCGACGAAGATGGTCGGCTCCGGTCGCAGATCGACGGTCACGTCGGTCCACGACCGGAAGTCGTGCAGCGTCAGCGAACGGATGAACACGTCAGTGCTCGGCGGCCTTCATCGCATGTCCGCCGAACTGGTTGCGCAGCGCAGACACCGCCTTGAGGGTCGGCGAACCGTCTTCCTGACGTGAGGCGAACCGGGCGAACAGCGCTGCGGAGATGACATTGAGGGGGACGGCGTGGTTGATCGCTTCCTCCACGGTCCACCGCCCCTCACCGGAATCCGGTGTGTAATCGGAGATTTCGGTGAGTCCGGGATCCTCTTCGAGGGCGCGGACCAGCAGATCCAACAGCCACGAACGCACCACCGTTCCGCGTGTCCAGGCCTTGATCGTGCCGGTCACGTCCTCGATGAGCGGCTCGGCGGTGAGCATTTCGTAGCCCTCGCCGTAGGACTGCATCAGCCCGTATTCGATACCGTTGTGCACCATCTTGGCGTAGTGCCCCGCACCGACCGGGCCGGCGTGGACGAAGCCTTCTTCTCGCGGACCCTCCGGCCGCAGCGCGTCGAAGATCGGCATCGCGGTTGCGACATGCTCCTTGTCGCCGCCGACCATCAGGCCGTAGCCGTTCTGCAGACCCCACACGCCACCGGAGACACCACAGTCGAGGTAGTGGATTCCCTTGGCGTCCAACAACGTAGCGTTCGGTTCGTCATCAGTGAACCGCGAATTACCGCCGTCGATCACGATATCGCCGGGCTCGAGGATGTCGGCGAGCTGCTTCACGTTCTCCCTGGTGGGATCACCCGAGGGCACCATCAGCCAGACGATGCGCGGCGCGGAGAGCTTGTCTTTGAGTTCGGACAACGATGCGACGTCGGTGACCTCGGGGCGCGGGTCGTAGCCGACCACATCGATCCCCGCCGCCTGCACGCGCGTACGCATGTTGGCGCCCATCTTTCCCAAACCGACCAGACCGAGCTGCATGAGGCGAGACCTTTCGTCGTGGTGCGGGCGGCCCGATCCCGCCGGGATCGACCGTGTCGCGAGGAGTCGCGGCGGTATAGCCGCTACCTACTCAATCCTCCACGATCAGCCGGGCAGACGCACTGGCATGAGGAGGTAGGTATAGGGCGTGTTCGGCGCCGGGAACGCACCGGATTCGTCGGCGACCGGCTCTTCCTCGGTGGCCGGACGCAAAACCGCCGGACGGCTGGGCGTGGTGAATCCGAACTCCACCACCGATGATGTCATCGCCGACAGACCGTCGAGGAGATATCCGGGGTTGAAGGCGATCGTGAGCGGCTCACCGTAAAAGGAGACCGGCAGCTCTTCCTCGGCGCGGCCGGCGTCGTCACCGCCCGCGGACAGCGTGACCGATCCCTCGGAGAACTCCATGCGCACCTGGGCACCACGCTCGGCGACCAGCGACACGCGCTTGATGGCCTCGGTCAGCGCGGCGATCTCCATCGTGGCCATCGAGGTGTGGCTGGGCGGGAGCAGCTGACGGAACTTGGGGAATTCCGCGTCGAGGAGTCGGCTGGTGGTCTGACGCCCGGCGCCCACCACGCCGAACAGACCGTCGCTACCGACACTGCCAGCAGCACCGATGGCCAATGAGACCTCCGAACCACTCTCGGCGGCAACGGATTTGGCGACATCTGCCAAGGTCTTCGCCGGAACCAGCACTGCGGCGGTGACCTCGGAGGACACCGGCTCCCACTCGAATTCGCGTACGGCGAGACGGAAACGGTCGGTGGCGGCGAGCACGATCGTGTTGGACTCGATCTCCATCCGGATGCCGGTGAGCATCGGCAGGGTGTCATCGCGACCGGCGGCCACGGCCACCTGGGACACGGCCTGGGAGAACACCTCCGCAGTGACCGAACCGGTGACCGAGGGCAGTTCGGGCAGCTGCGGGTAGTCCTCGACCGGCATGGTCGGCAGGGAGAAGCGCGCACTGCCACACGAGATGGCAACCCGCGCGCCGTCGAGTGACACGTCGACGGGCTTGTTGGGCAGAGATTTGGTGATATCGGCCAGCAGCTTGCCCGAGACGAGCACCTCGCCCTCGTCGGCGACCTCGGCGGCGACCTGGACCTGGGTGGAGACCTCGTAGTCGAAGCCCGCGATGGTCAGCCCCGCGTCGGCGGCGGTGAGGACGACACATCCCAGGACCGGGACGGGCGGGCGGCTGGGCAGGCTACGGGCCACCCATGCGACGGAATCAGCGAACTCATCCCGAGTCACACGAAACTTCACGTCTCTCCAACTCCATTCGGTTTCACCAGGTCAGCGCGTGTGGACCAGCTCGTAGGGCATGCGTCGACCGCAGTGGCGGCGCCAGGACACGAACTCGCCTGTGCCGTCGGTGGGGTTCCACTCTAAAACGACGAACTCACACTCCGGGTGTGGGGGCGTGATCTGGTCGTGGCTCGGTGATCCGGGCCGGGCCGCGCGCTGGATCGGTTCTGCACAGCCGCTTCTTTTGAAAGATATTCCCAGAAGAGATTCTCAGTAGTTGTAGTAGCGGGTGTGAAATCTGTGGACTACCGGTGCTCAATGCAGGTCACCGGGATGACACCGATGTGGACGCGGCGTGGACAGTACGTGCATCGAATGCGGACAGTTCTCGCATCGCCGAGCTTGTGTTGCGGAACTGCACGGGGGATTCACAGGTTGTCCACCTTATCCACCGAGTTATCCACAGCTCTGGACAACTCCCTGAAGTGAACAATTTTCTCCTTTGTCACAGATCGGCGGTGGGTTCGCCTCGAGGAAAACTCTCGCCTGGTGCTTGAGGGTTGACCGGTGTCCGGAGAGTTCGGCCGTCGGCCGTCGGCCCGACGGGCGGGCGTGCGTCATCGGGATCGGCGTGCGTCTGATGTGCCGACGGCCGTCGATGGACGGATTTTCACCGGGGTGAGGAGGCCGGGAGTGGCAAACAGGCCCTCAGCGGGGCGCTGAGGGCCTCTAGGGGTCTGTGAAGGTGAGGGGGCGGGCTGAATCAGTGCGGTGCGGCCCGTATGAGCGTGTGCGCCAGGACCGACGGTTGTGGTGATGCCCGTGTGTGGGCGATGGGCGTCGCGTCAGCGCTGGGAGCGCTGCTTGATACGCGCGGTCAGCTCCTGGACATGGTCGTACACGCGGCGGCGTTCGGCCATCTCCTTGCGGATCTTGCGATCGGCATACATGACCGTCGTGTGGTCGCGGTCGAAGGTCTCACCGATCTTCGGCAACGAGAGATCGGTGAGTTCACGGCACAGGTACATCGAGATCTGACGCGCTTGAGCGATCGACCGGGTCTTACCGGGCCCGCGAAGTTCGTCGACCGTGATGCCGAAGTACTCGGCGGTGATCGCCAGGATCGCCGGTGCCGAGATCTCGAGTCCGGAACTGTCGGGCAGCAGTGCCTTGAGCACGATCTCTGCCAAACCCTCGTTGAGTTCGGCGTTGTTGAGCGATGCGAACGCTGTGACGCGGATCAGCGCACCCTCGAGTTCGCGGATGTTGCGTTCGATCTTCGAGGCGATCAATTCGAGCACGTCGTCGGGGACCTTGAGGTGGTCCATCTGCGCCTTCTTGCGCAAGATCGCGATCCGGGTCTCCAGCTCCGGCGGCTGGACGTCCGTGATCAACCCCCACTCGAAGCGGGTGCGCAGCCGATCTTCCAGTGTCGCAAGCTGTTTCGGCGGTCGATCGGAGGACACCACGATCTGCTTGTTCGCATTGTGCAGGGTGTTGAAGGTGTGGAAGAACTCCTCCTGGATACCTTCTTTGCCCACCAGGAACTGGATGTCGTCGACCAGCAGTACGTCGACGTCGCGGTAGCGCTGTTTGAACGCCACCCGGCGGTCGTCGCGCAGCGAGTTGATGAAGTCGTTCGTGAATTCCTCGGTGGAGACGTATTTGACGCGCATCCCGGGGAACAGTCGTTGTGCATAGTGGCCGGCCGCGTGCAGCAGATGTGTCTTGCCCAGACCCGACTCACCCCAGATGAACAGCGGATTGTAGGCGCGCGCCGGTGCCTCGGAGACCGCGACCGCGGCCGCATGGGCGAAGCGGTTGGAGGCGCCGATGACGAAGGTGTCGAAGGTGTACCGCGGGCTCAGACTGCTCGTCTCCGCGGTGCCGCGCGCCGACGCCGATGTCGTCGGTTGGGGCGAGGCTGGGTCGAAGTAGCTGGTCCAGTCGCCCGTACGAGCCGGATCGGGTCGCGAGGCGAAGGTCTCGGCGGTCGAGGAATAGGTTGGATCACCCGGCGTCGGTGCCGGACGGGCCGGCTGATGGGTGAAGGCGAAGTCGGAGTCGTAGGCCGCGCCCGATCCCGGCGATCCGGTTGGTGCCGATCCGTCCGGTGTGGCGACCGAGGTATCCGGCGAACCGTGGTCGCCGGTTGCGAGGTCGGCCTGCGAAGAGTTGTCCACAGGTGGTGTGGGGGCCGGGGCTGCCGACGGCGACACGCGCACACCGAGGTCCACCGATTCGCAGATGATCCGCGACAGACTTGCGCGAATCGGTTCACGGAGTCCGCGTTCGA
Source organism: Gordonia jinhuaensis (assembly GCF_014639795.1). Taxonomy (GTDB): domain Bacteria; phylum Actinomycetota; class Actinomycetes; order Mycobacteriales; family Mycobacteriaceae; genus Gordonia_B; species Gordonia_B jinhuaensis. The sequence goes on along the minus strand of NZ_BMGC01000011.1, from coordinate 71,259 downwards.
TTTGCTCCTGCACGAGTGGTGTCGGCACCGCGAGCAGTGCGAATCCCTCGGTCAGTGTCAGCGGCTGAACCAGCGACAACCAGGCCTTTTGTTGGCGAGACAGCGGAGGATGGTCGGTGAGGGAGTCATTGTTGAGTTCGGCGACCACCCGCTGCCACACACCGGCGAATGCGTCTTGCCCGTCGAACCCTCGCTCCGAACCCATGGATGTAGATACTCGTGCCTGAGGGTGGGACTCGGCAACCGTGGGGTCATCCATCGCAGTGTCAGAACCCCCCACGCGTCCCCAATTGTCCACACAGTTATCCACAGGTGTGGACAACTGTGTGCAGCAGAAATGATCCGGCCCCGTCGACAGGAGGGGCCGGTGCTATCGGGGGTGACCCCCGATCCGTGTAATGAAGAAAATTAACAGAAGCGGATCAGTCAGCACAACCGATAGCGCCGATTCGCGATCAGCTTGGCCGAAACCTTCAGTCCCCACAAAATCGCGGGCAGAATCACCGGCTCTCGACCGTGGCCGCGGATCGCGTTTGTGCAGTTCCCCGGTGGTTTTCTGGTCGGCCTCAACCCCACGCGGCAGATCCTCAGGTAGTGGTCGAGACCTCGACGCTGACCTGCGACCATGCTGTTGCGTCGTCCGGGTGCGGCCTGGTTGTGAGCCTGAATGTGGGTTCGGTGGTGGTCGGTGAGTGTGACCGCCGGGTCCGGCGCTGGTCGCACCAGAGGTCACGGCGGTTTGACCCGTTCGGCGGCGCTGCGTACTCTCAATTGGTCGCCCGGAGTGGCATGATTCCGCGCGCCCGCATCAGTGTGCCCGTATTCCCGTGGTCGCCTGCGGGAGCGAAAGTCGAACTCCCGGGCAGGAGACCTACCCACACGAGGACGCGGCGCGCCGCCGCGACCCGCCAGCACAAGGAGTTCTGTCGTGGCCAAGGGCAAGCGCACCTTTCAGCCGAACAACCGCCGCCGCGCACGCGTGCACGGCTTCCGTCTGCGTATGCGGACCCGCGCCGGTCGTTCGATCGTCAACGGCCGTCGTCGTAAGGGCCGTTCGAGCCTGACCGCCTGAGTCAGATCTGCGTGACCCCACCTGCGTTGCTGTTCTGATCGCACATCGATCTGATCCACGTCGATCTGATTCGTGTCGATCTGCTCGACGGGAACTGATTGTCCGGTGCGCCGGCATCGATGGTGTGCGGTCGAACGTCTGCTGAACCAGGTGCTCACGACTTCCCGCAGGCTGACTGCGAGTTCTGACTTCACCCGGACGCTGCATCGCGGCGTCCGGGTGAAAGTGCATGATCTGGTGGTCCATGTGTTGATCCCGCCGGCCGAGTGGCCCGATGTCAGCGGGCGACGTGTCGATGTGGCAACGCCCGCGCCCGCACGGTTCGGTTTCATTGTGAGCAAGAAGGTCGGCAATGCGGTGACACGACACGCCGTGAGTCGGCGGCTCCGCGTCGCCTGCGCATCGGTGGCCGGTGACACCGTGGCCGAGGCTCGCGTGGTGATCCGCGCCTTCCCTTCGGCTGCCGACCGTGGCGTCGAAGATCTCACCGCGCAGGTGCGTCGAGCGCTGCGTAAGGCCGCTGCCCTGTCGCCTGCGGCTGTGTCAGCCGATGACGCTGTGGACGACTCCGTGGACGTTTCGCAGAAGGTGGGACAGTCGTGACCGCGCCGGAATCACATGCGGTGACGATCGAGTCGGAACCGCAGACCGCACCCGATGGTCCGGCAACGGCGCAGTCCGGTGCAGCGAGCACCTGGCGAACTCGGATCCGGCGATGGCCGGTGACGGCCGTGGTCTTCGTGATCGAGCTGTACCGGACCTGGGTGTCGCCGATGCGGCCTCCTTCGTGCCGGTTCTATCCCACGTGCAGTGCGTACGCTGTGGAGGCACTCCAGACACACGGTCTGATCGTCGGTGGGTGGCTATCGGTGGTGCGTCTGCTGAAATGCGGCCCGTGGCACAAGCCGGGTTACGACCCGGTGCCTGAGCGAAGGACCCGAGATGCGTGAGACGCCATCGGGGTGCCACCCGCACCACAGGAGACCGACGGAGCGGATGAGACCATGGGGAACTGACGCCGGGGGGATCCGATGCCTGGGGACGGGCGCGTGGGATACAGGTGCAGCGCAAGCGCATGTAGGCCGACTCCCGTGAACCCGACCCGACCGAGCCCGACCAGCCGGCGCTGACCCGCCTACCGGCCACCAGATTTTCATCAGCTGTCACAGACGGACATTCCGACCGTCGAAGGCATTTCAGTGAGGAGTACCTGACACAGTGCTCAACTTCATCTACTACCCCGTCTCGGCCATCATGTGGGCCTGGCACTGGCTGTTCGACCACATGATGCCCGACACCCCGGGGTGGAACGGTATCGCCTGGGCACTGTCGGTGGTCTTCCTGGTCTTCACCCTGCGCGCGATCCTCTACAAGCCCTTCGTGAAGCAGATCCGCACCACGAAGAAGATGCAGGAGATCAACCCGCAGCTGCAGGCGATCCGTAAGAAGTACGCCAACGACCGGGTCAAGATGACCGAGGAGATGCAGAAGCTGCAGCGCGAGCACGGCTTCAATCCCCTGCTCGGCTGTCTGCCCATGCTGCTGCAGATCCCGGTGTTCATCGGCCTGTTCCACGTGTTGCGCTCGTTCAACCGCACCGGTCACGGTGTCGGACAGCTCGGCATGACGGTGCAGGAGACGCGCAGCACCGGCAACTACGTGTTCAACGCCGAGCAGGTGCGTAACTTCCTCGACGCTCGCCTGTTCGGTGTGCCGCTCTCGTCGTACATCACCGAACCCAAGTCGGAGTGGACGGCCTTCGTGGCATCCGGCCGCGTGGAGGACATCGACTTCACGCGACTGTCGATCTCGTATGTGGTGGTCCCGCTGATGATCATCGCGGCCATCGCGACCCATATGAACTCCCGCGCGTCGGTGGCCCGGCAGGGTCCTGAGGCGGCGGCGAACCCGCAGACGGCCATCATGAACAAGCTGTCGCTGTATGTGTTCCCGCTCGGCATCCTCGTCTCGGGTCCGTTCTTCCCCGTCGCGATCCTGCTGTACTGGGTGTCGAACAACCTGTGGACCTACGGCCAGCAGCACATCGTGTTCGGCAAGATCGCCAAGGAAGAAGAGGCGGCGAAGCTCGCCAAAGCCGAGAAGCTCAAGGCGAACGCCCCCAAGCCCGGCGCCAAACCGGTGAATCCGAAGAAGGGCGGCGGTTCGGCGACGAGTGGTTCCGGTTCCCCATCCGGTGGTGGCCAGTGGGATGAGGCGGCCGCCGACGGCGCATCGGTCGATGGCGTCGTCGAGGGTTCGGACGCATCCACCTCTGTCTCTGATCCCCAGTCGCAAGCCTCCTCCCCCGCCCCGCGCAGGCGGTGGGGGCGTAAGCAAGCGTCCGCCGATGGTGCGTCGGCGGCGATCGGATCGGCAAGCAGCGGTTCGACATCAGCCACGGGTTCGACAGGTGGTTCGGGTTCGGCGGGGAATGCCTCGGCACCCAAGACGCCACGTCCGGGCCAGAAGCCGACCGGCGCCCGGAACAAGGGCACACAGAGCAAGAACGGTCAGGCCCGCAACACTCCGAACAAGAGTCAGCCCAAGAGCAAGAAGGCCGGCGGCAACCGCAAGAAGCGGTAGCGATCGGGTTCTCCCGCGTCGTCCGTGTCCGGTCCCGCCGGCCGGAGTGCACGGCATGGGACTGCCCGTTCGACTCCTTCTCGATCGAACCCAGACCGATCGAACCCAGACCCGACTCACGGAGACGGTCGCACGCTCCGGGACTCACAGTGAAAGACAAGGTGATACGACGTGACTGCGCAGACGGACGACACAGATCAGCTCGATGACAACACCAACGCCCCGGTAGTCGGCGACGACGCGACGGACGAGACGCCATCGGGTCAGGACGCGGCGACGCCGGCCGACGCCGACGAAACCGGGGACGACAGCACTGGTACGAGTGCTGACGACACCACCGACGATGATCTCGACGATGACGAAGAGCGGCTGATCGAAGAGGGCGAGATCGCCGGTGACTACCTCGAGCAGCTGCTCGACGTACTCGACTTCGACGGCGACATCGATCTGGACGTCGACGGTGACCGCGCGGTGGTCAGCATCGACGGTGGGGACGATCTCGAGAAGCTGGTCGGCAAGGGCGGCGAGGTTCTCGACGCACTCCAGGAGCTGACCCGGCTGGCTGTGCAGCAGGTGACCGGTGAGCGCAGCCGACTGATGCTCGACGTGGGTCAGTGGCGTGCAGATCGCCGGGCGCGCCTGACGCGGCTGGGTACCGAGGTGGCCGAACGTGTGCGCGACAAGGGTGGTCGGGAGTCGCTCGACCCCATGACCCCGTTCGAGCGCAAGATCGTCCATGACGCTGTTGCCGCGGTCGACGGTGTGACCAGCGAGAGTGAAGGCGCCGAACCGAATCGGCGCGTGGTGGTTCTCACGGTCGAATCCTGACTCCCCAGTGGAGTGAGATGAACGAAGTCCCGGGTGCCTGTGCACTGCGGGACTTCGTCATTTCGAAGCCTGCGAATAACATCGATGTAGTTTCGCAACGAGGGGATGTTTCACGTGAAACATGAGGGGTCGACGTCCGACAACGATGACGCGTCGTCATCGGACGACGCGGGTACGGATGCCGTTCCGGAAGCCGCACGCACGATTTTTGGTGATCGCATCGACAAGGCGATCGCCTACCACGACGCTCTGGCTCACGCCGGTGTGGAGCGCGGTCTGCTGGGACCGCGCGAGGTCCCTCGGCTGTGGGATCGACACATCCTCAACTGCGCAGTGATCGGGGAGGTCATCGACAACGGAGTGCGCGTTGTGGACGTTGGCAGCGGTGCGGGTCTGCCGGGTATCCCGCTCGCCCTCGCTCGACCAGATCTGGATGTCACGCTGATCGAACCGTTGCAACGCCGGACCGACTTCCTGTCCGAAGTGATCGCGGAGCTGGATATCGATGTCGAGGTGGTGCGCGGTCGTGCCGAGGAGAAGGCGGTGATATCGCGTGCCGGGCAAGCCGATGTGGTGACATCACGCGCGGTCGCCCCGTTGGATCGGCTGGCCCGGTGGAGTGCTCCCCTGCTTCGAGATGGCGGACGACTGGTCGCGATCAAGGGTGCATCGGCACCGGAAGAGATCGAGAAGCATGGCGGCGCTGCCGCGGGACGTGGGCTGCGCGCCCTCGAGGTGGTCACGTGTGGTGAAGGGTTGATCGAGCCCGCGACGACCGTTGTCCTCGGTGTCCGCGGACCGGCGAAGAGTGAGCATGTACGTCGCGCGCGGCGCGGCGGAAAGGGCGCAGAATAGTGATCATGACCGGCGAAGGAGCGGCGCAGTGACGGATGAATCGACGGTGCCCCGCGAGGCCGTTTCACGTGAAACCATGCCGACGGCCGTTTCACGTGAAACAGCGTTCAGCGATCATCTCGCGGACACTCCGATCGCGGCAGCTGCGGCTCGCGCGAGTCAGGTCAAGATGCCCGGCGGTGCGGGGACACTCCCCCGCCCCGCGCACACGCGGATCATGACGGTGGCCAACCAGAAGGGCGGCGTCGGCAAGACGACGAGTGCGGTCAATATTGCCGCAGGTCTTGCGCTGCATGGACTGCGGGTCCTCGTCGTCGATCTTGATCCGCAGGGCAATGCGAGTACCGCCCTGGGTATCGATCACCGCTCGCCCGACATCAACTCCGTCTACGAGTTGCTCATCGGCGAGGTGACCCTGGCCGAGACGATCGTGCAGAGCTCGTCGAATGAGAACCTCTACTGTGTCCCGGCGACTCTCGATCTCGCCGGCGCGGAGATCGAATTGGTGTCGACGGTTGCACGTGAAACACGGCTACGGAACGCACTCAACGATGATGTGATCACCGAACTGGGCATCGATTACGTCATCATCGACTGTCCGCCATCGCTCGGATTGCTGACCCTCAATGCGATGGTCGCGGCCCGTGAGGTGTTTATCCCGATCCAGTGCGAGTACTACGCGCTCGAGGGTGTGAGTCAGCTCCTGAACAACATCAGTATGGTGCAGGCCCACCTGAACCCCGGCCTGCATGTGTCCACCATTCTCCTGACGATGTATGACGGCCGTACGAAGCTCGCCGACCAGGTGGCCGAGGAGGTGCGTAATCACTTCGGCGACCGCGTGCTGACGACGGTGATCCCCCGCAGTGTGAAGGTGTCGGAGGCGCCGGGCTATGGCATGACGATCATCGATTACGACCCGGGTTCACGTGGAGCGATGAGTTATCTCGACGCTGCCCGTGAACTGGCCATGAGGGCGGACACCGCCACCGAGGAAGGATCCGGCCGATGAGCACTGATCGCACCGATGCACCGCAGACAGACGGTGCACCGCAGACAGACAGTGGCCAGCCCGCTAAGCCGGCACCGAAGATCGGCGGGACCAAGAAGGCATCGCAGCGCAAGGGTGGTCTGGGACGCGGTCTTGCCGCACTGATCCCCACCGGGCCATCGGAGGGACCGCGGCTGGGAAGTGCGGCCGCCGACGTGGTGATCGGTGGGACCCCGTCCGGTGCGACCCCGTCTGCTGGAACCCCTACTCCTGGAACCGTCAGCTCCCCCGCGCAGACGAGCAGTACCCCGTCGGGTGGTTCGCCGACGTCGGTTCCCGGCGACCACGTGAAACCGGTGTCGTCGGAAACCGACGACGGGAAGCCTGCGGCCGCTGCGCCTGCGACGTCACACAGTACTGCGTCCTCAGACGGTGCCGCAGAGCCCGCACTCACCGATGCGGCGATCGCGACCTATCGGGAGATCCCGCCGGCCGAGATCCAGCCGAATCCGCATCAGCCGCGCACGGCCTTCGACGAGGAGGCCCTGGCCGAGCTGGTGCATTCGATCCGTGAATTCGGCCTGATGCAGCCGATCGTGGTGCGCGCCCTACCGTCCACGCAGGCGGCGCCGGGGGGCGTGAGATACCAGCTGGTGATGGGTGAGCGTCGGTGGCGGGCCAGCCAGGAGGCGGGTCTGGAGGCGATCCCCGCGATCGTTCGTGAGACCCCCGACGGCGACATGCTGCGTGATGCGCTCTTGGAGAACATCCACCGAGCGCAGCTGAATCCCCTCGAAGAGGCAGCCGCCTATCAGCAACTGCTGGACGATTTCGGTGTCACGCACGACGAGTTGGCCGCCCGTATCGGTCGGTCGCGCCCGCTCATCAGCAACATGATCCGTCTGCTGAAGCTCCCGATCCCCGTGCAACGTCGCGTCGCCGCCGGTGTCCTGTCGGCCGGCCATGCGCGCGCACTGCTGTCCTTGGACGGCGGACCGGAAGCGCAGGAGGCGTTGGCCGCTCGAATCGTGGCCGAGGGTATGTCGGTGCGGGCGACGGAGGAGGCGGTCACCCTCGCGAACCGTGGCGACTCCCCTTCTCCGACGCCGGCCGCCAAGCGTCGCCAGATCCAGATGCCGGGCCTGCAGGACGTCGCTGAACGTCTGTCGGATCGCTTCGACACCCGGGTGAGCGTGAGCCTGGGGAAGCGGAAGGGCAAGATTGTGGTGGAGTTCGGCTCGGTGGATGATCTCGAACGGATCGTGCACCTGTTGGAGACCTCGACAGCGGAGTAAGGCGAATTTCATGGGTGTAACTCCCCTACTGACCACCCACGCGCGAAACGTCACTGTGACGCGACAGCGCCGACCTCGGGGTATCTTGACCGAAAGTTGTTGTGCCGCATGGTGACTGTTCGTCCGCTCACCCTCGACGCATTCGAGGATCTCCCAGAACACGATCGGACATGTGTCTTCTGGGAGGTCGATCCGGATCTGGTCCCCCAGACGCCGCCGACCGGTGAAACCTCACGGTTCGCCAGCGAATTCGATAAGGAAGCATGGATCTCCATGTTGCTTCTCGAATGGGGGACGTGTGGGCAGCTCGCGGTCGACAGCGAATCGAAGCAAGCGACGGGAGTGGCGTTCTACGCGCCGCCCGGTCGTGTCCCCCGAGCCCGCTGGTTTCCGACCGCCCCGGTCAGTGCCGATGCGGTGATCCTGACCTCGATACGTACGGTCGCGGATTCGCCGGGCGTCGCAGTGGCGCTGGCCGATGCGGTCATCGACGATCTGATCAGTCGTGGCGTCCGCGCGATCGAAGCGTTCGGGATCATCCGATCGGCCTTTGCGGACTCCTTCCCCGACGACATCTGCGCCGAGGCGATGATCGACGCGGATTTCCTCAAGGATTCCGGCTTTGATCTCGTTGCTCCGCACCACAAGTTCCCGCGGTTCCGGTTGGAACTCGACGAAGGACTGGGCTGGAAGGCGGGCGTGGAACTCGCACTGGAGAAGCTGGTGATCGCGGCGACTCTGGAGCTGTCGGGCAGCGAACGGATCGCGGTTGCGGTCTAGGGCGGTTCGGGAATGTTTCACATGAAACATTCCCGAACCTGAGGTCCTGGCGGAGATACGTCTAGGAGCTGGCGTCGCGGGATCAGCGTGCGAGTTGCTCGGCGGCGAGCAACTCGGCGAAGGTGTACGTGCCGGTCGGCTGGTCGTTCTTGCCCAACAGATACAGGCGCTTGACCGCGACCAGTGTCGCCTCGGCGATCGCGTCGCGCACCCGCGGATCGCTGAGGGCCTCGGCGTCGTGTTCGTTCGTGATGTAGCCGACGTCGATCTGGGCGATCGGCATCCGGGTGAGGCGGAGCAGATCCCAGGTCCGGCGGTGAGACCGACAGTCGCGCAGCGGTGTTCGCGCGACGATCTCCCGGTCGATGAACCCCGCGAGCGACTGACCGATGGCCGACGCCGAGCCGTGCTGGCTGCCGAAGTAGAAGGTCGCCACGCCGTTGGCGAGATTGTTGTGATAGTGCGCGCAGCGGAACGAGATCATCAAATCGGCGTCGATCGAATTCGCGACGGCGGCTCGTTCGGCATTGTCGGGGTTCTGATCAGCGGCGCGTGACAGGGAGGTCTCCATCCCCGCGGCCGCCATCCGGCCCTCGAGACGAGCGCACAGATCCCACAGCACGTCGGATTCGAGCTGGGCCAGCGCGCCCGTGGAGTACTGGTGGTTTCCGCCGTTGCCGGGATCGATGATGATCCGCTTGCCCGACAGTTGCGGCCCCGACCGTCGCACGTTCTCCTCCTCGCGGATGGCGTGCGGGGAACCACCGCTCACGCGGGTGCCGAGCAGTTGCAGTGAGCGAAGTGTGACGGGCCCGCAGATGCCGTCCGGGTTCAGCCCGAACTCGCTCTGGTACGCACACAGGGCGGCGTGGGTGGCCTCGTTGAACGTGCCATCGACCAGCGCCGTGTAGTAGCCGAGGTTCTGCAGGCGGGCCTGCAGGGTGGCCACATCGTCGCCCTGCATGGGAGCCGACAGGCGGTAGAGCAGGATGCGCGTGCCGAGTCGGTAGGACGCCTCGAGCAGCACGCGATAGGTGGCCGGCCCGACGATGCCGTCGACCAGGAGTCCGCGCTGCTGCTGGAATGCGCGGACAGCCTGGTCGGTGGCCTCGTCGAAGACGATCGTGTCGGGGTCGAACACGATCGTGTCGGGATCGAGCGCGAACGCATCGGGGTCGGTCGGTTCAGCCGGGGTGTCGAGCACCTCGAGCTGACGCAGCAGCGCCTTGACCTCGGCCACGGCAGAGCCGCGGTCACCGAGTCGGAGCAGACGCATACGCCGCCTTTCGATCAGTTCAGACTGTTGTAGTGCGGGTACACGCCGGTGTACCGCAGTGGATTGTGTCAGGTGGATGCACGGGTAAACAAACCGCCGCACCCACACGCGAGCATTGCCCGATTATCCCAGGCGCACTGTGCGCGGTGGGGTCCCGGTGTCGGATGACCCGCTGTCGTAGTCGGAGGTCAGGCCTGGACGACCGAGCCGAGTTCACGCAGCAGGGCGGCCTTGCTCTTGGCGCCGACGATCGTCTTCACCGGTTCGCCGCCCTCGAACAGGATCATGGTCGGGATCGACATGATCTTGTAGTCGCGGGCGATGGCGGGGTTGGCATCGATGTCGACCTTCGCCACGGTGAGCGCGTCGGTGTTCTCACCGGCGATCTCCTCGAGGACGGGGGCGACCATACGGCACGGGCCGCACCAGGTGGCCCAGAAGTCCACGAGCACCGGCTTGTCGGACTCCAGGACGTCGGTCTTGAAGGTGGCGTCGGTGACGGCAACGGTGTTGTGTGTCTCTGCCATGGGAACTCCTTGGTGTGTGTTCACTGATTGTGGATCTGACGGGGGACTCTGACGGAAAATGTGTTCGGGAAGTCTGTCCGGAAGCTCATCTGTGTGGCGCTGATCGGCACCCCCCCGAGTCCGACACTGACCACAAACCGGGCATCCGAGGCGACCGGAGTCGTGGCCCATCCGCGCGGACAGCGCCGCACGACGCGCTGAGCGCGCCGCCGGACCGGATCAGATCGAGCCGGCGGTGATCTCCTCGGCCTCCACCTCGACGGGAATCGGGTGGCCGGCATGGTCGGCGAGCCACTTCTCCGCATCGATCGCGGCCGAACAGCCACTGCCCGCAGCGGTGATGGCCTGCTGGTAGGTGTGGTCCACCAGGTCGCCACAGGCGAAGACTCCCGGCAGCGAGGTGTAGGTGGTGCGGCCCTGCACCTGCACATAGCCCGCGTCGTCGAGGTCGAGCTGGCCGCGGACGAGGGAGCTGCGCGGGTCGTGTCCGATCGCCACGAACATGCCGGTCACCTGCAGGGGTTCCCGCGGCTCGCCGGTGCGGGTGTCCACGAGGTCGAGGGTGGACACCGAACCCTCGCCGCTCACCTTGGTCACCGCGGTGTCGGTCATGAACGAGATCTTGTCGTTGGTGCGGGCGCGGTCGAGCATGATCGCCGACGCACGGAATTCCTCGCGTCGATGGATGATCGTCACCGAGCGGGCGAACTTGGTGAGGAAGGTGGCCTCCTCCATCGCCGAGTCGCCGCCGCCGATCACCGCGATGTCCTGGTCGCGGAAGAAGAAGCCGTCGCAGGTGGCGCAGGCGGAGACGCCGCGGCCGAGCAGTTCGGCCTCGCCGGGGACGTCGAGGTAGCGGGCAGCCGCACCCATCGCGAGAATCACCGCGTGTGCACGGTAGGTCTCGCCGCCGGCGTCGACCTCCTTGATGTCGGAGGTCAGTCGCACCGCCTCCACGTCTTCCATACGCAGGTCGGCGCCGAATCGCAGCGCTTGCTCACGCATCTCGTCCATGAGCTCCGGGCCCATGATCCCGTTGCGGAAGCCCGGGAAGTTCTCCACCTCGGTGGTGGTCATCAGGGCTCCGCCGAACTGGGTTCCCTCGAACACCAGCGGCGCCAGTTCGGCGCGGGCGGCATACACCGCAGCGGTATAGCCTGCCGGTCCCGAACCGATGATGATCACATCGTGGATGTGCCCGTCCTGGCTGGCTGCGCTCATCAATCCTCCAACTATCCGCCCGTACCCATCGTTGTGATGGACGTGTGACCGTCGGTGGAGACTGCTCCACCCTCAGCGGCCGATTCAACACCAGGGTAAAGGCATCTGTTCCCGGCGTGTCGCCGAGGAGGCGAGGAGATCGGTGCGCGGTGACCATCCGTCAGCGATCGGACGGGTTCTCCTCTCCGATGAGGCGTGCCAGAGTCTCGTCGAGCCGTTCGGCCACGTCCGACGGCAAGTTGGCGGGAATCGTAGTGGGGGCAAGGCCGTACTGTTCGCGCAGCGCGCGGGCGCGCAGTTCAGCGCGGGTCGCCTCCAGCGCGGCGACCACCGCACGGCTCTCCGGGCTGCGTTCGAGGGCCAGGCGCAGTGAGGAATTGGAATCCGGTGACTGTGCGTGGAGGTAGGCGATGCGGTCGAGGCGCTCGGTTGACGAGACGATGACGGACTCCTCTCCCCTCGCCGGGTGGTCGTGTCCCGCGGACGGGGACTGGTCGTCGCCTGGGGCGGGCGTGTGGAGCTCGCATGTGGTGGCGGGGATGCTCAGGTGTCGTCTCATGGCGTGTGGTTGCATCGCTCTCGAAAGTCTGTGATCTGGTGCCTTGCGGTCTGGATGGTGTGGCCTGCTGGACACTCTGGGGCGGGAAGGCTCAGTTCCCGTGGAAGTCCCCTGCTGTCGGGCTCACGCGCTGCGACTGTCGGGATTTCTGGTGTCGGTGCTGTGGGGGTCGGTGGTCCGGCTGCCGGTGCTGCGTTCGCCCGGTGTGCCGGGGACGGCGTCGCCGGAGTGCCGCGGACGCAGATGTCCCGCTGCCAGAGCGAGTTTGGTGCGGCCGCGCGCGCATCGGCTTTTGATGGTGCCGGTGGGCACGCCGAGGAGTTCGGCAGCCTCGGCCACCGACATGCCGTCGATGTCGACGGCGACCACGGCGGCACGCAACTCGGGTGAGAGGCAGTCGAGGATGCCGGTCATCGACATCGCGAGATCCAGCGTTGCCATCGGGTCGAGCGGTGCCGCGGTCGCGGTGAGCTCATCGGCCACCGACGTGACCAACTGTCGCTGGGATCGCTTGCGCCGCAGAATGTCCAGTGCACAGTTCGCGACGATCCGATGCAGCCACGACCGCACGGCGCAATCCTTACGGAAGGCTCGGGCGGTGACGAAGGCCTTGATCATGCCCTCCTGCAGCGCATCCTCGGCGTCGTCGGGACTGACGCTGTATCGCCTCGCGGCACACCACAGGTGATCTCGATGGCGGGTGAACAGCACGCCGAATGCGCGGTGATCTCCGGCGACGTGCACGTCGAGGAGTTCGGCGTCGGTCATCGCCTCGTATGCGGCGGGGTGCAGCGGAGGTGGCAGGTCCGTCATGTGTCGAACGCTAGGTGCGTCGCACACCACCGTGCATGCTCAGCGCCGCAATGATGCTGTTCGGCTGTCATTCAGACGGTTGAGTGGAACCGAAGTACTCGGACCGAATTCAGCCGAGCAGTCCGGTGATCACTTCGGCCGCAGGAGCTTCGGTGGCCGACCGCCAGCCGGTGCCAGCCCAGAGGTTGGTCAACTGCGGATCGTCATTCGCCGCGGCCCACGACTTCAACGGTCCGGCAAGGGTGTTCACCTGCGGGTAGGCCGCAGGAGCGATCGGGCCGAGTTCGTCGTGAAAGCGATTGCGCAATCCCCGTGCAGGCCGACCCGAGAATGCCCGGGTCACAACGGTTTCGGTGAACGCTGGATCGGTCAGTGCGCGACGGTGTGCGGACTTGGTGCCTGCCTCGGGTGTGCGCAGCAGCGCGGTACCCATCGACACACCGTGTGCGCCGAGTGAGAGCATCATGTCCACGTCGGCTCGATCCGATAGGCCACCGGCGACGACGACCGGGAGGTCCACATCAGCGGCGACGTCGGCGAGCAGGTCGGGCAGCGGGCGGGCCGGTGGCTCGATGCGCGGATCGAAGGTGGAGCGGTGCCCACCCGCATTCGGGCCTTGCACCACAAGGAAATCCGCGCCCAGCGCCGCGGCCGAGCGGGCGTCCTCATGGTTGGTGACGGTGACGCCCACCGCAGTGCCGGCGCCGTGGAGGCGCGCGATGTCCTCATCGCCGGGCAGACCGAACGTGAATGACACCACGGCGAGTGCGGCGTCGACGAGCACGTCGAGTTTGGCGTGATAGCCGTCGTCGTCGAAGGTGGCACTCTCGGCGATCGACACTCCGCACGGTTCGGCGAGGTCGGCGAGATGTTCGCGGTACCGGGCGAGCGCGGGTGTGTCCACGTCGAACTCGTTCACCACGAACAGATTCGCGCCGAAGATCTCGGCACCTGCGGTACGAGTGGCAATGATGTTCTCACGCAATGCTTCTGCGGATTGATAGGCCGAGGCGAGCATACCCAGTCCACCGGCGCCCGACACCGCGGCCGCCAGTGCGGGGGTCGACGGCCCGCCGGCCATCGGCGCACCCATCACAGGTAGTGCCAGGTCTCGAAAGGAGAAGTGCGGCGCGGTCATATCGCTCAGCTCGCGGCGCCGACCTGGTTCACCGTGGCCGAGTAGCCGCCTGAGGTCGATGCCAGCGAGGTGATCCACACCAGCAGATACGGCGCCGACCGAGGGTCGGACACGGTGATGGTGGTGGTGGGCCGGTTGATCTGGGCGGTGGCCACCGGCGAGGTCTGGGAGAGCGTGGCATTCGCCGACGGCGCCGGGCGGACCTCCACCGAGAAGCCGGGCGTGGTGGTGCGGATCGTGACGGTCCGCACCGCAGCCGGACTCTCCAACCGGTACATCAGACCGAGGCCGTTCTTCAGATTCCCGAACCGGGGACCGCCCTGGTAGGTGTCGGTCTTCCACGCCGGCGGGGCGCCGGTGATGGTGTTGCGAAGGTTGGCCGAGCTGTCGGGCGGCTGGTTGGAGAAGTCGACCAGCGTCACCGCGTTGAAGGTGACCGGGCCGGCGGCCGGAGCGGGCGCCGAGGCCGACGTCGTCGGCTTGGGTGCGGCCGCCGAGGCTGACGTGGTGGGCGTCAGGATCGAGTCGATGTTGTCGCTGCCGCCGCTGCCACCGAGTGCGTTGGTGATCGAGACGACGATCGCCACGATGAGGAACAGGATGAGCAGACCGGCGCCCACGAGCAGTGCCGTCGTCCGCATCGACTCGGGCCGTTTGAGCAATGAGCGCAGCCGGCGTGTGCGGCCCACATTGGTTGCCGGTTCCGGGCGCATCGCGGGACCGGGGACCGCCGGCATGAGGTCGGTCGGCTGGTCGACCACCGTGGCCTGGTCGAGGACGTGTTGCACCGTGGCGGCGGTGCGGATACCGCTGTTGCCCTGCAGTGCCCGGGCAGCCACCGCGGAGATCTCGAACGGGATGTCACCGCGCGCCATCCGCGGCTCGACCGGAAATCCGTTGTCGTCGGGCTCGGCAGCCTGCAGCCCGCCGATGGGATCGGGATGGGTCGCCGTGGTCGCCACCTGATCGGGGTTGTCGTCGTCGAGCGGCCAGCGCTCCAGCAGCAGCGCGTAGAGCACCGCGCCCAGCCCCTTCACGTCGGTCGCCTTGTCATCGCCGGCGAGGGTTCCGGGGAAGGCCAGTACGGCGTTGCCGTCGGTGCTGATCCGGATCCGGTCGGGGTGATCGATCGACAGCGCGGTGCCGGTGCGATGGGCCGACTCGGCGGCGGCGCCGAGTGCCCGCACGGCGCGCGCGGCACCGATCGGTGAGGGATGGGTGGCGGCGACTTCGGCGAGCGATGAGCCGCTGACCCACTCGCTCACCACGATGCCGCCCGAATACCCGCGCACCACGTCGAGCACGCGCGCGATGCCGGGGGTGTTCACCCGGCCGAGCCGCAGGGTGCGAGACAGCACGGCCTGCGGGCCCTCGGACTGGCGTTCGGGCGGCGTGCCGGTGGCGGGTGTTGCGGACTGGTCGGGATCGACGAAGGTCAGTGCGACGTCGCGATCGAGATGGATGTCGCGAGCGCGCCAGAACTGCAGTCCGCGCGTGCCGCCGTGATGGCTGAGCAGCCGGTAGCGCCCGCCGGCGACCTGTGCGCCGGGGACCAACCGCGGCCCGCGGCGTCGCGGCGGGGTGGGCGCGGCACCGCTGTCACCATCAACGGCGGGTTGGCGAGGTGTGTCCGGGCGCGATCGCTGCCCGGCTGTCGAACCACCGGCCGCCGGATCACCCGCCGTCGAACTACCCGCTGTAGGAGCACCCGTGACCGGGGTTCCGACCGCGTTGTCGGGCGTGTTCACGCCGGAATCCGGGCGCGCACCGGTCTGGCGCTTGTCGTCGACCTCGCCCGTGTCCAACGGTCCCACTCCTCTCCTGCGGTATCTCAGGCCATGGCCGGCATCGCTCGCCGACCAGGCGGCCGCCGAACTCCCGGCGGTGCCGCGCTGTCCGGCAGCGCCACCGGTGTGCACAGCATAGGACTGCCAGCTGGCGGTGCCCTGGTCGAAGCGTCGGAGCACTTGGACCTGACCAGAATACGGGAGCGACTCCTCGGAGCTGATCCGCGGAAACTGCACCGTCATCGCAGGCGCGTCGTCGGGTTCGAGTGTGGTCTTGGGGGCCAGCGCCGGGATGAATCTCGACAGCGCACGACGCAGCGCGACCCCGATCGCCACCACGTCGGGCACCCGGAACGCGACCAGCAGTGCGTAGGTGGCGCCGAGCACGATGATCGCGGTGAGGATCAGGTAGCCCAGCGATCCGAGTTTCCCGCCGTTACGTGCGAGCCCGGCCAGTCCCGACGCCTCGGCGATCAGCCACACCACCAGCGACACCACCACCGACGCCGCCAGCGTCACCAGCGTGGTGCGTTTGACGTTGGTCATCTCGACGTTGCCCAGGCGGCGCCGGAGCAGATAGTGGCCGACGATCGCGCCGACCAGATATCCGAGACCGTTCGACAGCGCCAGCCAGCGCACCACCAGATCGGGATCGCTGAAGAGCACGGTGCCCAGCAGCGACGAGGCCGTCTTCACCGCGGTGATGCCGATGACCATGAAGGTCGGTGTCCAGGCGTCCTCGCGGGCGTAGAACACGCGCAACTGCACCAGGGTCATCGCATACGGGATGATCGTGAACGCACCCCAGGCGAGCACGCTGCCCACCTGGGTGGCGGTGTCGGCGTCGAAGCGGCCGAAGTGGAAGACGGTCAGGCCGATCGCCGGACCGAAGAAGGTCATGTACGCGGTCACCGGCACCAGCGCGACCAGTGTCAGTCGGGTGGCCATCGACATGTCGTCGATCACCCGGTTCGTGTCGCCGGCCGCGGCGTTGCGCGACAGGCGCGGCATCATCGCGGTCAGGATCGTCACGCCCAGCACGCCGTAGGGCAGCTGCAGCAGCTGCCAGTGCTGGTTGTAGGCGGTCGGCCCGGCCGCAGACACCGAGGCCGCGATGTGTGTGGTGATGACCCACCCCACCTGCAGCACCAGCACATAGAGGATCACCGCGGCGGCCATCTGGCCGAACTGCCGCAGACGTGCGTCGAGCCCCCACTGGAGTTTGAGTCTGACCTTCGCGCGGCGCAGCGCCGGGAGCAGCACCGCGGTCTGCACGATGACGCCCAGCGTGGTGCCGATGCCCAGCACCAGCAGCTTGGGATCGCTCATGCGGACCGGGTTGAGGGTGATCTCACCAGGGGTGACCGCATAGGCGACCAGTGCCAGGATCTGCACGATGTTGTTCATCACCGGCGCCCAGGCGCCCGGTTTGAACAGACCCTTCATGTTGAGGATCGCGATGAACAACGCCGACAGACCGTAGAAGAGGATCTCGGGCAGCAACAGGTAGGCGAGGGCGGTCGCCAGCGTCCGGTCGACCTTGCCGTCACCGAGGGAGACGTAGGTCAGCAGCGGTGCGGCGATGAGCGCGACCACGGTGCCCACGCCGAGCACGGTCAGGGCGAGTGTGAACACCCGGTTGATGAAGCCGGCGCCGCCGTCGGCGTCCTCGGCCTCCGCGCGGACCAGCACCGGGATCACGATGGCGGTGAGGACCGCGCCGAGCAACGCCTCGGCGACCATGCTCGGCAGCGTGTAGGACGTCAGGAAGGCCGAGGCGATGGCGGGGCCGAGCAACGCGGCGACCAGGATCGCGCGCACGAAACCGGTGATCCGGCTGGTGAGCGTAGCGATCGCGATCGATCCGGAGGTCCGCAGCACGCTGGCATCGGAATCGCGGGCCGGACGCTGCACACCGGACTCCCCCGCGTCGTCGTCCGTGAGGTCGTCGGGGTCGGTGTCGTCTGCGTCCGTGTCGTAGGGGTCTACGCCGTCGGGGCCGCGTCGAGCCGTCGCGGTGCGGGCCCGCAGCGGTTCGCGGATCGGGGTCTGCGCCACCTGCGCCCCCACCGATGTGCCGTCCTCGCCGAAGGCACTGTCGAGCTCATGGCGCATCAGGTCGGCCTCGGCGGGCAGCTCCTCACGCGGTGGGCGCCGGTTGCCAGTGCTCTGGGGTGACCGACCGCGTGACCGTTGCGCTGACCGGTCGGCCGGTGGCACCCGCCGCGGCGTCGCGCGTCGTGGTGTGGCGATCGACCCGTCGGCGGCCAGCGCCGGCATGATCGACGTCGCGTCGGGATCGGTGCGCTGGGGACGCCGCTGGTCGGCATTGGGTCGGGTCGCGCGGGTCGGGGTGTCTGCCTGGTCGCCCTTGCTGTGGCGCGACCGGGTCGAATCCCGTTGTCCGGCGTCCTGATCTGGCCGGTACTCATCCGGCCCTGACTGACGATCGGGCGCTGACTGACGATCGGGCGCTGACTGACGATCCTGCCCTGACTGACGATCCGACCGGTGCTGGTCGGGCCCCTGCCGGTCCGAGCGGGGCACGCCGCCGCGCTCCCACGGCGGCCGATGGGCCGGCGTCGCGGGCGGGATACGACGTGGGTCGGCACGACGTGGCGGTTCGTTCACCGTGTGTTCCGTTCGCGGTTCGTGCGCTGTGCGCTCGGCTGGGTGGCGGTCGATCGATCGGCGTTCGGGGCAGCGTCGGGGCCCGGATCGTCGTGGCCCGACCGGCTGGCTCCGGTCCTGTCCCCACGGGTCCGGTCGGCCGGCGCCCGCCCGGTACCCACTCGCCCGGTACCCATTCGCCCGGTACCCGCCCGGCCGTCAGCGGGTCGACCGTGACTGTGCAGGTAACGGCTCTCGGCCATCATGCGGTCGTGCTCGTCGGGTTCGGGACGGTCGGCGTCGGCGCGGTCGGGGCGTCCACGGAATCGACGCCACAGGCGTCGCCCCGCGAGCAGGACGAGCAGCACACCGGCGCCGATCGTGACGTAGAACAGTGGTTTGCCATACGCATTGGAATGTACTGACAGGTTGATCGAGTCGCCGACAGCCATGCCCGAGGTGGTCACCAACGCGATGTGGACCGTCACCGTGCGCGACGAGGTGGCGCGGGCGGGCACCTGGATCTGGCGGGTTCCCTTCGGCGGGATCTCCACGACCCCCATGTCGTCGACCTGCATACCCGACGGCGCCGACAGTTCCAGCCGCGTCCGGATGGGCAGGGCCAGCTCGTTGCGCACCACCAGCAGCAGCGGGCTGCGTTCGGATGCGAGCGTGAACTGACCACCCGGGTCGACGATGCTCACGGCCGCCCGCATCGAGGCCATCGACGCATCCAGCGCCGCGAGCCGTGTGGTGGTCGCCGTGCGCGCAGCCGTCAGCGCCGATCTGGCCTGCGGTGCGCTGCCCTGCGGTGCCGGGCGCAGGGCACGCAGCAGGTCGCCGCGCAGCGGTGCGAGGTAGGCCTCGGGCGTCAGCTGCGACCCGGCCCGCTGGATCAGTGATGCGCCGAGCGAGCCGATCTGGTCGTCGAGGGTGCGTACCCGGGTGACCGTCTGCTGACTGATCAGGGTGCCGGGTAGTCCGGTCGCCGCCGGGACGATCAGCTTCGCCGATGGCGTCCCCCGCGTCGGATAGGCCAGCCGCGCGGCGAGGTCGCCGAACGGGCGCGGCGTGGCCAGCCCGGTGTCGAGCAGCGTCGAGACCTCGTCGAGAACCGCCGACGCGTCGTCGGCGTCGGGCGACCAGACGGCCGGCGGGACGATCAGCGAGGAGCGGCCGATCGGCCCGGGGTCGGGTTTGGCAGGCATCGACGGTGCGATGGCCGTGTAGGCGAGCGAGGCGGCCGCGGTCTGGCGGCGACTCGCCGGCGACTCCCCCGACGGGTCGATGCGTACCGCCGACGGAGTGATCGCCGGGATCGTCGGGGAGTCACCCAGCTGGGCCACCGCGGAGGTGACCGCCGGGTCGAAGGTCGCCACATTCGTGCCCTCGGCCTCGTAAAGCCCCTGGCTACTGACGTCGCCGACCGACACCGCCGACTGCGAGATCACCGCGCCGTGCGGGGTCGACCCGAACAGGTCTCCCAGCATCCGGCCCTGGTTCTGCGACAGCGAACCGGTGGTCGGGATCACCACATCACGTACCGAGCGCACACCGAGCACCTGGTCGACGGTGTCGGCGGGGTCGATGAGAGCGCTGCGGCTCAGATCGGTTCTGTCGACACGGGTCAGCGCGTCCAGGCTGGTCTGCGCGTAGGGCAACGCGACCACACACATCCGTCCGGCGACGTCACGCAGATGTGCCAGCCAGTCGGCGGCCACCGATGAATTGGTCCCCCGCCGGGTCTTGGATCGCGGATCGCCAGGGTTCTCGCTGATCTGGTAGCCGTCGGCCATCGTCTGCACGGTGCGTAACAAGTCGGGGTCGATCGCCAGGCACAGGCTGCGCGCTAGCGGTGCGGTCGCCGCGCCGGTCCCCGAGGTCACCTTGTCGACCGCCGAGACGAGGGTGTCCAGACGTCCGCCGCCGCGCAGCGATCCGGCGAGATCATCGTCGATGAGCCGACCGCGGGCGTCCGGGTCGGCGGGAATCCCCGCCGCCAGCGTCGGGGTCGCGGCGATCGGCCACAGCACGGTGACCGGGGTCGGTGCCGACACCGACGGTGCGACTGCACCGTCCGGGCCGGCCGACACCGGCGCCGAGTCGTCGTTCGAGGTCTGCGCCCACGAGTTGTCGCTGTTGGCGCGGGAAGGATCCGGCGGCAGTCCCAGTACCGGCAGGAGCGTGCGCGAATCGTCGAGCCGCAGCGCGCCGATGTCGGGGTCGGTGCCGTCCACGGCGACCAGAAGCGGGTAGACGCCCAGCTGCGAGATCTGGAGCCCGTTGTCGCCCGACAGGCTCGCGCTCACCCGGAACGGCAGTGTGCCGCCGGGTCCGAGGGTCCCGGGAATGGGTGTGAAGGCGGTGATGACGGGGTATTCGGAGGCGTCCGAGCCCAACGCCGACCGCAGGCCGGTGCCCGAGGTGACCGCCTGCCCTCGCTGCATCCGCACGGTGAGGTTGCTCAGCGTCTGTTTGCCCGGGTTACGGACGTGGCCGGTGATGGTGACCGTGCCGGGACTGGTGGTGGTGACCGTCGACGGTGTCACGGCGTCGATGTCGATCACCACACCGGCGGTGGTGTCGGCCTGGGAGGGGTCGTCCCCCGGGGCCGCCTGCGCGCTGGAGATGGTCTGCGGTGACACCAATGCCTCGGCGAGTCCGCCCACACCTGCCGGACCCGAGACGGTGAGTACGGCGACTACGAGCAGGATCGGCCAGAGGCGACGCAGGATCGTCGGTCCGGTCGGCACCGTCTCACCCCTGCTCGCCGCGGGCGGACTCCGACGGCCCGCCGGTGTCATGTCCGGTCGACCGGCGTCGCCCGCCCCGCCGGCGTCGCCGGTTGCGGGGGCTGGTGCGGGCCACCGGGTCGTTGCGGTGCTGGTTGCGCGCCGCGGCCGCCTTCTCGTAGGCGTTGGGCTCGGTGCGCGTGCACTTGGCCTCCGATTGCGCGAGTTTGTCGGGGTCACCGGTGAGGTCGGCGATCACGCCCTCGGCCAGTCGTGCGAGCCGGCGTTCGTCGGAATAGGTGAGGCGCCGGGGCAATTCGGTGAACGGCACCCAGGCGACCTCACTGACCTCGTAATCGGCATCCGACAGTTCGCCGCCGGTGAACCGCATCAGGTAATGGTGCACGGTCTTGTGGATCCGTTTGCCCTCGCTGACGAACCAGTAATCGATCTTGCCCAGCGACGCGACGACCTTACCCTCGATGCCCGTCTCCTCGGCGACCTCGCGCACGGCGGTCTGCTCGGCGGTCTCCCCCGTCTCGATGTGGCCCTTGGGCAGCGACCAGAGCATCCGGCCACGACGATCGACGCGCCCGATCAGTGCCGCGCGCAGATCTTCGCCCACGGTGTCGAGTCCGGCGACCACGAGTCCACCCGCCGACGTCTCGCGCACCGTCCGCAGTCGCGGAGTGGTGGAGCGGGCGTTCTGGCTCGCGAGGTCGGCCGCCTGAGGTGCGGGCGTCGCGGTTCCGCCCGACCTGGTCCCGGCATTTTTGGCCCCGGAATTCTTGGTACCAGCATTCTTGGTACCGGCGACCTTGCCGCCAGGCTTGACGTTTCCCGGCTTCAGGTTTCCTGGTTTGGGGTTCGCCGCAGCGGGTTTGGCAGGTTTCGGTGTGGGGTTTGCCGCCGTCGGACCGGTCGAGGCGGTGCCCGATGCCCCTGACGCCCCCGAAGCCTTGGCGTTGTTCTTCGCGGATCCGTTGTTCTTGGTCCCGTTGTTCCTGGCACCGTCGCCGCCCCGGCGACCACGGCCTCGGCCACCGCGACGGGAACTGCGACCCGATCGGGTGCCGCCGGACAGATCAGCCGGCGTCACCACAGACGAATTCGAGCCGCCCCGCTCGCCCACGTCGGCGACCGGACCGGATTCTTCGCCGTTCCGGCGGGCTGCGGCGGCGGCCTCGGTCGATTCACTCTTGGTACCGGCCACCTGAGGGGTGCCGCGGCGACGGCCACGTCGGCGACCGCGACGGCGCGATGTGCGACCAGTCGCCTCAGCGCGCGGCGCGTCGGCGCCGGACCCCTCGGATCGGGAGCCCTCGGATCGGGAGCCGACGGGTCCGGCGATCTCACGACCAGAGCGCGCCACTCGGGCGTGATCGGGGTCTACGAAGTCGGCGGACACCCACATGATGCTAGCGACTGTCAAGCCCCCATCTGTTCACGCGCACCCGTCGGCGCATGTCTGCGGGCGCCGACGCTGCAATATGCTGGGACCCCGTGACCGAGGGACGAGGCGGTGTGACCGGGGGCCGAGGCGGCGCCGACAACGATCGGCGCGTGCGATTGCTGGCGTCGGCTGCGGCCGGGCTGCGCCCGGTCGAGGATGTGCTGGCCCCGCTCGGGCAGAGGTTCGCCGACGCCGGACATGAGCTGTATCTGGTGGGCGGCTCGGTCCGCGACGCCGCACTGGGCCGCCTGGGAACCGATCTCGATTTCACCACCGATGCCCGCCCTGAACAGGTCAAAGAGCTGTTGAGCGGATGGGCCGAGGCGATCTGGGACACCGGAATCGACTACGGCACGATCAGCGCGGCGAAGTCGGGTCAGCAGATCGAGATCACCACCTACCGCGCCGACTCCTACGACCACGTCTCCCGCAATCCCACCGTCGCCTACGGCGACACCCTCGAGGGCGACCTCATCCGCCGCGACTTCACCATCAACGCGATGGCGGTGCGGATCGGGCCGTCGGGCGCCCAGGAATTCGTCGATCCGCTCGACGGCATGTCGGATCTGCTCGCCGGGATCATCGACACGCCGGCCGCGCCGGAGGACTCCTTCAACGACGACCCGCTGCGCATGCTGCGGGCGGTACGTTTCGTCGCCCAACTCGGCTTCCGGCTGCAGCCGCGCGTGTTCACCGCGATCGTGGAGATGGCCGATCAGATCAACCGCATCACCGTCGAACGGGTGGCGGTCGAGCTCGACAAGATGATCCTGGGCGAATACGCGGTCGAGGGTGTGCGGATGCTCGTGGACACCGGCCTGGCCGACCGCATCCTCCCGGAGATCCCGGGCATGCAGCTCACCATCGACGAACACCACCAGCACAAAGACGTCTACAACCACTCGCTGACGGTGCTGCAGCAGGCGATGGATCTCGAGGAGTCCGATCCCGATCTGGTGTTGCGCTGGGCGGCGATCCTGCACGACATCGGCAAACCCGCCACCCGGCGTCACGAACCCGACGGCGGTGTGAGCTTCCACCATCACGAGGTGGTCGGCGCGAAGATGGTGCGCAAGCGGCTGCGCGCGCTGAAATACCCGAAGCAGACCATCGAGGACATCGCGACGCTGGTGTTCCTGCATCTGCGTTTCCACGGCTACGGCGACGGCACATGGACCGATTCGGCGGTGCGGCGGTATGTGACCGACGCCGGGTCCCTGCTCCCCCAGCTGAACAAGCTCGTCCGCGCCGACGTGACCACCCGCAACAAGCGCCGCGCCGCCCGTCTGCAGAGCAACTACGACGACCTCGAGCGGCGGATCGCCGAGATCGCCGAGAAGGAGGACCTCGCCCGGGTCCGCCCCGATCTCGACGGCAACGAGATCATGACGATCCTCGGCATCTCGCCGGGCCCCGAGGTCGGCAAGGCGTGGAGCTTCCTCAAGGAACTACGCCTGGATCGGGGGCCCCTCGACCACGACGAGGCGATCGCCGAGCTCAAGAAGTGGTGGGCGTCCGAGCAGTCGTGACGGGCTGCGCCCGTGCGCTCACGGGCCGGTGTTCACACGTCGAGTGCGGGGTGCAGCTGCGACATATTCGTCACCTGTCTGCGCCACACCGCCACCGACGTGACCGCCAGTGCTGCCACCGCGAATGCGGCCAGCACCACGAAGGCGCGGATCAGCGTGGAGCTCAGACCCCCCGACACGGTGACGCGTAGTCCCTGCACCAGGTAGGTCATCGGCAGCAGTGGGTGCACCGCCTGGAACGGGGCGGGTGTGGTCTCGATCGGATAGAGGCCGCCGCATGCGGTGAGCTGCACGATCAGCAGCACCAGCGACAGCGAATCGCCGATCACCCCGAGCGTGTAGCGCAGCATGTGGTCGATCGCCACGAAGGACACGGCCCCCAGCATGAGCAGCAACCCCAGCAGGACCGGTTTCTCGGGATCGAGTCCGAGTCCGAATTGCACTGCGGCGTAGAGGATCAGACCGCCGATCGCACCGAGCAGGGCCACCGGCAGCCAGCCGCCGACAGCGACCACCACCGGGTTCACCCGGTTGGCCAGCGCACGCAGGTTCACCGGCCGGAAGAACAGGTAGGCCAACAGGCCCAGCACCCAGACCGCGATCGACATGAAGAACGGTGCCAGCCCGCGCCCGTACACACCGGCGGGGTGCAGATTTCGGGTGGTCAGTCCCACCGGCGAGCCGAGGATGTCGGCGGCTTTGGCGGTCTGTTCCGGCGAGGTGTCGGGGATCTTGTCGACCGCGCCGTTGACCGTGGTGGCGATCTTCGCCGCACCGGCGTTGGACTGGTTTGCCGACTCCTGCAGCGTTGCCGCACCCGAGGAGATGGCGTCGAGGCCTTGTGAGATCTGCGTGCCGGCGCCGCCGACCGAGGTGGCCGCCGCCGACAGTGCGGTCGCCGAGGAGGTGACCGAACGCACCGCCGCGGTCACCGGCCCACTCTGCTTCCCCACCTGTTGTGCCTGAGCGGTGGCGTTGTCCAGCGAGGTCAGCGAGTCGGTGGCCGCCGAGTTCGCCGACCGGGTGGTCTGCGACACCGCGGTCAGCGCCGAGAGTGCCTGCGAATACGCCGGAGTCGCCGACACCAGGGGGTTGGCGCCGAGTTCGCGCAGTGCCGAGAGCGCCTGGTCGGCCTGGGTGGTGGCCAGCGAGGTACCGTCGGCCACGATCTTCACCCCGCTGTGTGCGGCGTCGGCGGCGTCGGCGAGTGCGCCTGCCGCGGCGGGCAGGGTCGCCGCCGCCGAGTCGGCCAGCGCATTCACGCCGTTGCTCAACTGCGTTGTCGCGGCGGTGATCTTGTCGACGCTGCCGCCGATGCTCTGGGCGCCCTGACGCGCGGCGTCGATCCCCTGACCCAGCGCATCGCTGCCCCGTTGGGCCAGACCGGTCGCGTTCACCAATGCATCCGCCCCCTGCGCGGCGATACCGAGTTGCTGTTTGACCAGCGACAGGTTGCCGTAGATGGCCTTGGCGTACGCGGCGTGAGCGGCACTGTTCACCTGGTTCTGCAGCTCCACCTCGGCGGTTTGGGCGACCACGCCGACGATGTAGTTGTTGGCATCGTTGAGGGTGATGCCCATCGTCGCCCGCTCTGGAATCGGGTTCTGCGCGCTCACCAGGTTCGAGCTGAAGTTCGACGGGATGGTGATGGTGAAGTAGTAGCGGCCGTGGACGAGACCGTCGTGTGCGGTGTCGGCGTCCACGAAGTCCCAGTCGAACTTCGGTGTCGCGCGTAGCTGTTGGACGAATTGGCCGCCGGCGTCGACCAGCTCTCCGGCCGCGGTCACGGGCTTGTCCTGATTGACCACCGCGACCGGGATCTTGTCGGTCTTGCCGTAGGGATCCCAGTTCGACCAGAGGTACAGCGCGCCGTAGAGCAGCGGGATGAGGGCGAGTCCGATCGGCGCGATGATCCGCAGCGGTTCACGGAAGCGGCGCAGTTCGTTGATCGCCAGCCGGATGGCCCTCATGCCTCACGCCCCTCGTCATCTCGATGTCCCTGGTGCTGTTCGTGGTGCCCGTGCTGACCGGGCGCAGCGAGCTGATCCCGCTGATCGGGCTCATCCGGCTCATCCGGTGAGTACCGGTCGCGTGGATGCGGCAGTGCCACCACGACCGTGGAGCCCTCCCCGTCCTCGGTTGCCTGCGCGGCTGCGGTTGTGTCGCCGGTGGCGGTGGCGGTGGCGGTGGCGGTTGCCGTGGTCGGTGCCCCCAGGCTCGAGGCGATCACCGAGCAGCCGTGTGCGTTGAGCTGCCTGAGCATCGCCCACACGCGGTCCGCCTCGTCGGGGGTGCAGTTGCGTGTCGCATCGTCGACGACCACCGCCGGCGGGTCGGCGGCGATGGCCAGTGCCACCGAGAACAGCACACGATCGGGTGCGGGCAGCTGGTGGATGAACTCGTCGCCGTCGGCGTGGACGTCGAGGGCGGCCATCGCGGTTTCGATGTCGGCGACAGACAGCCGGTTCTTGCTGAACAGCCGGCGTTCCTCGATGAGTTCATGCACCCGCAGTTCGTCGTCGAGGTCTACCGCCGGCGGTGCCTGTGCCACCTGGACACGGCTGGCGATCTCGCGCGGACGGGTCAGACCGTCGACGCGCAGTTGTCCGGCGATCGTGCGCCAGCGTCCGGCGATCGTCAGCAGCAGCGAGGTTCGGCCCGACCCCGCTGGTCCGGTCACGATGGTCATCTGGCCGTCGGCGGAGGTGAACGAGATGTTCTCGTACACCGGCCCGCGGGGCCCACGTGCGGTGATGCCCTGCGCGTGAATGGTGACTCCCACTGGTGCTCCCTGCCATTCGTCGAGGCGATCACCGAGCACGGACGCGCCGGTGGCTGCGTAGTCAACACAATCAGTGGATTGCGGACGGCGTCCAACCCGCAGCGCCGCGTGGCGGTGTGCGATTGCGCCCCTCGGCGACGGGCTATGACGATGGTCGCATTCGTGGCCCCGTGCATTCGTGACCCCGTGCGTTCGTGGCACCGCAGATACGGATGCGGTTCCCCGGGGTCGTTCAGCGAGCGTCGGGTGAGATCGCGATCTCGCCGGTGGATCCGGTCGGCAGCGGGCCGGTGGTCACCAGGGCCGCCTCGGGTGCATCGTCGGCGCGCTTGGCACCGTCGGCGCGGTCGGGATCGTCGGCCCGGTTCGTGTCGTGGGTGCGGTCGGGATCGTGAGTGGTCTGACGATGGGCGATGCGCCGGGCGAGCGGCGACAGGACTGCGAGCACGCCCAGGGCGTAGACCACCACACCGATCACGACGAGTCCCGGCGACTGACCATCCTCCGACACCAGCAGGGCGGCGACGGTGATCGCGGCGACGTAGGCGATGTTGAACACCGCGTCCTGGAAGGCGAAGACCTGTCCGCGGCGGTCGTCGGCGATGTCGGTCTGCATCGCGGAGTCGCCGCACAGTTTGGCGACCTGGCCGATGAGTCCGATGAACACCGCGGCGATGCAGATGATCGTCGAGTTGAAGGTCAACAGGGTCAGCTCGGCGCACAGGCCGACGGTCAGCGCGGCGACGAGCGTGCGGTGGCGTCCGTACCGGCGGACGGCGATCGGGGCCACCGGTGCGGCGATGAACATGCCGACCGCGATGAACCCGGCGACCATGCCGATGCCGGTGATGCCCCCGCCGAAGGCCGAATGCCTGGTCATGATCAGCAGCATCAGCGTGTTGATGCCGAACACGATGCGATGTGCACCGATCGCGGTGAGCGCCGAGGCCACCGACGGGGTCCGGGCGACCGCGCGGGCGCCGTGGAACAGTCCGACGGTCACCGCACGTGCGGCCGACACCCCGCCGCCGTCGGCGTGGTCGGGGCCGAGCGAGCGCGCGGTGAAGCTCGCCGCGATCACCGCGACCACCAGCGCGAGCGCCACACCACCGAGCAAGGTCGCGGCGCTGCCGGTGTTGTCGGCGCCGAAGATCGCCCGCAACGCCATCGTCAGACCTGCACCCACCGCCAGCGCACCCGAACCCAGGGTGGTGAACGCGGCGTTGGTGGCGACCAGATGCTCCCGGCTGGCCACATGCGGCAACGACGCCGACAGTCCGGAGGCCACGAAACGGCTCGTGCCCGTCACCATCAGCGCGGTGAGCAACACGAATGTGTCGGAGGTGCCGGTGGCCATCGTCAGCGCGACCAGGCCGATGGTGATCGCACGCAGCACGTTGGCCCAGATCAGCACGCTGCGGCGGTCCCAGTGGTCCAGCAGCGCGCCCGCGAACGGACCGATCAGCGAGTACGGCAGCAGCAGTACCGCCAAGCCCGCGGCGATGGCCAGCGGGTCGGTCTGACGTTCGGGGTTGAACAGGATCGCCCCGCCCAGCGCCGCCTGGAAGGCGCCGTCGGTGATCTGGCTGCCCAGGCGCACCGTCAGCAGGCGCAGCAGGCCTGGATGCGCGTGAAGTCGCATATGCGCAAGTCGAGGGCCGATCACCAGAACGAGAATAGTGCGATGATGTCCCGGTGGGCATCGGAGGCGAAGAATCTCACGGTCAAGGACCCCACGGGGATGACCCCGAAGGGGAGGATCCCCGCGGCGACGATCCCCGCGGACACGACCACCCGTCCTACGGCGACCGTGAGGCCGCCGGCGAACTCCCGCGCGTCCGTCCGGGCAGCATCCTGCTCGCCTCCACCGACCTGCTCGAGGACACTTTCCGGCGTACCGCGGTCTACGTGATCGAACACAATGACGCCGGCACCCTCGGCGTGGTGATCAACCGGATGAGCCAGACCGCTGTGCACAACCTACTGCCCCACTGGACCGATCTGGCCGCCTCACCCCGCGCCGTCTATGTCGGTGGTCCGGTGAAGCAGGATGCGGCGCTGTGTCTGGGGGTGATGCAGCGCGGTGCCGATCCCGACTCGGTCTTCGGCCTGCGTACGGTGAGCGGCCGAGTGGTGCTGGTCGATCTCGATGCCGATCCGGAGGAACTCGCCGACGTGCTCGAGGGTGTGCGGATCTTCGCCGGGTACGCCGGGTGGGGTATCGGACAGCTCGCCGACGAACTACGTCACGACAGCTGGATGGTCGCCTCGGCGATGCCCGGCGACCTGCTGGCCCCCGCACAGTCCGACGTCTGGTCGGCGGTGCTGCGCCGGCAACCGTGGCCGTTGCCGCTGGTGGCCACCCACCCGATCGACATCGCACGCAACTAGGAACTCCGGCAGGGTCGCGGCGCTGGCGCTAGTCGGCCGCCCCGTTCTGCTCGGCGATCCCGTGCTCCCCCACCGCGCCGTCCTGCGCGGCCGCACCGTCATTCTCGGCCGCCCGGGCGCGGCTCAGCGCCCTCTCCTGCCACTGCCGGTCGTAGCGTCCGGCCAGCCAGGCGCACATCATCAGCTGCACCTGGTGGAAGATCATCAGCGGGAGCACGATCATGCCGACGTCGGTGCCGGCGAACAACACGGCTGCCATCGGCAGACCCGAGGCGAGGCTCTTCTTGGTGCCGCAGAACTGGATGGCGATGCCGTCTGGGCGGTCGAATCGCAGTCGCCGCGCGGTGAACGAGGTCAGCCACAGCATGAAGGCCACCAGCACGATCGCGCCGACGATCAGCGCGACGATCTTCCACCACGACACCTGCGACCAGATGCCGTCGCGGACACCCTCGGAGAACGCCGAGTACACAACCAGGACGATCGAACCGCGGTCGACGAGCTTGGTCGACTGGGCGTGTTTCGACAGCCAGCCGCCCAGCCAGGGCCTGGCGAGTTGTCCGACGATGAACGGCACCAGGATCTCCACCACGATGGTGAGCACCGACGAGGCCGAGATGTGCACATCGCCGGAGGTGCCCATCAGCGCGACCACCAGCAGCGGTGTGAGGAACACCCCGAGCAGATTCGACGCCGAGGCGCTGACGATCGCGCCGGCGACGTTGCCGTGTGCGATGGAGGTGAAGGCGATCGAGGACTGCACCGTCGAGGGCACCAGACACAGGAACAGCACGCCGTAGTAGAGGGTGGTACCCAGCGTCGGCTCGACCAGCGGCCGCAACGCCAACCCGATCAGCGGGAACACCACGAAGGTGAACACCAGGATCGTCAGGTGCAGCCGCCAGTGCCGCAGACCGGCCAGCGCCTCGCGCGGGGCCATCCGGGTGCCGTAGAGGAAGAACAGCAGTGCGATCGCGACGACGGTGACCCAGTGCAGGATGTCGACGAATACGCCGCGGGCCGGCAGGAGTGAGGCGACGACGACGGTGGCCAGCAGGGCCAGGATGAAGCCGTCGATGTGCAGGCGTTTGAGCACGCTGTGCCGCGCGGAGATCAGTGGCCGGTGGCGGCGCGATGCGCCGGGGCACCCTCGGCGCTGCACAGTCCGGCCAGTGAGCACGAACCACAACCGCCGGTCTCGCCGCAGTCGATGCCCGGTGCCGACGCTGCGACCGCCCGCACACCCATGCTCGACACCACGCCGGCGAGGATCGCCGCCACGACGATCCCCACGGCCACGAGGACCAGCCCGACCCAGTCGCCCAGCGCGAGCCCGAGCACGCCGCCGAGTGCGGCGATGATGCCGGCACCGATCAGTCCGGGCCCGGCCACGCGGTTGGCCAGGGTGAAGGCGTCGTCGGACGACAGCGTCGACGCTGTGCGCACGCCGAACCATCGGTTGCGCCGCATGCGGCCGGTCAGTCCTGCGACACCGGTGAAGACGCAGGTCACGGCCATGACGAGGGCGATGACGGCGAAGACGACGGTGGCGATCTGCACGACGAAACCATACATCTACCCTGGATGGGTGACACAGCACCGTTACACCGCCGAGCTGGCAGGGCAGATCGAGAAGCACTGGCAGTCGGAATGGAGTGCCCGCAAAAGCTTCGAGACCCCGAATCCGGTCGGAACCCTCGCCGGCGACCTCAGCGAGTTCGACGGACCCGACGCCAAGGTCTTCGTGCAGGACATGTTCCCCTACCCGTCGGGGTCGGGGTTGCATGTGGGTCATCCCCTCGGCTTCATCGCCAGCGATGTGTTCGCCCGCTATCAGCGGATGCTCGGCCGCAACGTGCTGCACACGATGGGCTTCGACGCCTTCGGGTTGCCCGCCGAGCAGTACGCGGTGCAGACCGGCACCCATCCGCGTACCACCACCGAGGCCAATATCGAGCGGTATCTCGCGCAGATCCGCCGCCTGGGTCTGGGTCACGACGAGCGCCGTCGTGTCGCGACCACCGACGTGGACTTCTACCGGTGGACCCAATGGATCTTCCTGCAGATCTACAACGCCTGGTACGACGAGTCGGCGGGTAAGGCCCGCCGGATCGGCGAGCTGGTCGACGAGTTCGCCTCCGGTGCTCGCACCCTCGACGACGGGCGGTCGTGGTCGGACCTGACGGCGGCCGAGCGCAATGACGTGATCGACTCCTATCGGCTTGTCTACCAGTCGGATTCGTTGGTCAACTGGTGTCCTGGGCTGGGCACGGTGCTGGCCAACGAGGAGGTGACCGCCGACGGTCGCAGTGAACGCGGCAACTTCCCGGTGTTCCGGAAACGGTTGCGCCAGTGGATGATGCGCATCACCGCCTACTCCGAGCGGCTGCTGGAGGATCTCGAGGTCCTGGATTGGCCCGACAAGGTCAAGACCATGCAGCGCAACTGGATCGGACGTTCGCGTGGCGCGCGGGTGCGTTTCGCGGTCCCGGGGTCGCAGGAGAAGGTCGAGGTGTTCACCACCCGGCCCGACACCCTCTACGGCGCGACCTACATGGTGCTCGCCCCCGAGCATCCACTGGTCGACGAGCTGACCACGGCGGCATGGCCGGCCGGGGTCGATCCGAGGTGGACCGGCGGTGCGGTGAACCCGGCGACCGCCGTCGCCGGCTACCGCGCCTCGATCGCGGCCAAGTCCGACCTCGAGCGGCAGGAGAACAAGGACAAGACCGGTGTGTTCATCGGTGCCGTCGCAGCGAATCCGCTGAGCGGACAGACGATTCCGATCTTCATTGCCGACTATGTGCTCTACGGCTACGGCACCGGTGCGATCATGGCCGTCCCCGCCCACGATCAGCGCGACCATGAATTCGCGAGCACCGTCGGCCTGCCGATCGTGCAGGTGATCGCCGCCGCCGACGGTTCGGATCCGGGCGTGGGCGAGGAGGCCTACACCGGCGACGGCATCCTGGTGAACTCGGAGTTCCTCAACGGGATGGATGTGGAGTCGGCGAAGTCGGCGGTCATCGAGCGGCTCGAGGCCGACGGCAGCGGTGAGGGCACGATCCAGTACAAGTTGCGCGACTGGCTGTTCGCGCGCCAGCGCTATTGGGGTGAGCCCTTCCCCATTGTTTACGACGAGGAGGGTCAGGCCTACCCGCTGCCGGAATCGATGCTGCCGGTGGAACTTCCGGAGGTCGAGGACTACGCGCCGGTGTCATTCGACCCCGACGACGCCGACAGTGAGCCCTCTCCCCCGCTGGCCAAGGCCACCGACTGGATCGAGGTCGAGCTCGACCTGGGTGAGGGCCTCAAGAAGTACCGTCGCGATGCGAACGTGATGCCCCAGTGGGCGGGTAGTTCCTGGTATCAGCTGCGCTACATCGATCCGCAGGACCAAGAAGCCATGTGCGACATCGCCAACGAGTCGTACTGGATGGGTCCGCGACCGGTGCAGCACGGCAAGACGGATCCCGGTGGACTCGACCTCTACATCGGTGGTGTCGAGCATGCGGTGCTGCATCTGCTGTACTCGCGGTTCTGGCACAAGGTCCTCTACGACCTGGGCTATGTCACCTCGCGTGAGCCGTACCGAAAGCTGTTCAACCAGGGCATGATCCAGGCCTACGCCTACACCGATTCGCGCGGCGTCTATGTGCCCGCCGAGGAGGTCGAAGAACGCGACGGCGAATTCTTCTATCAGGGCCAGAAGGTCAACCGCGAGTACGGCAAGATGGGCAAGTCCCTCAAGAACGCCGTCTCCCCCGACGAGATCGCCCGGGACTACGGCGCCGACACCCTGCGCGTCTACGAGATGTCGATGGGTCCGCTCGACCAGTCGCGGCCGTGGGCGACGAAAGATGTCGTGGGCTCGCAGCGGTTCCTGCAGCGAGTGTGGCGTCTGGTGGTCGACGAGGAGACCGGCAGCCTGCGTCCGGTCGATCGGGAGCCCGGCGAGGACACCTTGCGTCTGCTCAACCGGACCATCGCCGGGGTGCGCGAAGATTATGTCAACCTGCGTTTCAACACGGCGATCGCCAAGCTGATCGAGCTGACCAACCACCTCACCAAGGAGTACCCCGACGGCGCTCCGCAGCCGGTCGTCAGCGCGCTGGTGACGATGATCGCGCCCGTGGCACCGCATATCGCCGAGGAGCTCTGGTCGCGGATGGGGCACGCCGACGTGCTGGTCCACCAGCGGTTCCCGGTGACCGACGAGCGCTGGCTGGTCGATGACACCGTCGAGATCCCGATCCAGGTCAAGGGCAAGGTCCGCAGCCGCATCACCGTCTCCGTCGACGCCGACGAGGACACCGTTCGCCGGGCCGCGTTGGCCGACGAGAAGATCGCCGCGCTCCTCGACGGCGAACCGCGCAAGGTGATCGTGGTGCCCGGTCGCATGGTCAACGTGGTGCCGTGACCGGTCGGCGGCACGCAGATGTGGGGCACGCAGATGTGGGGCACGCAGATGTGGGGGCACGCAGATGTGGGATTGCGCATAGGTGCGGGCATACACCGGCGTGGTGCGGGCTCGGTATGTGACAATTCCGACGTGTCGAGCTGGAGCCGGTCAGGCGACCGTCATGTCCGGGCTACCGCCCTCACGTCGGTGGCGTGGATCGTGGCCGCCATCTGCGTGATGGTCCTGTCGGTCGTGCCGGCGGCGGTCGCCTCGGCGGCCCCGGCGACCGCCCCGCCCCAGCCGGCGGAGTCGGTCGAGGTCGGTCCCTATGCCGTCACCGACACGGTGACGACGGCGTCGTGTGCGGGGTCGTTGTACGGCCAGTACCAGATCATGTCGGCGAAGGGATATGTCACCGCGCCGCTGCGGTGTACCGACAACTTCCCCTACGGCACCGCCACGCCCGTCGACGTGCACTTCACCTATCCGACGTCCGGTGCCGGGCCGTTCCCGCTGGTGGTGCTCGTCCCCGGGTTCACCGGCAACCCCGGCTACTTCGATGCGACCGCCCGGATCTACGCCAGCTTCGGGTTCGTGGTGGCCGTCGCCTTCGATGCGCTCAACCTGACCCCCGAATCGCATCTGCTGGGCATCTCGGCGGCCTACCAGCAGAACAACGATCCGCATTCGCCGCTGCACCATCGGATCGATCTGCGTCGCACCATCGTGGGTGGTCATTCCGCGGGTGCTGCGGCGGCATTGCAGACCGCGCAGCTGGCCGGTCCCCTCGAGCAGGCCACCAGCGGTCAGGTGCGTCTGGCTGCTGCGATGTCGATCCAGCCGGCTGCGGCGACGATGCTGATCTCCGGTGGCGCCATCTCCATTCCCACCTTCCTGCTGGCCGGCGAGCTCGACAACACCGCGACGCCTGCGTCGGTTCGCGCGCTGTACGAGCAGATGTCGGGACCGGCGTGGTTCGCGATGCTCACCGGCGCCCATCACCTCACCTCGATCGATGCTCCGGAGTACAACGGTTTCCTCAATGGTGAGACCGCGTGGCTGCGTTTCGTCGCCGGAGACGACTCGGCATGCCGCTACTTCGCCGGTGGACAGTGGAGTCCGCGGGTGTTCCCGAACTTCAGCGAATTCGACCGGAACCGGGCGGCAGCGTCGTCGCCCTGCCCCCGATCACCTCGCACTGATCACCTCGCATGAGGTTCGGGATCGCACCACCCTGCATCCCTCGCAAGTACAACCCACGTTCTGAGGAGTTCAGATGGCATCCATTCTCGTGATGACATCTCCCGCCCGAGGTCACCTCTACCCCCTCGTCGAAACACTGCTCGAACTGCGAGCACACGGGCATGCGGTGTATGTGAGCACCCTGTCGTCCGAGGTCGCCACGTTGGCAGATCTGGGCATCGACGGGTGTCCCCTGCCCACCGAACTCGACGAGGCCGAACTCGCCGACGCGCACACCACCGGTGTGATCACCGGCCTGATGGCCGTCGGCGATCAGCTCTTCGCGCGATGCCAGGCCGAGTACGAGCACTTCTCACGACTCATCGCCGAGCGTGAGCCGGATCTGCTGCTGTGCGATCTGACCACACCCGGTGCCCAGATGGCCGCTGAGCGGTCCGGCCTGCCGTGGGCGGTCTGGAGCCCCACCTACCTGCCGGCGTTCAGCACCGACGGTCCGCCGCCACTGATCGGGCTGCCGGTCAAGCGCGGGATGGTGGGCCGGGCCCGGGACTTCTGCCTGGGCCACACCGCCCGGCGTGCACTCGACCTGTTCGCGTTGCGGCGTGGGAACGAGTTCCGGACGAGGTTCGGTCTCGCGCCGATCGATCATGTGGACGAGCAGTTCGTCCGTGCTCCCCTGGTGTTGAACTTCCTCGGAGCCCCCATCGAGAAGCAGCGCCGAGACTGGCCGGCATCGGTCAAACTCGTCGGCCCCTCCACCTGGGCGCCGCCGTCGCGGCCGGATCCACGCATCGCCGCCATCGACCGGCCGGTCGCCCTGGTGACCTGTTCGACCGAGATGCAGAATGACGGCATGCTGGCGCAGGTGACGCTGGATGCGCTGGAGCACACCGGATTCCACACCGTGGTGACCACCGGGGCGATGATGCCCGAGATCCTACGAAAGGCAGCACATTCCACCGTCATGCAGTTCGGGCCGCACGATCAGATCCTCGACAACGCTGCTGTCGTGGTGACCCACGGCGGCATGGGGATCACGATGAAGGCGCTCGCCCGCGGCATCCCGATGGTGATCGCGCCGTTCGGCCGCGATCAGCACGACACCGCTCAACGCGTGGTCACCAGCGGTGCGGGTGTGCGGGTGGATCCCCGCGCGCTCGACGCCGCGGGAATGCATGCGGCGATCATGACGGCACTCGGACAGCGCGGGCGTGCCCGCGCGGCCGCGACGTCGATGGATGCGAAGAACAGCGGTGTGCGTGCCGCCGAACACGTCGAGGAGCTGTTGCGCGACCGCGGCGAGGATCGCGCCGTCGCCTGAGGTCACATGACCTGCCGTTCAGCCGAGAGACCAACGGCCGCACCGGGATTCGGGGCGGCCGTTGGGGTCGGTGTCGCGTCCTGTCCAACGCTCGGCTGCTGGGTCACCACTGGCCTGAGCAGCGTTGAGCTGTCACATGTCGGGTGGTGAGATCACGCCTCCGGTGAAGTAGCGGTAGGCATAGGTCGAGGCGATCAGCGTGAGCGGCAGCGTCACGAGCAGGCCGACGAAGCAGAGGATCGCGCCGACGATGTTCAGTGCCACACATGCCAGCGCCAACAGGAACATCTTGCCGGGCTGATCGGCGATCAGGCGGCAGCTGCGCTTGATCGCGTCGAAGGCGCTGGCGTCCTGATCGATCGCGAAAGTCAGTGCGTACCACAGGAAGAAGGTCGCGATCAGGCCCGGGATGAGGAACAGGTAGAAGCCGATC
Organism: Gordonia jinhuaensis; assembly: GCF_014639795.1. GTDB lineage: Bacteria > Actinomycetota > Actinomycetes > Mycobacteriales > Mycobacteriaceae > Gordonia_B > Gordonia_B jinhuaensis. The sequence continues at coordinate 34,678 of NZ_BMGC01000011.1, read as the reverse complement.
GTGGTGATGATCCACACCAGGAACGCTGTGAGGAACACCCCGACCAGATTGTTGAACTTGAAGAAGTCGGCGAATCCCGGTCGGCGCCCGTCGATCTCGTCCAGGGCGGCGCGGGTGAAGCCCATGCGGACCAGCACGGAGATGATGGAGGTGACGATCCCGCTCACCACGGTTGCGGTGTTGCTGAGGTCGTCGGCGTTGAGCTTGAACCCGCGCAGCGCCCAGTCGATCAGGCCGGTGATCACGATGACGGCCAGCGACACCAGAAGCCAGGTGGCCCAGTTGCGTCGGTACTTCTGCCAGCCGTATGAGATCGCGTCACCTACCGAGAAGGCTTCGGGTGAGCGGCCCATCGGAGTGACCGGGGGAGGCGGCGGGAACGAACCGTAGGCCCCGCCGTATTCACCGCCCGGCGGGGGCGGGGGATACGAGCCGCCACCGTATTGGGTGTCACCGTATTGGGTGTCGCCGTACTGGCCCGACCCGTAATTCGGCGGCGGCGGGTATTGCTGGCCGCCGTACTGCTGACCTCCGTATTGCTGGCCGCCGTATTGCTGACTCCCGGGCTGCTGACCGCCGTACTGGGGCGGATTGTCCTGCGGTGTGCCGTATTGGGGAGTGCCGTATTGCGGGGGCACCCCGTAACCCTGGCCGCCGTATTGCTGTGAGCTCTGCGAGCCGTATCCCTGCGCACCGGGGTCGCCTGAGGTCGAGCCGGTCGGATAGGGCGGCGGCGGGGGATAGGCGCCGTACTGGCCTTCGGTGGGTGGCGGATACGACCCATACGGATTGTCGGCGGGGTGGCCGGAAGCCTGGTTGCCCTGGGGATCCGCTGGTGGCGTATTCGACTGGGGCGGGGTGGATGGTGAATCGGTGGAGTCCCCGGAGGAATTGCCCTCCGGCTCCGGCGATCCGCTGGACCCATGCGGGGGGTTCGTCATTGCGCTCCTCGTCCGGTTGCAGCACCGTGCGGCGGCTGCCCAGATCACTGTTCCATCCCGTCGTGGGGTGGGCAAGGAACCGACGGCCCGGGCACGGTGGCCGATGCGACTTCGTTACCCGGATCTGGGCATGACATCACGGCCTCTGCAGGTCGGTCATCTGCGTCAATCCGGACCGTGTGTGGCGCTACCGTGTGTGGCACAGGTGGTGACCTGCGTCGGTACGGGGCCCGGTCGCGGCGGTCAGTCGTTGCTGATGCCCACCAGGTAGGCCTCGCTCACGGTGTGTTGCTGTAGCGCGCCGTCCGAGGTGCCGACCTGCACCGTCCAGGTGTTCGACGAGGTGTCGATACCCGCCTTCTGACTGTTGGGTGCCGCCCAGACCGCCGACGACGAGGATCCGCTGCCGCAGGTGTAGTAGCCGACGTAGTCGGGGTGCTGGGACTGGCGCGTCCACGCCCCACCGTTGCGGAGGCGGCACTGGGTGCCGTCATCGAGCAGGAGCCCCAGCGGCTGCGGATCCATCGGGTGGTCGACGTTGTAGTCCGAGTTCGGCTTCGTGGTGTAGTGGGCAACCCGCCGAGAGAACGGATCGACAAGGCACAGAGCATCATTGGTGCGCGGTGCCACGTAGCAGGTGTCGGCCGCGGCAGCAGCAGGAGTGCAGTAGAGGATGCCGTCGTCGACCGCGCTCGGGGAGGGCTGCGCGGCGGTGCAGTCGATCTGCGCGACACCGGCGTCGTCGCCGTCGATTGTCCAGCCGGCCGCTGCACCACCGCCGCGGGCGAACGGTCGCAACGTCGACACCTGGGTCGGGCCGCTGACCGGAGCGGCGCTGGTGGTGCTCGACGGGGTGGTGGTGGTCTCTTCGGTGGTGGCCGGTGCGGGCGATGCGGTCTCGATGACGGTCGCGGTGGTCGTCGGCGTCGCTGACGTCGGCGCTGCCGAGTCCGAACCGTTCGAACATGCCGCGAGTGCCCCGGATGTCGCCAGTACCGCCAACAGTGCGACGGCGCTGCGGCGCAGCTGCGCCCTGCTCGTGCCCGCTCGCCCTGCTGGGAGGTGTCGAGCCCCGAACCGCCCGGCTGTCAACCGCCCTGCCGTCAACCGCCCTGCCGTCAACCGCATCGCTCGTCAGCCTCCTGGGTCGGTCGTCGCTCGCCGGGGGATCGGCGTGCGGGTCGCGCACATCTGAATAGCACGCTCATCCGACGCCACCAAACGGCAGCGGCGAAACGCCAGGAAGATCTGTCGAGTGTTCACCTGGCGCCGGTTCTCACCTATCGTGTACGGCGCAGTTGGTTCGCGTGCCGGACGTGATGGAGCCCCTACGTCCGGTGGCGCGTCGAGCCCGCGGTGCCCGATCGTCACGATCGACAGCCACGGGTGAGAGGGAATCCGGAACTGTCCCGCAGCGGTATGTCGGAACGACCGCCGTCATCAGCACTGGATGCATCTGCGTCCGGAAGCGACGGCCAATAGGGGTATTCAGTCGGAATCGCACCGTCCTGATACGCGCCGGCGAGTCCGAAGACCTGCCTGCTGTACCGGTCGCGCCGCGGCCGGTGGCTCGCCGCCTCGTGGACTGGGCGATGGTCGATTGCAGTTGTCGCATGGGACTCGTGTCGGGGACTCCCCGCATGTCGGTGCCGTGTGACGGTTGGTGATTCGCAACGTCTGTGGGTCAACCCGGACTGCGGGCTGAAGACGCGCACGACGGTGGAGGTGACGGAGTCGCTGCACAACATGGTCGCTGCAGCGATCAGGGTCCGTTCGGGATCCTGACGAACGGGCGGACCGGCTCGCTCAGTTGAGCATTCGATTGGACACTCGGTTGGAGTGGTTGGGGAGAACTCCTCTCCAGCCGCTCGGCCGTGTCGAAGCCGGGCCGCCCGTACCTCAGTTCGTTCTGCCACGCCTGGCCTCACTCAGAAGTGATCGCTCCGTCGATCTGCGCGGTGATCGCCTCGCGCAAGTCGAATCCTGCTGAGTACCCGCGCCAGTCGGGGAGTATGCGTGCGACCGCGGGGAGTGCGGCCACGGAATCGGGATCGATTGTCTCGTACCAGGATCGCTGCTCGTCGGTGCGGTGCGCCACGCTGTCATGCCATTGCAGTTCACTGGACACCAGGTACCAGACCCCACGCCAGAGGTTGAGAGCGCGCTGATCGTCGAGCCCGAGTTCATTTGCCGCCGTGATGAATTGGTCAGCCAGCGCGAGTGCCGGCGTGCCCACATTGGTGCCTTCGCGCAGGATGGCGACGATCCACGGGATGTCGGTGAGCTTGAGATACATGTCCATCGCGATGTGGATCATCCGCTCCCGGGGAGCGCCCGCGGGCGGCTCCCACGGGATGTGTGCGGCGATCTCCGACAGTGCCAGTGACAGCAGCGCCGACTTGTTCGGCACATGGTGATAGATCGACATCGGCTTGGTGCCCAGCTCGGCGGCCAGCTTTCGCATGCTGAGCCCGGCGACGCCGTCACGCTCGAGCATTGTCACCGCGGCGGCGACGATGCGGTCGCGATCGAGCGGGGCTGGCGCAGACATGTCCACGATTGTGGCGCATCGTCGTCGCCGGCTGGAGAAGGTTGTCGCCGCAGGCACTCCCGCGCAGAACGACTGTTGGACCCATCCAGAAATTAGGTTACCCTTCCCGTACGCGTACGAACCGCTGGTCAGGGATGGGATGATGTGATGAGCGAAGCCAAGGTTGTCGCCGACGATGCACAGGAGCGACCCGCCGATCGCACTGGTGCGTTGATCGTGGTGATATTCACCCTGCAGTTCCTGGTCGCACTCGACATGTCGCTGGTCAACATCGCGCTGCCGTCGATCCGTGCTGATCTCGGGTTCTCCGCGTCGGGACTGCAGTGGGTGGTGACTGCCTATCTGCTGACCTTCGCGGGGCTTCTGCTGCTCGGCGGGCGACTCGGTGACCATTGGGGTCGGCGCGCGACGATTCTCGGCGGTCTCGTGGTCTTCGCGCTCGCGAGTCTGGCCGGTGGGTTGGCGACATCGCCGGGGACGCTCATCGCGGCACGCGCCATCCAGGGATGTGCCGCGGCATTGCTCGCCCCGGCATCGCTGGCGCTGGTCAGCACCATCGGCAACACTCAGGCGCGCACGAAGGCGATGGGACTCTGGGGAGCCGCCGGCGCAGCGGGTGGAGCGGCAGGCGTGGTCCTCAGCGGCGTACTCACCGACTGGCTGGGGTGGCGGGCTGTGCTGTTCGTCAACATCCCGATCGTCGCGATCGCCATGGCGGCAGCACTGGTCGGTGTCCCCGCGTCGCCACGCGCGACTCGCGGTTCGCTCGACGTCGCCGGAGCCTTCACGGTGACTCTTGGCGTGGCGGCGATCGTTTACGGTGTGACCGCGGCAACCGACCATGGATGGACGTCCGCGCCGACAGTCACGGGTATCGTCGCCGGCCTGGCCGTGCTGGTGGCGTTCATTGTCATCGAGCGGCGAGTGGAACATCCGCTGATGCCGCTGGAAATTCTCCGGACCCGACGTGTGCTGGGTGCGAACATCTTCGGATTCATGTTGGCAGCAGGACAGTTGGCGGCCTTCTACTTCTGCTCGCTCTACGTGCAGACCGTGTGGGATGTCGACCCCGACATCGCGGGAGTGCTCTTTCTGCCGTTCTGCTTCTTCGTGGTAGTGGGGATCATCGTCGCGAACAAACTGCGTCCGCGCATCGGCGCACGTAACGCGATCGTCGTACTCGGACTGCTCGGTGCGATCAGCCTCGGTGTGTTTGCACTGATGCCGGCGCACTTCGACTTCTTCCTGGGGATCCTGCTGCCCTCGTGTCTGGCGGCGATCGGTATCGGCGGGTCCCTGGTGCTCGTCGGAGCCGTGAGCACCGAAGGCGTGGAGCCAGCCCATGCCGGTGCGGTGTCGGGTGTAGTCAACAGTGCACGTCAGCTCGGCGGGACGATCGGCCTGGCTGTACTGGTCACCGTCGCAGCGCAATTCACGAGCGCGCGCGACGGTTACCATGCAGGGTTCGCCGTCGGCGCTGTGCTGCTCGTGGTGGGTAGTCTCGCCGCGTGGCTGATCCTGCCGCGCGGACGCCAGATGTAGCGGGGGGGGGGGACCGCCCGAGTCCGATGCTGCTGTCACAGGCTCTGGCTGTCACACCTTCCATCGCGGTGGTTCGCAGCCAGATGATGTGCGGATGGGTGATCGTGAGGAGTGTCTCGGATACCCATCTGCGCCGCCTGCTCTGGCGAACAACCGTCGAGCCCCACACAACAGGTGGGCGTGTCCACGACGATGGGATTGATCATGGCGGGCAGCAGAATTCAACGTTTGACGGTTGCGGCAGCGGGTGCACTTCTCACCATCGGTGTTGTCGCCGGGTGTTCGGATGACAGCAGTTCGTCGGGTGATTCGTCACCGACCTCGTCTGTGGCGGCGATGTCCTCCATGCCGTCGTCCATGGACATGGGCAGCGGCGCCGCTGCGGCTCCGGCGAATCTCGTCGGTCCGGGCTGCTCGGCCTACGCAGAAGCGAATCCGTCAGGGCCCGCCTCGGTAGGAGAGCTGGCCAAGCAGCCTCTGGCGACCGCTGCTACCAACGTCCCGATCCTCAAGACCTTGGCCCAGGCGGTCTCGGGCAAGCTGAACCCGGATGTGAACCTGGTCAACACGCTGAACAACGGTCAGTACACACTCTTTGCGCCGACCGATGACGCATTCGCCAAACTCGATGCAGCGACCGTCGACAAGTTGAAGACGGATTCGGCGCTCCTGACCAAGATCCTGACCTATCACGTGGTCTCCGGACAGGTCGGTCCCGACCAGATCGCCGGCAGCCACAAGACCGTGGAAGGTCAGGACGTGACGGTGACCGGGTCGGGCAACGACTGGAAGGTCAACAATTCGTCGAGTGTTGTTTGTGGCGGTATCAAGACCGCCAATGCGACTGTGTACCTGATCGATACGGTGCTGATGCCGCCGATGTGATCGCGTTGGCGATCTGATCATGCGACTGTTGTCACGACGAATGTGACACCGTGTCTGGGCCGTGCCGTGATGCACGGCCCAGACGCATTCTCACACTATGGAGTTCTCAAAGAGCATGTGGCGCAGCAGTCGTGCGCCAGGTCCAGTGGGTGGTCGGGTGGCGTCGGAGTTCAGGCCGCGGTGTCGAGTGTCATGGTGCGACGATGGTGGGAGCGGATCAGTTCGCGTTGCGGGTCGACCGAAGCGGGAGGACGCAGCCACGGGTGCCCGTCGATACCCATGACGATCTCCCAGCCGTTGTCGTGAACGTCGACATGGCATGGCGGGCACAGGATTGCACCACTGCTCACATTCGTCTCGCCTCCGCGCGACCAGTACTCCACATGATGGGCATGTACCCACGAGCCCTGGTCGCCGCACTTGATGCATCCACCGTCGCGGGCAAGGAGCGCTGTGCGCTGGTGGTCGGTGAACAGACGTTGCCTGCGCCCGAGGGTCAGCGGCACACCGCTGCCGTCGAGTCCGGCCACCGCGATGTCGGCGTCACAGGCGACACGGGAGGCCAGGCGTGCGGTGATCGGGCCCATCCACGACAGTCTCGACGTGTCGGGCCTGTCGGCGGAAACGGTGACCAGCATCTGTGCGCGTCGTGGCAGTCCTCCGGCGGACTCGCCGGCTCTGTGGACGAGAAGTGCCAGGGCATCGGCGCGTAGCCGGGACTTCGACCGCGGTTCGGGCAGGCCGTTGATCTCGGCGCGAGGACGGATGAGTGCGTCGATCGCTGAACCCAGCTGTGCGCCTGCCACCACGTCGAGATCTGCGCGCATGATCACCCGGCCCAGGTCGTCTGAGGTGATCTCGAGAGAGTTCAGCGTGGTGTCCTCAGCGACGGGAACTCCACCGGCACCCGTGTCACTGTCGCGTGAGTTGCTGATCTCGCGGGCCTTGTCGCGAATTTCACGCGGCGTGGCCCCGGAGATGGCCTGGGCGAGCAGTGACAGTTCGCGGGTTGCGCGCTCCGGCTCACTCACCGGCTCCACGGCACGAGAGGTGATGACGTCGAGTCCGCGCGCCACCGCCTCGGTGTGTTCCAGGGACAACCGACCATCGCCGAAATCTCTGGCCGCCTTGGGAATCGACTCGATTCGTTGCGCCAGATACACGATGCGCGCGGCGACTGCCGGTGCCACACCGAGTATCCGCAGCAGTGTGGGTAGCCGTTCGCCGCGCTTCTTGGCCCACCGCCGACTCTCGGCTTCCCGTACGCATGACACGAGAGCGTGTGTGACGGTGTTGAGCAGCTCGACGAGTGCACGCATACGGGCGAGCAACGCCGCGTCGGAGTCGTCGCGCAGTGTGCTCACGTCGAGCAGTGATTCTGGGGCCATGCCTCAAGACTACTCGAACACACGTGCGAAACAAGAAGGTGAAGAAGGTTAATTCGTTTGAATGACAAGCACATTCACGTGCTAGCCCCTAGCACAACCCACCGACACGAAGGTCCCCTCCAGCACTGCTGGAGGGGACCTTCTGTGGATAACTCTGCGGATGCGGCGAGAATCTCAGCGCCAGATCACGCGGCCTGCGACACCGCCTGCTCGGCCGGTTCGAGGGCCTGCGCCACGATCTCGGCGACGTCGGTCATCGGCTTGACCTCGAGCGCATCGAGAACCTCGGCGGGGACATCGTCCAGGTCGGACTCGTTGCGCGCGGGGATGAAGATGGTCTTCAGCCCATTACGCTGCGCCGCAAGCAGTTTCTGCTTGAGGCCGCCGATCGGCAGCACCCGTCCGTTCAGTGTGACCTCACCGGTCATGCCGACATCGGCGCGCACCTTGCGACCAGTGGCCATCGACACCAGCGCGGTGGTCATCGTGACGCCCGCCGACGGGCCGTCCTTGGGCACAGCACCCGCGGGCACGTGCACGTGGATGGTCCGGTTCAGCGCCTCGGGATCCACCCCGAGTGAATCAGCATGAGCGCGAACGTAACTCAACGCGATCTGCGCCGACTCCTTCATCACGTCACCGAGTTGTCCGGTCAGCTGCAGGCCAGGCTTGCCGTCGCTGTCGGTCGAGTTGGCCTCGATGAACAGCACGTCGCCACCCATACCGGTGACCGCCAGACCTGTTGCCACGCCGGGCACCGCCGTACGCTCCTCGGATTCGGGAGTGAACCGCGGGCGACCCAGGTAGTCGACCAGATCGGACTTTTCCACCGTCACCGGTGCGGTCGCCTTCTCGGCAGCCAGGTTCGTCGCGACCTTGCGCATCATCTTGGCGAGCATCCGCTCGAACTGACGCACACCCGGTTCGCGGGTGTAGTCCGCGGCGATCTCGCGCAGCGCCTCATCGGTCACGCTGACCTCCGACTCCTCCAGTGCAGCGCGTTCGCGCTGGCGGGGGAGCAGGTAGTCACGTGCGATGGCCACCTTGTCGTCCTCGGTGTAGCCGTCGATGGTGACGAGTTCCATGCGGTCGAGCAGCGCCGACGGGATGTTCTCGATGACGTTGGCGGTCGCGAGGAACACGACGTCGGACAGGTCAAGGTCGAGATCGAGGTAGTGATCGCGGAAGGTGTGGTTCTGCGCGGGGTCGAGGACCTCGAGCAGCGCCGCAGCCGGGTCACCACGGAAGTCGGAACCGACCTTGTCGATCTCATCCAGCAGCACAACGGGATTCATCGATCCCGCCTCGCCGATGGCACGCACGATACGACCGGGCAGCGCACCCACGTAGGTACGACGGTGGCCACGGATCTCGGCCTCGTCGCGCACCCCACCGAGCGCGACACGCACGAATTTGCGACCGAGAGCACGGGCAACCGACTCACCCAGCGACGTCTTGCCGACACCGGGAGGACCGGCCAGAACCATCACCGCACCGGAACCGCGGCCGCCGACCACCTGCAGTCCGCGCTGCGCACGGCGCGCACGAACGGCGAGGTATTCGACGATGCGATCCTTCACGTCGTCGAGACCGTGATGGTCGGCGTCGAGGATCTCTCGGGCGCCCGCGATGTCGGTGTTGTCGTCGGTGGTGGTGTTCCACGGCAGGTCGAGCACGGTGTCGAGCCAGGTGCGGATCCATCCGGTCTCCGGCGACTGGTCGCTGGAACGCTCGAGCTTGCCGACCTCACGCATCGCGGCTTCGCGCACGTTGTCGGGCAGTTCGGCCTGCTCGACGCGGGTGCGATAGTCGTCGGCGCCGTCGGGCTCGTCCTCACCGAGTTCCTTGCGGATCGCGGCGAGTTGCTGGCGCAGCAGGAATTCCTTCTGCTGCTTGTCCATGCCGGTGCGCACGTCTTCGGCGATCTTCTCCGAGACCTCGGTTTCGGCGATGTGCTCGGCGGTCCAGTCGATCAGCGTCTGCAGGCGCTCGTTGACATCGGGAGTCTCGAGCAGCTGACGCTTCTGTACCTCGGTGAGCCACGAGGCATACCCCGAGGTGTCGGCGAGATCGGACGGGTCACTCATCTTGTTGACCGCGTCGATCAGCTGCCACGCCTCACGGCGCTGCAGCATCGCCAGCACGAGCTTCTTGTATTCGGCGGCGAGAGCCTTGGTCTCGTCGGTGATCGTTGGCTCATCAACCTCGGTCACCTCGACCCACAGCGCCGAGCCCGGTCCGGTGGTCCCGGAGCCGATCTGCGCGCGGTGCTCACCCTTGACCACCACGGCTTGTCCGCCGCCGGGAACGCGACCGATCTGGACGATCGAGGCGATCACGCCGAAGGACGGGTAGCGATCCTCGAGACGGGGCGCCACCAGCAGTTTTCCGTCATTGTGGGCCTGAGCGGCGTCGACGGCCGCGCGTGCGGCATCATCCAGCGCCAGAGGAACCACCATGCCCGGTAGCAGTACGGGTTCGGTCACGAACAGAACCGGCACTGAGATGGGTTCAGTCATTTAACCTCCAAAGTTAAGTCTGTGAGGCTCAACCCGGGGGAGTCCGGGTTCATTCCCGCATGATGGGATTCCGCTCTCAGCGGACGGAAGCTGCAAGAATTGAGGCAGGTGATTCCGCCACTGGGCGAGGCCCTGCAGCGACGACCGACGAAAGGAGAGTCATGGAACGCACGATCGTGCGGTGCGAGCGCGGAGGGCTGTACTCGACGTTGTGGTGGCCGTGGGGTTCCTTCAAAGCGATTCGACTCGGGCCGACGCGGATTCAGCGTTGTCCGATCCATCACAAGTGGGAGAAGACCCGTCAGGTCGACGTCCGCGAGCTCTCACCAAGTGAAATCGCGGACGCCGAAGCCGTGACCGACAGCCGCATCATCTGAAGTCGTACGCCGACGTAGCCGCTGCCGCATCGGCATGCTGCGGTGGAAGCATCAGGATCGCATTGCCTCGTACCCCGCGGTTCACCATCGAATCGATCACGCGCGGGGTATCAGCCCAGTCGGCAACCAGCCCGATCTCGGGATGCAGGCGATCGTCAGCGGTGAGCCGGACGAGCGCGGCGAGATCGTCGGCCAGCGAGGTCTCGTCGTCGGTGTAGAGGAATTTGCGGATGGTGGCGCTCGACCCGCCCGTCCAGTCGAAGAAGTCCATTGTCGGCGCTTCGCGGCTGGCCTGACCGAACCAGACGAGTACACCGTGAGAGGTGAGCGTGCGGAGCACGGCGGGGGTTGATGCGCCGCCGACTGAATCGAGTGCGACATCGAAAGTGCCCCGGGCGTCGCTCGGCGCCGCAACCCATTCGGCGGCGCCGAGTTCGAGAAGACGTTGACTGCGTTCGCAATTCGCCGTGACCACGGTGATCTGGGCGCCCTGCGACGCGGCCAGCTCGACGAAATAGTGGCCGACTCCGCCCGACGCGCCGGTCAGCAACACCCGCCGTGCGGCCAGGGGGCCGGTGGCCCTGGTCAAACGCAGCGCAGTGAGGCCCGCCAACGGCAGGGCGGCGGCGTCGCTCGTGCTGACTGACTCAGGAAGCACTGCGAGTCGATCGACGGGCACCGCTGCCCGCTCGGCCCACCCGCCGCCGTCGAGGTGTGCCACCACCCGCTCACCGACATGCGGACCGTGTCCGGACGCCGCCGTCTGCACGACCGTGCCGGCGATGTCCTTGCCCGGCCGGAAGCCCGGCGCTGCTTGCTCGAGGACGAACGTTTCGCCGCGGTTGGGCGAGAACGCCTCGACTGCCACAAGCACGTCATCGGGCGCGGGCGCCGGCTCTGGAACGTCAGAGAGGGTGAGCGATCCGCTGTCCGCGGAGGTCCAAGCCTTCATATCGATGAGCCTGACACCATGACTCTCTGCTGGGAAGTAGGCAGCACATAGTGCTATACATACGAAATGGTGACCAATGGCGTGACCTTGGGTTCTGATGACGGTCGTTATGACGTGATGGCGCAGAACTGCCCGACCCGTCAGGTGATCGGCCGAGTGGGCGACAAGTGGTCGTTGCTCGTGCTCTTCGCACTCTCGACGGGCACCAAGAGGTTCTCGGAGCTGCGAAGCGAGGTCCAGGGCATCAGCCAGAAGATGCTGACGCAGACCCTGCGGACGATGGAGCGCGACGGGTGGGTGAGCCGCCACGTCTACGCGACGATCCCACCGAAGGTGGAGTACACCCTGACCCCGCTCGGGGAGAGCCTAGAAGATTCCATCGCCGTCGTCCGACGTTGGGCCTATACCCACATGGACGAGATCGTCGAAGCGCGGGAGGCCTACGACTGCCGCCGGGAGTGAAGCTGAGACAACCACCGAAATCGACGGTGTGGGAGCAACTCTCATATCCCCTGCAGCTTGGCGCCGCGGGTCGGTGATCGAGGGGCGGGGTCGGCGATCGACCGGTCGCTCCCGACATTCACCGGCCGGTGGCATCGGACTCGACCCGACCAGTGAACTTCACATGACACTCTCAGCGGATGTCGGGCTGCTCATAGATCGTGACTGTCCACGGGGGTGCCGGTTGATAGCTGTGGACGATGGCTTTCTCGTAGATGTGCGGATCATCGACCCCCAGGTCGTAGTGCAGCGGCCGTAGGTGTCGCCGCGAGGGCGCAGGCCCCGATGACGCTGCCCGTCAGTAGCGCCCGAGCACATGTGCTGACCATGAGATGACGCCCACCGGCTGGTGGGCTGGTACCTCGGACGCGCGCTAGTGCCACCCACCCGGATTGGTCATTTTGGTCAACCGTTTCATAAAGTAAACAAATGCCCGATAACGGAAACAGCACCCGCAGGCGATCCCCGCTGGACCGGGCACACGTCCGTGTGGTCGAAGATCACCTGCGCTCACTCGGTGCGATGTTCCGCCGCAAACCCACGATGACCAGCGATTCCATCACCGTGGTCGACCAGCCGATGCTCAAACGAGCGATCGGTGCGGCCGCCCTCGGCAACATGATGGAGTGGTTCGACTTCGGCGTGTACGGCTATCTCGCGGCCACGCTCGGCAAGGTCTTCTACCCCGATGCCAACTCCGCAGTCCAACTGCTGGCCACCTTCGCGACCTTCGCCGCGGCATTCCTCGTGCGGCCACTGGGCGGCTTCTTCTTCGGCCCCCTCGGCGATAAGATCGGTCGCCAGAAGGTGCTGGCGATCACGATGATCATGATGTCGATCGGCACCTTTGCCGTCGGCCTCATCCCGTCGTACGCCTCGATCGGCATCTGGGCGCCGATCCTGCTGCTCATCGCGCGCATGGTCCAGGGCTTCTCCACCGGCGGCGAATACGGCGGAGCGACCACCTTCATCGCCGAATACTCACCCGACCGTCGCCGCGGCTTCCTCGGCAGCTGGCTGGACTTCGGCACCTTCATCGGATACTCGGCCGGGTCGATCCTGGTCACCGTCCTCAACGCCTCACTCGGCGAGGATGTGATGCTCTCGTGGGGCTGGCGTATCCCGTTCTTCATCGCCGGCCCGATGGGTCTGATCGGCCTCTACCTGCGCTCACGCCTCGAGGACACCCCGGCCTACCAGCAGCAGCTCGACGATCACGACGCCCAGGTCAAGAAGGATCAGCAGGCCGGTGGCGAGATCGGGACGATCTTCGTACGCTTCTGGCGGCCACTGCTCGTATGCATGGGCCTGGTGATCCTCTACAACGTGACCAGCTACATGATCACCTCGTATCTGCCCACCTACTTCACCAGCGTCATCGGTCGCAGCCAGCTCAGCTCCGACCTTCTGGTGCTGCTCTCGATGCTCGTCGTGGTGGTCACGATCGTGGGTCTGGGTAAGCTCAGCGACCACATCGGTCGGCGACCGGTGTTCGCGATCGGCGCCATCGCGCAGATCATCGTCTCGGTTCCGTGTTTCATCCTGTTCGGGATGGACTCGGTGTGGGCACCCGCGGTGGCCTGCATCATCTTCGGTGTGATCCTGGCGTGTTTCGCCGCTCCCACCGCGGCGACCCTGCCGGCGCTGTTCCCCACCGCCGTGCGATTCGGCGCACTGTCGATCAGCTACAACATCGCGGTCTCGGCGTTCGGCGGTACCACGCCGCTGATCACCTCGGCGCTGGTCAGCGCGACCGGAAACAACCTCGTTCCCGCGTTCTACCTCATCGCCAGCGGTGTGGTGGGCCTGATCGCAGTGGTGTTCCTGCGCGAATCCGCCCGCAAGCCGCTGCGCGGATCGGCGCCGCAGGTGGACACCCCGGTCGAGGCCGAGCACACGGTTGCCGCGGCGGAGGCCGTTGCGGCGATGGATCCCGATGAGTCTCCTCTGGAGGCCATCGATCCCGAGATCATCAGCACTACGTTCAGTGATGCCTCCGCGGTCGAGGAAGCCGCGTCGCATGAGGACCCGGTATCCGATGGGGAGCTGGCCGCCACGCGCGACTGACCTGCGGGCGCGCTCGAATCCCGTCCCGTTCTGCTGCTCGCCGATGGTCCCCGCCCCGTCGTGTCCGCCGGCCGACCGACACGCCCCCGCCCGCAAGTGCGGGGACGTGTCATCATCGGTTCGGCGAGAGATCGGGGGGCATGTGCACAGGGTGCAACGACACGACAGCGGGATCAGCCCTCTCGAGCTGAGCAGGTGCGCGCAGGCGGGTGACGACGACATCGCCCGTGGCGTGTACGCGCCGCTCAACGACGACATGGTCGGTTTCCTCTCCGACCTCGTGGTCATCAGCGAGAACCTGCTTGGTGTTCATCTGGGGGTCGACCCGGATGCCGTCGCGATGTCGACTCGGGTCGTGGCCGGCCGGTGTGCTCAGTCGTGGTTTGCCCGCACCTACCTGGCCACGGTTCCGGCCGGCGAACCCGTCGCAGTCCGGGTGGATCTCGACGAGTTCCAGACCATCGGTGTGGGTCCCGATCCGAGGGTGCTCACCGCGAACGCGTGGCTTCAGTCGTACTGGTGGGCGCGACTGACCCGCGACCAGACCGCCATCGATCTGCTTGCGGCAACACCGATTTCGGCCCCGGGAGAAGGGCAGCATCCTGACGAGGCCGCGAGTGCACTGGTGCGGTTGCTCCGCCGACGTGACGCCGGCGAACCGTCGTGGTGGGACGACCCCGATTCCCATGGGCGTCACAGTCGATGGGATCAGCCGTGGAGCGGGATACGCGACGTGCTCCACACCATCGGCGTTCAGTCGCGGTTCACCGACGCGCTCACCGATGCACTTCGTGCGCATCGGGAGCACTGGTCGGCGCCCGCGTTCCGCGCTGTCCCGCAAGGGTTCTGGTCGTTACCGCTCACCGCCCTGGCTGCGATCGCGGTGGAGGAGGGAATGTCTCTGGAGGTGGATTCGGAGTACCTGCCGGCCTCACTGATCACCGACCGCCTCTGGATGTTCGAGCTCGTCCAGGCCACCGTGTCAGCCGCACCGGCCCGCGAGACGTACCACGAACTCGACGAACCCAACGACCTCAACAAACCCAACGCACTCGACGAACCGGTGCCGCTCGGACTGGTCGCCGACATTCCCGCCGCCACCACACTCGAGGTGATCGCGACCGACATCGAGATGACCACCACGCCAACCGATGTCGAGGTCGAAGGCGCAGGTCACCCGCGCATCGAGCGCCACCGGTTCGGGCTGCCCATGGCCGACCTCGCGGCGATGGCCGCAGATGTGGATGCCAACCTCGCCGATCTGCGCGCCGAGTTGCGTGACGATCCGGGACGGACGATCCGTCTGACAGCCAGTATCGCCGCGAGCGGCGGCGCCCACCACCTCGCCGGCGATCCGCGCGGTGCCGCCCTCGCGACCCGCGTCGCCCTGCGCCGCGCCGCTCAGCTACACCACGCGATGTTCCGGCTCGCAGCACTGCAGCCGGGGGAGCCGGCGGTCATCGAACTCGACTCGGGGGTCGTGCAGACCCAGGGGATCGGATTCCGGACCAAGATCGCGAACGTGCCCACGTGGCTCGATGCCTACTGGTTCGCCCGTGCCACCAGAAACCGGGCGGCGCTGGAAACCCTGTGGTCGGTCGACCTCGACCCGATGCGTGACCAGACTCGCTACGACCCCGCACTGATGGGGCTGATCGAGGTGCTCTCCATGCGCGACCGGGGCGATCCCGCCTGGGCGGCGCGAGCGGGTGAGGTGCTGCCCGAGATTGAGCGACCGGTGGTGTCCAGCTGGGAGCAATCCCAGCTGCTGCACCTCGAGGTGTTCTCGGTGCTGTTGTCGATCGGGAGTGAGCCTGGCGACCAGCAGCGCTTCACCGACGCGCTCGTCGACGCTCTGCGCTGCCACCAGAAGTATTGGGCGGCCACGCCGAAGCGGTCCCACGATTCGTCGGGCTACTCCTCGTTGGCGCTGTTCGGGCTGGCGTCGCTGGCCTACGACGAGGGTATGCGCATCGAGGTCGATTCCGACTACCTGCCGATGGAGTTGATCCAGCACCCGAGGTGGATGTTCGAGCTGGACTGAACCGCAAGCGGCTCACCGCAATTCGAGGACCCCGAGGTCGTCTGCGGCACCGAGCGCAGCGTCGCCGGTGGACCACAGTGCGTTCACCGACGTGACGGCCGCTCGTCGGGTCGACGGGTTCTGCAGTGCGAGACCGCTCTCGAAGGTGAGCACGTTGTAACCCACGTCGGCGGCACGCAGCATCGCATTCGATGCGCGCCCGGCCCCGACCAGGCGGTCGAGGCCCTCCCCCAGGAAGTAGAAGCGAAACGTCGGTCCGAGGTCGACGCCGTAGTCGCGTTCGGTCGCGTCCACGATCGCATCACCATGCGCAGCAATGGCATCGACGATCCGGTAGAAGTCGGCGGCGTTGGCGCGGGTGGCCGCCGAGTCGGCGACCGCATAGGCGAGGTCGACGGTGATGTGGCCGTTGTAGCCGGTGGCCGCGGCCCGCACCCCCGACACCGAGCAGTCGTCGCCGAGTGTGAAATACCGCTGCCAGTGTGCCGGCACGACACCGCCGGTGAACTCGGCGTGCACTGCCGCGAGATAGCGGTCGAGCAACAAGACGCTCAGCCGCTGCGCCCAGGTAGGATCCGCCAGCGTGCCGCTGGTCTCCAGCGGCAGCACCGCCGCATGTTCGGTGGCGGCGAGACCCACGGTGAACAGCCCGCGTCGATCGTGGTTGCGCACGAGGATGTCGCTGATCTCCGACAACCGCCACACGTGATCGGTGAGGGTGTCGAGCGGGGCTGTTCCCGTCACTGCCGGGGGCGGCGCCGACAATGTCGACACCTGCGCAACGTCGGCGGCCGAGAGCAGCGTCGCGCATCCCGCCGGTGGCTGGGCCGAAGCCCCGGCGGGGTCACCGGCGAGAACCGTTGCGGCACAGCACATGCTCACTGCTATCGAGACGATTCTGCGCATGGCGGTTCCTGTCGCCGCAGGCCCGGCCGACGCCGGCTGGGTGCCACGCTACCGCGGATGACCCCGACGACGGGCGCGACCGGCGCGATCAGTACGCGTAGGAGCGGTACGTCAGATATCCGGTGTCCCCACCGGTGTAATACGTCTTGGTGTCCGCCTCATCGAGCGGCAGGTCGTTGCGCAGGCGCTCGACGAGATCCGGATTGGCGATGTAGGCGCGTCCGAAGCTGATGACATCGGCGCCGCGTTCGAGCCAGTAGGCGGCATCCTTCGCCCCGGCGGGAGTCGGGTTACCCGGGTGGCCGGGGTTGATGATCATCGTGCCGTCCCATGCGTCCCGGAGCCCGAGCAGCGTCGCCTCGTCGGTGGTCGCCTCGAGGTGTACGTAGGCCAGGTCGAGGTGTGCGAGTTCGGCGAGCAGTGCGCCGTACAGCTCCGGTACGTCTTCGTCGATGGCATCCCAGATCCCCGCACCAGGTGAGAGCCGGATGCCCACGCGCGCACCGCCGATCGCCTCGACGGCCGCGGTGGTGGCCTCGACCGCGAAGCGGATGCGGCCGGCGATCGAACCGCCGTAGGCGTCCGTGCGGACGTTGGCATTCGACGAGAGGAACTGCCCGATCAGGTAGCCGTTGGCGCCGTGTAGTTCGACGCCGTCGAAACCGGCCTCGACAGCACGGGTCGCTGCGTGGGCGTAGCTGTTGGCCTCCTCGGGAACCTCCGCGAGGGCCAGCTCACGCGGGACCGGTGCCGGCTGAAGACCCGAGGGGGTGAACACCTGTGTGTCGCGGGCCGCGACCGCCGACGGTCCGACCGGTTGATGCCCGGTCGTGTCGGGGTGGCTGATGCGACCACCGTGCATGATCTGGGCGAACACGCGTCCGCCGTTGGCGTGGACGGCGTGGGTCACCTGCTTCCACGACTGCGTCTGCTCGTCGGTGTAGAGCCCGGGCGTGAGCGGGTTGGACTGTCCGACCAGACTCGGTTGAACGCCCTCGGTGACGATCAGCCCGGCGGTCGCCCGCTGCGCGTAATAGGTCGCCATCGACGGTGTGGCGAGTCCGTCTGGTGTCGATCGCACGCGGGTCATCGGCGCCATCGCGACGCGGTTGGGAAGGGTCAGTCCGTTCAGCTGGACGCTGTCGAAGAGCGAGCGGTCTGCCGCAGCGTTCGTGTCTGAGTTGTTGGTTGCCATATGTCGACGGTAGAACCTAACGTCGATGTGAGGGTCAAGCTCGGTACTCGATTAGTGAGGTAGGCGACATGAGGATCGGCGAAGTGGCCGAACGTGCAGGGGTGAGTGTCCGCTCGTTGCGGTACTACGAGGAACAGGGACTGCTCACCAGTACGCGCACGCCGGGCGGCCAGCGCCGCTATGACGAGGCGGATGTGGATCGGGTCAGGTATCTGCGACGTCTCTACGCCGCCGGTCTGTCCAGCCGGTCGATCGTCGACATCCTGCCGTGTGCCCAGTCGCCGTCTGAGGAGACGGCCGACGTCGCGTGGGTCAGAATGACCGAGGAACGCGAGAAGCTCGACGAACGCATCGCCGAGCTGATCCGCACCCGTGATTCGCTCGATGAATTGATCGCCGCGAATCGACGTCATCACCGCGATGCGGCACACGGGATCGACGCCGCGTCGGCCTGAGTACGTCCATGGGGACGCGACGCTGCAGCGTGTACGCGCGGTGGCTGGAGAGGGGTGCGACCGATGGGATCGGTGGGCGGCTCGCCGCGTGTGACCGGTGGCGACATCGGGCTCATCAGCGCGGCACTGATGACGGCCGTCGGGGGCTACCTCGACGCCTTTCTGTTTCTCCGGCATCAGGTGTTCGGTTTCGCGCAGACCGGCAATGTCGTCTTCCTGGCGGTGGCGTTGGTCAAAGGTGACAACTGGTCGAAGTACGCCTGGCCCTTACTCGCCTACCTCGCCGGACTCGTTGCCGCGCAGGTGGTGCGCACGCTGGCCCCCGACCTGCCGGCGAGACTGGTGGTGGCGGTACTGGGATTCCAGCTGGTGGTGTTCGTGATCCTCGCCTGTCTGCCGTCCGACGCGCCCGAGGGATGGTTCGTCATCCCGCTGTCATTTGTCGGCGGCATCCGGCTGGAGCTGTTCCGGTCGGCGGGGGCGGTGTCATTCGTGAGCATCGCCACCACCGGAAACCTGATGCGTTTCGTCTCTGCCGCAGCAGATCTCGTTCGCGACCGGTCGCCGCAGCGGTTGTCGGCGGCGGGTGCGACGTTCCTCATTGCGATCGCGTTCCTCCTCGGCGCCCTGTGCGGTGCGGCCGTGACAGACGCAATCGGTCCGGCGCTGTGGGGTGCGGTGATTCTCGAGGGCGCGAGCGTGGTGGTGCTGATCGCGGCGGCGAGAGCGCAGCAGCCTGCGACCGGGGTGTAGTTAGTAGTTAGTAACTGGTAACTTAGCTCCGTGACCACACGTATGACCGGAGAACAGCGCCGGGCCCAGGTGCTCGCAATCGCCGCCGAAGAATTCGCCGCACACGGCCTCCACGGCGCATCGACCGAGGACATCGCGAAGTCGGCGCAGATCACCCAGCCCTACATCTTCCGCATGTTCGGAACGAAGAAGGGCTTGTTCCTAGAACTCGTGCGCGGAGCGTTCGCCACCCTCACTGAACGGATGCGAGCCGCGGCCGCCGGGGAGGGCGGACTCGATGCGTTGTCGGCGATGGGCCTCGAGTACTACGAACAGCTCGCCGATCGCACGAGTCTGTTGCTACAACTCCAGGCATTCGCCGCGTGCGGCGATGTCGAGGTGCGTGAGGTGGTGCGAGAGTGTTTCGCGGCGCTGTGGGATGCTGTGGCCGAACAGACCGGAGCCGACCCTGTCACGGTGAAAACCTTTCTCGCCTTTGGCATGCTGCTCAACACCGGCGCCGCACTCGACATCGACGACCTCGATGAGAACTGGGCGCACGGAGTCCGGACGCGGATCAATCCCGAGCTCTTCGGCCATATCACGACGCAGACCAACCGATGACCGACCAGGACTGGACTCGGCAACCGGCGATCGGATCGGACGCGACGGCCGGCGACGACGCGGGGACCACCGGAGAGGTACCGGGCTCGGAGCCGGCAAGGGTGCACGGAGAGAAGCGCCTGTCGGTGGGGCTGATCGTGGTCGGGCTGGTGGTCGCAGTGATCGGAAGCCTCGGCGCACCGCTGATCACCCCGGTCGCGACGGGCCTGCACGTCTCGCTCGACGCTGCGCAGTGGACGCTCACCGTCACCCTCTTCGCTGTGTGCGATAGCTGGTCCGGTGCTGGGGCGACTCGGGAGTGGGACATGGCCCCGCACAACGATTCTCGGCTGCATGGTGATTGTCGTGATCGGTGGTGTGCTGACCACCCTGCCACTCGAGTTCGGGTTCCTCCTCGCCGGCCGGGTGCTGCAGGGGATCGGTCTGGGATGTGTGCCGCTGCTGATGAGTGTCGCCCGCACACATATGTCGTCGCGCGGGTCGGCATCCACGATCGCCGGCCTGTCGGTCGCCTCGACGGTGGGCATCGGCGTCGGGTACCCATTGATCGGACTGATCGAGCAGGTTAGTGGCCTCCGAGCGGCATACGGACTCGGTCTGGCGCTCTCGGTGGCTGCACTTGCGGTCGCCTGGCTGGTCATCCCGCGCGAAAAGCCCGGTCCAGTACCGAGAATCGACTGGTGGGGTGCGGCTCTGCTGGCGCTGGGCACCACCGGCGTCCTCATCCTGATCGCCGACCAGTCGGTATGGCGTACCCCACTGGGGTGGCTGCCACTGCTGGTGGCGAGTGTGGTGGTGCTGGCCGGGTGGGTCACCGTCGAGCTGCACGTACCGGCACCGCTGGTGAATCTACGCGTCCTGTCGCAACCGACGGTCCTGGGCGCGAACGTCGCCATGCTGGTTGCCGGCGTGGGGATGTATCTGCTGTTCACCCTCTTCACACGCTATCTCCAGACGCCGTCCTCAGCCGATTACGGGTTCGCGCTTCCCGGGATCGCCTCCGGGGCGGCGCTGATTCCGTTCTCCGCGTTGGGCTTTGTCGCCGGTAGGACCACTCCGATGCTGATCCGCCGCACCGGTGTGCGATGGGCGTATCTGCTGTCGGCGGTCGCTGTCATGTGTGCTGCGGTGATCTTTGCGCTGACACTCGACTCGATGGCGGCGGTCATGATCGCCATGGCGGTTCTCGGATTCGGCGTCGGGGGTATCTCGGCCGTCATGCCCCGACTGGTCCTCACGCGGGTACCCGACGAGGAAACCGCCAGCGTGCTCACGGTCAATGCGATTGTGCGCAGTATCGGGTTCAGCATCGGCAGCGCGGTCGGCGGCCTGCTGCTGACTGTGGCGACCTCCGACGGCGAATTGATCCCGGCGCGAGGCGGTTACGTGACCGCAGCGCTGTGGGCGCTGCCCCCGTTGGCGCTGAGTGTCGCGATCGTGTGCGCACGGCCGGTTACCCGGCGAGGTCGGGCACGCACGTGAGGAGGCCGACGTGCCGATCTGTATGTGGCGTTGCAGGAGTTGGTCGCGGCTGAGCCCATTCCGCTGACGCTGAAGGCGGATTCACGCCGTGATCAGTCGACATCCGATCTGCCCGCCGCGACCAACAGCCGGTCGCGCGCTTGCTTGACGGCCTCGCGGATCGACTCGAAGTCGTAGGCGCCGTAATGCCGGCGCTCGTTGATGAAGAAGGTGGGAGTGCCGGCGACGCCGCTGCATTCGGCCGAATCGACGTCCTGGGCGATCCGCTCACGGTGCGCCCGGTTCTCGATCTCGGCGGTGAAACGGTCGACGTCGAGTCCGAGGTCGCGGGCGTAGCCGATGAGATCGTCGCGGGTGAGGTCGTCTTGGTGGGTGAGCAGGATGTCGTGCATCTCCCAGAACGCCCCCTGGACCGCGGCCGCCTCCACGCCTCTGCGGCGATCTGTGCTCGCGGGTGCACATCGGTCAGCGGGAAGTGGCGCCACACATACCGAATCCGCTTGTCCTCGGCCTGTTCCCGCTGCGCGGCCGTCTCGGCCAGTCCGCAGTGCGGGCATTCGAAGTCGCCGTATTCGACCACGGTGACGTCGGAGTCGGCGGCTCCGCGAATGTGATCCCGGCGCGGATCCACCGGTTGCTGCAGGTCGGTCAGACCGCTCGCCGCGCCGATGAGCAGTCGCGCCTGTCGGGCACGCGAGAGCCGACCGACGAGCACGAGCACCAGCGAGGTGATCGCGAAGGACAACACCGCGGAGGCGAGGATGCCGATCTTGGCCTCGGTCAGCGTCGAACCGGACAGCGCGGTGTTGGCGATCAGCAGCGCGAGGGTGAACGGCGCGGCAGCGGCCAACCCGCCGATCACGATTCCGCCGGGGCCGACGGGTGCGAGCAGGCTCCCTGAGCTCGCCCGAGTGACGACACGGGTGGCGAGGATGTGCGCCAACGGTTTGCCCAGTAGCAGAGCAGCGATGATGCCCTAGGTGATCGGCGAGGTGGCGGCGGCACGCAGGGAATCACCGTCCAACCGCACACCGGCGTTCGCCAGCGCGAAGAGCGGCACGATGAGAAATGCCGACCACGGCACGAAGATGCGCTGCAGTCGGGCGTTCATCGACTGGGTGTCGCTGACCGCCGCAGTCGCGGTCCGGGCGAGTTCGGGCGTGGGCTCTTCGCGAAAGGCACGGAAGGTCGAGGTGGCCCGTTCCAAGCTCTCGCGGCGCGGGGTGAATGCGGGCGCCGCCAGCCCGATGGCCAGGCCCGCGGCGATCGGGTCGATTCCGCTGCCGAACAACGCCGCCCATGCGACGAATCCCAGCACGACGAACGGGACCAGCTGACGCATCCCGAAGCGCACCGCCAGAACGAGAATCGCCAGTACGCCCACCGCGATGCCCACGCGGACCCACGACACCGACGAGCTGTACACGGTGGCGACGACGATTATCGACACCAGATCGTCGACCACCAGAATCGTCACCAGATGGATCCGCAGCCGGTCGCCATTGCTCCCGCGTAGCACGCTCAGCGCGCCCAGAGCCAGTGCGGTATCGCTGGACATTGCAACACCCCACGCCCCGGCATTGCCGCTGCTCACGTTCGCGGCGATGAAGATGCCGACGGGGATCGCCATCGCGAGGATCCCGACGGCCACCGGCATGGCGAGTCGAGAGCGCTCCCGTAGCTCACCCAGATCGAACTCGCGCCGCGCTTCGAGTCCGACCACCACGAAGAACACGGTCATCAGCCCACTGTTGACCCACTCCCGCAGTGTGTGGTCGACCTCGTGGGTTCGCAGGCGCAGCCCGAACACGCTCTCCCAGGTGCCGTCGTAGCCGGCGGGAGCGATGTTCGCCCAGACCAGTGCAACCACCACGGCCAGCAACAACACGATGCTGCCGAGGGTCTCCGACTGCAGGAGCGAGCGAAAGGCGTCGCCGCCCCGCCGAAGAGTCTGTGCGGAGAACGACCGCAGATCCGACGTACCTTCGTTCGACGACTCCCCGACCGAGGTCATCCTCAAACCCTATGTCGGAGGCTGAAACGGCGCCGTAGACCGCGAGTCGGAGGCAGATGCGCTGTGGTGACGTCGTGCCGGTCAGCGCGTCATGCGTTCGTGCCATAGGTCGAGGAATGCACGTACAGCGGGCGGCTGGCCATCCCGGCGCCAGATGAGCACCTTCTCGAAGTACGGCGCAGGATCGAGGTCGCGGATCACCAGCGCGCTCGTGCTATGCAGCGCCGGATCGCTTCCTGCACATACCGCCACCCCGATACCCTGTGCCGCCAGCGCGAGTTGGAGGCGGACGTCGTTGGCCACATAACTGACGTCCAGGGATGCCGACACCTTTGCGGCAGCGATGTCGAGCGCGCGACGAAGCGCGCTGGTTGTCGGATAGCTGATCACCGGGTAGGCCGCCAAAGCAGCGAGATCCATCGGATCGGTGGGCACCGAGAACACTGACGGGTCGAACGCCGCGACCAGCTCGTCGCCGAACATCGGGGCGAAGTCGAGCACCGCAGGCAACGGGTCGGGCTGCTGGGCGATGATCGCCAGGTGCAGCGCTCCCTCGACCACCTGCGTCATGAGCGGCAGACTCGTTCCTTCGCGCAGTTCGACGTCGATTCCCGGATACCGTCGGCGGAATGCTCCGAGCAGTTCGGGAACGGTAGTGCGTTCGACCCCACCTCCGGTGCCCAGCCGAAGTTGTCCGCGGTGAAGGCCTCGGCGTGCGGAGAACTCGGCTCGGGCGTCGTCGCCGGCGGCCACCGCCCGTCGCGCGTGGGGTAGCAGGAGCCGGCCACCGTCGGTCAGTGCGACGCCTCGAGATGTGCGGTCGAACAACTGCTCACCGAGTTCACGTTCCAGCGCGTGGACTGCCGCGCTGATGGTTGGCTGGGTGACGTGGCATCGTGCGGCGGCGCGGGTGAACGACTGCTCATCGACCACTGCGAGGAAGTACTCCAAACCGCGAAGATCCACACTCCCAGAATGACATGTGTGGCCGCGGTCAGTGCGTGTCGGCGGCGGGTATCGATGGTTTCTATCGCGGCCACGGGCAGCTTTCATTGGACGCCACGGTGGTGTCTGCGAAGAATCGTCATCAACGATCGGCGAGGTCGCCCCCGGGAACGGTCGACCTGCCAGGAGGAGGAGATGTGAGCACTCCCCAGGTGGTCCTGGGTACGTTTCTGCGCGCTCGACGAGGCGCACTGTTGCCTGGCGATGTGGGCCTGGCGGAGGCCGTCGATTCGAGACGACGGGTCGGCGGACTGCGGCGCGAGGAGGTCGCGACGATTGCCGGGATCAGCCCGGAGTACTACCTGCGGCTCGAACAAGCCAAGGCGCACAACCCTTCTCCGCAGGTACTTCTCGCATTGGGGCGTGCCCTGGTGCTCGACGCCGACGCGACCGCGTACATGTTCCGGCTCGTGGGTCAGAGTCCACCGCAGTCCGCGTCTGCTCTGGCCGGCACGGTGGCGGCGTCGGCGGGTGAGCGTGACGACTCTGATGAGGCGGCGTCCGGTCTCGCAGCGCTGGTCATGCAATGGACCACCGCACCCGCATACGTGTCGGATCGTGTTCAAGAGGTGGTCGCGGTCAACGACATGGCGCAGGCGCTGGTCCCGTTCCCGCTGACGCCCGGGGTGAACCTCGTGGAGGCGGTCGTGCGAGGGGCGATTGCCGCAGGGACCGAACGCAGCGAGCACTGGGAGCAGATGGTTCGCCGCGTCACGGCGGCACTGCGATATCACAGCGATCCCGATGACCCGCGTCTGCAGCTGCTGGTGGCATCACTGTCCGCCTCCTCGCGGGTGTTCCGCTCAACGTGGGCAAGTCATGAGGCGCGCCCGCAGCGTGGTGGTGACCTCCTCGCCCTCGTCGAACCCTTCGGATACGTCACATTCCGGTGGCAGACGCTGGAAGTGCCTGGCGGCGAATACTTCCTGACGACCATGTTCGGTGAGGCGGGTTCGCCCGCGTCAGCGGCGATCGACTACCTGTCGGCGAGATCTCGGCTTGCGCGTGCTCTCGATGCCGATGCGGATGCCGATGCGGGTCGATTGGGGCGATCCGGTCGCCTGTCAGGCTGACCCTGACAGGGTCAGAGTCGTCGGAAATCCCAGGTTCCGTAGCCGCCACGAGCAGGTATATCGCTGTGCGAAAGCAACTTTCAGGCCATGACAGGGGCAGGACCGCAGAGGTGGGACGAACCTACGGTGATATCACCCACCGAGAGGACGACATCATGACCACACCCACGATCATGCTCATCCACGGCGCGTTCGCGGATTCCGCCAGCTTTGCGCCCGTCACCCGCCTACTGCTCGACCGCGGTTTCACCGTTGTGGTGCCGGCGGTGCCCAACCGCAGCCTCGTCGGCGACGCGGCGTACGTCCGTTCCATCATCGAGCGAATCGACGGACCGGTATTGCTTGTCGGTCATTCGTACGGAGGAGCCGTCGTCACGGTTGCTGGTGCGGCCGACAATGTCGTCGGACTTGTCTATCTCGCCGGGTATGCGCTCGAGGAAGGCGAGTCACTCGGCGAGCTGCAGGGCCGATTCGCTGACTCCGACCTGGCTGCTGCACTCGTGTACACCCCATTTCCCCAAGGCGATGGGGAGCCCGGTACTGACGTTTCGGTGGAGATCACCGCATTCCCCGACGTGTTTGCCGCCGGTGTCGACCCGCAGGTGACCCAGGTGCTGGCGGTCTCCCAACGTCCGCTGGCCGCAGCCGCTTTCGGCGAGGCCGCGTCGGTCGCTGCCTGGAGAACCAAACCCGGCTGGGGGATCGTGTCGGCGGCCGATCACACGATCAACCCTGACGTGGAGCGCTTCGGGTACAAGCGAGCCGGACTACGACGTGTGATCGAGCTCGATTCGCCGCACCTGGTCATGCGCTCACATCCGGACGACGTCGCCGATTTCATCGCCGCTGCCGCCGCCGAGGTGAGTTGAGTTCTTGGATCTTGCCACGTGCCAACTGACCCCACCTGAACTTCTTTCCTTGAACGACTTCTTCCTTGAACGGGGACTCGACCATGTCCACATCCAATCCGCACGGATACACCCTCGAACCTGCTGCGCAGGAGTTCTGTGACGCCACCGTGAATCCGCCCTTCCTGTACGAACTCGCGCCCGAAGAGGGGCGCACGGTGGTCGACGGGGTCCAGGATTCGCCGATCGACAAGCCCGAGGTAGACGACCAGTGGCTCACCGTTGACGGCGAATCGGGCGGCTCGGTCCCAGTCCGGATCGTGAGACCTGCGGGGGTACCGGGGCACCTCCCCGCGATCCTCTACACACATGGTGCCGGTTGGGTTTTCGGCGACGCGCACACGCATGATCGGCTCGTCCGTGATCTCGCGGTGGTACAGGTGCCGCGGTGGTCTTTCCCGAGTACAGCCGTTCACCGGAGGCGCGGTATCCGGTGGCCAACGAGCAGTCCTACTCGGTTGCGAAATGGGTTGTCGAGCAGGGAAGAGACAATGGTCTCGACGGTACCCGGCTTGCGATTGCGGGCGACTCGGTCGGCGGCAACATGGCGATCGCCCTGACGCTGATGGCCAAGGAGCGTCGTGATGTGAACTTCGCGGGGCAGGTTCTGTTCTATCCGGTCATTCGACACCTCGTCGTATCTCGAATTCGCCGACGGGTACTGGCTTACCCGAACCGGGATGCAGTGGTTCTGGAATCAGTACACGACGAGTGACGACGACCGTGCCCAGATCACCGTCTCCCCGCTGCGGGCGACAGTTGATCAGCTTGCTGGTCTTCCGCCGGCGCTGGTGATCAATGCCGAGTGCGACGTTCTGCGCGACGAGGGTGAAGCCTACGCGAGCAAGCTCCGGTCTGCTGGCGTCACCGTGACAGCGGTTCGTTATGGCGGCATCATCCACGACTTCGTCATGGTGAACAGCATGCACGACACTCCGCAGTCGAAAGCTGCGGTAGCACAGGCAATTGCACACCTGTCGACGGTGCTCTGGATTTGAGGGTTCTGGAGTTGAGGGCTCATCCGTATCCGTGGTGTGCTCAGCTCTGCCGCAGCCATGCGGCGAAGCCGGCGGGCGCGCGCCCGTCGAGGCGTCCGGAGGTCGTGACGGTACCGCGGTCGGTCGCGACGATCCTCGCGCCGATCGCGCGTGCCGCGTTCACCAGGTAGCGGTCCTCGCCGGTGTCGACGGCAGGAAATCCGCCGACCAGAAGGTAGGTGTCGGCGCGGATCCCCAGATTGGCGCCGTAGATCTGGTCATGTCCGAGGTGGATCGGGTGCGCAGCGTGCCATCGTGAGAGCACCCGTGGGGCCGTGCAGTCGTCTGGTCGTACGAGGCCGGCAACGACCTGCGCGCCGCCGGCGGCGAGTTCGACATGGGTGCGCAGCCACTCGACAGGCACTGCTGAATCGGCGTCTGTGCTGAGCAGCCAGTGTCGCCGGGCCGGTGGCCGGACTGGCGCGTGTTGATCGGAAAGGGTTTGGTGAGCAGTGGGGTTCGACAGTGCCCTGGTCATCCCGATGCGTCGCGCGGCGCCGACCGAGCCGGCATCGACCGACACCACGTCGACGCCCGCGCTCTGTGCGGCGTATTCGGTCCCATCGCTGCACCGGTCGAGGACGACGATGACCCTGACGTCGACAGGGGTGGGGTGAGTGATGCGAAGGTGTTCGCGCGCAACGGCTATCGAGGTGAGGCAGCGGGTGATCAGACGTTCCTCGTCGCGGGCGGGCACCACAACAGTCACGTGCGTGATGGGCTCGGGTGCCGCGCCACTCATGTGGCCTCCCATAGCCCGAGCACATAGTCGGATGTGCTGGTGGAGCGGGCCGTAGTGAACGAGCGATGGGTGTTGATCGCCTCGTGGACGGCGTGTCCGTCGAGTACCCATCCGTCGATCGGGTGCACCCAGTGGCAGGCGAGCAGATGACCGTGCGGCCCCAGTCGTTCCGCGATCGCGTCGAGGGTCGCCCGCAGGTCGGCCGGGCTGAGGAAGTAGCCCACCTCCGAGAGCACCACGAGGTCGTAGATATCGTCGGGAAGATCGTGGGGTGCGGAGCCCAGGGCCACCGATACGTTCTCGCACTGCGACGTTCGTGACCGGGCTCGCTCCGCGGCCGCGGGCGACGGCTCGATGGCGTCCACGCGGGCGCACACCTGCGCGAGGTCGCTGGTGAGAGCGCCGATCGAACAGCCGATTTCGAGCGCCCGGCCGACGCGCTCGATGTCGTCGAGCAGGCCGATGGTCGCGTGTCGCTTGTCGATCTCGTAGCGGGACTCGACTTTCCACGGATCTGGATCGGTCCGGTGCAGGGCGTCGAAGGCGGTGTGGTCGGCCGGTGCGCGATCGAGGAAGAACACTTCGATCGGCCGGTGGAAATGACGCAGGACATGCGCGGGCAGGATCGGCGCGTCGTCGGGTGAGTCGGACAGCGGTCGCACCTGCGACTCATGCGCGAGGATGGCCCGGGCCTTCGTGCGCATGTCCTCGTCGGTGAGAGCCAGCGCCGCCGTGCCGACGAGCGGCAGGGACTCGGGATCGCCCCAGTGCCAGAACCAGATCGGGAACTCCGCCAGAACGCCATCGGTCCGGGCGGCTGCGGCTGCCGCCGCACGTCCGGCCGACTCGTGATCGGGGTGCCCGTCATACCGCCAGGGCGCCGCCACCAGCGCTCGGCCGGCCCCACGCGCGTCGATGGCGTCCACGATCGCTGCCGACAGCTGGTCGTGGTACTGCGACACCTTGCCATCGGGCAGACCGAGAGCGATGAGATGGATTGTGCTGCTGAGTGTTCCGGGGGCACGTGAGCTCTTCGTACTTTCCGGGTCGTGCGGGAGGTCCTGGTCCATGATCGTCAGCGCATGGCGCATCTCACTCGTGCGGAGTTCGGCGAGCTGCGACGGCGACACCGTCGGCGAGTCAGGGTGTGACGCCTCACCCCAGGTCGCCAGTACCACCGTCACCGGGATGCCGAGGGTGCGGGCATGGTGGATCAGCCCGCCGCACCCCAGCGCCTCGTCGTCGGGATGCGCGGCCACCACCACCAGGGCGTCGTAGTCGGCGAGGTCCAGGGGAGCAGGTGGGCGCGCCGCCACGAGGGCGCGCCAGTCACGCTCATCGGTGCCGGATTCCGCGGGGGTGAATGTGTCCGGCGGACTGGGCCGCTGGGTCGTCACAGGACGAGACCCTTGCCGTCGTGTACGCGCGAGCCGAGTGCGGCGGCATCGCGTTCGGCGTGCTCCTGACGCAGGTAGACGGTCAGATCGGCGACGCGGGCGGCGTGCTGTTCGTCACGGACCAGTGGAGTGGGTCCCAGTGCGTGATGGGTGTGCCGGAGAACGTCCTCGGCTGCCTCGCGCACCGCTCGACGGGCATGCAGGGCAACCACCCACGGATCGGTGTCGGGCCACGAGACGCGCATCGCGGCGTCGCGCAGCACGCACCGCGCGGCGTACAGCGCGGAGTCGACCGCGCCGAGGTGCAGACATCCGATCTGGTCGAGGTCAGGGCGTGCTGATGCGTCGCGCAGCGTGCGACCCAGGCCAACGGCGGCACCGAACCAGATTGCGGCAACGCGGATTCCACCCTCGGCAAAGCCGGGGCGGCGCAGGTACCAGCCATCATCTCCGACCGGTGTCGCCGGTGTCTGCTGACAGGTGATGGAGGGTGATTCGACGGTGACCAGGCCGCGTGCCACCCACGGGTCGTCGCCGACCGTGACGTCAGGTCGGGTGAGGTCGATCGCGAACAGACGCCGCGACTGGGCCGAAGTCCATGCGGTGACCAGCGCCCGATCGAGGCGGTGTGCCAGCGAGCACCACGGCTTGCTGCCGGTGAGTTCCCATCCGCGATCGGTGTGGTGCGCCTCGAGCCGGCGTCCGCGCCCCTCGGCGGCGAAGACACCCCAGGTGAGGGCGTCGACATCGTCGGCGAGAGGGGTGTCGGATGCCGCGAGGATCGTCAGCGCGTCGACATCGGGCTCCACCACTCGCGCCAACGTCAGACCGTGTGCGGCCACCGTTGCCATCGCCGACCACTCGGCGAGTAAGCCGTCGGCGTCGGCGATCGCACGCGCGACATGGGGAACCTCGGTGAGGTCTATGTGAGAGTGTCCGTCTATGTGAGCGTGATCGATGCCGGCATGGTCGACGAAGTCGGTGATCGCAGTGATCAGGGTGGTGTCGGCCGGTGCGTGGTCGAGTCCCACCCATGAGAGTTGTGTGCCAGGGCCACCGGCGGGCTGGGTGAGGTAGGGCGGGCTGTGAGTCAGTTCGAGAACCCCCGTCGGACGTGCCGCCTCGACGTCTGGCGTCGTGGAGGCGTGCGGTGCTCCGGTGATCTCCAAAGCGCAACTGCTTCGAAACTACCATCGTGAACGGCAGGCTCGCAGAGGTGACGAGGTGCACCGTGGTCAGAGATCGGGGTCGAGCGGGTTACGAGTTGCCTCCGGTCGCGGTCGACTTCGGGCGCGCGTATCCGTCAGCCTGTTCGTTCCAGGTCGCCGGGTTCGCTGCGGGCGATGAAGATCGCGGCGAGTTCGTCGAGAGACAGGGAGAGCACACTCGCCAGCGCGGCGATGGTCGGAAAGGCGGGGGTGGCCAATCGGCCGGTCTCGATCTTGCGCAACGTCTCCGGCGAGATTCCTGCCTCGGCCGCGACGCTCACGAGGGTGCGAGCCCCCCGAGCCTGGCGCAACTGGTCGCCGAGCTGTTTGCCCGCGGCCAGTTGCTGTGGGGTGAGCGGGAGTCGGACCATGGCTGGAGTCTACCTCGACAGCGGTATGAAAATACGGGTACGTTGGTATTTTAATACCGAGTTTTGTTGGAAGGTTGTGTTGTGCTCGAACTGAAGACACCGCGCGAGATCGCCGCGATGGACACCACCGGGTCGTTCATCGCCGAATTGCTCGAGGATCTCGCCGGGCGCGGCGAACCCGGCGTCAATCTGCTCGACCTCGAACAGCGAGCACGCGACCTCATCGCGCAGCGCGGGGCGCAGTCGTGTTACTGGGACTACGCGCCGTCGTTCGGCAGCGGCCCGTTTCGTAATGTCATCTGCCTGTCGGTGAACGATGCTGTGCTGCACGGGCTTCCGCACGACTACGTACTGGCCGACGGTGATTTGCTCAGCATGGACATCGCGGTGTCGATCGAGGGGTGGGTCGCCGACTCGGCCCGCAGCATCATCGTCGGCACACCGCGTCCCGGCGACGAGCGGTTGATCGAGTCGACGCAGGTTGCCCTCGCTGCGGGTATTGCCGCGGCGACACCGGGCAATCACATCGGTGACATCGCGGCGGCCATCAGCGCCGTGGCTCGGGAGTACGGCTATCCGGTGAACACCGAATTCGGTGGACACGGGCTCGGACGGACGATGCACGAGGATCCGCACGTTCCCAACGCCGGTCCGGCCGGTCGTGGGATGGTGCTGCGGCCGGGTCTGACGATCGCGATCGAGCCGTGGTGGTCGCCGAGCACGGACACGATCGTCTACGACCCCGACGGGTGGACCATCCGCTCGGCCGACGGCTCGCAGACCGCGCACAGCGAGCACACCATCGCCGTCACCGAGGATGGTCCGCTGATCCTGACCACACGCGAGAAGGCCACCGTTGTGAACGTCTGAGTCACCGCTACTGCCCGGCACTCAGGAGCCGGCGAGATGTCGGATCAGCCCACGACGTCCCGACCACATCATGGAGCGATGGTTGGCGACGAGGATCGGTCGGGCTGCGTGGACCGACCAGGTCGGCACACCCTTCTTGACGAGGTAGGCCTCCTGTGCGAACTCGGCGCGAGCAGTGCGGTTGTCGCCGTGGATATGCCAACTGGTCCAGCCGACCAGATCGCCGGTCAGATCGGCGCGTAGCTCACCTCGAACAGCGTCGTTGACCCGTTGGGTCAGGGTGATGTGCAACGCCATCGGGATCAGCGCGCGCAATCGTGCTGTCCCGTGGGTCTCGTCGAGACGACGGACTTCGCGCACCTGGGGCCACCACAGCCGATAGCTGTCTGCGTCGGCGAGTGCGTCGAATACCACATCGCGCGAGTACGGCAGCGACCAGCTGCTCGTCATACGGAAGAAGCGGCTCGGGTGCTGTCGCTCATCGATTGGTCTCATGCTCACCGGATTTCGTGTGCCGGGGCAACGAGTGAGCGCGAACGCGCCCGGTCCCGCACTGCACCGGCCCGATCTCAGATCGACGTCAGGCGCATCACCATTGTCACCACGGCGAGCACGATGATCACGATCGCCGGACCGATGTTCTTGTCATGTGCGCGCAGATGGAAGATCAGCGCGCCGATGAAGTACATGATCACGCCGATGACCGCCGCGAGGCCGATTGGCCACGCCCACAAGCCGAGCAGCAGGCCGAGCGCGCCGGTGAATTCGATGATCGCCAGCCACCACACCTGATCCTCGGGGAAGTTGATCGCCTTCATCACCCCCATCTGCTTGGGGTCGTGGCGTAGCTTGCCGATACCGGAGAACACCAGCAGCGCGGCCAGGATGACCGACAGGACGACGGTGGCGATGTACATCTGCACTCCCTTGTTCGTCGCGGGCTCGTTCGTCGCGAGGCGCGCTGTCCGGCGTGCCCGTCTGAAGCGGGCCGCGTGAAGCGATCCTCACGCCGCCACGTCCAGTGTGCCCAATCCACGACGGCGGTAGT
This sequence comes from Gordonia jinhuaensis, assembly GCF_014639795.1. Taxonomy (GTDB): domain Bacteria; phylum Actinomycetota; class Actinomycetes; order Mycobacteriales; family Mycobacteriaceae; genus Gordonia_B; species Gordonia_B jinhuaensis. The sequence continues at coordinate 1,844 of NZ_BMGC01000011.1, read as the reverse complement.
GGGAAAGTGGCTGGAACACAGTCCGATACGTCGCGTTAGCGCGAAATCAGTCGATGTGGCGTTCGCGAGCGAGCAGGAAGAACGGGATGGCCGAGGCTATTCCGACAGTGAAGGTGATCACCAGCGACGCGAGCCACCAGTGCACGATGTGCAGTCGCCGGGCCTCGGAGAATGCCCACGTGTGGAATCCGATCACCACCAGCGTCAGGTCGACCATGGCGAATCGACCCGGCGTGGTCTTCCAGATGTCGCCGACGAAGAAGTCCGCGGCACTGGGCAACCCGTTCCTCTTCACATAGGGCAGGGCGATAGCGTTCTGCCCGATGAGTGACGTGAGGAAGATCGCCATGAGTGGTCTTGTATGCCAACGGGTTTGGTGATCGGTGGCATCGCTGCTGTGAGCGGAGGTCGTCATGTGACCACCTTGTCATCTTTGTCCGTGCGGTGTGAGCGCTATCGACGGCGTGCTAGCGTCACGTCATGCCTGTGATGTCGGACAAGCAGAAGGGCGCATGAGGCGCCCACGCACGCTCCGCGTGCTCGTCGACGAACTCGCCATCGAAGATGGACAGATCGAACCGCCGTCGGTCGGCGCGGTGAGCGCCTTTCCGCTGCTGTTCACCGAACGGCCCCCGACGGGTCCCGACGTGATGAGCATCTGCGCAGATCTCGAACCCTGCGGTGCGCCGCCGACGATGACGACACCCCAGGGGCGTGAGCAGCCGATGTGGTCGGGACTGCTGCGCGGCGACGGATGGACCGCCAGTTGGCAAGGGTCGCAGCCGCGCGCGGGTCGCGTGGAGCTGGTGGGTGAGTTCAGTGGGGTGCTCGGCATCGATGCGATCGGATGGGTGCGCGGCCTGGTCACGCGAGTTCGTGTGGTGAGCGTGACATCGACGTTCTCGGAAACCGATTCGCGAGGATGGGGGTTCCCGGAGCCGGATCTGCGTGACTATCGCGAGGTGCAGACCTCACCCCGCTTCTTCACCGACGAACGGCCGGTGACCACAGTCGTGACCGCCACCGATGGCACGCACGAGATCATCGCCCCGGCACCGCTCGTCGGGCGGAACTACCGTGTCGACATCGGCGTGCTGATCGATCTGGATCTCGACATCGCGGGGTCGGGGAACGATGGCGCAGGCCGTGACGACGTGGCCGGTCCGCCGACGGCTCACGATGACGCGTGACCGACCTGTGCGCGACCGGACGCGGCGAGTCCACCCACGGCCGACGCGGTGGTGCCGAAGTGGCGGAAGCGGGCGCGGTCTCGTGCACGTGCTCCGAGGAATTCCAGATAGCGATCACCGAAGCGCGTCGAGCCGATGAGGCGGTGATTGACGGTGTTCCGCACCCATGCGATCCCGAATGCCCAGGGGAGCGTGGGTTTCTGGCCGAGATCGCGCATACCGCGGATGCCGATGAATCCGGTGAGCATGCTGAGCAGGCGGATGCGGGTGTACCAGGCCGAGAAGGCGGGCGCATGGCGGTAGTGCAGATCGGCCTGTGCGGCGACCAGCGCCGAGGTGAGTTCGGCGCCGGCAGCGCTCACATCGTCCTGTGCCAACAGGATCGCGTAGCTCAGCTGGTGCTGGGCGCGTTCGGGGTCGAAGAGCCAGTCCTCGTCGACCCCGATCAACCATCCGACGTACTTCCACAGATGCATGAGTGCATGCGAATCATCCTTGGAGACCGGAACTCCCAGCGCTCGCGACCCCACCAGCAGGGTGCCGCTGAACAGGCTAAGCCTCGATCCACCGATTTGTACCTGTCCGGGGGATGAGGGATAGACGAAATGCCCTGTCTGAGTGACAGAATGGGACTTGCTCAGGGTTCCATCGGTA
>NZ_BMGC01000010.1 GCF_014639795.1 Gordonia jinhuaensis | reverse complement strand
CGCGGCTCCGCCCTGGGCTTTCGGAACCTGACTCACTACATCACCCGCGCACTGCTCGAGACCGGCGGATTCAGACCACAACTACACCCCGGATTGTGAAGAGCCGGATAACCTGCTCCCGGAGGCAATCTCAAATCACGGGACTGGCTGAAGTCGACTGGTGAATCAGGCGATGTTGCGTTGTCGTCGCAGTCCACCGTTTCGCCGTTACCGCCGAATCGTGACGAGTCCAGTTTGGAACCGGGGATCGCATCGACGGTCTTCTGAAATAGCCTCAGCACTTCGTCTTGCGCAGCCTGTTGGCTTTTCGGAGCCAGTTTGTGGTCGGTCACCGGTACTCCTTCTGAGACATCGGATGACCCGTCGTGTGACTGGCAGGCAGCGAGCGACGCTGCTGCGACCACGGAACAGATGACCAGTACGAGTGAAACCACTGAGCGGCGCATCACTTGGCCGCGTGGTTCGGTTTGTCGCCTGCGATGATTTGTCCCATGTTGAGCAGCCCTGCACTTCCCATGCCAAAGTAGCTGGGGTGAGCCTCAATTGGGGGAACGCTGGCCCACTGCATCCAACGTGGTCCCAGCACATGCCCCTTGTCGGAGTCGACCTCGGTCGCGCTGAAGGATGGTGAACCCGGGCCGTGGTTCAATCTCGTCATGACGTTGTCATCAACGGGGCCAGGCCCTAGCGAAGTTCCCGTGGCAAACTGAGTGATGTCGTTCTGGGATGCGTAGATCGGGGCGCGCGAGTTCACGTTGAGGTCACTCGCATGGTCGGCAAGCATTCCTGGACTTCCAACCGACACCACGTGATCTGCGTCGAGGTGATCTCCCGATGTCGCAGCCGCTCCCACCATAGTGGAAGCGTAGGCATGTCCGATGACCGTATCGAGCGCGGGTGCGCGTTCATGCCAGGCGCGAACAGTCCTGGGACGGGGGGTCAAGTCCCGCTCGCGCACCATGACGGTTGCACGTTCTCGGTGATACCGGACGGGTGGCAACTACGGCCGCTACCCCTGTTCACCCGTCGACTCGATCACCACTGGGGCGCCCAGATCGCGGTTGATGAGGTTGCCATCGAAACACGGCGATGTGGCGGCCAGGGTTGGACTGTCGGCGTTCGGATACCCACGAACGACGTTGATGCCATAGCCGTCGGGCGTGGTCGCGTACCGGTTGGGTCTGGGGGCACTGTCCTTCTCGACAACCTTCCAGCCGAATGACGTCCACACGTCGCCCAGTCTCGACACGAGTGTCGAGGTGTCGGTTCCCGTGGGAACTCGCATATCTCGTAGGTCCTGGTAAGAGACTGGCGACACTTCGTCACCGATCGCGTTGTCGTCGCAGTCGGTGGTGTTGCCGTGGCCGCCGTACCGCGTTGAATCGAAGGTGGTTCCGGCCGGGAAGTGTTCGATGGTGCGTCGGTAGATCGCGACAACCCCGTCGATCGCGGCCTGTTGGCTCTGTGGCGTGCCGGACGAGGCATCGCCTTGCGAGGCTGTGTGATTCGACTGACTGCAACCTGCAGATACGACAGCGGTGGTTACAGCAGTCAAAATGCACAGAGTTGTACGCATTGCAGTGACGTGCTCCGGGATCAGTTCCTATGTGGGTGCGAGTGCCCATTGTCCACTGGAGGTGCCGCGGGGCCAGACCGGCCCGGCCCTCTGACATCTCAGCTCACCTGACACCGCCCCGCGCCCACAGTCAGTGATGCCCGCGGTCAGTGATAGAGCCCGTCGATGGCGCGGGCGAAGTCCTGGTGAATTGCCATACGGCGCAACTTGAGTGTGGGTGTCATATGACCGCGCTCGAGCGTGAAGTCCTCGGGCAGGATCGTGTACCGCTTGATCGCCTCGGCGTGCGAGACGGCTGCGTTGGCCTCGGCGATCGCCGTGTCGATCTCGGCACGGAGATCGGGATCGTCGGTCACCAAGGCCGCCGGCGTCTGCTCGGCCCGACCGTGCCGACCCAGCCACCCCGGCAGGGCTTCGGCATCGAGGGTGATCAACGCGGCGACGAACGGACGATTGTCGCCGACCACCAGACACTGGCTCACCAGCGGGTGCGCCCGTATCGAGTCCTCCAGCGGTGCCGGAGCCACGTTTTTGCCGCCGGCAGTCACGATCAGTTCCTTCTTGCGGCCGGTGATCCACAGAAATCCGTCGTCGTCGAGCTTGCCGATGTCGCCGGTGCGGAACCAGCCGTCCTGTAAGGCCTCACGTGTCGCCTCGTTGTTTCGCCAGTACCCACCGAACACCATGGGACCGTTGACGATGATCTCCCCGTCGTCGTCGATGCGCACCGCAGCGCCGTCGACGGGTCGGCCCACAGAACCGATGCGTTGGGCCACTTCGGAATTGACGGTCACCGCCGCAGCGGTCTCGGTCAGTCCGTAGCCTTCGTAGATCGGAACCCCGATACCGCGGAAGAAATGTCCCAATCGTTCACCCAGTGGTGCGCCGCCGGAGATCGCAGAGGTGCAGCGCCCACCGAGCACCGACCTCAGCTTCCGGTACACGAGCCTGTCGAACAATGCGTGGCGTGCGCGAAGCCCGAAGCCGATGGTGCCGGACTCGAGTGCGCGACTGTATTCGATAGCAGTGTCGCTGGCACGATCGAAGATCGCACCCTTGCCATCATCTTCCGCGCGTTGGGTCGCCGAGTTGTACACCTTTTCGAACACGCGCGGCACCGACAGAAGATAACTGGGACGGAACTGGGCCAGGTCGGGCAGCAGGGAGGCCAGATCATTGGTGTGGCCCAGCACGATTCCGCCTTCAACGCAGCCGACCTGCACCGTGCGCGCGAACACGTGGGCCAGCGGGAGGAACAACAGCGTCGATTCGCCTTCGACCATCACGGTGTCGAGAGTCTCTTCGACGCAACGACACTCGGTCAGCAGGTTGCGGTGTGTCAGCTCGACACCCTTGGGTGTGCCGGTCGTGCCGGAGGTGTAGATGAGCGTGGCGGGGGAATCGGCGACGGTGTTGGACAGCCGCTGCTCGAGCTGCTCGTCACCGACATCTCGACCCTGCTCGGTGAGCAGTGCCACCGCGCTCTGCGCCGGGTCCGGGGCATCGATCACCAGCGTCTCGGTCACCGATGCGACCGAGGTGATGGCGCCGGTGTGCAGATCGCGCAGTGCGGGCGTCTCGATGATCATCATCCGTGTACCGGAGTTGTCGAGGATGAACCGCACCTGATCGGGGGAGGAGGTCTCGTAGATCGCGACGGTGACCGCTCCCACCCGCCACAGCGCGTAGTCGAGAAGTGTCCACTCGTAGCGGGTGGACGACAGCAGCGCGACTCTGTCGCCGATGTCGATTCCGGACGCGATGAGTCCCTTGGCCACCGCGTCGACGTCGTCGGCGAAAGTATGTGCGGTGACGTCGGTCCATCCGTTCGTGCCGCGACGCCGGAAGGTGACCGACTGCGGTGAATCCCTACGCCGGGCGAGAACGGTGTCCACAAGAGTCGCCTTGTCGGCGACCTCCTCGCCCTGGAATGCGGTCTGGGCGTACTCCATCGGTGCCTCCCGGCGGCAGTGTGCAAGCGGTCGCTGTGGCGCACATTACATGTGATCCGGGTAACAGAATCGGATTCGACCAACTTGTCGCGGGCGTGCCGAACGCACCCACCCATCCCGCGGTCCGCAACCGCAGCCCTGGCCACGGCGGTCCCGTATTTCGCCTGTTGGCACACTCAGCGTTTAAGCTGGTTGCACAATGAGTGACACCAATGACAATTCGGGCGACCAACCCGCAGTGACCTCGCAGGATGTCACGTTCGCCGACCTCGGGCTCGACTCCCGGGTGCTGGCTGCTATCAACGACGTCGGATACGAGAGTCCGTCGCCTATTCAAGCCGAGACGATCCCGCCCCTCATGGACGGGCGTGATGTCGTCGGTCTGGCGCAGACGGGAACGGGTAAGACCGCTGCGTTCGCAGTGCCCATCCTCAGCAAGATCGATGTGAAGGCACGCACGCCGCAGGCCCTCGTACTCGCTCCCACCCGTGAGCTGGCGCTGCAGGTGGCGGAAGCCTTCGGCAAGTACTCCTCACGCATCCCTGAACTGCGTATCCTCCCGATCTACGGCGGCCAGAGCTACGGTGTGCAGCTCGCCGGCCTCAAGCGCGGTGCGCAGGTGGTGGTGGGCACGCCGGGTCGCGTTATCGACCACCTCGAACGTGGCACCCTCGATCTGTCGAATCTGCAGTTCCTGGTCCTGGACGAGGCCGACGAGATGCTGACGATGGGTTTCCAGGAGGATGTCGAGCGCATCCTGTCCGAGACACCCGACCGCAAGCAGGTGGCGCTGTTCTCGGCGACCATGCCTCGCGCGATCGGCAACCTCGCGCAGAAGTATCTGAACAACCCGGTCGAGGTGCGGGTCAAGGCGAAGACCGCCACGGCCAACAACATCACCCAGCGGTATCTGCAGGTGTCTCACCAGCGCAAGCTCGATGCCCTCACACGTGTGTTGGAGGTCGAGCAGTTCGACGCGATGATCGTGTTCGTCCGCACCAAGCAGGCGACCGAGGAGCTCGCGGAGAAGCTGCGATCCCGCGGGTTCTCGGCGGTGGCGATCAACGGCGACATCCCGCAGCAGCAGCGTGAGCGTTCGATCAATCAGCTCAAGAACGGTGGCATCGACATCCTCGTCGCCACCGACGTCGCCGCACGCGGGCTCGACGTCGACCGCATCTCGCATGTGGTCAACTACGACATCCCGCACGACACCGAGTCCTATGTGCACCGCATCGGTCGCACCGGCCGCGCGGGCCGGTCGGGGACCGCGCTGCTGTTCGTGTCGCCGCGTGAGCGGCATATGCTCCGCTCGATCGAACGGGCCACCCGTCAGCCGCTCGAGCAGATCGACCTGCCCAGCGCCGACGACGTGAATGCCCAGCGGATGGCGCGTTTCGACGAGTCGATCACCGAGAACCTCTCGTCGGATCACCTCGATACATTCCGTCAGCTCGTCGAGCACTACGCACGTGAGCACGACGTGACGATGGCCGACATCGCCGCGGCGCTCGCGCTGGAGAGCCGTGACGGCAACTTCCTCATGGCTCCTGACCCGCCTCCGGGTGAGCGGCGCGAACGCGAAGACCGTGACCGCGGTGAGCGGGGCGGTCACCGTTCCGATCGCGACCTGGTGACCTACCGGATCTCGGTGGGCAAGAAGCATCGCGTCACCCCGGGTGCGATCGTCGGCGCGATCGCCAACGAGGGCGGCTTGAGCCGTCGCGACTTCGGCCACATCAGCATCCGCGACTCGTACTCGCTGGTCGAACTGCCGCGTGATCTCGACCGGCATACTCTCGACACCCTCTGCCAGACTCGGATCGGCAAGAATCCGATCGATCTCACGCGTGATGACGGTCCGCCGCGCTACCGCGCCGGCGGGGGTCAGCAGGGGCGCCGACGCGAGGGCGGCGGTGGTCAGCAGAACCGTCGCCAGCATCCGCGGGTTGCCGGGCGTCGCCAGCGCTGACGCCACAACCTGGCGAGGGCGACAAATCGCAACCGGATTGTTATCGTTGCGTGATGGTCGCGGTCGGTCCGGCGACGAACTACTGACGTCGGACAGAGGCGGACACCGGATGTCTGCATCAGCAGAACAGCCGGTGGCGCCTGCCGACGCACCTGACGTCAGTTCGAGAAAGTATGTAAGAGGATCGGTGATCACCAGTGTCAGTGGTGAGCATTTCAGCAAGTGAAGCAGTGGAACACAGCGCCTCGGGCGATGCGGTGATGGTGGACATGCGGCCTCAGGTCGTCCGCCACCAGGGCAGCCTTCCCGGTGTCGTCGTGGTCGAACCAGCCGAGTTGTCGAGCGCATTCGCTCCGCACTCGTGCGGGCGGGTCGGGATCGACGGTTTCGACACCGAGATCGCGGTGGTGTCGGTGCCTTCGGAAGCCGAGGCCATGGCAGAACGGATAGCCTCGCTCGGGTACACCAACGTGCGCTATGTCGACGGAGGTTTTCCGGCGGTCCGTCCGCTCACCTGAGTCGCATCGTCGCCGTCTCCGTGAGTTCGGTGGTCGGCGACCCGGGGAAGCAGTCAACGGGGGTTCATGAGTCAGTCGGATGTGGGGGATGTGCGGCGGCGCCGCGTGCGGGGGCTTCTTGATCACCTCGCCGCGGTCACCGACTCGCGCACCCAGGCGGTAGGCGACGTCGACGAGCATCTGGCCGTGCTGTGGCTCACCGACCCGCAAGCGCCGGTCCGCTATCGGGCGAAGGCGCGCCCCGGTGACCGCCTGCTCAAGACGGCGCCGTTCACCGCGTCGGCCCGTGCGCTCACGGAGATGGTGCGACGGCTCGCTGAACAGCCCGAGGAGCTGGAGCTGGTGGTCGCCTCCGTGCTGGTCACCACCACACCCATGTCCGCCGACACATCCACGGCAGCGGTGCCTGGTGGCACCGACTCGGTCGCCGCAGACTCGGTCGACACCGGCTCATGCGCCCAGACGCGACGCGAACACTTACTGACCCAGCGTGTTCTGGTGTCGACCGACGAACCCGGCGCGATCACCGTGACCCTTGCCGCTGATGTGTCACCGCGCATCCACACCCACGAATACCGTTCCACGGCAGTCGATTCCGGTCCGGCGCAGATGCGTGAGACTCCTTCCCGTGATGTCGGTGACGCGACGGCGGTTCTGGGAGATGAGCGGATCGACGCGCTGAGGGCTGCGGTGTCGGCATCGGGATCGGTGGTCTCCGAGGACGTCGCGGACCTGGTCGAGGCCTGGGCGAGGGACGATCCCAATGAGCGATCTTCCATCCGCTACGCCCCGGCGCTGGTGTTGCGGCGCCGCGACGAGGGCCGGATGCTCGACTATCTGGAGCAGATGCGCGATTCGGTGGCCGGTGTCGATTCCGAGGTCCCGTTGGGTCTGGCGCAGTTGGTGGAACCGGTCGAATCCGCGGAGCGGGTGTACCGGCTGGAGTCGATCGGCGCCACGCCGCCCGAGGAGTTCCTGGCTGATCCACTGCTCCCGCTGCAGTCCAATGCCGAACAGCGTGAGATCTTCCGGCGCCTCGCCGTCGACAGTGGTGTGGTGGTCGAAGGGCCTGCGGGCACCGGCAAGACGCACACCATCGCCAACCTGCTCACCGCTCTGCTGGCCACCGGTCAGCGGGTGCTGGTGGTGAGCGAGAAGGCACAGGCCCTTGAGGTCCTGCGCGACAAGCTGCCCACCGATCTGCGCGGACTTGTCGTCGACATGACCGACCCGGGCCGACACGGCTCGTCGGCGTTCGCCGGTTCGGTGGCAGAGATCGCGGGGCGTAAGGCATCCCACCAGCCCGATGCGCTCGCGCGCGAGATCGCCGAGTTGCGCGACCGCCGCGACCAGGCGATCGCGCGTCGTGGGCGGGTGATCGCCGACATCGTCGATCTGCGCGCGTCCGAGACCGTCGAGCACACGGGAGTCGCCGACGGCTACAGCGGAACCGCCGCCGGAATCGCTCGCGCTGTCACCAGGGCCAGTCACAGCTACGACTGGCTCCCGGGACCGCTGGAATCCGCGGCCCCGCCACTGGATCCGGGGGAGTTCGCCCGGCTGACAACACTGTTGCGCCAGCGCCGAGCCGGCGCGCCCGACCGGCTGTCGCAGTCTCTCTTCGCTCTCGATGAGGTGCTACCCGACTCGGTGGAACTCGACGAGATCTGTGAACGGATCGCCGCGTCACCGACCGAGCCGATGGTGGGAGCCGGTTCGCTGGTGTCGATTCTGTCGGGCGTGGAGAGTGCTCGGCTACTCACGCTCAAGCAGATCTGCGACCGACTGGCCGTGATACTCGCCGAGATGCCCGGTGACGAAGCGGCAACCCGATTGGCAGACAGTCTGCTCGCCGGTGAGTCGGGGTACCTGTGGGAACGCACGGGTGCGCTGGCGGAGCTGATCTCGGATGCCCGCACCCGGGATCGTCGGATCGGCACCCGTTCGGTGGAGGTCCACAACGCCGGAACCGGCGATGCGGAACTCTTCCTGAGCGCCGCACAGTTCCTGCAAGCCGGCGGCGCATGGCGCTCGCGGTTCCGGAGATCACCACAACAGCGTGCACTCGAAGAATCCGGAGTGGTCGCGACGGTCAACGGTCAGCGTCCCACCAATGCCTCCGCGCTGCTTGCGGTCGCCGATCACCTGTCTGTCCTCGAAGCGGCCCAGACCGCTCAGTCGGTTCTCGCCGACGTGGGTATCCCGCTGGAGGCCAACGGTTCTCGAGCCGTGCAGCTCGACGAACTGATACGCGTCGACGCGCAGCTGCGGCGGATCGCCACCCTGGTCGACGGACGCGACGAGCTGGTCCGTGAGCTCAGCCGGATCACCCCGGGTGGCCCCCGACCGCGAAGTGTCGCCGAACTGACCGACGTCGCCCGGCAGACCGGTCGGGTCGCATCGGCACGCGATGCCGTCCTCGCCCGTGATCGGCTCGACGAGCTGATCGCCGAGTTGGTTCCGCGCATCGATGCCGGCCCGTCGCCCGAAGGGGACGCACTGCTCACCGCATTGCGGGCCGCTGACGCCACCGCACTGCGCGAGGCTCGGCGCGACTGGCATGTCGCGCTCACCGAGCGCGACAACCAGGGCGCACTGGATCTACTCGAATTGCGTTTGCGCAGTGCGGCGCCCGCATTGCATCGAGCGCTGGCCGACGACCCTGCCGACGTGCGCTGGGATGTGCGGGTGGCCGACATCGAGGCCGCCTGGGCGTGGCGACGGGCCCACCAGTGGGCGTCGCACCGCTCCGATCCCACGCGTGGTGCGCACCTGCAGGCGCAGCTCGATTCCGCCGATGCTGACATCGCCGGGCTCACCGCCGATCTCGCCACCACTAGTGCCTGGCAGAAATGCCTGGACCGCATGTCGGTGGCCCAGCTGCAGGCCGTGCAGTCCTACCGGGATCACATGATCAACGCCGGCAAGGGATCGGGCAAACACGCCGGACGCTTCCTGCGTGGTGCGCGTGAGGCGATGGCCACCGCGCGAACGGCGGTCCCGGCGTGGATCATGCCGATCTCGTCGGTGCTGGTAACCATCCCGCCACAACAGAATTCGTTTGACGTGGTGATAGTCGACGAAGCGAGTCAGGCCGACATCTCGGCGACCTTTCTGCTGTGGCTGGCGTCGCGCATCATCGTCTTCGGCGACGACCGTCAATGCGCCCCGGTCACCGCCGGCTCGACACGACTCGACGACGTCTTCGCATCACTGGATGCCAACCTCCCCGACATGCCGGGGTATCTGCGCGACAACCTCACCATGCGGTCGAGTCTGTTCTCGTTGCTGCGCACACGCTTCGGCCACACCGTCCGGTTGCGTGAACATTTCCGGTCCATGCCCGAAATCATCGGATTCGCCAGCGGGCAGTTCTATTCCGACTCGCCGCTGATCCCCGTACGTCAGTTCGGCGGCGACCGCCTCGACCCGCTGAAGACGGTGTACGTGCCCGGCGGGCTCGCAACGGGCGAGGGATCGGCATTGATCAACGAGGCCGAGGCGACGCAACTGGTCGAGACTCTCCGCGTCTGCCTCGACGACCCGCGCTACGCCCAGATGAGCGTCGGGGTGGTCGTGCTCCAGGGACAGGGGCAGGTGGATCTGATCGAGCGGATGCTGCACTCGGTTCTGACCGACGACCAGTGGCAACAGCATCGCGTCCGGGTGGGCACACCGCTGGACTTCCAGGGCGATGAGCGCAACGTGGTCTTCCTGTCGATGGTGATCGGCGCCGATCGAGATGCCGTGGCACTGACCAGAAATGAGTCGCAGCGACGCATCAATGTGGCAACCACCCGCGCGATGGACCAGATGTGGCTGTTCCACTCGGTGTCACCGGACGAGCTCAAACCGCACGATCTGCGGTTCTCGCTGCTGTCCTACATGCTCTGGGCGCCGCGCCAGCTCGTCACGCGCGCGCAGCGGGTATCTGCCGACGAACGGGTGGAACCCTTCGCATCGGTCTTCGAACAGCGAATCTTCAACGACCTCATCGACGCCGGGTATCACGTCGAGCCGAAGTTTAGCGTCGACAACCTCACGATCGATCTGCGTGTTGTCGGCGCCGACGGTCAGATGGGAATCGGTTGCGACGGCGACGAATACGTTCACGGACAGGCTCAGATCTCCGCCGATGTCGCTGCCGAATGCGAGCTGCGGCGCTGCGGGTGGCGATTCTGGCGGGTGCGTGAATCCGACTATCTGATCGACCAGGCGGGTGCGCGCACGGAGATGATCGCGACGCTGATCGCGTGCGGCGTCCACCCCCTCGACAGGGTCGCGCCGAGTGAGGGCAGTAGCGTCACGCCGAGCGAGGGCAGCGGGCCGGAGATGCCGGAAGCGGCCGAGCCCGGATCGGAGGGCCGTCCGGCCGCTGATCTCTCGGCGACCGAGGGACAGTGGATTCCGGTGGAGTTGGGCTCCGACGACGACTGATCCCCTCCGAGACGACTGATCGGCGTAGAGGAGCGGGCGCACGAGAAACAGATGTGCCGGGTTCAGATGAGGCGGTCACATGCGCGCATAGCGCATCATCACGAGTCCGTACACGCCGTATGCGCCGATACCCAACCCCATCAGCACGAGTAGAGCCTGTCCGGCCGGCCATCCGGCCACCGTCTTGACCGCACCGTCGATGCCGGTGGCCTTGGCCGGATCGGCGGTGATCGCCGCGATGATCACCAGGATGCCGGCACCGGCAAGGGCGGCACCTTTGGCGCTGTACCCGACTGTGCCCACGGTTGTGACCGAGGTGGACCTCGCCTGATCGGCGGAGCTGTCGGCGTCCTCGCCGATTGTGTTCTCCTCGAGCATGAGATCGTCGATGCACGACTGCGTGACCCCCTTATAGATGTGATACGCGCCGACGCACACGATCACGATCCCGACTACCACCAGCACCGTCTTGCCGAAGGCCGAACTCATCAGACGTGCACTCGCACCGGCATTCTGGCTTCCGCTGGACTTCCCGTCGCCGAGCGCGAATGTGGCCGCCGAGTACGCGAATCCGAGGTAGACCACCGCCAGCGCACCGGCCTTGGCCCGGTCGAGCCAGCCGTCGCCGTCGTCGGGGGCGGGATTTTTGGGGTGCGGACCCAGTGCCACCTCGGCGATGCGCCACAGTGCCATGGCCGCGAATGCGATCACCGCCAGCCACAACGCGAGTCGGCCTCCGGTGGACGAGGCGAAGATCCCGAGTGCGCCGGACTGATCGGCGTTGCCCGGGTCGCCGAAGGCAAGCCGGATGACGATGTAGGCGATGAGCAGATGAAGCAGGCCGCTCACGAGATGACCACTCCGGGCCAGACCTTCGAAGGCCGAGCTGTCGGTCGCCCACCGGACGACTTTGCCACCCTTGTCGGCGACCGACTCGTCGGGGCTGGACCCGGTTGGTCTGGACTCGGTGGAGCCTGACTCGTCGGAGCCCGAATGGCCGAGTGGTGCTTCCGTGCCGGTCGCGCAGGTGCGGTCTGGCGGCGCGGAGTGGTCGGTCATCTGCACACCGTAACAACGACCTTTCCCGCGCAACCGAACACGCCGACACTGCGTGGTTCTGCCATGCGCGAGGCTTCTGCTACGTGTCGAGCGCGGCGCGGAGCGCGGCAGCGGTGGCGTCGGGATCGCGGTCGCGGCGGAGCAGGAAGCCGGCGGCGAGACTCGCCTTGTCGCCGGTGCGTCGCGGCACCACGTGCAGGTGGGAATGGAACACCGTCTGGAACGCGGCACGGCCGTCGTTGACCACGAGATTGACTCCGTCGGCGGCCAGAGCCGACGAGCGCATGGCCGCGGCGACCCGCTGGGCGGCGGCGAACATCGCTGCACCGGTCTGGGGCGGCACATCGGCGAGTCCGCTGTGGTGCTCGCGGGGGATGATCAGCGTGTGCCCCGGTCGGACGGGCCGGATGTCGAGGAAGCCGATCACCGTCGGATCGGAGTACACGATGCGCGCCGGTGCGCGGTCATCGACGATCTGGCAGAAGACGCAGTCGCTGGACACCGCCGAAGCCTAGCGTCCGGCACCCCGCGAGTGAGCCGACAGCCCAGTAGCCGCCAAGAGCGGTGGCCGGCGGCGAGAAAGAACACCCCCACGAGACCGGTGACCACACCGAATTCAGTAACGATTGCATAACGCAACACCGGTTGGCGCGGTCGCAACCTACGGTGCCGTAACCAGGGCAAATCGGCGGAGGTGTCGTCGAGATGTGAAGGCGGGCAGGCGGTTACCGATGGGTATACCGCAGGGTCACTTGGAAACATGAGGAAAACCTCGTTTTCGTGTGCCACCATGAATGCCATCGCGCAGCCGCCGGTCCGATGACGACACCGGTGAGAGATCACGACCGCCGTCCCGTCGTCGGTTTGCGAGCGTCCGCACCCGCTGTGCGAGCAGATCCACCCATCGCGAATGACGTCAATCCTGCTGTCGCGCAGATGAGTACGTGACCAGAAGTCCGCTATCCGAGGAGTCCACAGCTGTGTCAGTGAATCAATCCGCGCGTGACGATGTCGACCCCCACAACATGGGCACCCCGGGTGCTGATGTCGAGACGTCGGCGCCGGATCTCACGACCAGCGACCGTGCCGAGTCACCGACGGTGCTCGACGCGATCCGTGCCGGAGACCGGTACGCGGTGGTATGCGGCGGTCAGGGAGCGGACTGGGTTCGCTCCCTGACCGCCGCGATCGAACTCGGTGGGCTGAGCGTGCAGGTGGGGGCGATCGTCGATCGCGCCGCACAGATCCTCGCACCGGTGGCCGGTGAGCTGGCCCTGGTGGCCGGCGCTGAATTCGATCCGCTGGGTGCGTGCGCGGCCGCCGACGACGCGGACGGTCAGGCCTCGTTCACCGATGCGGCACGATCGGTGCCGGGCATCCTGGTCGCGCAGATCGCCTCGATCCTGTTGCTGCGACAGGAAGGGCTCGACGGCCGCGTCCTGCCCCCGAGATCTGTATCCGGCCATTCGCAGGGCGTGTTGGCCGCCGAGCTGTTCGCCACCGACGCAGACATGGTGGAGACGGCCGCAAGGCAGCTGGCGCTGGCGCAACTGATCGGCGCATGCGGTGCGCTCATCGCCCACCGTGTCGGGCTGGTGACCACCGGTGCGGGACGGCCCATGATGGTGGTCGCGGGATGTGATCCCGCGCGCGTGGATGCGATCCTCGCGGAGTTCGTCGCCGAGCGCGGTGCCGATGTCGGTGCCCCGGTGCGGGCTCTGCGCAACGGCAGACAATCGGTGGTGCTCTCCGGGAACCCAGCGGACCTGCGGGAGATCCGCCGCCGCTGCACCGACGTCGAGGCGTCCGAAGTCGACCTGCGCACGCGCAAAGTGGTCGGCGGACAGCCCTTCTCGCCAACGTTCGACGAGGTGGACGCGTCCATCGCCTTCCATCATCCCGCGCTGGCGCCGGCCGTCGAGATGGTCGCCGACCTCGCCGGGCGGTGCGGTCTGGACGTCTCCCACAGTGCGGAGCTGGCGGCCGCGGTGTTGCGTGACCCGGTCGATTGGGTCGCGCAGATGGATGAGCTCGACGAGGACGTGCGCTGGATAGTCGACCTCGGGCCCGCTGACGACGCGGCGCGGCTGTCGGCATCTGTCGTGCGTGGCCGTGGCATCGGTGTGATCGCCGCTGCGACCCGGTCGGGACAGCGGAACCTGTTCACCCCCGGTGGTGTTCCCGAGGTCGCGCAGGCGTGGAGTCACTGGGCTCCGCGGCTGGTCGAGCTGCCCGACGGACGACGGGTGGTCGAGACTGCCTTCACACGTCTGACCGGTCGCTCGCCGATTCTCCTGGCCGGGATGACGCCGACGACGGTGGATCCGGCGATCGTGGCCGCCGCCGCCAACGCCGGTCACTGGGCCGAACTGGCCGGCGGTGGGCAGGTCACCGAAGAGGTCTTCGCCGAGAACCTCGCCCGGCTGGAGGAGCTGCTCGACGACGGTCGGCAGGCGGAGTTCAACGCGTTGTTCCTCGATCCCTACCTGTGGCGGCTGCAGCTCGGTGCGCAGCGCCTCGTGCCCAAGGCACGCGCGGCGGGCGCACCCATCGACGGGGTCGTGGTCTCGGCGGGTGTGCCCGAGCTCGATGACGCGGTGGATCTGGTCTCCGAACTCGCCGATGCCGGAATCGAATTCGTGGCGTTCAAGCCCGGAACCGTCGAGCAGATCCGCGCGGTTGTGCGGATTGCCGCCGAGGTGACCCCGCACAAGGTGATCGTGCAGATCGAAGGTGGTCGTGCGGGTGGCCATCACTCGTGGGAAGACCTCGACGACCTGCTGATCGCCACCTACGGCGAATTGCGGTCACGTCCGAATGTCGTGCTGTGCGTCGGGGGCGGCATCGGCACACCGGAGGTGGCCGCCCGCTATCTCACCGGCACCTGGGCGCGCGATCACGGCTACCCCGACATGCCGGTCGACGGCATCCTCGTGGGCACCGCGGCGATGGCATGTCGGGAAGCCACCACCAGCCCGCAGGTCAAAGAACTCCTGGTGCAGACCCCCGGCTGTGACGACTGGATCGGCGCGGGAACCGCGGCGGCTGGAATGGCATCGGGACGAAGCCAGCTCGGTGCCGACATCCACGAGGTCGACAATGCGGCCTCGGCATGCGGGCGTCTCCTCGACGAGGTCGCCGGTGACGCCGAGGCCATCGCGCAACGACGCGAGGAGATCGTCGAGGCGCTGGCCTCGACCGCCAAGCCGTACTTCGGCGACGCCGCCACGATGACCTACACGCAGTGGCTGACCCGCTATGCCGACCTGGCGGTGGGCCAATCCGGCGGGTGGGCCGACATCTCCTGGCAGCGGCGCTACCTCGAGATGCTCCACCGCGCCGAGGCGCGCCTGCACCCGGCCGACGGCGGCGAGATCGACACGCAGTTCCCCGACATGTCCTCGACCGAGGATCCCTACCGTGCCGTGGCACGGCTTCGTGAGAGCTATCCGGCGGCTGACGTCGATGTGCTCCACCCGGCCGACGTCGCCTTCTTCCTCGGGTTGTGCCGGACACCGGGTAAGCCGGTGAACTTCGTGCCGACCATCGACGCGGATGTGCGGCGCTGGTGGCGCAGCGATTCGCTGTGGCAGGCCCACGACGCGCGCTACGGTGCCGACGAGGTGGCCGTCATTCCCGGTCCGGTTGCGGTCGCGGGTATCACCCGCGTCGATGAGCCGGTCGGTGACCTGCTGGACAGATTCGAGGCCTATACCGCGGGGCTGCTGACGGGCCCGGCAGAGCCTGCCGACAGCCGGCGGGTGGGCACCCGCGGGCTGACCGGCCCGTCGGTGGCGCTGCTGGCGAGCAGTCACGTCTGGTGGGCCGGACGCACCGTGGCCAATCCCGCGCGGCGACTCGGCCCGAACCACGAGTGGAACTGCGACGATCACGGCGGATCGGTGCATCCGCCGACCGGGGCCGTGCTCACTCCCATCGACGGTGGTGTGCGGCTGAGCGTGCCCATCGCCACGCCACGTGCCGACATCGACACGCCGCACATCGACATCGACATCGCACTGGATGCCTCCATGGCCGACGGCGGATGTCCGCGTGTCACACAGGAATCGGCGACCGCGGCGATGACCGCGCTGCTGACTGCCGCTGCGGGCGGGACACTGGCCACGGTGTCACCCGACGGCGTGGCCACCGACCGCGTGCGGTGGGAGCCCGACACCGCCATCGACCACACCCTGGCCACCGGCTCGACGCTGCCGGATTCGATGACCCCCGGCGGCCGGTTCGCGCAGCGCCGCACCGACGCACTCGACGACGGGATCGCGATCCCCGACACGCTCGTCGGACTGGCGTGGCCGGCCGTGTTCGGTGTACTGGGCGTCGCGGAGATCGACGGCATCCCGGTGTGTGAGGGACTGCTCGACCTCGTCCATCTCGATCACGCCATCGCGGTGCGATCGGCTCTGCCGCGCAACGCCTGTGACCTCGACGTGACCGCCCGACTCATCGGCGTCGAGGACACCACGGTGGGACGGGTGGTCACCGTCTCGGTGTCCATCGACCACGTCTCGTCGGACGGTGAGGCCGTCCCGTCAGCACTCGTGGAATTCACCGAACGCTTCGCGGTACGTGGCCGACTCGGATCCGCCGATCCCGCCGATCCGCTGCGGGCCGGGGGATCGGTTGTCGCCGAGCGCGAGTCGACCCGCAAGAAGCTGCTGTCCTGTGCGGTGTCCGCGCCGCTGGACATGCGCGGATTCGCAGCGGTCTCCGGCGACCACAACCCGATCCACACCAACGCCAACGCTGCCCGCCTCGCCGGGCTCGGCGAACCGATTGTGCACGGCATGTGGCTGTCGGCCTGCGCCCAGCAGGCGGTCACCGCGGCATCGGCTGACGGAGCGGCCGGCGGGCGGCGGATGACCGGCTGGACGGCGAGGTTCCTCGGCATGGTCCGCACCGGCGACACCGTCACCATCCGCGCCGACCGTGTGGGCGTCGACGCGGGCGCCGAGATCGTCGAGGTCACCGCGACCGTCGACGGAGTCCTGGTGATGGTCGCCACCGCGCGGCTCGTGGCGCCGCGGACCGTGTACGCCTTCCCGGGACAGGGAATCCAGAGTGCCGGAATGGGTTTGGCGGCATGTTCGCGATCCGCGGCGGCCCGAGAGGTCTGGGAACGCGCCGACGCGCACACCAGGGCAGCCCTTGGCTTCTCGATCATGGCCATCGTGCGCGACAACCCGACGCGACTGGTCGCCGACGGGGTGGTCTACACCCATCCCGACGGTGTCCTGTTCCTCACCCAGTTCACCCAGGTGGCCATGGCGATGCTGGGCGTTGCGCAGATCGCCGAACTCAACGAGGCGGGCTGCTTCGTGGAGGGTGCGCTGACGTGTGGACATTCGGTGGGTGAGTACAACGCGCTGGCAGCCTGTGCCGGTGTGCTCCCGTTGGAGTCGGTGCTGGAGGTGGTGTTCCACCGTGGGTCGGCCATGCACCACCTGGTTCCGCGTGATGCGCAGGGACGCAGCAACTATCGGATGGCCGCGATTCGGCCCAGCCAGTTCGGACTCGACGACGACGAGGTCGTCGCATTCGTCACGCAGGTCGGCGAGCGCTGTGGTGAATTCCTCGAAGTGGTGAACCTGAACCTGCGCGGTTCGCAGTATGCGATCGCCGGGACCATTCGTGGTCTGGAAGTGCTCGAAGCTGAGATCGACCGTCGCCGTGCGGAGTTCGGCGGCAGGCGGGCGTTCATCCTGGTGCCCGGCATCGACGTCCCGTTCCACTCCTCGGTGCTGCGCGAGGGCGTGCCGGCATTCCGCGAGCATCTGCGGTCGTTGCTGCCCGACAACATCGATCCGGCGGTGCTCGTCGGCAGGTACATCCCCAACCTCGTCGCGAAGACGTTCTCACTCGAGCGTGACTTCGTCTGCGAGATCGGCGAACTCGTCCCCTCCGAACCGATCGAGGAGGTGCTCGCGGACTGGGAGAACTGGTCGCGGCGACCTGGCGAACTCGCCCGCGTAGTGCTGATCGAATTGCTGGCATGGCAGTTCGCGAGTCCGGTGCGGTGGATCGAGACGCAGGATCTGATGTTCACCCCGCTCGAACGCGGCGGGCTTGGCGTGGAGAGGTTCGTCGAGGTGGGCGTCGCCTCGGCGCCGACCCTGGCCGGGTTGGCGACCAACACCGTGCGGCTGATGCCGGAGGCATCGGTGAGCGTGGTGAATCTCGAGCGCGACGCCGATCTCGTCTTCGGCCGTGACGCGGGAGTTCCCGACGACGAGATCGGCGACGCGCCAGCCGCAGCCGACGAGTCGCCGGCGACCACCGCGGACGAAGCGGTACCCGCTCCCGCCGCGACATCGCCGGCACCGACGGCAGCGGGCGGTCCCCGACCGGCCGACCTGTCGTTCGGCGCGGGCGATGGTGCGCGCACGCTGGTCGCCTGGTGGTCGAAGATCCGCACCGACCAGATCGGTGCCGCCGACACCATCGAGGCGCTGTGCGACGGTGTGTCCTCACGCCGCAACCAGCTGCTGATGGATCTGGGAACCGAGCTGGGGCTCGGGGCGATCGACGGGGCGGCCGAGGCCGACATCCCGTCGCTGGCCGCCACGGTCGAAGCGCTCGCTCATGGCTACCGCCCGCTCGGTCCGGTGTTGCGGGAATCCGTCGACGACCAGCTGCGCAAGGTCGTGGGTCCGGCCGGTAAACGCGCCACCTACATCGCCGAGCGGGTGTCGAACGTGTGGGAGCTCGGGCCGGGATGGGCGCTGCACACCACGGTGGCGATCGCACTGGGCACCCGCGACGGCGTGAGCGTGCGCGGCGGTGAGCTGGCGAATCTGCTCGACGGTCCGATCAACGATGTCTCGGGGCTCGAGGCCCTGATCGATCGTGCGGTGGCGTCAGTCGGCGCAGCGGTGGGGATCCCGGTGTCCAAGCCGGCCGCCGCGTCGTCGTCGGATGCGGTCGTCGATGCCGGTGTCGTCGCCGACCTCGCAGAGGCGATCACCGGTCGCAACGGCGTCCTGGCGACGTCGGCCCGAGCGATGCTGGCGAGTCTGGGCCTCGACACCGCGCCGGCTGCGCCGGAGCGGGAGGATGCCCTTGACACCGAACTGATCTCACTGCTCGACACCGAACTCGGCTCGGAATGGCGTCGGGTCGTCGCCGGCGCTTTCGATGCCCGACGCGCGGTGCTCATCGACGACCGATGGGCCAGTGCGCGTGAAGACCTCGCCGCGCTGTGGCTGATCGATGACTGCGGTGTGGAGAATGACTTCGACGAGCTGACAACAGGTTTCAGTGGATGCGGCCAGGCCCTCGCCGACCAGGCGACGTGGTGGCAGGGGCGTGCACTGTCCTCGGGCAGGCTGGTCCACGCACGAGCGTTCGGTGCCATCGCCCACGCCGCGCAGGATCCCGAGCCGGGGAGCTGGCACGGCGAGGTCGCGGTGGTGACCGGTGCGGCGCGCGGCTCGATCGCTGCCGCGGTGGTCGGGCAGCTGCTGGCCGGCGGTGCGCAGGTGATCGCGACCACCTCGTCACTCGACGACATCCGTCTGCAGTTCTTCCGGGATCTCTACCGCCGGCATGCGCGTCCCGGGGCGGCGCTGTGGGTACTGCCCGCGAATATGGCGTCCTTCGCCGATATCGACGCGTTGATCGACTGGATCGGGTCGGAACAGACCGAGAACGCCGGAGGCGTCGCCACGGTGACCAAACCGGCTCTGCGGCCCACGCTGGCCTTCCCGTTCGCCGCACCCCGAGTGTTCGGTGACGCAACGGAATCCGGTCCGCGTACCGAGACGCAGATGCGTATCCTGCTGTGGTCGGTGGAACGACTCATCACGGGGCTCGGCGCGCTCGGCGCCGACCACGACATCGACGCCCGACTGCATGTGATCCTGCCCGGTTCGCCCAACCGCGGCATGTTCGGCGGCGACGGTGCCTACGGTGAGGCCAAGGCGGGCCTGGACGCGCTGGTCTCCCGCTGGAAGGCCGAGTCGTCGTGGAATCAGCAGGTCACCCTCGCCCATGCACTCATCGGTTGGGTGCGCGGCACCGGATTGATGGGTCATAACGACCCGATGGTCACCGCGGTGGAGGCTGCGGGGGTCCGCACCTGGAGCACCGCGGAGATGGCCGGTGAACTTCTCGCACTGGCCACCCCGGATCGTCGCAGGCAGGCACGTGAGCACCCGGTGCTGGCCGATCTCACCGCCGGGCTCGACGCGGAAACCATCGATCTGACTGCCATCGCGGCCCAGGTTCGCGACGATGTGGCCGAGGGCTCTGAGGATGCGACCGCGGCGGATGACGTCGACGGCCGCCGTATCACGGCGCTTCCCGCACCCGCCCGGGTGCCGGAGGTGACGCATCCGCAGTGGCCGTCGGTGTCAGCGAACCCGGAGGATCTCGTCGTCATCGTGGGAGCAGGTGAGCTCGGACCCTATGGCAGCTGCCGCACCCGATTCGAGGTGGAGGTCTCCGACGAACTGTCGGCGGCCGGTGTCGCCGAATTGGCCTGGGCGACCGGACTGATCGCCTGGCAGCAGACCCCGGCGCCGGGGTGGTATGACGCGGGCAGCGGTGAGCCGGTCGACGAGGCCGACATCGCGGGGACCTACCGCGAGACGGTGATGCAGCGGTGCGGCATCCGTCGGTACGCCGATGACGGTGCGATGCAGGAGAATTCCGCACCGCTCATGGCCTCGGTCTTCCTCGACGCCGACCTCACCTTCGGCGTGGGCGGCGAGGATCAGGCGCGTGCGTTCCTGGCAGCGGCGCCGGAGACCACCACGATCAGCCGCGACCCGGAGACTGGCGACTGGTCGGTCACCAGGGCGGCCGGAACCGAGATCCGAGTGCCACGGCGGTTCGAGCTCAGCCGCACCGTCGGTGGCCAGATCCCGACCGGTTTCGACCCCACGCGCTGGGGTGTCACCGCGGATATGGCTGCCTCGATCGACCGAGTTGCGTTGTGGAATCTCGTCGCAACGGTCGATGCATTCCTCTCCTCGGGCTTCTCGCCGGCCGAACTGATGCGCTGGGTGCATCCGGGACTGGTCGCCAACACCCAGGGCACCGGGATGGGGGGCATGACCTCGATGAGGTCGCTCTACATCGACACACTGCTCGGTGAGGCCAAGGCGAACGACATTCTGCAGGAGGCTCTCCCGAACGTGGTCGCCGCACACGTCGTGCAGTCCTACATCGGGAGCTACGGTGCGATGATCCACCCGGTGGCTGCATGTGCCACCGCAGCGGTATCGGTGGAAGAGGGTGTGGACAAGATCCGCCTGGGTAAAGCCGAATTCGTGGTGGCCGGCGGGTTCGACGATCTCGGCATCGAGGGTGTGGTCGGATTCGGCGACATGTCGGCCACCGCGGAGTCCGCGGCGATGACGGCCAAGGGCATCTCGGATCGACGGTTCTCCCGCGCCAACGATCGCCGGCGTTCGGGCTTCGTCGAATCCCAGGGCGGCGGAACGATTCTCCTCGCTCGTGGGGATGTCGCCGTTGCGATGGGGCTGCCGGTACTCGGTGTCGTCGCGTGGGCGCAGAGCTTCGGCGACGGGATGCACACGTCGATCCCGGCGCCGGGACTCGGTGCGCTGGGTGCCGCGCGTGGCTCGCGGGAGTCGGGACTGGCCCGCTCGCTTCGACAGCTGGGACTCGGTGCCGATGACATCGCGTTCGTGTCCAAACACGACACGTCCACGCGCGCCAACGATCCCAACGAGTCGGTGCTGCACGAACGCCTTGCCGAGGCGCTCGGACGCAGCGATGGTGCTCCGATGTTCGTGGTGTCGCAGAAGTCGCTCACCGGTCACGCCAAGGGCGGGGCGGCGGCCTTCTCCGTGATCGGTGCGTGTCAGGCGATGCGCAGCGGCGTCATACCCGGCAACCGGAGCCTCGACTGTGTCGACGATGCGCTGGCCGAGCATCGCCACCTGGTGTGGCCCACGCGGACATTGCAGATGGGTGCGCAGCTGCCGCTGCGTGCAGCGCTGGTCACCAGCCTGGGCTTCGGCCATGTCTCCGGGCTGATCGCACTCGCACATCCGGAAGCCTTCCTGGCCTGTCTGGCTCCCGAGGTGCGTGCGGACTACCTCGCACGAGCGCGGGAACGTGAGCGCGCCGGAGTCCAGTCGCTGTTGGAGATGATGTGCGGTGGAGCGCCCGGGTACCGACGCAGCAGCGGGCGCCGCTTCGGCACCGACGAGCACGAGTCCGATCTCGAGGCCGCGTTGCTCCTCGACCCGTCGGCGCGGCTGGCCGGTGACGGGAACTACCTGCTCGACGCGCAGGTGACCGAGCACCACGGTGCGGAGTCGCTGCGATGAGCGGGGTGCTCGGGGTGGGTATCGACATCGTGGCGGTGGGGGAGTTCGCCGATCAGTTCGACCGTGCGGGAACGGCTTTCGCCGACAACTTCACTGCTGGTGAGCGCCGCGATGCCGACGGCCCGCGGGGACTCGCCGCGCGATGGGCGGCGAAGGAGGCGGTGATCAAGGCGTGGTCGGTGAGTCGGTTCGCGCGGACCCCGACGATGGATCGGGTGTCGCCCCGCGACATCGAGGTCGTCACCGACATCTGGGGACGTCCCGCCATCCGCGTGCGCGGTGAGATGGCCACGCATCTGCATGACGTGCATTTCCACATCTCGCTCACCCACGACGGCGACACCGCCGCCGCGGTGGCGGTGATGGAACGGCTCGAGCGTGGTGCGATCGAGGCCGAAGGGTGCGGCAGTGCGCCGCAGGCCGTCGATCAGGGCCGTACCGAGCTGAACGTCTCGACATCGTCGCCGACCTCGAGCCGGAGGTAGGCGCCGAGCATTCGTTTGAGTTCGGCCACCGTTCGCCCGTGGTCCTGTCCGTCCTGTACGGAGAAGCTGAGGAGCGAATACGCGGTGTGTACCAACAACTCCGACATCAGCGCACGTCTGCGCTGCTGTCGGGGGATCAGCGGTGCGAGCAGGCGGCTCACCTGCTCGGCGAGTCCCCGCTCGACGATCGCCGCGGTGGCGCGTGTGGCCGGTGTGGACTGCACGGCCAGCCACACCGCACGTCGCGACGGGTCGTCATGCCAGAGCTCTGCGAGGTGGTCGATGAACCGCTCGAGCAGCTCGGGCCAGCGCAGGGACGGGATCTCGGTGGCGAAGGCCGTCAGCGCCTCGGCGACGGCTGCCGCGTCGGCGCGGTCGAGTTCGCAGACGATCACGTACTTGTTGGCGAAGTACCGATACAGCGTGCCGATCGGGACCTCGGCGCGGGCCGCGATCTCCTCGCAGGTCAGCGATTCGATCCCGACCTCGATGAGCAACTCGCGTGCTGAAGTGAGCATGGCGTCGAAGCTGCGTCTCGAGCGCTCCTGGGACGGCCGTGTGCGCGGGAGCAGCGGAGCGACCGCGGTGCGGTCAGAGCGAGAGGTCACGCCGAAGTTTGGCCACGTGGCCGGTGGCACGGACGTTGTACTGCGCGGCTTCGATGGTGCCGTCGGTGCCGACGAGGAATGTCGATCGGATCACCCCGGTGACGGTCTTGCCGTACATCTTCTTCTCACCGAAGGCCCCCCATTCGGTGAGAACCTTCTTGTCCGGGTCCGACAGCAGCGGGAAGTTGAGCTGCTCGGCGTCGCGGAACCGGGCGAGCTTCTCCGGCTTGTCGGGCGAGATGCCGATCACGTCCACACCCTCACCGTTGAGTTCGGTGAGACTGTCGCGAAAATCGCAGGCCTGCTTCGTGCAGCCGGGGGTGGCGGCGGCAGGGTAGAAGTAGACGATCACCTTCTTGCCGGCGTAATCCGACAACGACACCTCCGTGCCGTCGGCGTCGGGAAGGGTGAACGCGGGTGCGCGGTCGCCGACCGCGAGTCGTCCGGTGCTCATGAGCTATGAGGCTAGCCGCTCGGCACGCCTGCGCCGGTCCGCATGTCCGCGACGCCGGTGCGACATGATGGGGGAGCGCCTGCATTACCGTATGTCTGCGGCACTCGACCGGGGCCGCTGAACCGTCTGTACCGGAAGGACCCACGTGGCACGCGACACCGACGACATCGAGCGTGAGATCGAACGGGCCCGTGAGGAGCTCGCCACGACTCTCGACACCCTGGCAGATCGTGCGAATCCGCAGCGCCTGGCCGAGGATGCGAAGACCACTGTGATGACGTTCCTCAACCAGCCCACGGTGAAATACCCGCTGATCGGTGTGGGGGTCCTCGTCGCGGCACTGGTGATCAAGAAGATCGTGAGCTGAGGAGTCGGATCCGCGCCGACGACGATGATGATGGTGCGCCATCAGGGACTCGAACCCCGAACCCGCTGATTAAGAGTCAGCTGCTCTGCCAATTGAGCTAATGGCGCAGGCAGGGAGTCGGCGCTGACGAAAGCCGACGATCGACTCGCTCGCTGCGATGAGACACCGTACCGGCACCGGGCCCGGAAACGGAAATCGACCGGTTGCCGACGCCGATCGGATGTGCTGGCGGCCCGTTCAGATAACGATTCATCACTGCGGCGATTGTCGTATGCGTGGATTGGGCGGTTCGTCTCGTAGACTCGACACAGCTGTTCTGGTGCCCGGCCGCAGCGCGTGCGGTCGGGCGTTTTCATGGAATTTTCGGTGGGGTGAGATGCGGGGAAACGGGTTGACGGAGAGGATGCGTCGACCGCTGGTCGTCGGGACGATCGCGGCGGCGGTAGTGGCTCTCGTGGTGTCGGGGTGTTCGTCGCAGACACCGCCGAAATACAGCGACAAGGTGGTTGCGGCAGGCAACTTCGACGACCTGCTGCGGCCGGCGGTCACGGTCACCGGCGCCGGCGGGAAGCCGGTGGTCAACCGCTCGCAGGGGGTGGCTCCCAGCGTGCCGATCGTGGTGAAGGCCTCCAACGGCACTCTCACCGACGTGAAGCTCACCGCCGACGACGGCAGCGCGGTGGGGGGCAACCTGTCGGCCGACAAGACGACGTGGACGTCGACTGACACCTTCGGATTCGGCCAGACCTACACCCTCGTCGCCGATGCGTCGGGGATCGATGGCGTCAGCGGGCGTCAGCTGAGTTTCACCACCACCTCGCCGTCCGAGCTCACCGACGCCTACCTCCTGCCCAACGACGGGGAGACGGTGGGGATCGGCCAGCCCGTCGCGGTGCAGTTCGACGAACCCATCTCCGACAAGAAGGCCGCCCAGGACGCGATCACCGTCACCACGAGTCCGCATGTGGACGGTGCGTTCTACTGGATCTCCGACACCGAGGTGCGCTGGCGCCCACAGAACTTCTGGGCTCCCGGCACCAAGGTGCATGTGAATGTCAACACCAAGGGTGTGGACCTCGGCGACGGCACCTACGGTGACAACACCGCCAAGGCCGACTTCACCATCGGGCGCTCGATGATCTCCTACGCCGACGACAACACCAAGATGATCACCGTGGTGGTCGACGGCAAGACGGTGAAGACGATGCCGACCTCGATGGGCAAGGATTCGTCGCCGACCAACAACGGGACCTACATCGTCGCCGAGCGCGATCCCAGCGTGATCATGGATTCCTCGACCTACGGGGTCCCGGTGAACTCGCCCGGCGGGTACCGCGAAGTGGTGTACGACGCCACGCGCATCTCCTACAGCGGGATCTACGTGCACGCGGCGCCGTGGTCACTGTCCGAGCAGGGCAACACCGACGTCAGCAACGGGTGCCTCAACGTCAGCCCCGCGGATGCCAAATGGTTCCTGGACAACTCGTTGCGCGGCGATGTGGTCATCGTCCGGAACACCGTCGGCCCGCCGCTACCCGGTACCGACGGACTCGGTGACTGGAACATCCCGTGGAACGAGTGGAAGAACGGCGACGCATAGGACCCTGCGTTGATCGTCGGTCTCGCGGACCGTCGAGTGCTGCGCGCTCGCGGTGTTGCGCGGCCCGCGGCCCCTCGCACCTATCCGCGCCCGGCGACCATCTTCTCGAGACTTCTCGCCAGGCGGCGCACGCCTTCGTCGATACGTTCGGGCGTGCTGGAGGCGAAGCACAGTCGCATGGCGTCGGTGAACCCGCCCGACGGTGACAGGGCCGGCCCGGGGATGAAGGCGACACCGTCGGCGAGGGCGACCTCGAAGAGTTCACGCGTGTCGACACCACCGAACTCGTTGCGCAGCGTCACCCACAGGAAGAACCCGCCTTCAGGGTCGGTCGCCGACACCGCGTCGCCGAGGTGGCGCGTGAGCGCATCGACCATCGCGTTCTTGCGTTCGCGGTAGAGCACTCGTAACCGGGCGAGGTGATCGTCGAGCCCGCCGCGCGAAATGTACTCGGCGAGAACATGTTGGTTGGGCACATTGGTGCAGGTGTCCATCGCCTGTTTGCCGTTGATCAGCAGCTGCCGTAGCGACGGATCGGCATCCACCCATCCCACACGCCAGCCCGGCGCGAGGATCTTGGAGAAAGTGCGCACCGAGAACACCAGTGGATCGTGACGGCTGAGCGTCTGGAAGGTCGGCACCTCACGTCCGGCGAAACGCAGGAGTCCGTAGGGGTCGTCGTCGATGATCACCGCACCCCACCGGTGGGCGAGCCGCAGCAATTCACGTCGCCGATCCTCGGAAAGGGTGACGCCCGAGGGGTTCTGGAAGGTCGGGATGGTGTAGATCGCTTTCGGCGTCCGACCGGCTCGGCGTACCGCTTCTTCGAGGGTGTCGACCTGCATCCCCTCCTCGTCGACCGGGATCTCAAGGAGTTCGGCACCGTAGGACAGGGCGGTGGCGCTGCCGTTGGTGTACGTCGGCGATTCGGTGACCACCAGATCACCGGGATCGATGAAGAGCTTGCCCGCCAGGTCGAGTCCCTGCATGCCGCCGGTGGTGATGACGAGTCGTTCCAGAGCAGACGGATCCGGCGTGGTGGCCAGCTGCTCGACGAGAAGCTCCAACAGTCTCGGCTCACCCTCGGTGGCGCCATAGGTGAACGACGAATTGTCCAGCACCTCACCGGCGATACGACGGAACTCGGCCACCGGAACCGCCTCGTCGGCGGGCGAGCCCATGGCAAAGCGCACGATGTCGTGCGATTGCGCGGCCAGAAGTGAGGTCGACGAGTCGATCATCGAACCCACCAGGTCGGTGGTGCGTGAGGCCAGCGGAATCACCGGGCTCACCTCGTGCACCGATGGTGTTGTGGTACGCGTCATGTCGCTCGCCTCACTTTCGGATCAGTTCACGCGGGAACGATGTGAACGTCTCCACGCCGGACGGACTCACCCGCACCGATTCCGACACCTCGAAACCGTAGTCGTCCATCCACATTCCACAGATGATGTGAAAACACATGTTGGGCTCCAGTACGGTCTCGTCCTCGGCGCGGATGCTGATGGTGCGCTCACCCCAGTCGGGTGGGTACCCGATGCCGATCGAATAGCCGAGCCGAGAAGGCTTCTCGAGTCCGTACTTCGCAAGCGTCAGATTCCATATCGACGCGAGTTCACCGGTCGAGACGCCGGGGCGGATCGCGCTGAGCACATTGTCGAGACCTTCACAGCTCGCGCCGGCCACATGGTCCAGCTCGGTGGACACGGCGCCCAGTGACACGGTTCGGGCCAGCGGGCAGTGGTACCTGTTGTGGGCGCCGGTCAACTCGATCGTCACCGCCTCGTCAGTGGTGAACGTGCCCTGATGCCAGGTGAGATGTGGTGTGTCGGCCGCGGCCCCGGTCGGCAGCAGCGGGACGATCGCCGGATAGTCGCCGCCGAACTGATCGGTGCCGGTGATCTGCGCCTGCGAGATCGCCGCTGCGGCATCACATTGCCGCACACCCACATCCACGGTCTCGATGGCCGCGCGCATCGCCTCGGTGCACACCATCCCAGCCTGCCGCATCAGTTGAACCTCGGCATCGGATTTCACCGACCGGACCCAGTTGACCAACTCGAAGTTGTCGACGAGCTTCCACTCCGGAATGGCGTTGACCAGGGCGCGATATGCCTTGGGAGTGAAGAAATGTGAATCCATCTCCAGGCCGACCGAGCCGCCACGAGAGGCAGGCGCGACCAGATGACGCTGGCGCAGGGCCCACGCCACCCAATCGAACGGATGAATCTGCGGGCGGTGCACGTAGCTCTCCGGGTATCCCACGATCTGGTCGGCCGGGAGCCGTGAGGTGCGATGCGCGCCATGCGCATCCATCTCACGGGTGAAGAACACCATGTCCGAGTCGATCGGCACGAACAGCATCTGCGGTGTGTAGAACGACCAGGCGTTGTATCCGATGAGGTAGAAGATGTTTGCCGGATCCGTCACGATGATCGCCGACAGCCCTTGGTGATCCATCAACTCCCGCACGCGGCGCAGCCGGTGGCGGTACTCGTCATCGGTGAACAGCTGGGCGCCGAGATACATGGATCGGCCTCCTCATCTTCTCGTCGGCATCTTTTCGTCGGCACGCCGGGGTTGCCGAAAGATCGTGGGGTGCTGCGGCGTCCGCCGCGAGAACCCCAGGTCGACTCCGGCACGCGAACTCGCCTGACGAGTCCGGCGTCGGGCCGATGTGCGGGGGATGGGTGCAGGCAGATCATGTTCGACCGAGCGTAGTGGTCGTTCGCGATTCTCACAGTCCGAGTCGGTGCCGCCGATGACCGAGGGGTCGTGGTGCCGTCGGTACCGGCCGATGCCGTCTACAGTGTCGGCGTGGATGCCCGACGACCGATCATCGCGCTGCTGACCGGAGGCGACGAGCCGTTGCCCCACAACCTCGCCGCGATCGAGGAGTGCGCCGACGTGCGGGTGTGTCGCGCGGACACCCTCGCCGATGCGCTTGTCGGCGCCGACATCGTGATGGTGTGGGACTTCTTCTCGGCTGCGCTCAAGGACAGTTGGGGTCCGTCGACGGCCGAGTTGCGGTGGGTGCATGTCTGCGCGACCGGGGTGGACTCGTTGCTGTTCGACGGTCTGCGGCAGTCGCGTGTGGTGCTGACCAATGCTGCGGGTGTCTTCGACCGGCCCATCGCCGAATTCGTCCTCGCCTCGATCCTGGCCCACGACAAACGGATTCACGAGTCCAAGAGTTTCCAGCGTGAACACCTGTGGCGCCATCGGGAGACGCTGCGCACCTGCGACAACAACGTGCTCGTGATCGGTACCGGCGGGATCGGGCGCGCGATAGCCCGGCTGCTCTCGGCAGTGGGAATGGCGGTGTCGGGAGCCGGACGCACGGCGCGTACCGAGGACCCCGACTTCGGCGTGGTGTATCCCAGCGACGATCTGGCGGCCTACGTGGGGGATGCCGATGTGGTGATCGCCGTGGCACCGCTGACGCCGCAGACCGAGCAGATGATCGACGCCGAGGTGTTGGCCGCGATGCGGCCGTCGGCACACTTCATCAACGTGGGACGCGGACAACTCGTCGACGAGCAGGCGCTGGTCGATGCGCTGTCCTCGAGCAGCATCGGGGCGGCGTCACTGGATGTCTTCGCCACCGAGCCGCTGCCTGTCGATCATCCGCTCTGGGAGATGTCCAATGTCTGCATCTCGCCCCATATGAGCGGTGATGCGGTGGGGTGGCGTGAGGAGCTGGCCGACCGATTCCTCGAGAATCTGCGGAGATATGTCGCCGCCGGAGGTGCCGATGCCACACCCGCTGAGCTCACAGGGGCGCTGGTCACCGTGGTCGACAAGCTCAAGGGATACTCCGCGCGCTCCTGAACATGCCAGAAAGTCCATGCCAGAAAATCCATGCCAGAAAATCCATGCCAGAGAATCTCAGGCGACTCACAGATGCGCGGGACCAAATCACGGGCGTGCGCTGTTGAACCCGTCGACACCGCAGCCAGCGGTGGACACGAGGAGGAGAAATGGGCAACGAGTACCGCAAGACGTCCGAGTACCGCAAGACGCCCGAGGGGCTGAGCAAGCTCACCGCTGACCAGTATCGTGTGACTCAGAAGGGCGGCACCGAACCCGCCTTTGGCAACGCCTACTGGGACAACCACCGGCCGGGTATCTACGTGGATGTGGTGAGTGGCGAACCGCTGTTCGCCTCGACGGACAAATTCGACAGTGGGACGGGGTGGCCGAGTTTCACCAGGCCCATCGCCGCAGACGCGGTGTCCACGAGGACGGATCGCTCGCTGTGGATGTCGCGCACGGAGGTGAGGTCCGCCCACGCCGACAGTCACCTGGGACATGTGTTCGCCGACGGGCCCCGCGCCCAGGGAGGCCTGCGCTACTGCATGAACTCCGCAGCGTTGCGCTTCGTCCCCGTCGAGGAGCTCGAGGAGCAGGGCTACGGCGAATTCCGGAATCTGTTCGACGACGCCGATGCGACCAGCGACGACGACAACAAGGCCATCAACGACAACGCATGAACGACAGCGCCATCAACGACAACGCATGAACAACAACGCCATCAACGACAACGAGGAGAAGGCGTCATGACCAGTGGACCAGCAGACGACGGGCACATCACCCAGCGATCGGGCACCGAGACGGCGGTGCTTGCCGGCGGATGTTTCTGGGGTGTCGAGGATCTCATCCGCCGCCAGCCGGGGGTTCTGCAGACCCGGGTCGGGTACACCGGCGGAAGTAACGACCATCCCAGCTATCGCAACCATCCCGGTCATGCCGAGGCCGTGGAGATCGTGTTCGATCCGTCGGTGACGAGTTACCGGGACATCCTTGCGTTCTTCTACCAGATTCACGATCCGTCGACGAAGGACCGTCAGGGCAATGACATCGGCAGCAGCTACCGGTCGGCGATCTTTCCGCTCGACGAAGAGCAGGAGCGCGTGGCGCGCGACACGATCGCCGACGTCGATGCGTCGGGATTGTGGCCGGGAAAGGTGGTCACCACGATCGAACCCGCGGGCCCGTTCTGGGAGGCCGAACCCGAGCATCAGGACTATCTGGTCCGCTATCCGAACGGCTACACCTGCCACTTCCCGCGACCGGGGTGGGTACTGCCGCGCCGCACAGAGACCGCCAACTGATCCGGATCGGCTCCACCTGCAGCTCGCGGAGTGCTGAATGACAACGAGCCCGTCACCGCTATCGGTGACGGGCTCTGTCTGTGCGCCATCAGGGACTCGAACCCCGAACCCGCTGATTAAGAGTCAGCTGCTCTGCCAATTGAGCTAATGGCGCTTGCTGCGCGCCGAATGACTTTAACAGCCCGATGCCGCAGACAAGAAATCGGCTGGTCAGGGGGTCCTGGCCGATGCTGCCCAGGAATCGAGTCGCTGTGATGCAGTGCGGATTCTCGCCAACAGTGACAACGGTCACTGTTACGATTCAGCCATACCGAACTCAGGAGGAGAATTCCGCATGCCCAGTACTTCGCCGTGGGACGGCCCCGACCTCGACCCGGTGCGCGACCTCGCACGCTCCTTCTTCGCCAAGGAGGTCGAGCCCAATGTCGGGAAGTACATCGACGCCCATCACGTGGACCGCGATCTGTGGAACAAGGCTGGTGACGTGGGGCTGCTGTGCATGTCGATCCCCGAGGAGTACGAGGGTGGGGGAGGGACCTTCGCCCATGAGGCGGTGCTCATCGAGGAGCAGGCGCGCATCGGTGACACGTCGTGGGGTGTGAGCCTGCACAACGGCATCATCGCGCCCTACATCACGGTGTACGGGACCGAAGAACAGAAGCGGAAGTGGTTGCCCGCCATGGCCTCTGGCGAGATGGTCGGCGCGATCGCGATGACCGAACCAGGAACGGGATCCGATCTGCAGGCGGTTGCCACTCGCGCTGTACGTGAGGGCGACGAGTACGTGATCAACGGATCCAAGACCTTCATCACCAACGGCGGGCAGGCCGATCTGATCATCGTCGTGGCCAAGACCGACCCGGCGCAGGGCGCCAAGGGCATCTCGCTGATCGTCGTGGAGGCCGACCGTGAGGGCTTCCGGCGCGGGCGGTTGCTCGACAAGGTGGGCCAGCGAGGACAGGACACATCCGAACTGTTCTTCGACAACGTCCGCGTTCCGGTGTCGAACCTGCTCGGTGAGTCCGAGGGGATGGGGTTCATCCAGCTGATGCAGCAGTTGCCACAGGAACGGCTGATCATCGCGGTCGCTGCCGTCGCGGGAATGGAGGTCGCACTCGAGCGCACCATCAGCTACACCAAGGAACGCGAGGCCTTCGGGCGACCGGTCTTCGGCTTCCAGAACACCAAATTCTCACTCGCCGAGGCGGCGACCACGGCGCGGATCGCCCGGGTGTTCGTCGACGACTGCATCAGCAAACACCTGCGGGGCGAACTCGACATTCCCACGGTCGCGATGGCGAAGTGGTGGACCACCGAACAGTCCATGGACGTGCTCGACACCTGCATGCAACTGCACGGCGGCTACGGCTACATGAACGAGTACGTGGTGGGCCGGATGTGGGCCGACGCGCGAGTGCAGAAAGTGTACGGCGGCACCAACGAGATCATGAAGGACATCATCTCGCGGACATTGTGAGTCGCGAACGGGTGAATCCCGGACCTCACGTTCGCGGATCAGGAGAGCATTGCGGCTCGGCGCCTGGTGAGCGCCGAGCCGCGGATCGTGGTCTGGACAGACGTCGTGTCAGCCGGCCGCGCGGACCGTGGCATCACGGTGTGCGGCGAGCATGACGCAGAGCGCGCCGGACTCGACCAGCGCCTGGAGAGCGGGAAGCGACTCGACGGCGAGTTCGCTGGAATCGCCAGCGGCGCCCGGACCGGTGACACGGATGACCGAACAGGGGCTCGCTCCGGTCTCCGACGCGGTCGATAGTTCGATCGTGGTGCCGTCGAGCGCCACGATCCGTGTGTCGAAGCCGTGTTGACGACGCTCTCTGAACGCAGCGACCTCGTCGATCGGCAAATCTGTGGACGGCATATCCGCCGAAGAATCCAGGCGCATGGTGTTGCCCTCTCGTGCAAACCGGTACCGGTGGTCTCGTCGAAACCGACGCGGTCACTGTCACCCCCCACACGGATCCGACCTGTCGCTGAGTGCCAGCCCGTGTACCGACAACCAAACCACAATTTCGAGCGGTTTGGGGCATCTATGTCGGACTTTTCGGTTCGGCAGTGCTGGTGAGTTGCGAAAATCACGTGATCGTACGACCCGTTTTGGTCTGGTTACCTGTCGGTAACCTCGCGGATCGTTCAGGTGGCCGATAAGACGGCACGTCGATGCTGGTCATGTGATTGTGGCTGCGGGTAATTGGATTGGGGTAATTGGATTGGTCCGTGAGGTTTCGGTGGTGGCTTCGCGACGCGCACACACGATCGGTCCGCTGCCGCAACGCCGATAATGGTCTGCGTACGGTCTGCTCACTGGGCGGTCGGTGTTCACTACGCGGTTGGTGTTGGCCGTGTGGCTGGTGCCGGAGAGCAGTTGGGCGGGCCGGAGAGGGTCGACGGGGGAGTCTGGAATCGCAAAAAACGCCGCCCCTTCCGCGTTGCGGACGGGGCGGCGTCAACGGGGTGAGTGACGGGACTCGAACCCGCGACAGCCAGGATCACAACCTGGTGCTCTACCAACTGAACTACACTCACCATCGACCGGAAAACCGGCCGGGACATACTCTAGCGAATACCGACACGATAAGACCAATCGCATCGCTGACCTGCGTGTTCCGGACAGCTCGACAGGCGGGTGGCCGAGGGCTGACTCTCAGGCCTCGCCGAGGTCGGTGACCACCTTCTCGATGGTCTCGACCTCCGGGCCGGGCTCGGGCACGAACGCAGTGGCCCGGTAGTAGCGCAGTTCCCTGATGGACTCACGGATGTCGGCCAGCGCGCGATGCGCGAGCCCCTTCGGCGGCTGATTGAAATAGATCCTGGGGTACCACCGGCGGCAGAGTTCCTTGATCGAGCTGACGTCGATCATCCGATAATGCAGAAAGGTGTCGAGTTCGGGCATATCGCGTGCGATGAACCCGCGATCGGTGGAGATGGAATTACCCGCGAGCGGCGCGGTACCCGCAGTCGGGATGTACTCGCGCAGGTATGCCAGGACCTGTGCCTGTGCCTCCTCGATGGTCACCGTCGATTTCCGTACCTCCTCGGTGAGGCCTGAGGTGGCATGCATCTTCTTCACCACGTCGGGCATCGAGTCCAGGTCGGCGTCGTCGGCGTGGATCACGAGGTCGACCCCGTCACCGAGGATGTTCAGTTCACTGTCGGTCACCAGTGCCGCTATCTCGATCAACTTGTCCGATTCCAAGCGAAGCCCGGTCATCTCACAGTCGATCCATACGAGTTTGTCCTCCACGGCTCAACCTTAACCAGACGCCTCACCGGCGCCGACGGCAATCGGGGCGGAGCGTGCGGGTGTGTGGCAACCTGCTCGCAAGGACTGTGTACTGCGACCGAGGTGCCGGTGGCACCGGAAAGAGCAGCAATCGTGAGTGACGGACAGCCCGCCGACGTCTCGCCGGCGCAACAGATCGCGGCCGGATACGCGACCTCGGGAGCCGCGATCGAGTTGGGTGCGGTGTCGGTGGACGGCGTGGTCGACGCGTCGGCCACGGTACGGATCGCATTGTCGATGATGAATCGGCATGGCCTGATCGCAGGTGCCACCGGAACGGGTAAGACCAAGACACTACAGGTGATCGCCGAGCAACTCTCGGCCAACGGCGTGCCGGTGGTGATGGCCGACGTCAAAGGTGACCTGTCGGGATTGGCCGTGCCGGGTGAACCGAGCGAGCGGACCACCGCCCGCGCCAAGGACACCGGCGTCGACTGGGTGGGTACCGGCTATCCGTGTGAGTTCGTCTCGGTGGGCACCGAGGGCGTGGGTGTCCCGGTCCGTGCCACGGTGACCTCCTTCGGCCCGATCCTGCTCAGTAAAGTGCTGGGCCTCAACGCCACTCAGGAG
This sequence comes from Gordonia jinhuaensis, assembly GCF_014639795.1. Lineage (GTDB taxonomy): Bacteria > Actinomycetota > Actinomycetes > Mycobacteriales > Mycobacteriaceae > Gordonia_B > Gordonia_B jinhuaensis. Next base: position 109,411 of record NZ_BMGC01000010.1, on the reverse strand, counting down.
TCCACGCTGGGCCTGATCTTCCACTGGGCCGACGCCCAGGGACTGGCGCTGCTCGACCTCAAGGATCTGCGCTCGGTGATCGCCCACCTCACCAGCGACGAGGGCAAGACCGACCTGAAGTCGATCGGCGGCGTTTCCAGCGCCACCGCGGGTGTCATCCTGCGTGCGTTGACCAATCTGGAAGCCGACGGCGGCGACACGTTCTTCGGTGAACCCGAGATCGAGCCGGCCGACCTGATCCGTTCCGCCGACGATGGACGCGGGATCATCACACTGTTCGAACTCGGTGATCAGGCGACGCGTCCGGCGTTGTTCTCCACCTTCCTGATGTGGATTCTGGCCGACCTCTTCGAGTACCTGCCGGAGATCGGCGACGCCGACAAGCCGAAGTTGGTGTTCATCTTCGACGAGGCGCATCTGTTGTTCGCCGACGCGTCGAAGGCGTTCAAGGAGCAGGTGGTCCAGACGGTGAAGCTGATCCGCTCCAAGGGGGTCGGTGTCTACTTCTGCTCCCAGCTGCCCACCGACATCCCCAACGACGTGCTGTCACAACTCGGTGCGCGGATCCAGCACGCATTGCGCGCATTCACCCCCGACGACCAGAAGGCGCTGACCAAGACGGTGAAGACCTATCCGACATCGGCGGTCTATGACATCGAGAAGGCGCTGACCTCGCTGGGCACCGGCGAGGCGATCGTGACGGTCCTGTCCGAGAATGGCGCGCCCACGCCGGTCGCCTGGACCGTCATGCATCCCCCGCGCTCGCTGATGGCTTCCATCGGCAACGACGCGATCACGGCGCAGGCCACCGCCAGTGCACTGCAGGACAAGTACGGTCAGACAATCGACCGGGAGTCGGCCTACGAGATCCTCGCCGCGAAAGTGGCTGCCGCACACGACGACGAGTCGGCGCCCGACGCCGCGGCACCGACCACGCCGCCCACCGAGGCTCCGCACAGGGCTACCAGGGCGGAGCCGAAGGAGAAGAGCCTCGCCGAGGAGATCCTCGGCAACGCCGCGGTGAAGAGCTTCATGCGCTCGGCCGGCAACTCGCTCGGCCGCGAGATCAGCCGGTCCCTGTTCGGTACCGGTCGTCGCCGATGACCGATGACCGATGACCGATGGCCGCGCGCCGAGCGCTCAGCCGTCACCGAGCTTCTTGTAGAACGTGCCGACGATCGGCGCGCTGACCATGCGCGGACTGTAGGTACCCGCCAACGACATCGCCTTCGACAGTGCGCCGGGCACCACGCGCATCTTGTTGCGCTCGAGTGCGTCGAGGCTCAGACGTGCGACGTATTCGCTGGAGTTCCAGAGGAAATCGGGAACGAGCCGATCGACGATGCTCGCGTCCTCGGCGGCCGGGGTGTCGGTGCGGACCGGTCCCGGCGCGAGCAGGGTCACGTGGACGCCTGCCGAACCGACCTCGCCACGAAGGGATTCGGAAAAGGTGTTGACGAACGCCTTGGTCGCCGCATACGTCGCGTTGTTGGGGATCGCCATGTTCCCCGCCGCCGAACCCACCATGAGGATGCCGCCGCTCGCGCGTTCGACCATGCCGGGCAGGACGGCCAATGTGAGGTCGTGCACGGCGTTGACGTTCAGACGTACCTGGGCGCGTTCGTATTCCGGGTCGAGTTCGGCGACAGGGCCGAATGTGGCGATACCTGCGTTGTTACACAGGATCGATATCTCACGCTCGGACAGTTCACCGGCGAGGATCTCCACCGCGCGGGGGTCGGACAGATCGGTGGGACGGACCTCTGCTTCGACCCCGTGCGTCTGGGTCAGCATCGCCGCGTTGCGTTCCAGGATCTCCCCGCGCCGCGCGACCAGTATCAGCGAATGACCCCGCGCGGCGAGTTCGGCGGCCAGCGCGGCGCCGATCCCCGAGGAGGCTCCGGTGACGACGGCACGTGCAGACGGATTGGGCTGCGGGATCGGCATGGCTGCCAATCGTAGCGGGCTGTGCCACCGCGGCGTCGCCGCGTTCAGGCGATCGCAGCAGCGGTCTCGGTGCCCTGGCGGATGGCTCGCTTCGCGTCGAGTTCGGCCGCCACGTCCGCGCCACCGATGACATGTGTCCTCACCCCGGCGGAGTCCAGCGGATCGATGAGGTCCCGTACCGATTCCTGGCCGGCGCAGACGACGATGGTCTCCACCGCGAGGATGCGGTCGGGGCGCTCATCGGTGAAGCTCAGATGCAGGCCGGCGTCGTCGATCTTGTCGTACTGGGCGCCCGAGATCTGTTCCACTCCCTTCATCCGGACGGAGGCGCGATGAATCCAGCCGGTGGTGAGTCCGAGGCGCTTGCCCTGGTGGCCCGGTGTGCGTTGCACGAGATAGACCTTGCGTGCGGCGGGTGCGGGATCGGGTCGGGTGAGGAAGCCACGCACCGACAGGTCGTCGGTGACACCCCACTCCTGCTCCCATTCCTTGAGATTGAGTGTGGGCGACTCGTCGACGGTCAGGAACTCGGTGAGATCGAAACCGATTCCGCCCGCCCCGATCACGGCGGCGGTCGAGCCGATCTCGCGGTGGCCGAGGACCGCCTCGGCATAGGTCATCACCGACGGATGGTCGATCCCGGGGATGTCAGGGATACGCGGGGTGACTCCGGTCGCGAGAATCACGTCGTCGAAGTTCTCGGCGATGAGTGACCCGGCGTCGACGCGGGTGTCCAGACGGACGTCGACTCCCTGTACGTCGAGCGCTCTGGTGTAGTACCGCAGCGTCTCGGAGAACTCCTCCTTACCGGGAATCCTTGCGGCGATGGAGAATTGACCGCCGATAGTCGACGATGCCTCGAACAGCGTCACGTGATGTCCGCGCTCGGCTGCCGAGACCGCTGCGGCGAGACCGGCCGGCCCCGCGCCGACCACGGCCACCCGACGGGCGCGACGGGTGGGACTCAACACGAGCGTGGTCTCGCGGCCGGCACGCGGGTTGAGCAGACAGGACACCTTCTTGCCCACGAATGCATGGTCCAGACACGCCTGGTTGCAGGCGATGCAGGTGTTGATCTCGTCGGCGCGACCCTCGCGCGCCTTGGTCGGCAGATACGGGTCGGCGAGCAGCGGACGCGCCATCGACACGGCGTCGACACGTCCGCGATCCAGGATCTCCTCGGCGACCTCGGGGGTGTTGATGCGGTTGGACGCGATCAGCACGATGTCGACCTCGTCTCGAAGCCGCTCGGTGAACTTCACGAATGCGGCGCGCGGCACCGACGTCGCGATGGTCGGCACCTTGGCCTCATGCCATCCGATGTCGGTGTTGATGGCGTCGACACCCTCGGCCTGCAAAGTGCGTGCCAGCAGCGCGATCTCGTCCCAGGTCTGACCGCCCTCCACGAAGTCGGCGATCGACTGGCGCATGATGACCATGAAGTCGCGAGGTACCCGCTGACGGATCGCGCGGATGATCTCGACGACCAGCCGTTGTCGGTTCTCGGTCGACCCGCCCCACCGGTCGGTGCGCTGATTGGTTCGAGGGCAGAGGAATTCGTTGATGAGATAGCCTTCTCCGCCCATCACCTCGATGCCGTCGTAGCCGGCGGCCCGGGCACGGGCAGCCGCGCGCCCGTAGGACCTGATGACGTGGCGGATCACGGTCTCGTTCATCACGAACGGCCGGAAGGGATGCACGGGTGACTTCTCGGGTCCGGGTGCGAACTTCAGCGGCGTGTAGCCGTAGCGCCCCGCATGCATCAGTTGCAGTGCGATCGCGCCGCCCGCCTCGTGGACGGCGCGCGTGAGACGACGATGTTTGGCGACCTCCAGACGGTTGGTCAGCTTGGACCCGAACGGCAGGAGGAGCCCGGTTCGCGAGGTGCTCACGCCGCCGGTGATGATCAGGCCGGCTCCGCCGCGTGCGCGTTCGGCGTAGTACGCGGCGAGTTTGTCGGTATCCCAGATGCGGTCTTCGAGACCGGTGTGCATGGAGCCCATGATGATCCGGTTCGACAGCGTGGTCGTGTTGATCGTCAGCGGCTCGAAAAGACGGGGGTAGGGGCCGGTCATCATGCGTCCTTCGGGTCGACGGAATCCGGCGGCGCCGCACGGAGGCGAGGCGCCGATTCCGGTGGGTGGGCTGAGTCATCGGAGGATCCGTGCCCGGGAACCGATTCCCGGCTGAGTGCGTCGAGGACCTCGTCGCACCAGTCGACGAAGCCCTCCTCCATGCGGATGCCACCGCGTAACACCAGGTATTGGTGCAGTCGGCGACCGTGCAGATCGGCTGGGTCGCCGAAATCGGTTGCGAAGCGGTGGAACAGGTCTCGCCGCTGGGCGTGCATGGCGCGTTGACGCCGCATCTCGGCGAGCAGGGCCGGGAGATCGGCGTGCTCGGCCGCCCGGATCTTCACGCCGAGGTCATCGCGCAGAGCGAACAGCGGGGTGGGATCGGAGATCCACTCGCGCAGCGCCTTTCGTCCGAGATCACTGAGCGTGTAGACCTTCTTGTCCGGACGCCCCTCCTGAGCGACGGTCTCGACCGTGACGAGTCCGTCGTCGAGCAGCCGTTTGAGGGTGCGGTAGATCTGCTGGTGGGTGGCCGACCAGAAGTAGCCGATCGACCGGTCGAACTGTTGGCCGATCTCGTATCCGGTTCCGGGGCGTTCACCGAGGGACACCAGGATGGCGTGCTCGAGAGCCATGCCGACACTCTAGGCGGGAGTGCGGTCATATGCAATCACGCACTGTGCACACAGTTGCATAGGGTGCTGCGGCGATGCAGCCCGACGGCACCGGCCTGGCACGGTGTCGACGACCAGCTGTCGACGACCAGCTGTCGCCGACCAGCTGTCGCCGACCAGCTGTCGACGATCAGCTCTGGCCGGACACGTGTCAGTCGCGCAGGATCGGTCGCTTCTCTCCGGCGGCGATCGGTTCCTCGACGATGTTGCCCTCGGGCGGCAGCGGGCACAGGTAGTGGTCGGTGAAGGTGCTCGGCGGCAGATAAGTCCGGTTCAGATCGACCGTCACCGCACCCGACGTGCCGGGTGCGTCGAGGCTGAGGAAGCGGAAATCGGCTGTCTGCTGTCCGCTGGTCGCGTCGGCGAAGGTGATCTGCAGACTCCCGTCGGGACGCTCGAACGCTCCCAACGACACGGTGTGGTCGCCGAGCGCGAACGTGACCTGCCCGACGACTTCCTCCTCGGTCACCGATCCGTCGGCATGGGTGATGGTGGTCGCGACGGGCGTCTCGTATCGGGTGAAGTGCCCGGCGCGGACCCACTGCGGACTCGGCGGGTAGGCGTCGATGCCCCGCAGCCGGGTGCGTGCGGGTGCGGCAGGGTCGAAGGTGCGGACGGCAATCCCGCGCGGTCCGCTCTGCACCCTGATGAGCAGACCATCGACCTCGATCTCGTCGCCGGGCGACAACTGCACGTGCTCCGCTCCGGTGATCTGTCCGACTGCGACACCGTCTTCAGCCCGCCAGCTCCCGGGTGTACCGGGAAAGCTCGCGGGCTCGGACGTGAGCCAGTGTGTCCCGGTGACCGAGGCCAGGCCGTGCTTCGCGGCCGCTGCGGCTTCGCGATCGATGTGCCACTGCTCCCAGTCGGCGGTGAACGAGGTGGTGTCGGTGATCGTCATGGGAGGACTCTCCTGCGTGTGAGTCGGATGCGTGTGAATCGGATCTGTCGTGTTGGGGATTCCGGGCGGTCAGGCCGGACGGGTACTCGGTACCGGGGTTCGCGCCTCGGTGAGTGCGGGAAGCACCGTCTCGACGATGTCGGTGAGCAGCCGGATGTTGTCTCCCACCGTGAACTCCGGTGGGAGGAAGACCACCAGCTCGTCGGTGGTCGCCACCGCCGGGTCGGCGAGCAGTGCGTCGACCACCTGCTCGGGAGCGCCGTGATACACCGGGCTCATCACGAATCCGGCAGGCATACTCCCACCCGAGGGCGTGAGTGCGCCCGCCGGGCGCGAGGCGGCCGGACCGTGGGCCCGGCGTTGCTCGTCGTATTCACGGTAGCGCCGCAGGAGGTCGGGCGACGTGGCCGGGAGTACCGATCGCGACACCCCGGTCCGTGCGGGTGTGGCGCCGGAGTACTCGGAGAGATAGCGATCGATGATCGCAGCGTGGTAGTCGGCGAATCCCAGTCCGTTGGACTCACTGATGATCGTTCCGAGGAGCAGTTTGAGGCCCTGGCGCGCGGTGCGGACGCCTGCGGCGATGGTCGTGGACCCGTAGTAGACACGCTCGGCGAGGGTGTGGCTGTGCGGCCGCACCCGCAGTTCCGTCCCGATCGCGACACCCGAGCGCTCGCTGTCGACGTGGCCGACCACCTCGCCGCGGATGGCTGCCAGGAACCGCTGCAGGTGTGTCTGAGCGAGTGCTCTACCGTCGGTGACCTCGTTGCCGAAGACGCGATCGAAGTCGCCCGTGCCGGTCGACACGGCGAGTTTGAGTCGGCGTCCGGTCAGCAGATCGGCCGTGGCCGCGGCCTCGGCCAGCAGGATCGGATCCTCGTATCGCATCGCGATCACCGCGGTGCCCAGACCGATGCGCTCCGTGTGCTGACCGACAGCAGACAGGAATGTCAGCGGGTTGGCCAGGTAGTTGTCGAAGTGACGCTGGTAAACCCAGCCCGTGTCGATGCCCAGGCGCTCTGCCTCCCGGAACAGCGTGATGCCGTCGCGGAGACCCTGCTCGTCATGACCGGAGGGAAACGAGATCCGCGCGTTGAAGCTGAGGCTGATCCCGGTGTGGTCGCCGGCGGCACGCGTTGCGCTCATGGGATGTCCAGGATGCGTCGACCGGCGGCGATCAGCGCCGAATCCTCTTGCGGTGGATGAACTCGTACACACAGCACGTCGCGGAGATGGCGCTCCAGCGGGTGATGTCGCGTCAGCGCGGCATTGCCGAGTGCCGCGACCGCGGTCTGCACCGCGGTGATCACCGCGCGGGCGATGGCGACCTTGATCAGCGACAGCTGCGCACCGAAAGCGGGTTCGTCGGCTTGGGCGCGAGCCAGTGCGCCGAACAGCAGTGTCTCCGCCGTGGCGATCTGCGTGTCGATCTCCCCGGCGACGGCCTGGATGCGTTCGGTCGTGGAGATCGGTCGCCCGAGGGAAATGGGAACCCGGGTGGTCGCGAAGTCGACGAATGCCTGCCGTGCGGCCCGCGCGACACCGATGTAGAGCGCCGGATGGCCGAAACTCCAGAGTCCCGCGACCGCGGCCGGATCGCGGTACACGCCGCCGACGCGGGGGATCTCGTGGAAGTTCTCGATCGGCACCCGCACATCGGCATAGTCGACATCGTGGGTGTTGGAGGCGCGAAGACCCAGGTGATCCCAGGTGCGGGTGATGCGCACTCCCACCGCGTCGCCGGGAACGATCAGATGGCCCACTCGGCCGTCGTCGGCGAGCACCCACACCACGTGGTAGGCGAGCGCCTCACCACCGGTTGCGAAAGTCTTGTGCCCGTTCAGAATCCAGTGATCGCCGTCGGCCACCGCGGTGGTGGTGGGCAGACCGCCGCGAGCAGGTGCCCCGAGCTCGGGTTCGGCGCGTACCGCGTTGACCGGCGCCGGACCGGCCTGCGACCGGGTCAGCAGGTCCTCGTACACAGCGAGGGGCCAGTGCGCGCCGACGGCCTGGCCGTGATGTACGGCCAGCGAGTTGGCGGTGATCAGCGCAACCGAGGGATCACCCTCGCCCAGGGCGATGAGGATCCGGGCGACCTCGGCGGGCCCGAGATCGGGACCGCCGTATTCCTGACCCACCGTCGCGGTGAGCAGTCCGGCGCGGTGCGCGATCGCCAGCCCCTCCCAGGGTATGTCGCCTGAGCGGTCGTTGGCCTCGGCGGTCGCGGCGACCTGTGCGGTGACCTCGGCGAGCGCCGATGCCCTCAGATCCGGAGTGGGAAATCGTTGCGGGGCTTCACTCGAGCTCTCGACCGGTGTGTCGGTGATACTCATGCCTGTGCTCCCGCGAGTGCGCCCAGATGCGTCGCCTGCAGGTCTCCGCGACCCCCGGTTGCCTTGCGGTGCGCCAGTTCCTGACGAACCAGCGGAAGTACGTAGCGGCCATAGTCGATGACGTCGTTGAGGGTGTCGTAGCCACGGATGGAGACCAGGTCGGCGCCGAGGTCGATGTAGTCGACGATCGCAGCGGCGACGGTTTCCGGTGTGCCGACCAGTGCCGTGGAAGCCCCGGCGGCGTTGGTCGCCGCAGCTGTCCGGGTCCACAGCGCACGATCGTAGACATCTTGTCGGGCGGCGAAGTCCAGTGCGCGTTGGGATCCCACATTCTGCGGTTGTCCGGCGAAACGCTTGTTCGCAGCGGTGTACGTCGCATAGGTCTTGGCGATGCGGTCCACGTAGGCCTCTGCCTTGGCCCATGCGAGGTCTTCGGTGCGGTCGATGATCGGGCGGAAGGTGACCCAGATGCGGGGGCGGTCGGTGCGTCCGGCGGCCTCGGCGATGGCATTCACCCGGTCGATCTGCGCCTTGATGTCGGCGAGCGGCTCGCCCCAGAAACTGAAGATGTCGGCCTTGGCGCCGCCGACAGCGAACGCCTCGTCTGACGATCCTCCGATGGAGATCGGGATCGAGGGTCCGTGCGGGGCGAAGCCGGGCCCGAAGTCGTCGAAACGATAGAACGAGCCGCCGTGGCTGAACGGTGCGGGTTCCGTCCATGCCCGGCGGAGGACGTCGATGTACTCCGAGGAGCGTTCATAGCGCGCTGATTTGGCCAGATAGTCTCCCTGGCGGGCCTGTTCGGCATCCGAGCCGCCCGAGATGATGTGCACCACCGCGCGACCCTCGGTGAGTTGATCGAGGGTGGCCAGTTTCTGTGCTGCCACAAGTGGATGCGTGGTGTTGGGGCGCAGCGCGACGATCGGTGTGACCGTGGAGGTCAGCTGGCCGACGGTCGCGGCGAGGGTGAACGGATCGGCACTGTTGGAGGCGTAGGGGAGCAGCGTGTAGTCGTATCCGCCGTCCTCGAGGGCGCGGACGTATCGCTTGAAGTAGGGCAGATCGATTCCGCGGGTGGGACGCGGATCGAGTTCGGTCGACGGGTTGAGGTGTGTCAGGCTGATGAATTCGACCGTCTGGGCGGCAGTTTCGGGTATCGACTGATATCCGGTCGCCGGGATGTTCGATGTGGTCGCCCGGATATTTGATGTGGTCGCCCGGATATTTGATGTGGTCATCGGGGTCTCTCTGCTTCTCGAGGTTGTCGTGGGGTTGCTGGTGGTGAGGGCGTGGCGCGGTCGCCCCGGATCGGGCGGGGGATCGGCTGCGGAGTGTCTGACTGGTCGTCGGGGTCATACGGGACTGCGACGGCGACTGCGGTATCGCGCGGAGCTGTTCTTGACACCGCACACCGCCATCGAGCACCACATCCGGTTGCCCAGCCGGGAGCGATCCACGAAGTAGAGCGAACAGTCGTGTCCGGCACACAGGCGGATCCGGTCGTGCGTCTTCCCGCCGAACAGCTCGACCGCCTCGATCGCGATGACCGCCAGGATCGCGGCTGCATCCACCGGTGCGCCGTCGACGGTGGCGTCGCCGGCGCTGGTCAGCTCACGGTGGGCCGGGAGGGAGCGCGCGTGGTGATTGACCGTGTTCACGTCGACGGGTTGTGGACTGCTGTCGCGGATGCGACATCGTGTGAGGCGGTTGAGCGCTTCGCGCAGATCGTGGGCTGCCCGCAGATCGTTTGCAGTGACCGGTTCGGTGATCGCCGGCAAGCCCGCGACGTAGGTCCACTCGACCAATGCTGCTGGGCTGGTGAGTAGTTCGCGATCGGCGATGTCACGTTTGGCCACTGTTGCGACGAAGTCGAGGACCACGCTGCCCGAACGGAACGGGTATCCCCGCCGACGTTGATCAGGGGACTCCACGACGTCGGTGGGGATTGTCGGCTCGACCATGGCAGCAGACGCTACGCCCGACCTGTCGGGCGCGGCGAGCGTTGAAATCACGGTGAGTCAGGGGTTTGACCCCTGACCCGACGGAGGCGACTGTGTTCATGGCCGGATACGGATGCGTTCATGGCCGGATACGGATGCGTGGTATCGGCTGCCGCTGACACGGCACGTATCGCTGAGTCCGGTCGGCGCTCCGATGCGTCACTGACGGCCGCCAACTGTTATTTCGTTTGGCGTCCAGCACTATTCGTCCCGTCACTACTCGTTCCGGCACAATTCGCGCCGACATCCCCGAGGAGAAACCGTGACTGCTGCAGCTCCTGCGTCAGGTCTCGAGACCGAACGCGCGACACGGCCACCGGCCGAGACATCCGGTGCCCATGACGATCTCGTGACCATCCGACCGTCGACGCGTCGACGTCACATCACGGTTCCGCGTGCGGTGCGTCGCGCGATCGGGCCTCTCGTCGTGCTGGCGGCATGGTGGATCGGCTCGGCCACCGGTGTGCTGCACCCCGATGTGCTGGCCTCACCGCAGGCGGTGTGGTCACGCGCGGTGTCGTTGTGGAGTAACGGCGATCTTCCCGACGCGATCGGGACGTCGACTCTTCGGGTGCTGATCGGATTCGGCATCGGCGCGGCGGTCGCTCTGGTTCTGGCGTTGGCGGCCGGACTGTTCCGTATCGGTGAGGACCTCCTCGACTCGACGCTGGGGATGCTGCGGATGGTTCCGTGGGTCGGTCTGATCCCGTTGTTCATCATCTGGTTCGGCATCGACGAGACACCGAAGATCGCGCTGGTGGCACTCGGCGTGTGCTTTCCCCTGTACTTCAACACCTACGGCGCGATCCGCGGTGCCGATTCGTCGCTCGTCGAGGCGGGCGAGACGCTGGGATTGTCGCGGCTGGGCATCGTCTGGCACGTCATCCTGCCGGCCGCGCTGCCGGGGTCGCTGGTCGGTCTGCGATACGGGCTGGGAACAGCGTGGCTGGCCCTGGTCTTCGCGGAGCAGATCAACGCCACCAGCGGGATCGGGTATCTGATGGACACCGGGCGTCAGTTCTTCCAGACCGACGTGATCGTGGTCTGTCTGGTGGCGTACGCACTGCTGGGCCTCATCGGCGACCAGCTCGTTCGCCTGCTCTCGCGCGTGCTGCTGTCCTGGCAGTCGACCTTCGAAGGAAAATGACCATGACCACACACGTCGCCACCGGCGAGGGACGCGCTGACACTGCCGCGGCGGGAGCTGCCGAACCGTCCGTCGCGGTGCGAATCCGTCACCTCAGCAAGCACTTCGACGACAAGTCGGTGATCTCCGATCTCGATCTCACCATCGCCGACGGAGAATTCGTGGTGCTGTTGGGCAAGAGCGGGTGCGGCAAGAGCACGCTCCTGCGCATCCTCGCCGGTCTCGACGACGCCATCGACGGAGAGGTGACGGTTCCACGCCGTCGGGCGGTCGGATTCCAGGCACCGAGGCTGATGCCCTGGAAGAAGGTGTGGCGCAACGTCGTTCTGGGGCTTCCGGGACGCGCAGATCGCGCACTCGCGCAGCGGTACCTCGCCGAGGTGGGGCTGGCCGATTCGGCGGATGTCTGGCCCAAGACTCTCTCTGGGGGGCAGGCGCAGCGAGTGTCGTTGGCACGCGCGCTGGTTCGCGAACCCGATCTGCTGCTGCTCGACGAGCCCTTCGGTGCTCTCGACGCACTCACCCGCGTCACCGCGCAGCGGCTGGTCGCCGATCTGTGGCGCTCACACGGATGTGCGGTGCTCCTGGTGACCCACGATGTGGAGGAGGCGCTGGTGTTGGCTGACCGCATCCTCGTGATGGATTCCGGACGGATCGCCCACGAGGTCGAGCTGAATCTGCCACGCCCGCGCGACATCTCGACACCGGAGTTCCTCGCGGTCCGCCGAGACATCCTCGCTTCGTTGGGCGCTCTCGAATCCACCCACTGAGCGCACGGCCCTCGACTCGTCACCACTGCTCACCTTTCGCACGTCCTTTCTCACACGCTCATCACGAAACGGAGTACCACCATGTCGTCATCAGTTCGTCCCGGTGCCCGACGGCGCGCCCTGAGCACCCGGGTGGCGGCACTCGCCGTCGCGACGAGTGCAGTCCTGGTCGCTGCCGGCTGCTCGTCGTCGGGGGATTCGTCGTCCGGCGGTGGCGCAACGGACGCGTCGGCCGACATCTCGTCGGTGTCGCTCAAGGTGGGTCAGACCGGCTGGGCGCAGACGAAGGCCGCGCTGGAGGTCGCGGGACTCGACAACACCCCGTACACACTGGAATGGCCGGTGTTCTCCGGTGGTGACCAGCAGTTGCAGGCTCTGCAGTCGAGCGCGCTCGACGTCGCGCAGTCCTCGGAGATACCCCCGGTGTTCGCCGCTGCCGGTGGAACGGTGAAATTCAAGCAGGTCGCCGTGCAAACCGGGTCGACTCTGTTCCAGGAAGTGGTGGTCACAAAGAACTCGCCGATCACCTCGATCGCCGGGCTGAAGGGCAAGAAGGTCGGCTACGTCAAGAACACCACCGCCGCGTACTTTCTCAACGAGTTGCTCAAGGAAAGCGGGTTGTCGTGGAAGGACATTCAGCCCCGCCCACTGCTCCCCAATGACGGCCTCGCCGCACTCAACGGAGGTTCGATCGACGCGTTCGCCAGCTACGGCAACACGATCATCCAAGCCCATCAGAACGGTGCGCGGACCATCGGCTCGGGGGAGAAGATCCTCTCCGGCAACTTCCCGTGGTCGGTGACCACGTCACTGCTGTCGAATGCGAGCAAGAAGGCGGCAGTGGTCGACCTGCTCGCGCGGATCGACAAGGCGTGGCGCTACGTGCGCGCCGGACACGAGCAGGCGTACGCCGACAAGTTCGCCGCTGCCACCAAACAACCGGTCGCCAGCGCGCTCAAGCAGGTCCAGCTGCAGGAAGCGCAGCGACCGACCGGAATCGAGCCACCGACGCAGACGGTGATCGACAGTCAGCAGAAGGTCGCCGACTCCTTCCTGGAGATCAAGGCATTACCGTCGAAGGTGGACGTGGCAGATCTGTGGTCGGATGAACTGGCCGCGCCGCTCACGACAGCGTTGGCGGGCACGTCGGCGTCGGTGAGCAGTACGCCGGTACCGAGTGCATCCGCAGTGGGATGAGGGTGCAGTGAAAGGGCAGAACCGATGACGAGATATGTGGTGATCGGCGCCGGTGCGGTGGGAACTGCGCTGGCCGCGGAATTCACGTTGGCCGGGATCGACTCGGTCCTCGTGGCCAGGGGAGCGCAACTGCGTGCACTGACCACCCGACCACTGCGCTACCTGCGTCCCGGTGACGCCAGGGATGTCAGGGTCGCGGTGGCTTCTGGACCAGAAGACATCGAACTGCATGCCGACGACGTGCTGATGCTGACGGTGAAGGCACACCAGGCCGAGGCGACGCTGGCGGACTGGTCGCGGATCGTTGTGGACTCGGGTGAGTCGGTGACCACCACGCTTCCACTGGTCACGCTGCAGAACGGTCTGGACACCGAACGTGGCGCCTCGCGGTACTTCACGCAGGTGGTCGGTGCGTCCATCTGGACGCCGGCGCGTTATCAGGACCCGGGCGTCACCACGGTTCACGGTGTCGACCAGGCCGGACTGGTCTGGATCGGTCGGTATCCGGGTGGCACGGATGACACGGTGCGCGCGATCGCCGCGGATCTCGCCTCGGCCCGGTTCCCTTCGCAGGTGGTCGACGACATCGGGCGCTGGAAGCGCTCGAAGTTGTTGTCGAATCTGGGAAATGCGGTGGACGTATTCGCCGCTGACGCCGCGACCAGACAACTCGTCGAGGAGGCGCTGCGGCGCGAGGCGAGACAGGTGTTCGCCGCGGCCGGTCTCTCGGTAGCCGACAATGCCGCGGAATCACAGCTGGACACAACGCAATTCGCGGTGGGCGACATACCCGGGCATGCCCGCGCCCGCTCGACCTGGCAGAGCCTTCAGCGGGGCGCCGGGAGTGTGGAGACCGACTATCTGAACGGCGAGATCGTGCTGCTGGGTAAGCAGGTTGGTGTCGATACGCCGGTGAACCGGACGATACAGAATGCCGTGCGGCGTTTGGTTGTCGAGGGGTCAGCGCCCGGTGAGGTGCAGTTGTCGTCGGTGGTCGACCTGTCCACGCTCGATGCCGCGGCGATAGATGTTCGTACCGACGATCCAGACGCGCCAGCCTTGTCGTCGTCGTCGTCGTCGTCGGTCGCGAGCCGATCGTGATCCCGGCCCCTGTTGTTGCATGAAGTGCATTGGTAGAGAAGGGAACACGATATGAGTACCGTCATCGTCGACGCTGCCGCTGTGAAGGCGGAACTGGATCAGGGGAATGTGCCGACGCTTCTGGACGTGCGCTGGAAGCTGGGCGACGACAACGGGCTCGAGCACTATCGCGCCGCGCACATCCCCGGCGCGATCTACGTCGACCTCGACACAGAGCTGGCGGCGCCGGCGACCGAGGAGCGCGGACGTCATCCGCTGCCCGAAATCGGGGCGCTGCAGGATTCTGTTCGGCGGTGGGGGATCGATGCCGACACACCGGTGGTGGTCTACGACGACAATGCCTCGCAGTCGGCGGCGCGCGCATGGTGGCTGCTGCGCTGGGCGGGGCTGGATGACGTGAGAATCCTCGACGGTGGGCTGAATGCGTGGACACAGGCCGGCTATCCGGTGGCCACCGGCGATGAGGCGGCCGCGACCGACGGGACCGCCCAGCTCAGTCCAGGACATCTTCCCGTCGCAGACATCGACGCCACCGCCCGCGCCGCGGCGGGATCTGACACGGTGGTGCTCGACGCGCGAGCACCCGAGCGCTACCGAGGCGAGATCGAGCCGGTGGATCGCAGGGCCGGCCACATCCCGGGTGCGGTGAGCGCGCCGACAGCGGCGAATGTGGACGACACAGGCAGATTCCGAAGCGCCGACCAGTTGCGCCGACGCTTCGCCGACATCGGTGTCACCCCCGGCTCCACGGTCGTCGTCTACTGCGGGTCGGGTGTGACCGCCGCACATGAGGTCGCCGCGCTGACGCAGGCCGGCACCTCGGCGGCACTGTTTCCCGGCTCGTGGTCGCAGTGGTCGGCCGACGACCATCGACCCGTCGCTGTGGGAGATACGCCGAGCTGACGGGCATTCGCGTCACCGCTGCACGGGCGTGTCGCGGTGATTGTCCGGGTACGTTCGATGCGGCGGACCCCGGTGTCGCACACTGTGTCACGTGGCAGACGAGCCGAGGGAATCAGATGTGAAGACATCGACCCGGACGTGGGGGTGGTCGCGCGTCGACGACGGCGAGGTGATCGCCCCCGACCAACGGCTGTCGTGGCCCAAGACCATCACCATCGGTCTGCAGCATGTGGTCGCGATGTTCGGGTCGACCTTTCTCGTCCCCGTGCTCACCGGCTTCCCGCCGGCGACCACGCTGTTCTTCTCGGGAATCGGAACGGCGCTGTTCCTCGTCATCACCGGAAACCGTCTGCCGAGCTACCTCGGTTCGAGTTTCGCGATCATCGCGCCGGTCATCGCCGCGACAGCCTCCCACGGTCGCTCGTCAGCGCTCGGCGGGATCGTGGTGGTGGGTGCACTTCTGGCGATCATCGGTGTGATCGTGCACTTCTCGGGTATCCGATGGATCGACGTGGTGATGCCGCCGATCGTCACCGGGACGATCGTGGCGCTGATCGGTCTGAATCTCGCGCCTGCGGCCAAGAACAATTTCGAGAAGCAGCCGGTCACCGCGGCCATCGTGCTGGTGTTGCTGATCGCCTCGATCGCCTTGTTCCGAGGACTGCTCGGCCGGCTGGCGATCTTCGTCTCGGTGGTGGTGGGCTATCTGATCGCGCTGGCCCGAGGCGAGGTCGACACGGATCAGATCGGCTCGGCCGCGTGGTTCGGACTACCTGACTTCGAGTCGCCGTCGTTTCACTGGGGTGTGATCCCCACCTTTTTGCCGGTGGTGCTCGTACTGCTGGTCGAGAACATCGGACACGTGAAATCCGTGGCGATGATGACCGGGCGTGACTACGACGCCCGGGTGGGCAGAGCGCTGTTCGCCGATGGCCTTTCGACGATGATCGCCGGTTCCGGTGGCGGGTCGGCGACCACCACCTACGCCGAGAACGTCGGTGTGATGGCGGCGACCAAGGTGTACTCGACAGCCGCGTACTGGGTGGCGGCAGCATGTGCGGTGCTGCTGGGGCTGTGTCCGAAGGTCGGCGCGGTGATCGCATCGGTGCCCTCGGGGGTTCTGGGCGGCATCACGACTGCGCTGTACGGACTTGTCGCGATCATCGGCGTGCACATCTGGGTGACCAATCGGGTGGATTTCTCCAAACCGATCAATCAGTTCACCGCCGCGATTCCGCTGATCATCGCCATCGCCGACTTCACCTGGGCCATCGGTGATGTCAGCTTCGGCGGCATCGCACTCGGCGCGATCGCCGCGCTGCTGATCTACCACGTCCTGCGGCTGCTCGGCCGCTGGCGCGGAACGGCCGGTGCCAGGGACGTCTGAGGCTGGTCAACCGCAGTTGTCGCGGCGACCCGCTCGGATGTACCTGGACATCCGGAACGACTGGTCCGACCTACTCGGCTACCCACCGGCCGGAGGCCGGCAGGATGTCGCAACAACCGGCCGGAGGCCGGGAGAGATGTCAACAACCGGCCGGAGGCCGGCAGGGATGTCACAGTGCCCCCGGCAGGATTCGAACCTGCGACCTAGGGATTAGAAGGCCCTTGCTCTATCCACCTGAGCTACGGAGGCGTGCCCGGGCCGTGACTCGGGCGCGAGTGAGTATATCCGCCCGCCGGGTCGATGATCGCGGCCGTGTGGCGATGGACCGGCTTGTCCACGATCTGCGATCCATCCACAGCGAGTGCTCCAGTGCCGTTTCGGCATCGGTGGCGTCGGTGAGTCTGGGTGCGGGACCCGATCGTGACCGAGCTGCGCAACACAGCGCGTTCGCGGATCCCGGCCATCGAATCGGCCCGCACCGGGCCTCACCACGGGGAGTTGAGCCATGTTCGAGACGTATGTGACGGTGATCGGCAATGTCGTGTCCGACCCGCGCAGGCGGGTCACCAGTGCGGGCGGGGAGGTCATCTCCTTCCGTGTCGGGGTCACCTCCCGCCGTCGCGACCGCGCCAGTGGGGAGTGGCAGGCGGGCGAGGCGCTGTATCTGACCGTGAGTTGCTGGGGACGATTGGTGACCGGCGTCGGCGAGGCCGTGCAGCGCGGCCGCCCGGTCATCGTGCACGGGCACATCAAGACCAGGGAGTACGTCGGATCCGACGGTCAGGCACGGTCAGATCTGGAGATGACCGCAACAGCAGTCGGGCTGGATCTGAGCAGATGTGTCGTCGGTCAGGTGATCTCCACGCGTGACTACGAGGCGCGCACGACAGGTGCGATCGACGCCGATGCGGTGACCGACGGGCACGAGGCACCGGACTCCGATTCGCACGGGCGAGCCGCCTGAGGATCGGTAGCCCGGCCCGGGGCCATCGCCGGCACGCCGACCCGCGTGCCGGCCACCCAGGGCTTGCTGACCGGGAGGGTGCGAGCTGACTACTGTGGACACAGTGGTTGCGCACCCGTCGCGGGACGGTGTGCCGACCGGAAACGAACCGTCAGACGTCCACGCGAGAGGCAAGACGTGAGCGAATTCATCTACACGATGAAAAAGGTCCGCAAGGCACACGGCGACAAGGTCATCCTCGATGACGTCACCATGTCGTTCTACCCGGGCGCCAAGATCGGCGTCGTGGGTCCCAACGGCGCAGGTAAGTCGTCGATCCTCAAGATCATGGCCGGACTCGACCAGCCGTCCAACGGCGAGGCCTTCCTCGACCCCGATGCGACCGTCGGCATCCTCCTGCAGGAGCCACCGCTCAACGAGGAGAAGACGGTTCGTCAGAACGTCGAAGAGGGCATGGGCGAGATCAAGGAGAAGCTCGACCGCTTCAACGAGATCGCCGAACTGCTCGCCACCGACTACTCCGACGAACTCATGGAGGAGATGGGCAAACTCCAAGAGGAGCTCGACCACGCCGACGCGTGGGACCTCGACTCGCAGCTCGAGCAGGCGATGGACGCCCTGCGCTGTCCGCCGCCCGAGTCGCCGGTGACCACACTGTCCGGCGGTGAGCGTCGTCGCGTGGCGTTGTGCAAGCTGCTGCTGTCCAAGCCGGACCTGCTGCTCCTCGACGAGCCGACCAACCACCTCGACGCCGAGAGCGTGCTTTGGCTCGAACAGTTCCTCTCGACCTATCCCGGCGCTGTGCTCGCCGTGACACACGACAGGTACTTCCTCGATCACGTCGCGGGCTGGATCTGTGAGGTCGACCGCGGCAAGCTGCACCCCTACGAGGGCAACTACTCCACCTATCTGGAGAAGAAGGCCGAGCGTCTCGAGGTCGCCGGCAAGAAGGACCAGAAGCTGCAGAAGCGACTCAAGGAAGAACTCGCGTGGGTCCGGTCGGGGGCCAAGGCCCGCCAGACCAAGAACAAGGCCCGCCTGCAGCGCTACGAGGAGATGGCGTCGGAGGCAGAGAAGACGCGCAAGCTCGACTTCGAGGAGATCCAGATCCCCACGCCGCCGCGTCTGGGTGATGTGGTGGTGGAGGTCAAGAATCTCGACAAGGGGTTCGACGGCCGCGTCCTCATCAAGGATCTGTCCTTCACGCTGCCGCGCAACGGCATCGTCGGTGTGATCGGCCCCAACGGTGTGGGCAAGACGACGCTGTTCAAGACGATCGTCGGCCTGGAAGAGCCCGATTCGGGGACGGTCAAGGTGGGTGAGACGGTCAAGCTGAGCTACGTCGACCAGAACCGCGCCAACATCGACCCCAAGAAGAACGTCTGGGAGGTGGTCTCCGACGGCAACGACTACATCGAGGTCGGCCAGAACGAGATGCCCTCGCGCGCTTACGTCAGCGCATTTGGCTTCAAGGGGCCCGACCAGCAGAAGCGCGCCGAGGTGCTCTCCGGTGGTGAGCGCAACCGACTCAACCTCGCGCTGACGCTCAAAGAGGGCGGAAACCTGATCCTGCTCGACGAGCCGACCAACGACCTCGACGTCGAGACCCTCGGATCGCTGGAGAACGCGCTGGAGAAGTTCCCCGGCTGCGCCGTGGTGATCTCGCACGACCGCTGGTTCCTCGACCGCACCTGTACCCACATCCTCGCGTGGGAGGGCAACGTCGCCGAGGGACAGTGGTTCTGGTTCGAGGGCAACTTCGAGGCATACGAGGCCAACAAGGTCGAGCGACTCGGGGCCGACGCGGCGCGCCCGCATTCGGTGACACACCGCAAGCTCACGCGCGACTGACCGATCCGGGGCCCGGCGCGATGCCTGGCCGGGCCCCGGATCGGCGGTGCCACAACAGGTTTGCTCATCATGCCCGAAGGGGTGTTCAGCAGGTGACACGCTCGACGAGTGATCGCGACTCCGCTGCCGACGCGCGCGGCGGCAGGGACAACGGCGAGTCCGTGAGCGCGGGCGCGCTGTCGGGGCCCGACGCTGTGCTCGCCCGCGTGGCCGCGGTTTTCGATGGTGCGCCGACCAGTTCGGAATCCGTCGATCCCGCAGCCGGTCAGGGCGCGCCGATGCAGAGCACCCTCGCCAGACGGCGCATCGAGCGGTTCGCCGAGGTGGTGGCCGTGCGGTCGCCCGGCGACGTGGTCGTCGACGTCGACGCCGTCGGTTACGGCCGCGTCGTGGTCGCCGTCGCCACGGCGGATATGCCTCAGCTGGTGGAGGGCGTCACGGGCGCGGTGCGCCGCGCCGGGATCGCCGTGCGCGTCGTCCAGCACCCGGTGGTGATGGTATGTCGCGACTCCGCAGGAACGATCGTCGACGTCGGCGGCGACGTCGAGCCGTCCGCCGACTCCGCATGCGCCGCTGAATCGTGGATCAGCATCGAGGGCCAGGCGGGTGTCGATGCGCCGTCGGAGGCCGACCTCGCCGACGCCATCCGTGGTGTGGTCTCGACGATCGATGACATCCATGACGACGCACCGAGACTGGTCGACCGGCTGCGCACCGTCACCGACCGGCTGGTGCGGACGAATACCCCGGACTCCCCGGCGATCGATCACCAGCAGGGGATCGACGAGGACTGGGTCGAGTTCCTGACCTGGCTGCGCGACGCACACTTCCTGTTCCTGGGTGCGGTGCGTCGCGAGGTTGGCGGGAGCCTGTCGGAGGGCTTGGACGTATCGGAGGGCTTGGGCCTGTCGGAGGGATTGGGACTGTGGCGGCACCCCGACACCGCCCGCGCCTTCGATGCCGTGCCCGATGGTCATGAGGCCAGCCGAATCCCGACATTTCGTCGGATACACCTGCCCACACTGATCCTGCGGACCCGCTATCCCGTGCTCATCTGTGTTCCCGAATTCGGTTCTGACGGTGTGCTGGTCGCCGAGCAGCTGTTCCTGGGCACCATGACGTCCACCGCGCTGCACGAGAACGTCCTGGGCATTCCGATCCTCGGTGCGCGGGTGCGCGAGGCTCTGCACGTGGCGGGCGTGTCGCCGGACTCCTACACCGGGCACGCGATGATCGAACTCGCCCAAGGGTATCCGCGCACCGAGACGATTCACGCGTCGCCGGCGGTGCTGGCGGGTCGTCTGATGTCGGTGATCGAGGCGGCGCCGACCCGCGACCTGAGACTGTTCCTCGGAGCCGACGCGGCGGCAGAGGTGGTCACGGCACTGGTGTATCTGCCCGGTGATCGATACACCACCGCGTTGCGCACCCGGATGCAGGATCTGCTGCTCGACGAGCTCGGCGGCCACGATCTGGAGTACACCGCTCGGGTGAGCGATGCCGCGCATGCCCTGCTGTACGTGACGATGTCGGTCCCGAAGGAGCGTATCGGAGAGCTGGGCTCATTCGCCGACGGCGGTGACCTCGCACGTCGGCTGCAGAGCAGGCTCGCTGCGGCATCGCGGTCGTGGGGAGATCTGCTCTATGAGGCGGCTGCGGCCGCCCCGAATCCGCCGTCGGCCGACGCGGTGGCGTATCTGGTCGCGACCGCCTCCGACGAGTACCGCGACGTGCGCCACCCCGAGCAGGCGCTGTCGGATCTCGCGACGCTCGACTCGCTGGCGCCGGGTGGCCTGTCTGTCGGGCATCCACATCCCGATTCCACCGACACCGCCCAGTGGCGGCTGGACCTGTATCTCTGCGATCGCACCGCGAGTCTCACCGATGTGCTGCCCGTCCTGCAGAGTCTCGGCGTCGAGGTCCTCGACGAGCGACCGTTCGCACTGACCCGATCGGACGGAAAGCCGTGTTGGATCTACGAATTCGGCATCCGAGTGGCACCGGGAGTCGAAAGCTACCCGGCGGCTGCGGACTCGCTGAGCGAGCGGTTCACCGAGGCGTTCACCCGAATCTGGGACGGTGACAGCGAGGTCGACAGGTTCAACGAGCTGGTGGTCAAGGCCGGGCTGGGATGGCGAGAGGTCGTCATGCTGCGCGGCTACGCCCGCTATTTGCGACTATGCGGATTCGCCTACAGCACACAGCATGTCGCGACCGTGCTGGGTGCGCACGTCGAGGTCACCCGCGCGCTCGTCGAGGTGTTCGCGGCGTCATTCGACCCAGCCCGTGCCGATGCCGATCGGCGCGCGAAGGCGATGGAGGATCTGCGCGGCCTGATCGGTGAGATCCTGAGCCTCGACGCCGACCGGGTGGTGTCGGCCTTCGCCGCGGCGATCGAAGCCACCTCGCGGACCAACTTCTACACCCACGAGATGAGTGAGGGCCGCGCGTGGGCCGACGACCCCACGGCGCCGCCGAGCGCACTGGCATTCAAGCTGCGTCCCCGTGAGATCGCGCTGGTGCCCGAGCCGCGGCCGCTACACGAGATCTTCGTGTACTCCCCGCGGGTCGAAGGCGTCCACCTGCGCTTCGGCGCGGTGGCCCGCGGCGGCCTGCGTTGGTCGGATCGGCGCGACGACTACCGCACCGAGGTCCTCGGATTGGTGAAAGCCCAGGCGGTCAAGAACGCGGTGATCGTCCCGATGGGTGCCAAGGGCGGTTTCGTGGTGAAAGAGCCTCCACGCGCCGACGCTGACCCGTCTGCCGTGCGCGCCTCCGGTGTCGCCTGTTATCGCGAGTTCATCGCCGCACTGCTCGCACTCACCGACAACCTCGACACCACCACCGGTGAGGTTCTCCCGGCGCGGGGCATCGTCCGTCGCGACGAGGACGACACCTACCTCGTGGTTGCCGCGGACAAGGGGACCGCGAGCTTCCCCGACATCGCCAACGATGTGGCGCAACACCATTCGTTCTGGCTGCATGACGCATTCGCATCCGGCGGTTCGGCCGGCTACGACCACAAGGCCATGGGTATCACCGCCCGCGGTGCATGGGAGTCGGTGAAACGCCACTTCCGCGAACTCGGCATCGACATCGGCACCACCGATTTCACGGTGGCCGGGATCGGGGACATGAGCGGCGATGTGTTCGGCAACGGCATGCTGTGCTCGCCGCACATCAGGCTGATCGCCGCATTCGACCATCGCCACGTGTTCGTCGATCCCACTCCGGATGCGGCGACCTCGTATACCGAGCGGCGCAGACTCTTCGAGCTGCCCCGGTCGTCGTGGGCGGACTACTCGACCGAGTTGATCAGCGACGGCGGTGGTGTCTGGTCGCGCGAGCGCAAGTCGATCCCGGTGAGCCCGCAGATGCGTGCAGCGCTCGGAATCGCCGAGGAGACCGCCGAGCTGTCGCCGCCGGAGCTGATCCGCGCGATTCTCACCGCGCCGGTGGATCTGCTGTGGAACGGTGGAATCGGCACCTACATCAAAGCCTCGGATGAATCCGATGAGCACGTCGGCGACAAGGCCAATGACTCGATCCGCGTGAACGCATCCACGGTGCGCGCCAGGGTGATCGGGGAGGGTGGCAATCTCGGTGTCACCGAGGTTGGGCGGGTCGAGTTCGACCTGAGCGGTGGTCGCATCAACACCGATGCACTCGACAACTCGGCCGGGGTGGACTGCTCCGACCACGAGGTGAACATCAAGATCTTGCTCGACGGACAGGTGTCCGCGGGCAACCTCGCCCTCGAGTCGAGGGTGCCGCTGCTGGAATCGATGACCGATGAGGTCGGCGAGCTGGTCTTGGCCGACAACGTCTCGCAGAACACCGAACTCGGAGTCGCGCGGGAGTCGGCCGCCGCCACCGAACTCGTCTATCAGCGTCTGCTCGACGAATTGTCAGCGCGTGGAGTCGATCTGGAGCTCGAAGCACTCCCGTCCGCGTCTGGACTGGCACGGCGGGGTCAGCAGACCGGACGGGTCGGGCTCACCTCACCCGAACTGGCCACCGTCATGGCGCATGTGAAGCTGTTGCTGAAATCGGATCTGCTGGCCGGTGACCTACCCGACAGCGATGTGTTCGTGCCGCGATTGGTCGACTACTTCCCGCCCCAACTGCGCGAGCGATTCGCCGACGGCATCGCCGCACACCCGCTGCGCAGGCAGATCGTGGCGACCGGACTGGTCAACGACGTGGTCGACCGCGCCGGGATCACCCACGTCTTCCGCCTCTCCGAGGCGACCGGCACCACCGGTGCCGACGCAGCCCGCGCATTCGTCGTGGTCAGCGAGGTGTTCGGGCTGGCCGAGGTGATGGGTCGCGTCGATGCGCTCATCGACGACCCGACGGTGGGTATCGACGCGATCGACGAAATGACCACATTCGTGCGGCGGCTGCTGTTCCGCGCCTCCAGATGGGTGCTGGCCAATCGTCCTCAACCGATCGCGATCGCCGCCGAGATCACGCGCTACGGTGCGAGCATCGCGCGGATGTCGGCGTCGTTGCCCGACTGGTTGGGGCCGTCCTCGGCAGCCGAGGTGACCCGGCTCACCGACAGCTACGTCGACGGCGGCGTACCGGTGACCGTCGCGGCCACTGTCGCGATGTCGCTCAACAGATTCTGTCTGCTCGACATCGTCGACGTCGCCGAGATCTCCGACCGTCCCGAGGACGAGGTCGCCGCACTGTATTTCGCCATCCTCGACGATTTCGGTATCGAGCGGCTGTTGTTGGCGATCTCGGACCTGCCGCGCGGGGATCGGTGGCATTCGCTCGCTCGGCTCGCCCTCCGAGACGATCTGCAGGGGCTCACCCGCAGCCTGTGCCTGGAGGTGATCGAGAACTCCGAACTCGGTGAACCTGCAGCGGACAAGATCTCGGAGTGGAAGGCACATCAGGCCGCCCGGCTCACCCGTGCGGAGTCGATGCTCGCCGCCATCGAGGAGGCCGGAACCTACGACCTCGCGACGCTGTCGGTGGCGGTGCGACAGCTGCGGAGCATGGTGCGGTTATAGCGCATCGGGGCGTCCCCGGCCTGAGGTCGCCGGAGTCGGGACCGGCCCTCGGACGTCGATATCGGGCGACACCGCGGATGCGGTGTCGCGTCATGGAACAGGAGAGTGCGACTGTGTCGAACGGCGTGGCATCACACGATGGGAAATCCAAGGGGGCCGGTGCGGCACATGCCGACGAGTCACTCCAGGTGATCTCCGAAAGCGGCGAGGTCACCGATGCCGGATTCGTGGTGCGGGTTCCGGTCCGGTGGTCGGATATGGATGTGTTCGCCCACATCAACCACGCACGCATGGTCACCCTTCTGGAGGAGGCGCGTATCCCGTGGCTGTTCTACGACGAGCGGCCCACCGTCGGACTGCGCAACGGATGTGTGGTGGCCGACCTGCATGTGAAGTACCAGGGCCAGATCCGCCACGACGAAGGGCCGATCGTGGTCACGATGTTCGTCCAGCGGATCCGCGCGGTGGACTTCACCGTGGGTTACGAGGTTCGCCCGCGCGGCGGCGATCCGGCCGCCAAACCCGCGGTCGTGGCCTCGACGCAGCTGGTGGCCTTCGACATCGACAGCCAGCGTCTGCGCCGGCTCACCGATGCCGAGAAGGACTACCTTCGGCTGTTCCTACGGACCGACGCGTCGTGAGTGATTCCCGGGCGGATCCGGACGGGCGACGCCGGTGATCGGCGCGGCGGGGTTCGTGATCCCCGACGCCCGCGACCGCGCGGATGCGCTGGCCTTTGTCTCCCGCACCCTGCGGATCGCCGACAATGCGGTGACGCGGTTGCGTCGACGTGACGTCGATCACGTAGAACTCTGGGGGACAACAGGTTTCGATGTCCTCGTCTCGCGGGTGATCGCCGCGCGCCTCGACGTCGACGATCTCGTATGTGACTCGGCGACGCTCGCCGACGCGGTGCGGTCGGCTCAGCAACTGCACTCCGCACAGGTCGACCCGGGCTTCCCGTTCGACAGCGCCTGGCCGGGCGCGCTGCCGCCGCGCGGTGGGACGGGTACGGGCACCTTCACCCATGTCGATGATCTGCCGGCGCGCACGGTGCTGCGATTGGCGCGCGAGGGTGCGGTGCTGGCACGTGAGGAGAACAGCGGGCACGGTCCTGCCGCGGCACTGCTCGACCAGCCTGTGCTCTCGGTGCATGACGAGGCCTCCGCCGGCGAGGTCGTGGAGATACCGATGCGTGCGTTGTTCGCGCTCGCGGCAATGGGATTCGTCCGCGACACCGGTGGCGGTGAGGTGACCGAGGTCAGTGACCTGCAGCTGGTCGGCGAGGACGAGCCGGTGCGGGTGCGGGTTGCCGGAAGCTGGGGCCGTATCGACGCGCGGTACGGCTCGGTGTTCTTCCGACGGACCGCGGGCCTGAGCCTCGACGTCGTCTGACCGCGCTGCGCGAGGAGCTCACCCAGATCCCGATCGGACTCATTCGACGACCGGCAGTCACGAAGCCCGGCAGCGGAGTCAGACCAGCCAGGCAGCACTGTTGGCGGGTAGCTGACCGTCCTCGGTGAGCGGTGTGCTGGACAAGATCACCTCACCCGGTGGCAGCGGTACCGGTGCGTCGGTGGTGTTGAGTGCGCAGACCAGCTTGCCCACGTCGCGTCGAAAGGCCAGACATCCTTCGGGCGCGCCGTACCATTCCACTTTGTCGCCGGCGAATTCGGTTCGCGTCTTACGCATCTCGATGGCCGCCCGATACAGCGAGAAGGTCGAGTCGAGATCTTCGAGCTGCTTCTCTGCGGTGATGGATTCCCACACGGCCGGGATCGGGAGCCAGGTGTGCGGGTTGGTACTGAACTCGAACGGCGGTGCCTCGCCCTCCCAGGGCAGCGGCACGCGGCATCCGTCGCGGCCGCGTTCGGTGTGACCGGACCGTTCCCAGGTGGGATCCTGAAGTGCCTCGTCGGGAAGGTCGACGTTGGGCAGACCGAGTTCGGCACCGTTGTAGATGAACGCGACGCCCGGCAACGCCAGTTCCACCAAGATCATCGCGCGAGCACGGGCCAGCCCCAGTCGGTTCGCCGCAGTCGTCGGGTCGGCATCGCCGGGCTCCTCGGAGTAGCGGGTGACCTCGCGGTCGACATCGTGGTTGGACAGCGTCCACGTGGGTGTGCCGCCGACGTTCGCCACCGCGGCCAGCGATTCGGTGATGGCGGTCTCGATGGCCTCGGCATCGAAGGCAGTCTTCACCAGGCGGAAGTTGAAGCCCAGATGCAACTCGTCGGGACGGATGTACTCGGCGAACCGGTCGTTGTCGTCGACCCAGAGCTCGCCGACGGTCATCGCATCGGGGTAATCGTCCATCACCGCGCGGATCTTGCGGTGGATCTCGTGAACGCCGGGATTGTTGAACCGGGGGTCGTCATCGGAATTCTCCAGCAGCGTGACCCCGGAGATGTCCATGTCGGGGAGGTCTGCGGGCTTTTCCATCCCGTGTGCCACGTCGATGCGGAAGCCGTCCACGCCGCGTTCGAGCCAGAAGCGCAGGGTCTTCTCCAGGTCGTCGAACACCTCGGGGTTGTCCCAGTTCAGGTCGGGCTGTTCGGGTGCGAAGATGTGCAGATACCACTGGCCGGGACTGCCGTCGGCCTCGGTGACGCGCTTCCACGCAGGTCCGCCGAAGATGCTCGGCCAGTTGTTCGGCGGTTCGTCGCCATCGGGTCCCTTGCCATCGCGGAAGATGTAGCGCTCGCGGGCGGGGCTCCCCGGCGCCGACGCCAGCGCTTCGACGAACCAGGGGTGCTGGTCGCTGGTGTGGTTGGGGACGAGGTCCATCGTGACCTTGATCCCGCGTGAATGCGTCTGGCCGATGAGACGGTCGAGTGCGTCGATGCCGCCGAACAGCGGGTCGACATCGCGGGGATCGGACACGTCATAACCGTGATCGGCCATCGGTGACCGCATCACCGGTGACAGCCAGAGAGCATCGATCCCGAGGAGTTCGAGATACCCCAGGCGGTCGATGATCCCGTCGATGTCGCCGACCCCGTCACCCGAGGCATCGGAGAACGATCGTGGGTAGATCTGGTAGAAGACGGCGTCCTTCCACCACTGGTCCGGTGCCACCGAGGCGGGAGACTCCGCGGATGCCGATTCGGTGACGGTGCGGTCTTCGTAGGACTCACTCACCACCGACATTGTGCCGGATGGCGGGTGGGGAGTCATACCCGCGGGCCAGGGCGCGCCAGGGTCGGGGTGCGTTCGCCGGTCAGGTGTAGAGAACCGCGGCACCGTCGAAGACCCCATCGGACAGATCGCGCAACGCCGCATCGGCACGTGCCAGTGGGTAGTGGTGGGAGGTCACCGAGATCCTCTCCCGCACGGCAAGCTCCAGGAATTCGCGTCCGTCGGCGCGGGTGTTGGCGGTGACGCTGCGGATCTGGCGTTCCTGGAACAGGTGGTCCTGATAGTTCAGCGACGGGATGTCGCTGAGGTGGATGCCCGCGATGGCCAACGTCCCGCCCCGATCCAGCGCGGTCATGCACACCGGTACGAGATCGCCTGCCGGTGCGAAGAGAATCGCCGAGTCCAACGGCACCGGGGAGGGGTCGTAGGCGCCGTTCACCGAGGCGGCGCCGAGATCGCGGGCGAGCCGGCGCGCGTCGTCGCCACGGGTGAACACGTGAACCTCGGCGCCGGCGGCCAGCGCGACCTGGGCGCACAGGTGGGCGCTGCCGCCGAAACCGTACAGACCGAGCCGGCCCTGCGGCGGGAGTTCGGCGCGCTTGAGCGAGCGGTAGCCGATGATGCCTGCGCACAGCAGCGGTGCCATGTCGTCGGTGAAGCCCTCGGGAAGGACGTAGACGTAGACGTAGTCGGCGGGCGCCACCGTGTACTCGGCGTAGCCGCCGTCGGCATCCCAGCCGGTGTAGCGCGACGACGGGCAGAGGTTCTCGTCGCCGCGCAGGCAGTAGCGGCAGACTCCGCAGGTGTGGCGCAGCCACGCGACACCCACCCGCGTCCCCAGCGCGATGTCGACGCCCTCACCGCAGGCGACCACCGCCCCGACCACCTCATGGCCGGGTGTGACGTGGGCCCGGTGGACGGGTAGATCGCCTTCGCAGACGTGCAGGTCGGTACGGCACACCCCGCATGCGGAAACCTCGATGAGCACCTCGCCGGCGCCGGGTGAGGGGACCGGCTTGTCGACACGCGCCAGCGGCGAATCGCCGTTCGGGCCGCTGCCGTGGATCGGGCCGGGTGTGGTGACCGTCCACGCGGTCATCTGAGTTGCGGTCATCGGGGTTGTCGTCATCGTGATTGTCATCCGTCCTCGGTGGAGGTCGACTCCTCACGAGGGTGAGGAACGTGTCGGGCCCCAGCCATCAGTGGTCAGAAGCCATCAGTGGTCAGGAGCCATCAGTAACCGGATCGGTGCTCAGAAGGGTGCGTTGACCAGCGAATCGGCCGCCATCTCGACGTAACGGGTCAGCATCTCGCGGTGTTCGTCGTCGAGCCGAGTCGCATCGATCGACGCGATCGCGGTGTGCATGCACCGCAGCCACGCATCGCGTTCGATCGGACCGATGTGGAACTGGTGATGGCGCATCCGCAACCGGGGGTGGCCTCGCTCCTCGGAGTAGGTGCGGGGCCCGCCCCAGTACTGCTCCAGGAACATGCGCAGGCGGCGTTCGGCCGGACCCAGATCCTCCTCGGGGTACATCGGGCGCAGGATCTCGTCGGCGGCCACCTCCTGATAGAAGCGGTGGACGAGATCGACGAACGTCTGCTCACCGCCGACGGAGTCGTAGAACGTCTGGGGCGTCGTGCCGGCGGACTCCGGTCGCGGAGAACCGGTCGCGGTGTCGTGTGTGTCGCTCACGTCTCCTATTGTCCTCCGGCGGGCGCGGGTGTCGCTGTCGCGGCGTGTCCGAGGGGCCGAAGGGCTGACGAGTGTTCACACAATCGACTTGTCGGTTCGGCATTTTCCGAGTGCATTCGACACGTTTCCGTGGTCAACTGGTGTCCGTCTGCATCGGGAGGAATCGATGACGCGATCCAGGACGCAGCGGGCCCGTGACGTGCAACGATCGTCGGCCGCACCGAAGATCCGGCCCACCGGGGCCGCCGTGATCACGCATGCCGACGGGCACAGACAGTCCGGACTGTCCGATTCGGGTCCTGGCGCATTCGGTCACGCCGCGGCCGATCACCCGGTCG
Organism: Gordonia jinhuaensis; assembly: GCF_014639795.1. Taxonomy (GTDB): domain Bacteria; phylum Actinomycetota; class Actinomycetes; order Mycobacteriales; family Mycobacteriaceae; genus Gordonia_B; species Gordonia_B jinhuaensis. The sequence continues at coordinate 79,965 of NZ_BMGC01000010.1, read as the reverse complement.
CCGCGGCGACACTCGCCGCCGCGCCGGTGCCCGCGACATCGGGCTCGTCGCTGTGGGGCAAACATCGGGTGCTGCTGCTCAATGCCACCTACGAGCCCCTCACCGCGATCTCCATCCGGCGTGCCATCGTGCTGGTGCTGCGCGACCGGGCTGATGTGGTCCATGCCGACCCGTCGGCGGCCGCTGTGCACTCGGCGGGGGTGGCCATCCCCATCCCGTCGGTGATCCGACTGCGCCACTACGTCCGGGTGCCCTACCGTGCGGTGATCCCGATGACCCGCGCGGCCCTGATGCATCGTGACCGATTCCGGTGCGGCTACTGCGGCAGCCGCGCCAACACCATCGATCACGTCATCCCGCGCAGCCGAGGTGGCACCCACAGCTGGGACAACTGCGTCGCATGCTGTGGCAGTTGTAACCACAAGAAGGCAGATCGCCTGCTCAGTGAACTCGGCTGGACGTTGCGGACGCCGTTGACACCGCCGAAGGGGCGGCACTGGCGACTGCTCGCAACGATCAAGGAGATCGACCCGGCGTGGTCGAGGTATATCGATGTGGATGCGGCGTGAGCATCGACACGCGCACAATGAGTGGGGTGGATGGGCTCGGTGGGATCACGTGGGCTAGATTTTTCTCCACGACAACGTGTAGTTGAAGGGTGAGCAATGGACGATGCAATTACCGTTCTTGGGCTCGTGGTGGTGATCGGAACGCTCGTGGTGGTGGCGATGGTCGTCGTCTCGATGCTGTTCACCTCCGGCACGAAGTGCGGGAAGGTCGAGCCGTACACGCTGGACAAGGAGTGGAAGCACAATCCACAGCTGTTCAGCGCAACGGATATCGAGCCCGTCGCCGGACCGGAGCACGAGCATGACGACGCGATCGGAGGGTCCGCAAGTGGCAAGTGGTGAGGTCGAACACGCGTCCATCAGCTCTGACGATCTGCCTGTGGGTGCGGTTGTCACCTCCTCGGGGCGGATCTCGGCAGCTCGTTTTCCCGGCTCGACCCCGACGACGCCGCCGTTCACCCGCGACGAGCTGGTGGCTCTCGACGACGCCTTGACCGACGGCACCGAGCGCGCGCTCGTGCGGTTCTCGGTCTACATCGGCGAACTGGGCGACGATGCCGTGGCCGGCGCCGGGGCGATTTTGCCTTCGGTTCCCGAACACGAGCATGCGGTGCTCATCGCGGTCTCGCCGAACACCCGCGAGGTGGCCGTGGTCTCCGGCGCACATGTCGCCGACCGGGTGAACGATCGCGTCTGCGGCCTGGGCATCACCGCGGCGATCGCGAGCTTCAAGGCAAATCAGCTCATCGACGGCGTCATCGCCGCGATCCGCGTCATCACCTCGGCGGTCGCACCTATCTGAGTGTGCTGATCGCTCGATGCCGATGAGCGACTGACGACGAACAAACCCCCACCAGCCTGTGCTGGTGGGGGTTTGCGCGTCTCGGGGCCGTATTCAGCGTGCGTCGAATTCGCGTGCCCTCAGTGAACGGGCCACGCCGTCGCGACCCTCGGCGATCAGTCGGCGCAAGGCCGGGGGACGCTCACCGGCGAGGAATTCGTCGGCCTTGGCCAGCGTGTCGGCGTCGATCGCCCAACTCGGGTAGAGCCCGACCACCACGGTCTGTGCGACCTCACTGCTGCGCCGCGCCCACACATCGGGCACCGCATCGAAGTAGCGGTCCACATACGGGGCCAGCAGCTCGTCCTGACCCGGCTGAACGAATCCGCTGATGATCGCGCGAGCGGTGATGTTGGGCACCGAGTCGTCGACCACCGCGAGCTGCCACGCGTCCTCCTTGGCCGATGCCAAGGGCCGTGCGGCGCGGGCCGCACCGGCCTGACGGGCGCCCGCTGCGGTGTTGTCGCGGGCGGCCTCGGCATCGATGACCGGTGTCGTATCGCTCTCGGTGTCGATCGCGCCGGCGGCGGCCAGAGCGTTCACGATGCGCCACCGCAGGTCGGTGTCGATCACCAGACCGGCGAGATCATGGTCGGCCGGATCGGTGCCGTCGAGCAGATCGGAGAAGATCTGCGTCTGATCGTCGAGCAGGAATCCCGCCAGCAATGCGTTGACGAATGCGAGCTGATGGTCGGAACCGTCGGGAGCCTGCCGGGCGAGCTCGAGCAGACGCCGCGAATGCTGCGGGCGCCCGGTGCTCGCAGCCCACTCGGGATCGGCGTAGGAGTCCAGCGCGGTGGCGGCCTGCAACAGAACTCGCTGCACCACACCGATTTCGGTCTCCGCAGCGATGCCCTGTCCGACCAGCGTGACGAAGTCGCGGGCACGCATCTCGGCCTGACGCGTCATCTCCCAGGTCGCCGACCACACGAGCGTGCGCGGCATCGAATCGGTGATGTCGCCGATTCGGCTCGTCGCGGTGGCCAGCGAGTCGGGATCGAGCCGGGCCGAGCAGTAGGTCAGGTCGTCGTCGTTGAGCAGGATCAGTTTGCCGCGCGGGCTGCCGATGAGTTCGTCGACCGAGGTGCGCTCACCCTCGACATCGAGCTCGACCCGCTTGACCCGGGTGAGCTTCCCGTTGTCGTCGTCATAGACGCCGACTGCGAGACGGTGTACGCGCGTTTCGCCCTTGCCGGGCTTGGCGCCTTCCTGGACGATCTCGAATCGGGTGATCACGCCATCGGCGTCGACGTCGAAATCCGGTCGCATCACATTGATGCCGGTGGTCTTGAGCCACTGCGCACCCCAGTCCGACAGATCGCGGCCCGACGACTTCTCCAGTGCGGCAAGAAGATCGGAGAACTCGGCATTGTCGAACTTGTGCGCCTGGAAATAGTCGCGCAACCCGGCCAGGAACTCGTCGCGCCCCACATAGGCGACCAGTTGCTTGAGTACCGAGGCGCCCTTGGCGTAGGTGATGCCGTCGAAGTTGACCTCCACCGCCGCGATGTCGGGAATCTCGGCGGCCACCGGATGGGTGGTGGGCAACTGGTCCTGACGGTAGGCCCAGGACTTCTCGACGTTGGCGAATGTGGTCCACGCATTCGTGTACTCGGTCGCCTCGGTCTGGCAGAGCACCGAGGCGAAGGTCGCGAAGGATTCGTTGAGCCACAGGTCATCCCACCAGCGCATCGTCACCAGATCGCCGAACCACATGTGCGCCATCTCGTGGAGGATCGTCTCGGCGCGGCGTTCGTAGAGGTATTTCGTGACCCGCGAGCGGAACACGTAGTCCTCGAGGAAGGTCACCGCGCCGGCGTTCTCCATAGCACCGGCGTTGAACTCGGGTACGAAGAGCTGATCGTATTTGCCGAAAGCGTAAGGGATACCGAACTTCTCGTGGTAGAAACCGAAGCCCTGCTTGGTCTCGGTGAACAGCCGCTCGGGATCCATGAACTCCGACAACGACGCGCGGCAGTAGATGCCCAGGTCGATGCTGCCGTAGGAGTCGGTGTAGACGTCGGTCCACTTGGCGTAGGGGCCGGCGATCAGTGCGACGAGGTAGGTGCTCAGCAGCGGTGTAGTGGCGAAATGATGTGTGCGAGCACCGTTGTCGGCGTCGGTCACCGATTCCGCGGCGCCGTTGGAGATCACTTCCCAGCCGGCGGGCGCGGTCACGGTGATGTCGAACGTCGACTTGAGATCGGGTTGGTCGAAGCAGGCGAACATGCGTTTGGCGTCGGCTGTCTCGAACTGCGAGTACAGGTACACCTGCGAGTCGCTGGGATCGACGAAGCGGTGCAGTCCCTCGCCGGTGTGTGAGTAGACGCAGTCGGCGACCACCGTGAGCTCGTTGGTCTCGGCCAGATCGGGCAGTTCGATACCCGTGGATTCGTCATAGTCGGAGACATCGAGTGCGGTCCCGTTGAGTACGGCCGAGCGCACGCCCGCCGCGACGATGTCGATGAACGTCGACGAGCCGGGCGTGGCGGTGAAGGTCACGGTGGTGGTCGAGGCGAAGGTCTTCTCCCCGGGGCCGCCGGAGCCGTCGGTCAGGTCCAGATCGATGTCATAGGACGAGACCGTGACCGTCGCTGCGCGGTCACGAGCCTGGTCCTGGGTCAGATTGGGTGCGCTCACGTGTGCCTCTCGAGGTTCGTTGGAATCGCGGCTTCAGGGGTTTTCTCGACCTTCAACTTCTACCTCATCGGCGGGATGCGCCCAGAGCGTGTCGGTGGTGCGTCACGCGGTGGCGGTGGGTGTCGCCCGATTGTGCAAGGCTGGACGTGAGCGACACCGACAGCGCGGTCGAGACTCCCGACCGACGCACCTCGGACAACCGGATACTCCAGAAGGGCGACTTCCGTGACCACACAGGCACAATCCGTCGACAACACCGCCGCCGCGTCGGACAAAGATCGGGTGGATTTCTGGTTCGACCCGCTGTGCCCGTGGTGCTGGATCACCTCGCGATGGATCTTGGAAGTGGAGAAGGTGCGCGACATCGACGTGAACTTCCACATCATGAGTCTCGCGGTGCTCAACGAGGGCAAGGACGTCCCCGACGACTACCGCAAGGGGCTCGCACGTGCCTGGGAGCCGGTGCGCGTGATCGCCGCAGCCGCAGACAGCCAGGGCGACGCGGTGGTGCCCGACCTGTACACCGCGATGGGCACGCAACTGCACAACAATGGCAACAAGGACCTCGACTCGGTGATCAGCACAGCTCTCGCCGAGGCCGGCTTGCCAGCAGAACTCGCCGAGGCCGCCCACTCCACCGACTACGACGCGGCGATCCGCGCCTCGCACCACGAGGGCATGGACAAGGTCGGTGACGATGTGGGCACCCCGACGATCCACATCAACGGTGTGGCGTTCTTCGGGCCGGTGCTGTCGCGGATCCCGCGCGGCGAGACCGCCGGGGTGGTCTGGGACGGTGCGGTGAAACTGGCGAGCTACCCGCACTTCTTCGAGCTCAAGCGCTCCCGCCACGAGGATCCGGCCTTCGACTGAGAGTGACGCTCCCGCGCCGACGCCCCCAACTCGACGCTCCCGCTGATCCGCCCGCGTCGGCGCGTGTTCACCGATACTGGCGATCGGGTGTCGGCGAGGCGTGCGGTGGACCGGGCGGTGTCGGAACGGGCACGGTGTTGCCGCTGCCGGTTCCCCGCTTGACGGTGGCCGGTCGCCAGAACATGCGGCCGGCGCGGCTACGGTCGCGCAGCGCCGCCGCCCGCCAGGTGAGTACCGGGTGGGTCGACAGCGCGTTGGTCATCCAGACGAAGAAGCCCTTCTCCTGCGAGGCGCGGTCGCAGAACTGGTCGAAGTCGACGTTGCGCAGCATGTACTTGCCGGCCGACAGGACGCCGATGGCGCCGGGGCATCCGGACGGCTGGTTGTAGTACCCGTGGTTGTCTGCGCTGTATTCCTGGGCGCGCGACAACGCGTGGCCTAGTATCGGGATGGTGGTGCCCACCGAAGTGGTCAGCTGACGCCAGTAGGAGACGTGTCCGGCGGCGATATGTCCCACCTCATGTCCGATGATGAACCGCAGCGCCTCGGGATCGCGTGCCGCACCGCCGATCTCGAATAGATCAGAATTGATCACCACGTAGCGACGGAATCCGTGACCGGAGGCGAAGGCGTTGATCACGCCGTTGCCCAGCACCACATATCCGTCGGGGACGTACTCCAGCCCATAGCGCGCAGCCGCGTCCACCACGATCTGATACCCCTCGGGGAACTGCGTGGGCGACATCTGCACCCCGTTGACGCGCGGGGAGGCGTAGTTCATCCCGCGCAGCAGGTACACCAGAACCGGTGCGGCCAGCAGCAACAAGAAATAGGAGTTCCATTCTCCCAGCGCCACCAGTGCGATCACGCCTCCGTAGACCACCACGCCGATGAGGATGGTCAGCACCAGAAGCGGGATCTCCCACGGGTGCAGGCGGGGGCGAGCGGCCCAGGGTGCCGGCGGCTGCCAGGCCGGTGCCGGATATGGCGGTTGTGGGGCGTTGCCGGACATCCCGGAGTCATCGTGGTGGGGGTGCACAGGGCAAATCTAGTGCCAGGTATCGCCGATACGTGGACTTCGGGTCACCCTGGTCGTCGACCTACGGGCGATGACCTGCAAGACTTGTGCCATGCGTGTGTATCTGGGTGGCGACCATGCCGGTTTCGAATTGAAGAACACCATCGCCGAGCATCTGCGCGAGGCCGGTCACGACGTGATCGACTGCGGTGCGCATACCTACGACCCTGCCGACGACTATCCCGCCTTCTGCATCGACGCGGCGATCAAGACCGTCGGTGATCCGGGAAGCCTCGGGATCGTCCTGGGCGGGAGCGGCAACGGTGAGCAGATCGCCGCGAACAAGGTCAAGGGCGCACGCTGCGCGCTTGCCTGGAGCGTGGAGACAGCGCAACTGGCGCGTCAGCACAACAACGCTCAGCTGATGGGCATCGGTGGGCGTATGCACACCACCGAGGAAGCGATCAAGATCGTCGACGCCTTCATCGAGACGCCGTGGTCGGGTGAAGAGCGCCATCAGCGTCGCATCAACATCCTCGACGAGTTCGAGCGCACCGGTGTGGCCCCGGCGGTTCCGCAGAACTGAGCACCGCGCCGCCCGAGTCCGGGCGGCGTCACCGACACCCTTTCCGGCGCGTCCACCTCAGGTGGGCGCGCCGGCGTCGTTCACGGCTGCAGGTAGGCGCGTAGCTGGGCCATCGACTCGTCGAGCAGGTTCTCCAACGAATCGGTGGGGCCGTCCAGCCACGTCTCGTATGCGGCCAACGACAGCGCGAGGGTGACCTGTCCGATCAGGCGAGGCACGAAGTCGGTGGGGGATTCACTCCGCCGCTCGGCCACATAGTCGGCGATGACCTCACGCCAGGCGACGTAGCGCAGAGCCGAATGCGCCTGGAGCGCCGGGGTGGTGAGGATCAGCGCCATCCGCTGGCTGTGAGGTGGATCGGCGTCGTCGGGTGCCCGGTTGAACCGGACCACCGCGGCCTGGATCACCTCCGCCAGCGGCAGGGCGGGGTCGGAGTCGCGCAACAGCTGCCGCAACCACTGGAGACTGTCGTCGAATCGGCCCCAGGCGATGTCGTTCTTCGACTCGAAATAGCGGAAGAAGGTTCGCCTGCCTATTCCCACGGCGGCGGCGATGTCGTCGACGGTCGTCTCGGCGAAGCCTCGTTCGCCGAACAGGCGGAAGGCCGCACGCTCGATGTCGTCGCGTGAGGTGACATCCGGTCGTCCGCCACCTCGCGCGGGCCGTGTCGAGTCGGAGGTGGTGACCATGTGGGCAAACTATCAAAAGCCCGATCGCGGCTGCCCGAAGGTGCGCGGGCGGCGTGGGCTCAGGCTGGTGGGCTTGTCGTGCGTGCTCCTCCCACGTTTTTCATGCTCTTCTCAGATTCGTCGGCGATCAACTCTCAGGCGGCTCGGGCACGATGGAGTCATGTCCGTGGTCACCGTTCTCGTGGTCGGCGGCACGGGTGAGGCCCGTGCCGACGACGATGCGGGCACAGTGCGTGGCATGCTCGCCCATGTGGTCGGCGAGCTCGATCATCGTTTCCGCGGCGTCTGGGTGCCCTATCCGGCCAGCTACGGCCCGGTGCCCGAACGGGACGGGGTCAGCTACCGTACGAGCGTGCACGCCGGTGTCACCGCCTTGCATGCATCGATGGCCGCCGCCCGAGGACCCGTCATCCTGCTGGGGTACTCCCAGGGTGCGGTGGTGGTTCGCGAATTCCTCGGCACACTCTCGGCGACGCGGTCGCCGGACGGACCGGTGTCGTGGGGGCAGTCGCACCTCATCGGTGCCGGATTCGTCGCCGATCCGCATCAGCCCGTCGGTGTCGTCTCGGGTTGTGACGGTGCGGGTATCGCGGGCCCCGGTCCCGAGGTGCCGGTCGGACTGCCCACCCTGTGGATCGCGCACCGCGACGACATGATCTGCAACGCCAGCCGCGACTCGCTGCTGCGTGATGTCGCCGACCTCACCGGATGGTTGAGCCTCGCCGACCTCGGCGGCTGGCTGTGTGAGATGTGGAATACGTTGCGGCGTAACTCATTCCAGAACGCCGCGCGAACCTCGGTGACTCCTGCGCAGTGGTGGCGAGATCTGCGGCGTGTGCGTATCGCGGTATGCGAGGTGCTCGGCTACCTACCGGCCTTCCTGATGTGGGCGGGACTGCACATCCGCAACCCTCGCGGCGGGCGGCACACCTCGTATGCCACCGAACCGATCGATCCCGGTTCCGGGCTGACCGGATGTCAGGTCCTCGCACAGTGGATGCAGGTGCAGGCCACGTTCGCGGTGGGTCCCGCCGGAGCCGGTCACGCCGCGTGACCCGCGGCGCCTGAGGAGATGGCGCATCGACGTCTGGGTGTCGGGGGTCGGGGGTCGGGGGCAGCACCGTCGAGTTGGTGAATGTCAGGTTCTGGATTTCACGCAGCCGCAACATCTCCGGTGTATTTCTGGGTGACGTCAGGTTGGTCAGGCCGCCGCACCCAGACCCGGGCGCCGACCAGTTTCCCGCGCGGGGCGAGGCGAAGCGGAGTGTGCGATGGAGACCTACGATCTCGTGGTGATCGGTTCCGGGCCGGCTGGTCAGAAGGCCGCGATCGCTGCCGCCAAACTGGGCAAGCGCGCTGCGGTGGTCGAACGGCGGAACATGGTCGGCGGTGTGTGTATCAACACCGGCACCGTCCCGTCCAAGACGCTGCGCGAGGCGGTGCTCTACCTCACGGGCCTGAGCCAGCGCGAACTCTACGGGCAGTCATACCAAGGTGAAGAGCGACATCACCGTCGCCGATCTGTCCGCGCGCACGATGCACGTGATCGGCAAGGAGATCGACGTCATCCAGAGTCAGCTCGCGCGTAATCATGTCGCGCTGTACCTGGGCAGTGGCCGTTTCGCCGGTGAGCACGAGATCGCCGTCGACGGCATCGACGGGGAGTTGATGACCATCGGCGCCGAGAAGGTGGTGGTCGCGGTGGGGACGCGCCCGGCGCGTCCGTCGACGGTGGAGTTCGACGGGGAGACCATCGTGGACTCCGACCAGATCCTGAGCCTCGACCGGGTGCCGCGCTCGATGGTGCTGGTCGGCGCCGGCGTCATCGGCATCGAGTACGCCTCGATGTTCGCGGCGCTGGGTACCAAGGTGACCGTGGTCGAACAGCGTCCCCGACTGCTGGACTTCTGCGACCGCGAGATCGTGGAATCCCTGCAGTACCAACTGCGTGATCGCGGCGTGACGTTCCGTTTCGGCGAGGTGGTCAAGACGGTCGAGCGCCATCCGGCCGGAACGTTGACGATTCTGGAGTCGGGCAAGAAGATCCCCGCCGACACCGTGCTGTACTCGGCGGGCAGGCAGGGCGTCACCGACAAGCTCGACATCGAGGCGGCCGGGCTGGTCGCCGACAAGCGCGGGCGACTCGAGGTCAACGAGAACTTCCAGACGTCGGTTCCCCACATCTACGCCGTCGGCGACGTGATCGGCTTCCCTGCGCTGGCGGCCACGTCGATGGAGCAAGGCAGGCGTGCGGCCTATCACGCGTTCGGCGAGCCGGCCGGGGCCACCGACATGCGCAACCAGCCGATCGGCATCTATTCGATCCCCGAGATCAGCTACGTGGGCAAGACCGAGGAGGAGCTGACCGCGGAGAACCAGCCATTCGAGGTGGGTGTCTCACGCTATCGGGAGCTCGCCCGCGGAGCGATCATGGGTGACTCCTACGGCATGCTCAAGCTGCTCATCCACGCCGAGACACGTGAACTGCTCGGCGTTCACGTATTCGGTTCCAACGCCGCAGAACTCGTGCACATCGGGCAGACGGTGATGGGTCTGGGCGGGACCGTGGACTATCTCGTGGAGGCGGTGTTCAACTACCCGACCCTGGCTGAGGGGTACAAGGTGGCAGCGCTCGACGCGGTGAACAAGATGCGTGCGATCGCGCGGGTGACCGGGTCGGGGGAGTACCACGAGCTCGGAACGGAGTAGACCGCTGCAACCGTGAGCCGGCGCCACCGAGGTTGTACGCCGGAGACGACGAAGGCAGGGGTTTCGGGTCCTGTGCGGACCGAAAGCACCTGCCTCACATCGATCGTCAGCCGACCATGCCCCTGTGGCGCAGTGCTCGCACCCTAGTCGGCTGATGGGTCATGACGGCCTCAGCTGCCCTGGACGTACTGTCCGCCCACGGTTCCGCGGACCACGATCGGAGTTCCCTCGGGGAAGTTCTCGTAGGCCCATTTGCCGTTCTCGGTCGAGACGTTGATGCACCCGTGGCTGACATCGGTGTGACCCTGCTGAGCGACCGACCAGGGTGCGGCATGCAGGAAGATGCCGTCCCAGCTCATCCGGATGGCGTACTCCACGTAGGTCCGGTATCCCTCAGGTGAATCCACCGGAACCCCGTAGGTGGACGAGTCCATGTACATGTCCCGGTACTTCTCTTTGGTGTAGTACACGCCGTTGGGTGTGGGGTGCTCGTTGGAGCCCATCGAGATCGGGATGTCCTTGCGCACGATCTTGCCGTTGTGCCACACGGTCATCGTGTGGGTGGCGTCGTCTGCGAGCGCCTCCCAGCCGGTCTTGGTGGGAACCGGGGGTGCGGGCTCGGCCGGCGGCTTGGGCGCCTCGGTCGTCGACGGCGCCTGGGGCGCGGTCGGGGTGCTCGGCGTCGTGGTGGCGCTCACGTACGGCAGATGCGGGAGTGCGGGCACCTGCGAGGGCAGCGTGACCGGCGGCAACCCGGGAACGGTGACCACCTGGTCGGCCGAGGCGACGGCAGGCAGTGCGAGCGCGACGACGACCGACCCGGTGGTGACCGCTGCCAGCCGCTTGCCGAGTGCATGCGAACGATTCGACCGGCGTCCCCGGTCCGACTTGCGAGAAAACACGATGATGAAGCCCCTACGTCCTTACGCGATCGCGAATGCCACGACCGGAAAACTGCTGTACCTCATCGGAGGCGACGTCATCGTTACACGATCGTTGCCCGGCGTCCAAAGGACGAAACGCCGACGAGTTGAGTCATATGACCGGTATCGGGTCCGAAATGCACGATCTGCGTGACGTGAGTGACACATGATGTGTCAGGTGGGAATCACGGTGCGTGTGAGGTGGTCCGCCGACAAGCGAATTCAGCCGGAAATGATCACGTCGAGGACACGGGGGCCGTGGACACCTTCCACCCGGACCAGTTCGATGTCGACCGTGGCCGACGGACCGGAGATGAAGGTGAGCGGGTGACGCGGGTCCAGGCGTGCGATCGCGGCGGGGAGGTTGGCGACGATCTGGTCGAGGTCGAGGATCACCAGCATCGCGTCAGGCAGCAGCGACAGGGTTCTGCGGCCCTGTCCGGCGCTCCCGTCGAGCACGATCGTCCCGGTGTCGGCGGCGGCCACCGTCGCCGCGGTGATCACGGCATCGGCGTCGCCGATCGTCGCACGGTCCAACGGCGATTCGGTGGAGTCGTGCAGCCACTCGATGTCATCGCCGGAGGGCAACCACTGCGGATCGAGTCCCGGCGGGACCACGATCGAGGAGAATCCACGCTCGCCGAAGAGCCGGGCGACCGTGGCAGACACCGAATCCGGGTCGACTCGCGCGACGTGCGCGTCGTAGTGACTGAGGCGTTCGCTCAACGCCGAGACGTTGTCGTCGTCGTTCCCCGGGTCGGCGGGGAGATAGTCACGGTCGATCCGGGCATGTGGGCGTGGTGTGTCACCCAACGCCGAACGCACTCGCTCGAGGATGACCGACCGGCCGTCGGTTGCGCCGGTGGCGGTACCGGGGGCCTCACTCATCGTCGGCACCTCCTGTTCGTGCCCACCACGAAGAGAAGCTTTCGGCCGGTGGCGTGGCGATGTCGCGCGTGCTGAACCATCCGCTGAACCCGGGCACCGAGGTGATCCCGCGCTCGTTGCGGATCAGTCGGTGTGCGAAGCCGGCGGCCTTCTCGCCGATGTCGAACAGCGTGCGGTGACTGAAGCCGGCCGCGGCCACCGACATCGCCGCTCGCTCGGCCGACGGTTTGAGCGCCGGCTCCTCGTCGATCACGTCGGCGCGCAATTGCACCAGCACCCGCGGGATGTTGATCTCCATCGGGCACGCCTCGAAGCACGCACCACACAGTGAAGATGCGTAGGGCAGTTCGCGGTCGACGTCGTCGTGCAGTCCGCGCAGCTGTGGACTGAGGATGGCCCCGATCGGCCCCGGATACACCGAGCCGTAAGAATGCCCACCCGCGCGCTCGTACACCGGGCAGACGTTGAGGCATGCGGCGCAGCGGATGCAGCGCAGCGTCTGTCTGCCGACCTCGTCGGCGAGGATGTCGGTGCGGTTGTTGTCGAGCAGGACGATGTGGACGTCGGTGGGTCCGTCGTCGGCGTGGGCACCTGTCCACACCGACGTGTACGGATTCATCGGCTCACCGGTTGCCGAGCGCGCCAGCAGTTGCAGGTACACCTCGACGTCTCGCCACGTGGGTACGAGTTTCTCGATACCGACCACGCTCACCAGTGTCTTAGGCATCGTCACGCACATCCGGCCGTTGCCCTCGGATTCCACCAGCAGCAGTGAACCTGATTCGGCGACAGCGAAATTGGCTCCGGTCACCGCCATCTCCGCGGCGAGGAACTTCTGCCGGAGGTGATGACGCGCGGCGGCGGCGAGGTGTGTGGGATCGTCGTCGAGGTCTGCGGGCGCAGGCTCACCGAAAGTACCCATGTTGGTGGCGAAGATCTCGCGGATCTCGGCACGGTTTCGGTGGATCGCCGGCACCACGATGTGGGACGGGACGTCGGCGGACAACTGGACGATCAGTGCGGCGAGGTCGGTCTCGTAGGCGTTGACGTCGGCGGCGGCCAGCGCTTCGACGAGCCCGATCTCCTCGGTGGCCATCGACTTGGCCTTCACCACATCCGACACCCCGGCCTCGACGGCGATCTCGCCGACGATGCGATTGGCTGCTGATGCGTCCGGCGCCCAGTGCACCGTCGCCCCGGCCGCGGTGGCGGCCTCTTCGAACTGCAGGAGGTATTCGTCGAGGTGGGTCAGTACCTCGTCCTTGATGGCCGCACCGGCACTGCGCAGTTGTTCCCAGTCGTCCTTGTCGGCGACCAGCGCGTTGCGTTTGCCTCGGATCGTGCGGGTGGCGTGGGTGAGATTGCTGCGCTGCTGCGAATTACGCAGCTGATGTTTGGCGGCGGTGGGGAACGGTGGCATACCGAGATAGGTGTCTTGCGGAGGTACCACTGATCCCGCCGCGTCGACCCGCGAGGTTCGGCTGCTCATGAGCGCCGTCCCTGATGCTGTGCCGGGTGCATGGGGGAACGGAGCTCGGGCTTCCGCGACCCGTGGTCGTGCTGCGCCTGTTCGGATCTCCACGCGTCGACGGGACGCTCGACCGCGGGGATCGCCTCGCCGGTGTCGAGGGGATGTTCCCGCGTGGAGGCCAGGATCTCCGCGTAATGCAGCGGGCGCATCGACGATCGCGCTCGCGAGAGAATGCCACCGAGGTGCATGAGGCAGGAATTGTCGGCGGCGGTGAGGATCTCGGCGTGGGTCGACATGGCGCTGGCGACCTTGTCGGTGCCCATCGCCGCCGACGTGTCGCCGTTTCGGACCGAGAACGTACCGCCGAAACCGCAGCATTCCTCGGGTTCGGGGAGGTCGACGATGTCGATCGAGTCGACATTGCGCAGCAGGGTGAGCGGTCTCTCGCCGATCTTGAGCATGCGCAACGTGTGGCAGGTGGGGTGATAGGTCACGCTGTGCGGGAAGTACGAACCGGTGTCGGTGACACCGAGGACGTCGATCAGTAACTCTGACAATTCGTACAGCCGGGACGAGACCGACTCCGAACGTGCTTTCAGTGCAGGTGATTTCGCCCGATCGGCGACCACCGGGTAGTACTCCTTGACCATCGAGGCGCACGATCCCGATGCTGCGAGCACCACGTCGTAGGGGTCGAAGGTGGAGCAGAAGCGTTCGGCCAGGGGGATGCAGTCGTCCTGATAGCCGGTGTTGAAATGCATTTGGCCGCAGCATGTCTGATCTGCCGGAAACACCACCTCGTGGCCGAGGCGGCGCAGCAGGGAGACCATTGCCTTGCCGGTCTGCGGGTACATCACGTCGTTGAAACACGCTATGAACAAAGCGATGCGCATGTGCGCTCCTCTGCCGGGGCTGTGGTGGCAGTGAGTGGGGGTCGGATCGAACTCCCTCACTCACTGTGCCACTCTCGGCGTCAGCGGGCACCACAACGCGCCAACATGTCGGATTCGCGAAGTCACCTCGCTCATACTGCGGTGATCGGTGGAGCTACCGGCGCTGTTCGGTTGCGTCGCTGGTACTTACGTGCCTGATGGGGGTTACCCTGGCCGCACCGCGCAGGTCGGCGGTGGCGGGCGTCTGGACGGACAGCGCAACCAGGAGGCGGAACGTGGAGCTGACGGAATCGACACGATCGCGCAGGGCCACGCAGACAGCGGCTGCGCATATAGGCGCCGGGCACACGGGGGCCGGGCACTAAGGGGTCACGCGGCGGGTTCTGCGGACGGTGTTCGCGGTGTCCGCAGTCCTTGCGAGTGTGCTCGCCGGGGCGGTCTTCGCCCATCCGGATGCCGGTGCTGCGACGGGCTGCCCGACGGTGCACTACTTCGGGGTGGGTGGTTCGCAGGATCCGAACGCGCTCAACATCGCCCGGTTCTACCCCGACGATGTCGCCGACACCACGTCCATCACCTACTCCGCCGAGATCTCCGGCGCCTCGGTGGCGGCGGGTAAGCAGGCGCTCACCAACGCGGTGAACGCTCTGCTGGCGACCTGTCCGCAGACGACGCCCGTTCTGCGGGGCTACTCGCTCGGGGCGCTCATCGCCGGGGACGTGTGCGACCAGATCACCGCGACGCGATGTCAGCTGATCGCCGATCCGCGTCGTCCCACGGTCAACGGATCCGGTGGGATCCTGGGCGCGGGCAACCCCGGACTGATCGGCAGCGTGGCTCCCACGATCGGCGAGCTCTCGGATCGTTCGCCCAGCAGTCGGCGCACCGAGATCTGCCTGCGGGGTGACGGTGTGTGCAACGCGCCACGCCTGGACAACGTGCTGGGGATCGTGGCCGCGGGGGTGGGGATCTTCTTCAACCATGTCGGCTACACGCCGGCCATGGCGGTCTACGACGACGGAGGCGACCATCTGATCTGAACTGGCCCGCACGGGAACCGGATGACCGACCGATCCGGGCGACCGCATCGTCGGATGGATCGTGACCCCGGGGGGCGACACTGTGGAGCGGGTGACGGGAATCGAACCCGCGTAGCTAGTTTGGAAGACTAGGGCTCTACCATTGAGCTACACCCGCGTGCCTCGGCGCTTCGGTTCGACCCGGAGCGGCGGTGCGTGGATGACTGTACAGCGCGGTGTGGCAACCCACCAAAACACCTCGCGCCGCGGGTCGTGCGTCTCGGATCCGTGGCCCTCGGCCGACCCGGTGGCAGGGCCGGTATTGGGCAGGCACGTCCTGGCCACGTAGTATTTGCTGTCGGCTCGAGGCGCGCCCGCGCACCGGCCACCGGGATGTGGCGCAGCTTGGTAGCGCATCCGCTTTGGGAGCGGAGGGTCGCAGGTTCGAATCCTGTCATCCCGACATCCGACGTCTGAGCGGAGCGGTTGTCAGCAGTTTGCGACCGCCGCAGGCGGGGATCGCCACACCAACCAGCGCCGACCAGACCTCCAGCGCCCAGATCGCTGGAACCAGACGAGAGTACTAAGGAGCATGTCGTGAAGAGCACCGTCGAGCAGCTGAGCCCGACGCGAGTGAAACTCAACGTCGAGGTTCCGTTCGAGGAACTCAAGGACGATTTCGCCCGCACCTACAAGCAGCTGGCACAGCAGGTCCGCATCCCGGGCTTCCGTCCGGGTAAGGCGCCGGCCAAGCTGATCGAGGCCCGCGTTGGCCGCGATGCCGTGCTGGCGCAGGTCGTCAACGACGCCCTGCCCGGCAAGTACAGCGAGGCGATCGCCGAGACCGAGACCAACCCGATCGGTCAGCCCGACATCGATCTGTCGGAGCTGGAGTACGGCCAGGCGATCTCGTTCACCGCCGAGGTCGACGTCCGCCCTGAGATCGAGACTCCCGACTTCGCATCGTTGTCGGTGGAGGTCGAGCCGATCAGCATCGACGATGCCGAGGTCGACGAGCAGCTGCAGAAGCTGCGCGAGCGTTTCGGCACCCTCAAGGGTGTCGAGCGTGCCGCCCAGGACGGCGACTTCGTCAACATCGACCTCTCCGGCGAGATCGACGGCGAGGAGATCGAGGAAGCCGCCACCGAGGGGCTGTCGCATGAGATCGGTTCGGGTGAGCTCATCGACGGTCTCGACGAGGCGCTGATCGGACTCACCGAAGGTGACTCGAAGACCTTCACCGCTGATCTCGTGGCCGGTGACCACGCGGGTCAGCCCGCACAGGTGACCGTGAAGGTGAACTCGATCAAGGAACGTGAGCTTCCCGAGGTCGACGACGAGTTCGCCCAGATGGCAAGCGAATTCGACACTGTCGACGAGCTCAAGGATGACCTGCGCACGCGTGTGGAGCAGTCCAAGAAGCTCGAGCAGGCGAACGCGATCAGCTCGGCGGTCCTCGACAAGCTCCTCGATTCCGTCGAGGTCCCGTTGCCCGAGTCGGTCGTCGACGCCGAGGTGGAGAACCAGCAGCACCAGATCATCCACGCGCTGGGTCATGACGATGAGCAGCTCGCCAAGTTCCTCGAGGCGCAGGGCACCACTCGTGAGGAGTGGGACGCCGAGTCCAAGGAGTCGGCGGAGAAGTCGGTCAAGACCCAGCTGCTGCTCGACGCGCTCGCCGACGAGTTCGAGACCGAGGTGAGCCAGGACGAACTCACCCAGCAGATCATCTTCCAGGCGCAGCGTTACGGCATGGCACCCCAGCAGTTCATCCAGGAACTCCAGCGCGCCGACCAGGTCGGTGCGGTCTACGCCGACCTGCGCCGCAACAAGGCACTGGCATCGGTGGTCAGCAAGGTCACCGTCACCGACGCCGACGGCAACACCGTCGACACCGCCGAGTTCTTCCCGGCCGACGATGTCGACGACGAGTCGACCGAGTCTGCTTCGACCGAGACCGCCACCGAGGACGAGGCCAAGTAGTCCGTACTCGATCGGCCCTGGCGGGCATTCGATTTCTTCTGCTCTCAGCGAATAGGGGCGGCACACCGACGGTGTTGCCGCCCTTATTCGTTAGGCTCGATTGAGCAATACGGCAGCACGAGAGTAGGAGACAGCGTGACAGGGCAGAAGATCCCACCGTTCCAGGCCACGGCATCGGCGGCTGTGGGCGGCATGAACCTCACCGACTCGGTTTTCGAGCGGTTGCTGCGCGAGCGGATCATCTTCCTCGGCACTCAGGTCGACGACGACATCGCCAATCGGCTGTGCGCCCAGATCCTGTTGCTGTCGGCGGAAGACCCGACCAAGGACATCCACCTCTACATCAACTCGCCCGGTGGTTCGGTGACCGCGGGTATGGCGATCTACGACACGATGGAACTCGCCGAATGCGACGTCGCCACCTACGCGATGGGTATGGCGGCATCGATGGGCCAGTTCCTGCTCACCGCCGGCGCCAAGGGCAAGCGGCACGCGCTCAAACACGCGCGGATCATGATGCACCAGCCGTCGGCGGGCATCGGCGGCACCGCGGCCGACATCGCGATTCAGGCCGAGCAGTTCGCCACCACCAAGAAGCAGATGAACCAGCTCAACGCCGAGCACACCGGTCAGCCGCTGGAGAAGATCGAGGCCGACGCCGACCGCGACAAGTGGTTCACCGCCGACGACGCCAAGGACTACGGCCTCGTCGACCATGTGATCACCCGCGGCTAGTCCGCATCCGGGCCGACAGACCCGGGGACTCGGACTCCCCACATCAGACTTCTCCCGAAGACTTCTTTGGAGGCACACCACTCATGACCAACATGTTCGGTTCACAGCCGTCCATCTCCGCAGGCGCCGCGGCGGTCGCCGGCATGCAGAGCCGCTACATCCTGCCGTCGTTCATCGAGCACACCCCCAATGGCATGCGCGAGTACAACCCGTACGCGAAGCTGTTCGAGGAACGCATCGTGTTCCTGGGCACCCCGATCGACGAGACGGTCGCCAACGACATCATGGCGCAGCTGCTCGTGCTGGAGTCCCAGGATCCCGATCGCGACATCATCATGTACATCAACTCGCCCGGCGGCAGTGTCACCGCGATGCTGGCCATCTACGACACGATGCAGTACGTGCATTGCGACATCGTGACGGTGTGCCTCGGTGAGGCCGCGTCGGCGGCGGCGATCCTGCTGGCCGGCGGTACCGCGGGCAAACGTGCCGCGCTGCCGAACGCGACCGTGCTCATCCACCAGCCACGCACCGGTGGTGCGTACCAGGGGCAGGTGTCCGACCTGGAGATCCAGGCCGCCGAGATCGAGCGCATCCGTCGTCGTCTCGACGACATCCTGGCCGGCCACACCGGGCAGCCGGCGGAGAAGATCCGCAAGGACACCGACCGCGACAACATCCTCACCGCTGAGGCCGCCAAGGAATACGGCATCGTCGACGAGGTGTTCGCCTACCGGAAGAAGTCGGCGAAAGCGTGACAGCGCGGGTGTGAGCGCGCGTCGGGCCTGCGGAGACGGGCCGGGTGCGGCGACACGCCGACGGGAACAATGCAGCACGGCATCGCCGCCGCGGGTGATGCTGACATCCGAGATGTGACGGATGTTTCGACGATCCACCCGCCCGCACCGGGATCGGCCACTTCGGTCGAACTTCCTGTGCAGGCCGGGTACGGTCGGGGGATATCGGGTCGCGGGGTGGTGGACCGTGAGTCGCCGGTGTCGGGGTGGATGCCTCGCACCGGGCCATCGATCCACACCCTCGAACCCGGTGTGGTGCTCACACCAGTGGTTGTCACACACGGTCTCGGATGATTGATCACGACGCGGCAGCACAAGGGAAGTAGGTACAGCGCGCGATGGCTCGAATCGGTGACGGTGGCGATCTGTTGAAGTGCTCCTTCTGCGGCAAGAGCCAGAAGCAGGTCAAGAAGCTCATCGCCGGACCAGGTGTGTACATCTGCGATGAGTGCATCGATCTGTGCAACGAGATCATCGAAGAGGAACTCGCCGAGTCGAGCGACGTGAAGCTCGACGAGCTGCCCAAGCCGTCGGAGATCCGCGACTTCCTCGAGAACTACGTGATCGGGCAGGACACCGCCAAGCGGACCCTGGCCGTGGCGGTCTACAACCACTACAAGCGCATCCAGGCCGGCGAGCGCAAAGACGCCCGCACCGGTGAGCAGGTGGAGATCGCCAAGTCGAACATCCTGATGCTCGGACCCACCGGCTGCGGCAAGACCTACCTGGCCCAGACGTTGGCGAAGATGCTCAACGTGCCTTTCGCGATCGCCGACGCCACCGCGCTCACCGAGGCGGGCTATGTGGGGGAGGATGTGGAGAACATCCTGCTCAAGCTGATCCAGGCCGCCGACTACGACGTGAAGCGCGCCGAGACGGGCATCATCTACATCGACGAGGTCGACAAGATCGCGCGGAAGAGCGAGAACCCGTCGATCACGCGCGACGTGTCCGGTGAGGGTGTGCAGCAGGCATTGCTGAAGATCCTGGAGGGCACCCAGGCGTCGGTACCCCCGCAGGGTGGACGTAAACACCCGCACCAGGAGTTCATCCAGATCGACACGACCAATGTGCTGTTCATCGTGGCCGGCGCCTTCGCCGGTCTGGAGAAGATCGTCTCCGATCGCGTCGGCAAGCGCGGCATCGGATTCGGCACCGAGGTCGCACGTAAGGAAGAGGTCGACACCACCGACCACTTCGCCGAGGTGCTGCCCGAGGATCTGATCAAGTTCGGCCTGATCCCCGAGTTCATCGGCCGTCTGCCGATCGTCGCGTCGGTGACCAACCTGGACAAGGAATCGCTGGTCTCGATCCTGTCGCAGCCGAAGAATGCGTTGGTCAAGCAGTACACCAAGCTCTTCGAGATGGACGGTGTCGAACTCGAGTTCGCTGACGACGCGCTCGAGGCGATCGCCGATCAGGCGATCCATCGCGGCACCGGTGCTCGCGGGCTGCGCGCCATCATGGAGGAAGTGCTTCTGCCGGTGATGTACGACATCCCCAGTCGCGATGACGTCGCCAAGGTGGTGGTGACCGGGGAGACGGTGCGCGACAACGTTCTCCCGACCGTCGTGCCGCGCAAGGCCCGTCGAGACGAGCGTCGCGACAAGTCCGCATAGGTGCCCGAAGGGCACACCGTCCACCGGCTGGCGCGACGGCATCAGCGGCTGTTCCGTGGGCATGCTGTGCACGTCAGCAGCCCGCAAGGGCGTTTCGCCGAGTCGGCACAACTGGTCGACGGACAGGTGTTCGCCGGCGCCGACGCGTGGGGTAAACATCTGGTCCACCGGTACCGCAACGGACTGATGGTGCATGTGCATCTCGGGTTGTACGGGCGGTTCGATGAACAGTCCCAACCGATGGACCCTCCGGTCGGCGCAGTGCGTATGCGGCTGGAATCGGAGACCGTCGGGGTCGACCTGCGCGGACCGACGGCGTGTGAGATCTACTCGCCGGCACAACTCGAGGCGCTCGTCGCCCGGCTGGGACCCGACCCGTTGCGGGTGGACGCTGATCCCGAGAAGGCGTGGGCGGCGGTCGGTCGCTCGGCACGTCCGATCGGTGCGCTGATGATGGACCAGAAGGTGATGGCCGGCGTCGGCAACGTCTACCGCGCCGAGGTGTTGTTCCGGGCGCGGATCAATCCATTCCGTTCCGGTACCAAGATCACTCGTGAGGAGTTCGACGAGATCTGGGCCGACCTCGTGATGCTCATGCCGATTGGTGTGCGGCGCAACGCGATTCACGTGATCCGCGACGAAGATGACCATGGTGCACCGAGCTATCGGACCGGACGGCCACGCACCTACGTCTACCGGCGGGCCGGTGAACCCTGCCGAATCTGCGGAACCGAGATCGCGATCGCCGAACTGGAGGCCCGCAAGGTCTACTGGTGTCCGCAGTGCCAGGCGGTGTGAGGGGCCGGAACCTCAGGCCGGTGGGTCATCGTCGACGGTGATCACCCGATGCTCGGCGCTGTAGACGTTCATCGAGTCGCCGCGCAGGAAGCCGACCAGCGTCAGTCCGTACTCGCGAGCGACCTCGACCGCCAGCGACGATGGTGCGGAGACGGCCGCGAGGATCGGGATGCCGGCGACGATGGCCTTCTGCGCCAGCTCGAAGGAGGCGCGGCTGGACACCAGGAGTGTGTGGCCCGACAACGGCAGGAGTCCCTCGCGCATGGCCGCGCCGATCACCTTGTCGACCGCGTTGTGACGACCGATGTCCTCGCGAGCGAACACCAACCGCCCCGCCGAGTCGAACAGCGCAGCCCCGTGGGCGCCGCCGGTCGTGGCGAAGGTGCTCTGGGATTCGCGCAGCCGCTGCGACATCGCACTCAACGACTGCGGGGTCACCGTGTGGGCGTCGTCGGCGAGTGGCCAGCGGGCTTTGGTGGCCAGGGCGTCGATTGAGGCCTTACCGCAGACGCCACACGCCGATGTGGTGGGCGATGACCTCGCCACCAGTGACAGGTCGACGATGTGCGAGTTGCGTCGACTCGCCACGTCGATGACGTTGTAGGTGTTGCGCCCCTCATCGTCGGTGCCCGCGCAGTAGCGGACCGTCTCGATCTCGTCGGGGTCGGCGATCACGTTCTCCGACAGCAGGATTCCGTGCACCAGATCGATGTCGTGACCCGGTGTGCGCATGGTGACCATCAGTGAGGTGCCATCCAGACGCAGTTCCAGCGGCTCCTCCACAACCAGGGTGTCCGCCCGATGGTCGCTGTGATCGCCGCGGATCCGTACGACCCTGGCACGTGCGGTCACGCGGCCCATCGTCGCTCCGTGGGTCCCGGCCCCGTGATCTGCGCGTCGGTCATGGGTCCATACTGCCGTGTCCGTCCGACGGTGTCGGCGGGGTCGGGAGTGAACGGCGTTGACTTCCGGGAGCCGGGAGTGAAAGACGGGGAGCCGAATACTGGGGGTGAAAGAATACGGCGAACAGCCACGACGACGGGTGCTCGACGGCGATACTGGGGCCATGAGCACAAGTGCTGAGTCGAGGCCACCGGCCGGGATCGTTCTCGCCGGCGGCGCGTCACGACGGATGGGCCGCGACAAGGCGGCGATGGAATGGGACGGCGAGTCGATGCTCGCGACGGTGGTGAAGGTCCTCGCGACCCGATGCGCACCGGTCTTCGTGGTCGCACCGGCATCCTCGACCGCCTTCGGTGAGCTCCACGATGCCCTTGCGGTGCAGTGGGTCACCGACGAACCTGCGAAGTACGGACCGCTGGGTGCGCTCGCCACGGGACTACGGCACGCCGCCGCGGCGGGATGTGATCGGGCGTTCGTCACCGCGACCGACATGCCGCTGATCTCCGGTGAACTGATCGACGAGGTCGATCGCGGGCTGGTCGAGGGCGCCGCGGTCGCAGTGGCCGCCGACTCCGAACGGCTGCACCCGTTCGCCGGCGTCTACCGCACGTCGTGTGCCGGGGCATTCGCAGACCTGGCCGTCACCGGTGAGCGCCGCATGTTGGGCGCACTCGACGAGGTGGGCGCCAACCGGGTGAGCATCAGTCGCTCGGAGTGGCTCACCAACGTGAACTCGCCTGAGGACGTACACCGGCTGCGCCGACTGGTGGGATGAACCGAGCCGGTCGGTGGGGTGAATTCGGACAGTCGGCCCACGACTAGAATCGTGTGGTGACCGTTGACGCCACTGCTGACCGTGCCGATCGTCTCCCCAAGACGTGGGAGCCTTCCGAGCATGAGGCCGACCTGTACCAGAGCTGGCTGGACGGCGGGTACTTCACCGCCGACGCCGCGAGCGACAAGCCCGCCTATTCGGTGGTCATCCCACCCCCCAACGTCAACGGCCATCTGCACATGGGCCATGCCTACAACCATGTCCTGATCGACGCGCTGTGCCGCCGCCGCCGTATGCAGGGTTACGAGGTGCTGTGGCTTCCCGGCACCGATCACGCGGCGATCGCCATGCAGGTTCTAGTGGAACGCAAACTCGCGACCGAAGGTCTCAGTCGTGATGACATCGGTCGCGAGGCGTTCATCGACAAGGTGTGGGAGGCCAAGGCAGAGTACGGCGACCAGATCGCCTCGCAGATGCGTAAGCTCGGCGACTCCGTCGACTGGTCGCGCGAACGCTTCACGATGGATGACGGACTGTCGCGCGCCGTGCAGACCGTGTTCAAACAGATGTACGACGACGGATTGATCTACCGGGCGGAACGGCTGGTGAACTGGTCGCCGGTGCTCAAGACCGCGATCAGTGACATCGAGGTCAACTACGAAGAGGTCGAGGGCGAACTCGTCAGCTTCCGCTACGGCAGTCTCGACGATGCGCAGCCGCACGTGGTGGTGGCCACCACCCGTCTGGAGACGATGCTCGGTGACACCGCGATCGCCGTGCATCCCGACGACGAGCGCTACCGCGACCTGGTGGGAACCGAACTCGATCACCCGTTCCTCGATCACACGATCCCGGTGATCGCCGACGAGTACGTCGACCCCGAATTCGGTACGGGCGCTGTGAAGATCACCCCGGCCCACGACCCCAACGACTTCGCGGTGGGGCAGCGACACGATCTCGCGATGCCGACGATCATGGACGAGACCGCCCACATCGCCAACACCGGAACGCAATTCGACGGACTCGACCGCTATGAGGCCCGTGCCGCGATCCGCGACGCCCTCGCCGAGCAGGGGCGGATCGTCAAGGAGGTCCGGCCGTATCTGCACAGCGTCGGTCATTCCGAGCGATCCGGCGAGGCCATCGAGCCACGGCTGTCGATGCAGTGGTGGGTTCGGGTGGAGAGCCTCGCGCGCAGCGCCGGTGATGCGGTGCACGACGGCGAGACCACCATCTACCCCAAGTCCATGGAACCACGCTGGTTCGGCTGGATCGACGACATGCACGACTGGTGCATCTCCCGGCAGCTGTGGTGGGGTCACCGGATCCCGATCTGGTACGGCCCCGAGGGCGAGATCGTCTGCGTGGGCCCCGATGAGCAGGCGCCTGAGGGCTACACGCAGGAGACCGACGTGCTCGACACGTGGTTCTCCTCGGGGCTCTGGCCGTTCTCGACGATGGGCTGGCCGGACAAGACCCCCGACCTGGACAAGTTCTATCCGACCTCGGTGATGGTCACCGGCTACGACATCCTGTTCTTCTGGGTCGCCCGCATGATGATGTTCGGCACCTACGTGGGGCGCGACATGGGTCCCGACAAGAACGTCCCGTTCCGAGATGTGTTGCTGCACGGACTTGTTCGCGATCAATTCGGTCGCAAGATGTCGAAGTCCAAGGGCAACGGCATCGATCCGCTCGACTGGGTCGAGCGCTTCGGCGCCGACGCACTGCGGTTCACCCTGGCGCGCGGATCCAACCCCGGTGCCGACCTGGCGGTGGGTGACGACCACGCCCAGTCCTCACGCAACTTCGCCACCAAGCTCTTCAACGCGACCCGGTTCGCGCTGATGAACGGCGCCGAGGTGGGTGAGCTGAAGGCCGACGACGATCTCACCGTGGCCGACCGGTGGATCCTGCACCGGCTCGAAGAAGTCACCGAGACCGCAGACAAGGGCTTCGAGAGCTACGAGTTCTCGCGTGTGTGTGAGGCGCTCTACCACTTCGCATGGGATGAGTTCTGCGACTGGTATCTCGAACTCGCCAAGGTTCAGTTCGCCGAGGGTGACGATTCGCGCACGCGCACAACACAACTCGTTCTCGGCCGAGTCCTCGATTCACTGATGCGCCTGCTGCACCCGGTGATGCCGTTCGTCACCGAGACCCTCTGGCGTGCGCTCACCGGCGGTGAGACCGTGACGGTGGCCCAATGGCCCACCGTCAACGGCGAATTCAGTGCACCCGAGGCCGTGGCGCGTGTGGAGGACATGCAGACTCTCGTCACCGAGGTCCGCCGATTCCGTGGCGACCAGGGCCTCAAGCCGCGTCAGCGGGTCGCGGCAGATCTGCCCGGCCTCGCGGCGGCGGGCCTGGGCGCTGACCGCGACTACATCGATTCGCTGGCGGCACTGAACCGTCCCGACGACGGATTCTCGCCGACCGCGACGCTCGAGGTCCGTCTGAGTGCAGGCACCGTGGACGTGGCGATCGATACCTCGGGCACCGTCGATGTGGAGGCCGAGAAGCGTCGGCTCGCCAAGGATCTGGCGGTGGCCGAGAAGGAGCTGGCGCAGACGTCGGCGAAACTCGGCAACGACCAGTTCCTGGCCAAGGCGCCCGACACCGTGGTGGCCAAGATCCGCGACCGCAATCGCATCGCCACCGAGGAGGTCGAGCGCATCAGCGCGAAGCTGGCCGACCTGGGTGGCGCGTGAGCGAGCAGACGTCGCCCCGCGACACCCCCGAGGACCTCGCCGAACTCGCCGAGGTGGAGGTCGAGCTCGACTCGCGGTGGGGTGAGACCAAGATCGAGCCGTCGTTGTCGAGGATCTCGGCGCTGATGGATATCCTGGGGTCGCCGCAGCACGGATACCCGTCGATCCACATCGCCGGGACCAACGGCAAGACCTCGGTGACGCGGATGATCGACTCGCTGCTCATCGCGCTGCACCGGCGGACCGGGCGATACACCAGCCCGCATCTGCAGCTGGTGACCGAACGCATCTCGCTCGACGGACGGCCGATCTCGGCGCGGCGCTACATCGACACCTATCGCGACATCGAACCGTACGTGACGATGGTCGACGACTCGTCGGTCGCCGCCGGTGGCCCCCGGATGAGCAAGTTCGAGGTGCTCACCGCGATGGCCTACGCCGCGTTCGCCGAAGCACCCGTCGACGTCGCGGTCGTCGAGACCGGCATGGGCGGTCGGTGGGATGCCACCAACGTCATCGACTCGACGGTCGCGGTGGTGACGCCGATCGCGATGGATCACGCCGACTACCTCGGGGACACGCTCACCCAGATCGCCGGGGAGAAGGCCGGGATCATCAAGAGGGCCGGTTCGGTGCGCGCGGATCCGGATCCGGTCGTCGCGCCGGCGGATCCGGTGACGATTCTCGCCCGGCAGGAACCCGAGGTCACCGAGGTGCTGCTGCGCGCCGCAGTGGACGCCGACACGATCGTCGCCCGCGCCGGTTCGGAGTTCATGGTGCTCGAGCGCAAGACGGCCATCGGTGGTCAGATGATCGCACTGCAGGGGCTCGGAGGCCGCTACGACGAGATCTTCCTGCCGCTGCACGGCGAACACCAGGCCGACAACGCCGCGCTCGCGCTCGCTGCTGTCGAGGCGTTCTTCGGCGCCGGACCAGACCGCCAGCTCGACACCGACGCCATCCGCGCCGGCTTCGCCGCAGTGACCACGCCCGGTCGCATGGAACGGGTGCGCAACGCGCCGTCGGTGTTCATCGACGCGGCTCACAACCCGCACGGTGCCACCGCGCTCGCACGAACACTCAACGCGGAGTTCGATTTCCGTCGCCTGGTCGGGGTGATCGGGGTGATGGCCGACAAGGACGTCCGGGGGTTGCTGACCGCCCTCGAACCCGTGCTCGACGCGGTGGTGCTCACCAACAACGGGTCACCGCGGGCGATGGACACCGACGCACTCGCCGATCTCGCCACCGAGATCTACGGCGACGAGCGGGTGGTGGCGCAGCCCTTCCTGCCCGATGCGGTGGAGGCGGCGATCGCACTGGCCGAGGAGGACGACGAGGCCGGGCAGGTGTCGGGTGCCGGCGTGGTCATCACCGGCTCGGTGGTGACCGCCGGCGCCGCACGCACGCTGTTCGGCAAGGAGCCGGCATGAGCGAGGGCGGGCACGACACAGGCGGGCACGAGATGGGTAACAGTGCTGACAGTGAGCGCAGTGGGGGACAGGGCGTGAACGTGCCGGGCGCGGCGAACGCCGGACAGGCAGGGAACGCGGGACAGACAGGGTTCACCCCGCCCCTGAACGACCCGTGGAAGGGTCTGCGCGGCGTCATGGCCGGCACCCTGATCCTCGAATTGATCGTGCTGGTGCTGGCGTTCCCGATCGTGGCGAAGGTGGCCGGCGGCATCGGCTGGGGGTCGGGGATCTACCTGGGCGTGCTGTGCGTGGTGTTCATCCTGGCCTCGGGAATGCAGAAGCGCCGACACGCGCTCGAGGTGGACCTCGTGTTGCAGCTGGCGGTGATCGCGGGTTTCGCAATCCACTGGTCGATCGGCGTCGTGGGGATCATCTTCTTGATGGTGTGGCTCTACATCGCTTATGTGAAACGCGACGTGGAGAAACGGATGGCCACCGGACGCCTTCCCGGGCAGCGTCCGGTGGGCAGCTGAACCCAGCAGTCGGCTACGGTGTGACCCGTGACTGAACGGACTCTGGTTTTGATCAAGCCCGACGGTGTCCGTCGTGGCCTCGTGGGTGACATCATCAGCCGCATCGAGCGCAAGGGTCTGACCCTGGCAGCCCTCGAGCTCCGGCAGATCGACGAGGATATGGCCGGCCGCCACTACGCCGAACACCAGGGGAAGCCCTTCTTCCCGTCCCTGGTCGAATTCATCACCTCGGGCCCGCTGGTCGCGGGAGTTCTCGAGGGACCTCGTGCGGTGGCTGCCTTCCGGCAGATCGCCGGTGGCACCGACCCGGTGGAGAAGGCCGCACCGGGAACCATCCGGGCCGATTTCGCATTGGAAACCCAGGAGAACCTGGTGCACGGATCGGACTCGCCGGAGTCCGCAGAGCGCGAGATCGCCCTGTGGTTCCCGAACTTGTCTGACTGATCTGGCGGCGGCGCGCCACCGCAGCGTCGCCCCCTACGCCTATACCCCTGACACCCGTGCCCCCCGACATCAGTGCCCTGTCCGGGCCGGTGACACCGACTTCTCGCCCGGTTCTCGACACCCCCGATATCGCCCGAAACGGGCGCCGATCGTGGCGTGTGGGAGCCGGGCGAGACTTATGTGGGATACTGGCGAGGTCGTCAGTTGTCCAACGGTCCTCAGTTGTCCGACGGTCATCAGGTGACACCTTGATGGCACAGTGTTGTCGGCGGATCGGTTCGCTGGTCCGGCGCACGATGCACGGTCGTATTGCACGTCCCCGTCATCGGTCTCGATCGCATCCGCGAGGCAGGGCCGGTACGGAGTGGACGTCGCACACTGCAACCGGGCCATCACGTAAGGCATCGCCCGGCGGTGCGCATGAATCGACACGATCGAGACATGTGCCGGCCGAGGCGGAGCGAGACCACCACAGGACCCAGGGTCGTCAAGAGCCTGGTACAGACAACACAAGCCCTCGCGTGGCCGCGTATCACGCGCCCGGGGGCTCATAGGAGAATACGTGACCACCGACAACGGGTCGCCGGACGAGCAGTCCGGGTCGAACGAATTGAATGCGCCCACCGAGCCGACCACCTCGGATGCGCCCGCCTCGGCCGGAGCATCGGCGCCGCAGGACGACCAGTCCGCCATCGAGTTCCCGCACAAACTGCGTGTTCACGCACTGGCGCGGTTGTTGGGGGTCACCAGCCGTCAGGTGCTCGGGCATCTCGCCGACCTCGGCGTCACCGCCCGCAGTGCCCAGTCGAGTATCGATCGCAATGCCGCTGTCCGCGTGCGCGACATCTTGACCGGGCAGGCCGAGGCTCCCGCAGCAGATTCGCCTGCCGACACGACAGAGTCCCAGGCGACGGGAACCCCCTCGACAAAATCCGAGCCGACAGAACCCGAGTCGACAGAACCCGAGTCGACAGGGCCTGAGACCGCTGAGCCGGTGTCGGCACAACCATCGACCGGCCTGTTCTCAGCCGTCGTCGTGGAGGAGCCGGTCGCTCCGACCGCGGCCGGCGAGGTCGGTCAGTCGCCACTGTTCCTGCCGCCGTCGGCGGAGGCTGTTCGCGCCGAACGCGAGGCGCGTGCACGTCGTCGCGCCGAGTCCGGCACGACGTCGGAGAAGACGCCACCCGCTGGTGCCGGGGAGCCCGTTGCCGGAAGCGATCGTGACGGGCGCGACGAGGATGACGAGCGCGACGAGCGGCAGTCGTCCGGCGACCAGGGAGCTGACGATCACGGCACCGAAGAGTCCAACGGCTCGTCGCGTCGCCGTCGCCGCGGTCGTCGTGGCCGCGGCCGCGGTCGTGGCGACCAGAACGGCCCGGCCGGGGATGACTCGGCTGGCGACCACTCGGCCGAAGAAGGCAGGGAACCGCAGGACCGGCGCGACACGGTTGACCACGACTCCGCCGGGGCTTCCGGCCATGACGCGGACGACGACACGACCACCGACGATGCCGACGGCGATCTGACGACAGCAGAGTCGACCGGGGCGCAGTCGCGCGGTGGCCGTCATCGCTCGCGCAGCCGTAACCGCCACGCGCGGTCGGGAGATGACAGCGCGTCTGATGCAGACGACTCAGGCGAGTCGACTGTCGGCGGGAGCGCCGCCTCGCACACGTCGGACGTTTCCGACGATGCGGCATCCGACGAGAAGAACTCCGGCGACACGAACGCGAACGCCAAGAACTCGAGTGACAAGAACTCGAGTGACAAGAACTTGAGCGACAAGAACACCGGCGACGACGAGGACGAGGACGGCGGCAGCGCGAGCTCGCGCCGCCGGCGGCGTCGTCGGCGTCGCAAGGGTGGCGAGGACGGCGACGAGCAGTCGTCGACGAACGACGATCCGCCCAACACGGTGGTCCACGAACGCGAGCCGCGGAACAAGGCGCGCGCCCGTGACCGCGACGAGGTGCAGGGCATCTCCGGATCCACGCGACTCGAGGCCAAGCGTCAGCGGCGGCGTGACGGTCGCGACGCGGGCAGGCGGCGTCCGCCGATCCTGAGCGAGTCGGAGTTCCTGGCTCGTCGTGAGGCCGTCGACCGCGTCATGGTGGTGCGTGAACGAGCCGCCAACGGACGTCTGGCGACCACACACGCCCACGAACACGACAACGGAACGGGCGCACCCGAGACCTCCAGGCCGATCGAGGACTACACGCAGATCGCCGTGCTCGAGGACGGTGTGCTCGTGGAACACTTCGTGACCACGTCGACATCGCAGTCCATGGTGGGCAACATCTACCTCGGTCGGGTACAGAACGTGCTCCCGGGCATGGAAGCCGCATTCGTCGACATCGGCCGAGGACGTAACGGCGTCCTCTACGCCGGCGAGGTGAACTGGGATGCGGCCGGACTCGACGGCGGCTCCCGCAAGATCGAACAGGCACTCAAGCCCGGTGACGAGGTTCTCGTCCAGGTGTCCAAGGATCCGGTCGGACACAAGGGAGCCCGACTGACCACGCAGATCTCGCTGGCCGGTCGCTACCTCGTGTACGTACCCGGCGGCAGCTCCACCGGCATCAGCCGCAAACTGCCCGATGTGGAGCGCAAGCGGCTCAAGCAGATTCTCGGCCACATCGTCCCCGACAATGCCGGGGTCATCATCCGCACGGCCTCGGAGGGTGTGAGCGAAGAGGAGCTCACCGCCGACATCGAACGCCTCCGCAAGCAGTGGGAATCGATCGAGGCCGCGGTCCGCCCCGACGCGTCCGCGCAGAAGAGCTCCGGTGGGAAGTCAGGGTCGGGCAAGTCCGGTTCGGGCAAGTCGAGCTCACTGAAGACCGGGACCGCGCCGAAGACGATGTACGAGGAGCCGAATCTCCTGGTCAAGGTCGTGCGCGATCTGTTCAACGAGGACTTCAAGAAGCTCGTCGTCGAGGGTGACGGCTCCTGGGATCTCGTCGAGGGCTACGTGTCGGCGGTGGCACCCGACCTCCTCGACAGGGTCGAGCGGTTCGAGAACCCACACGCCGACTCGCCGGATGTGTTCAGCGCCTACCGCATCGACGAGCAGCTCGCCAAGGCACTCGATCGCAAGGTCTGGCTGCCCTCGGGCGGCACCCTGGTCATCGACCACACCGAGGCCATGACGGTCATCGACGTCAACACCGGCAAGTTCACCGGGTCGGGCGGCAACCTCGAGGAGACGGTCACCCGCAACAACCTCGAGGCCGCCGAGGAGATCGTTCGCCAGATGCGCCTACGCGACATCGGCGGCATGATCATCGTCGACTTCATCGACATGGTGCTCGAATCCAACCGCGATCTCGTTCTGCGGCGCCTGACCGAGGCGCTGTCCCGCGACCGAACCCGGCATCAGGTGTCGGAAGTGACGTCGCTGGGACTCGTGCAGATGACCCGTAAGCGGCTCGGCACCGGCTTGTTGGAGGCCTTCTCCACCACCTGTGCCTGCTGCGGCGGCAGGGGACTGATCGTGCACGACAACCCCGTCGAGGTGGCCTCGACCGACGACAGGCATGAGGGGTCCGGCAAGAAGTCGCGACGCTCGCGGAAGGCCAAGTCGGAGCCGGCTGCCGAGACCGCTGACAGCGCCGACAACGTCGCCAAGGGCAAGTCGCACCACAGTCCGGCCGAACACCCCATGTTCCGTGCCATGGCACACCGCGACGAGGACGGTGAACTGACCGATACCGAGCGCGATGCCGGAGACGTGCAGGACAGCGGCGCTACGGCGAGCACCGAGGCATCTGAGCCGGTGACGAGTGAGGCCTCCCCCTCGGTGACCAATGAGGCCTCCGCCTCGGTGACGAGCGGCGATGACGCCGACGAGAGCGGCGCACCCGGCTCGTCAGCCGGTGCGCCGCAGACGGGCGATGACGGACAGGCTCGCGGCCGCAGGCGTAGCCGAGGCGGACGAGGCCGCGGTGACCGCGATACCAACGGTTCGGCGCATGATGCCGCTGCCGGTGAGGCCAGTGAACCGGTGGCAGCGGCCGAGGAGCCGAGTGCGCCCGATACGGGCACCGACGGTTCCGCTGAAGCGATCCGCTCTGCCGGCCCCGACACGGCCGCGCCGACGGAAGCAGTCGTGACTGAGTCTGCCTCGACTGAGTCAACGACTACAGGGGCAGCGTCGACAGGGCCAGCGCCGACAGAGGCAGTGGTGACACGCAAGCGTCGCCGCGCGAGTCGGCGCACTGCCGCGCCGAGCGTGACCTCCTCGACCGGAGCCACCGCCGTGATCGACACCCCGGCTGCCCCGGTGACCACCTTCGGTCCCGTCGGCTCCGACGGTGCTGGGGCCGCAGAGCCGGCCGTGGCGGTGCGCAGGACTCCGCGGCGCAGGGCCGCTGGTCGTCCGGCGGGGCCTCCGCAAGACGCCTGATACCACCTCGACACGGGCTGCGGGGCTGGTTTGACCTCATGGTCTGCCGTCCCGTAACCTGGATCAGTCGCCTGACGACGCTCGGGTTGTGCTGTGCGTAAAGCGCGCCGATTCCGAGCGATCGAACTGGCAAGAGGATATGTCGAGGTGCGTCCGTGAGAGTCGCCGCCGCGACTCCGACCACCCGCAGGCGCGCACCCGCGCGCCTCAACGAGACACGACAGTAAGAGGTAGCTCTCCGATGGCAACGTACGCGATCGTCAAGACCGGCGGCAAGCAGTACAAGGTCGCTGAAGGCGACTTGGTGAAGGTCGAGAAGATCGACGGCGAGATCGGTTCCACCGTGCAGCTGCCCGTCGCCCTCGTCGTCGACGGCGCGGATCTGACCACCGACGCCGACAAGCTCGCGAAGATCTCGGTCACCGGCGAGGTCGTCGACCACGTCAAGGGTCCGAAGATTCGCATCCACAAGTTCAAGAACAAGACCGGCTACCACAAGCGCCAGGGTCATCGTCAGAAGCTGACGGTCCTCAAGGTCACCGGCATCAAGTAATTCGACTGTTCTTCAGGAGGACTGACACATGGCACACAAGAAGGGCGCGTCCAGCTCACGCAACGGTCGCGATTCCAATGCTCAGCGGCTCGGCGTCAAGCGCTTCGGCGGCCAGCAGGTCAACGCCGGCGAGATCCTGGTTCGCCAGCGCGGCACCCACTTCCACCCCGGCGTCAACGTCGGTCGTGGTGGCGACGACACCCTGTTCGCCCTTGCTGCCGGTGCTGTCGAGTTCGGCACCAAGCGCGGCCGCAAGACCGTGAACATCGTGCCGGAGCCGGCGGAGGCCTGACCCTCTCGCGGCGACGAGCACATCGATACAGCTCCGAGAAGGGGCGGGCCAGGTCATCACGTACCGGCCCGCCCCTTCTCCTTTTCCCGGGGCCGAACGGTTTTCCGGGATGGGGACAGCGTTCGTAACCATGACGCCCGTACTCATGACGCCCGTACCCATGACGTCCCACCCTCTTTCGGCGAAAGGCACCGCACATGTCCCGATTCATCGACCGGGTGACGATCCACGCCACCGCGGGTAACGGTGGGCATGGCTGCACGTCAGTCCACCGGGAGAAGTTCAAACCGCTCGGCGGCCCCGACGGCGGTAACGGCGGTAACGGGGGCGACGTGATCCTCGTCGTCGACCCCCAGGTACACACACTTCTCGATTTCCACTTCCGCCCGCACGCCAAGGCGACCAACGGCAAGCCCGGTATGGGCGCCAACCGCGACGGCGGCAACGGTGACGACCTGATTCTCAAGGTCCCCGACGGCACGGTGATCCTCGACAGCAAGGGACACCTGCTGGCCGATCTGGTGGGGGACGGCGCCACCTTCGTGGCCGCCCGAGGTGGTCGCGGAGGACTCGGGAACGCCGCGCTGGCGTCCAAGGCACGGCGCGCACCCGGCTTCGCGCTGCTCGGCGAGGAGGGCGACGACAACGAGCTGGTTCTCGAGCTGAAGTCGGTCGCCGATGTCGGGCTGGTGGGGTTCCCGTCGGCAGGTAAATCGTCGCTGGTGTCGGTGTTGTCGGCGGCCAAGCCGAAGATCGCCGACTACCCCTTCACCACACTCGCGCCGAATCTCGGTGTGGTCCAAAGCGGTAACGACGTGTTCACCATCACCGACGTGCCCGGTCTCATCCCCGGCGCGTCGCAGGGCCGCGGACTCGGACTGGAGTTCCTCCGCCATCTCGAGCGGTGTGCGGTGCTGGCGCATGTGGTCGACTGCGCGACGTTGGAACCCGGTCGCGATCCCATCTCCGACATCGACGCGCTCGAGGCCGAATTGGCCGCCTACGAGCCGGTGCTCGAGGCCGACAGCGGTCTCGACGACCTGATGAGCCGGCCCCGCGTCATCATCCTCAACAAGGTCGACATCCCAGAGGCCGCCGAACTCGCCGATCTCGTCGAACCCGAGCTGGCCGAACGTGGCTGGCCGATCTTCCGGGTGTCTGCGGTCGCACACCTGGGTCTGCGGGAGCTGACGTTCGCACTCGACGACATGGTGCGCACCTACCGCACCGAGCACCCCAAGCCGGCAGCGCGGCGTCAGGTGATCCGTCCCAAGGCTGTTGACGAGTCGCAGTTCAGTGTGGTGCCCGATCCCGACGTCGAGGGTGGGTTCATCGTCCGCGGCACTCGGCCGGAACGGTGGATACGCCAGACGCAGTTCGACAACGACGAGGCCGTGGGATACCTCGCCGACCGACTCAACCGGCTCGGCGTGGAAGACGAGTTGGTCAAACTCGGTGCGCGTCCGGGCGCTGCGGTCACGATCGGGGATGTCACCTTCGACTGGGAGCCGCAGACGCCGGTCGGCGACGACGTACCGCTCACCGGGCGTGGAACCGACATCCGACTCGAGCGCACCGACCGTGTCGGCGCAGCCGAGCGCAAGGAGGCCAGGCGGATGCGCCGGGCGCTGCATGAGACCGACTCCTTTGACGACGAGACCGATGAGTGACACTCGCGACCAGGTGGCGCACGCGCGACGTGTCGTGGTCAAGATCGGCTCGTCGGCGCTGACCGACCTGCACGACGGACTCGACACCGCACGTCTGGATAGACTCGTCGACGCGCTGGAGGCGCGGATGCGCGCGGGTTCCGACGTCATCGTGGTGTCCTCGGGTGCTATCGGCGCAGGACTCGCGCCGCTCGGATTGACCTCGCGGCCCAAGGATCTCGCCACCAAACAGGCGGTCGCCAGTGTGGGTCAGCTCAGCCTGGCGCTCGCATGGGGTGAGTCCTTCGCGCGGTATGACCGTGTGGTCGGACAGGTTTTGCTGACCGCGCACGACATCTCGGTCCGTGCGCATCATGCCAACGCACAGCGCACGCTTGACCGGCTGCGCACGCTGCACGCGGTGCCGGTGGTCAACGAGAACGACACGGTCGCCACCAACGAGATCCGGTTCGGTGACAACGATCGGCTGGCCGCACTGGTCGCGCACCTGTCTGGCGCCGACGCGCTGTTCCTGCTGTCGGATGTCGACGGCCTCTACGACGGTGATCCACGCAAGGGCGACGCACGCCTCATCCCCGAGGTCAACGGACCTGCCGATCTCGACGGTGTGATCGCCGGTTCCGGAGGTGCATTGGGCACCGGTGGAATGGCGTCGAAGCTGTCGGCGGCACGCCTTGCCGCCGACGGAGGTGTGCCCGTCTTGCTCGCCGCAGCAGCACAGGCCGATGCGGCACTGGGCGACGCGTCGGTGGGCACGGTGTTCGCCGCCGGCGCCGAGCGGATGTCGGCACGACGCTTCTGGGTGCGCCACGCCGCCGAGTCGCACGGGCGGATCATCCTCGATGATGGTGCCGTACAAGCGATCTCACGTCGTCGACGGTCGCTGCTGCCCGCCGGCGTCGTCGACGTCGGCGGAGAATTCCACTCCGGCGACGTGGTGGAGCTGACCGACATCCACGGTGTGGTGCGGGCACGCGGCGTCGTCGCATACGACATCGACGATGTGCGGCAGATGCTCGGTAAGTCGACATCGGAACTTCCCGCGGACTTCGCCCGCCCCGTGATCCACGCCGACGACCTCGTGGTGATCTGAGCCGACCCCGCGTATCTGTTCTGCGCGTTTGTTCACCGGCTATCCGTCGCACAGTGGAGGTGTCCCGCGGCGCGCGGCACCGCCCGCATCCGACGACAATCGTGTGCGAGCGTCCGATGGCCGGATGCGGACAGGGGACGATACGTGATGGTGCAGCCGACCGACATCGATGTCTGGATCGCCGACCACGTGGTGACGATGAACCCGGGGCACGAGATCCTCAGCCCCGGAGCCGTTGCCGTTGGCGGACAACGCATCCTCGCCGTCGGATCGCCGGAGGAGGTGGTTGCGGGGGCGGGCGGATCGGCGCGGATGAGACGGCTCGACGATCGCGTGCTGATGCCGGGATTGGTCAATGCACTCCACCACTCGGGAATGCTGCGTGGCACGGCCGAGCATCTTCCGGTCTGGGAGTGGTTGCGGTTGCACATCGACCCCATGCACCGTGTGCTGGCGCCCGAGGACGCCGAGGCTGCTGCATGGATGTGCTACGCGGAGGGGCTGCTGTCGGGCACCACAACCGTCGTGGACATGTGGCGGTACATGGACGGTGCCGCCCGCGCCGCCGCGGAACTGGGCAACCGGCTGGTCGCGGTGAATTATGTCGGCACCGCGCCCGGCTATGACTATTTCGATTCGCTCGACGACAACGAGCGCATCCTCACCGAGTGGTCAGGGGCTGCCGGTGGGCGCATCGTCCCGTGGGTCGGTCTGGAGCACCCCTTCTACGCCGACGCTGCGGGCATGCGCCGTGCGGTGGCGATGGCCCGTGACTTCGGCACCGGCTTCTACACGCACTGCTCCGAAGGTCGCGACGAGGTGGCCGAATTCGACGCGCGATACGGGGCCAAGCCGTTGTTCGCACTGGAGAAGCTGGGTGTTCTCGACCTTCCCAGGGTGATGCTCGCCCATGCGGTATGGCTCGACGACGACGAGATCGAGCTCGCCGCCGAACGTGGGGTGTCCGTTTCGCACAACCCGGTCAGCAACATGAAGTTGGCCTCCGGCATGGCGCCGGTCGACGAATTCCTCTCGGCGGGAATGAATGTGGGACTCGGGACGGATGGGGAGAAAGAGAACAACAATCTCGACATGTTCGAGGAGATGAAGGCGGCGTCGCTGCTGGGCAAGTTGCGCACGATGGACGCCGCTGCGATGGATTCGTGGACGGTGCTGGAGATGGCGACGATCGGTGGCGCTCGGGCGCTCGGGCTCGCCGACGAGATCGGCTCACTGGAGGCGGGCAAGCAGGCCGACTTCATCGCGGTCGACACACGCACACCGCTCATCTCCGACGGGCCGTACGCCAACATTCACCACAACCTGGTCCACGCGGTGCGCGGCAGTGACGTGACCACGTCGGTGATCGCCGGACAGGTGGTGGTCGAGAACGGAAGGCTCGTCAACGCCGACCTCGACGAGCTGATCGGCCGTGTCCGTGACCTCGTTCCTGACCTGTTCCGTCGCCGGTCGGACTACCTTGCCGCCGCTGAGACACTTCCCGGCGCAGTTTCGGCGCTCTGAGACGCGTCCGGCCCGGCCAGAGTCGTCAGGACCTGGGACAGGTGGTGGTCGATTTTGAGGTCGGCGATCGCATCGGCTCGGGTGTGACCGCGATTGACCACGGCCAACGCCTTGCCGTTGTCGTGGGCTCGGCGGGCGAAGCGGAACCCCGACATGACCGTCAGTGAGGAACCCAGCACGAGGACCGCGTCGGCGTCGTCGACCATCCGGTAGGCGCGCGCCACGCGGTCGGCGGGCACAGTCTCGCCGAAATAGACGATGTCGGGGCGCAGGATGCCACCGCAGCGCGGGCAGTCGATCATCGTGAAGTCGTCGGTCTCCGAGAGCACCATGTCGGCATCCGGAGCGACCTCGATCGCCCCGTCACCGCGAACCCGTTCCTCGAATCCCACGTTGAGTGGCTCGAGCATCTCGTGCAACCGGTAACGCGACACGTGCCAGCCGCAGTTCGCGCACAGCACCCGTCCGTAGGACCCGTGCAGTTCGATCACCGGGCTGCTGCCGGCCTTGATGTGGAGCATGTCGACGTTCTGGGTGATGACACCGTGCAGTCGCCCCTGGCGTTGCATCGCGGTGAGTGCCAAATGGCCGCTGTTGGGTCGCGCGGCGTCCATGTGGCGCCAGCCGAGGTGATTGCGCGCCCAGTAGTGCCGCCGGAACTCCGGCGCCGACATGTACATCTGGATGGTCATCGGCGTCCGCGGCTTGGCGTGCGGGCTGCGGTAGTCGGGGATACCCGAATCTGTGGACATCCCCGCACCCGTCAGCGCGATGACCCGACGACCGTCGAGCAGGTGCCTGAGCTGCTCGACACGCTGGGTGAAATCGGTGTCGACAGACGTCGCCTCACCGGGCAACCAGGCATCTTGTCGAACACGCACGTGATCGAGGGTAGTCAGTATGCGGAGCCGGGTTCCACCACTGACAGCAGTTGTTCGCGACCGGCGAACCGCCGCAGGTTCTCGGCGATCCACGGCGCGAGGTTCTCGGTGAGCGTCGAGGACGGGTTGGCCACATGCGGGGTGACGATCACGTTGTCGAGGGAGAACAGCGGATCGTCGTCCGCCGGTGGCTCGGGGTCGGTGACGTCGAGGGCCGCACCGGCGATGGTGCCCGCTCGCAGCGCGTCGATCAGCGCCGGTTGGTCGATGAGCGTGCCGCGGGCGATGTTGACGATCCAGGCGTGATCGGGCAGGGCTGCCAGTGCGTCGGCGTCGAGGATGTGGTGGGTCTCCTCGGTGGCCGGTGCGGCGATGACCACATGGTCCACCCGCGCCCATACATCGGCGAGGTCTTTCCACGTGACCGTCTCCTGCGCGCCGTCGACGTGGCGTCCGGAGTGGTTGACCGCCAGCGCGGTGGCTCCGCATGCGCTGAGCCGCGGGATCAGCGCCTTCCCGATCCCGCCCGCACCCAGAACCATCACGGTGGAACCGTGGAGCGACCGCACCGAGGTGTCGATGCGTTTCTTGTCCCATCGGGTGCGCGCAGCCGTGTGGATCTGCCGGAGACCGGCCAGCAGCAGTGCGAGCGCATGCTCAGCGACATTGTCGGCGTAGAAGCCTGATGCGTTGGTCCAGATCCGCTTGTCGTCGATGACGCCGGCCCGCATGAAACCCTCGATCCCCGCGCTCGGCAACGCCACCCACTCCACCGCATCGGGGAGTTCGGGGAAGCCATCCGGCCCGCCGAGCCATGCCAGCACGCGCGCCTGGTCCAGGTCGACGAGTTCGCCGTCGGCGGAGGTGACCGCGTCATCGATGTGGGGATCATTCTGGGGGAGAACGCACACGGGGATGCTCATGACGCCACGGTAGGCGATGAGCATCCCCGGTGCCGTCGCGCTGCGCCGGTGACGAGACGCGACGCGCGCATTCGGTGTCCGGCTCTGGGACGAGCCGAAGTCTCAGGCGACTCGGCCCTCAGACGACTCGACCCCTCAGACGACCTCGACGAGCGGGTAGACGCCGTTCTCGTCATGCGTCTCGTCGCCCACGACCGGCGGGTTGAAGACGCACAGCATCCGCATCTGCGTGTCGGCATGGACGGTGTGGCGCTCATGTCCGTTGAGCAGATACATCGACCCCGGCCCCAGCGGGTAGGTCTTGCCGGTCTCGCGATCGGTCAGCGTGCCGGTGCCCTCGACCAGCCAGACGGCCTCGACGTGGTTGGCGTAGTGGAAGTCGTTGTCGCTCCCGGCTTTGATGGTGGTCTCGTGGAAGGAGAACCCCACCCGGTCACCGCCCAGCACGATGCGCTTGGACCGCCAGTTGCCGTTCTCGGCGACGATGTCGCGGTCGGTGTCGGTGATCTCGTCGGTGGTACGCACGATCATGAGGTGAACCTCCTGTGTTCGTCGGTTGACCGGTCTCTTCCGTTGATCGGTCGGGTGGGTGGTCAGGCGCCCGCGCGGTGCGGTTGACGCCGGTGGAGCAGGCTGCCGATCAGGCTGCGTCGCGCAGCGTCTGTTCGGTGACCTCGGCGAGCAACCGCAGTCCGTCGTCGAGATCCTCATCGGAGATGGTCAGGGCCGGGAGCAGTTTCACGACCTCGTCGGAGGGGCCTGCCGATTCCACGAGCAGTCCGCGCGCGAAGGCCCGCTCGCAGACCTGTGCTGCGTGGGCCGGATCGCCGAAGGCCAATCCTGCGACCATCCCGCGACCGCGGGAAGAGATCGAGCCGTGATCGCGGCAGAGTGCCTCGAGAGCGGCGTGCATGCGCAGGCCCTTGCGGCGTACATCGGCGGCGAAGGTGTCGTCGCCCCAGAACGTCTCCAACGCCTTCGTGGCGGTGACGAATGCGGGATTGTTGCCGCGGAAGGTGCCGTTGTGCTCGCCGGGCTCCCACACATCGAGGTCCGGGCGGAACAAGGTCAGCGCCATCGGGAGTCCGTAGCCGCCGATGGATTTCGAGATCGTCACGATGTCGGGCACGATGCCGGCCGCTTCGAACGAGAAGAAGGTTCCCGTGCGCCCGCAGCCCATCTGGACGTCGTCGACGATCAACAGGATCTCACGCTCGCGGCACAGATTGGCAAGTGCACGAAGCCATTCCGCGCGTGCGACATTCACGCCACCCTCGCCCTGCACCGTCTCCACGATCACCGCGGCCGGTCGGTTGAATCCGCTGCCCGCGTCGTCGAGCACACGCTCGAACCACGAGAAGTCCTCGACGCTGCCATCGAAATAGTTGTCGAAAGGCATCGGTGTGGTGTGCACCAACGGCACACCGGCGCCCGCGCGCTTCATGGAGTTGCCGGTGACCGACAGCGAACCCAGGGTCATCCCGTGAAAGGCGTTGGTGAAGTTGATGATCGCCTCACGTCCGGTGACCTTGCGGGCGAGTTTGAGCGCCGCTTCCACCGCATTGGTCCCGGTGGGGCCGGGGAACATCACCTTGTAGTCGAGTCCGCGCGGAGTCAGGATCGTATCGGTGAACTGCTGCAGAAAGCGACCTTTGGCCACGGTGAACATGTCGAGGCCGTGGGTGATGTTGTCGTCGGCGATGTAGTCGATCAGGGCCGACTTGAGCGCGGGATGATTGTGCCCGTAGTTCAATGCGCCTGCGCCGGCGAAGAAGTCGAGATAGCGTCGGCCGTCTGACGCGGTGAGCCACGACCCACTGGCACGGGTGAACACCGTCGGCCAGCTCCGGGAGTACGAGCGCACCGCCGATTCGCGGACCTCGAAGATGTCGGAGTCGAAGCCGAGTTCGTGTGCGGGGCTCGGATTCTGCGGCAGACCGGTGTCATCGGTTGCGCCGGTGTCATTTGTAGCGACTGTGGTGATGGTGTCGTCGATGGTGGGTGTGGACATGTGTCCTCCTCGAGGGTGGGTGATGAATGCGCGCATCTCACGCGCGTGGTGCTGATCCGGTTGGGGATCGCACGCGGTGTGGAGTACGCCGGACACCGGACATCGCCTCACGGCCCACGAGCCGCGCGGAGATGTCGGGATCAGCGGGTACCCACTGTGCTGATCGGTAAGGCGTGTTGATCGGTAAGGCGTGTTGATCGGTAAGCGTCGATGGTCAGGACGCGGGGCGGAGGATGTAGAGATCCTCGGGCTCGTGATCGCCGGGGAACAGGCCGGCATCGAGGAAATCCCCGCGCGTGATCGTCATCTCGCGGCGTTGTGCCAGCGAGGTGAACAGAGCCACAGATGCGCTGTTGTCGGGACTGATCGTGGTGTGCATCTCGGTTACCGTCGAATTCCCGTATCCGGCAGAGGAATTCGTCAGACCAACGATGCCGATCCCTGAGACGGAGGTCATCAGGTGGTCGAGCATGTTCGCCGCGATGCCCAAGCCGCGAGCCTCGGCGTCGACGGCGATCTGCCAGATCATCAGTGCCTGCGGATGATCGGGACGGATGTAGCCGGTGACGAAGCCCGCGACGCGTCCGTCGACCTCGGCGACGAGACTCGTCCGATGATGATCGGCACACCACAGGACGTAGGCGTAGCTCGAATTGACATCCAGCACATGGGAATCGCGCGCGATCTCCCACATTCGGGCGCCGTCGTCCACCTGTGGACGCCGCAGGACGATCTCCGGAACTCCGGCGCAACTGCGCTGTGCAGCAGTCGAATTGGTGGCTGTCGTGCTTTCGGGTGTTCTCGTCGCAGAAGTCATCGTTACTGAAGTTAACGGGGCGTGACATCGATGTCACCTAGCTGCGGAAATCGGTCACCGAAATGCCGTCATCACCCCTGGTAGGGCATTACATGTGAGGTGTGTCACTCGTTGAGGAGTCGCCTCCGGATTTCCTGAGAGCAGCTGCGGCACCGACACTGGAAGCCATGACCAGGATCATCGCCGGTTCGGCGAAGGGGCGGACGCTGTCGGTGCCGCCCCGCGGCACCCGCCCCACCTCGGACCGAGTGCGCGAGGCCGTGTTCTCGATGGTGGATGCGCGGCGCGATCTCGAAGGGCTGTTCGTGCTCGACCTCTATGCCGGCTCGGGTGCGCTCGGACTCGAGGCACTCTCGCGCGGGGCGACGCATGCGACGCTGGTGGATTCCGATCGTGCGGCGGTCGCCACCATCGCGCGCAATGCCTCGGCGCTGGCCCTCCCGGGTGCCCGGACGCAGCGCAGCGGAGTCCGCGACTTTCTGGCGCAGCGCAGCGGAGTCCGCGACTTTCTGGCGCAGCGCAGCGGAGTCCAGCGCAGCGGAGTCCGCGACTATCCCTCGTTGGGACCTGATGGGTCGGGACCTGGTGGGTTGAGGTCGGGCGGCGAGCCGGGGTCGGCCCCTCGGTTCGATGTCGTGTTCGTCGATCCGCCCTATGCACTCGACACCGACGAGGTCGAGGCGGATCTGGTCGCGCTCGTGACCGGAGGCTGGCTGGCCGACGATGCCTTCGTGATCCTCGAGCGCGCGTCGAGGTCTGATGCGCCGCGGTGGCCGAACGGTTTCGACGTGGCGGTGGACAAGGTCTACGGCGATACGCGCGTGATCCTCGCGCACTGGTCGGGGTCTGCGGCACCGGCCGAGGAGGTGGCCGACCCGCAGTCACTGTGACGGTAGGTTCAGCACATGGCCCGCGCATGTTGTCCCGGATCCTTTGACCCTGTCACCCTCGGTCACCGCTTCGTGTTCGAGCGCGCGGCGGCGCGATTCGACGAGCTCGTGGTGACCGTGGTGGTCAACCCCGCCAAGAAGGGCATGTTCTCCACCGACACGCGCATGGCGCTGATCGAGGACTCCGTTGCCGACCTGCCGAATGTGCGCGTCGACCGGTGGGAGGGCTTGCTGGTGGACTACCTGACCGCCAACGACATCACCACGGTGGTCAAGGGATTGCGCAACGGTACCGACTTCTCCTACGAGGAGCCCATGGCGCAGATGAATCGCGAGCTGGCCGACGTGGAGACCTGGTTCATGCTGACCGACCCGCGCTATGCGCATGTGTCGAGTTCGCTGGTCAAGGAGGTGGCGAAACTCGGTGGGGATATCACGCCGTACGTGACGCCACTGGTCGCCCGCGAGATCGACGCTGCCGTGCACCGGATCCACGAGGTCTGACGACACGCGGCGGTATCGCAATTCCGCGTCTCACTGATCCCTTTGGGCACAATAGTCACACGAACAACACGCCATTCGTGTCGTCGCATATGCGGCGGGGAGTGAGGGAACTGTGTACCGAGTATTCGAAGCGTTGGACGAACTCGGCGCCATCGTCGAAGAGGCTCGCGGGGTGCCGATGACGGCCGGCTGCGTGGTCCCGCGCGGTGACGTGCTGGAACTCCTCGACGAGATCAAGGACTCCATCCC
This sequence comes from Gordonia jinhuaensis, assembly GCF_014639795.1. GTDB lineage: Bacteria > Actinomycetota > Actinomycetes > Mycobacteriales > Mycobacteriaceae > Gordonia_B > Gordonia_B jinhuaensis. The sequence goes on along the minus strand of NZ_BMGC01000010.1, from coordinate 36,321 downwards.
CGGTGAACTCGACGACGCGCAGGACGTGCTCGACCACCGTGAAGAACTGCTCACCGAGGCCCGCGACATCCACGAGAGTGCAGTGGGCAAGGCGACAGCCGAAGCCGATGCGCTGATGCTGCAGGCGCGCTCGGATGCCGACCGGATCCTCTCCGATGCCAAGGCGCAAGCCGACCGCATGGTGGGCGAGGCGCGTGCGCACGCCGACGAGGTGCTGACGTCGGCGCGATCGGAATCCGAGCGGATGGCCACCGCGGCCCAGCGCGAATTCGACTCGGTGACTGGGCGAGCTCGTAACGAGGCGCATCGCGTGATCGAGGCGGGCAATGCCTCCTACGAGAAGTCGGTCGCCGACGGTATCGCCGAACAGCAGCGTCTGGTGTCGCAGACGGAGGTGGTGGCCGCGGCGAAGTCCGAGGCCGACCGCATTGTCGATGCCGCTCATGCCGAGTCCGATCGGCAGCGCGGCGAATGCGATGTCTACGTGGACTCCAAACTCGCCGAGTTCGAGGACATCCTGACCACGACCATGCGTTCGGTGAATCGTGGACGTCAGCAGCTGCGCACCGGCGCCGGCGTGCACGACTACTCTGAGCACGGCGATTACCGGCAGTCGGAGGCGGCCGACGCCCGTGACTTTCCCGGGCCGATAGCGGTCTGAGCGGGCGTCCGCCGCACCCCGAGAGTGGGTTGACGGCTCTCAATACCACATCTGCCGTATCGTTTTTGATTGTGTCCGATAATCGTCATGACAAGCGCGCAACGTCAGCGCGCGGCAGCAGCACCGCCGGCGGACCGTTCGTCGTCGACGTTCGCCCCCTCGGTCGTCGTCCCGGGTCGATGACCGAGATCCATCGGACGGTCACCTCCGACGACCGGGTCGGTCTGGATCTCGTCTCGATCCCGGCAGGCAGCCCGATCGATCTGGATCTGCGTCTGGAAGCGGTGTCCGAGGGAGTGCTCGTGACGGGGACCGTCGCCGCAGAGACTGTGGGTCAGTGCTCACGCTGCCTGGAACCCGTGACGGGTGCGCTCAACGTCTTTCTGACCGAACTGTTCGCCTACCCCGACTCCGAGACGGTGAACACCACCGACGATGACGAGGTCCATCGACTCGAGGACAATGCGGTCGATCTCGAACAGCCGGTGATCGACGCGGTGGGTCTGGATCTGCCGATGGTCCCGTTGTGCCGCGACGACTGCCCGGGCCTGTGCTCGGAGTGTGGCGTCCGTCTGGAGATCGCCGGACCCGACCACCATCACGACATCATCGACCCTCGCTGGGCCGCGCTCGCGGGCATGGTGAGCGCCGACGACGGCGCAGACGCCGGCCCCACTACACCGTCCGGCGACGAGCCGGTGGACGAGGGTGGTGACTCGTCGTCGGAGCGGCGCGAGGACAATCATCTGCGATGAGTGCTGCCACCACCGACCCCGGTGACGAACGCGAAGTGACATCTCCCGATAGGTCCTCGCTGTTGTCGGCCCTGCAGGTCGACGTCTCCGACGAGCTGTTGACGCTGGCGCTCACGCACCGGTCCTTCGCCTACGAGAACGGCGGGCTGCCGACCAACGAACGCCTGGAGTTCCTGGGCGATTCGGTACTCGGCGTGATCGTCACCGAGAAGCTCTACCGCAACTTCCCCGACCGACCCGAGGGCGAGCTGGCGAAGATCCGTGCGAGCGTGGTGAACATGCATGCGCTGGCCGACATCGCCCGTGGGCTCGGCGACGGCGGGCTCGGCGCATTCATCATGCTGGGCAAGGGTGAGGAGCTCACCGGGGGTCGCGACAAGTCGAGCATTCTCGCTGACGGTATGGAATCGATCATCGGCGCGGTGTATCTCGACAACGGACTCGAGGTGTCGCGCGGACTGATCTCGCGACTGTTCGACGAGCCGATCGCCCACGCCGCGGAACTCGGCGCCGGGCTGGACTGGAAGACGTCGCTGCAAGAGCTCACCGCAGAACGCGGACTGGGCGTGCCGGGCTATCAGATCACCTCCACCGGACCCGACCACGACAAGGAATTCACAGCTACGGCCGTTGTCTCGGGTCGTCAGCTGGGTCGTGGTGTCGGACGCACCAAGAAGGAGGCCGAGCAGAAGGCTGCGGCCACCGCGTGGCGCACCATCTCGGAGTCGACCGACGCACAGCTGCGTGACGGAGTCGGGTCGGCGGACGGCGTCGGCCCCGGCTCCTCTGACTAGTGCTGTGCCGCAACCGATCCGGCATCACGAGACGGGCATGTCGATCGACGTGCGATGCGTCATCGGTAGTGCCGGTGACCACAATTGTGGTGCGAGTGCCCGGATACGCTGATGCCTGAACTCCCCGAGGTGGAGGTCGTGCGGCGCGGCCTCGATGCGCATCTGGTGGGGCGACGGATCGAATCGGTCGAGGTCTTGCACCCGCGAGCAGTGCGTCGACACATTCCCGGTGCCGATGATCTCGCCGCCCGGATCGCCGGTCACCGCGTGCACGCCGTGCGGCGCCGGGGAAAGTATCTGTGGCTCGACCTGACCGACGGCCGATCCGGTGACCGGGTGGAGCTGGCGGTGATCGTTCACCTGGGGATGAGTGGGCAGATGCTGTTGCAGCCGCCCGACAAGCCCGACGAGAAGCACCTACGCATCCGTGCCGTCCTCGACGCCGGCGATGCAGCTGACGGTGCCGATGGTGAGGGTGGTGTTCCCGGTGTGTCCGGTGCCCCCGCGGGGCCGCTGGAACTGCGTTTCGTCGATCAGCGCACCTTCGGTGGCTGGATGCTCGACACCTATGCCGAGGCGCAGGCGCCGGAATCGGTGTCAGCGCAGGCGACTTCGGCCTGTGTGCAACCGCTTGGGCCGATTCCGGCGAGCCTGGCTCACATCGCGCCCGACCCCTTCGACCCCACCTACGATCAGCGCGCCGTGGTGGCGACGTTGCGCCGCAAGCACTCCGAGATCAAGCGGCAGTTGCTCGACCAGACGGTGGTGTCGGGGATCGGCAACATCTACGCCGACGAGGGACTGTGGGCGGCGCGGATCAACGGCACCCGCCTCGCCGATTCGATCTCGGTGCGCAAGCTCAACGAGCTGCTCGACGCGGTCACCGCGGTGATGCGCTCAGCACTCGATGTGGGCGGAACCTCCTTCGACTCGCTCTATGTCAACGTCAACGGCGAATCCGGCTACTTCGAGCGGTCACTGAACGCCTACGGCAGGCAGGGTCTGCCGTGCCGCCGGTGTGGGACCGTGATGCGTCGCGAGGCGTTCATGAACCGCAGCTCGTTCTGGTGTCCGAAGTGTCAGCCCAGGCGTTCACCTCGGGGGTGAGGGGACGTTCGGGGTGACGTCGCCGCACACACTCCGACGCCGGGAATCGGACACCGCATGTCTGGTGTTGGATATCCACATGGCAACCGACGTGACCACACATCCCGATCTCTGGGTCGAACGCACCGGCACCCGACGCTATCGGGGGTACAGCTCCAACGGCGCAACCGTCGAGATCGGGTCGGCGGGAACCGAGGGCACGTTCACGCCGGGGGAGTTGCTGAAGATCGCACTCGCCGCGTGCACGGGTATGAGCACCGACGTGCCGCTGGCCCGGCGACTCGGCGACGATTTCGACTCGACCATCCGCGTCAGCGGTGACGCCGATCGCGACAACGAGCGTTACCCACTGCTCGAGGAGGTCCTCGAGGTCGACTTCTCCGAACTCGACGAGGCCGCCGCCCAGCGACTGCTGACCGTGGCAGCGCGCGCGATCGACACCGTGTGCACCGTGGGCCGCACGCTCAAGAGCGGCACACAGGTCGAGCTCACCATCGACACCGGCGTCTCCACGCATTCGGCATGAGCGAGGCCGACAGGGGACACGGGGGAGACTCCGGCGAGACGGCGAGAGATGTCACGCGGCTGACGGCCTGGGTCCACGGGCATGTGCAGGGTGTGGGCTTTCGTTGGTGGACCCGTTCGCGAGCCCTCGAGCTCGGGTTGAGCGGGTATGCAGCCAACCAGGCCGACGGGCGTGTCCTGGTGGTGGCGCAGGGCAACCGCGCCGATGCGCAGAAGCTGCTCGAATTGCTGCGTGGCCCAGACACTCCCGGCCACGTCGACACCGTGGTGGCCGACTTCTCCGATCCCACCGGGGACTACTCGGGATTCGTGGAGCGCTAGGTCCACGGCGTTGTCGTGATGGGTGGTTATCCTCAGGCTCGTGCATCTCAAATCGCTGACCCTCAAGGGCTTCAAGTCCTTCGCGTCTGCGACCACGTTGCGATTCGAACCCGGCATCACCTGTGTGGTCGGACCCAACGGGTCGGGTAAATCCAACGTCGTCGACGCGCTCACCTGGGTGATGGGTGAGCAGGGTGCCAAGGCGTTGCGCGGCGGCAAGATGCAAGATGTCATCTTCGCCGGAACCTCTGGTCGGGCGCCGCTGGGCAGGGCCGAGGTCACCCTCACCATCGACAACTCCGACGGTGAACTGCCCATCGACTACTCCGAGGTCTCGATCACCCGCCGGATGTTCCGCGACGGCGCGGGCGAGTACGAGATCAACGGCAACTCGTGCCGGCTGATGGATGTCCAGGAATTGCTCAGCGACTCCGGCATCGGCCGCGAGATGCATGTGATCGTGGGCCAGGGGCGGCTCTCGGCGATCCTCGAATCGCGACCGGAGGATCGGCGCGCCTTCATCGAGGAGGCCGCCGGCGTCCTCAAACACCGCCGCCGCAAGGAGAAGGCGGTACGCAAACTCGACTCCATGCAGGCCAACCTGGCGCGCCTGACCGATCTCACCACCGAACTCCGACGCCAGCTCAAGCCGCTGGGGCGCCAGGCGGAGATCGCGCGACGAGCCCAGACTGTGCAGGCCGACCTGCGCGATGCGCGTCTGCGGCTGGCTGCCGACGACCTGGTGGCCCGTCGTCGCGAGATGGCCGAGCACACCGACGGAGAGAGCCAGGTCCGCGAGCAACAGCAGCGGGTGGCCGCCGAACTCGACGCGCTGACCGGCGAGATGAACGGTCATGAGGCCGAACTCGAACGCATCGCACCGGCGGCCAAGGACGCCGCGGCGACCTGGTTCCGGCTGTCGGCGCTGGCCGAACGGGTGGACGGCACCTGCCGGGTGGCCGCCGAACGCAGTCGGCATCTCACCGATCCGGTGGAACACAAGAGTGGTCGCGATCCCGAGCAGCTCGAGGCCGATGCCGAGAAGGCCGCCGGCGACGAGCGTGAACTGACCGAGGCCGTGGAGATGGCCACGGAGACCCTCGAGGCGGTTCGCGCCGAACTCGCCGAGGCCGAGGATCGGGCGGCGGCCGCGGAGAAGGCTCATCTTGCCGCTGTCCGCGCGATCGCCGACCGTCGCGAAGGACTGGCGCGCCTCGAGGGGCAGGTGGAGAACCTGCGCACCCGCGCCGAGTCGACGGATGCGGACGCCGCACGCCTCGGTGCGGCGATCGAGGAGGCCGCGCAGCGGTCCGAGGAGGCATCGGCCGAACTCGACGTGCTCACGGCCAGGGTGGCCGAGCTCGAAGCAGCCGAGTCAGGGCTCGACGAGCATCACGAACGCTGCGTCCGGGCGTTCAACCAGGCCAACGAGCGCGTCGCCGAACTGCGCGAGGCCGAACGCGAGGTCGATCACCGCATCGCCGGACTCACCGCCCGCATCGAGGCGCTGTCGGTGACGCTCGAACGTCGCGACGGTCCGGCCTGGCTGCTGGAGAACCACCGGGAGAGGCTGCTCGGGTCGCTGACCGACCTGATGACCGTGCACAACGGCTTCGAGACCGCGATGGCCGCCGCGCTGGGTCCGGCCGCCGAGGCTCTCGCCGCACCCGATGCCGCCGCGGCACGCGACGCGCTCGCGACGTTGCGCGATCAGGACGCAGGTCGGGCCTGGATGCTCCTCGCCGATGTGTCCCGTGCCGACACCCCCTCCGGCGTCGATCTGCCCGCGGGTGCGCGATGGGCGATCGATGTCGTGACCGTCGCCGATCACCTGCGTGGCGCACTGGACGCGGTCCTGGGCGCGACCGTCGTCGCCGACTCGCCACAGATCGCCGAGAAGGCGCTGACCGCATTGGCCGAGGCAGGTGTGGAACCGCGGTCGGCGCGAGCGGTGACCACCGAGGGCGATCTCTTCGGTCCGGGGTGGATGAGCGGCGGGTCCGACCGTCGGCCGTCGACACTGGAGATCGCGTCGGCGATCGACACCGCAGAGACCGATCTGGTCGCTGCCAGACGCGAGGCGGAGTCGGTGGCAGCTGCACTCGAGGGTGCGACCAGCGAGCAGACCGCGCGTCGAGAGGCTGCCGAGGAGTCACTCGCGGCACTGCACGAGTCGGATTCGACCCTCAACGCGACCTACGACCAGCTCGCCCGTGTCGGGGACACCGCGCGTGCGGCGCAGACGCAGAGTCAGCGCTTGGTGAGCCAGCGCGCGGTCGCGGAGACCGGGCACGCCGAAGCCCTCGACGCGCTCGAGCAGGCGCGTGAGCGGCTACGGCTGGCCCGCAGCGAGTCCGGCGACCCGACTGCCGCCGACGCCGGTGACTTCGAGGGTCTCGGCGGAGACCGTGACGCGGCAGCCGCAGTGGTCGCCTCGGCGCGGGCCACCGAGATGGATGCCCGATTGGCGCTGCGGACCGCAGAGGAACGGCTCGCGTCGGTGCGCGGTCGCGCGGAGTCGTTGCGCCGCGCAGCTCGCGCCGAGCGGGAGGCCCGCGAGCGTGCCGAGCGTCAGAACCGGGCGCGTGCGCGCGCCGCAGAGGTCTCGGCAACCGTGTCGCAGGCAGGAGCGCTGGTCGCCGAGCGGATATCGCTGGTGGTCGAGCAGGCCGCTCGCCATCGTGACCAGCTCGAGGCCACCCGCGCCGAGCGTGCGGCTGCGCTCGAGGAGGTCCGTGGCCGTGTGCGTGATCTCGGCGAGACGCTCGCGTCGTTGCGTGACGCGGTCCACCGCGACGAGGTGGCCAAGGCGCAGGCGGCCTTGCGGCTCGAACAGATCGAGGAACGGATCGTGTCAAACTACTCGATCGCACCCGACGATCTGGTCGCCGAGTACGGACCCGACGTGCCGCTACCGCCCACGGCCCTGGAGATCGCCGAGTACGAGCAGGCCCGTGAGCGCGGCGAGCAGGTCAGCGCGCCAGTGCCGATGCCCTTCGACCGCGCCACCCAGGAGGCTCGGGCGAAGAAGGCGCAGAAGGACCTGACCACCCTGGGTAAGGTCAACCCGCTCGCGCTCGAGGAGTTCGCTGCGCTCGAGGAGCGCTACAACTTCCTGTCCACCCAGCTCGAGGATGTCAAGAGCGCCCGCAAGGATCTCCTCGACGTGGTGGAGGAGGTCGACGCGAAGATCCTGCAGGTGTTCACCGAGGCCTATGCCGACGTCGAGCGCGAGTTCGCGCAGGTGTTCACGACACTGTTCCCCGGCGGTGAGGGACGGCTGGTGCTGACCGACCCGAGCGACATGCTCACCACGGGTGTGGAGGTGGAGGCGCGCCCGCCGGGCAAGAAGGTCAAGCGGTTGTCGCTGCTCTCCGGTGGCGAGAAGTCGCTGACCGCGGTCGCGATGCTGGTGGCGATCTTCCGCGCGCGGCCCTCACCCTTCTACGTGATGGATGAGGTGGAGGCCGCCCTCGACGACACCAACCTCCGACGACTGATCACCCTGTTCGAGCAGCTGCGGGAGAAGTCGCAGCTGATCGTGATCACCCATCAGAAGCCGACGATGGAGATCGCCGACGCGCTCTACGGGGTGAGCATGCGCGGTGACGGCATCACCACGGTCATCTCACAACGCTTGCGCGGCATGGACCTGCCAGTCTCATCGGCGAGGGCGGCCGGTTCACCCGCCGTCGAGAGCCCGGCCGACGTGGTCGAATCGGGGGCACCCGCGGGCTGATCCCGGTGCCACCTCCGGGTGGACCGCCCAGGATGCGACACAATGGCGGTGTGGATACCGGAATCATCATCGGCATCGTCGTCGCTGTCGTCGTGGTCGTGCTCGCACTACTCGTGCTGGGCCTTGTACTCGCCCGACGTCGGCGGATCTCGTTGCATCAGACCCCGCCTGCGGGAACGCAGGGACCTGTCACCGGCGAGAAGCCGCAGGTCGACAAACCCGGCACCTACAAGGCGAACACCGGTTTCTCGTTCACCCAGGGCGGTGGTGGCGCCGCGACCGTCGACCGGCCAGCACGTCGTCCCGGAGACCAGGAGGGCCCGTCGGCGCCGCCCGCCGGCCCGACCGGGCCCACCGGGCCGGGTGGGGGACCAGGTGCCGGTCCCACCGCCCCTCCTGTTCCGGGTGCTCCCGGCGCTCCCGCCGGGCCCGCCACGCCGCGCGCTGACGAACGCACCGACACCGACGGGCAGCCGATGGTCGGCGACGACGCGTCGGTCCCGCGCGATTCGCAGACGCGCAGTGTCACCGAGGTCACGCTGCCCGACGAGTTCGAGGTGGCTCCGGAGACAGAGACGCCTGAGACCACCGAGCCCGAGCCCGAGCCGACCACCGAGCCCGAGTCGACCGAGCCCGAGCCGACCACCGAGCCCGAGTCGACCGAGCCCGAGCCGACCACCGAGCCAGGGCAGGGGACCACTGAGACCTCGGCGCCGACCAGCACCATCGAGGCGGAATCTGCCGGAACCGACGTTGCCGGGGCGCCCGCGCAGGACACTGCTCCGTCCGACGAGGTGCTCGCTGACGCCGGTGTGACGGAAGCCGACGCGCCCGTCGAGACCCTGCCCGCCGAAACCCTGCCCGTCGAGACCCCGGCTGTCGAGACTGCTGTCGAGGAGATCGAGCCGGCCGAGGGTCGGTTGCATCGTCTGCGTGGACGCCTCGCCCGGTCACAGAGTGTGTTCGGCAAGAGCGTCCTGGGTCTGCTCGGCGGCGGCGACCTCGACGAGGACTCCTGGGAGGAGATCGAGGACACCCTTCTGATGGCCGATCTCGGGACCGCGACCACCACGGCGGTGGTCGACAAACTGCGTTCCGAGCTGGCGGCGAACCCGGTTCGCAGTGCCGACGAAGCCCGTGCGCTGTTCCGGGCCGTGCTCGTCGAGCATCTGATGCCCGAGCTGGATCGTTCGGTGAAGGCGCTGCCACATTCGGGGCATCCGGCCATCCTGCTCGTCGTCGGGGTCAACGGCACCGGTAAGACCACCACCACCGGCAAGCTGGCCCGAGTGCTCGTCGCCGACGGGCGGCGGATCCTCCTCGGAGCCGCGGACACCTTCCGTGCCGCGGCCGCCGATCAGCTGCAGACCTGGGGTGAACGCGTGGGTGCGCAGACCGTCCGCGGCAAGGAAGCCGCCGACCCCGCATCGGTGGCCTTCGACGCGGTGAGTCAGGGCATCGATTCGGGAGTCGACGCGGTCATCATCGACACCGCCGGGCGTCTGCACACCAAGACCGGGCTGATGGACGAACTCGGCAAGGTCAAGCGCGTGGTGGAGAAGAAGGCGTCGGTCGACGAGGTGCTGCTGGTTCTCGACGCGACGATCGGGCAGAACGGACTCGCCCAGGCCAAGGTGTTCGCCGACGTGGTCGACATCTCCGGGGTGGTGCTGACCAAACTCGACGGCACCGCCAAGGGCGGGATCGTCTTCCAGGTCCAGAACGAGTTGCGCGTGCCGGTGAAGCTCGTGGGGCTCGGGGAGGGCGCCGACGATCTCGCACCCTTCGATCCCGAGGCCTTCGTCGACGCCTTGCTGGGCTGACGCCTCCGCACTGCGTGAGCGTTCGGGCCCGTCCGGACCCACCCGCGGCGCGTCTGTCGTGGGTGGGCCGTGCGGTCCGCGGCGAGTGCTTCGGCGCGACACGCCCGAACTCGTGAAGCAATGTCCGATTGGTGCCGATATGCCCCGCGTCACCACCAGCGGATATACGTCAGCGCAACAATCCATCCCGTTGCGTTAACTCGCTGGAAACATGCAATCGCCATGGATGAAACATCCACAAAGCAACCTTCTCGGCAGGTCTGAACCGCGCTGACTGCGGTGTAACTGAGGAGGGATACGAGTGGCGGATTTCCCCACAATGGGCGTGCCGGATACAGGCGATACCGCCTGGATGCTGGCAAGCTCGGCGCTGGTCCTGTGTATGACCTTGCCGGGCTTGGCGTTCTTCTACGGAGGCATGGTCCGGTCGAAGAACGTGCTCAACACGATGATGATGAGTGCCGTCTCGATGGGCACGGTCACGGTTCTGTGGTGCATCTACGGATTCTCCGAGGCGTTCGGCAACGACATCGCCGGAACCTCCAACGGCGGTGTCCTCGGTGACTTCGGCCAGTACTTCGGCCTGAAGCACCTGTTCAGCGCCAACGGTGCGGCAGAAGTGCCCGCCTCGGGCGGCACCCCGGCCACTGCGGCCACCAACATCCCGCTCTTCGGCACGATCCCGGCACTCGTCTTCGTTGCCTTCCAGCTGATGTTCGCGATCATCACCGTCGCGCTGGTCTCGGGTGCGGTCGTCGACCGGATGAAGTTCAGTGCGTGGGTCGTCTTCACCGTGGTCTGGTCGACGGTCGTGTACTTCCCGGTCGCCCACTGGGTGTTCGCCTTCAACGGGTTCACCGCCGAGAAGGGTGGCTGGATCGCCAACAACGTCAAGGCCATCGACTTCGCCGGTGGTACTGCTGTGCACATCAACGCCGGTGTCGCCGGTCTTGTGCTCGCCTTGTTCCTGGGCAAGCGCAAGGGGTGGCCCACGACGCCGATGCGCCCGCACAACCTTCCTTTCACGATGCTCGGCGCCGGCCTGCTGTGGTTCGGCTGGTACGGCTTCAACGCGGGTTCGGCACTGACCGCCAACGGCACTGCCGCCTCGACCTTCGCCACCACCACGATCGCCACCGGTACCGCGATGCTCACCTGGATGCTCACCGAGAAGCTGCGCGACGGTCACGCCACCAGCCTGGGTGCCGCATCGGGCATCGTCGCCGGCCTCGTGGCGATCACGCCCTCGTGTTCGTCGGTCAACACCTGGGGTGCGCTGATCATCGGTGCACTCGCCGGTATCGTCTGCGCACTCGCTGTGGGCCTCAAGTTCAAGTTCGGCTATGACGACGCTCTCGACGTCGTCGGTGTCCACATGGTCGGTGGTCTGCTCGGCACCATCCTGATCGGTTTCGTCGCCGTCAAGGAGGCCCCGGCCGGTGTCGACGGTCTGTTCTTCGGCGGTGGCGCCGACCAGCTGTGGCGTCAGTGTGTCGGCGCGCTGTCGGTCCTCGCGTACTCGGGCGTCGTGACTGCAATAATTGCGCTGATACTGAAGTACACCACGGGCCTGCGCGCTGACCCGGAGAGTGAGGCCATCGGTCTCGACGAGTCCGAGCACGCTGAGTCCGCATACGATCTCGCACCCATCGGTGGCGGTTCTGCCCTGAGCCAAACCGGTGTCGCGCTCGGCAAGGAGGCATGATCCCAGTGAAACTGGTAACCGCAATCGTCAAGCCGTTCACCCTCGAGGATGTCAAGGCGGGCCTGGAGCAGGCCGGCGTGCTGGGCATGACCGTCAGCGAGGTCCAGGGGTACGGCCGTCAGAAGGGCCACACCGAGGTCTACCGCGGTGCGGAATACTCGGTGGACTTCGTTCCCAAGGTGCGCGTCGAGGTGATCGTCGACGATTCGACGGTGGACAAGGTCGTCGAGGTGATCGTCGAGGCCGCTCGCACCGGCAAGATCGGTGACGGCAAGGTCTGGGTTTCGCCGGTGGACACCGTTGTCCGTGTTCGCACCGGTGAGCGCGGAACCGACGCTCTATAGCGGCAGGTAACACGTGCCGTTCGTCACGAACAACAACGACGGCCCCGCGTCCGACGATTCGTCGAACGCGGGGCCGCGTCCATCACCGGGCAAGTCGGGCTTTTCGCCCCCGGCCGCGGCCACCGACCTCGTGGAGGCGCGCCGCGCCCTGCTCGCGCAGCAGGACGGCCCCAAGCGGCTCGACGCCGCTGGGCTGCGTCAGGTCCTGGTGGATCTGCACGACTTCTGGCTCACCACCAAGGGCGCTGAGATCGGTATCCGCCCCAACAGCGGGTTCGCCATCGTGGCCGTCGGTGGGCTGGGTCGTCAGGAGTTGCTCCCGTACTCCGATCTCGACCTGATCCTGTTGCATGACGACATGAAGCCCGCGGAGGTCTCCGAGGTCGCCGACGCGCTCTGGTATCCGCTGTGGGATGCCCACATCGCCCTCGACCACAGCGTCCGGACCGTTCCGCAGGCACTGCAGGTGGCCTCGTCGGATATGACCGCGGCGCTGGCGATGCTCGACGCCCGTCACATCGCCGGTGACGAGGAGCTGACGAACCTGCTCATCGGGGGCATCCGCAGACAGTGGCGCACCGACATCCGGCACCGTTTCGGCGAACTCGTCGACACTGCTCGGGATCGGTGGAAGCGCTCCGGTGACATCGCGCACCGCGCCGAACCGGACCTGAAGAACGGCCGCGGCGGCCTGCGTGACGTCCAGATGCTCGACAATCTGGCCATCGCGCAGCTCACCGACGGCATGGGGAGCCTGCGTCCCGATTCACCCGGCGGCGGATTGCGTACGGCCTACACGCGGCTGCTCGACATCCGCACCGAACTGCACCGCATCGCCGGGCGCCCGCGTGAATCGCTGCGCGCCCAGGACGCCGACGAGATCGGTGCCGCATTGCGCATCGGCGACCGCTTCGACTTGGCCCGGACGATCAGCGACTGCGCGCGCACCGTCTCCTACTCGGTGGATCTGGGGTTGCGTACTTCGGCGAATGCGTTGCCGCGCAGGGGATTGTCCAAATTGCGTCGCGCCCCGCTCCGTCGTCCACTCGACGAGGGGGTCGTCGAACACGCCGGTGAGGTGGTGCTCGCTCGCAGTGCTATCCCCAGCAAGGATCCCGGGTTGATCCTGCGGGTGGCCAGCGCCGCGGCGCGGACGGGTCTGCCGATCGGCGCCGCCACGCTGAGTCGACTCGCCGACCACGCACCCGAACTGCGTGAACCATGGCCGCCCGAGGCGTTGAGCGATCTGCTCGTCCTCCTCGGCACCGGCAGTCACATGGTCGACCCGATCGAGGCGCTCGACCGGACCGGGCTGTGGGGACGTCTGCTGCCCGAGTGGGGAGCGGTGCGCGATCTGCCGCCACGCGACGCCGTCCACATCTGGACGGTGGATCGGCATCTGGTCGAGACCACGGCGTACGCCAGCACCATGACCACACGGGTGTCACGACCCGATCTGCTGGTCCTGGGTGCGTTGCTGCACGACCTCGGCAAGGGACGCGGCGCCGATCACTCCATCGTGGGGGCCGAGCTGGCCGCTCAGATCGGCAACCGCATCGGGTTGTGGCCGCAGGATGTGGCGCTGCTGTCGGAGATGGTCCGCTATCACCTGTTGCTTCCCTCGACGGCCACACGACGTGACCTCGACGATCCGGAGACCGCCCAGTCGGTGGTCGACGCACTCGGGGGCAGCCGGGTTCTGCTCGAGCTGCTCGCGGCGCTCGCCGAGGCCGATTCGCTGGCCACCGGTCCCGGTGTGTGGGGAGAGTGGAAGGCCTCACTGGTCGGAGAACTTGTGCGGCGATGTCTGCGTCTGATGGACGGTGAGCCGCTTCCGCAGCCGGAACCGTTGTCGGACAAGGAGATCCGCCTCGCCGAGAACGGTGGGGTGACCGTGGAGATCGACACCACCGAAGGTCCGCACACTTTCGAGGTGACGATGATCGCCCCCGACGGCCCCGGAATGCTGTCGAAGATGGCCGGGGTTCTCGCCCTCAACGGACTGCGACTGCGTTCGGCCAACGCGCGCAGTCACGCCGGCAGCGTGGTGAACACCTTCGTGGTGGTGCCGACCTTCGGCGACCCGCCCGAGCCGGGCCTCATCCGCCAGCAGCTGTTACAGGCCATCGACGGTCGACTCGACATCGGCGCCCGCCTCGACGCGCGCGAACGCGACATGCCCACACCGCCACAGGTGGGCGATCGTCAGGTCGCGGTGCCCGCGTTGTTCGCCCAGGCGCCGCCGCGGGTCCTGTGGATCGAACCCGACATCGACGCCGAACGCGAGGACGCCCCGGTGACGCTGGAACTGCGCGCCGGAGACCGCCTCGGTCTGCTCGCCCGGGTGGCCGCGGTCATCGAAGGTGCCGGGGCAAGCGTCGAGTGGGCCAAGGTCACCACTCTTGGCGGAACCGTCGTGGACACCTTCGGGGTCGACCTTCCCGCCGACAGTGCCCAGATGAGGGCGTCGCTGGAGGAGGCGATCCTCGCTGTGGTGCCGCCGCCGGCACCCGCGGAGGATTCCGACGAGCCCGAGGGTGGTGCGGGCGGTTCGCCCGGCGCCGGTGTGCCGATAGGCTAGGGGAATGTTCGAATCGCTCTCCGACCGGTTGACCCGTGCACTCACCGACCTGCGTGGCAAGGGCCGGTTGTCGGATGCCGACATCGACCGCACAGCGCGGGAGATCCGGCTGGCATTGCTCGACGCCGACGTCTCGCTGCCGGTGGTGCGAGGCTTCATCTCGCGCGTCAAGGAGCGCGCCAAGGGTGCCGAGGTCTCCGGTGCGCTCAACCCGGCCCAGCAGATCGTCAAGATCGTCAACGAAGAACTCGTCGACGTCCTCGGCGGTGAGACCCGCCGGATCAGCTATGCGAAGACACCGCCGACGGTGATCATGCTCGCGGGTCTGCAGGGCGCCGGTAAGACGACGCTGGCGGGCAAGCTCGGCGCGTGGCTCAAGAAGCAAGGCCACACACCACTTCTCGTGGCCGCCGACCTCCAGCGACCCGGAGCGGTCTCGCAGCTGCAGATCGTCGGTGAGCGGGCCGGGGTTGCGGTGTATGCGCCACATCCGGGCACCAGTGTCGGCGGTGAGGGGGAGCTGGGTGTCAGCGCCGCCGACCCCATCGACGTCGCCCGCGACGGCGTGGCCATGGCCGAGGACAAGCAGTACGACGTCGTGATCGTCGACACTGCGGGTCGCCTCGGTGTCGACGCCGAGCTGATGGCACAGGCCGCGGGGATCCGCGATGCCGTGTCCCCCGACGAGGTGCTGTTCGTCCTCGACGCGATGATCGGACAGGATGCGGTCGGTACAGCCGAGGCCTTCTCCCAGGGTGTGGGCATCACCGGTGTGGTGCTGACCAAACTCGACGGCGACGCACGTGGTGGCGCGGCACTGTCGGTCCGCGACATCACCGGCGTACCGATCATGTTCGCCTCGTCGGGTGAGAAGCTCGAAGACTTCGACGTCTTCCACCCCGACCGGATGGCCAGCCGCATCCTCGGCATGGGTGATGTGCTCAGCCTCATCGAACAGGCCGAGGAACACTGGGACGCCCAGCAGGCGGAGGCGACCGCAGCCAAGATCACCCAGGGCGATCTCACACTCGAGGACTTCCTCGAACAGATGCTGATGATCCGCAAGATGGGGCCGATCGGGAATCTGCTCGGCATGCTCCCTGGCGCCGGTCAGATGAAGGACGCACTGTCGCAGGTCGACGACAAGCAGCTCGACCGCGTCCAGGCGATCATCCGCGGGATGACCCCCGCCGAGCGGGCCGACCCGAAGATCATCAACGCCTCGCGCCGTCTGCGTATCGCCAACGGTTCGGGCGTCACGGTCACCGAGGTGAACCAGCTCGTCGACCGCTTCTTCGACGCGAAGAAGATGATGTCGCAGATGGCTGGGCGGATGGGGATGCCCGGCTCGCGCCGGAACAATCGTAAGAAGGGCAAGAAGGGGAAGAAGGGCGGCCGCGGTCCGACCCCGCCGAAGGTTCGCGGCGGTATGCCGGGCATGCCGGCCGGCTTCCCCGATCTGTCCGGCATGCCCGCCGGACTCGACCAGTTGCCGCCGGGACTCGAGGGCATCGACGTCTCGCAGTTCCAGAAGCCGACGAAAAAGAAGCGGTGAGCGCCGGGTCGTCGGTGCCGGGACAGGCCGACGCAGGTGGACGGGCGCTGCCGGGGCCGCTGCACATCGCCGGCAGCGACGCTCTGTCCGGCGAGCCGGTGTCACTGTGGACCAACCAGGGTCGGATCAGTCGTGGTCCGGTGCCAGGTGCGCAGACCGTGTGCACCGACGGCTGGATCGTGCCCGGACTGGTCGACGCACACAACCATGTGGGTATCGCCCCCGGTCTCGGGGTCACGATCGAACAGGCGCGAGAGTTCGCCCGCGCCGACGCCAAGGCCGGGGCGCTGCTGATCCGCGAGGTCGGTTCACCGCTGGACACCCATCCACTCGACTCCGACGCACACGGACCGAAGTTCATCAGGTCGGGCCGGGCACATCGCGCGCACCAAACGCTATCTCCGGGGATACGGGGTCGAGCTCGAGAACCCCGCCGATCTGCCCGACGAGGTGCGCAGGCAGGCGCGCGCGGGGGACGGCTGGGTGAAGCTGGTCGGGGACTGGATCGATCGTGCGGTCGGTGATCTCACGCCGCTGTGGGACGACGACCTACTCGTGGCCGCCGTCGCCGCCGCTCATGACGAAGGTGCGCGGGTCACCGCACACGTCTTCGGCACCGATGCGCTGCACGGATTGATCGCCGCCGGCGTCGACTGCATCGAACACGGCACGGGTCTGACTCCCGATCTGATCGACGCCATGGTCGAGAGATCTGTCGCGTTGGTGCCCACTCTCATCCAGGTGGAGAACTTTCCGTCGATCGCTGATTCAGCTGACCGCTTCCCGACATATGCAGCCCACATGCGCGAGCTGTATTCGCATGCGCCGCAGGTGTTCTCGGATGCCCATGAGGCCGGGGTGGCCATGTTCGCAGGTACCGACGCGGGTGGCTTCATCGGCCACGGGCGCATCGTCGACGAGGTGATCGCGATGACGTCGATCGGCTTCACGCCGCGGGAGGCACTCACCGCGGCCTCGGCCGCACCCCGGGCGTGGCTGGGTGCACCGGGACTTGCTCACGGTGCACCCGCCGACCTGGTGGTCCTTGCGTCCGATGTCGCCGAGGATCCGGCTGTGCTGCGCGTCCCCACCGCGGTCGTCGCCGGCGGAGAAGTGCTCTGACGCCGTATATCGAAAGTTGTGCCACTCGCTTTTCACGATAATTGTGAATGGCGGCACAGTAATCGCCCCGGTCCGGCGCTTCTTGAGTAAAAGCCGTGTAATCAAGCGGTTTTCGAATCGGTCGCATGTGCCGTGGTCGCGGTCACCCGTCGCCGGGCGTTGTGACACCGCCCGACAATCGGCGGGGAGGGTTGGGGGGTTCACGGGTGGATCTTTGTGATATCTCCACATTCGTGACGGTAAGGGTGGTTGAACGATGTCATTCTTTGGTAGTTTTCTCGTGTTCGACGGGTGATCCCCCGACCAACCGGTGACATCACCGGTTTGGTGATCGTGCCGATTTGCGGTCTCTCCGCGCGGCATTCACAGGTACGGATGACCGATCGCCCGTGACAGGATCCTTCTGGCGCGTGGCGCCGGTGTACCCCTCGTGGGGTGGGGTGCACTGGCGCCATTGCGCAGGGTCTTCCAGGACAACGCGCCTCCCGGATTCCGGGGGGCGCGTCGTCATCTGTGCTGAGGTCCAGTCATCTGTGCCGGCGTGCATCGGTGTCGGCGGTGCTCGGTGGCGGGCGGATGGACGCCCAGGCGATTTCCGTCGCGCCCGGCGCTTCTGGCAGAATGAAGCGTCGGTTCGCCGGATCCGGTTCCGTACCGCCCGGCGGTCACACCGACGAGATATCCGCAAAACCGGGCACGCCATCCGGGCGTGCCGCTGAATTGCGGCGTGACCACACGAAGGAAGACTTTTCACATGGCTGTCAAGATCAAGCTCACGCGGCTCGGCAAGATCCGCAACCCGCAGTACCGCGTCATCGTCGCCGATTCGCGCACCCGCCGCGACGGACGCGCCATCGAGACCATCGGCAAGTACCACCCGAAGGAAGATCCGAGCCTCATCGAGATCGATTCCGAGCGCGCACAGTACTGGCTCGGCGTCGGCGCACAGCCCACCGAGCCGGTTCTGACCCTGCTGAAGATCACCGGCGACTGGCAGAAGTTCAAGGGTCTGCCGGGCGCTGAGGGCACCCTCAAGGTGAAGGAAGCCAAGCCGAGCAAGCTCGACCTCTTCAACGCTGCACTCGCGGCCGCCGACAGCGAGCCGGTTGCCGAGGCCGTGACGCCCAAGAAGAAGGCCGCCGCCAAGAAGGCCGACGAGACCGAGCAGCTCGCCGAGGCCGCCGCCGACGAGAAGCCCGCCGCAGAGTGAGTGCCGTCGTCGCAGACGCCGTCGAACATCTCGTTCGCGGGATCGTGGCCAACCCCGACGATGTGCGCGTGGAGATGACCACCGGTCGCCGCGGTCGTTTCGTCGAGGTCCACGTCAACCCCGAGGATCTGGGCAAGGTGATCGGCCGCGGAGGTCGTACCGCCACGGCCCTGCGCACCCTGGTCACCGGTATCGGTGGCCGTGGCGTGCGTGTCGATATCGTCGACACGGATCGCTGACGAGGGTCGTCGCTTCGATGGACCTCGTCGTGGGGCGTGTGGTGAAAGCGCACGGCGTGCGCGGTGAACTGGTGGTCGACGTCCGGACAGACGACCCGGCCGACCGGTTCGCCGTCGGTACGTCGCTGCGCACACGCCACCCCCGCAGCGGTGCTCAGACATATGTCACGGTGACAGCCGCCCGGATGCATGCCGGGCGGCTGTTGCTGTCGCTGGAGGGCGTCGACAGTCGCGATCGCGCCGATGAGCTGCGCGGGCAGCTGTTCGTGATCGACAGTGCCGACGTCGATTCCGGCGATGACCCCGACGAGTTCTACGACCATGAGCTCGAGGGGCTGCCGGTCCTCACGCTCGCCGGGGATCGTGTCGGTGTGGTCGCCGAGATTCTGCACCTGCCCGCCAACGACGTCCTGGCGGTGACGGCCGAGGACGGTCGTGAACTCTTGGTGCCGTTCGTGCGGGAGATCGTGCCGGTGATCGCCGCCGACCGGATCGAGATCGATCCCCCCGACGGCCTGTTCGACTAACGGGCGCGGCAGCCAGATGGAGCAGCAGAGCACATCCATGCGCATCGACATCGTCTCGATTTTCCCCGACTATCTCGCCCCGTTGCGGCTGTCGCTGCCGGGTAAAGCGATCGACCGGGGGATCCTCGAACTCGGCGTACACGATCTGCGGAGCTGGACACGCGACGTGCACCGCAGTGTCGACGACACTCCCTACGGCGGTGGTCCGGGGATGGTCATGCGCCCGGACGTGTGGGGCGAGTGCCTCGACGACGTGTGCCCCGACGATGCGCTTCTGGTGGTGCCGACCCCGGCGGGTGTGCCGTTCACGCAGGCAACGGCCGAGGAGTTCTCCACCGAGTCGCACCTCGTCTTCGCCTGCGGGCGATACGAGGGCATCGATCAGCGTGTCTTCGACGATGCCGCCCGGCGCGTACGTGTGCGCGAGGTCTCGATCGGCGATTTCGTACTGATCGGCGGCGAGGTCGCGGTGATGGCGATGATCGAGGCCACCGTCCGTCTCATCCCGGGCGTTCTCGGCAACAACGAATCCCACGAACAGGACTCGTTCTCCGAC
The DNA here is from genome assembly GCF_014639795.1 of Gordonia jinhuaensis. Classification (GTDB taxonomy): domain Bacteria; phylum Actinomycetota; class Actinomycetes; order Mycobacteriales; family Mycobacteriaceae; genus Gordonia_B; species Gordonia_B jinhuaensis. The sequence continues at coordinate 16,757 of NZ_BMGC01000010.1, read as the reverse complement.
GGGATCCTCGAGGGTCCGGCTTATACGCGGCCTCAGCAGTGGCGTGGATTATCGGTGCCCCCGGTGTTGCTCAGCGGCGACCATGCCCGGATCGCCGCGTGGCGCCACGAGCAGGGTCTGGCACGCACCGAGGCACTCAGACCAGATCTGCTGGCCGGGCCCACTGTCTCTGCCGGCCCCGACCACACCGCGGACGGCGGGGACGGATCGACGGTCACCCGCCGGTGACCGCGGTGGTCGGCTGATCAGCGATTTCACCCTGAGGGTGTCCTTCTGGCACAATAGAGCGGTTGCCGTTCGACGTCGGTGGTTGCCACCTGCGCTGACTCGGCGCGCCGACTCCGGAGCACGAACCCGTCGAGCCGGTGGTGGGGTCACTCGTCTGCGATGCGGACGCGATACCTCGCCACACCGGACGCGCGGTTCCTCTGTTCGACATGACATATCGATTGGATCGACCTACAAGATGAACACACTGGACTTCCTCGACAAGCAGTCCCTGCGCGACGACATCCCCGAATTCCGCCCCGGCGACACCCTCAACGTTCACGTGAAGGTGATCGAGGGTTCGAAGGAGCGCGTGCAGGTCTTCAAGGGCGTCGTCATCCGCCGTCAGGGCGGCGGCGTGCGTGAGACCTTCACCGTGCGCAAGGTGTCCTTCGGCGTCGGCGTCGAACGTACCTTCCCGGTGCACAGCCCCAACCTGGCGAAGATCGAGGTCCTCACCCGCGGTGACGTCCGTCGCGCCAAACTGTACTACCTGCGCGACCTGCGCGGCAAGGCTGCCAAGATCAAGGAGAAGCGCTGACCGTCAGGGTCACCGACCTCTGATCCACTGCCGGGCACCCGCGACCGATTCCGGTTCGCGTCGTGCCCGGCAGTGTCGTATCCGGGGCGATGCCGAGGGGTGTGACCCGAGCTGTCGAGGGTTGTGTGAGACGTCTGCGCGTTCCACTAGGCTTACGGCGTGGCAGACACTCCGCAGGATGATCGTGCGTCCGGTGACCCCGATGACAACCCCACTCCCGGCGGCTCACATCGAGCCGACGAGCGAGCTCAGCGGTCGTCTGCGCAGAACACACCCGCCTCGACCGGCGCGGAAGCCGACCGCAACTCGGATCCCGAGGACGGATCGGACAAGCGCGCCTGGCACACCACCGACGAGAAGCCTGCCCGCAAACGCGGCGGCATCCTGCGTGAGACGGTCATCATCGTTGTCTGCGTGCTCCTGCTCACCTGGCTCATCCAGACGTTCGTGGGCAGGCAGTACGTCATCCCGTCGGAGTCGATGGAACCGACGTTGCACGGGTGTACCGCCTGCACCAACGACCGCATCGTGATCGACAAGTTCTCCTACCGGTTCGGCAACGACCCGAAACCCGGTGACGTGGTGGTGTTCAAGGCTCCCACGTCGTCATGGGACACCGATTGGCACTCGCCGCGGTCGTCGAACACCTTCGTGCGCGGTCTGCAGGACGCTCTCTCGTGGTTCGGTTTCGCACCGCCCGATGAGAACGACCTCGTCAAGCGCGTCATCGCCGTGGGTGGTCAGACGGTCGCCTGTCGCAACGCCGAGGGCCGCGGTGTGACCGTCAACGGCAAGGTCCTGCATGAGCCCTACATCGACACGACGTTGCAGCAGCGCAACTTCGGCGCACTCGACTCCACGGGCACCGACGGACCGATCTCCTCACCCTGCTACGGACCTGATTTCGGGCCGATCACCATCCCGAAGAACAATGTGTGGGTGATGGGCGACAACCGCGGCAACTCGGCCGACTCGCGCTATCACATGACCGACGAGTACCAGGGCACCGTTCCGGTGAGCGACATCCGCGGCAAGGTGCGTTTCATCATCTATCCGTTCTCCCGGTGGGGGAGTGTGAAGTCGGTGAACCCGCAATCGTCGTCGACGGCATCGCATTCGTGACATGGGTCGCATTCGTGACATGGTCAGCATCCCCGCACCTGGCGAGTCCCGTGCCGGCCGGTGGCCACCACGGTCTCCGGTACGACGCGCCGCGAGTCTTCGGACCCTCGAATTCGCGCTCTACAACCGGGGATTGGGTCCGGTAGCCGGCGTCGACGAGGCCGGGCGGGGTGCATGTGCAGGGCCGCTCGTGGTGGCCGCATGTGTGCTCCGGCCGACCCAACCCGCGTCACTCGCGGACCTCGACGACTCCAAGAAGCTCAGTCCGGCCGTGCGTGAGCGGCTCTACCGCGCCGTCACCAAACATGCCGCGGCCTACTCGGTGGTGGTGATCGAGCCCGACGAGGTCGACAGGATCGGTGTGCACGTAGCCAACATCGAAGGTATGCGCCGCGCGGTCGCCGGGCTCGACCCATCGCCGGGGTACGTGCTGTCCGATGGCTTCGTGGTGCCCGGTCTGACCGTCCCGTCTCTGCCGGTGATCGGCGGTGACGCGACGTCGGCATGTATCGCGGCGGCCAGTGTGCTCGCCAAGGTCACCAGGGATGCCATCATGACCCGTCTCGATGCCGAGTGGTCCGGGTACGGATTCGCCGTTCACAAGGGCTACTCGACCGCCGAGCACATGGCCGCGATCGATCGCCTCGGACCCTGTGACATCCACCGTCACTCCTACCGCAATGTGCGCGAACGTATCCGTCCCGGTGGGGTTAGGCTGATGCAATGAGTGCCGAGGATCTCGAGAAGTACGAAACCGAGATGGAACTCTCGCTCTACCGCGAGTACAAGGACATCGTCGGGCAGTTCACCTACGTCGTGGAGACCGAACGACGGTTCTACCTCGCCAACGCCGTCGAGCTCATGCCTCGCAACGTCGACGGTGAGGTCTACTTCGAGATCCGCATGACCGACGCCTGGGTGTGGGATATGTATCGCCCCGCACGGTTCGTCAAACAGGTACGAGTGATCACGTTCAAGGACGTCAACATCGAGGAACTCGACAAGCCGGACCTGCGGCTACCCGACGTCGACTGATCATGCGCCGGTGACGGACAGACGTTCCCCGGGCGTGTGGAACTGACCCGGATGCGTCGGGGATGGGGAACTCTGTGCGCGGCGCTGGTCGTGCTCGTCGGCGTCGGGCTCCCGGTGCAGCGGTCCGCTGCGGCGGCGCCCGTGGCGGTACTGCACGAGACGGGGCTGCACGAGACGGGGCGCGAGGGCACCGTCGTCGACTATCGACTGCATTCGGCAGCCATGGGTGCCGACATCGTCGTGAAGGTCCTGCCGGCCCGGCGCGCCGGGTCACCGACGATCTACCTGCTCAACGGGGCGGCCGGCGGATACGGCGGAAGCAACTGGTTCGCGCAGACCGATGCGGCCGACTTCCTGGCGGGGCGTGATGTGAACGTGGTGGTACCGATGGGAGGCGCCGCCAGCTACTACGCCGACTGGCGCGCCGACGATCCGATTCTGGGCAGACAGAAGTGGGCGACATTCCTCACCGACGAACTGCCGTCGGCGGTGGACGCGACCCTGGCGGCTGCCGGCCGCAATGCGATCGCTGGGGTGTCCATGGCGGGAACCTCGGTCTTCCAGTTGTCGTTGCGCGCGCCGCACCTGTATGAGGCAATCGGCTCGTTCTCCGGTTGTGCGCAGACCAGCGATCCGGTCGGACAGACTTTCGTGCGGCTGACCGTGGAAGGTCGTGGTGACGGTAACACGGCCAACATGTGGGGGCCGCCGACCGATCCCGCCTGGGCCGCCAACGATCCGCTGGTGCATGCCGATGCGTTTCGGGGCAAGTCGATATATGTCGCGAACGGGGACGGTCTGCCGGGGCGGTTCGACCGTCTCGATGGTCCCGGCATCGACGACAACCCTGAAAAGCTCGGCGAACAGCTCGCGGTCGGTGCGTTGATCGAGAGCGCCACCGACTACTGCGCGCACAATCTGGCCCGCCGGTTCCGTGAACTCCACATCCCTGCCACGGTCGACTTCTACGGCAACGGAACCCATTCGTGGGCGTATTGGCAAGCGGCGCTGCACAATGCGTGGCCGCAGTTCGCCGCGGCGATCGGTGCGCACAGCTGAGTCCCTCCGGTGAGAGGTGAACCCGGATCCGCGTGACCGGAAGTATCGATTCGCGGTTTGTCCACAGTTGCGGATTCATTCACAGTCGGGCCCTGGGCGCGCCTGGATTCCGGTTCGGGTTCGGTGTCGCCGGTGATGATCGGGGCGTGGACGAAACTTCTGTCGGTGAAACCGGGGCGATTGGTCGTGGCGATGCGCGCAGCCGTGTGCGGGCAGCTGGGCACGGGCGCGCGGTGCGGATGTCACGCGCCGAGTTGGGGCGGTGGGGGGAGGATGTGGCCGCCGAGTATCTGGGCTCGCTGGGATGGGTTATCCTGGAACGCAATTGGTGCGCTGTGCGCTCTGTCGCCGGGGTGGCGGGTGAGCTCGACATCATCGCCGTTGACGGTGAGACGCTGGTGGTGGTGGAGGTCAAGACACGCGCGGGTGGCCTGTACGACGATCCTGCCGAGGCCGTGACGCGTGCGAAGCTCGCGAAGATGCGCTCGTTGACCAGGGCGTGGTTGTCGGGCAGTGAGCGGTATTGGCCCACTGTGCGTTTCGATGTGGTGTCGGTACACCGAGATGACATCGACGATCGGCGGATCAGGCATCTGCGGGGCGTGTTCTGATGCCGATCGGGCGGGTGTCGTCGGTGGCGCTCAACGCATTCGAGGCATGTGTGATCGACGTCGAGACGAGCGTCGGTCAGGGGTTGCCGGGGGTCAGTGTGATCGGGAAGGTGGATGCGGCGCTGCGCGAGGCCAAGGACCGTGTCCGAGCGGCCATCACCAACTCGGGGTTCAAGTGGCCCGAGGGGCGGGTCACGGTGGCGTTGTACCCATCCGAAGTACCCAAATCCGGGTCGGGACTCGATCTGGCGTTCGCGCTCAGTGTGCTCGCCTCCGGCGAGCTGGTTTCAGATCTGTTGCGCGGCACGGTCTTTCTCGGTGAACTCGCCCTCGGTGGACGTATCCGGCCGGTGCGTGGTGTGCTCCCCGCAGTTCTGGCCGCCCGTGCGGCGGGAATCAGCCGGGTGGTCGTTCCGGACGGCAACGCCGCCGAGGCCACCATCGTGCCCGGCGTGGAGGTGGGTGTGGCGCACGATCTCGCCGAGGTGGTGGCGTGGCTGACGGGGCAGCGTGTGCTCGACACCGTCGACGCACACTCGGTGGCGGGCTCGCGGTCAGCGACGCCGCAGGTACCCGACATGGCCGACGTGGCCGGTCAGGAGGAGGCGAGGCTGGCACTGGAGGTGGCTGCTGCCGGTGCGCATCACCTGTTCATGACCGGACCGCCGGGAATCGGCAAGACGATGCTGGCACGGCGGATGGTGGGAATCCTGCCTCCCTTGACCGAGGCGGAATCGTTGGAGGTCACGGCGATCCACTCGATCGCGGGCACTCTGTCCGACGACAGCCCACTGGTCACCGACCCGCCGTTCGTCGCACCGCATCACGGCGTCAGCGCGACTGCGCTCACCGGCGGTGGTACCGGGCTGGCACGGCCCGGCGCTGCATCGTGCGCGCATAGGGGCGTGTTGTTCATCGACGAATGTGCCGAAGCCTCGCGATCGGCGCTCGATTCGCTGCGCACACCGTTGGAAGAGGGTGTGGTCCGGGTGACCCGGCGCGATGGGACCGCGGTGTATCCAGCTCGGTTCGGTCTGGTGCTCGCGGCCAATCCCTGTCCGTGCGCTCCGGCGACCGACGCCGACTGTGTGTGTCCGGCGCCGGTGCGCAGACGGTATCTGGCGAAACTCTCCGGACCGCTCATGGACCGCATCGACCTGCGCGTGCGCATGGATCCGCCGGGCAACACGGCGCTGATGAGTGCGCCGGGGGAGACGAGTGCACAGGTACGCGCCCGAGTTCTCGAGGCCCGCGCGGTGGCAGCTGACCGGTGGTCGGCGCACGGCTACCGAACCAACGGTGAAGTGGCCGGTCCGCTTCTGCGCCGGGAATTCCGGCTCTCGCCGGCCGCTCTCGCACCGATCGAGTCCTCGTTGCGCGACGGGCGGATCACTGCGCGCGGAGCCGACCGCGCGCTACGTGTCGCATGGACGCTGGCCGATCTGTCCGGTGTCGTCGCACCCACCGAAGTACATGTGGCACAAGCACTCCTGTTCAGAGATCGGGGTTTCTAGATGTCGTCGACACAGCATGCCTACGCCTACCTGTCGCGCGTGGCCGAGCCGCCGAATCCGGCGGTGGCGCGACTGGTCGCCGAGGTGGGTGCGGTCGAGGCGGCCGCGGCCATTCGGCGGCGTGTGGCGCCGCCCGGGCATCAAGAAGCACTCGATGCCACCGAGACCACCTACGAGATCGACCTCGCCGTACAGGATCTGGCGACCGTTGAGGCCTGCGGCGGACGACTGGTGACCCCCGAGGACGCCGAATGGCCCGCGTGGACGTTGCATGCGCTGAACACCGCCTCCACCTCGGCGCGTGGCGGGGCGCCGCTGGCCCTGTGGGTGCGTGGACCGGCGCGACTCGACGAACTCACCGAACGCTCGATCGCACTGGTCGGCTCGCGGGCGGCGAGTTCCTACGGCTCCCACGTCACCTCTACACTCGCCGGTGAACTGGGGCAGTCGGGTTGGGCAGTGGTGTCCGGCGGTGCCTACGGCATCGACGCGTGCGCCCATCGTGCAGCACTTGCAATGGGTGCCAGCACGGTCGCGGTGCTGGCGTGCGGTATCGACCGTGATTACCCGGTGGCGCACGCGAGGCTGCTGGCGCAGATCGCCGGGACCGGTGCGGTGATCAGCGAATATCCGCCGGGGATATCGGCGGCCAAACACCGCTTTCTCACCCGCAACCGGTTGGTGGCCGCCTTGTCGCGCGCGGTGGTGGTCGTGGAGGCCGGCCGACGCAGCGGGGCGGCCAACACCGCCGCCTGGGCCCGTCGGATCGGTGTCCCGCTCGGTGCGGTGCCAGGCCCGATCACCTCTGCGGTGTCGGTGGGGTGCCATCAGATGATCTCCGAGGGGCAGGCGTGTCTGGTGGCAGATTCCGCTGCCGCGCAACGGCTCGCCGCTCCCGACGGATTGACCCTGTTCGATTCGGTGGACACCGCGGCGACGCGTGCGTCGACAGACGACGGGACGCCGTCGTCGGGCACCGGTGCACACGACGACCCGGTCCTGACATGTCTGCCCGGTCGTGGGGGAGTGAGCGTGAGCGACGTCGCCAACTCGGCGGGACTGCCTGTCGCCGACGTGCGCGCGCGATTGGCGTTGCTCGAGGTCGCCGGGAGTGTGGTCCGCGGCCCCGACGGCTGGCGACGGGCACGTACCGGGGGATGACCGGCAGGCCGGAAACCGGTGGACGAGAACGGCACGACACAGTTGGGTTAGGGTCCCCTATCTTTCGGGGTACGCTGTCCGGTATGGCCAGAAAGCTCAACGAGATGATCGTCACCAGACGCGAACAGCTGACACCGCATATGGTGCGCGTGTACCTCGGCGGGCCGGGCTTCGCGCAGTTCGACGCGACCGAGGACACCGACGCCTACGTGAAGCTGTTGTTCGCCCCGGAGGGCGTGGACTACGGCGAACCCTTCGATCTCGATCGGATCCGGGCGGAATTCCCTCCGGAGGCGCAACCGGTGTTGCGGACGTACACGGTTCGCCGGGTCGACCACGAGAACTCCGAGCTGGCGATCGACTTCGTGGTTCACGGCACCACGGGTATCGCCGGGCCGTGGGCCGCGTCGGTCACGCCGGGCACCGTCGTGCGGTTCATGGGCCCGGGCAGTGGCTATCGGCCCGACGCGGACGCCCCCTGGCATCTCCTGGCCTCCGATGAGGCGGGTCTACCGGCCCTGGCCGCCGCGCTGGAGGCGATGCCTGAGGATGCGGTGGTCAAGGCCTTCATCGAGGTCGCCGGGCCAGAAGACGAGATCGAGCTGACGGCGCCGCAGGGCGCAGAAATCACCTGGGTACACCGCGGTGGCTCCTCCGACGAGGTCGGTGACGATCGAGCCGGCGACAACGCGCCACTCATCGAGGCGGTCCGTTCTGCCGAGTGGCTCGAGGGTGAGCCGCAGGTGTTCATCCACGGTGAGGCACAGGTCGTGATGCACAATCTGCGCCGCTACGTGCGCCGCGAGCGTGGTGTCAGTGCTGCGCGGGCCAACTCGATCTCGGGCTACTGGCGACGCGGTCGCACCGAAGAGGGCTTCCGGCAGTGGAAGGCGGACCTGCGCGCCGCTGAGACGAGTCCGGCGGCCTCCTGAGCGCCGCGACCCTGCGGGCGGGCGGCTCGGTGGCGGCTGCGGCCAGTGCGGTCGACGGCGACACGCCGGGGCCAACGGTTGCCCCGGCGTCGCGCAGAGCGTGAAGTGGTCCCATGGCCGATGTGTTGTCGCCCTACGGCGAATACCTGCGGCTGGAGCGGGCGATGAGTCCGCACAGCGTGCGCGCCTACCTGGGCGATGCGCGATCGCTGGTCGCCTTCGCCGGTGCCCGCGGCGTCGCGATACCCGACATCGACCTCGCGCTGTTGCGTGCCTGGCTCGCCGAACACACCCGTAGCGGAGCCGCTCGCACCACCATCGCCCGCCGGGTGTCCTCGGCGAAGTCTTTCTGCGCCTGGGCCGCCCGACAACAGATCATGAGTGCCGACCCGTCCGTGCGCCTCCAAGCACCCACCGCGCATCGCACCCTGCCGCCGGTGCTCACCGCATCGCAGGCGCGCGAGGTCCTCACGCGCGCGGCCGGTCACAGTGGCTGTGAGGGTCCCAATGAGAGTTCGGGTCCCAGCGGCGGTGAGGACGGTGGGACCAGCGATGCGGGTGGTAACGCGCCCCGCGTTGTCGACCCCGATGATCCGATCGTCCTGCGCGACACCGCGATACTGGAATTGCTGTACGCCACCGGGATTCGCGTGGGGGAGCTGTGCGGTCTGGACATCGGTGACGTCGACCGGGGCCGACGGGTGGTCCGCGTGATCGGCAAGGGCAACAAGCAGCGGTCTGTTCCGTTCGGGGTGCCCGCTGATCGCGCGGTCGCGGCGTGGATCGACCGGGGCCGTCCGGAGCTGGCGACACAGCGGGCGGGATCGGCGCTGTTCGTCGGCGCGAAGGGCGGGCGCCTCGATCAGCGGATGGCGCGCACCGTGGTGCACCGCGCGGTCGACGCGGTGTCGGGGGCGCCCGATATAGGCCCGCACGGGCTGCGGCACTCGGCCGCGACCCACCTCCTCGAAGGCGGCGCCGACCTGCGCGTGGTCCAGGAGATGCTCGGGCACTCGTCGCTGCAGACCACGCAGCTCTACACCCATGTCAGCGTCGAGCGCCTGCGTGCGGCGCACCGACAGGCGCATCCGCGAGCCTGAGGTCGCGTCGGGGACCTGCGGTGACGGTCGTGGCCCGGTGTGCTGGTCGCTGGGTCCATGGCGTGTGCCGGTCAGCTAGCGAGTTCCGCGTCGTGGGGTTGTAGTGGTTTCAAGCGCATGTGTACCGCGCCGAGCAACGAGAGCGGGTCGAGGTAGACGGCCTGGTGGCCGCTGCCACGGCGAGCACCCCAGTGCAGGCAGGCCGCGGCGCGACAGCCGGGGTGGCCTGCCTGCACCACTCCGATCTGATCTCCGCGCGCCACGACCGTCCCGGCGCGCACCGACGCGGTCACCGGTTCGTAGGTGGTGATCGTGCCGTCGGGGTGTGCGATCGACACGGTGGGCCGGCCGGCCACCACACCGGCGAACCGCACCGTGCCGGGACCCGCGCTGAGCACGGGTGAGCCGGGCGCGACGGCGAGATCGACACCGCGGTGGCCGGTCTGCCAGCGCTGGGCGGGCGGATCGAAGGCGGCGACCACGGCCGGGCGTGGGTTCAGCGGCCACCCGTAGGTTCCGGAGCCCGGCGGTGCGGCCCCCGCGGGAGCCCGACTGCAAGCCAGGAGCAGCGCGATCAGAAGGGCGATGACCGTTGGCCCGACCAGTGGCCGTGCGCGGGCCGGATCCCGGCGCACAGGTGGGATCACCGCCACCGGACGTCCAGCGCACACGAGAGGCCCAAGAGCGGGGAGAGGTCGAACAGGAGCGAGGTGACCAGTGGAGAAGGAACCAGCGGAGAAAGAACGTGTGGGGGAATGCACACAACTTGGACGCCGTTACACCTCTCGAGGTTCCGTGCCGGTGCCATCACGGGAGTGATTTCGTTGTTGACGCACCTGGCGCGTAGACTTCACCCGCACCTCATCACGCGGTGAGGTGACTTCGCGCGTCCGCGTTCGAGCCGTGTTCACCACGGTTCGTGAGACCGCCATGAGGGCAGTCCCGTTCACACCGGGTTCCTCCTGGCGCGGACGCCAGGGCCGACCACCATCCGGTGTCGGCATGAACTGCACACAAAGGATTGATACTCATGGCTGTCGTGACCATGAAGCAGCTGCTGGACAGCGGCACACACTTCGGGCATCAGACCCGCCGTTGGAACCCGAAGATGAAGCGATTCATCTTCACCGACCGCAACGGCATCTACATCATCGACCTTCAGCAGACGCTGACCTACATCGACAAGGCGTACGAGTTCGTCAAGGAGACCGTCGCCCACGGTGGCACGATCCTCTTCGTCGGCACCAAGAAGCAGGCGCAGGAGTCGATCGCTGCCGAGGCGACCCGCGTCGGCATGCCGTACGTCAACCAGCGCTGGCTCGGTGGCATGCTCACCAACTTCTCGACCGTCCACAAGCGCCTGCAGCGCCTGAAGGAACTCGAGGCGATGGAGCAGACCGGCGGCTTCGAGGGACGCACCAAGAAGGAAATCCTCATGCTCACGCGTGAGAAGAACAAGCTCGAGCGCACCCTCGGTGGTATCCGCGACATGGCCAAGGTCCCCTCGGCCATCTGGGTCGTGGACACCAACAAGGAGCACATCGCCGTCGGCGAGGCCCGCAAGCTGAACATCCCGGTGATCGCGATCCTCGACACCAACTGCGACCCCGATCTCGTCGACTACCCGATCCCGGGCAACGACGACGCGATCCGCAGCGCCGCGCTGCTCACCCATGTCGTCGCCTCGGCCGTGGCCGAGGGTGTTCAGGCCCGTGCCGGCCAGAACGCCGACGCCGATGCAAAGCCGGAGGCCGGCGCAGGTGAGCCGCTCGCCGAGTGGGAGCAGGAACTGCTGACCCAGGCCGCCGCACCGGCCGCTGAGGTCGCCGCCGAGGCTCCGGCCGCGACCGAGCCGCCCGCCACCGCCTGAGCGAGTAATCGACAGACACCACAGCGGGTGCCCCGAGACCCGTGAGGGCTCGGGGCACCTGTGTTATTTCCGAAACCACTAAGGAGGCTCGCCCGAGATGGCGAACTACACCGCAGCTGATGTGAAGCGTCTGCGCGAACTGACCGGCGCAGGCATGCTCGACTGCAAGAAGGCCCTGGAGAACAACGACGGCGACTTCGAGAAGGCCGTCGAGGAGCTTCGTATCAAGGGAGCCAAGGACGTCGGCAAGCGCGCCGAGCGGTCCACGGCCGAGGGCCTCGTCGCCGCCAAGGACGGCGTGCTCATCGAGCTGAACTCCGAGACCGACTTCGTCGCCAAGAACGCCGAGTTCCAGCAGCTCGCCGACCAGATCCTGGATGCGGCCGCCGCGGCCAAGACCAGCGATCTCGACGAGCTCAAGGCTGCCGCTCTCGGTGACGGCACCGTCGCCGACGCCGTGCAGGCGCTCTCCGCCAAGATCGGCGAGAAGCTCGAGCTGCGTCGCGTGGTCTACTACGACGGTCCCGTCGCGGTCTACCTGCACAAGCGTGCCTCGGACCTGCCGCCGGCCGTGGGCGTGCTGGTGTCCTACACCGGTGAGGGTGACGCCGCCGCGGAGGCCGCTCGCGCCGCCGCGATGCAGGTCGCCGCGCTGAAGGCCAAGTACACCACTCGCGATGAGGTGCCCGCCGACATCGTCGAGAAGGAGCGCAGCATCGCCGAGCAGACCGCAAAGGAAGAGGGCAAGCCCGAGCAGGCGCTGCCGAAGATCGTCGAGGGCCGGCTCAACGGCTTCTTCAAGGACGTCGTGCTGGTGGAGCAGCCGTCGGTCCAGGATTCGAAGAAGACCGTCAAGGCACTGCTCGACGACGCCGGCGTGACCGTCAAGGGTTTCACCCGCTTCGAGGTCGGCCAGGCCTGATTTCTCCGAACGGACCCCGGGTGGCGATATGCCACCACGGGGTCCGTTTCGTGTGTGGTGCATAGGATGATGGCAGCAGGTGATCGGATCGCCCGGCGATCCGCATGCGCCCGCACCGCCGGCAGTCCGCTGCCATCCAGCTCCACAACCGTCTAGTTCGCGCCGTCGCACAGCTGATTCCCGAGAGCCGTGCGCGGTCACGTTTACCGCCGCAGCGCGGCTATGCCGACCCGGGCAGACAGGAGTGCGACCGTGAGTGCCGACGTCGCGTCGACCGACAACCAACCGACAGATTCCGATGATTCCACCGGCGAGGGCGGCTCGTCGGCCGTCGGGCGCCCGGCGTTCCGGCGGGTGCTGCTCAAGCTCGGGGGCGAGATGTTCGGCGGGGGATCGGTGGGTCTGGATCCCGACGTGGTGTCCACGGTCGCCGACCAGATCGCCGAGGTGGTCGAATCCGGCGTCCAGGTGGCGGTGGTGATCGGCGGCGGCAATTTCTTCCGCGGCGCCGAACTGCAGCAGCGCGGACTCGAGCGCTCGCGCTCGGACTACATGGGGATGCTGGGGACCGTCATGAATTCCCTTGCGCTGCAGGACTTCCTGGAGAAGCGCGGGATCACCACACGCGTGCAGACCGCCATCACGATGGGGCAGGTCGCCGAGCCGTACATCCCGCTTCGGGCCCAGCGCCATCTCGAGAAGGGGCGAGTGGTGATCTTCGGGGCCGGTATGGGACTGCCGTACTTCTCCACCGACACCACGGCTGCTCAACGTGCCCTGGAGATCAAGGCCGAGGTGGTGCTGATGGCCAAGGCGGTCGACGGTGTCTACTCGGACGACCCGCGTACCAACCCCGACGCCACGCTGTACCGCGAGATCAGCCACCGCGAAGTACTCGAGAAGAACCTCAAGGTCGCCGACGCGACGGCGTTCAGTCTGTGTATGGACAACAAGATGCCCATGTTGGTGTTCAATCTGCTCGAGCGCGGCAACATCGCCCGGGCGGTGGCCGGTGAGAACATCGGGACGCTGGTCTCCACCTCGTGACGGCTGTTCCGGCGGTCACCGGCGAGGTGACAGGATGAAGACGGACCGCTACCGGGGTCCAGACATGACGCGATGTCCGCACACCAGGCGCGAACATCGGAGAACGGCTCGGACGAGAACAGATCAGGAGGTGCGTCCATGATCGACGAAGCGCTGTTGGATGCCGAAGAGAAGATGGACAAGGCGGTCAGCGTCGCCAAGGACGACATGGGCTCCATCCGGACCGGTCGGGCCAATCCGGCGATGTTCAACCGCATCGTCATCGACTACTACGGGTCCATGACCCCGGTGACCCAGGTCGCCTCGATCACCACACCCGAGCCGCGGCTGGTGGTCATCAAGCCATATGAGGCCTCCACCCTGGGCGCGATCGAGACCGCGATCCGTAACTCCGACCTGGGCGTCAACCCGACCAATGACGGAAACCTGATCCGGGTGTCGGTACCGCAGCTCACCGAGGACCGTCGTCGCGAACTGGTGAAGCAGGCCAAGGCCAAGGGTGAGGACGCCAAGGTCGCCATCCGTAACGTGCGTCGCAAGGCGGTCGACGAGCTCAAGCGGATCCAGAAGGACGGCGAGGCCGGCGAAGACGAGGTGACTCGCGCGGAGAAGGACCTCGACAAGACGACCGCCGGCTATGTCAGCCAGGTCGACGAGTTGGTCAAGCACAAGGAATCCGAACTGCTGGAGGTCTGAGTTCCTCGCCCGGTCACGGGCGAGGGTCCACGGATGTGTGAGCGCATGGACGGCAGCCACGTCGATGCGCCGTCTGCGGGGCCAGACGAGTGGGCGGCAGACGAGCGGGCTGCAAGCGAAATGGCCGGCAGGTGGAGTGGGGAGTGGGAAACACGGTGACTGACGGTGCTGCCGTCGAACCGAAGAAGTCGCGGGCGGGGAGGAACCTGCCCGCGGCGATCGCGGTCGGCGCGACACTCGGTGTCGCACTCATCCTCATCCTCATCTACGTCCCGATGGTGTGGATCGGCGTGGTCGCGGTGGCGATCGCCGTGGCGAGCTGGGAGGTCTCCCACCGTCTGCGAGACGCCGGTTACGCCATCGCCACGGTCCCGCTGATCGTCGGCGGACAAGCCATGATCTGGGGATCGTGGCCGTGGGGGACCACCGGGGTGCTGGTGGCGTTCACCGCCACCGTGCTGGTGACCATGGTGTGGCGGCTGTTCATGCACGTCACCGACGAACACGGCCACAAGAACTATCTGCGTGACTGTTCTGCCACGGTGTTCGTCACCGCATGGCTGCCGCTGCTGGCCTCGTTCGGGGCCATGATGGTCACCCAGGCTCACGGTTCCGGTCGCGTGTTCACGCTGATGATCGTGGTGGTGTGCTCGGACGTCGGTGGCTACGTCGCCGGCGTTCTATTCGGCAAACACCCGATGGTGCCGGCGATCAGTCCGAAGAAGTCCTGGGAGGGGTTCGTCGGCTCGCTGGTGTTCGGCACCGCCGGGGCGATCCTCACGGTCGAGTTCCTCCTCGACACCCACTGGTGGGTGGGGCTGATCCTCGGGCCGGTGCTGGTCATCTGCGCGACGCTGGGAGACCTGGTCGAGTCCCAGGTCAAGCGCGACCTCGGTATCAAGGACATGGGCACGATCCTGCCCGGTCACGGGGGCATCATGGATCGACTCGACTCGCTGCTGCCCTCGGCGTTCATCGTGTGGGCGGTGCTCACCGCACTGCTGTGACGCCCCTCTGGCGATCGCCGGCGCCCGGCACCACGGTGTGTGCCCCACCGCAGGCCGGACGGCCGGCCCGGGTCAGGAACGCAGGCTCTTGAGCGCTTTGCGGAGCTGGAAGATCCGGACCGCTCCGATGATCCCGATGATGAGACCGCCGGCGATCGCCGCGATCAGCAGGCTCACGCCCAGTGGCAGATCAACCGTCCAGAACCAGAGGTGCACGCGCGTCTGGTCGAGGTTCTGCACGATGAACACCAGCAGCAGGATCAGGATGATCGCGACGACGAAGACCCCGGCCCAGATGGTGCGGGAGCGATTGTGATCGACCTTGGCCAGTGCCTGCTCGGCCGCCGAGGTGGACTTCTTCGTCGATTTCTTGGAGGACTTCGAGGACGTGTCGACTCCCTGTGTGCCCGCGCTTCCCGCCGGGGAGGCACTCGGGGCAGGAGTCGGAGTGGGGGTCGACCCGGCGGTCCCCTGGGGAGTGGCGGCGGGATCGCTGCTCGACGACGGGGTGGGTTCGTTGCTGGCCATACCTTCATGATCACCCGTCGCCGGCCGTCTCCGGGGGTATTCCCGTCCGACACGCGCGAGCCGACCCGGTCGCAATTGGCATTCCAGGCCCAAATGCGGGACCGTTGATGTATGGCCGGACCTGCACTTCCCCTCGTTTTCGACGCACCGAAGCGGGGTAAACCCCCGACACACTTCGCTGACCTGTCGTCGGAACAGCGGCGTGAGGTGGTCGGCGAGCTCGGTCTGCCCGCGTTCCGCGCCGATCAGCTCGCTCGCCAGTACTACGCGCGACTGGTCGGTGACCCGGCCGAGATGACCGACGTTCCCGCCGGGATCCGCGACGACCTGCGCGAACGGCTGTTCCCGACGCTGATGACGCCGGTGCGCCACATCGAGTGCGACGGCGGCGACACCCGTAAGACGCTGTGGCGGCTGCACGACGGCACGCTGCTGGAGTCGGTGCTCATGCGCTATGAGAACTCCGAGGGCGGCACCCGAAACACCCTGTGCGTGTCGAGCCAGGCCGGCTGCGGTATGGCCTGCCCGTTCTGCGCGACCGGGCAGGGCGGACTCGACCGCAACCTGTCGACCGCCGAGATCGTCGACCAGGTGCGCGCGGCCGCACGCGCCCTGCGCGACGGCGAGCTCGGCGAGCCGGGACGCCTGTCGAACGTGGTGTTCATGGGCATGGGTGAACCGCTGGCCAACTACAAGCGGGTGGTCGACGCCGTCCGCAAGATCACCTCGCCGGCGCCCGACGGCTTCGGTATCTCGGCGCGTTCGGTCACCGTGTCGACCGTCGGGCTGGCCCCGGCGATCCGCCGTCTGGCAGACGAGGGACTGTCGGTGACGCTCGCGGTGTCGCTGCACACTCCCGACGACGAGTTGCGCGACACGCTGGTGCCGGTGAACAACCGCTGGTCGGTGTCCGAGGTGCTCGACGCGGCGCGGTACTACGCCGACACCAGCGGCCGGCGTGTGTCGATCGAATACGCCCTCATCCGTGACATCAACGACCAGCCGTGGCGCGCGGACATGCTCGGCAAGAAGCTGCACTCGGCGCTGGGGTCGCGGGCGCATGTGAACCTCATCCCGCTCAACCCGACCCCGGGTTCGCAGTGGGATGCCAGCCCCAAGGATGTCGAGCGTGAGTTCGTCCGTCGGGTCCGCGCCCAAGGCGTGTCGTGCACCGTGCGCGACACCCGCGGTCAGGAGATCGCGGCCGCCTGCGGCCAGCTCGCTGCCGAGGAGCTCGCCGTCTAGTGTCCTGAGTCATTAATTCGTGTGCAGTAGTGGGCGATGGAGTCGAGGATCTGGTCAGCGGTCTTGACCCACACGTAGGGGCGGGGGTTGTCGTTCCAGG
>NZ_BMGC01000009.1 GCF_014639795.1 Gordonia jinhuaensis | reverse complement strand
TCGCGGAACTCCTGGGGATAGGGCTTGGGCACAGCTGGCATCCTTCCAGGCCGCCCGGCAGGGCAAGCCAGATCAGATGTCACCTACTCGTGCACCAGCCCCAACCACCCATCACTCGCTTAACCAACCTGCCGGGTCAGTACATCTAACCCCGCAACGCGAGGAACGCCACGTCGACCTCGTCGCCGGTGCGCAATTCCTCATCCTCGGGATCGACGAGCACCAGACAGTTGGCCTCAGCGAGTCCGGCCAGCAGATGCGAACTGCCCGTCTCGGATTCGCCGAGGACCTGGACCAGATAGTCGCCGGTCTGCTCGTCGCGCATCAGCTGCCCGCGCAGATATCCGCGTCGCCCCTTGACCGAGACGATCGGGCCGACGGTGCGGGCGCGAACGATGCGGCGCATCGGTTGACGTTTGCCCAGCGCGATACGGATCAGCGGTCGGATCATCACCTCGAAGGCGACCAGCGCGCTCACCGGATTCGCCGGCACCAGGAATGTGGGCACCTCGTCACGGCCGAGCCGCCCGAACCCCTGCACCGAGCCGGGATGCATCGCGATGCGGTCGATCGACAGCTCCCCGAGATCGGCGAGCGCGTCGACGATGGCCTGCGACGCCGCACCGCCCACCGGACCCGAGATCACCACGATCTCCGAACGAATGAGCTGACCCTCCACCACCTCGCGCAGCGAGGCGGCTTCACGGTCGACGATCCCCACGCGATGTACGTCGGCGCCGGCATCACGCGCGGCAGCGGCCAGCGCGTAGCTGTTGACGTCGTAGACCTGACCCTGTCCGGGGGTGCGATCGATGTCGACGAGTTCGGCGCCCACCGAGATCACCGACAGCCGTGGCCGCGGATGGACGAGAACGCGCCCACGGCCGACTGCCGCGAGCAGACCGACCTGCGCCGGTCCGATCACCGTGCCGGTACGCACCGCGACATCACCGGCCTGGACATCGTCGCCGGCTCGGCGCACATAGTCGCCCGACGAGACACCATGTCCGACACGGACTTTGGATACGCCACCGTCGGTCCAGCGCAACGGGACCACCGCGTCGGCGAGGGTGGGCAGCGGTGCGCCGGTCTCCACCCGCACGGCCTGGTGGGGTTGCAGACGGGTGGGTGTGCGGTCACCGGCGCTGATCTCCCCCACCACCGGCAACACGAGGACGATCCGCTCACCGGGCGCCTCGGTGTCGTCGCCGGCGATCTCACCGGCATCGATCACGTCGACGCTGCGGACCGCATAGCCGTCGATGGCCGCCTGGTCGAACGACGGCAGCGGCTCGGACGCGACCACTTCTTCGGCGCACAGCAAACCCTGCGCCTCGGAGATCGCCACCCGTACGGGCCTGGGTGCCACCGCGGACGCGGTGACCCGCGACAGTTGCTCCTCGACCGACCGCATCTCGCCTCCCGTCCACCACCTCCACCCGGACGCGCGTCAGGGTGCGTGCACGACGTTAGCGGGTCGTCACGCGAGGGCAGCGGACACCACGCTGGTTAGCCAGGGCCGGACCGGCTCACAGTGGGTGTGGCCGACCACCGGTTCTGGTCGAGCGGCGGGTGATACTCAGTCCTGTTTGAGGCGAGCTTCGAGCCACTCACGCAGCTCGGGGCCGTAGTCATTGCGCACCAGCGCGAAGTCGACACAGGCCTTGATGTAGCCGCCCGGATTGCCCAGATCGTGGCGGGTCCCGCGATGGACCACCACATGCACCGGATGACCCTCCTCGATCAGCAGTGCGATCGCGTCGGTGAGCTGCAGCTCACCACCGGCACCCGGCTCGATGCGGCGCAGCGCGTCGAAGATCGCGCGGTCGAGGATGTAGCGCCCGGCTGCGGCGTAGTTCGACGGGGCGTCCTCGGCGTTGGGCTTCTCGACCATCCCCTTGAGCTTCATGACGTTCGGGTTGGCCGCGTCGGGCAACGGTTCCACGTCGAAGACGCCGTAGGCCGAGATCTTGTCGTCGGGGACCTCGATCGCGCACAGCACGGTGCCGCCGCGTTTGGCGCGGGTGCGGGCCATCACCTCGAGGACACCGCCCGGCAGCACCAGATCGTCGGGCAGGAGGACGGCCACGGCGTCTTCGTCGTCGTCGAGTTCGGCCTCCACGATCCCCACGGCATGGCCGAGCCCCTTGGGCTCGTTCTGCACCACCGCCGAGACCTCCATGAGGTTGGGCGCCTTGCGGACCTTGGCCAGCATCGCGGCCTTGCCGCGTGACTCGAGGGTGGACTCGAGCACCAGGTCTTCCACGAAGTGCGCGACCACACCGTCTTTGCCCGGCGAGGTGATGATCAGCAGACGTTCGGCGCCCGCCGACTTGGCCTCCTCGGCGACCAGTTCGATACCCGGGGTGTCGACAACGGGCAGCAATTCCTTGGGCACGGTCTTGGTGACCGGCAGGAACCTCGTGCCGAGACCGGCGGCGGGAACGATCGCCGTCCGCGGGATCGGAGGCGTGTTCGGAACGGACTCGTACTCGACCCAGCTCGGCATCATGTCGTTCATGGGCCTCAGCCTATTGCGCTCACCCGACATGCGTCTGCCGAAGTCCGCCGCGAAAGCTGTGAGATACACATCTCGGCATCCGATGTGGCGAATCGCCGGTTGTGAGCACGCACACTGGTCGCCATGACTCCCCCGGAACCCGACCGTGTGGACCCCGACCCTGTGGACCCCGACCGTGTGGACAGGGCCGACGTGAACAGCGGCGGTGCCGGCGAGAGCGGCGTCGACGCCAAGTCCGCCATGCGTCGGGAGTTGCGGTCGGCACGCGCCGCACGCGACGCCGACGCACGCGCCGCCGACGCCGAACGACTGGTCGGGCACCTGCTCGGCGACCAGCTGCTCGGCCTCGGACCGGATGTATTGGTCGCCGCCTACGTACCCGCGGGTACCGAACCGGGCTCGGTGGAGATGCTCGACGCACTGCGCCGTCGCGGCGCGCGGGTGATCGTGCCGGTGATCCCACCCGGCGAGCCCGCGCCGTTGCTGTGGGCGGAGTATCGAGGTCCGGATTCACTGATGCCATCGCGCTTCGGTATCCCCGCCCCCGCCGGACCCGCGCGGACACCCGATGCGCTGACCGATGCGCAGGTGGTGCTGATCCCCGCACTCGGCGTGGACCGCACCGGCGTGCGGTTGGGACGCGGCGCCGGCTACTACGACCGGTCGCTACACGCCGCGACCGGCGCGGTGCTGGTCGCGGTGGTCTATGACGACGAGATCCTCGATGCGCTGCCCCACGACGACTACGACCACCCGGTGACCCATGTGCTCACCCCGTCCGGCGGCGTCCGGCAGCTGCCGTTATGAGTCACGCTCGTCGATGTGCTCGGCGCGCGAGCCCAGCCGGTGCGCGAGCGGGCGAACCCAGCAGGCATAGCGGGAGCGGGCATAACCGGAGCCGGCCCGTGGTTACACCCGGTGAGCTTGGCACTCATCGGTAGCGAGTGCCAGCCCAGGGTTACACTTGCTACCGCCCGCGACCGCATCGCTGCGACCTGCCACGATCACGATCGCCGACCAGCGCTTTTGCGCCGACCATTTCTTCTGTGGAGGTTTACGTGCCGACTTACTCCTACGCCTGCACCGAATGTGACAACAAGTTCGACATCGTGCAGTCGTTTTCCGACGATGCGCTGACCGAGTGCCCGCAGTGCAACGGTCGGCTGCGCAAGCTGTTCAACTCCGTGGGCATCGTGTTCAAGGGCAGCGGTTTCTACCGCACCGACAGCCGGTCGGGGAATGTGCCGGCCGCCGACTCGGGGTCGTCGAGCAGCTCGGACTCGTCGAGCACATCCTCGAGCAGCAGCTCCTCGGATTCCTCCAGCTCGTCGAATTCCTCCAGCTCGGCGTCGTCCTCGAGTTCCAGCGGGTCTGCGGCCGCCGCGTCCTGACCGCAGCCGCCTCCCGAGACCTTTGGCCGATCCCGAGCCGTCGACAACGCCCGGACGCCGTCTCGAGTTGTCCACAATCAGCCCGCGATCCACAAGCAGTCGGGTGCTGATCAGATAACCCCAGCTCGCATGCCCGTCACCGCAGACTTCGGTCTCTACGGTGACGGGCATGCGGCTTTCTGCGACACTTCTCGACCGGATCAGGCGCGTCGGGCTACCGGGGGCGGCGCGCACCATCGCGGCGCGCCGGGCGGTGGCCATCGTCCTGGTGATCGTAGGCGCCGTCACCGCGATCGCCGCGCATCGCGATCCCCGCGAAAGCCTGGTCGCGGTGGCCGCTCACGATCTACGACCCGGTCAGGTGATTGCAGCCGACGACGTCGTGATGCGCGGCGTGTCCCCCGACCTCGCGGTGCGATCTCTGACCACCGCCGAGCTCGCGATCGGGTCGACCACCACCGGCGCGATCGAGGCCGGTGAGGTGCTCACCACCACACGACTGCTGCGGTCGCGTCAGGCACAGGAACTCACCGGGCATGACGATGCGCGATTGGTGCCGGTGCGCCTGGCCGACGCACCGGTCGCCACACTCCTCCGGGTGGGTGACGTGGTCGATGTGGTGTCCGATTCGAGCGATACGTCCGACTCTGCCGGCACCGCTCCCACCCCCGTCGACCCCGAGAACAATTCAGCTGACCTCATCGGCGCCACCAACGCGGCACCGGTTGACGTGCTGGCATCGGGTGCGGTGGTCGCCGTGGTCGCCGATCGTCAAACAAGCTCTGCACGAACGTCTTCCACCGCGCCGATCCTGCTGGCGATGCCGGCCGAGGAGGCACATCGGGTCGCGGCGGCCGGCCTGAACTCGGCCTTGACTGTGGTGTTGCGCTGAACACTGCATCCGCAACTCGCCGCAGATCACCTCTGCGAATAAGGTTCACGATAGTTAGCATCATCGTGTTTGAGTAAATTGCCGGTGACCTCGACGGCACCGTTGCAGCGGTCGCGCTGAATCTGATCGCGAGGATGAGAGAGGATTTACCCCAGTGCTCAAGGGCTTCAAAGAGTTCCTGATGCGTGGCAACGTCATCGACCTGGCTACCGCGGTGGTTGTCGGCGCTGCGTTCACCGCCGTGGTGAAGGCGTTCACGGACAACATCGTTCAGCCGCTGATCAACGCGATCGGCGGGACCAATGCCACCGACGGACTCGGATTCACGATCCTTCACGGTAACCAGAGCACGTTCGTCAACATCGGCGCGGTGATCTCCGCGGTGATCAACTTCCTCATCGTCGCGGCGGTGGTCTACTTCCTGATCGTCATGCCGTACGAGAAGATCAAGAACCTCGCCAAGAAGGAAGGCGACGACGCCACCGCACTGTCGGAGGCCGAGCTCCTCGAGCAGATCCGCGACATCCTCGAGGGTAAGAAGGACAAGGACGAGAAGGCCGAGGAGGATGCCTCGAATCTGGTTCCCGTCGGAGGCGTTCCCCGATCGACGTCGTATGACTCCGACGCCACCCAGGTGATCCCCAGCGCGAACCCGCAGGGCAGTTCGACGGGCAGCGACGCAACGTCTCGCCCGGACTACGGCCTGCCGCCGTCGGCCGCGGGCGGCCAGCGACCCGCGGGTGGGGCCCATGAAGCCGATTACCCCGACGGCGACTACCGCTATCCGCCGTCCGGTGGCGACGGTAAACACAACCAGTAGAGCAGGCACCACCAGCAGAGCAAGCACCAGCAGTCATCAACAGCTGTTCGTGGCAAAATCCGTCCCCCTGACGGGCGCCGAGGGAAGATTGCCCTCCGCGGACCTCAGGGGGACGGTTTTTGCCATCTGGGTGACTTGTACCGCCGTACACATTCGGCTTGTGGAATTTTCGGCCGTCTGACCTGCGGGAACGTCCTATCCAGGTCCGGTTTTCGGCGCTTTGGCCGCACTGAACGGTTCAGCATCTGAAACACTTTCCGGCCCGCGCGCGATGAACCATGCATGTCCGCTCGGCGGGCCCAGTGCCCCGCGGACAGCACGCAGAACCGATGAATTCGAGGCTCCACCCATGACTGCACATACCCCTGACAGCCAGCGGCCGCCGATCATCCGGCGCTCACTGACACTGGTGGCCGTCGCGATCGTCGCGCTGGTCGCGGTGATCGTGGCGATGACCGCGACCGGCGGTAACAAGGCCACTGCGCAAGCCGGCCACCCCGAGCAACTGCGACCGTCGTGCTCGTGGGATTCGTCGGGGAACTATGTGCAGAACTGTCAGGTGTGGTCGAAGTCGATGGGCCGGTTCGTCACCGTCCAGATCCGCGCCTCCAACGGCAGCGGACAGGGCGTGTACCTGCTCGACGGCATGCGCGCGACCGACCAGCGGTCGGCCTGGACCAACGATGTGCAGGCCGCCAAGGTCTACGACGGTTCCACCGACACCACGCTGGTGATGCCGGTGGGTGGTGCGTCGGAGTGGTACACCGACTGGAACGGGCAGGGTCCCAAGGGTGACAGCGTCAAATGGGAGACCTTCCTGACCTCGGAACTCCCCGACTACCTCGACACCAACTTCGGCGTCAGCAAGTCGAACAACGCGATCGTCGGCGTCTCGATGTCGGCAGGTCCGGCGGTCAACCTCGCCGAACGTCATCCCAGCCAGTTCAAGGTGGTCCAGGCGATGTCGGGTTATTACCAGACCGACAACCCGATCGGCGCCCTCGGCATCGCCGCAGCTCAAGCAGTTGTGTCGGGGTACCCGCAGGGCATCCTGAACATGTGGAAGGATCCGGCGGACTGGACCGGCCACGACGCATCGAAGAACATCGACTCGCTGAAGAAGAACGGTCAGGTGCTGATCGTCTCGTCGGGCAACGCCTTCCTCTCGCCGTCCGAGATGGCCAAGCTGGCCCCGCAGGACCAGGTGAGCGCGATCCTGCTCGAAGCACTCTCGGCGGTGTCGACCGTGCTGTTCCAGCTGCAAACCGGCCAGGCAGGTGTCTCCACCATCAACATCCCCGACTTCGGTGGTCACACCTGGGAGAACTGGGGCCGCGCCATCGCCGATGGTAAGGACGATGTGCTCGCCGGGCTGAAGAACACTCCGGCCGTCACGCAGAAGGACACCGTGCTCGCCGCCGCGGCGATCCCGGCAACCGATTCGCCCGCCGCGAAGGCCGCCCTGAAGAAGGCCGACGCCAGCACAGACCCGTCGTCGAGCACGCCGAGCACCGACGCCGCGTCGAGCGGTGAGTCGAGCGGTGAGTCGAGCCAGTCGCCCAGCGCCACGACCAGCGACCCCGCTGATGTGAAGAAGGATGCGGCTGCGCAGGATCCGGCGACCACCACCGAGTCGTCGAGCACGGAGCCGAGCACACCGCCGTCGACGACCGACACGCCGACCACCAGCGATACGCCGACGACCACACCGTCCGCGCCCGCCGACTCGACCACGTCGACACCGAGCAGCTCGACCACGCCGACCTGCCCGACCGTCCCGACCCAGGTCACCGACCTGCTGCCGAACTGCCCGGCGCCCACCACCACGCCGTAGGCACCCGAGCCGGTGGATGCGGACTGCCAGCCGCATCCACCGAATGAGGGGCATGAACTGCCGGTCGCACTGAATTCTGTGCGACCGGCAGTTTGTCTGTGCCGGGTACCGCTGTACTCGTTCATCACCGCTGACTGGTCCAGGCGAACGCACTGCTGCTGCGAGAAGAACAGTCGATGACAACCACCGTCGCGGTGATGCCGTTGGGTTCAGACGCTGCCAGACTTTCCTCCGGCGCAGCCACAGCTGCGATCTGTCGATCACGAAACATCGTGAAGGAGAACAACAATGGGCTCAACGTTCGGACTGCCCGACGGCCTGGAGTCGGTCATCAAGTTCATCACCGGACTGCTCGGCAGCACCACCACTGTGCCCTTCGGCAGCAGCGGCACCGACAACAAGTTCCTGGACACCTTCTCGTCGTCAGGGACGTCGAAGTAATTGTCGGCATGGGCAATGATCCCCGTCTGCAACCTCACTCGAGCGGCTGCGGCGGGGTGATTTGCCGCTGAC
Source organism: Gordonia jinhuaensis (assembly GCF_014639795.1). Lineage (GTDB taxonomy): Bacteria > Actinomycetota > Actinomycetes > Mycobacteriales > Mycobacteriaceae > Gordonia_B > Gordonia_B jinhuaensis. Next base: position 145,471 of record NZ_BMGC01000009.1, on the reverse strand, counting down.
GCAATGTCGAGTGGGACACCAGCGTAGGTGGAGGTGACCCGCCTCAAGGAGGCGACCGCCCCAGACCCTCCTGCCGATGGTTCCGGCCCGTTACAGGTCAACCGAGGGCTCGAGGTGGTGCACTACTGTCATCATTCGTGAAACAGCATCGACCTCGCAGGATCCTGTGGTCGCTGCTCAAGCCCTATATCCGTCAGCTCGCGTGGCCGCTGATCGCGCTGATCATCATCCAGATCGCGGCCACCACCCTGAGCCTGTACACACCGTTCCTCACCGCACGCCTGGTCGACGAGGGCATCGCCAAGGCCGATGTCTCCCGCATTGAGCACCTCGGCGTGATCATGCTGGTGCTCGCCGCGATCAGCCTCGTGCTCTCCGTCGCCGCGACGATTCTCGGTTCGCGGATCTCCACCACCGTCTCCCGAGGGCTTCGCCGTGAGGTGTATCGACGGGTCGGCACGTTCTCGGCTCTCGACTTCGACCGGTTCGGCACCGGTTCACTGATCACCCGCACCACCAATGACGTCAATCAGGTGGAGCAGGTGGTGTTCATCGTCACCACCGTGCTCGTGACAGCACCGATCATGGTGGTCGGCGGTACCGTCCTCGCCATCCGGGTGAGTGCCGAACCCGCCCCGATCATCGTCGTCACCGCCGTCCTGCTCGCCATCGTGGTGGTGGTGATCGTCCGCCGGATGATCCCGCAGTACGCCATCATCCAGAAGACGATCGACGCACTCAACCGCGTGCTGCGTGAACAACTCTCGGGCACCCGCATCATCCGGGCGTTCGGTCGCGAACACACCGCGCTCGCACGCTTCGGCGAACAGAACGACACCCTGGCACGCACCTCCTATCGCGTGGGCATGCTGCAGGTGCTGCTGATGACAGCCATCCCGCTCATCTCCAACGCCGCAGCGATCGCGGTGCTCGGGGTGGGCGCCGTGCTCGTGGATCACGGCCACATGCAAGTGGGTCAGGTGATCGCCTACATCACCTATCTCAGCCAGATCCTCGCCGGCGTCTCGGTGGCCACCCTGCTGATCTCGGTGCTGCCCCGAGCCCGCATCAGCGCCGAACGTATCCGCGAGGTACTGGCCACCGTGCCGTCCATCCGGACACGCCGCGATCCCATCTCACCCCAGCACGACGACGGCATCGTGCGCTTTCTGCGTACCTCCCTCGCCTACCCGGACGCACAGGAGCCTGTACTCACCGATGTCTCGTTCAGTTGCCTGCCGGGCTCGGTGACCGGAATCCTCGGCGGTACGGGCAGCGGAAAGACCACGCTCCTGGCGCTTGCGGCCAGAATGATCGATCCCACCGACGGCGCGGTACACGTCAACGGGCTGGATCTGCGCGCCCAGAACAGATCCGAGGTGTGGACGCAGATGGGTGTGGTCGCGCAACGCCCCGGGCTCCTCGGTGGCACGATCGCCTCGAACCTGCGGCTCGGAAACCCGGACGCCTCCGATGCGCAACTGTGGGAGGCCCTCGACATCGCGTGCGCCACAGACTTCGTGGCCGCGGACCCGGCCGGACTCGACCGTGCGGTCGCACCCGGCGGCAAGAATCTCTCCGGCGGTCAACGCCAGCGCATCGCGTTGGCCCGCGCGTTGATCCGCCGCCCGAACATCTACCTGCTCGACGACCCCTTCTCGGCGCTCGATCCCGGTACCGAACGGCGGGTGAAGAACAACATCGCCGCCGCCCTGCCGAACGCCACGGTCATCATCGCCACCCAGCGATTGTCGTCGGTGGCCGACGCCGACACCATCGTGGTGCTCGGCGGCGGCCGGATCGTGGGTGCCGGTGACGCCGACGAGCTCGCCGACACCTGTCAGGAATTCCGGGAACTCGCGCTGTCGCAGAGCAGGTCGCGATGACCGCCGCCACGAGCTCGACTGCGAAGGTCACTGCATCCATCGACGGCCGCGGCGGCTTCCGCTGGTTGTTCGGCCGACTGTCGGGCCAGCGCATCCGGATGGTCGCGGTGACCCTCCTCGCCTGCCTGAACGTGGCGACCTCGATCTGCGCGCCGCTGGTGATGGCGCGCATCATCGACGTCATCTTCGCCGGCGCCCTCGGCCGACACCTGCCCGGCGGCATTTCGGCCGAGCAGCTGATCGCGTCACTGCGTGCCCACGGCGCCGACAAGGTGGCCACCGTGCTCGACAAAGCGGGCGTCCGACCGGGTATGGGCATCGACTACGAACGACTCTGGCTCTGGATCGCACTGCTGGCGGCCCTGTACCTGATCGGATCGCTCACCAGCTGGATCCAGGGGCGTGTGCTCACCGGGATCACCCAGCGCGCGGTGCACGGCCTACGCCGCGATGTGTCAGAGAAGCTGCAGCGGCTGCCGGTGAGCTACCTCGACACCACTGCGCGGGGCGAGACGCTGAGCCGGGTCACCAACGACATCGACAACGTGGCATCGGTGATCTCACCGCTGCTGGTGCGGCTACCCGTGTCGATCCTCACCCTCGTGGCGGTGCTCGTGATCATGCCGATCATCTCCGGCACACTCACCCTCGTGGTGGTGGCCTCGGTGCCGCTGAGTCTGGTGATCGGTATCGTGATGGCCCGGCGCGCACGACCGCACTTCGTCGAACAGTGGCGTGCGACAGCGGAATTGACCTCGTATATCGAGGAAACCTATGTCGAGCGACCGACTCTGCAGATCTACGGGGCCGCACCCGCGGCCGGCCGCCGCTTCGACGAGATCAACACCCGTCAGGCGGCCGCGGTGCGCACCGCGCAATCGTGGTCGGGCGCGATCCGCCCACTCCTGCAGTTCGTCTCGGTCGCCGCCTACCTCGTGGTGGCGATCATCGGTGCGCTGCATGTGGTCTCGGGCGCGATCACCCTGGGTCAGATGCAGGCCTTCCTGAACTATTCCGGCCAGTTCAACGGACCGGTGAACGCACTCTCGGCGATGATCGGGGAACTGCAGTCCGGGTCGGCGTCACTGCGCCGAGTGCGTGAACTGCTGGCCAACCCCGATGAATCCGACCCGGCCGTCGACGACGCTGTGATCACTCCGCCGCCAGGCGCCGGTCCACCCGAGGTGAGATTTGAGGGAGTCTCGTTCGGCTATCCCTCGGTGTCGCCGACTACCGATGCCGACCATGCCAACGCCGTCAGCGACCTCACCGTGACGATCCCTGCCGGTTCCACCACTGCCATCGTCGGCCCCACGGGTGCCGGCAAGACCACCCTCACGAATCTGTTGCTGCGCTTCTATGACCCCGATGCGGGAACCATTCGCATCGACGGCATTGACACCGCGGTGCTCGGCCGGGCGCAGGTGCGGGCGATGTGTGCGCTGGTCACCCAGGACAACTGGTTGTTTGCCGGAACGGTCGCCGAGAACATCGCCTTCGGCTTCGGCGACGACAACATGCGCATCCACACACGCGGCGACTGGTCGCTGGGCATCGAGGCCATCCTTGGCAGGTCTGGCGACGACAGGTCCGGCAACTACTCTGCCGACGTCGCGGCACGCAGTGCACAGACCGACTCCGCGGTGGCTGCGGCGGTGTCCTACAGCCACGCCGATCATGTGCTGGCCGCACTGCCCGACGGCGTCGACACCGAGATCGGCGAGGACGCATCGAGTCTGAGCGAGGGCGAACGTCAGCTCATCGCGATCGCACGCGCTGTGGCCGCGCGTCCGCGGCTGCTGATCCTCGACGAGGCGACCAGCTCGGTCGACTCGCGCACTGACATGTTGATCCAGGACGCACTGGCCCGGCTACACGCCACCACCACGAGCATCATCGTGGCCCATCGGCTCTCGACGATCCGCGGCGCCGACGCGATCCTCGTGCTCGATCACGGCCGGATCGTCGAGCACGGCACACATGAGGAGTTGCTCGCCGCCGACGGCCTCTACACGCGGCTCTACAACGCGCAGTTCGCCTGAGGCCGAAAGTCCGGCCTCCTACATCGAGAGCACAATTCCGCGTGGCCGACCTCGCGCGCGCACCCCGACACGACGGTGGGCGTGACCCTCATCAGAGGATCACGCCCACCGTGTTGTCGAGCTCAGTCAGTGACCTTTGATCAGGCGGATGACTGAATCAGGCACCGATCGCCTTGCCCAGTACCGGCCACGACCAGTGCAGCTGGTCCTGCCAGTAGTTCCACGAGTGCGTTCCGCCGGCCGGGAAGTTGTAGTGCGCCGGGATGTGCAGGGACTGCAGCTTGTCGACGAGCATCTGAGTGCACTGACGGGTGGCGGCCTCGATGATGCCGCCGATCACCAGCTGATCGCCCAGACGAACCGGATCGGGCACGTAGGATGGGTTGTCGTACTTGCCCGGGAGTCCGGTCGCGTTCGAGATGTAGATCGCCTTGCCGCGCAGTCCCTCTGCGTTGACCACGGCGTCGTTGCGGGTCCACAGCGGGCCGGGGAACTTGCCCCACATGTTGTCGGTGTCACCACCGCCACGGCCACTCACCACGGCCTGGATGTAGAAGTGTCCCTGCGGCGATGAGGATGCCGCACAGCCGCTGTAGGACCCGACTGCCCTGTACAGGTCACGGTGGTGGATCACCATGTTGAGCACCGACGTGGCCGACGACGAAATACCGGCGATCGCGTTGGTGCCGTTTGCGCCCAGAGCCGAGTTGATGATCGGCGGCAGCTCAGCGGTCAGGAAGGTCTCCCACTTGTTGCGACCGAGTTCCGGATCGTCGCGGATCCAGTCGGTGTAGTAGGTGAAGGCACCCGCCTCAGGGATCACGACGTTGACGTTCTTGTTCGCGAAGAAGGTGGCCGCATCGGACTGTTTGAGCCAGGTGGCCGCATCTTCACCGCCACCGGCACCGTTGAGCAGATAGAGGGTGGGACGCGGCTTCGAACGATCATGCGGCAGCAGAACATCGAGCGGAATATCGCGGTTCATCGCGGCCGAGTGGACCGTGAGGCTCGCACTCTGCCCGTTCTGTACGGCGCTGGTGAGCTTGGATCCGTCGGGCGCGGTGGCACCCGCACTGACAGGCGCAGCATTCGCTGCTGCCGGGGTGACCAGGGCACCGGTGGTGGCGACCAGAGTCGCTGCGAGAACCGCCACGGTCATCGAACGGCCCGTGCGCCAACGGGAAATGAGATCCCGAGCCTTCACACAATCCTCCACGTGTTCGTCATCGAACCCCCGACCGTCCGAGAGTTATCCAACCAGACCCTAGGCTCGCAGACCAGCCGAATGGACAATGGGTGGTCTCGAATGAATCCGCCGACAACACAAATCGGGCGGAATCCCGAGGGATTCCGCCCGATTTCGCGAATGTCGATCGCAGCAGATCAGCCGAGGCTGAAGGGCTTGCTGTAGAAGGTGAGATTCGCGGTGGTGTTGTCGGTGGTCACCTTGACCGTCACGAAGGCCTTGGCCTGTGCGTAGCCGGCGCAGCCGTCGTAACTGAACTCTTGCTGACTGTAGGCAATTCCAGCCTTGTTCCCGGTGAACGGGTTGCCGTAGCTGTGGTAGTTGTCGGCATCGGGGCTCAGATCACCATTGGTGTTATCGATCAGGAACACCTTTTTGGTGGTGCCGGGGCCGAGGGTGAAGCCAGCCTTGCCGGACGCGCTCGGCGAGCCGGTGTAGTTGCCCGTGTTGGTGACAGGGACAGACTCACCGCCCGACACTCCACCACCGGTGGTCTCGGGGGATACGTCGTAGCCGCCATCGCCCTCCGCGCTGGCACCGAAGTTAACCTGGCAACCGACGAGATAACCGGATGCGATCTTGCCACCCTTGACGTCTCCCCCGGAGACCTCAACGCTGATCTTGCCCGAGGCCCACACGTCGCGCAGGGTCGGCAGGGTGGTGATCGGACGAGCGTAGGTGACGGACTGGTCGAACAGCTTAGCCTTGACGGTAAGGCCGCTCACGGTCTTCGTGAGGGTCGCGTCGGGTACCGAGGCAGTGTTGCCCCAGGCCGCGGCGTTGCCGGCGCCGAGGCTCACGGCGGTGACGGCCGCTGCGCCGGCGAGCCCGACAGCAGCGGTTGCGCGACGCGCAGTGGTCTTCTTCATGATTCCCCTTACGGAATATCAATCTGCTTGCGGCAGATAAGAATTCAAGATTGTCGAGGTGGACTTATCTGCTGCAGATTAGGTCAAGCTGAACGGTGCGCCCCACAGAGTGGACGTCACGTAGTAGTTACCGGTGACCGTTGCCGTGATGAAGGTACGCGCCTGTGCGTAACCGGCGCAGGTGGGCAGGTAGATCTGGTAGTCGCTGACGTCAACTGTCGCGGTGCCACCCTTGGCGGCTTCCGCGCCATCAACGCTTGCCGTGCCGGCTTGACCGGGCGTGATCGGAGCAGTCAAGCCCAAGGAGGCGTTGCCTGTCAGAGCGAGCAGGTTGACACTGGCGCCAAAGTTGCTCGAGAGACCGCTGATGTCCACCTGGCAACCGACCGCGACACCCACCGACAACGACACGTCAGTGCCCTTAGGCGCGGACGCGGTGTAGTGGCCCGACAGCAGAGCGGTACGGCCGGCGCCGTTGGACTCCAGGGACGGGATCGAGTACGCCGACTCGCCGGTGCGCTTCAGGACGATCTTGGTGCCGTCGACACCCACCGTGACCTTGCTGCCATTGGGCAGCGACGCAGCTGCAGCGTTGCCCGCTCCCATGCTGGCCAGGCCCACGGCTGCGGCGGCCGCGACCGCGCTCGCGCCAACGACGCGACGCAGACCCACCTTGCTGAACTTGCTCATTCGTTCCCTCTCACAGGATTGCTGTGTAACCGCGCTCCACCGAAAAGCGAGCTCGGGATGACTTGTTGGCTCCGCGAAATCCTCCACCGGGCGAATTAACAGGCATGGATCATGCGTGTTACCGGCACGTAAATTCCCCTAAACCCCCAAATCGCTTCACGCACACCGATCGCGGTCCGCGTGAGACGGGAACCCGCTCGTCGGTTCGAGAGAACGGGTCCTGCATCGCGGTACGTTAGCTGTCGCAAGCACTGGCGACAACAGTTAGGTCCACCGCGAGTCGGTCAGGTAAACGACACGCTCCGCGCCGGGCAGCGGTCCGATCTACGCGATAGTAAATTACGCGAGGTTAACTCCAGGCAAACACAAAGGTCCTAGACAAACAGCCTGTGACAACTCAAATGTGGTGCGGCGGAATATTACGGCGGTACCAATCCTCGCCGCGCTTCCCGCCTGCACTGTGATCTTCATCACTTCTATTGCGCTCGCGCTCTTCGCGAGTTGTCTCGGGCAGTCCCTCACCGAAGATCCGGGCCACCCGGCGGCGTCGTTCCCACGCACGGTCGGCGTCCATCTTCTGGGACTTCTCGGTGTCGGCGACTGGATCGCGAGTGCGTGCGGAATCGGGCGTATCCGTGGACTCGCCGGTCGGATACGCCTGCTCCTCGCTGGGGTCAGAAGTCACTGATGGACGCGATGACATGGGAGGCCAACGGCGTGACCGTTGCCATGCCATCGCGCACGGCCGCGCGCGAATTCGCCAGGTTCACCACGAGGGTCTGTCCGGAGATCCCGGCCAGACCGCGAGACAGTCCCGCATCCGTCGCACCGGCAGCCAGACCCGAACTGCGGATCGCCTCGCCGATGCCCGGAATCTCCTTGTCCAGCAACGGGGCTGTGGCCTCGGGAGTCACGTCGCGGGGACCCGAGCCCACGCCGCCCACCGACACCACCAGATCCACGCCACCGATGACCGCGGTGTTGAGTGCATTGCGCACGTCGATCTCGTCGGCGGCGACCGCGACGGTGGCGTCCACGTGGAAGCCGGCCTCCTCGAGCAGCTCCCCCACCAGCGGTCCGAGCAGCGACTGATCCTCACCGTGCGCGGCACGGTCGTCGACGATCACCACCAGCGCACGCGGCAGGTCGCCACCGCCGAGTGCCGCTTCGTCGTCGATATCCCCGTCGACAGCGGCCAACCTCAGTGCGGCCCGATCGGCCTCGGCGACGTCGCGGTCGCTCACCGAGCCCAGATCGGCACTGATGTCGAGGACATCTGCCAACGGCGACGGTGCGTTGCGCTGTGCCACTGCGTCATGATCGATCATCGTCATCGTCCTCCGACTTCGAGTGTGTCCAGGGTGACTTTCACGGTCTTGGTCTGACCGCCGGTGGTGTAGGTGATCGACACCTGGTCGCCCGGTGCGTGCGACCGGATCGCGGCCACGAGTGCATCGCCGTTGGTGATCACGCGATCGTCGACGCGGGTGACCACCGCACCGCGCGGGATACCGGCCTTCGCCGCGGCACCACCGGCGGTCACGTCGGTGATCACCGCACCGTTGTCGGCCGCCGAGCCGTTGGCCCGCACCGACACGCCCAGTCCCGCCTGCGTCGCCTTGCCTGTTGACTCAAGCTCCTTGGCGACGCGCATCGCCTGGTCGACCGGAATGGCGAAACCGAGGCCGATGCTGCCCGACTGCGAGGATTGGTCGCCGCCCAGGCTCGCGATCGCTGTGTTGATTCCTATCAGCGCACCGTTCATGTTGACCAGAGCGCCGCCGGAGTTGCCCGGATTGATCGCCGCATCTGTCTGAATCGCGTCGATCACCGAGGCCGTCCCCGTCTCCTCGCCCTGCGACGAGACGGGTCGATTCAGCGCGCTGATGATGCCGCTGGTGACCGTCCCGGCGAGTCCGAGGGGTGAGCCCACGGCCACGACGCTCTGACCCACGGCGAGGTTCCCCGAGGTGCCGATGTCGATGGGGGTGAGTCCGGACTTGTCGACCTTGATCACGGCGATGTCGGAGATCGGGTCGGTGCCCTCGACCGTGGCCGGCGAACGGCTGCCGTCGCTGAAGCTCACGACGATCTGGGCGTTGCTGCCCGCACCGGACACCACGTGGTTGTTGGTGAGGATCACGCCGTCGGGCGAGAGCACCACACCCGAACCCTCACCGGCAGCCGAGGCCGAACGCACGTCGATGGAGACCACCGACGGCAGCACCTTCGAGGCCACCGCCTGGACCGATCCCGCAGGCGCCGCGGCGGGCTGGCTGGAATCGACGTCGCCGCCGAGGACCACATTCGATCCACGTGAGGATGAGTTCGACGAGTTGTCGTTGTCGTTGATGTTGGCGCCCACGAGACCACCGATCACGCCGGCGACCGCACAGGCTGCGACCAGTCCGACGATCAGCGGGGCCCGCGACTTGCCGGACTTGGTGCCTCTCGAGCCCCCGTCACCGAAATCGCCCTCGCCGGGGTGGCCGCTGCCTGGTTGAGTGCCGCCTGGTTGACCGCCGCCTGGTTGAGTGCCGCCGTAGCCGCCGTTGCCCGTGCCGCCATGACCGCCGAAGCCCTGCTGCGGAGTGGTCGAGTATCCGTAGCCCGACTGGCCGGACTGGTCGCCCTGCTGGCCGGGTTGATAACCGTAGGCGGGGAACTGCGACGTCGACCCCTGCTGGCCGTAGGACGACTGCTGATACGGCGAGTTCGGATACGGGGATTGCTGGTAGGACGACGGCGGGTACGGGGTCTGGGGATAGGGCCCCTGGCCGTGCGACTGTGGTGAATTCAAAGTGGGCGAATTCGAGGGGGACGAATCCGAGCTGTGAGCACCCTCGTGGGGCTCACCGGAACGCCCGTGGCCCTCACCCTGGTCGCCCTGCGACCCGCCAGACTCAGACCCGCTCGGTGTCATTGCGTCCTCGTGCCTTTCACTCGGAGTGTTGTCCACTCACGTTCGCCCACCGGTTCGTGTGCCCGCCGGTTCGTTGCCCGCAGCTTGGATCGCCCGCAGCGGCGACACCGCCGGACAATCGTTCTCGATCACACACTCGCCGACGGGTCTGAGAACCGACTGAGACATACCTGGCAGTTCACACTGGGAGTCGACCTCTGTCGGTTCGGCTCACACCGACTCCCGCCATCACCCAATCATTTTCTCGCGCGCGTCAACTCGGACACCACCCGGCCCTACCCGCCGACGGTGTGGTCGCCTCATTGGCGTTCGCCTCATTGGTGTTCGCGTCACTGACTGACCACGCGGGGCGTCGCATCGGCGGGTATCGGCCGACCCGGCATCCGGATGCGCAGGAGTGCCCCACCGAGCTGGGAGGCCTCGGCCGACACGGAACCGCCGTGTTTGACCACCACCTGACGCACGATCGCCAGGCCGAGCCCCGAACCGGGCATCGACCGCGACGCCGTCGAGCGGTAGAAGCGTTCGAACACCAGGTCTCGCTCATCGGGCGGGATCCCGGGGCCCGCGTCCTCGACCACCAGCTCGGCGTTGAGCGGGTCGACCTGCTGCAGCGTCACCCGCACCGGGCTGCCCGGTGGCGACCACTTGGCGGCGTTGTCGAGGATGTTGAGCACCGCCCGCGACAACCCGGCCGGTTCACCGAAGACGTACCAGGGCATGGCGTACACCTCGAACTCGACGTCGCTGCGGCGGCGGCGAACGCGTTCGAGAGATCGGTCGAGGATCTCGGTGAGTTCGATCTCCTCGTGGACCACCTCGGGCGCATCCTCCCGGGCCAGGTCCACCAGATCGCCGACCAGGGTGGAGAGCTCCTCGATCTGGGCCATCACGTCGGTGCGCAGCTCAGCCATGTCCTCCGGCGGCACCGGCGGGGCACCCGGCTCGCTGGCCGCGATCAGCAACTCCAAATTGGTCCGCAACGATGTCAGCGGGGTGCGCAGCTCATGTCCGGCATCGGCGACCAGCCGGCTCTGCCGGTCGCGCGACTCGGCCAGCGCGCGCAGCATCATGTTGAAGCTCTCGGTCAGTCTCGCCAGTTCGTCGTTGCCCGAGACGGGGATCGGGCGCAGATCGTCGGTCCGCGCGACCCGGTCGGCGGCATGGGTCAATCTCGCGACTGGTCGCAACCCGGCGCGCGCCACCGTGGTGCCGGCGACCGCCGCCAGGATCACACCGCAGCCGCCGACGATCGCGAGAACCCAGGCGAGGCGGTTGAGCACCTCGTCTGTGGGCTCGAGGTCCTGGGCGAGGATCAACGTGTCGCCGTTCTCGACCTTGCGTGCGATCACACGCTTGTTGTCGACCGTGCGCAGACTCGAATTGTTCAGTCCCGAGCCGGGTGCCGACGCGGCGACCTCGCGTTCGACCGAACCGTAGGTCACCTCACCGATCCACACCGACCGGCCGTCCGGGTACACCAACCCCACCGAGACGTCGGTCGAGTACAACGTCCCACCGACGAGAAGTTGCGGAGTCGAGTCCAGCGCACCGGAGCTCACCAGCACGGTGAGGCTGTCGGCGCGGTTCTCCAGTTGCGTGTCGACGTCGGCGTAGAGCGCGCGATAGACCACCAGATAGGCGGCCGCAGCCATCACCGCGACCGCCACCCCCACGACGGTCGCGGCCAGCAAGGTCACGCGCAGCCGCAGTGATACCGACCGGGTGATCGCAAACGGATCGCGCATCGGACGCGGGAGTCGCGAATCCTGTTGTGGCGCACCGTGTCCACCCTCAGGCGGCGGCGCCGAGGGATGGCCGACGGTCACGGGGGCGTCTCACGCAACACATAACCGACACCGCGGACGGTGTGGATGAGTCGTGGTTCGCCCTCGGCCTCGGTCTTGCGTCGCAGGTACCCGATGTAGACCTCGAGCGCATTGCCCGACGTCGGGAAGTCGTAACCCCACACCTCTTCGAGGATCCGACTGCGGGTGAGCACCCGGCGCGGGTTCGCCATCAGCATCTCCAGCAGCGCGAACTCGGTGCGGGTAAGACTGATCGAGCGTTCACCCCGGGTCACCTCACGAGTGTCGGGGTCCATGGTCAGGTCGGCGAAGGTCATCGCCTCCGACTCGGCCTCGGGGTTCTCGGTGGTGGCACGACGCATCAGGGCGCGCAGCCGGGCCAGCAGTTCTTCGAGTGCGAACGGTTTGGGCAGATAGTCGTCGGCGCCCGCATCGAGGCCGGCAACACGTTCGGAGACACTGTCGCGGGCGGTGAGCACGAGAATCGGCAGGTCGTCGCCGGTCGACCGGAGCCGCCGGCACACCTCCAGACCGTCCAGACGCGGCATCATCACATCGAGCACGAGGGCGTCGGGTCGCTCCTGGGTGATCTGTTCGAGCGCACCCATCCCGTCGGTCGCGGTGTCGACGGTGTAGCCGTTGAAGGTGAGTGATCGCCGCAGGGACTCGCGGACGGCTCGGTCGTCGTCTACAACCAGGATGCGCATGTGTCCAGTTTTACGTGAGTGACTGAGACGCTGGTAAGGAACCCCTCCGACGCGCACCAGGTTCCCACCTGATGGCGGAGATCAGATGGCAAAAATCAGCCCCGTGGTGGACGCCGAGGGCAATCTTCCCTCGGCGGCGCTCAGGGGGCCGATTTCTGCCACCGACTGCATGCGGCACCTACGCTTGCCGCCGGCGCATCCGATGCCGGTCGGCCCTGGTGACGGCGGCGATGTCAGACACCACGCTCTCCCACCTGTACATCACGTCCTCGTAGATCAGCCGCATGTACAACCATCCGTCGATCAGTGACTGCCGGTCTCGGCGCCGATCGTTGCGGTAGTTCTCCCTGCTGGTGTGATGGGCTTTGCTGTCGCACTCGATCAGCAGCCTGCCGATCCTGAGGTCCACGCGCCCGACTCCCTCGATGTAGGGCTGGACCACCACGTCATATCCGTCCGAGGTGAGCCGGTAACGCGCGACCGACTCGGTCCCCGATTCCGACCGGCCGTCGCAGCGCGCCATCAGCGCCCGCATCCCCGCAGTCACCGTGCCCATCCCTTCCTGCAGGTCGGGGATGGTCCAGCCGAGCCGGTTCATCGCCGAATCGCATGCCGCCACCCAGTACTCCGCGGGCAGGCAGCGCACCGCACACGCGAGGGCCACCGGCACCGAATCGACGGCCGCCTGGACGGATCCGACCCGACCAGGCGCCTGACACCACTGCGTGCGGTGCCCGCGCGCGACCGTCGTCGCGTGTCTGCTCCCCCGGATGTGCAGCTCGTCGTCGGAGTAGCCAGGTGGGGTCCACAACCCGTGATGACGCAACGCCGAGACACAGCTCAACGCCCCGCCGCGCCGGACCGCCTCACCGACCACCGGATCGGCATCGCTGGTCGCGAACCAGCCCGAGCGCAGCCGCTGCAGGTCGCCGGAGCGCAGCATCCTGCGCAGCTCGTTGTCGTCGACGCCGTGTCGGCGCCGCAGATCGTCGCGCGAGAACACGCCGTCAGGGTTGGGGGTCACGCCTTCTTGGACGCCGCCGGGGCCCGGACGGTTCGCCTCACCGGGTGAGGTGGCAAAAATCAGCCCCGTGGTGGCCGCGGAGGGCAATCTTCCCTCGGCGACGCTCACGGGGCCGATTTTTGCAACGGCCCACAACGAGCGGCCGCGAATTCAGTCTCCTGACCTGTCCCCGTACCTGCCGAGGACAGTTCGCGACAACCCGCTGCCCGACCAGCGCATCCGGGAGGCCATCGGCAGACTCCAGCCGCGCCACAGGGCGAGAAGTCGCAGCACCGTGGCGACGATGCTGCCCACCAGCAGCGCGACCCATCGCGGGCCGATCGCGTCGAGCCACACGAACACCATCGCGCCCAGGGTCGCCGGCACCGCGTACAGGTCCGACGGCTGCAGCAGCAGCGGGATGTCGCGGACCAGGACGTCGCGCACGATCCCGCCGCCGACCGCGGTGATGAGACCGATGATCACCGCCGCGAAGGCGCTGTCGTGGTGGTCGAGGGCGATACCGGCTCCGGAGGTGGCGAAAAAGCCCATACCGACGGCGTCGAACAGCATCACCAACGGCTGGATCAGCCGAAACCGGGGATGGATCACCATCACCACCAGCGCCGTGACCAGTGCGGTGGTGATGTTGGGCCACCGCTGGATCGAGTCGGGCGGATGTATGCCGATGAGCAGGTCTCGTATGATCCCGCCGCCCACACCAGAGGCCACCGCGACGGTCGCCACTCCCCACAGATCGAGGTTCTTGCGGACACCGATGAGCGCACCGGAGGCCGCGAACGCGGTGATCCCGGCGAAGTTGAGGAACTGCTGAAGCAGCATCGCTCGGTGCTAACTTCCGGACACACGAAAAGCTGGCCACCACCAGGTGGCCAGCTTCACGCTGCGTCTGTTACCGGATCAGCGCCGGTCGAGGTCGATGATGCCGGCCTGCACGGCCTTCACCAGACGACGCGGGACGCGCTGCTTGACGCCTCCGACCTTGACGTTCTGCAGCTGCGGGTTCTCCGCCTTCCACTGCGCACGACGGGAGCGGGAATTCGCCCGCGACATCCGACGCTTCGGTACAGCCATTGTTAAGCCCTTCTCGTTGCTTGTGACGACCGTCCGATCGCCACGCGCTGGTTATGCGTTCTTGGTGGGACGAGTGCGCTTTCCGTACTTGCGCTCGAACTTCTGCACTCGACCGGCCGTGTCCAGCACCCGCTGCGCACCGGTCCAGAACGGATGCGAGTCGGACGTGACATCGACAACCACTAGAGGATACCGGTTACCGTCCTCCCATTCAAAAGTGGCATCCGAGGTGACGGTCGAGCGGGTGAGGAATGTCTTGCCCGTCGACGCATCCTGGAAGACCACCGGGTGGTAATCGGGGTGGATGTCCTTCTTCATGGGGCGTCCTTTCTCGTGGTCGGTTCATGCGTGGCCGGCGCGGTGCCGTCACGCTCCTGTTGGCTGTCAACGCACGGATCGACGTGTTCATGCCCGAACGGGTCCGACCAGGTGTTCCAGAGCGCCGGACCGGCCGCATATTCGGCGTCGGTGAGACAGGCGGCGCGCAGTTCGTCCTGGATGTGGGCGGGATCGGCGCGATGCGCCACGGCCACCAGTGCGGTGTGCCGGTCGCCGTGGACGGGGTCCCAGCGCAGCGACGCCATGGCCACGCGCTCGGGATCCACGGCTGCGACCTCGTCACGCTCGGCCGGGGTCATCGCGGCGAGCCAGTCACCACCGTCGGCGATGCGCAACGCCTCGCCCGCACTCTCCAGCCACAGCGCCTCGTCGGGTCGCGTCGCCACCCAGAGGCGTCCCCGTGCGCAGACCACACCGTCGAGCAGACTGTCGATCGCGGTGTGCAGGCGTTCAGGGTGAAAGGGACGGTCGGCGGAGAACTCGACGATCTGTACGCCGCAGTCGTCGTCGAGCGGAGGCTGACCCGACAGCAGGGGGTCGTGTGCACCGAAGACCCTCCCACGGCGCGAGCCGTCGGGGATCGCAGCGAGCAGTTGCGCGATCCTGCCGGCGGTCAGTGTGCGGTCGGCGCGCTCGTAGAGCACCGGCGCCAGCGGGGCGACCCGCCGCAACACCGCACAGGTGCGGGCCATCTCCCAGCCCCGGCTCTCCCACGCCTGACTCTCCTGCGCGGTGTCGGCCACGCCGGTCAGCACCAGGGCGTCGGCGAATTCCACGTGGCCGACCACCACTTGCGCGAGGGTGCGCTCGTCGTCGATCTCGGAGATCCCCGCCTCGGACAGCGTCTGGTCGCCGGTGGCATCCGAGAGCCACCGCCGCATGTCGAGGCAGGCGATCACCGCGTCGAGGCGCACGTCACGACCGGCCGGCGCGTCGACCCGGCCGGGCACACCGACGACCATCGTGTTGGTGATCGCCCAGCTCAGCGGCTCGGGTTCGATCATCGGGTGCAGCGCGAGCACAATCCGCTCGACCCCGCTCCACGTCCGCATCGACCGCAGCAGCGGCAGCAGCGGCAGCAGCGGCAGCAGATCCAGGCGCAGGGCACACGACACGCAGCCATGTTCGAGCGCCACGTCGGTGTAGCGCACGCTCGGCAGTCCGTCGGCGTCGACGGTGCGCACCACCCGTCGGATATGCCCGAGGGCCAGCGCACTCAGGTCGTACTCGACCACCACGGTGGTGGGTGCCAGCAGCGTGGCGGCGGTGCGGCGGGTGGTGTCGAAGTCCAGACCGCAGACCACCACCAGCGAGTGTCGATCCCCTGTGCGCATGTCGTTCACACCATCTCCTTGCCAGCCCCGCATCCCGACGAGCAGGCTCTATCGGGAATGGTTTTCATTTTCGTGCGTTGAGGGTAACGTGCTGTCGCGGCTTAACGCCAATCGTTTTCAAAAAGTGTCGCGAGTCGCTCCTGCAGCGGTCTCGCGGACCCACACCACGCGGGACGAACACGACACCGCGCAGGACGAACACGACACAACGAACAACGGGAGAAGGCCATGTCAGCACGCTGTCAGGTGACCGGTCGGTCGCCAGGCTTCGGCAAGAAGGTGTCGCATTCCCACCGCCGTACGTCACGGCGCTGGGATCCCAACATCCAGCGACGCCACTACTACCTGCCCAGCGAACACCGCACGATCACGCTGCACGTCAGCGCGAAGGGCATCAAGACCATCGACCGCGACGGCATCGAGTCGGTGGTCGCAGCACTGAGAGCACGAGGGGAAAGAATCTAGATGTCACACACCGACGTTCGACCGGTCATCAAGCTCCGATCCACCGCAGGGACCGGCTACACCTACGTGACCCGCAAGAACCGCCGCAACGATCCCGACCGCATGGTCATCCGCAAATACGACCCGCGCGCCGGTCGGCATGTGGAATTCCGCGAGGACCGCTGATGGCCAAGAAGTCCAAGATCATCCGCAACGAACAGCGGCGCGAGATCGTGGCGCGATACGCGCCGCGTCGCGCCGAGCTCAAAGCGATCATCGCCGACCCGCAATCGACCGTGCAGCAGCGCGCCCAGGCGCAGTCGGCGCTGTCGCGTCTGCCCCGCAACGCGAGTCCAACCCGGATCCGCAATCGCGACGCGATCGACGGCCGACCCCGCGGGTACGTTGGGAAAGTAGGGCTGTCCCGCGTACGCATGCGTGAGATGGCACATGCCGGGGAACTGCCTGGCATCCGTAAGTCGAGTTGGTGAGGAGATCCACCATGGCGAGAAAACCACCGCGTCGTCGCCCCGAGGAGCCCGGCCGCACCAAGCCGAAGAAGAACGTGCTCAACGCCCAGGGCATCACCGAGGTCGACTACAAGGATGTGGCGTTGCTGCGCACCTTCCTGTCCGACCGCGGCAAGATCCGCAGCCGGCGCGTCACGGGTCTCACCCCGCAACAGCAGCGTCAGGTCGCCACCGCCATCCGCAACGCCCGCGAGATGGCGCTGCTGCCGTTCGTCACCACCCGCCGCTGACCTGGCGCCCGGCCGGCACCGGCCCGGCCGTACCATCACTGCGTGTCGTGTGCGCGTGATGAGGTGAGCTGCGGGCCGGGTCGTCCGACTCGCGCCCATTGCGCGGTACGGACGGCTCGGCGCGTCGTGTTGTCGGCCGACGTGCATGTGTGGCCACCACTCGGCACCGTCCCGGACTCCCACCGCCCGCAGGCCTGAGGGTCACATCGGTCGATGCTGGGGGTTTTTCAGGGGTTCTTCGTCATCTTCATCGTGGTCGGTGTCGGCTACGTCCTCGGCCGCACCGACCTGCTCGGTCGCGACGCCCAGATGGTGCTGTCGAAGCTCGTGTACTTCGTCGCCACACCGGCACTGCTACTGACGTCGTTGGCGAAAAGCAATCTGGCGCAGATCTTCTCGACCACACTGGCAGTCGCGGCGATCAGCGCCTTCGCCATCGCCGCGGTCTACATCGTGATCGCCCGCTATGTGCTGCGCCGCCAGATCCCCGAGAGCATCGTCGGCGGGCTGGCGGCGTCCTACGTCAACAGCGCCAACCTCGGCATCCCGATCGCCACCTTCGTCCTGCACGACTCGTCATTCGTCGCGCCGCTGCTGTTGTTCCAGATCGTGCTGTACTCCCCCATCGCGTTGACCGCCCTGGATCTGACAGCGCTGCGCTCGGGATCGCATCGACTGTCGTTGCGCGACACCGTGGTCGCGCCGTTCGCCAACCCGATCGTGCTCGGCGGGATCTTGGGCGTGATCCTCTCGGCGCTCGATTGGCATCTGCCCAGCCCGGTGTTGTCGTCGATCACCATGCTCGGAAACATGTCGGTGCCCGGCGCGCTGCTGGTGTTCGGCCTGTCGCTGACCGGGGTGAGCGTGCTGAAGAAGGGCGAGAGCCCCCGGCGCGATGTCGCGCTGGCGACCGTGCTGAAGATGTTCGCGATGCCGGCGCTGGTCTATGTGCTGGCGCGCTTCGTCTTCGGCGAGACCGGACACAGCCTGTTCGCCCAGACCGTCATCGCCGCGCTGCCGACCGCACAGAACGTCCTCGTCTACGCCAACCGCTACGGGCGCGGGCAGGTGCTCGCCCGTGACGCCGCGCTGGTCACCACCTTCGTGGCCATCCCGGTGATCCTCGTGATCGCCGCGTTGCTGGCCTGAGGTGCAGGTTCACTCGAGGCGGGCCAGCAGTCCGGCGGCGTCGAAGGGTGCGCGCACCTTCGCGTCGTTGTCGAAGTACACGTACACGTCCTCTCCCGCCCTGCCGTGTCCGCCACTGCGCATCCGTCGCACGCGCGCGGCCCAGTCGTCGAGTGCGGCGTCGGTGTAGCCGCTGGCGTAGAGCTCGGCATCACCGTGCAGTCGCAGGTATCTGAAGTCCGCGGTGTCGACGTCGAGCACCGGGAAGGTGCCGGCCGAGTCGGCGAGGACCACCGCCACCCCGGTGCCCGCGAGCGTCTCGCGCATCGCGTACTCGGTGAACGAGGGGTGGCGCGGCTCGATCGCGTGTCGCATCGGGGCGTCGAGGTCGGTGTGCGTCAACGCTCGACCTTCCACCACCGGTCCGTGGTGGGTCGCGCAGCGCGCCGCCTCGCCGGTCGACCGCGGCAGTCGCGCACAGAAGTCGCGGATCACCGCGGCGTCGAAGGCCAGCGTCGGCGGCAGCTGCCAGAGGATGGGGCCGAGTTTCGCACCGAGGGCGAGCACCCCGGAGGCGAAGAAATTCGCCAGCGCCTCGTCCACGTCGACCAGACGACGCATGTGGGTCACATACCGTGGCCCCTTCACCGCGAACTCGAAATCCGCCGGCGTCTGCTGCGCCCACCGCTGATAGCTCGACGGCCGCTGCAATGAGTAGAACGACCCGTTGATCTCCACGGAATTGAGTGTGCGCGAGAGGTATTCGAGTTCCCGGCGCTGCACGAGGCCGTCGGGATAGAACGTCTTACGCCACGGCGGGTACACCCACCCCGACGTCCCCACGCGCACAGCACCTGTCACCGCGGCTCAGCGCCGCCCCCGCTTGGAGCTCAGGTAGTCGCCCACGACCGCTGCGCCGAGGCCGTCGATGTCGGGTGCGACCACCCGCCCACCGATCCGGCGCGCGATCTGGTCGACGAAGTACTCCAGGCTCGGGTCGTCGCCGAGCCGGAAGAACGTGACCTGCGCGCCGAACCGGGAGATGTGGTCGAGTTCGCGCACCGTCATCGCCAACGTCGCCGGATGCGGCGGGTAGTAGAAGAACGGTGTGCCATCGGGTTCCAGATGTGCGGTGGGTTCACCGTCGGTGACGATCAGCACCACCGGCTGCGCATTCGGGTGCTTACGCAGATGCCGACCGGCCAGCATCAGTGCGTGGTGCAGGTTGGTGCCCTGTTCCATCCGCGGCTGCAGTCCGGTCAGCTCGCCGATGTCGATGGTGCGCGCATACCGACCGAAGGCGATGATCTGCAGCTCGTCGCTGCGAAAACGGGTGGAGATCAGGTGATTCAGCGCCACCGCGGTGCGCTTCATCGGGGTCCAGCGACCCTCCATCTCCATCGAGAACGAGGTGTCGACGAGCAGCGTGACCGCGGCCTGCGTGCGGGCCTCGGTCTCGGAGACCTCCACGTCGCGCACATCGATGCGCACACCGTTGCTCAGCCCGCCCGGCATGAGACCGCGCACGGCCGCGGCAGCCTCGGGGTTCTCCGACACCGTCCGCAGCACCGAATTGGTGATGGTGCGGGTCACGTCCCACGGTTCGGTGTCGCCGAACTCCCATTCTCGGGTGGACCCGCTGGGCTCGCCGAGTGCACCGTTGTTGCGGGTCTGGCGTTCGCCCCGGCGTCCGGTCAGCTGTTCGGCGATGTCGCGGAAGATGGTCTGGCCCAACTGCCGCATCGCCTTGGGTGACAGTTTGAGGCCGCCGTCGTCGGCACGTTCGAAGAACCCCTGCTCCTTGAGTGCCTTCTCGAGTTCGGCCAGGGTGCGGGCGTCGACAGCCGCCTCCGGGCCGAGCTGACGTGCGAGCGCATCGAGGTCGACGTCATCGAGTTGCGCACCGGCGTACTGCTGCGACAGCTGCTCGCTGAGCGCATCGAGTTCGGCGATATCGGCCAGCGCTGAGGCACCTTGCCCCATACCCATCGACTCCGATCCCGAGAACTCCTGACCGTTGTCCCAGTCGAGGCCGGGCCGGGCCTCCCGCAGAGCCGAATCCATCTGCGCCAGTTGCGACATCAGTTCCGGCGAGCCGAATGCCTGCTCGGAGAGCGCATCGAGTTCGGCCCGCTGCTCGGGCGTCAGCGAGTTGTAGAACTGCTGGGCTGCCGCCGACCGTTTGGCCAGTGAATCGATGAGTTCTTCGGTGTTGCGCGGATTCTCGGGGAAGAACTGCCCGTGCTCGTCCATGAACTGCTCGAAGTCATCTGAGGTGTCCTCACCTCGATTGTGTTTGGCGAGAAGCTTGTTGAGGTCAGCCAGCATCTCGGTGATCTGCTGCTTGTCGGCCTCGGTGGCGTTCTCCATCATCTGCTTCATGCCCTCGAACCGCTGGTCGAGCATCTCGCGGCCGAGCAGATCGGAGATCTTGTCGTAGTCGGCCTTCGCCTGCGCGCTGCGCCACTGATACGACGAGAGTTCACGCACCGCTTCAGCTGTGGAGGGCGGCAGATTGCCGATCTGCATCTCGGCGAAGCGCGCGTCGTCGTCGAGGTCACGGGCGAGCTGTTTGCGCTCTTCGAGAACCGCGCGGTCGAGTAGTTCGCGGATCTCGTTGAACGTGCCGTTGAGGTTGCGCTTGTCGAGCAGCTCCTGACGCTTGCGGTTGACCATCTCCCGCAACTTGTCCAGGCCGCGCATGTCCTGGCTGCCACGGCGCAGGTATTCGCGGAGCGCCCGCTGCGGAGATGCACCGGCCATCACGTCGTCGCCGATCTCGGCGAGCGCCTCGCGGAGATCGACCGGCGGCGCGAGCGGATCGGGTCCGCCACTGTAGCGCTGGTATCGGGTCCGATGAAATCTGTTGCGGGCCATCACGGCTCCCGTCTGTTGGGCACAACTCGTGGACCGATCCACTCCCCCGGACACGCTCCCGGGTGCAGCGTCTCAGCCGTAGATTGTCTGGCCGGTGTCGTCGGCTTCCTTGCCGATCCGGCGGGCGAGGAACAGTCCTTCCAACGCCAGTTCCAGTGCGCTGGCCCGCTCGCCCTCGGTGTCGGCGTCGAAGCGTTCGGCGATCTCGTCGAGCACGTCGGATGTGCTGTCGGGCGAGGGCAGCGATGCGAGCAGTTCGGCTGCCCGCACGCGGTCACCGGTGACCACCGGCTCCCCGGAGTCGAGCGCGGTCACCAGCGGCGCCATGTCGATTCCGGCGAGATACTCGCGCACCGTATCGGCGGTCGCGCGCCGGAGCAGGTGCTCGAGGATCTCCACCTCACGTCCTTCCTCCCCGGATTCGAACTCGACCTTGCCGCGCAGCACCTCCACCACCGACGTGAGATCGACGATGCGTGCGACCGGAACGTCCTCGCCGAGGATCGTGCTCCGGTGCAGCGCCGCCGCGGCAACCGTTTCGGCCGCAGCGATCGAGAAGCGAGCCGACACCCCCGAACGCTGGTCGATCGCCGGGTTGTCGCGGACGAGTCGGGTGAAGCGCGCGATGATCTCCAGCAGATGTTGCGGGACCGTCGCGGTGAGGTCGGCCTCCTGCTCGATCACCGCGATCTCGTCGGCCAGCTCGAGCGGGTAATGCGTACGGATCTCGGCACCGAAGCGGTCCTTGAGCGGGGTGATGATTCGTCCGCGGTTGGTGTAGTCCTCGGGGTTCGCACTGGCGACGAGAACCACGTCGAGCGGCAGACGCAGCGTGTACCCGCGGATCTGGATGTCGCGCTCCTCCATCACGTTGAGCATCGACACCTGGATCCGCTCGGACAGGTCGGGCAGCTCGTTGATGGCGACGATGCCGCGATGTCCGCGCGGGATCAGCCCGAAGTGGATGGTCTCCGGGTCGCCGAGGTTGCGGCCCTCTGCCACCTTCATCGGGTCGACGTCGCCGACGAGGTCGGCGACCGAGGTGTCGGGGGTGGCGAGCTTCTCGCTGTAGCGCTCGCTGCGGTGGCGCCACTCGATGGGCAGATCGTCGCCCAGATCCGCCGAACGGCGTATCGAGGCGGGCGTGATCGGTTCATATGGGTGCTCGTCGAGTTCGGAACCGGCGATCACCGGCGTCCACTCGTCGAGCAGACCGACCAGTGTCCGCAGCAGTCGAGTCTTGCCCTGGCCGCGTTCGCCGAGCATCACCACGTCGTGGCCGGCGATCAGCGCGCGTTCGAGTAGCGGGATGACCGTGGACTCGAAGCCGAGGATGCCGGGCCAGGGGTCCCGCCCTTCACGCAGGGCGGTCAGCAGGTTGTTGCGGATCTCGTCTTTGATGCTGCGCTGGATGTGCCCGGAGGCGCGTAGTTCTCCGACGGTACGGGGTGTGGGGGTTTCGGTCGTTTCTGCCGTCACCCCTCCACGCTACGAGTCTTGTGCGTCGCGTGCACGCACGGTCGCGGCCCGATACGTCTCGCTGTCGGTGAGGATCACCGCATCATCCGACGGCGCAGCAGTCAACAGCGCAGTCTCCGACGACGTGTCGGTGCCCCTCGATCGCCACGGCCGGTAGACCACCAGCATCGCCGCCGCGAAGATCACATAGATCACCAGGGCGTCGAGGATGTAGTGGTTGGCTGTGGCCACCACCACGAATGCCGTGGCGACCGGATACAGCGCACCGATCACCTTGACCCACCGGTACCGGGCGTAGAGAACGATCATCGTGCCGCACCACAGTGCCCATCCGCAGTGCAGCGACGGCATGGCCGCGAACTCGTTGGTCAGCGACTGCGGTCCGGGTGTGCCCGAGGCGCTCCACCATCCCCAGGAGGCGGTCTGGGCCATGATGTCGACATAGCCGCCGTACATCCGCGGCGGCGCCGCGGGCACGAGATAGAAGCCGATCAGCGCGCCCAGGGTGGTGATCACCAGGACCAGCGAGCCCCGGCGGTAACCGTCGCGCCGATGGAAGAAGAGCAGCCAGAGGAACACCGCGACCGTCGCGTACCAGTGGAACGCCTGGTAGTAGAAGGCAGTGGCGTTGGCGACCCACTCGTTGCGATGAACCCAGTGATTGATCGCCGGCTCGATCTCGATGTGGAAGAAGCGCTCGACCGACATGATCGAGTGTCCGTTGGCGAAGGCCCGGTCGACATCTTTGCCGCCGACGTTGCGGATCCGCGAATACCCCTGATAGAGCGCCCAGATGAGGACGATCTCCAGCCACCAGCGCGGCTGGGAGAAGTAGCGCACGACCGCGTCGAATCGGGTGCCCCCGACGCCCCGGGACTCCGTGTCGAGGGCTGTGTCGTCGCCGGGACGAGAGGGATCGAAGGCTTCAGAGGAATCTCGGGAGTGGGAATCACGGGAGTGGGAATGCGCGAGTGGCCTCGATGCCTCATCGCCCAGTTCGACAGCCACTCATCACCCCCACACCACCATCGCCAGTCTGGCCGGTCAGTGAAGTCTACTTGGCCGAGCGATGAACTCTTGTTCGCGCAGGCAACCTTACGTTGTTTCGTTCACACAACGATCACGGGCACACAACGACCACAGGCAGACAACGTGCGCGGTCGGGAACGGCCGCAGATGCCACACGACCCCCGGAGCTGTTCCGGGGGTCGTGTGGGAAGGATCCTGCGTCGGGTTCAGTGTGCGAAGTGACGTGCGCCCGTGAGGTAGAGCGAGACACCCGCCTCCTGCGCTGCAGCGATCACTTCCTTGTCGCGGATGGAACCGCCGGGCTGCACCACGGCGCGAACGCCGCCGGCGATGAGGACCTGCAGGCCATCGGGGAACGGGAAGAAGGCGTCGGATGCGGCGACGCTGCCCTGCGAGCGGTCACCGGCGCGGTTGACGGCCAGATGCGCCGAGTCGACCCGGTTGACCTGTCCCATCCCCACGCCGACCGAGGCACGGTCGGATGCCAACAGGATGGCGTTGGACTTCACCGACCGGCAGGCACGCCACGCGAACTCCAGATCGGCCAGTGTTGCGGCGTCCACGGCCTCACCGGCGACCAGTTGCCAGTTGACCGGATCATCGCCCTCGGCGTCGATCATGTCGCGCTGCTGCACGAGCAGTCCGCCGGAGATGGGACGCAATTCGGCGCCACCGCGTGCCGGCGGCTCCGCGACCAGAATGCGAATGTTCTTCTTGCGTGTGAGTACCGCGAGCGCACCGTCCTCGAAGCCCGGCGCCACGATGACCTCGGTGAAGATCTCGGCGACCTGTTCGGCCATCTCGACGCTGATCGGACGGTTCGACGCGATCACGCCGCCGTAGGCGCTCACCGGGTCGCAGGCGTGCGCCTTGCGGTGGGCCTCGGCGATGGTGTCGGCCACCGCGATGCCGCAGGGGTTGGCGTGCTTGATGATCGCCACGGCGGGATCGCTGAAGTCGTGCGCGGCACGCCATGCCGCATCACCGTCGGTGTAGTTGTTGTAGCTCATCTCCTTGCCGTGCAGCTGCGAGGCCTGCGCCAGGCCGGGCTGCTGGGCATCGGTGGCGTAGAGCGCCGCGCTCTGGTGCGGGTTCTCCCCGTACCGCAACTGCGCCGTCCGCGCCCAGGTGCGACCCACCCAGGTCGGCGTGATCGGGTCGTCGCCGGTGTAGCCGGCCATCCACGTCGCGACGGCCACGTCGTAGTCGGCGGTGTGGCGGAATGCCTTGGCAGCCAGCCCAACCCGCTCGGTGAAGGTGAATCCGCCCGATCCCACCGCGTCGAGCAGATCGGAGTAGTCCTCGGGATCGACCACCACGGCCACCGAGGGGTGGTTCTTGGCAGCGGCACGCACCATCGACGGACCGCCGATGTCGATCTGCTCCACGCACTCGTCGGGCGAGGCACCCGAGGCCACGGTCTGGGTGAACGGATACAGATTGACCACCACCAGCGAGAACGGTTCGATCCCCAGTTCGTCGAGCTGGTCGCGGTGAGCGGGCTTGCGCAGGTCGGCCAGCACACCGGCGTGGACACGGGGATGCAGCGTCTTGACGCGACCGTCGAGGGTCTCCGGGAAGCCCGTGAGGTCGGACACCTCTGTGACCGGAATCCCTTCGGCGGCAATGGTCTTCGCGGTGGAACCGGTGGAGACCATCTCCACACCCGCCGCGTGCAGACCGGCGGCGAGTTCGGCGAGGCCCGTCTTGTCGTACACGCTGATCAGCGCACGGCGAACGGGAATGCGATCGGAGGGTTCACTCACGGATGTGTGCCTTTCGTCCGTCGGAGACAACGCCTTTGGTGACGATCTGCCCGATCACCTGCGGAAGGAGGGCGCGCTCGACCCCCTTGATTCTCTCATGCAGCCGCTGCTCGTCGTCATCGGGTTCGACCGGTACCGGCGACTGCGCGAGGATCGGGCCGGTGTCCACACCGTCGTCCACCAGGTGCACGGTCGCGCCGGTGATCTTCACGCCGTAGTCGAGCGCCTCGCGAACTCCGTGCGCACCGGGGAAGGCGGGCAACAGCGCGGGATGGGAGTTCACGATGCGTCCACCGTGGGCGGCCAGGAACACCGAGCCGAGAATCCGCATGAATCCGGCCGTGACCACCAGCGCCGGACGGTGGTCCGACACCGCCTCGGTGAGAGCGCGATCCCAGCGACTGCGGTCGCTGAACGAGGTGGGTGCCACCACCGCGACCGGTATCCCGCGCGCCTGGGCGACCTCGATGGCCCGGCACGGCCGGTCGGCGACGACGCCGACCACCGATGCCGGATAGTCCTCGGCGTCGGCGGCATCGAGGATCGCCTCGAGCAGCGTTCCGGTCCCGCTGGCCAGCACCACGATCGGCGCGCGGTCCTCGTGTCGGCCGCCGCGCTGGGGCTCGGCCACCTCGGATGTGTGCTGCGAGGAGTCAGGGGGCTGGGACTCGGGCTCGACTGACATGGACAGCGCAGGCTCCTCGCGACGGGTTCGGCAACACCGCTGAGCCTAATGGGGCGAGCAATACCGATGCCCGGTGTCCCCCACCCGCGTGCGACGAGGACGGACGGTGATGGTCAGTGCCGGTCGGCGTCGTGGTCGCCGGCGTCATAGTCGTCGGCGTCGTGGTCGCCGGCGTCGGTATCCGCGGCCGGGTCGCTGTCTGAGTCGGTGACACTGTCTGTCTCGGCGACGCCAGTGTCTGTCTCGGTGAGGTCGGCCCCGTCGAACACGTCTCCGTCGGCGGGATCGAGATCACGCGGGTCGGTATCGACCGCATCGAATACGTCGGTGTCCCCGTCGAATGCCGGGTGGAAATCTGCGGTGTCGTCGTCGGCGAAGGCCGGGCTGAAGTCGTCGACCTCGGCATCGTCTGCATCGGTATCGATACCGTCAGCGTCGAGATCCGCGTCCTCGAACTCGTCGGGAGCGAAGTCGTCGTCATCCAGATCGTCCGGATCACTCTCGTCAGCAGCACCGTTGTCCGCGGTCCCACCGTCGGGACGCAGGCCGTCGCGTCGCATGGCCCGCCGGCGTCGCATACGGCCCCACGGACCGGGCGGGCGGGACCGGCGGGTACGGACCGGCCGACCGACGTCCACCGTGGCGAGCCATGAGTTCGGCAGCAACGCCGTGAGTCCCACGACTGCCATCCCGGGCAGCAGCAGGCACAGCATCCAGTACAGGCCGGCGGCGGGGACGTTGACCCCGGCGACCCCCAGCTCTCCGAGTTCACCGCCGCACAGCGACGCCGCCACGACCATCAGCGTCGAGGCGACGACCGCACCGAAAGCGACACTGCGGGCCGCGAGTACCCCGTCCCGGTCACGACATGCCATGCCGAAGCACACGCCGATCAGCACCGGGATGGACAGCAGCAGGATCGTCCACGGTGTCCCACCGCCGTCGGGAATGGTGGCGACCACCGGAAGCGGCGGAACCGCACCGCCGTGACCACTCACGAGGTCTCCCGCCGCACCGCCGAGCTCGACCTTTGCGCCCACGAGATAACCGGCCGCGCCGATGACGAAATTCGGCAGGTACAGGATCGACAGTGCCGTCAACG
Source organism: Gordonia jinhuaensis (assembly GCF_014639795.1). GTDB lineage: Bacteria > Actinomycetota > Actinomycetes > Mycobacteriales > Mycobacteriaceae > Gordonia_B > Gordonia_B jinhuaensis. Next base: position 118,259 of record NZ_BMGC01000009.1, on the reverse strand, counting down.
CGAGGTAGCCGAGGAATCCGTGCCCGCCCCCGATCAGCGAACCGCCGGTGGCGGAATTGATCACCAGCCGGATCGCGAGGACCAGTGCGGCCATGGTCAGCAGCGCGACGCCGGCGCCGGCGCCCGCGCGCAGGCCCCGCAACGCCCACGACTCCAGACCAAGCCAGGACACGATCGACGCCCGACGGTCGATCGACAGCCCGATCACCGCCCCCACCCCGTACACCGCAGCGGTGCAGGCGAAGGCGACCAGTGCGTTGGGTGCGGCGACCGTCAACACCGTCGCGGCATCCATCACCACCGCGAGCGCCAGTGCGGTCACCAGCAGTCCGCCACCGATCACCGAGAGCAGCACCGAGGTGAGGTCGCCGAGTGTCGCGCGAACTCTGGTGGCCCGACGGGTCATCGCCGCACTCGCCGCCACCAGCGCGAACGTGGGTAGCAGCGGCAGAACACCGAGCCGCACGTCGGCGATGTCGAGCGGCACCTGATGGGCAGCGAGCCACATCGAGGCGGTACTGCTGGTGAGCGAGGTGAGCCGTTCACCCGCACCCAGCAGGGTGATCAGCGAACACAGCGCCATCAGAACCACCGCGCCGACGGGCACCGCGAACGCCACGACCACCAGTTCTCGTGCCGAACCCGGGGTCACGCGAGCGGCGCGTCTGTCACGGCGTACCTGCCGCAGACGCGCAGCCAGATTCTCTGCGTGTAGATCGGTCATCGGCTTCGAGGGTGTCAAAGACGTTTGCGCAGCGCAGTCAGGCGCGCCGAGCAGATCGCAAACAGACAATTGCCACCACTGCGGATCCGCACCCGATCGAACCACTCCACCTGGGAAAACCCGGCCGGCACGATTCTCCTGTCCTCGACGATCGCGACCCGGAATTCATGACAGGGAATTCACGCGCAAGAAATTGCCGAGCCGGAAATTGCCGAGCCCGGATTCCGGAGTCGGGGATCGCCGAGCTGGGACGAGCCGAGCTGGGACGAACCGAGCTGGGGCGAACGCTGCACAACGCAAACGAGGACGCCGAGGGATCGTCCCTCGGCGTCCTCGTCGACATTCGGCGTCACCGCACGAATGTCACCTAACGGTCACCCCACGGATCTCATCGCATGAGTCGAGTCGGTTCAGTGCCCCGACTCGCGCTCCTGACTTCCGAATGCGGTGGTCTTGTCCGGTGCAGAATCGGCGGGCGACGACGCGGTGCCCGCGCGGCCGTAGGGATACGGGGTGGAACCCGACACCGATGACTGTCCCGGGGTCGACTGGCTGCTGCTCGCCTGGCCGGGAGCCGACTGTGCGTGCTGAGCAGAACCGGTCTGTGCATGCGAGCCGGTGTTCGGCGACGTGATGGCGGTGGTCTTCTCGGCATCGTCCGCCGTGAGGGGGGCGGAGTATCCGTACGCCGACGAATCGCCACTACCCTGTGCGCCCCCGGAGCCCTGTGCACCCGAGGAGCCCTGTGAGCCGGTGGAACCCTGTGAACCCGTGGAGCCCTGCGAACTCGCCGAGCCCTGCCCGTATCCCGAGCCCTGACCGTATCCCTGTGCCGACTTCTCGGTGGTCGGCTGCTCGAAGCCGGTCGTCGGCGCGTAACCCGCGCTGTATCCCGTGGTCGGTGTGTAGCCCTGTGCGGATCCTTGTGCGGGGGCCTCGGGCTCTCCGGCCACCTTGATGATGCCGCCGTCGATGAGCAGCCACACCAGCGCGGTGATCGCCTGAATGGCGCCGAAGATCGGCAGCAGGATCAATCCGAGTCCGAGTTTGACGCCATCGGGAAGAGTGAAGATGTAGAACAGCGTCACCAGAAAGCCCGCGACGGACAGACCGGCCGGGACCACGCTCAGCTTTGCGCGCGGGATCGCCGGAAGCAGACCCGTCAGCGCCACGAAGCCGGCGCCGGCGAGCAGCGCCAGCCCGGCGGCCACCGAATCGCGCAGGACCGCCGGAGATTCGGCCTGGATCGCGCCATCGGGCACCTTGATCAGATCGGCGAAACCGATGAACAGGTTCACGATGCCGAGCACGCCGACCACCACGAGCAGGATCAGCGGCAGCGACGAGGACACTCCGCCCGCGCCGCTCAGCCGTGACGAGGGGGCCGCGCCGCTGCCGGTGAACTGCGACGGCTGCTGTCCGGTCGGCTGCTGTCCGGTCGGATACGAGCCGTATCCGGACTGGCCATATCCCTGCGGAGTCTGCTGGGCCGAGCCCTGGCCGTACCCCTGAGCTCCATACCCGCTGTAATTCTGGGAGCCGCCGTAGTTCGAGCCACCGTAGTTCGAGCCGCTGTAGTTGGAACCACCGTAGTTGGAACCGCCGTAGCTCTGGGGGGTCGCGGTGCCCGGAGCGGACTGACCGTAGCCCTGGCCGTATCCGCCCTGCTGACCGGTGGAACCGGATTGGCCATACGAACCCGACTGGCCGTAGCTCGAACCCTGCTGACCGTAGCCCGACTGACCGTAACCCTGCTGGCCCGAGCCCTGCTGACCCGAGTTCTGTTGGCCCGAGCTCTGCTGGCCGTAACCCTGTTGGCCGGAGTTCTGAGGCGAACCCGATCCATAGCCGGATTGGCCGTAACCCTGCTGGCCATAGCCCTGCTGCCCGTAATTCTGCTGCCCGTAATTCTGCTGGCCATAGTTCTGTTGACCGGAGTTCTGCGGGGAGCCCGATCCATAGCCGGGCTGGCCGTATCCAGGCCGCTCGTTGCTGTGCTGACCGGCGTCGCCGGGTTCGTTACTCATGTCACTCCTGAGGTCGACGCTCACCGCTCGGGGAGCCACTGCTGTGGGAGATCACTTCTCCTCGCCGCGCGGCATGCCCGTTGACATGCCGATACCCGCAAGGGCCGGTTCGGCGTAGTGCCACGCTAGTACATCGACATGTGAGTTCCGCCGAAGTCCGCCGAGCCCGGCGGCCCGCGCACGACAACATCGCACATGCGACCGACAGTTGATCACTCGACACCCCGCTCACACCCAGCCGGGCACCGGGAGACGATCATCCCGGCAGCTCGGCTCCCAATGCGAGGATCTGCATGGCCTGTTCGCGCATCTCCACCTTGCGCACCTTGCCGGTGACCGTCATCGGGAAGTCCTCCACCACGTGGACGTAGCGCGGGATCTTGTGTCGTGCGATCTGCCCGGTCGCGAAGTCACGGATGTCAGCGGCGGTGAGTTCGGCTGCACCCTCACGCAGACGTATCCACGCCATCAACTCCTCGCCGTACTTCGGGTCCGGAACGCCGATCACCTGCGCGTCGATGATGTCGGGGTGGGTGTAGAGGAATTCCTCGATCTCGCGGGGATAGATGTTCTCGCCACCACGGATCACCATGTCCTTGATACGTCCGGTGATCTGCACGTAGCCGTCGTCGTCCATCACCGCCAGATCCCCGGTGTGCATCCACCCGTCGCCGTCGAGGACCTGCTCGGTCTTCTCGGGCTCGTTCCAATACCCCGACATGACGCTGTAGCCGCGCGTGCAGAACTCCCCCGTCGACCCGCGCGGCAGGGTGGTTCCGGTGACCGGGTCGATCACCTTGATCTCCAGATGCGGGCCCACCCGGCCCACCGTGCCCACCCGTTGGGCGATGGTGTCCTCGGAGCGGGTCTGGGTCGACACGGGCGACGTCTCGGTCATGCCGTAACAGATGGAGACCTCGCTCATGTGCATCTCCTCGACCACCCGGCGCATCACCGCGGCCGGGCAGGGCGAGCCGGCCATGATGCCCGTACGCAGTGTCGAGAGGTCATGGTCGGCGAAATCCGGCAGTGCCAGCTCCGCGATGAACATCGTCGGCACACCGTAGAGACTCGTGCACCGATGTGCCGCAACGGCTCTCAGCGCAGCGGAGGGATCGAAGGTCGCCGACGGGATCACCATCGCCGCGCCGTGGGTGGTGGCGGCGAGGTTGCCCATCACCATGCCGAAGCAGTGATAGAAGGGCACCGGGATGCAGATGCGGTCCGCGTCGGTGTAGTGACACAGTTCGCCCACCAGATAGCCGTTGTTGAGGATGTTGCGGTGACTCAACGTCGCACCCTTGGGGTTACCGGTTGTCCCCGAGGTGAATTGGATGTTGATCGGATCGTCGGGATGCAGTGCCGCACGCGCGTCGGCCACCGTCTGCAATTCGTCGTCGGTGGGCGGCGCGGTGAGCTGCGACCATTCGGCGCTGCCGAAGATGATCGACGACTCGAGCTCGGGCAGTGCCTCACCCACCGCGGTGAGCATGCCCGGATAGTCGCTGTCGCGGTGCGCGGGTGAGGCGAGTACGAGTCGTATACCGACATGACGCAGCGCGAACTCGATCTCGCGCAGCCGATACGCCGGGTTGAGGTTGACCAGGATCGCGCCGATCTCGGCGGTGGCGTACTGGGTGATCACCCATTCAGCCCTGTTCGGCGACCAGATTCCGAAGCGATCGCCGCGGCCGATCCCTCGCCGCATCAGCCCGGCTGCCAGCACCCGCACCGCGTCGCGGAACTGCCGGTAGGTCAGCGTGGTTCCGGTGACCTCGTCGATGAGAGCGTCGTTGTCGGCGAAGCGATCCGCGGTAGCCGCCAGCGAATCGCCGATGGTCATCTCCAGCAGCGGCGGTTGCGGCTCGCCACGCGAATACGACAGCCCACTGTTCGCGGCATCCTCCGGATCAGCTGACGTGATGTGCTCGCTCATCTCACTCTCCTGCGGTGTCTGTCGCCGCAGTGGTCGCGGCATGTCGGGCGATGATGCTGTGCGCCTGCGTGATCACGGGGCCGTCGACCATCGTCTCGCCGAGCCGGAACACCCCGCCGCGGCTGTGCGCGGCATCGACGATCTCGCGAGCGCGGATGTATTCGGCCTCGGTGGGCCGATAGCAACGACGGATGACCTCGACCTGTGCGGGATGGATACATGCGGTGGCGGCGTAGCCCAGTGCCACCGCATCGGTCGCCTCGGCCGCCAACCCCGACACGTCGTCGATGTCGATGTGTACCGCGTCCACGGCGAAGCGACCGAATGCAGCGGCAGCCAGTCGCACCGTCGAGCGCACACATCTGGCGACATCCCGATACGTGCCCGAATCGCGTTCTGTGGCAGCGAATCTGCTGGATCGTCCGCCCATCGCGGCGACCAGATCTTCGGCACCCCACATGAGTCCGGCGCAGTTGTCGGCCATTGCGATGTCGGTGGCGCGTACCGCACCCAGCGGTGTCTCGATGAGCGCGATCACCTGCTGCGCGACGTCGGCGAGCTCGTCTGCTGATTCGGATTTGGCGGTCATCACCACCTGATACTCGGTCTGTGCAAGCGCATGCAGATCTCGAGCGCGATCCTCGGTGCCGGCGGCGTTGATCCGCACCACCGTCCGTGTGGGATCCAGCGGGAGTTCGACCAGTGCCCGTCGCGCCGCCTCGCGCGCATCCGGGGCCACCGCATCCTCGAGATCGAGGATCACCACGTCGGCGCGCGCGGCGGCTTTGGCGAAGCGGTCGGGACGATCGGCCGGGCAGAACAGCATCGCCGGTCCCGGCGGCGTCCAGCCGCCGGCACCCCGCGGGTCGGTCGTCACGCCACACCTCCCGCCGATTCACTGCCGCCACTGGCAGCCATGCGCACCAGCGTCGCCCGCGAGGCTCTGGCCACGATCTCGCCGTCCTGATTGCGGCCCACATGTGTCAGATCGACCACGCCTTCCCCTGGGCGCGAACGGGATTCACGCTTTCCGGTGCACACTGTCTCGGCGTAGAGCGTGTCACCGTGGAACAGCGGATGGGGGAAGGCGATCTCACTGAAGCCGAGATTGGCCACAAGCGTGCCCTGGGTCAGCTGAGCCACCGACAGACCGACGATCGTCGAGAGCGTGAACATCGAATTGACCAGCCGCTGCCCGCCGAATCCGGGTTGTGTCGCGGCGAACGCCGCGTCGAGGTGCAATGCCTGGGTGTTCATGGTCAAGGTGGTGAACAGCACGTTATCGGCTTCGGTCACCGTCCGACCGGGGCGGTGTTCGTAGATCGTGTCGATCTCGAACTCCTCGAACCACAACCCGCGCTGGGTGATCCGCCGACCGGCGTGCTGGGCCGAGTCGGCCTGCGAAACACTCATAGTCCCAGCTCTCGTGCGATCAGCATGAGTTGCACCTCGGTGGTGCCCTCGCCGATCTCCAGGATCTTCGAGTCGCGGTAGTGTCGCGCGACCACGTAGTCGTTCATGAATCCGTAGCCGCCGTGAATCTGGGTCGCCACCCGCGCGTTGTCCATCGCGGCCTCGCTGGCCACCATTTTCGCGATGGAGGCTTCCTTCTTGAACGGCTTGCCCGCCAGCATCTTCGCCGCGGCGTCGTAGTACGCGGTGCGTGCGGTGTGGGCTCGCGCCTCCATCCGCGCGATGGCGAATGACACCGACTGGTACTGGGCGATGGGCTGACCGAACGATTGCCGCTGCGTCGCATACTTCACGCTCTCGTCGACACACCCCTGGGCGACCCCGGTCGCGAGGGCGGCGATGGCGATACGGCCCTCGTCGAGAATCGACAGGAAATTCGCGTAACCGCGGCCGCGTGTGCCGAGCAGGTTCTCCTTGGGCACGCGGACGTCGGTGAACGTGAGCGGATGGGTGTCCGAGGCGTTCCATCCCACCTTGTTGTACGCCGGTTCGGCGGTGAAACCCGGTGTGCCCGAGGGGACGATGATCGTCGAGATCTCCTTGCGTCCATCGGGCTTCGTCCCGGTGACGGCGGTGACGGTGACATTGGAAGTGATGGAGGTGCCCGAGTTGGTGATGAACTGCTTGGCGCCGTTGATGATCCAGGAATCACCGTCATCGACGGCGGTGGTCGCGGTCGCCCCGGCGTCGGATCCGGCTCCGGGTTCGGTGAGGCCGAAACCGGCCAGCGCACGCCCGGAGGTGAGGTCGGGCAGCCACCGCTGCTTCTGCTCCTGCGATCCGAAACGGTAGATCGGCATCGCGCCGAGACTCACGCCCGCCTCGACGGTCACCGCCACCGACTGGTCGACCTTGGCGAGTTCCTCCAGCGCGAGTGACAGCGCGAAGTAGTCGCCGCCCATGCCGCCGTACTCCTCGGGAAAAGGCAGACCGAACAGGCCCATCTTGCCCATCTGATCGACGACCTCATACGGGAAGCTGTGCTCGGCATCATGTTTCGCCGACACCGGAGCCACCACCGACTGCGCGAAGTCGCGCACGGTGTGGATCAGGTCGTCGTACTCCTGCGTGAGTTCCATCTAGTCCTCTTCTCGAATGGCGATCGTCGCCAGGGATTGGCCCGCGGCGACCTTGTCGCCGACGCGGACTCGGACATGTGCGTGACCGTCGAGTGGGGCGGTGAGGGTGTGCTCCATCTTCATGGCCTCCACCACGACCACCGCAGTACCCGCCGTCACGTGCTGACCGTCGCTGACTCCCACCGCGACGACCGTGCCCGGCATGGGGCTCACGATGTCGCCGACCGCGTCGGCAGCCGCATCGTCGGCGAGTGTGCGGGCCTGTCGGAACTGCCACGTGCCCGTCGGACCCGACACCCACCAGATCTCGGGATCCTCAGTGCCGCTGTACCGCCCGGGCCCATCCGCCGCTGCGGCGACCGACCACTGTTCGCCGACTCCGTCGAGGATCAGCCGCACCCGGCCCTCGCCGTCGGGTCGATAGCGTATGTGTGAACTCCACTGCGGGTTCGTGGTCTGGGCACTCGCGGCGCCGGTCTCGGTGTCGGTCTTGAGGGTCACGGTCACTGTTCCCGTGAGCTCGCCTCGCGCGGTCGAGGCGATGTCGGCGGCCACGCTGTACACCTCGCCGTCGCGGGTGAGCCGGGTGATCACCGGCGACCGTCCACCGATACGCCAGCCCACCGACTCACGCCACGGATCACCGTCTGGATCACGATGCGGGGCAACCTCTCCCGACGACGCGGAGTCTCTCACGCCCAGACGCCCGGTGGCCACGCGTGACAACCCGACCACCGCTGCGGCCTGCGGAGGCGGCGTAGGCGCCGCATACTCCTCGGCGACCCGGTCGAGCAGTTCGGTGTCGAGTCGCGCCTCGATGACCTCAGGGCGTTGCAGGACATGACGGCAGAAGTCGATGTTGGTCACCACACCGAGCACCCGGGTCTGCGACAGCGCACGGTCGAGGCGCTCGAGTGCCTGAGCACGGTCGTCGCCATGTGCGATCACCTTGGCCAGCATCGGATCGTAATCGCTGCCGATCTCGAGTCCGCGCACCAATGCGGAATCCACGCGCACGCCACTGCTCCCGCCGGTTTCTGGCTCCTCGAGTGCGATGACCGTCCCGCCGGTCGGCAGGAATCCGGCTGCGGGATCCTCGGCGTACACCCTCGCCTCGATCGCATGTCCGGACAGGATCACCTCGTGTTGAGCCACTCCGAGCCGCTCGCCGCGCGCCACGCGGATCTGTTGCTCCACCAGGTCGAGACCGGTCACCATCTCGGTCACCGGATGCTCCACCTGCAGCCGGGTGTTCATCTCCATGAAGAAGAACTCGTCGGGGCGGTGTGCGGAGACGATGAATTCCACTGTGCCCGCACCGGTGTAGCCCACGCTGCGGGCCGCGTCGCAGGCCGCGGCACCGATACGTGCCCGGGTGGCCTCGTCGAGCAATGCCGACGGTGCCTCCTCGATCACCTTCTGGTGGCGCCGCTGCAATGAGCATTCGCGTTCGCCGAGATGGATGACCGATCCGTGTTCGTCGGCGAGCACCTGCACCTCGATGTGGCGGGGGGTGTCGACGAACCGTTCCAGGAACAGGGTGTCGTCACCGAATGCGCCTGCGGCCTCACGCCGTGCGGTGACCAGTGCAGCGGGTAGCGCGGCCGGGTCGTCGACCCGATGCATTCCTTTGCCGCCGCCGCCCGCGCTGGGTTTGATGAGAACGGGGAATCCGATGTCCCCGGCCGCCGCCACGAGTTCGTCATCGGTGAGACCGGGCCGCGAGATTCCCGGGACCACCGGCACGTCGCGTTCCCCGACGGCCGCGCGTGCGGTGATCTTGTCCCCCATCGTCGCGATCGCTGATGCCGGCGGTCCGATGAAGATGATGCCGGCCTCGACCAGAGCTGCGGCGAAATCCTGGTTCTCCGAGAGGAATCCGTATCCCGGATGTACCGCGTCGGCACCGGCTTGTCGTGCCGCGGCGACCACCGCGTCGATGTCGAGGTAACCCTTGGCACTGGGCGTCGCCATCGGATCGTCGGCGGGCACGGGCGGCCCCACCCGTATCGCGGTATCGGCGAGTGCCACATGGGCGGCGTCGGCATCGACATCGGTGTAGATCGCGACACTACGGATACCCAGTCGCCGTAACGTCGAGATCACGCGGCAGGCGATTTCGCCGCGATTGGCCACGAGGACCGTCCGGATCGGGCGAGCAGTCCCCGCCGCAGCACGTGTCCCACCCTCGCCGGAGGAGATGTCTCGCGTGTCACCGGAGTCGCATGCGGAGTCCGCAGGCAGGGACACAGTTGTCGAGCTAGCCATCGTCGTCACCCTCACATCCGGAAGACGCCGTAGCGCTGATCGGCCAGCGGCGCGTATCGACACGTCTCGAGTGCGAGACCGAGAACCGTGCGCGTGTCGGCGGGATCGATGATCCCGTCGTCCCACAGTCGCGCGGTGGAATAGTAGGCGTCGGATTGACGCTCGAACTGCTCGCGGATCGGCGCCTTGAACTCTTCCTGCTCCTGCTCCGAGAAGACCTTTCCGGCACGTTCGATCTGAGCGCGCCGCACCGTGGCCAGTGTGTCGGCGGCCTGCGGACCACCCATGACCGAGATCCGGGCATTGGGCCAGCTCCACAGGAATCGTGGCGAATACGCGCGCCCGCACATCGAATAGTTTCCGGCGCCGAACGATCCGCCGATCATCACCGTCAGCTTCGGAACCCGCGCGCAGGCAACGGCGTTGACCATCTTCGCGCCGTTCTTCGCGATGCCGCCCTCTTCGTAGGCGCGTCCCACCATGAAGCCGGTGATGTTCTGCAAGAAGACCAGCGGAATACGTCGCTGATCGCACAGCTCGATGAAATGTGCTCCCTTGAGGGCGGATTCGCTGAACAGCACACCGTTGTTGGCCACGATCCCCACCGGGTGCCCGCAGATGTGGGCGAAGGCGGTGACCAGGGTGGTCCCGTAGTTCTGCTTGAACTCCCGATACCGGCCGCCGTCGACGAGGATCTCGATCACACCGCGCACGTCGTAGGGTGTGCGCGTGTCGGTGGGCACCACGTCGTAGAGGTCGGTCTGGGCATGCAGAGGCGGCACCACCGGCGAGCGCTCCCACTGTGCGGCCTCGCGGGGGCCCAATGTCGCGACGATGTCCCGGACTGCGGCCAGCGCCTGCTCGTCGTTGTCCACCAGGTGATCGGTGACACCGGAAACCGCGGAGTGCATCGCTCCGCCACCGAGATCCTCGCCCGACACATCCTCGCCGGTGGCAGCCTTCACCAACGGCGGACCGGCCAGAAAGATCGTGCCCTGATCGCGCACGATCACGTTCTCGTCGGTCATCGCGGGCACATACGCACCGCCGGCCGTGGAGGATCCGAGCACCGCGGAGATCTGCGGGATACCGGCCGCACTCATCGTGGCCTGGTTGTAGAAGATGCGACCGAAATGTTCGCGATCGGGGAAGACCTCGTCCTGGGCGAGGAGCATCGCGCCGCCGGAATCCACCAGATAGATGCACGGCAACCGGTTGGCGGCGGCGACCTCCTGTGCACGCAGATGCTTCTTGACCGTCATCGGGTAGTAGGTACCGCCGGAGACCGTGGCGTCATTGGCCACGATCATCACCTCGCGACCGGCGACCCGGCCCACCCCGGTGACGATGCCAGCGCTGGGCGCCTTGCCGTCGTACATGCCGTAGGCGGCCAGCGGCGCGATCTCCAGGAATGGCGATCCCACGTCGAGCAGCCCGTCCACCCGGTCGCGCGGGAGGAGTTTTCCGCGCTCGAGGTGTCGTGCCCTGGCACGCTCCCCACCGCCGCGGGCCACCTGGGCGAGGCGTGCTCGCAGCGTGGTGACCGCGGCGACGTGAGCATCACGGCCAACGGCTTCATCAACCCTGCCGTCATCAACCCTGCCGTCATCAGCCCCGACCGATTCTGTGGCCGGTCCGGCGTGCGTGGAGGTGCTGGTCACACCGCGCCTTTCAGTTAGTGTCGATTAACTGAATCTGACTGTAGCGCAGCATGCCTCTTGATGTAACCCAAATCTCTCATCTTCATTTGAGTGCCGCAGGCCACGTGCACTCGTACTGTGGAAGGCGGGAATCCACCACCTCGGATTCCCGCAGGAGCCGGACCACCCATATCCGCGCTGCACCCGCCGAGGTCACTCGAGACCGCCCGAGGGTGCCGACACGACAGGCCAGGTGTACCCATGACCCTCGCCGGCGAAGCGGCCGACAGCACTTCCAACAACCAGCCCGCACTTAACCGACCCACACCCAACCGACTCACACCCAACCGACCCACACCAGGGACGCAACCGCATGAACGGCTCATCGACCCCGGCGACGTCGCCCTCACCGACCGCTACCTGCGCGAATCGGGTCCGGTGTTCCTCGGCGGTATCCCGGCACTGGTGCGCATGATCGCCGACCGGGTGCGCGTCGACCGACGGGCCGGTGCGCACACCGTGTCGTTTGTCTCCGGTTACGAGGGATCACCGCTGGCCGGCTTCGATCTCGAACTGATCCGCAATCGCACACTTCTGGAACCGTTCGACATCGTGCACCGGCCCGGACTCAACGAGGAACTCGCGGCCACCTCGGTGATGGGCTCACAGCTCGCCGCCACGATCGGCGCCCTCGACGCCACCGCCGACGGGCGGACACGCACCGGCGTCGTCGGCTACTGGTACGGCAAGGCACCCGGCCTCGACCGCGCCAGCGACGCATTGCGCCACGCCAACATCATCGGCACCCATCCCGACGGCGGGGCGGTGGCGCTGGTGGGTGATGACCCCGGCGCCAAGAGTTCGACAGTCCCGTGCACCTCCGAGATGGCACTGGCCGACCTGTACATGCCGACCCTCGCACCGGCCGACTCCCAGGACATCCTCGACCTCGGCGTCCACGCGGCGATGATGAGCCGGGTCAGCGGGGTGTGGACGGCGATGAAGATCTCCGCACACGTCGCCGACGGCGCATCGGTCGCCCTGGTGGATCCCGACCGCGTGGTCCCGGCGCTCGGCGAGCTCGGGCGCAGCCCACATGTGCCCAGCGGCCGGCTTCTCGGCGCCGATCTGATGGAACTCGAGCAGAATCAGCTCACCATCCGCATCCCCCGTGCGCTGGCCTATGCACGCGCCAACCGGATCAACCGCATCACTGTGTCCAGCGGCGACGACCGGATCGGGATCGTCGCCGCGGGTAAGACCTACCTCGACGTGCGCAACGCTCTGCACCTGATGGGACTCGACGACTCCGAACTGAACCGGCTCGGGATCCGGCTGCTCAAACTCGGCATGGTCTACCCGCTGGATGCAGAAGTGGTGCACCGCTTCATCACTCACACCGCCTCCGGGGGACTCGACGAGGTGATCGTGGTGGAGGAGAAGCGCGACTTCATCGAGACCATGATGCGCGACATGCTCTACCGCCACCCGGCGGCGCCACGCATCGTCGGCAAATGCAACGAGGACGGCTCCACGCTCTTCTCGCGCTTCGGTGAACTCGACGTCGACTCCGTGACATTGCACCTGGCTCAGCGTCTGGCAGCCGTCCACCGGGTGGCACCGGCGCAGGCGTGGCTCGACGAGCACACGGCACGGGGTACCGGTACCCGCATCGACCTACCCCTGGCCGTGCGCACCCCGTACTTCTGTTCGGGGTGTCCGCACAACAGCTCGACCAAGGCCTCCCCCGGCACCCTCGTCGGCGGCGGGATCGGTTGTCATGCCATGGTTCTGCTGATGGATCCGGCGCAGGTCGGCGACGTGGCCGGGGTCACCCAGATGGGCGGCGAGGGCGCGCAGTGGCTGGGGATGGCTCCGTTTGTCACCGCCGACCACTTCGTGCAGAACATCGGCGACGGCACCTTCACCCACTCCGGTTCACTGGCGCTGCGCGCAGCGGTCGCCGCCGGGGAGAACATCACGTACAAACTCCTCTACAACCAGACCGTCGCGATGACCGGCGGGCAGGATCCGGTGGGTGAGCTCGGGCTGGCGAGGCTCACCCGGCTGCTCATCGCCGAAGGCGTTGCACGCGTGGTGATCACCTCCGACGATCCGCGTCGAACGGCCAAGGCCGATCTCGCGGCGGGCGTCAGCGTGCGCGACCGAAGCGACCTGGCTGCGGTGACCGAAGAACTCGCGGCCACGCCCGGGGTGACCGTGCTCATCCACGACCAGCAATGTGCTGCGCAGAAGCGCCGTGGCCGCAAGCGCGGGCGGATCGCGCCCCCGACCCAGCGAGTGATGATCAACGAACGCATCTGCGAGGGCTGCGGGGACTGCGGAAAGAAGTCGAACTGCCTGTCGGTGCAGCCTGTCTCGACAGAGTTCGGCCGCAAGACCCGGATCGACCAGAGTTCCTGCAACGTCGACCTCTCCTGTCTGGAGGGTGATTGCCCCTCATTCGTCACCGTGGTCAGCGGGCAGCGCACACCTCGCCGCGCCGCGCCGATCGCTGCGGAATCCACCGCCGAACCGACACCCACCCGCACGGTCACTCCGACGCGGGACTTCACCATGCGCATCGCCGGGATCGGCGGCACGGGTGTGGTCACGGTGTCCCAGGTGCTCGCGACCGCGGCCTTCCTCGACGGTCGGTCGGCGCGCACGGTCGACATGACCGGGCTGGCACAGAAGGGCGGTGCGGTGATCAGCGACCTGAAGATCTCGGCCTTCGAGTCCGCCTGCGGAGGCGACGGCCGCCCGCCCGAGCGTGCCGCCAAGGCGGCCTCTGACACCTGCGACGTGTACCTGGCCTGCGATGCGCTGGTAGGTACCGACCCGGCCACCCTGCGGGTCACCGCGGCCGATCGCACCGTGGCGGTGGTGTCGACAACCCAGATCCCCACCGGGGCGATGGTCATCGACACCGCGGTCGGATTCCCCGCCTCGCACGCGATCCACGATGCGATCGACGCACGCGTCGCGCGGACGGCATATCTCGATGCCGGGTCGCTGAGCACGACGCTGTTCGGCGACGAGCAGTTCGCCAACATGCTGATGGTGGGTGCGGCGTATCAGACGGGCGCACTGCCGATCTCGGCGGCTGCCGTCGAGCGTTCGGTGGAGCTCAATGCGGTCGCGGTCGACACCAACATCCAAGCGTTCCGGCGAGGACGGCAGCTGGTCGCCGATCCGGACGCCGTCGCACGCGCCATGCGACCGCACCCCGCCACCGGCACCGGCTCGCCCAGCAACTCGGTCGCCCCGGTCGGCAGCGTGGACAGGCCCTCCCCGAGCGCGGCGGCACGGTCTGCTGCCGCGGCTGTGGGTTTGGACTCCGAACTCACCCGGACGGTCGCGGTGCGGGTCGAGGAGCTGACCGCCTATGCCGACAGCCGTTATGCCGGTGAGTATCTGAGCGTCCTCGGCGAGCTCGCGCACGTCGGCGGCAGCGCCGAGCTCGTCGATGCGGTCGCGCGCAACCTCTACAAGCTGATGGCGTACAAGGACGAATACGAGGTGGCCAGGCTCACCGCCGATGCCGCGTTCGCCGCACAGATCGCCGGGGACTTCGGCGAGGACGCGACGGTGTCGGTCCGCCTGCATCCGCCCCTGCTACGGGCGATGGGCCGCAAGGACAAGATGAGCTTCGGTCCGCGGACCGCGCCGGTACTCGCGGCGCTCGCCCGATGCAAGAGGCTGCGCGGAAAACGATTCGACCCGTTCGGGCGCACCGAGATCCGGCGCACCGAACGTGCACTGGTCGCCGAGTACCGGGAGCTCGTGGACGCGATATGTGCCGCACTCGCCGCGCGACGGTTCGACGACGCGATGTTGCCGGCGGTGGTGGAATTGGCCGCACTTCCCGACATGATCCGCGGATACGAGCAGGTCAAGCTGGACAACGTCGCCCGTTACCACGACGAATTGTCCCGCCGCCGTGACGAACTGGAGATCTGAGGGCCTCTCCGCATCGCCGGCCACAGACCGCACAGGACACAGAACCGCCCTGCGACTCCCGAGATGGGTTGTCGCAGGGCGGCTTTCCTGTGAGAGGTCAGGAAGTCTCAGGCGGACGTATCAGCCGATGCTGAAGGGCTTACCCCAGACGGTCACGACCTGGTCGGTGCTGCTCGTCGACACCTTGATGGTGGCGAACGAACGAGCCTGCGCGTATCCGGCGCATCCGTTGATCTGGATGGTCGAGTTGATGTAGGTGAACGACCCCTCACCACCGGAGAAGGAGAACTTCGACGCGTGGGAGTCGGCACCGAAGGCGTCGGCGGACTCCACATCGGTGAGGTAGTAGCTGTAGACCTGACCGGGGCCGAGCGAGATCGACGTCGTCGAGGTGGGCTTGAGGGTGATGTCACCGCTCGAGGTCGGCGTGGCAGCGTCGGCGCCGCTCTCGCCTGCCGAGAGCAGGTTCACCTGGCAGCCGACCAGATAACCGGCCTGGATCTTGCCCTTCGCCTTCTTGTCGGAGACCTTCACCTGGTATTTACCCGACACCGTGGCGTTGCGCAGCAGCGGTGTGGAGCTCATGCCGGGGCTGAGGGTGGCGGTCTCGCCGGAACGGGTCACCGTGACCTTGGTGCCGTCGGAGAGAGTCTGCACGTCGGTCTGACCGGGCAGCTTGACAAAGGTGTCGGCGCTGGCGGCCCCCTGTGACAGGAGCCCGATTCCGGCGGTGGCCACGGCCACGGCGCCGGCCATCCGGACGCCGCGGCGCGCGGAGTTGCTGGAGAGCTTCATTGCGATGAGTCCTCGTATCTTGTGGGTCAAGCGATCTCGTGGAGAGCGGAAAGGGGGAAGGTCAGCCGATCGAGAACGGCTTGCCCAGCAGGGTCATCTTGACGTGGTCGTTGCCGGTGGTCTCCACGACCGCGAACGAGCGGGCCTGGGCGTATCCGCCGCAACCCTGCACCGCGATCTGGGTGCGATCCCAGTTGATGTGGTACGTGCCGGCTTTGGTGATGTCCTTGGCATCGAGCAGCGCAAAGGTCACGTTGCCCGGGGTGAGCGGGATGCTCAAGGTGCCGGTGAGTGACGGCGTGGCCGAGATGCCCAGCGCACCACCGGCGGAGAGGCTGGAGATGTTGACCTGGCAGCCCACGATGTAGCCCACCGACAGCGTGGCAGCAGCACCGTCGGTCGAGACGCCACCCGACCCGGGCACCGTCGCGAACTGCGGAAAGGTGTTACCGGTGCTGTTGGGTCCCGAGGCGGCACCGGAGGTGTCTCCGGCCGGTCCGTTGGCCGGCCCCGAGGGTGAGGCCTTGAGCTTCGGCGCCTTCAACGTCACGTCGCCGCTCACCCACGCCACGCGCCCGGCACCGTTGGCCGCCAGCGACGGCGAGACCTGCACATGCTCGTTCGTGCGGGTCAGCGTGAGGCCGGCACCCGACTGCTGACCGTCGGGCAGTTTGACGAACGTGTCGGCGGCAGCGGTTCCGTAGGTCGAGAACGCGATCGCAACCGCGCCCGAGACCATCGTCGCCCCCACCAGAGCACGCCTCATCGAGACGTTCACACTCATGAATTCCCCTTGTACATCGTGCGCCGGCGAACCTTCGCGGGCAGCTCGTCTGGTCGCCTGGAAATCGGCGAACGGGCGAATCGTCCACGTCGCAGCGGAACATCAGGGAAACAATTCACGACACCGTCGTGAAAGTAGAAAGTATGAAAAGCGCTGCGCGACAACGCTTTACTAATTTTACCGATGGATGACGATATATTCTCGGCCGGAATTGCACTGCCCTGGCGCCTCACCGGTACCCGATTCGCAGTCGCTGCGACCTGCGCCGCACCGGTCGCACCGACCGCTCAGAGCTGCAGTGCGGCACTCGCCATCTCGATGAGCAGCTCACGCGCTCGGGCGTTGTCGATGTTCGGCAGGCGTGGCGACGAGTTGAGCAAGCCGAAGGCCGCCTGCACCCGGAA
This sequence comes from Gordonia jinhuaensis, assembly GCF_014639795.1. Taxonomy (GTDB): domain Bacteria; phylum Actinomycetota; class Actinomycetes; order Mycobacteriales; family Mycobacteriaceae; genus Gordonia_B; species Gordonia_B jinhuaensis. The sequence continues at coordinate 101,166 of NZ_BMGC01000009.1, read as the reverse complement.
CCCCGCTTCGGATCGCGCGAGCTGTGGTGCGTACCGCAGGAGGACGTCGGTCCACAGTTCCACATACCGGCGCTGCAACGACCGGACCGTCTTGCTCGCATCCGGCGACAGCGACGACAGGTCACGATCCTGGACGCGGATCAGATCAGGTTCTCCGAGCGCGAAATCCGTGTGGAATCCGATCAGGCCGGCGAGCGCGGCACCAGGGTCGCGGTTGGCCTCCACCACGGCGGTCCCGCCCTCGAGGAGCCGCGCGGAGATGTCCACGAGCATCGCGGCGAGAATGTCGAGCTTGCCGTGGAAGTGCCGATACATCGCCGGGCCGCTCACACCGGCCTCCGCACCGATGTCCTCCAGGCGAACGCCGGAGAACCCGCGTTCGGCCATCAGCCGCGCCGCCGCCTCGAGCAGCTCACGCCGGCGTTCCGCTTTGGCGAGGTCGCGCCTGGTGGGCGGCCGGGTACCAGAGGCACCGGGGTCAGAGATGCCAGCGCGGTCAGACGAGACCGCTGGGTCGGCAAGTGCTGGGTCGGCAAGCGCTGGGTCGGCAGGCGCTGGTTCTGCGGGGCTGGGATCGTCGGACATCGTCTTGACGACGTTACTCCAGCACGTTCGTCTCACCCGAGCGCCGTGGTGGTCCCCCATCCGGCCGACGATGCGGGCGCCGAAGCCCTCAGACCGAGAGAATCGCCTCACGTAGTCGAGGGGCGAACGGTTCGGCGATCTCGAGCACCACGCGGTGGCGTGCACCCTCGGGGGCGGGATAGCCGCGGTAGCGACCTCTCATATCGCAGATCGTCCGTCCGCGACCGGGGCCGTCGGTGACGTCCACCCGGATCCCGACCGTCGGCGCGCACACCGTGTCGATGTCACCCGCGGCGATCGCCGCGGCCAGCGGATCATGCAACGCCACACAGGGTTCGCCGAAGATCGGAGTGTAGAAGGACATGTAGGTGTCGAGCATCGCCGAGATGGCCTGAGCGGCCGGCCGGCCCGATTGCGTCAGCGCCTGCTGGTCATCGAGGGAGAACCGGTGCGCCATGGTGACGTCGAGGCCGACCATCGTCACTGTCCAGGGGGCTGTGAACACGGCGTCGGCCGCCTCGGGATCGTGCCAGATGTTGGCCTCGGCCACCGGAGTCACGTTGCCCGGCGCACAGGCCGCCCCGCCCATCACCACCACGTCGGCGACGAGTTGCGGCAGCTCCGGTTCGCGCTCGAGTGCGATGGCGAGGTTGGTGAACGGACCCACCGCGAGCACGGTGAGCCGTCCCGGATGGGTATGGGCCAGCTCGATCACCATGTCGGCCGCATCGCCTGCGACCGCCTCGGCCGAGGCCGCCGGCAGCTCGATGTCGCCGATCCCGTTGTCGCCGTGCACCTCCGGCGAGCCGCCGTCGAATGCGCCGACCATCGGATCGTGTGCGCCGACGGCCACCGGGATGTCAGCGCGGCCGGCGACACCGAGGAAGTCGAGGGTGTTGCGGGCGGCGGCCGCGGCCGAACAGTTGCCGCTCACAGTCCCGATACCCACGAGATCGACCTTCGGCGAGGCCAGCAGATATGCCAGCGCCATCGCGTCGTCGATACCGAGATCGGTGTCGTAGTAGATGGGTGTGATGGCCTCGGTCGACGTGCTCATGATGGTCGATTGTAAGCGGGCACAGCATGATCCATCGGGTGACCAGACCGCAGACCCCGGTCAGCCGTGCGCCGCACCGTTGCCGGGGGGCGGCGCGAGAGCACTCGCCGACACCCCCGGCTCACGCGTATAGACCACGCGGGTGCGCAACGCGATGTCCTGGACGGAACGGCGTCCGGCGTCGACCCCCGACCACAGCAGCCCCACGCCGAAGAACGTGCAGAAGACCGCCCGCAGCAGCGCGCGCCGCCAGCCGATCCGTCGGCCGCGCACGTCGACCACCTCCAGTCCCATCAGCGCCGCACCCGGTGTGCGTCCGGAGATGGTCCAGCTCGACGCCAGGTAGACGACGATCACCACCACGGTGGCGGTGCCGGAGAAGATCAGCGACAACGACGGCATGTGATAGTGGCGCGGGGCGTAGGTGAACGACGCGAGCATCAGGCCGAGGTAGGCGACACCGAGCACGATCAGCACGATCACCAGATCGATCACGGAGGCAGCACATCTGGTGACCACACCGGCCACCCGAAGGCGAACCGTCGCGGTGCTCATCGCCGATCACCTCCCTCGCGCTTCGACGAATCGGCACGTGTGGATCGGGCCGCCCCATCACTCGCCGGCCGCTGCACCTCGATCGTCGGGGCCTCGATCTCCTTGCGGCGCAGCAGTCTCGACATCACCCGCGCCACTGTGTCGTCGGCCTGTTCACCCTGAACCCGCACATCGGCCACCACCTCGGTGGTGACACCCATGGTCGACTCGCGGATGATGCGCGGCAGGTCGACATCGTCGATGACCATCGATGCCAGCCCCACGAGGTCGACACGGTCGATGATCGCGTCGACATCCACGCGTGCGGCGACGGCGTTCACGTCGATGAGGCGCGCCACGCCGTCGAGGTCGATCTGGCGGGCAACGGAGTTGACGTCCACGCGGTCGCGGATGATGGCGTCGAAATCGAGCCGGTCGATGATGCGGTCGAGATCGATGGCGTCGGCGATCGCGTCGAGGTCGACATTCTCCTTCACCAGCGAGGTGAGGTCGAGGGTGGCGACGATGTCGGCGACCACCCGCGCGACGAGGATCTTGACGACGACAATCGCCACCGGCAACTCGAGGAACAACGTCCGTTCGCCGGTACGGGCGAGGACATCGCCGACTCGGCGGATATGACGACCGACGAATGGCAGTCGTGCGGCGAGCCGGGCACCGGCCACCCCCGTCACCGCGACCACCTCGGCGCCCAGCACCGCGCCTCGAACCATCAGTGACGCCGCACCGACAGGCACCGTGACCAGCCGCGTCGAGGGCGCCACAGTCACCACTTCGTTCACATCGGCATCCTAGACGCGAAACGCCGGATCCCTCTCGGGGGATCCGGCGTTCACGCATGCTGTGCGGGGCGTCGACGGTGCCCGGCGATCACGACGCGCCCGATCACGGCGAGCGACCCAGCGGGTCGATCGGGTCAGAGAGCCTTGTAGAGCTCGCGGGCGAGGACTGCGGTCTCACTCGGCGTCTTGCCGACCTTGACACCGGCGGCCTCGAGCGCTTCCTTCTTCGCCTGGGCAGTGCCCGAGCTACCCGACACGATCGCGCCGGCGTGGCCCATGGTCTTGCCCTCGGGGGCGGTGAAGCCCGCGACGTACCCGACGACCGGCTTGGAGACGTTGGCCTTGATGTAGGCCGCGGCGCGCTCTTCGGCGTCGCCGCCGATCTCGCCGATCATCACGATGACCTTGGTCTCGGGATCCTTCTCGAAGGCCTCGATCGCATCGATGTGCGTGGTGCCGATGACCGGGTCGCCGCCGATGCCGATGGCGGTCGAGAAGCCGAGGTCGCGCAGCTCGTACATCATCTGGTAGGTCAGCGTGCCCGACTTCGAGACGAGGCCGATCGGGCCCTTGCCGGTGATGTTCGCCGGGGTGATGCCCACCAGCGACTCCTCGGGCGTGATGATGCCCGGACAGTTCGGGCCGATCATGCGGGTCTTGTTGCCGTGATCGACGTTGTAGGCCCACGCATAGGCGGTGTCCTGCACCGGGATGCCCTCGGTGATGACCACCAGCAGCGGGATCTCCGCGTCGATCGCCTCGATGATGGCGTCCTTGGAGAACTTCGGCGGCACGAAGGCGATCGACGTGTCGGCGCCGGTCTTCTCCATCGCCTCGGCGACGGTGCCGAACACCGGCAGCTCGATGTCGTTGCCGTCTTTGTCCTTGTGGGTGACGGTGGTTCCGGCCTTGCGTGCGTTCACGCCGCCGACCACGTTGGTGCCCGCCTTGAGCATCAGCGCGGTGTGCTTGGTGCCCTCACCGCCGGTGATGCCCTGGACGATGACCTTGTTGTCTTTGTTCAGAAAGATTGACATGTGACGTGGCCCCTTACTTGCTCGCCAATTCGGCGGCCTTGTCGGCGCCGGAGTCCATGGTCTCGGCGAGCGTCACCAGCGGGTGGTTCGCATCGGCGAGGATCTTGCGACCTTCCTCGACCTTGTTGCCGTCGAGGCGCACGACCAGCGGCTTGTTGGCCTCGTCACCGAGCTTGTTCAGCGCACCGACGATGCCGTTGGCGACAGCGTCGCAGGCGGTGATGCCGCCGAAGACGTTGACGAACACGCTCTTGACCTGCTCGTCACCCAGGATGACGTCGAGCCCGGCGGCCATCACCTCGGCCGAGGCGCCGCCACCGATGTCGAGGAAGTTCGCCGGCTTGACGCCGTTGTGCTTCTCACCCGCGTAGGCGACCACGTCGAGGGTGCTCATGACCAGACCGGCACCGTTACCGATGATGCCCACCTCACCGTCGAGCTTGACGTAGTTGAGGTCGTTCTCCTTGGCCTTGAGCTCCAGCGGATCGGTGGCGTCCTTGTCCTGGAACTCGTCGTGGTCGGGGTGACGGAAGTCCGCGTTCTCGTCGAGCGTGACCTTGCCGTCGAGCGCGAGGATCTGGTCGTCGGGGGTGCGGACCAGCGGGTTGACCTCCACCAGGGTGGCGTCCTCGCCGACGAACACCTCCCACAGCTTCGCGATCGTCACGGCTGCGGCGTCGAGCACCTCGGCGGGCAGGTGACCCTGCTCGGCGATCGAGCGAGCCGTTGCCACATCGACACCCTTGACGGCGTCGACCGGGACCTTGGCCAGTCGCTCGGGCTTGGTCGCGGCGACCTCCTCGATCTCCATGCCGCCTTCCACCGAGCACATGGCCAGGTAGGTGCGGTTGGCGCGATCGAGCAGGAAGGAGATGTAGTACTCCTCCGCGATGTCACTGGCCTCGGCCACCAGCAACTTCTTGACGATGTGACCCTTGATGTCGAGTCCGAGAATGTTTTCCGCGTTCGACTGTGCGTCATCCGGGGTAGCCGCGTACTTCACACCGCCGGCCTTGCCGCGACCGCCGACCTTGACCTGGGCCTTGATCATCACCGGCTTGCCGATTTCCTCGGCGATAGCCCGTGCGCCCTCGGGGGTGTCGGTAACGCGTCCGGGAGTGGTGGGAACCCCGTGCTTGGCGAACAGTTCCTTCGCCTGGTATTCGAAGAGATCCATTCAGTTCACCGTTTCGTTGAGTTGTCCGCGTGTTGTGTGATTCGCGGACCACAACGAGACATTAGACCTCTCGATTTCGGGCCTGTCGGGACCGTGCCAAGCGTGTGTGCCACGTCACTGCCGACAACCGTACCCGTATGTGACGCGTGTCACATACGGGAATTTTGCCCGATAGCTGTTGCGACTCCCGCAATCATTTCGTTACCGTCAACGCGGCACCAGATCACGAGATGGTTACGACATCGTGAATCTGTAGTTCGCAGTTGACGAATCGGGCGTCAGACACATCTCTGACCACCCGGTTTCCACCACTGCAGAACACCTGCCGCCACGAGGTGAAGGGTTTGAGGATCTTGGTTGACCGGAGCGCGACGAGTCCCAATGGTGCGGGTCGAGACGACCGGCGTCAGCGTGCCGGTGATGCCTATCGCATGCGGCTGGACTCCGACGACCTCCTCACCCCCTCGTTTTCCGATCGCAGCGGATACCTCGACTCCGGCGACCCCCGCGGCGAGGACAACCGCCGACCCCAGTCGCGTCGCACCGCCGGTGTCGCCTACGCCGCGCATATGACCGAGAGTCGGGTGACCGGAGTCGCCTATCTCGATGACGAGATCCGCGATGGGGGAACCCTCGACGGGGAGATCGAGGAGTTCGAAGCCGACTGGTCGAGCCGCTGGTCGCCCACTGGCTGGGAAACCGCACCGGCGCGTCGTGAGTCGCCCTCGGAGATCACCCAGGACATCGTCGTCGCCGAGATCGAATTCGACGAACGGGTCCACGAGCACCCGTTCGAGGTCGGCGGTGCACGCGCAGACGACTACACCCCGCCGATCTCCTATGTCGCACCGGACACACGTCCCCGCAAGGGCAAGGGCCGCCACCGCCTGCAGGCTCCGCCGAGTTCGTTGCGTGGCGGACGCGCCGCACTGGTCGCCGTGGCCGCCGGTGCGGCCGTGGCAGCGGCGTCGGGTCAGATCACTCAGCAAGAGCAGAAGGTGACCACCGCGGCTCCGATCGACGGCACCAAACTGGTGGCCGCGACCGTCGACACCGGTGACTCCGATGTGGTCCGGACTCCCGTCCAAGCCGACATGCACGACTTCACCGACCAGCTCAAAGAGGGCTCCACGATCGCTGCGGCGAAGGCGGCGGCCGATGCGGCCTCGCGTCGCCCGTTCTTCGATTCCCCTATCCCGCTGGGCCAGTACGACTTCACCTCCTGCTACTGCGGCCGCTGGGGCACCTTCCACGCGGGCGTGGACTTCGCCGCCCCACTCGGGACGCCGATCCACGCGGCCACCGACGGTGTGATCATCGCGGCGGGCCCGGCGTCGGGCTTCGGCAACTGGATCCTGCTGCGTGCCCCCGACGGCACCGTCACCGTCTACGGACACATGTTCAGCTCAGGCGTCCTCGTCCACGCCGGGCAGCGCGTGGAGGCCGGCGACGTGATCGGTCTCGTGGGCAGCGACGGACAGTCGACCGGCCCGCACTGCCACTTCGAGGTGTGGAAGAACGGGATCACCAAGATCGACCCGACCCCGTGGCTCGCCGAACACGGTGTGCGCATGAGCAACTACACCGGCTGATCCTCGGCCGAACCGCTGCAGAGGCACCAGCTGCCACCGGCATCACTCTCATCGACACCGATGACAGGACGCCGATGGCAGTCGGGCTCGCCCGTCAAACGGGCAGCGGCTCACGGTGAGCTGATCGCTCACCACTGGTCGTAGCTGACGTTCACATTCGGGTACCAGCTGTCGATGTTGGCGTGGATCCAGTACCCACCCGATCCGTACCCGCTCATCCCGGTCATCGCCGTGTTCACATCACCGCGCACGTTCTCGAGCTCGTAGGTCGCGATCGGGCCGAAGGCGCCCACGTGGTAGTTGACGAAGTCGGTCATGTAGGGCGAGTTCGGTGCGACCGAGACCACGGTTTCCGAGGCACCGGGGGCCAGCACCTCCTGCGGGGCGTTCACCCACTGCTGTCCGCCGTTGGTTGCCCCGGCCAGCCACTCGTAGCGGTTGGTGTGGTTGGTGATCGTCATCGCGGTGGTCGGCTCACCCGGGTGGGTGACCGGAAGCGTGCCGGCGTTGGCCAGCCCGACACCGGCGACGGTCGCACCGGCTGCGACGGCGATGCCCACTGCTGCGGTAGCGGCACGGCGGGTGGTGAACTTGTTCGAGATCTTCATGGTGACTCCTTGTGCTCGCCGGGCGGGTGGATCGCCGCCGCGTCCGGGAATGTGTTTGACACCAATGACTTTGCCGTGTGAACAGGCCACCGGACATCGCCCTGATGGGTGAACGTACGGATGACCGAGGGGTCCACCGATCGGTGGATGCTCACGTCAGTTCGACGACGACGAGTCGATGACGACCGGAAGTTGTGCGATGGCCACGGTCCCCCGCACCGGCCGTGCGGCATCGCCCTGACCCGTCGACCGCGGCCCGCCACGTCGGGGCTCGACGGACAACGTGCCACCCGACGCTTCGATACGCACACGCCGTGAGGCCAGACCGATGTGCCCTTCGGCCAGACTCCTGGCCATCTGCTGGGTGTCGACACCCACGCCGTCATCGACGACGACGAGCCGGGCGGTGCCCCCGCCCTGTTCTCCCCCGCCCTGTTCTCCCCCGCCCTCTTCTTCCCCGTCATACTCGATCGTCATCTCGACATGCTGTGCCGCAGCGTGTTTCACCACGTTGGTGAGGAGTTCACGGGCGGTCGCAAACAGCAACGCGTCGACGTCTGTACGCAGATTCGGCGGCCACCCGGCGGTGTCGAGCGAGATCGTCAGCCCGGGTCGGGTCGACTGCGCACGCACCAACTCGGCGAGCGCCGTTGGCAATCCCGCCTGCTCGAGGATCGCCGGATGCAAGACCGTCAGAGTCGACCGGAGCAGCGCAGAGGACTCCCGCAGCGCCTCGGCGACCCGGTCGAGTTGGGCGCCCTCGCCGTCATGACGGAACTGCTCGAGCTCCTGTCGCGCGGCGAGCACGTACTGCAGCGCACCGTCATGGAGGGTCTCGGCGAGCTCGCGTCGCTCTCGGTCCTCGATCTCCCTGGTCTCGTCGAGGAGTCGTGAACGTTGCGCGGCAAGCGATCCGATGGTCTCCACCCGTGATCGCTGGACCGACGAGAGCAGCACCGCACCCAGGCCCAGTGCAGCGATGACGAAGGTGTGCAGTACCACCGACGACCACGGTTCACCGTTGGCCGATCGAGCCGCCCACGCCGCGAGGAAGAAGACGATGACCGTCGGCACCACGATCGCGACGCACACCGACGGCCGCAACTGCGTGGCGGCGATCATCGGGATGATGGCGAATCCGACGATGAGCACATCCGAGGTCCAGCTCGTCTGATCAGACCGACTGGCCACCAACGCAACCGCCGTCAGGGTGGCGAGGTCGATGAACAGCACCAGCCACACGAACCGCACCGCGGTGATCCCTCCGCGCGGCGCAACGACAGCCAGCGCGACACACCACACGAGGTAGCAGATCGCGATTGTCCATGTGAGGACCAGATGGTGCGCCGGCGGGTCGAGAGCGACCACCGCCACCACGAACACCGCGAGCAACAGTCGCAGGATCGCCTGGATGCGGATCCCACGCAACGCATGATCGAGCAGGATCCGGTAGATGGTCTGTTCGTCGGCGAGCTCACGCAGGCCGAGTCGGGGCGTGGCCATGACGATCAGTCGATCAGCCCGCGCCGCATACCTTCGGCGACGGCGGCCGCCCGATCGGATACACCGAGCTTCTCGTAGAGCCGCTGCGTGTGCGTCTTCACCGTCGACGCCCCGATGTACAGTTCGGCCGCCACCTGGGGGATGGACAGCCCTCGTGCGAATGCGTTGAGCACTTGACTCTCTCGTTCGCTGAGGACCGGCGTATCCGATCCGGTGTGTGCCCGGATCTGCGCGGCGACGCCGCCGGCGAGTTCGGGCGGGATCACCGTCTCACCACGTGCCACGGCCATGACCGCGCGCACGATCTCATCGCGATCCGATTCCTTCGACAGATATCCCGAGGCACCCGACTGCAGTGCCTCGAACACGATCGGTGCGTCGGTGATCGCCGACAACAACAGCACTTTGGTGCCCAGACCGTCACGGCTGACCGAGTGCGCGACGTCGACTCCGCTCATCCCCGGCATCTGGTAATCCACCACGGCGACATCGGGCGAGTTCTCGCGGATCGTCTCCACACCGGAACGGCCATCGGAGGCCTCCCCGACCACCGACACCCGTCCGGTCGCCGCCAGCCCCCGCGACAGACCGTCGCGGAAGAAGGGATGGTCGTCGATGACCACCACGGTCACCAGTTTGTTCATCGGCACCCCTTCTCGTCCCGATCGTCAGCCGGCCGGTACCGGGATCGGTCCCAGATCGGTTGTGGTCCCAGCGGCCTGGCAGTCCACCCGCGTAGGCCGCCCGGCGAACCTGTCCGCCAGGAACCGCGAGGCGTCGGTCTCGAACACCGGATAGGCAGTGCCGTGACTGAGTCCCGCGTAGCGAATGTAGTCGACCCGGACCCCTCGCGAGCAGTACTCGGCCGCGAGTGAACGCACATCGGCGGTGATCATCACGCCATCACCCGTCTGGTCCGACTGTCCGATGCCCAGCAGCATCGGAACACGCGGCGTTCCGGCCGCTCCCATGATGTTGTCGTTCAGCGCCGCGGCCACCGACGGCACATCTTTGAGTGACTGGAAGGGCGCGCGCACCATCTCGGCGTCGGTGAGCCCCGGGAACTGACCGAGAAAGTCTGCAATACAACGAGTCTGGATCTCGGAGGTGGTCTGCATGCCGCGAGCCGACAGGAAATCGTTCACCGGGAGGTGGTAGGCGCGCTCATAGCCGACGACGATGGCCGGTATCGCCGACGACCAGTCCTGGGTCCCACTCACATAGGTCAGATTGTGAGCGAGCTCGACCGGGAGCCCGCCGGCCGCGGCACCGACGAGGTGCAATTCGGGCGCATACGTAGACGCGAGTTCAGCGGCGTACTGGGTGGGCACCGAACCGCCCGAATAACCGACCAAACCGACCGACGTGGACGACGAGACGCGAAGGACCGACTCTGCGGCCCGGATTCCGTCGAGTGCTGCGTACCCGGACTGTCTGCCGACCGTCCACGCCAGGTCGGGTCCCTCGTAGTCCGATGTCACCACCGTGTGCCCGGCTGCCAGATACGACCCGATGCTCAGCTCTTCTGCGGTGGTGAGAGGTGAAACGCCGTTGCCGCGCAGCGTGTACGACGGATCGCATACGCCACCGAGTCCGTCGTAGGCGATCTGATAGCTGACGATGTCACGCACCGGAGCGCTGTCGGACGGCCGGAGGATGGTGGTGACGGTCGCGGTCGGCGAGCCGTGCTGATCGGTCGTCCGGTAGAGCGCCTGGGTCGCACGAACCGGTGTCGGCACACCGGCGAACGCGATGGTCACCGTCCGCGTGCGCAGCACGGTGCCCGGGCGCGTACTGCCGAAACCGGCGGGCGGCGTGTAGAACGGATCAGCCGACGGTGCCGATCGGCCGAGCGTGCCGGGGTGTGCGCCGAGGACGGCTGCGCATCGGCCACAGATGGCGTCACGCACGCGAGGATGGCCACCATCATCGCGACCAGCGCACCACGTCGGACGGATCGTCGGGACCTCACAGTGACTGACATCGAACTCCTTGGATCGGTGAATGCTGTTGACTACCGCACCGCGGCAGCCCGACCGCCGCGATCACGGCGGCAAGGACCATCACCCCGGCGGTGAGAGCGAAACCCACTGCGGTCGCGGCGCCGCCGTGTGCGGTGCCGACGACGGCGGCGAACACGCCGAGACCCAGAACGCCGCCGAGTTGGCGACATGTGGTCATCACACCGGATGCCTGACCGCTGCGGTCATCGGGGACGGTGGCGATCGTCGCCGCATTGAGCGGACTCAGGATCGCGCCCATCCCGGTTCCCGCGCAGACCATCCCGATGCTCACGACGACCAAGGACGCGGCCGCGAATCCGGCGGCGGCCACGCACAGTCCCACCGCGAGGATGACGCTGCCGCCGACCACCACACGCCGTAACCCGAACCGCTCGTAGCGAGCGCCGATCAGCTTGGTGGCGACCAGCAGCGGGATCACCAGCGGCAACAGGCTCAGACCCGCGGCGGCTGGTCGAAGATGCAGCGAATTCTGCAGTGCGACTGCGCCATACACCGATGCCACGGTCATAGCGAAGCCCAGCGCAGCCAGCACGATGGTGTTGGTGGCGAACGTCATCCGGCGAAACAGACCGATGTCGAGGATCGGTTCACTCGTACGGCGCGCGAGCACGACGAAGGCGGCAAGGGCAATCGATCCCGCACACACGGTTGCTGCGAACGCCGTTGACTGCCAACCCCAGTCGGGCAGTTCGATGAGTGCGGTCGCCAGCATCCCCAGGCCGGCCGACAGCAACACCATGCCGCGCACGTCCCAGGTCTGTACCGGTGTGCGCAGATTCCGCGGTGCGGCGAGGTGGATCAGGTACATGCCCGCCAGACCGACCGGCACGTTGACGAGAAACCCCCACCGCCAACCGATGAATTGTGCACACAGACCTCCCACGGCTGGTCCCACGAGTGCGAAGCCCTGGCCGACACCGGTGTAGACGGCCATCGCGCCGGCTCGACGCGCCTTCGCGATGCCACTCGTCAGCAGGCTGAGCGTCGCGGGCATCAACAGCGCGCCCGAGATGCCCGCCACCGCGCGCGCCGCGATCACGATCTCGACGTCCGGTGCCAGAGCGACCGCCGCCGACGCCGCGATGAACCCGGCCATCCCGACCCGAAAGACCCGCACCGCTCCCCACGCGTCGGCGAGCCCGCCGCCGAACGGGAGAAAGACCGCGAGGGTGAGCAGATAGACCGAGACAACCCACGACGACTCGGTCGCCGACATGTGCATGTCGCGCTCGATGCTCGGCAGCATCACTCCGACGATGCTCGAGTCGAGAACCAGCAGCACCATCGTGGAGGTGAGTGCGGTGAGAAGCAGTCGCTCGCCAGTCCCGTCGCCCGACATCGAATGCGTGTCGGTGGGCCGTGGCGCGAACATCGTGATCTCCGTGGGTCGATGGTGGCGGCGACCATCTCACCGTCCGTGCACCACGCTAGGGAGATCGCGAGATCAACACATCAGCCATCTCGCCGATTCATCGGTCGACGTGGTGTCCCCCGATCGGGGTAGCCCACCGGTCCGGCGAACTGGCGGCCACCTCCACGCGCGATCGCAGACCGGTCTTGGCGAGTATGTGCGAGACGTGCGTCTGCACCGTGCGCGGCGAGATGTACATTCGCGCGCCGATCTCCCGATTGGTCATACCCTCCCGGACGAGCATCGCCACACGTAGTTCCGTTGCGGTGAGACGGTCGCCACGACCGTCGCGAGCGCGGCGCACGTCGCGGGGGCCGCGACGCAGTCCAAGGGTGCGCAGACGTGCCGACAGGCGGTCGATGTCGACACGCGCACCGTTGACCGCGTAGATCGCCATAGCCCCGTCGGCTGCCGACAGCGCGCTGTCCCGATCTCCGGATGTCGCTGCCACACAAGCCAATTCTTCCAGTGCCTGCGCCTGCTGCCATCGGAATCCGGCGGACTCGAACAGTCCTGCAGCTTCGGCGAGCGCCGTCGGATCGGCGCACAGCAGTCCTCGCGCATGGGCAGCCGTGGCACACAATCGAACGGTCGGCTCGGCCACGCTGTCCGCAGACGCTGCGGCGTCCATCCCGGCGGCGACATCGGCACCGATCTGTTCGGCGAGACGGCGGTCGCCCACCTGCAGTGCGACCCGCATCAACTCCGTTGCGTGGTCGAACAAACCGAGTCCCGGCGACAACCGCGACGCCGACCACAACGATCGCGTCAGGCTCAGCGCCTCGTCGGTGGCGCCTTCTGCGGTCAGGAGCGCGACCTCGGCCACCCCCGGCACATCGCGGGCGAGATGCAGCGGCAGTCTGCGGTGCCGGAAGGCATCGAGCGTTGCCCGCGCCGAAACGGTGTCACCCCGATGTGCAGCGATATAGGCCCGGTATCCCACCGCGGCGGAGATCCAGCCGCTACCGACGTCATCGGCCAGCTCGATCGCGGTGTCGCTCTCGGCAACGGCATCGTCCCACGTCGCCTCGACCACGGCGATCACCGCCGACATCATCCCGATGTAGGGATCGGCCCAGCGCCGGTCGTCGCAATTGTGTTGCCGGATCTGCGTCACCAGCCGCCGCGCGGCCCGCGGTCCGTCACGCTGCAGCGTCGCCAGCGCACACGTGACGCTTCCGGCCCAGGTGAGATCGGTGACGTCCGGCGCCGCCGTCGGCGAGAGTTCCCGCATTCCGGCCGTGGGAGCCCCGGCTGCCACCAGCCGCGTCGCGACCAGTACGCGACACATCTGGATAACGCTCGTCCAGCCGGCCGTGGCGGCGGTCGCCGCGATGTGCGCCAGTTCGGTGGTCGAGGGGAACTGCCCCGACAGCAACGTCAATCGCAGTCGGGCGAGAGTGAGCCGCTCATCGACGTCACCGGGGAGATCGAGGTCGGCCAGCCGTTCGATCAGCGCGGCAGCCGCATGGGTCTGGGCACGGTTGATCAGCTGGTCCACCAGTACCAGTTGCAGCTCCGCGGCCACCGACCACTCGGTGACGGTGCGCATCCGGTCACAGATCAGCTCCTCGGCGGCCGGCGCGCGTCCGGAGCCCACAAGACGGTGCACGCGTCGCAGCAGATCGTCACTCTTCCCGTCCGGATCGACGCCCGCACCGGGATAGTCGACATCTGCATCAGCGGACCCGGCCGGCAACGCCGCGCCGACGTAGTGCTCGGTGTCGGCCGCCGCAGCGCGCAGATGCCGGATGACTGCGGCGTCCATGTCGGCGCTGCGACCCCGCAGCAGATGATGTGCCACGTCCACGGATGCGAGTCCGCGCCGGGCAGCCACATGCGCAACACGCTGGTGGGCCATCCGACGTGAGTCGGGATCGATTGCGTCATAGACGATCTCGCGGTACACCTCGAGGGCGAAGTCCAACCGCCCGCCACGCATGTGACGGACGAACCCGGATGCGAGGACGCTGTCGAGCGCCGCGTCCAGATCCACCTCGTCGGTGAACAGGATCTCCGACAGCACACCGATCTCCACGCTCGTTGCGCACACCGCGAGCGCCGCGAGGACGGCCCGGCCCAAACCGTCGAAGTCCTCGAAGTGAACGCGCACCACACGGTCGAGCTCGTCGGTGCGCTGCAGACCTCCGTTCGCGAGATCGACGGTGCCCGCCGGACCGTCGGCGAGCTGGCCAGTCTCGTCGAGGCAGCGGAGAATGTCGATGATGAAGCCGGGATTTCCGGTGCCATCGCACAGCGCGGTGGCCAATCCCGGTCCGGGGAGACGCCCGGTGTGTTCGACGACCACCTGACGCGCCGCCGGCCCGTCCATCGCCGGCAGGTGCCTCACGCGGTCGACCTGATCGACGATCGGGGCCGGAGTCCGCAGATACCCGGCGATCGTGCCGCTGACCACCACGAGCAGGGGCAGCGCACGCGCCATCCGAATGAGTCGTTGCACCACGCGCAGACTCGCCCCGTCGGCGTGGTGCGCATCGTCGATCCACACCGCGACCGATCTCACCGAAGCGAACCCGGCGATGCTGTCGAGGAGCACTTCGGCGGGATGCGCACCGGCGGGGATCTCGCCGGCGAGTTCGGCGATGACCCCGAATGCGCGGTCGCCGCGGCCGTCATCGCCGCTCGCGCGCAGTACGACGACGTCATCCCCACTCGAGGCCTCGAGCTGGTCGAGAATCGAGCCGATCACATGCGTCTTGCCGATTCCCGGCGGTCCACCGACATACAGACTGCCTCCGCGACGCTCGCCGTCGACGAGGCCGCCTATCAGTTCGCGCCGCAACAGGCCCTCGACCTCGGCGCGCGAGGCCACGATGTCCTGGCCGTCGTACGCCGCCTCCACCCGCGCGAGCATAGTCGTTTTTTCGCGTTTTTCCCCCGATCGGGGGACCCCGCAGTCATCCACACGATCCGCCGGACAGCGGAATCCGCGCGGGGCGTCTCACCGGCAGAGTTCTGGGTGTCACCAACAAGCTCCGACCTCGGGCCGGACGAACTCACAGGGAGCACTGCCATGAACGTCACCTCGAAGATCACCCGCAAGCGCGCAGTCGCCGGTGTCGCCGGCCTGGCGGTGGCCGCCGGCCTCGCCGCGACCGGAGCCGGAATGGCCAACGCCGGCACTCTGCCGGTCACCCATCCCGGTGAACCGACCACCGCGATGACCATCACCAATCACAGCAACCACTACGAGTTTCTGACCGGCGCCACCCCGGGAGCCGGACACTGGGTCGACGCACCGCAACAGGTCCTAGCACCGGGCGCCTCGGAGACCGTGGTGGCCGTTGCACCGAATGCACCGGCGATGACCACCTTCGTCAACTACCGGGTCGGCCTGACGGGACCCGTTGCCACCTACGAGTTGGAGAACATGGCGGGCAACGTCAACTACGCGATGTCGGGTGTGGGCGATCACTACTTCATCGACGCCAACATCAGCAGCGGATTCCCCAACGTCAACGCCACCTACAACCTGTCCTGAGCCCACTCATCGCGAATCGGCCCGCCCCGTCTGTACGGGGCGGGCCGAATGCGATCACGCGATCAGGCAATCAGGCGACATCTCCGCGCAGTGCCCGTCGCTCACCACATCACGGGATGATGTTGTGCGGAACGAAATTTCCCACATCGACCGGCGGCAGAGCGCGTACCGCCGCCATGATCACGTCGCACACCGGGCCGGTGGGCACTCCGGTCTGGCACACATAGTTGTTGAGCTTGTCCCAGCTCTCGCAATGACCGACAAAGCAGTAGGTGAGCCCGTCGGCAGTGCGGCTCCACGGCGGGGTGGGCGGCTTGGGCACGTTGACGTGATCGGCAGAGGCAATCGGCGCCGTGGACAGCAATGCGATCGCCACTCCCCCGAGGACGATCGATATCCGTCGCGTAGGTTTCACCATCTGAATGCTCCTGATCATGCGGGCCGCCCGCACGCGCGAGCGGCCGGTTGTCCGACCCGATCCACATCGTGGAGCATTGAATCCGTCCGAACATCCGCCACATCGCTGATCTTGCGGCCCGCGGTGAGCCCGGACACGGATCTCGGGGAGATGGTCAGCGGACGATCCACACCCGCACTCGCAGACCAGTGGGTTGGCGTGCGACCTCAGAGCTTCTCGACCGGGAGCCCTCCGAGGGTCATCAACGTGACCCGACCGGCCGAGCCGAAGTCGAAACTCACCCGCTCGGTGGGACCGGCACCCTCCTTGCCCACGACCTTGCCCATCCCGTACTTGGGATGAGTGACCAGATCGCCCACAGCGAGCTCGACGTGCTTGTTGCGCCCGCGCGTGGGATCCGCGGAGTAATTCGACCGCCCCGGCCCGGGACCCGAACCCGACTTCTCCCGACCCTCGCGACCGAAGATCCCCCGACTGCCGCCGGAATGACCGCGCTGCGGCTCGGTGCGCCGCCAGTCGATCAGATGCTGCGGGATCTCTTGCAGGAACCGCGATTCGGGGTTCGCCACCGGCTGCCCCCAGGCCGAGCGAACCATCGACCGAGTGAGATAGAGACGTTTGCGGGCGCGGGTGATGCCGACGTAGGCGAGCCGCCGCTCCTCACTGAGTTCGGCCGGGTCCCCGAGTGCACGCATATGCGGGAACTGACCGTCTTCCCAGCCCGTCACGAACACCACCGGGAACTCCAGGCCCTTGGCCGTGTGCAGCGTCATGAGGGTCACCAGCCCCTCGGAATCGTCGGGCACCTGATCGGCATCGGCGACCAGTGAGACGCGTTCGAGGAATGCCGCCAACGAGCCGGGCTCCGGTTCGCCGTCGTCGGGATCGGGTCGCTCGTCCTCGGGGATCGCAGCCGCGTCGGCACTGAATTCCCTTGCCACCGAGATCAATTCGTTCAGGTTGTCCAGGCGGGTGCCGTCCTGCGGGTCGTTGGACCCCTCGAGTTCATCGCGGTAGCCGGACCGTTCGACGATCGCCTCGACGAGATCGCCGAGATCGGCCGACTCGACGCCGGCATCCACGGTCGCGACATCGGTGGCGTCGTCGGCTGCGGCACCGAAGGTTTCGACGAAGTCGCTGCGCAGTCCCTCGATCATCGTCACGAATGCCGAGATCTGTTTCACCGCACGGGTGTTGAGCAGCGCCACCTTGCCCTCTGCGCCGTCACGTAACGCCTGGTAGAAGCTGACGCCGGCATTCTCGGCGTGTACCGCGACACACGCCTCGGCGCGATCACCGATACCGCGGCGCGGGGTGTTGAGGATGCGGCGCAGACTCACCGAATCGTCGGGGTTGGCCACCACGCGCAGGTAGGCGACAATGTCGCGCACCTCTTTGCGTTCGTAGAACCGCACACCGCCGACCACCCGGTAGGGCACCCCGAGCCGGATGAACATCTCCTCGATGGCACGCGAACCGTTGTTGGTCCGGTAGAACACCGCCACATCGGAATAGGTGAACTCGCCTGTGTCGGTGAGGGAATCGATCTCACCACCGATGAAGGAGGCCTCGTCGTGTTCGTTGTCGGCGACATAGCCGACGATCAGCTCGCCGTCGCCGGCATCGGTCCACAGCCGCTTGTCGCGGCGACCGGAGTTGCGGGCGATGACGGCGTTGGCCGCCGACAGGATGGTCTGGGTGGACCGGTAGTTCTGTTCGAGGAGAATGGTCTCGGCGTCGGGGAAATCACGCTCGAATTCCTCGATGTTGCGGATGGTGGCGCCACGGAAGGCGTAGATCGACTGGTCGGCGTCACCGACCACACACAGCTCCGACGGGGACACCGACCCGGCGTCGGCATCGGTGCCCACCAGCTCGCGCACCAGCACGTACTGGGCGTGGTTGGTGTCCTGGTACTCGTCGACGAGCACGTGGCGGAAGCGACGACGGTAATACTCGGCGACCTGCGGATGCGACTGCAACAGCGCGACCGTCTCGCCGATCAGATCGTCGAAGTCGAAGGCGTTGGCCGCCCTGAGTCGCTGCTGGTACTGAGCATAGATACGCGCGAGGGTGATCTGCATCTGGTCTGCGCCCTCGGCGTCGGCCGTCGCCTGCTCGGGGGTGATGAGTTCGTTCTTGAGGTTGGACACCTCCACCGCCACACCGCGCGCACTGAACTTCTTGGGGTCGAGTTCGAGATCGCGCACGATCATCGACAGCAGCCGCCGCGAATCGTCGGAATCGTAGATCGAGAAGTTGGAGTTGCGATTGCCCAGCAACCCCGACTGGGCACGCAGGATCCGCACGCAGGTGGAGTGGAAGGTCGAGACCCACATCCGCGTGGCAGCCGGCCCGACCAGTGCAGACACCCGCTCGCGCATCTCGGCCGCGGCCTTGTTGGTGAACGTGATCGCCAGGATCTCCCCCGGTGCCACGCCGCGCTCGGCGAGCAGGAACGCGATCCGCCTGGTGAGCACGCTCGTCTTGCCCGAACCGGCGCCCGCCACGATCAGCAGCGGCGATCCGGAATGCAGTACGGCGGCGCGCTGCGGCGGGTTGAGCCCGTCGAGCAGTGCGGCACCGCGCGGCGACAGCGTGGCGGTGCCGAGTTCTTCGGGTCCGAGATTGCCGCGTGCGAGTCCGGGCAGGGCGGGATTGGGGGTCTTCATCGCCGACCAACGTTACCCGCGCGTACCGACAGATCTCGCCAGGAGGCGTGGTCCGGCCGCACCCCGGACTGGCGGGCCCGGGCAGTGAGGTCCGTGCAGCAGCGGGATCAGTGCAGCAGCGAGGCCATCACGACCTCGCCTACCCGTCCGGAGCCGATGTGCAGCGACAGCCCCGGGGTCAGCGGTCGCAGCCGAATCGACCCTCCGGCCCCGGTGGCCTGCACCCACACCGGATGCAGACCGGCTCGCACCGGCACCACCACCGGGTCGGAGTCGCCGATACGCACCTCGACCCGTCCGTCGGCGGTGGCGCAATACGGGATCTGCGCCGTCCAGGTCCAGCGGGCCAGCGGACCGTCGAGTGCGATCGTCGATGGACCGGTGACCTCGGGGCGGTCGCAGCGCCCACGCCCCTGGCTGAAGGACCGCGCGGGTGTGATGGCCCCGGGGACCATCCGCCCGCTCGGGTCGAGTACCTGCAGACGGTCGGCGTGATCGGTGATGACCGGACGATCCCTCACCAGGCCGAACACATGCGAGATCTGGTTGTCGGGGTAGGCGATCGGCAACAGCACCTCCAGCGGGAGGGGCTGGTCGAACATCGGCACCGAGGCGTTCTCGGCGAGCGAGGTGCGTGCCTGCGACAGATAGGCGCCGGTGGGGTTGTCATGCCAGGCCCGGGTGAACCCCACGGTGCCGACCACGGACGAGGCCACCAGCACGAGTGCAGCCACACCCGCACCCACGCGTGCGGCAGGCGAGGACAGGATCGCACCGACGTCAGTGCGCCGCCCGGCTCCGCGGACCTCACCCACCGAAGCGGTGGCCACACGGGCATTGGCGGTGGGCACCGGGGCATTCCCTGCCTGACCCGTTCGCGGCGGGGATATCAGGATCAGCACCAGCGCCGCGGCCGCGACCACCGCGACGTCGGGCAGATACCGCAATGTCTGGGCGAGTTCGAGTGCGGTGTCGGGTCCGCTGCGATTCCACAGCGGCGGCACCTGGGAACACACGAAGTAGACCAGCGTCACCACGAGCACCGCCGCACCGCCGCGTCTACTCAGCGCGTAGACGCCGATCACGAGCAGGACGAGCACCCCGAGCACGATCATCGCCGTCGGTGCGAATCCCATCGGCGGGCTCGGGTTCCACCGATCCCAGCGCCAGGGTCCCCCGACCATCGCCGGAGCCACCGCATGGGTGATCGTGCGCCACAGCAGCAGCACCGTCTGACGAGGCGAATGGTCGGCACCGGGATGCCAGCCCGCCGACGAGCCGGCGGCCACCAGGTAGATCACGCCCCACACCACCGCGGCGGCCACCAGCGCGAACCACAGTCGCATCGACCGTCGCACCGCGGCCCGCCGGTCGGGGGTTGCCAGCACCGCGAACGCGATGGCGGCCGGCACGATCAGCATCGACTTCTCGAAGAATGCGCAGGCCACCAGCAGGATCGCCACGCTGCGGACGATCATCCACGGGGTGGCGGTTCGTCGTCCGCGCGCCACCAGCACCGCATCGGCGATGATCCAGGCCAGGCCGGCCTGCATCGGCAGACTGTTGATCCCGGCCGCCCACCAGGCGAATGCGGGCACCGTCATCGGCGTGAACAGAAAGAACAGCCACGCGGCCAGCACCGCCGGGCAGACCCGACCCGCGATCACCACCAGCATCCGCGCCACCGCCACGGCGGCGACCAGTTGCCCGATCAGCAGGCTCGTCGCGGCGAGTGGCCAGCTCAGCGGGGCCAGTTGGGTGCACACACCGGCCACGAGGAAGGCCGCGGGCATGAAGTGCCCGTCGTGGTCATGTCCGAGATACGACCACGACCAGAGCGAATGCGTGGAGGCGCGCCCCACCAGCACCAGATCATCCCAGTAGAAGTTGCCCCGGGTGAGAAGCCAGATCCGCAGGGCCAGGTGGACCACCAGCGCCACCGCGCCGACAATCAGCAGCGGACGCGCCCACCGATCCGACGACCACCACGTACTCGCGCCACCTGCTAGACCCTCGCGACTCGCACGTCGCCCGGATGTGACGACAGAAGACGACGAGTCGTGTACGGGCCTGCGCTCCCGCGAAACCGCACGCATGCCCTGTTCTTACCAGCCGTGGGTCAACACCCCGCACGTCACACGCCTGGGCACACGGATCGACCCGTGTGCTTCCCGGACGCGGCGCCCACGCGTGTCCATCACGCACCGAGTGCGATCAGGGACGTCGGTGCGTGGCAAAATCACCTCGGTGAGCACCTCCGATGATCGCCCTGGCGCCGGATCGCCGTTCGAACCGCATGCCTATGGTCTCGACGTCGATGTGGACGCACTTCCCGACGACATCGAGGTACTACGACGGGAGATCGACCGTATGGACGCGCTGATCCTCGCCGCCATCAAACAGCGCAGTGCGGTGTCGAAGAAGATCGGTCGTACCCGGATGGCCTCCGGTGGCCCACGTCTGGTGCACAGCCGAGAGGTCAAGGTGCTCGAGCGTTTCTCCGACCTCGGCCAGGAGGGTCACACCCTGGCGATGCTGCTGCTGCGCCTGGGGCGCGGCCCGCTCGGGCGCTGAGTCACCGAGCGGACATCTGCCGCGACCCGGCTCGAAGACGACAAGTCGGCCGACTGTGATAAGTCCGGCGCCAGCGAAGATCCCGTGCTGAGCGACTGTTCCTCGGGCTAGGCTCGTGAGGAGCGGGGCGGCCTCGTCACGGCCGTCCACTGATGCGACGACGAGAGGTCGGAGATCGACGATGGCAGACGGAAATCGCGACAAGAATCAGGAATTCGACATCACCGCCACCGCGCAATGGCAGGCACTCGCCGAACATCAGCCCGAGGTGGCAGCACTTCATCTGCGAGATGTGTTCGCAGAGGACCCGAATCGTGGCGACGAACTGACCGTCGATGTCGGAGATCTGCACATCGATTACTCCAAACAGCGCGTCCTTCGCGAAACGCTCACCAAACTCGTTGATCTCGCTCGTGCGGCCGACGTCGAGGGCAAACGCGACGCAATGTTCGCCGGCGAGCACATCAACAACACCGAGGATCGCGCCGTGCTGCACACCGCACTGCGCCTGCCCGCCGACGCCACACTGTCGGTCGACGGTCAGGATGTGGTCGGCGACGTCCACGAAGTCCTCGACAGGATGGGGGCTTTCACCGACGCGCTGCGCAGTGGCGAGTGGAAGGGCTACACCGGCAAACCCATCGAGACGGTCATCAACATCGGCATCGGCGGCTCCGACCTCGGCCCGGCGATGGTCTATCAGGCGCTGCGCCACTACGTCACCGGCTCAATCCACTGCCGTTTCGTCTCCAACGTCGACCCGGCCGATCTCGTGGCCACACTCGACGGCCTCGATCCGGAGACCACACTGTTCATCGTCGCGTCGAAGACCTTCACCACACTCGAGACCATCACCAACGCCTCGGCCGCCCGTCAGTGGCTGGTGAAGGCACTCGGAAGCGATGATGCGGTCTCCAAACATTTTGTGGCAGTGAGCACCAACGCCGAGAAGGTGTCGGAGTTCGGCATCGACACCGCCAACATGTTCGAGTTCTGGGACTGGGTGGGCGGACGCTACTCGGTGGATTCAGCGATCGGCCTGTCGGTGATGGCCGCCATCGGCAAGGAAGCTTTCGGCGAGTTCCTCGCCGGTTTCCACATCGTCGACGACCACTTCCGCACTGCACCGCTCGAGGCCAACGCGCCGGTCCTGCTCGGGCTCATCGGCCTGTGGTACGACAACTTCTGGAATGTCGCCTCCCGGGTGGTACTCCCCTATTCCAATGACATGAGCCGCTTCTCGGCCTATCTCCAGCAGCTGACGATGGAGTCCAACGGCAAGAGCGTGACCAAGTCCGGCGATCACGTGACCGCCGACACCGGCGAGGTGTTCTGGGGTGAGCCGGGGACCAACGGCCAGCACGCCTTCTACCAGCTGCTGCATCAGGGCACCCGCATGATCCCCTCGGATTTCATCGGATTTGCCACTGCGACAGACGATCTACCCGTGCTGTCGGCATCCGACGATCCGCTCACGGCGCAGAGCGACGGGTCGATGCACGATCTACTGATGAGCAACTACTTCGCGCAGACGAAGGTGCTGGCGTTCGGCAAGACCGCCGAGGAGGTCGCTGCCGAGGGAGTCGAAGAACGACTGGTGCCCCATCAGGTGATGCCGGGCAACCGGCCGTCGACCTCCATCATGTCTCACGAGCTCACCCCGTCGGTGGTCGGCCAGCTGATCGCGCTCTACGAACACCAGGTGTTCGTCGCGGGTGCGATCTGGGGTATCAACTCCTTCGACCAGTGGGGTGTGCAGCTCGGCAAGAGTCAGGCCAAGGAACTGCTCTCGGTCATCACTTCTGCGGATTCCCCTGCCGCACAGAGCGACTCGTCCACCGATGCGCTGGTGCGCTGGTACCGCAAGCAGCGGGGCCGCACTCCGTGATCCTCGACGACGGCATCTGGTCGCGATGAGCGAAACGCACGTCGCACGGCTCGGTGTTGTCGACGACATGTTCTGGCGCACCCATCACGGTCTCGGACCGACCGTGGTGATGCAGGGAATCTGGCGGATCGACGCACACATCCCGGTGGCGGCGTTGGTCCGGGCCCACGCCGCCCTCGCGGCAGGTCCGCTGAACCGGGTGGTGCGCAGGGCGCGGATCCCGTTCGCGCGCAGGTACTTCGTGACGACGACCCGTGTCGCGCCGATTCATCGCGAACCGGGCGAGATCGACGACGTCCTCAACTGGGCCGACCGAATGGCTCGCCGGCCCATCGACGTCGACGAGGGGCCCGTCTGGGAACTGTCGCTGGCCTACGAGACCGGCGGGGCGACCACGATCAGTCTGGTCTGTTCACATCTGGTCGCCGACGGGCGCACCATGCTCGACCTGGCCGCGGCCGCTCTGCATGAGTCGACCACACCAGGACCGAGCGCACAGGAATCGATCACGCAGGGATCCGGTGCGCGCGGGCCGGCGGCTCCCGGTGTCGCCGACGATGTCACCGACGCACTGTCCCAGCTCGCCGCGCTGGGTCGGGTCGCACGGACGATCGTCCGTGGCGTCACCGACCGCCACGTCCGTCGAGAACTGTTGTCGGCATTGCCTTCTCGTGCGGTGCCGCTGCGGGACGGGCCGACCAGGTCTGCGCCCGGCCGGGCCGGATGGCGTGAGCCGACGCAGATCGTGGATTTCGACGTCGCCGACTGGGACGAGGCGGCCACACGTCACGGGGGCTCGTCGACCGCCTTACTCGCCGCGATCGCGGGCTGTGCGGCCGGCGTGCTGCGCGAGACCGACGACGTCGAGGTCGCGATACCGATCGCCCGGCGCGCCGACGCACACGGGCCGCGCAGGGATATGGCATCACCGGCAGACGGGGGCATGCGTGCCAGCTGTCGTGACGCCCGCTCGGAGGCTCTCTCGGCGGCCGTGGTGCGTACCCCCCGTCCCCCCTCCGCCGACCTCACCTCCATCGAACGGCAGCTCCGCGACGCACGCGAGTGCCTCACCGGCGATCCGGCCGCGCACCGGACCCACCGGTCGCCGGCGTTCGGACCGCCCGCGGGTATGCCGCCGCAACTGCTGCACCTCGTCGGCGACCGGATCGCCCACCGGCTCATCCCCGACCCCGGCGCCGGTGACGCACTGGCGAGCGTTCTGCACTCCGATGCGGACGCGTTCAGCCCCGACGCCCTGACCGGGGGCCGCGCGGCGTCGCTCTTCTCCCGTATCGCCGTACGCGCCGTCTACCCGCAGCTGACCGCAGCGACGGCCGATCAGACCCGGATGTCGTTGCGGGCCTGGATGATCCGAAACGGATCAGTGGTGACGGTCGCCTTCTGCGCCCCCGATGTGCAGGTGGTCGATGCCACCGATCTGGCGAACGTGATCGAACACTGCGCCAAGCAGTGGGGGCTGACCCCGACACCGTGGTGAACCGGCACCGGATTCAGATCAGGCGTCGCACCACCGGTTCGGGCAGAAACCGCAATGCCTTGTCGACCACCGCCCACGGCCAGGTGGGGACCACGACGCGTTCACGTTCGCTGTCGATGGCCTCGACCATCGCCGCCACCCCGGTGTCGTAGTCGGTCATCATCGTCGTCGTCACGCCGGCGTTGATGTCGGTGGCGATGTAGCCGGGCAGCACCACGCTGATGGTGATCGGACTGCGGGCGAACTCGACCGCCAGCCCCTGTCCGAGCGCGCTGACCCCGGCTTTGGACGCCGAATACGCCGCCTGCGCCTTGGGCAGGCCGTGGACAGCACTCATCGAGCTGACGAGCACGAGATGGCCTGCTCCACGTTCGCGGAACAACGCCAGCGCGGCCTCGGCCTGAGCGAGCGCACCGATGAAATTCGTGGTGGCGGTCGCCAGATTCGCGTGCGGCTTACCGGTTCCCAACGGTGCACCCTTGCCCAGTCCGGCGTTGACGATCACCCGGTCGAGTCCACCGAGCTGTGCGTCGAGATCGGCGAATACGGCTGCGACAGCGTCGGTATCGGTTACGTCGAGCGGGGCGACGGCCACCGTCGCCGCCGTCGGCTCCAGCTCGTCGGCCAGCGCCTGCAGGCGGTCGAGCCGGCGCGCACACAGCGCCAGCGACTTCCCCCGTGCGGCGTAGGCGCGTGCCATCCCTTCGCCGAGGCCGGAACTGGCACCGGTGATGAGGATCGTCTTCCGGTCAGGTGCGGGACGCGAGCGCAGGATTATGTCGGCGACCTTACCGCCGCGGTCACCGGATTCGGTCGCACACTGACCCCTCCGGGTAGCTGCGCCACGAAAGTGCCGTCCCCCCAACGGAACGCACGCCCAGCGACCGGGAAGTCGGTGGAGATCATCTGCGCCCCGGAGTCGAGCGCACACCGCACCCTGGCGTGATCGTTGCGTTTGGCTGTCGACACCGGTACGTCGGCACGGGTACGCACCACGAAGCCCCGCTCCACCAGCGCCCTGATGTGGTCGGCGGACTCCCCGCGCGGGTCGTTGCGCATCACGATCGCGGCGTCGGGTTGATCGGGGGCGGGCGTGGTGAAGGCGACCCGACCCTCGAGATTCGGACGATCACGGGTGTAGGCCGCACGCGTACGGCGGTGATGGGAGGAATTCTCGTCGCCGGCGTCGAGAAAGCAGATGATCCGGCCACGGATGTCGTCGACCAGCGGCCATCCGTCCTCGAGCACACTGGCTCGCAGGGACTTTCCCGCGATGCGCAGATCGTCGGGCACCAGCAACCGGTCACCCGCGACCGCACGCAGGGTGTCGTCGAGCTCGTCGAGTGCGGTGGCCGCCGCGTGGGCTCCCGTACTCGCCGACCCGCCGGGTGCCGACCACGACGGCACCCCGACGCCACCGACCAGGCGCGAGAACGGCCACCCGCGTTTGAGCTCCAACTGGATCACCAGCGGGACGTGGTGCGGGTGCGCAGCCGACCAGCCGACGATGTCCTCGAGAGCGCCGACCAGTCCCGCACGCACGGTTCGATAGTCCTCGTCGGGTCCGTGCATCACCTTGATTCCCGGTCTCGCCAGTGCGGGGTCGCCGATCTCACCTCTCCCACGCCACCGTCGGGCCAGTGGGCGGCGATACCGACCGCCGTCGGGGTCGGGGTACAGGTCGAGCTCGAGTCCGCGCACATTCTGCTCACCGAGTTGTCGTGCAAACGGCAGGTGGTCGTAGCGGTAGCTGTCGAGGTCGGCGCCGAGCAGCCACGGGAATCGCTCGTCGGGTACCGGGATCCGATGACATGAGTTGTGGGTGGCAATGAACTGGGTCTGGTTGAGCCTCAGTCCCGGCGGCAGCGCGTCGAACTCCGGGTGTTCACGCCGGTCATCGACCGAATTCACTTGAGCAGCCGGGACATCCGACGGTCGGCGAGGATCCGGCCGCCGGTCTGGCAGGTGGGACAGTACTGGAATGAGCGGTCGGCGAAGGACACCTCACGCACGGTGTCCCCGCACACCGGACACGGCATGCCGGTGCGCCCGTGCACCTGGAGCCCAGATCGCTTCTCGCTCTTCATCGTCGCGACCTCCTGACCTTCCAGCCGTGCGATGGCGTCGAGCAGAACCGACCGCATGACCGAGTAGAGGTCGGCCAAGGCCGTGTCGCTCAGTGTCTTCACCGACGCGAACGGCGACATCTTGGCGGTGTGCAGGATCTCGTCGCTGTAGGCGTTGCCGATGCCGGCGATCACGCGCTGGTCGGTGAGAACATTCTTGATCCGGCCGGTCGCCGCGGAGATCGTGGCCGCGAACTCCGGTTCAGACAGCGCCAGCGCGTCAGGTCCGAGCGAGGCGATCTTGTCCACATCAGGGATGTGGTCGGTTCCCGCCGCCGTACGCGCCACCCATACCGCGAGTCGCTTCTGGGTACCCGCCTCGGTCACATCGAATCCTTCGCCCGGCAGCCCACAGTGCACCCGCAGCGCGATCGGCCCCTTGCCGCCTGGCCGCGGCGGCGTCTGCGACAGATTCTGCGACCAGCGCAGCCAACCCGCCCGCGACAGATGGATCACCAGATGGATCTCGCCGTCCGCCTCAGGTGCGGCACCCGGACCCGGGACGGTGGTGAACACGAGGTACTTGCCGATCCGCCAGACACGCTCGACGGTGCGTCCGGCCAGCGCCGTGATGGGCGGGTCGGCGGTCTTGAGTACCGACAGCGAGGCGACGTCGATGCGCCGGATCGGCAGACCTGCCGCACGCCCGTCCACGTAGTCGGCGATCGCGGTGACCTCGGGAAGTTCGGGCATACCTCTAGTGTGCTCTACAGGAGCACTGGGCATGGGTGCCTTCATCGCAGACGACACCCTGTCTGGTCGAGCAGGAAGGTATGTGAGCCGATGAGTCCACGCCAGACGGGCCCACTCGACGGTGCGCGGTTCGATGATGCACAGTTGTCGGCCCATCTCGCCGAGGGCGCCGGTCACATCCTCACGGCGATCCGGCACGAGGGCCTGGTCGGCGGAAGTCTGCTCGGCGACCTCGGCGATGCGATGGCGCAGGCATGGATCTCGGCGGTTCTCTCGGTGCACCGGCCACACGATGCGGTGCTGTCGGAGGAAGCCGCCGACGATCCCGCACGACTTCGTGCCGAACGCGTGTGGATCATCGACCCGCTCGACGGGACCAAGGAGTTCTCTGCCGGTCGCGACGACTGGGCCGTGCACATCGCGCTGACCATCGACGGTCGCCCCGCCGACTCCGCGGTCTGTCTGCCCGCGACCGGCGAACTGTTCGGCACCGACACGGTCACCGAGCCGACCACACCGTTGACCGGGCGGCTCGCCTCACCGCGCTTCTGGGATTCGATGCCGGCCGAGGCCGCCGCGATGCGACTGGGTCTGACACCACTGCGTATCGGTTCGGCGGGCGCGAAGGCGATGGCGGTGGTGCGCGGTGACGCCGACGCCTACATCCACGCCGGGGGCCAGCACGAGTGGGACAACTGCGCACCGGTGGGCGTCGCGCTGGCCGCGGGACTGCACTGCAGCCGGCTCGACGGGACCGAACTCGTCTACAACCAGCCTGTGCCCTACAGCACCGACTTCCTCATCGCGCGACGCGAGATCGCCGACGACATCCTCGAGGCGATCGCGCCGATCTGGTGAGCGCGGTCTGACGGCGTGCAGAGCCGTACCGACCCGTCCGGCAGGTACGGCTCATGGCTTGCGTAGCAGATAGATGTCCATGATCCAGCCGTATTCGGCGCGCAGACGCTCCCGCGTCGCCGCGATCTGCTCACCCACCTGGCCCACCTCGCCGGCGATCACCACCTCGTGGTCGGTTCCGAGATAGGCGCCCCACCAGATCAGGTCGTCGGCGTTCGCGGTCTCGCGGAAGGTGCAGTGGGCGTCGAGCATCACCACCTGGTTGCGGTCGGCGCCGACCGGCGTCTGCGCCAGTCGCCGTCCGGTGGTGATGTGGATCGGTTCACCGATCCGGTTGACCGGGACACGTGCCGAGGCGGTGAGTGCGGAGACGCTCGTGACACCGGGGATCACCTCGACGTCGAGCAGCTCTCCGGCCGCGGCGGCGGTGGCGACCATGTCGTCGGCCAGGCGCATCGAACTGTCGTAGAGCGCGGGATCACCCCACACCAGGATCGCCGCCGACCCGTCGGCGGGGACCGACCCGGTCAGCGCCGCGTAGAGCCGCCTCGCGCGTTCGCCGTGCCAGCGCCGCACCTCGGCGTCGTAGTCGGCCGGATCGCGGTCGCGAGGCGGGTCGGGCACGGTGACCTCGCGATGATCGGAGCCTGCGAAGCGCGTGAGCATGTCGCGGCGTATGTCGGCCAGCTCGCCGGTCGAGGCGCCCTTGTCGATCAGCAGGAAGACGTCAGTGGCGGCGATCGCATCAACCGCGGCCAGCGTGAGGAGGTTCGGATCGCCGGGTCCGATCCCGATCAGTCGTAGTGTGCGCATGACCCGCCCAGCCTAAGCACGACCAGACCAGCTCACGCATGACCCGCCCGGCCGGAGAGCGCGCGCACACCCGACCCCAGCCGAGCGACACCGCTGTCGATCCTGGCCGGTGATCGACGCCTCATCCCCCATGCGCGGAGCGCGGGAACGAATGAGCGACCGAATTGGTTCACGAACTCGGAGACTTTTTTGACCCACGCGGAATGAAGGCGGATAGTTACCTGTTGAAACTATCTGTCTGGGTCGAAGCTGGGAGAAACCGGAAGGGGAGCGGCCGTGATCATCGGAGTCGGGCTCGCCGTTGTCGCCGCCATCGGGTACGGATTGTCGTCGGTACTGCAGGCCGTCGGCGCCCGTCAGGCGGCACACGCCTCGAGGACCCCCGCCGAGGCCGGGTCACATGTCACCGAGACCGGCGGGCCGACTCTCAAGTCGACCATCGCGGCCGCCCTGACCGGCGCGTTCATCATCGGCGCGATCATGGACATCCTCGGATTCGCGGCCGGCGCGGGCGCTGCCCGAACGCTGCCGCTGTTCCTGTCGCAGACGATCGTGGCGGGCAACCTCATCATCACCGCGATCCTCGGCGCACTGCTCCTGGGTATCCGACTGCACGGATGCGACTGGGCCGCGATGGCCCTGGTGATCGTGGCGCTGTGCATGCTCGGTGTCGCCGCACACGACGGTGGCCGCACCCACGTCTCGGCGCCCTTCCGCTGGGAGCTGCTGCTGGCCACGATCGCCGTGGTGGTCATCTCACTCGTGGTGGTACGCCACGCGGGACGAGCGGGTTCAGTGCTCGCCGGTGCGGCCTCGGGCGTGCTGTTCGGCGCAATCGCCGTGGCCGTGCGCGTCCTCGACGGCGTGGCACCGTTCTCCCTCGTGAACCTGCTCTCGGATCCGGCAGCCTGGACGATCGCGATCGCCGGGGCCTTCGGCTTCTATCTGCACGCTGTCGCATTGCAGCTCGGTGCGGTCAACGGTTCGACGTCGGCCATGGTGGTCGGCGAGACCGCGGTACCCGGCATCGTCGGTGTCGCCCTGCTCGGTGACACCACCGTCGACGGCCTGGGCTGGCTCGGTGTCACCGGTTTCCTCCTGGCAGTCGTCGGTGCGGTTCTCGTCGCGATGTTCGGATCCGACGAGGCGCGGCGCTCGGTCGAGTCCAACGAACTGCATGCCCCCGCGGAGATGGTGGCCCGCAGGCAGCGCGGGCATGCCGCGGACCTCGACACCGCTGGGACTCGGCACGGGGACTCGGTTCTCGGCTCGCGCGATTGGGCGAGGGCCGATCAGCGGGGACTCGATCAGCAGGCGCTGGACTACCACGAGACCCCGACCATGGGTGAGACCCCGACCATGGACGAGACCCGGGCCATGGGCTATCACTTCTTCACCGGCCGAGAGGCGGTGCGAGACCGGGTGCACACCACCGGGGAGATCCACGTGTTCGACCGCATCCGGCCGCGTGTGAGTCGTGCCGACGACTCCGAATCCGACTCCGCGACAGCATGTTCGCGGTCGTGCGGCGACCGTTCCTACTGACCACTCACCGATTCACCGCAGCCAGGCAGAGGCGCCATGCCGGCTCCACGGATCACTCAAGTAGACTCCCCGTGTCGGTCGGGCCGACCGCGGTCGCCGTACCGCCGGGCCGGTCAGCTCGACGTGTCGCCCTCGTAGCTCAGGGGATAGAGCACCGCTCTCCTAAAGCGGGTGTCGCAGGTTCGAATCCTGCCGGGGGCACTGTGTGACATTGGCACTGTGTGACATTCCTGCCGGCCTCTGGCCGGTGTGCGCCCTCTCTGTTGTCAACGAGAGTCATGCAGTTGCAGCGTCTGACATCCCCACCACCCTCCGGCGCGCTGTGGAACATCCGTACCAGTCTCACAGCTCGCCACATCAGACCATCTCATTACTTTTGCTTTTGCATCTCTAAACCATTGCGGCACAATAGTTTTCACATCTTCTGGAAACATACCGGCAACATTGCTCGTCAACACTGAGTCATCGTTCAATCAGACGGCCCGACGGCCGGACACGAAAGCTGACCTCACCGATGACGTCCATTCCCGCCGGTCGCGAGAACGTCGACCTTCCCGCGAGTACCGACCAAGAGCTGTCCAAGCTGCAGAAGCACTTCGGTCGCACCGACATCTTCTTCTATCTCGTCTGCACACTCTTCGGCGTCGACGGTCTCGGCACACTCGCGACCAAGGGTGGAGCCGGCTTCACCTGGCTGGTGGTGTGTCTGATCCTGTTCGCCGGACCGGCCGCGCTGCTGCTGGCCGAACTCGGAGCCACCTACACCGACGAGGGCGGTCCGTACGTCTGGACGCGGATGGCCTTCGGGCATCTGGCTGCGGCGGTGAACAACCTGCTCTACTGGGTCACCAACCCGGTGTGGATGGGCGGCACGCTCGTGGGCACCGCCATCGGCGGACTCACCGTGTTCTTCAACAACGACAGCGACTTCGGCAAGGTCTTCCTCTACGTCTTCGGCATGCTGTTCATCTGGGCCGGTGTGCTTTTCGCGATCCTCAGCTTCCGGGTCGGCAAGTGGATCTCGACCATCGGCGCCTTCGCCCGTTTCGCGCTGCTCGGCGTGTTCGCGCTGGTCATCGTGCTCTACGGTTCGCAACACGGACTCCACGGCATCGGTGCCGGCGACCTCAAGCCGAGCTTCTCGAGCTTTGTGGCACTCGTCCCGCTGATCCTGTTCAGCCTCGTCGGATTCGAGCTGCCCAGCGCATCGGGTGACGAGATGACCGACGCGGCCAAGGATGTGCCGTCGGGAATCGCCAAATCGCTGGTCACCGTCGGCGTGCTCTACGCACTGCCGGTGCTGGGCATCCTGCTGGTGCTGCCCGCCAGCCAGGCCAGCGGACTCGCGGGTTTCCCCGACGCCATCAAACAGGCACTGACGGTCTTCGGCGGCAGCGTCACCACCGCGCAGGACGGCACCGCCACCGCTCACCTCAGCGGTGCCGGTGAGGCCATCGGCTGGGTGATGGGCATCCTCATCGTGATCGTTGCCTTCACCTCGGGCCTCACCTGGATCATGGGCTCCGACCGTGCGCTGGCTGTCAGCTGCCTCGACAAGGCCGGCCCCCGCTTCTTCGGGAAGTTCTCCGCCGTGCACGGCACCCCGGTCCGGGTGAACGTCCTCTCCGGCGTGGTCTCCACGATCGTCTTCATCGCGGCCACCGAGATCACCAGCGGCAACGCGGCCAAGTTCTTCACAGTGGGCCTCTCGCTCGCCGTCTCGACCACGCTCATGTCCTACATCGGCCTGTTCCCGGCGGTGGTGATGATGCGACGCAAGGACCCCGACCGACCGCGCCCCTTCCGCGCGCCGGCCGCGGGCGTGATGACGGTCATCGCGATGGCATTCATTCTCTTCTGCACCGTGCAGGTGCTGTTCCCCGGCCTCGGCGACTCCTGGTTCGGCTCCGACTACCGGCCCGACGGATGGGATTTCTCCGAGAGGTGGGTCTATCTGCTGACCGAGGCGGTCCCGCTGATCATCTTCGTCGGCACGGGTGTCGCCTTCTGGCTGATCGGTCGACGCCAGAATTCCGATGACGGTCCGGCCGAGGCCACCGGCGCCCCCGATGTACCCGTCGGCGTCGCGGGCTGAACAGCCGGCCGCACACACAGCACCGACAGAATCACCCACGGGCATGGTCACCATCAGGTGGCCATGCCCGTGAGTTGTCTGCCCGTGAGTTGTCTGCCCGTGAGTTGTCTGCCCGTGAGTTGTCTGCCCGTGAGTTGTACGCCCGTGAGTTTTCGGTCACGAATCGTGTAGCACTCGGACCACAAATCACCGGGCCACCGGGACGAAAGTCCCTCGTCACCACTCCCGCCTGTCACAGAGAGCATCACAGGTCCCACATGTCACGGATTCGAGAAATTCTCTATCGGAAAGTTGCGATGTAGTAATACGATGTGAGCAGGTCAACTACTTCCTGCGGAGGTTACGCATGGAACTCAACCCCTCGATCGAGATGGCCACGCCGTTACCGGACAGGCCGTTTCACGTCGACCCTGCAACCATCGTCCACGCGCGCGTCGCACAGTACTTCCGCGAACTGCCCGACAACCCCGAACCCCTGTTCCCGTTGGTTCGCCGACTCACCGGCGAGGGTGTACCCACCGCCGACAGTCTGCGCATCCTCGGCATCGACCCGGCGTCGTATCACGCCTGGGAGGTCAGTCAGGTCGGCTCAGCCGCCAGCTGATCCACTGACCTGCGGTCACCGACCGCATATGTAGACAGCCCCGCACATGCGGGAGTCCGGGCACCCGTCCGACCAGCGCCTCACGATGGTCGGACGGGTGCCTTGCCTTGTGCCCCTGTCGTCTCGTGGCCCTGTCGTCTCGTGGCCCTGTCGCTGTCTTGCGCACTCCTTAGCTTCAGTTCGTATCGACATCCCCGGCGCTCCAATTCAGCGACCGCTTCGCGCTTTTCACGCACTTCACATATGCGCAACGCTGCGGCGACACCCCGCTCATAGCGTGGGAGCCCCAGTGCCTCCCCGCCATCAGGTGGGAGGACGAATTGCAGGAGCGATGCCAATGAGTGGCAGCTTTTCCCGACGTCAAGCCATCGATGCCGTGACCGGCTTCGCGTTGCCGGACTGCGTGACCGACGAGTATCTCGGAGATCTCTTCGGCGAGAACGTGTTCAGCACCTCGGTCATGAAGGCGCGACTCCCCAAGATCGTGTTCAAGAAGCTGATGGCCACCATCGACAACGGCGCACCGATGGATCCCACCATCGCTGACGTCGTCGCCTCGGCGATGAAGGACTGGGCGATCGAGAAGGGCGCCTCGCACTACGCCCACGTCTTCTACCCGCTCACCGGTTTCACCGCCGAAAAGCACGACTCATTCCTCGAACCCGACTCCTCGGGCGCCTCCCTCGCGGAATTCGCCGGCAAGACACTGCTGCAGGGTGAGCCCGATGCGTCCAGCTTCCCCAATGGTGGTCTGCGTGGCACCTTCGAGGCGCGCGGTTACACCGGCTGGGATGTCACGAGTCCCGCCTACATCCTGGAGAACCCGAACGGCAACACCCTGTGCATCCCCACGATCTTCATCTCGTGGACCGGCGAGGCACTCGACAAGAAGACCCCGCTGCTGCGTTCGCAGCAGGCGATGAGCAAGCAGGCCAGCCGCCTGCTCAAACTATTCGGACACATCGACGTCGACACCGTCGTGTCCTACGCGGGTGCCGAGCAGGAGTACTTCCTCATCGATGAGCACTTCTACTACGCCCGCCCCGACCTGATGACAACCAACCGAACCCTGTTCGGCGCCAAGCCTTCCAAGGGTCAGGAATTCGACGACCACTACTTCGGTGCAATCCCCGACCGAGTGCTGGCGTTCATGATCGAACTCGACCGCGAACTGTTCAAACAGGGCATCCCGGCGAAGACGCGACACAACGAAGTCGCACCCGGGCAGTTCGAGATCGCGCCGGTGTTCGAGCGGTCGGTGCTCGCCCACGATCATCAGCAGCTGATGATGACGACGATGAAGCGCGTCGCCGAGAAGTACGGAATGAAGTGTCTGCTGCACGAGAAGCCGTTCGCGGGTGTGAACGGCTCGGGCAAGCACGTCAATTTCTCGCTCGGCAACAACAATCAGGGCAACCTGCTCAACCCCGGCGACACCCCGCACGACAACATGCAGTTCCTGACGTTCTGCGGCGCCATCATCCGGGCCGTGCATCTGCACGGCGGTCTGCTGCGCGCGGCGGTCGCCTCGGCATCCAACGATCACCGGCTCGGCGCCAATGAGGCGCCGCCGGCGATCATCTCGATCTTCCTCGGCGACCAGCTGATGGATGTCTTCGAGCAGATCGCCAAGGGCGGGGCCACCGGCTCCAAGCAGGCCGGCGTAATCGAACTCGGTGTCGACACCCTCCCGCCGCTCAAGGCCGATCCGGGCGACCGCAACCGGACCAGCCCGTTCGCCTTCACCGGCAACCGGTTCGAATACCGCGCACCCGGCTCCAACCAGTCCATCTCCGACCCGATGGTCGCGATCAACACGATCCTGGCCGACTCACTGGACTACATCTCGACGGAGCTGGAGGGGCTGCTGTCCGACGGTATGGAGCTCGGCGACGCGGTGCAGAAGGTGCTGCAGGAGATCTTCATCGATCACGGTGCGGTGGTGTTCAACGGCAACGGCTACTCCGACGAGTGGCAGGCCGAGGCGGCCGCGCGCGGGCTGAAAAACCTGCGCACCACCGTCGACGCCGTCACCGAATACACCTCGCCGGAGGTGGTGGAGATGTTCGAGAAGTACGGTGTGCTCTCGGCCCGGGAACTCAAGGCACGCGAAGACGTGATCTTCGAGTACTACGCGCTCACCCTGCTGGTCGAGGCCAAGGAATCCTCCGAGATCGCGACCACGATGATCCTGCCCGCCGCGGTGCGTTATCAGGGTGAACTCGCCGGTACCGCGGCTGCGCTCAAGGCCGCCGGGATCGAGGCGCCGGTGCCGATGCTCGCCGAGGTCACCGAGGCGATCGCCACCCTCACCTCGTCGATGGCCACCCTCGACAAGGCGATCGCCGACTTCCACGGCGAGAACGAGTTAGAGGAGTCGCAGTACGCGCTGGAGACCCTCATCCCGGCGATGTCGGATGTCCGCGATGCGGTCGACTCCCTCGAGACGATGGTCGCCGACGACCTGTGGCCGCTGCCCACCTACAACGAGATGCTCACGATCCTGTAGGCGACGCGCGAGCGTACACAGATGACATGGCTACGGGCCACCGACCGGCTATACGCGGTCGGTGGCCCGTAGCGGTGTCACTGGTGTACATGTCACTGGTGCACATGCCGCTGGTGTACATGCCGCGCCGACACTCAGGCGGCGATGCCGCTCAGGCCGAGGCGTCGTCGTAGATCGACACGAATCGCGCGAGGGAGGTCTTCAGTTCTCGCCGACGCCGAACGCCACCACCTTGCCCACCGGACCGAACAGTGCGATCCCGCCGAGGTCCACGGCGAACACGATCTGCGAACCCGAGTCGGTCGGCGTCACCGACAGGTCCAGCGACACCTTGACGCCTTTGCCGCTTCCCTTCAACCGCACCCTCTTCGGTGGATCGTAACTGTCCACCTTCCATGCGATCGGCATCCGCACATCCTTGATGACGATCACCGAGTCGACCCGCAGGCCGGCGGCGAAATCGTCGGGCGTGGGCAGCGGGTCGGTCCGCCACCCACCGTGCAGTGTCAGCCAGTCGCCGTAGCCGGCGAGATCGGAGACGGCTGCGAACGCGTCGTCGGCGGACATCGTCACGTCGACCTGCTGGGTCACCTTGGGCACAGTTGATCACCCTAGCCGTGCGCGTCACCCGTGCTGGAGGTGATCGGCGAATCGCTCACTCAACCACGTCAGTACCTCATCGGTCGCGTGCAGATCGGTGTGTCCGCGCCCGGGTCTCACCTCGTGGGTGATGTCGTCGCCCATCGCGACCGCGCGGGCGACCGCGCCGGTGGTCGGGTCGGGTGCGACGATCTGGTCGTCACTGCCGTTGATCACCAGGATCGGCCCGGCGGCCCGACGTTGCGGCAGCGCCCATGACGAGAGCACAGTGTGCAGCCATAGCCTGGCCGACCGGTCGGCGATCGTCGCATCCCCGGGTGCCACCGTGGTGAGCGCCGAATACCGCACGATCGCCCGGTTGGGCGGACAGCTGGTGAATTCAGTTGTGTGAGCAGCTAATTGACCCCGGATGAACTGCGAACGGTCAAGCGTCGGATACACCACGGCGAGTCCGTCGATGATCATCGGCAGGAACGACTTCTGCAGGTAGGTGAACGTCGGCGGGTGGTCGACGGTCACCAGCGGTGCCGTGTCGGCGGCGGGGGCGAGCGCGGCGGCGCCCACGAAGTCGAGGTCCGATCCATAGTCCGACGCGCTCTCGGCCGCCGCCCAGGCGGCCCGCCCGCCCTGCGACGAGCCGAAGGAAGCCCATTCACGTGAGGTCTGCGGCACCACTGTGCGGGCCGCCCGCACCATGTCGATCATGTTGTGCGCCACGGTGCGTGGCTCGAGATAGGGGTGTCCGGGGTCGCCGTTGCCCCGCGCGCCGAGCCCCTGATAGTCGGTGGCGGCCACCACGTAGCCAGCGCGGGCGAGGTCGGCGACGGTCCCCGATTCCCCGAGCAGATCCGGATGATCCGACGGCCCGCAATCGGGGGTGGTGCCGGTGGTGCCGTGGCCGAAGGCGATGATCGGCCAGCCGCCGACGGGTGGGTCGCCGGGCGGGACCACCACCACTCCCGAGACCTCGGTGCCGATCGGGGCATAACCGGCGGTGGAGCTGTACACGACACGGTAGCCACGCAATCCCGCGAGCGAACCCGAGCCTTCGAAGACGTTGCGCGACACGACGGTTCCGGGCTCATTGGTGGCAGCCGATCCCGACACCGGCGCCGGGGCGGTGAAACCTGACGTCGCCGAGGAGGTCTGCCGTATCGCATCCTGCCGACCGGTCGAACACGACACCAGGCCCGACACGGCCACCATCGACACCAGGACAAGCGCACAGACCCGCACAACGCGCTCGACGGTGCGGGGTCCCGCACCGTGCGAATTGCGGATGCCGGGCTTCAGGAGGTGGGCGGCTCGCCCTCCCCCTTCGGCTGCGGCGGGGTCTGCTCGGCCGCCTTCGGCTGCTCCGGGGCGGGTGTACCCGGGGACTGTTCGGGGGTACTCGGCCCGGTCTTCTCGTCGGTCTTCTCGTCGCCACCGACGTATTTGTTGGCGGCGTCGCGGCCCTTCTCCACGGTGTCGTGATATTTGCCCTTGGTCGCCTTGTCGATCGCGTCGGCGCCCTTGTCGATGTACTGCTTGTTCTGGCTCAGCAGTCCCTTGGCCTTGTCCACCATGCCATTGAAATCCATAAGGGAATTCTAGATAGCAAACCGGCGGTCTCGTGCGAATCGCCCCGAACCGTGACGTTCTCTTCACACTCACAGCCCACCGCACGTCGATCCCAAACACCCTCGACGGGCCCCACGAGAAGCGGTCGATCGACGTGTTTCAGGACGCTTGGGTGAAGCCATGCGCAGCGTCGTCGGCGGCATCGTCGGCGGCCAGGCGTCGGCTGGTGAACTGGTGGGTGATCTCCACGCAGACCATGCCCACGATCGCGCAGGTGAAGGCGATTGCCGTCTTGTGCAGGTTGCTCGGGTCGAGGGAGAACATGTGCTGGAAGAAGGGCACCGTGAAGATCACCACATAGGCCAGCGCACAGAACACCAGGAGAACGATCTTCCACCAGTTGTACGGCCGAGCCACCACCACGAGGACATACCACGCGATGGCGATCATCGTGATGAGGGCCGTGGTCGCGGCCTGGGTCTGATCCGGTGTCATCGCCACCGAGTCCTTGCCGCCGATGGTGGCCGCGCTCGCGCCCGGATACACCAGCAGATAGGAGACGAACGTCGCCACCCCGACCACCACACCCGAGGGGATCGCCAGACGCAGCACCCGACGCACGAAGCCGTCGCGCGCGCGTTCGTTGTTGGGCGCCAGCGACAACACGAAAGCGGGCACGCCGATGGTGAACCACGCCGAGATCGTCACGTGGATGGGCTGAAACGGGTAGGAGATGGCCGAGAAGCCGAAGATCTTCGCGGCGATGCCGCCCACACCGACCAGCACCGCCAGCACCACCGCCGAGACCGTCTTGGTGAGGAACAGATTCGACACGCGTTCGATGTTGCCGATCACCCGCCTGCCCTCGCCCACCACATAGGGCAGAGTGGCGAACTTGTTGTCCAGCAACACGATCTGCGCCACCGAACGGGCAGCGGAACTACCCGCCCCCATCGCGACGCCGATGTCGGCATCCTTGAGCGCGAGTACGTCGTTGACGCCGTCTCCGGTCATCGCCACCGAATGGTCGTGTGCCTGAAGCGCATTGACCATCGCACGCTTCTGCTCGGGTTTGACGCGGCCGAAACTGGTCGCCTTCTCGACCGCGGCAGCCAGCTCGTCCTGGTCGGTGGGCAGCGTGCGGGCGTCGACCGACGATTCGATGGTGCCCAGTCCGAGGGATGCGGCGACGGCACCGACCGACACCGCATTGTCGCCGGAGATCACCTTCACCGCGACATGCTGCTCACCGAAGTACTCGATGGTCGCACCGGCATCTGGTCGCACCCGCTGCTCCAGCGCGATCAACGCCACCGCCACCACATGTCCAGGCGCGGTGAGCCCATCGTCGGTGTCGGTGTCGACCGGCACGTCGGTACCGGCCAGCAGCAGGATGCGCAGCCCGCTCGAGCCCAGTTCCTCCGCACGCGCGGCCGCATCGCTGCCCTGCTCGAGCAGCACGTCGGGGGCGCCGAGCAGCCAGTTGCCACGACTGTCACCCGAGCCGTTGTCGCGGAACGACATCCCGCTCCACTTCTTGGCCGAGGAGAAGGGCGCGATGGCGGTCACCGACCAGTCCGGGGCATCGGGGAGCCCATCGGCGATCGCCTGCATGCTGGCGTTGGGGTGCGGATCGTTCGCCGCGAGCGCCGCGAGGACGTCGTCGATCGAGACCCCCGCGATGGCCGCCTCCGCACCGGCGACCGGGTCGACCTGCGAGAGCTTCATGCCGTTCTCGGTGAGTGTGCCGGTCTTGTCGGTGCACACCGTGTCCACGCGTGCGAGGCCCTCGATCGCCGGGAGCTCGTTGACCAGGCACTTGCGCTGACCCAGCCGGATCACACCGACCGCGAACGCGATGGTGGTCATCAGCACGAGACCCTCGGGCACCATCGGGACCAGTGCGGCGACCATGCCCAGGATGCTCGACCGGATCCCACTGCGGCTGACGACGAGCTGGTTGACGATGGTGAGCACTCCGGCGGGGATCAGCAGCCAGGTGATGACCTTGAGGATCTGGTTGATCCCGTTCATCAGCTCCGAGTTGACCAGCGTGAACGTTCCCGCCTCGCCGGTGATCTGGGCGGCGTAGGCGTCGGCGCCGACCTTCTCCGCGCGATAGGCTCCCGACCCCGAGACGGCATAGCTACCGGACATGATCTTGTCGCCCGGCGACTTGTCCTGGGCGTCGGATTCCCCGGTGAGCAGAGATTCGTCGACGTCGAGCGCCGAGGCCTCCACGACCACGCCGTCGACGACTGCCTGATCGCCCGGGCCGAGTTCGATGATGTCGTCGATCACCACCTCGTCGGTGCCGATCTGTGTCACCACGCCGTCGCGGCGCACCGACGGGCGCGTCTGACCGACGATCGCGAGGTTGTCGAGGGTCTTCTTCGCGCGGATCTCCTGGATGATGCCGATCGCACTGTTGGCGATGATCAGCAGCGCGAAGAGTCCGTTGATGAGCGAACCGGTGAGCACCACGAGGATGAACAGCACCCCGAGGATCGCGTTGATCCGGGTGAACACGTTGGCCTTGACGATGTCGCCGACCGTGCGTCCGGATTTGTCGGGAACGCGGTTCACCTGACCGCGCGCGACCCGATCGGCAACCTGCGCAGAGGTCAATCCGGTACGGACGTCGACGGTATCGGCCTGCGCAGTGCTCACCGGACTCCCCTCTCACCCACCGCCTGCGCGCCCTCGCGTGGGTGCGGGTGGTTCGAACGCATCGTCTGCTCAGCGTATCCCGGCAGGTGCCGACCTCCCGGCTCGCCCTCATGCATGTGATCCGCAGGTACGAAGCGCCGGACACCTGTACGGTTTTGGCTCACATGCATTAACCTGACATGGACTGGGTCACCTGCCCAACTCATCGCGACAGCGCCGTGCCGACGTCCTCGGCCATCCTCGTGAAGGGGGTCACCGATGCCGAGACTGTCTCTCGACGAGCGCCGATCCCTGCTGGTCGACGCCGCTTTCCGGGTCATCGGTGCGCATGGCGTCGAGGCCGCGACCACGCGGGCGATCTGTGCCGAGGCGCAGATGCCGCAGGCGAGCTTCCACTACGCCTTCACCTCGCGGATGGAACTGCTCGACGCGGTGGTCGAGACGGCGCTCGAGACCGAGCTGACCGCGTTGACCACACATGTCGATCCCGGTGTGGGCGCCGCGGTGTCGGTGCGCGAGAACTTCCGGCGGGCGATGCGCGGATACGTCGACGCGGTGGTCGCCGATCCGGCCAGGGAACAGGCGATGCTGGCGCTGGCGGCCTATGCGCGAGTGACGCCGGAGCTGCACCGATGGGGTGCCGAGATCTACGACCGCTACCACCGGCTCGCACTCGACCTGCTCTCCTTCGTGGAGACGACCACTGGCGTGACGATGTCGACGAGTCCGCACCAGCTGGCTCCCCTGGCGGTGGCGATCACCGACGGCATCACCTCGGGATATCTGTCGACTTTCGATGCCGCCACCGCCTACCGGACCGCCGAGATGGGTGCGCAGATCCTGGCCGCACAGGCGCTGGGCGCCCCGGGTGCCCACGACAGCAGTTCCCAGCAGGCCGGTTGGCCCGCCGGCAGTTCGCAGGTCGGCCCCGCGCCGACCACCCGACACGAGAAGGCAGGTGCACGATGAGTGTGTCCATCACCGAGGCCGCGACGTCACCGCGCCCGCCCGAGGACTGGGCCGGCCTCGACCGCGCGGTCGCCAAGGCGGGACTCGGCGGCGCGGTGGTCGCACTCGACTCCGCCGCACTCGAATTCAACATCGCCGACCTCCGCCGCCGCGCCGGCGGCGTACCCATCCGGGTGGCGTCGAAGTCGCTGCGGGTTCGCAGCGTCATCGACGACATCCTGTCCCGCGACGGGTTCGCCGGGGTACTCGCCTACGACCTCGCCGAGGCGATCTGGCTGGCTACCGAATCCGGCATCACCGATGTGCTCATGGGTTATCCGACGGCCGATTCCCAGGCGTTGACGGCGTTGGCCGGCGACGAGATCGCTGCCGCGCGGGTGACGCTGCTCGTCGACTCGGTCGATCATCTCGACCTCGTCGACGCGATCGTGCCGCCTGCCACGCGTCCGGCACTGCGCGTGGCGATCGACCTCGACGCCTCCCTCGACGCCCCCGTTCTCGGTCACCTCGGCGTGCTGCGCTCCCCCGTTCACACCACCGATCAGGCCGTGGCGTTGGCCCGCGCCATCGATTCCCGGCCGGGTTTCGCCCTGGTGGGGGTCATGTCGTATGAGGCACAGGTGGCCGGGATGGGCAATGGTGTGAGTGGTAAGAAGCTGCGCAACCTGGGTATCGCTGCCATGCAGCGGATCTCGATGTCCGAGCTGATCCGCCGACGCGTGCGGACAATTCGAGCACTGCGCGAGATCGCCGATCTGGAGTTCGTCAACGGGGGCGGCACCGGCTCGCTCGAGGTCACCTCGACCGACCCGTCTGTCACCGACATCGCCGCAGGCAGTGGCTTCTTCGGTGGGCACCTGTTCGACACCTACGCCCACTTCCAGCCCGCGCCGGCCGTCGGCTTCGGTCTGCAGGTGGTCCGCCGACCGGGCCCCGGCGTCGTCACCTGTCATGGCGGCGGCTGGATCGCCTCCGGACCACCCGATGCGACCAGACTGCCGAAACCGGTGTGGCCGCAAGGACTTTCCTATGCCGAGCGCGAAGCCGCCGGCGAGGTGCAGACACCGCTGCTCGGTGACGCCGCCGACGGGCTGGCCATCGGCGACCGGGTGTGGTTCCGCCACACCAAATCCGGTGAGATCAGCGAGCATGCGAACGAGATCGTGGTGGTGTCCGACGGCGAGGTCGTCGACACGGTCCCCACCTACCGTGGAGAAGGGAAATGTTTTCTGTGACAGTCACATCGCCGTCAACGCCATGGCGGAACTGGGGTCGCACCGAGTCGGTGGTCCCGCGCGCGGTCGCGACACCGGCGGATACCGCCGAGGTCGCCTCGATCATCGGAGGTGCGATCGAGCGGGGGTTGACCGTCAAACCCGTCGGCGCGGGCCACAGCTTCACCGGCATCGCCGTGGCTCCTGGTGTGCAGCTGAACATGTCGAAGATGCGCGGTCTCGTGCACGCCGACACGGCCACCGGTCGCGTGACCCTGCGCGCAGGCACTCATCTCCACGAGATCCCGGCACTTCTGGCACCGTACGGATTGGCGATGGCCAACCTCGGCGACGTCGACCGGCAGACCATTGCCGGTGCCACGTCCACCGGAACACACGGAACCGGAGCTGGTTTCGGAGGCATCGCCACACAGATCCGCGGCGTGACACTGGTCGACGGCACCGGTACCGAGGTGCGCGTCACCGACGACGAGCCCGAACTGCTCGCCGCGGCCGCGCTGGGTCTCGGTGCGCTGGGAGTGCTCACCGAGATCACCCTGCAATGCGTTCCGACATTCCGTATCCGTGCCGACGAGGGCACCGGCCATGTCGACGAGGTCCTCGATTCATTCCTCGACAACGTTGCCGCACATGATCATTACGAGTTCTACTGGTTCCCGCACACCACCGCTACGATGACCAAGACCAACACCCGTCTGCCTGCCGATGCGCAGATCGAGGGACCGTCGCGGCTGCGGCGGTTTCTCGACGACGAGGTGCTGAGCAATCGCGTCCTCGGTGTGGTGTGCGCACTCGACGCCAGGATCCCTGCGCTCACGCCGACGATGAACACGGTGGTGGGCAATGCCCTGTCGCCACGGACGTTCGTCGCCGATTCACACGATGTGTTCATCTCGGCGCGCAGGGTGCACTTCCGGGAGATGGAGTACTCGATCCCGCTCGAGGAAGTACCGGACGCGGTGCGGGAGGTGCGGTCGATGATCGACCGCCGTGGTTATCGTGTCAGCTTCCCGATCGAGGTACGTGCCGCGGCCGCCGACTCGCTCATGCTCTCGACGGCGACCGGTCGCGCATCGGGGTATGTGGCAGTTCACCGGTACGTGGGCGACGCCCCCGATGGGTACTTCGACGATGTCGAGCACATCATGATGGGTCACGGTGGCCGCCCGCACTGGGGAAAGCTCCACACTCGTGGTTCGGACTATCTGCGCGCACAGTATCCGCGCTTCGACGAATTCGTCTCCATCCGAGACAAATTCG
The DNA here is from genome assembly GCF_014639795.1 of Gordonia jinhuaensis. Taxonomy (GTDB): domain Bacteria; phylum Actinomycetota; class Actinomycetes; order Mycobacteriales; family Mycobacteriaceae; genus Gordonia_B; species Gordonia_B jinhuaensis. Next base: position 56,743 of record NZ_BMGC01000009.1, on the reverse strand, counting down.
ATCCGCAGCGGGTGTTCGCCAACCGCTATCTCGAACGCGTTCTCGGCGCCTGAGCACGCTGCGTCCCGCGCGCGGCACGCCCCGGCGAAACGACTCGCCGCAACGACCCTGCACAACGACCCTGCACAACGACCCGGTCGCCCGGAGATCACATCTCCGGGCGACCGAGTCACAGGTGATTCAGGCGGATCTCAGGTGGTCAGCACCTCGCGGGGAGCAGTGCTCGAACCGTCACCCCCGTCGATGTCACGCCCGTCGATCTCGCCCCCGCGATGGATCTCGTCCCCACCGGATGCCTCCGCACCGGGGCCCTTTCCACCGCCGTGGCTCTTGCCCCCGCCATGACCCTTGCCGTAATACGCCTCGGTCCGCAGTCGCTCGACCATATGCGGGTAGTGCAACTCGAAAGCCGGCCGTTCCGAACGAATCCTCGGCAGTTCGGTGAAGTTGTGCCGCGGCGGCGGGCAGCTGGTCGCCCACTCCAGCGAGTTGCCGAATCCCCACGGGTCGTCGACGGTCACCACCTCGCCATAGCGGTAGCTGGAGAAGATGTTCCAGAAGAACGGCAGCACCGAGATACCCAGGATGAGCGCGCCGAGACTGGAGATCTCGTTGAGTGTGGTGAAACCGTCCGACGGCAGATAGTCGGCGTAGCGGCGAGGCATACCCATCGTGCCGAGCCAATGCTGCACGAGGAAGGTCATGTTGAAGCCGACGAACGTCAGCCAGAAATGCCATCGGCCGAGCTTCTCGTTCATCATGCGCCCGGTCATCTTCGGGAACCAGTAGTACATGCCGCCGTATGCGGCGAACACGATCGCGCCGAACAGTGTGTAGTGGAAGTGTGCGACCACGAAGTAGGTGTCCGACAGCTGGAAGTCCAACGGTGGTGCGGCGAGCAGGATCCCGCTGAAACCGCCGAACAGGAAGGTCACGAGGAAGCCGGTGGCCCACAGCATCGGGGTCTCGAAGGTGATGTGTCCCTTCCACATCGTGCCGATCCAGTTGAAGAACTTCACCCCGGTGGGGACGGCGATCAGGAAGGTCATGAAGGAGAAGAACGGCAACAGCACCGCTCCGGTGGCATACATGTGGTGCGCCCACACGGCCACCGAGAGAGCGGCCAGGCCCAGGGTCGCGAACACCAGCCCCGAATAGCCGAACAGCGGCTTGCGGCTGAACACCGGGATGATCTCGGAGATGATCCCGAAGAACGGCAGTACCAGCACGTAGACCTCAGGATGCCCGAAGAACCAGAACATGTGCTGCCACAACAGCGCTCCGCCGTTGGCCGGGTCGAACAGGTGGGCACCGAACTGCCGGTCGACCTCGATACCCAGGACCGCCGCGGCAAGCAGCGGGAAGATCAGCAGCACGAGCAGCGACGTGACGAACATGTTCCAGGTGAAGATCGGCATCCGGAACATCGTCATACCCGGAGCCCGCAGACAGACCACCGTGGTGATGATGTTGACTGACGTGAGGATGGTGCCCACACCGCCGACAGCCACCCCGAGGAACCACAGATCGGCACCCACGCCGGGTGAGTGCACCGAGTCCGACAGCGGTGTGTAGGCGGTCCAGCCGAAGTCGGCCGCACCACCGGGGCTGAGGAAGCCGGCTGCCACCACGAGGCCGCCGAAGACGAACAACCAGTAGCCCAGCGCGTTCAGACGGGGAAAGGCCATGTCGGGAGCGCCGATCTGGATCGGCAGCATGTAGTTGGCGAAGCCGAAGGCCAGCGGCATCGCGTAGAGCAGCAGCATGATGCTGCCGTGGATGGTGAACAGCTGGTTGAACTGCTCGGTGGACAGGAACTGCATACCGGGATAGGCCAATTCGGCCCGCATCAGCAACGCCATGAGACCACCGATGGCGAAGAAGACGAAGGCCGCGACGATGTACATCACGCCGAGGTCTTTGTGGTCGGTGGTGGACAACGCGCGGTACAGCAACGTTCCGTGCACACCGCGCCGTCGCGGATACGGCCGGACCGGCGACGGAACACGTGCTCTCGGAACGGCTATCGGTTCGGCAACCATGGTTCACAAGCTTGTCTCCGATCAGCCCCCACCTCCCAGCGGCCTAGGTCCCCCGCGCGGGGGCGAAGGTCCCGAAATGTCGGATTCGCGCGTGAGCTGTCGGGCGGCGACTGACCGCCGGCCGGATCACTCCAGCTGCGTGAGGAAGGTGCCGGTGACCGACGCGGGGTCAGCGGCGACCTGCGCGGGAGTGCCCGTCGCGACGACCCGCCCGCCCTGTTCACCACCGCCGGGACCCATGTCGATCACATAGTCGGCGTTGGCGATCACGTCGAGATCGTGTTCGATGACGATGACCGTCGCACCACGATCGGTCAGCCGGGTGAGCACCCCGACCAGCGTCCGCACATCGAGCGGATGCAATCCGACGCTCGGCTCGTCGAGCACGAAGACGGCCCCGGTCTGGTTGCGGTGCAATTGGTTGACGAGTTTGAGGCGTTGGGCCTCACCCCCCGACAGTGCGGGTGTCGCCTCCCCGAGCGTGAGGTAGCCCAGGCCCACCTCGTCGAGTGCGCGCAGGCGTCTGCGGACTCGTGCGAGCCCCGACACCGCGCCGAGCGCATCGGTGACCGGCATCCGCAACAGTTCCGGCAGCGAATGCCCCTCATAGCGAAAGTCGTCGGCCCGCGGCGCATAGCGACTGCCCTCGCAATCGGGGCAGACGATGTCGACATCCGGGAGGAACTGCACATCCAGCGAGATCTGCCCGGTCCCCTCGCAGCGCGGGCAGGCCAGCGAGCCGGTGTTGTAGGAGAAATCCGAGGCGGTCAGCCCCGCCTCGCGAGCCGCCTCGGTGTCGGCGAAGGCCGTGCGAAGATCGTCCATCACCCCGGAATACGTTGCGACAGTGGAGCGAACGTTGACACCGATCGGAGTCGCATCCACGAAGTACACCCGCAGTTTGGCGGCCTCGACATCGGAGGGCAACTCGATCGAGCGCACATGGGCGGGCATGTAGGCGCCGCGGGCGCCGGCGGTGGCACGCAACGCGGGGACCAGTGATTCCAGTACGAGGGTTGTCTTTCCCGACCCCGACACCCCGGTCACCGCGACCAGTCGCCGGTTGGGGAAGTCGACCTCGAGCGGGGCGACTGTATGGATCGCCGATGTCACCAGTGCGAACGCGCCGAACTCGAAGACCTCCTCGGCCGGCGCCCGGTCGCGCACCACCACCGTCTCGGTGCCGTCGAGGAATCCTGCCAGCAGCGATGCCGGCTCATCATGCAGTGCAGCCGGGGTGCCGGCGGCGATCACCTTGCCGCCCTGACTCCCCGATCCGGGGCCGATCTCGACCAGCCAGTCGGCCTGTCGCAGGATCTGTACGTCGTGGTCGACGAAGACCACCGAATTTCCATCGGCCAGAAGATCGTTCATCACGCCGATCAGACCGTCGACGTTCACCGGATGCAGACCGATCGACGGCTCGTCGAGCACGTAGAGCACCCCGGTCGTGGCATTGCGCACGGCTCGTGCGAGCTGCACCCGCTGGCGCTCACCGGTCGACAGGGTCGCCCCGGCCCGGTCGAGGGCCAGATATCCCAGGCCCAGTTCGACCAGTCGACGCGCCATCTCGCCCAGGGTGGACACCAGGGCGGCCGCCATCGGCAGCATGTCGTCGGGCAGCGTCGACTCCACGCTCGGCGCCCAGACCAGCACCTCATCGAGGGTCATCGCGGTCACCTGCGCCAGGTTGAGCTCACCGATCGTGGGACGCCGGGCCGCAGCACTGAGACGGGTGCCGTCACACGTCGGACAGGTGCCCTCGATGAGGAATCGGCTCACCCGCGCGAGCCGCTTCTCGTTGTCGGCGCGTTTGAGTTCCTCGGTGACGGTCAGGCGCGCGTTGCGGAAGGTGAAGTCCAGATCGTGGACACCCTTCTTCGACGTGACCGTGATGTGCTTCTTCTCCTGGGGTCCGTCGAGCACGATCTGTCGTTCGTCGTCGGTGAGGTCACGCCACGGCACGTCGGTACGGACCCCGAACTCGGCGGCGATCGTCGGCTGGACGTTGAACCCGAACATGTTCCACGGTGCCACTGCACCCTCGTCGAGTGATTTGCCCGGATCGGGGACCAGCGCCGCGTCGTTCACCGTGCGCACCACCCCGGTACCCGAGCAGGTGGGACACGCGCCACGGGAGTTGAACGCGAGGTCCTCGGCCCCCGGCGCGTGGACCGCCGCACCGCACACCGGGCAGTCGAAGGGGACCTCGGCGGCGACGTCGATCGTCGGCGGCACATGGTGTCCGTTCGGGCACACATGCGAGGCCAGCCGAGAGAACATCAACCGCAGCACGTTGAGCAGTTCACTGGAGGTGCCGAACGTCGAACGCACCCCGGGCGGTCCGGGACGTTGCCGCAGCGCGAGTGCTGCGGGTACGTGTTCGACCGAGTCGACGGCCGCACGCGGCGCCTGCGACATGCGGCGGCGCGTGTAGGTCGAGAGCGCCTCGATGTAGCGACGCGACCCCTCTGCGTAGAGCACACCGAGTGCCAGTGACGACTTCCCCGAACCCGACACACCGGCGATTCCCACCATCTCGCGCAGTGGGATGTCCACGTCGATGTCGCGCAGGTTGTTCACGCGGGCCCCGCGCACACAGATCTCGTCGGGCTGCTCGTGGTGTGGTGCGGCTGATCGGCTCACCCCGTCGAGGGTATCGAGCGGCCGGGCCCGGCGGCCCCGCACGCACCGACACCTGTACCGCTATTCGCGCAGCACCACCTCGAAGGCCATGCGATCGCCGCGATAGAGCGAACGCACGCGTTCGATGGGCACGCCGTCGGAGTCGAGGGATCGCCGGTTCATCAGCAGCATCGGCATGGCAGTGGTGGTCTCGAGCAGCTTCGCCTCCCGCGGCGATCCGAGTGCGGTCTCGATACGCTCCTCAGCCGGCCCGAACTCGATACCCAGCGCCCGCATGGCGGTGTACAACGACGTCTCGGGGTTGAAGGTGCTGTGGAAGGAATCGAACCTGGGCAGTGGCAGGAAGGTCGACTCCAGGCCCAGCTTCTGACCGTCGGCCAGCAGCAGGCGATCGATGCGCAGAACCGTCGACCCCCGCGCGATCTCGAGGTCCTCACAGATGTCGTCGGAGCCGGTGACATCACCCATGGCCAATGCCACACGACCGGGCACCCGGCCCTGTCGTTGCGCGCCCTCGGTGTAGGACCCCCGGGACAGGGGCTGGATGAGTTTCGGAGACGACACCACCGTCCCGCGTCCCTGCCGAGCGATCCGCCCCTGCACCAGCAGTTCGTGCAGGGCTTGGCGGACCGTCTCCCGTGACACCGAGAAGCGTTCGGCGAGTTCGCGTTCGGCGGGAACCGAATCCCCCACAGCCAGCTCCGCCAGGATGGTCTCGAGCCCCCGACGGACGAGATAGGGTTTGGGCATCTCCGCCTCACCTCCACCCGAACTACTTCCACCCGAGCCAGCCCCGCCCGAGCCCGCCCTGCGCGAACCCGTCCTGCCGCGCACCGTGTTCGCACCCGCAGGTCTGTGACCCGATCCCGTGGCCGTCATGCCGCCACCACCCGCCCCGCCACGTCGAGAACCTCGGCGACCGTCATCGCCGCCGCGCCCGGGATCTTGGCAGCATCGTCGAATCTCCTCAGCCGCAACGCATCCGGCCACCATGGATTGGATGTCCACTGCGACCCGACCCGGGCCTGTCCCCCCTGTGCGGACAGTGTGTCGACCGACCGATCGGAAAGCGCATCGAGGTATCCCGACTCGGTCAGGGCGAGATGGCGTTTGGCGGCCACATGCGCACCCGCGAGCCATCCCACGCGCTCGCCGAACCGCGGGGTCAGCCACAGTCGCGCAACCCGGTCGTGGTCGGGACGGGGTGTGAGCAGCGGACTGTGCCCGAGATCGTGCAGCGCCGCGGCCAGGATGAGTTCGTCGTCGGCGCCGTCGGCCTGGGCGAGGTGAGCCGACTGCAGCGCATGGTCGAGGTCGTCCACGGCATCCTCATCCCACACACCCCTCAGCGACCACAGGATCGCCTCGGCCTCCTCGAGCACAACGGATTTCATACCGCTCATGGTATCGCAATTGGTCTATACCAATTATTAACCCAGAGTTCTCAAAACCGACTCCTGTTGGTCTAGACCAATGTGCATGCTGTATCCCGTGAAGCTGATCATCATCGGGGGCGGAATCCTCGGAACATCACACGCCTGGGCCGCGGTGACGCGCGGACACGACGTGGTGCACATTGAACGGGAAGTCCAGGCACGAGGCGCGACGGTGCGGAACTTCGGACTCGTCTGGGTGTCCGGACGGGCCCCGTTCGAACTCGAGGCCGCCCAACGGTCGCGTGACCTCTGGGAACAGATCGCCGCGAAGGTGCCTGCCGTGGGCTTTCGCCCGGCGGGATCGCTGACGATGCTTCGCACCGAAGCCGAACTCGCGGTCGCCGAGGAGGTTGCCGGGCGCGATGACGCCACCGCTCGCGGCTTCCGGCTGCTCGAACCCGAGGAGGTTCTGCAGGTCAACCCCGCACTGCGCGGAAAGTACCTCGCCGGCCTGCACTGCACCCGCGACGGCGCGGTCGAGTCCCGAATCGCCCTGCCGCACATCCGTGCCCATCTCAGTGAGGTCGGACGCTACGAGTACGTGGGCGGCCACGAAGTGCGCAACATCTCGTCGTCGGGCGGCGGGGTGACGGTCACCGACGACCACGGAGCCGTCTACCACGCCGACGTCGCCGTGTACTGCCCCGGCGCCGCACACGGTGGACTGACCCGCGAGATCGCCGGCGAACTGCCGGTGCGGCGCGTACGCCTGCAGATGATGCAGACCGCCTCGCTGGGCGAGGCGCTGACCACCGCGATCGCCGACGGCGACAGTCTCCGGTACTACCCCGCCTTCGCCGGCGAGAAGCTCGACGAGCTCACCGCCACACAGCCGCAGGCTCCGGTCGCCGCCGAACACCGTATGCAGTTGTTGTGTGTGCAGCGACTGCACGGCGGACTGACCATCGGCGACACCCACGAATACGCCGAGCCGTTCGACTTCGATGTCACCGAGGACCCCTACGACCACCTGCGCACTGTGCTGGAAGATCTTCTGGGACAACCCCTCCCCCACATCGTTCGCCGGTGGGCCGGTGTCTATTCACAGTGTGTGGACCCCGGCGAACTGGTGTGTCGCCGTGAGGTCGCCGACGGCGTGTGGGTGGTCACCGGTCCCGGTGGCCGCGGCATGACGCTGGGACCCGTGATCAGCGAACAGACCGCTGATCTGCTCTCCCTCTGATCGCCTGCTGATCTCCCCTGCCCGCTGATCTCCCCCTGCCCGCCGGCGCCCCGAACCTCCGACCCGCTGACCGAACACGGTTCCGTATCACCGACGCGCGACCTCTGACCTGTCCCCTGACTGCCAGAAAGGCCTCACCGCATGTCCGACCACATCATCCGCATGGCGGCCCTCGACATGGCGGGAACGACCGTCGCCGACGACGGACTCGTCCTGACCGCATTCGACGCCGCCGCCAAGGCCGCCGGACTCCCCGACTCCGGACCCGAGGCCGACGCAGCCCGGCAGTACGTGATCGACACGATGGGCCAGTCGAAGATCGTGGTGTTCCGCGCCCTGCTGAACGACGACGAAGACCGTGCACAGCAAGCGAATTCGGCGTTCGAGGCCGCCTACGAGCGCAACCTCGGCGAGGTACGTCCCATCGACGGTGCCGCCGACGCGATCGAGCGACTGCGTGCCGCCGACATCAAGGTCGTGCTGACCACCGGCTTCAGCGCCGGCACCCGTGACCGTCTGCTCGACGTCCTCGGATGGACGACCATCGCCGATCTCACGCTCGCACCGTCAGATGCCGGACGCGGCCGCCCCTACCCCGACATGATCCTCGCCGCCGCACTGCGACTGCAGATCGACGACGTCCGCGAGATCGCCGTACTCGGTGACACCGCCAACGACGTGACCGCCGGATTGCGATCGGGAGCCTCGATCGTGGCCGGAACCCTCACCGGCGCACACGATGCCGACACACTGGCGGCTGCCGGGGCGACCGACGTGGTCCCCGATGTGAGCGCATTCGCCGACCTACTGCTGTCCTGACCGCTCGACCCGATCTGTCCACTCCAGTCTGTTCGACCAGCTCCAGCCGCTCATGCTCGACAGCCCGTCACCACCACCTCTGAAGGAGACATCCGTGAAGTCATTGCGTTCGACCGTGATCAAGGGTGCCGCGCTTGCCGCCGCCACGATCGCGATCACCGGCACGGCCGCCTGCGGCGGCACCGGAAGTGCCAGCTCTGGCGGCGACAAGACACTCACCGTCTATAGCGCCGACGGGCTCGGCGACTGGTACAAGCAGGAATTCGCGAAGTTCAAGGACCAGACCGGCATCACGGTCAACGAGGTCGAGGCCGGTTCCGGCGAAGTCGTCTCGCGTGTCCAGAAGGAACAGTCCAACCCGCAGCCCGACATGGTGGTGACGCTGCCGCCGTTCATCCAGAAGGCCGAGGCCGACGGACTGCTCGTCGACTCGGGTGTGGACACCTCGAAGGTGGCCGACGGCAACAAGGATGCGCAGGGCAAGTACGTCGCCATCGTCGACAACGCCCTGTCGTTCATCGTCAACCCGGCTGCCAACCCGGCACCGAAGACCTTCGACGACCTGCTCTCCCCGCAGTTCAAGGGCAAGCTGCAGTACTCGACCCCCGGCCAGGCCGGTGACGGTACCGCGGTGATGCTGCTCGTCCAACATCTCATGGGCAAGGATCAGGGTCTGGAGTACCTGAAGAAGCTGCAGACCAACAATGTCGGCCCGTCGAGCTCCACCGGCAAGCTGCAGCCCAAGGTCAGCAACGGTGAGCTGCTGGTGGCCAACGGCGACGTCCAGATGAACCTCGCCTCCATCCGCGACGACGGCTCCAAGTTCAACCTGTTCTTCCCGGCCATGCCCGACGGCACCCGCACCACCGTCGCACTGCCCTACTTCGCCGGCATCACCAAGGGCGCGCCGCATGCCGACAACGCCAAGAAGCTGCTGAAGTTCTTCCTTTCCGAGGATGTGCAGAAGACCGTCGGCCCCGACGCTCTGGGCATGCCGGTCATCAGCGGGATCGACGCCGGCGCCGGCAGCGGGACCGGACAGACACCGGCCCAGGTGCTCTCGGGTGTCACCGTGTGGCGTCCGGACTGGAACCAGGTGATCTCGACCCTCGATGCCGACGTCGCCGCCTACCAGAAGGCAACGGGTAGCTGAGGATGACCGAGCCCACGACGTCGGCCGGACGAGCCGGCACCCACCGATCCGCAGCCGCGACCGCCACGCAATCCGCATCGGACGACCAACCCGCGATCACCTTCGATCGCGTGGGTGTGCGCTACGGCCGCGGCAAGAACACCACCGACGCACTCGTCGACTTCAGCCTGCGCGTCACACGCGGTGAGACGATTGCGTTGTTGGGGCCCAGCGGTTCCGGCAAGACGACGGCACTGAAGGTGCTGGCCGGATTCGTCCGGCCGACGTCTGGGCGTGTCCGGCTCTCCGGCCGCGACATCACCGATCTGCCACCGGCCAAACGCGGCATCGGCGTGGTGGTCCAGTCCTACGCACTGTTCCCGCACATGCGTGTGCGCGACAACGTGGCCTACGGGCTCAAGGCACGTCGGATGCGCAAGGGCGACATCGCCACCCGTGTCGCCGAGGCCTTGTCGATGGTGAGCATGTCCGACTACGCCGACCGGCTGCCGCGTGAGCTGTCCGGTGGTCAGCAGCAGCGTGTCGCGATCGCCCGCGCGCTGGCGATCCGCCCCGACGTGCTGCTCCTCGACGAGCCGCTGGCCGCACTCGACGCCCAACTGCGGCAGTCGATGATCACCGAACTGCAGGGACTCCGAGATGCGTTGCCCGACACCACGATGCTCTATGTGACTCACGACCAGGCCGAAGCCCTCGCGCTGGCCGACCGGGTCGCGGTCATGCGGGATGCGCGGCTGGTCGACATCGACACCGCGCCGGCGCTGTGGTCGAGGCCTCCCACCGGTTTCACCGCTGCCTTCCTCGGCGGCGCGAACCTCATCCCGGTGACCATCGGACGAGTCTCGGGGCGCACCGCGCTGGTGTCGGCCGGGGAGCGGATGCTGACCGTCCTCGCACCCGAGCCGCGCACCCGGTGGGCGCCGGGCGCAGCCGCCCTCGTCTGCGTGCGCCCGCACGATGTGGTGGTCACCGACCTCGGTGCCACCGGGTCCACCCGGGCGGTCGTGCGGTCGGCGGTCTGGCGCGGACCGGTCACCCGGCTGTCGCTGGCGATCGACGGACTGCCCGACCAGCTGCTCGAGGCCGACGTCCCCGGGCGCAGCGATCATCGAGTCGACGCGGTTGTCGGCGTGCGACTTCCGGAGAACGCCGGGGTCCTCGTGGACGCCGGTGACACATCCGGCGCCACCGGGAGCCCGACATGACCGTCGCCACCGCACCGCCGCAGACCCGCACGCGCACACCGCAATCCAATGCCACCCCGTCGCGTCTCCCGGCGATCCTGCTGGCCCTGCCGCCGGTCCTGATCGTCATCCTCATCGCGGTCTACCCGCTGATCCGCGTGCTCACCAGTTCGTCGGAGGGCACGGGTGCCAGCACCTGGGGTGCGGTGCTGAGCAGCGATCTGTTCCGCACCTCGCTGGTCACCACCGCACAGATCGCGATCGCCTCCACCATCGGCTGCCTCGTGCTGGGCACCTTCTTGTCGGTGGTGCTGGCACTCGTGCCGTTCCGCGGATCGACCGTCGTCGCTCGGCTGATCGACACAGTGCTGGCCCTGCCGTCCTTCCTGATCACGCTGGCATTCACCTTCCTCTACGGCAGCGCCGGGGCGGTCAACGCGGCGATCTCCGAACTCGGCGGCGGACGTCCGCTGAACTTCCTCACCACCCCGTGGGGTGTCATCGCCGCGGAGATCACGTTCTACACACCCTTCGTGGTGCGTCCGATGCTCGCCGCATTCGCCTCCATGTCACGCGACCAGCTCGACGTGGCGGCCAGTCTCGGCGCCTCACCGGCCCGCGTGCTGCGCACGGTCGTGCTGCCCGAGGCCGCCCCGGCGATGATGGCCGGCGGCAGTCTGGTGTTGCTGCTGACCCTCAACGAGTTCGGCATCGTGTTGTTCACCGGGGCCAAGGACGTGACCACGCTGCCGGTGCTCATCTACACACGCGGAGTGGTCACCTTCGATCTGCCCGGCGCCGCGGTGATCGCCACCGTGCAGGTGCTGCTGTCACTGGTGCTCTACGGCATCTATCGCGTCATCTTCACCGGTCTGGTCACCCGCTCACGTCGTACCCGTTCCGGTGCCTCCGGCACCGACTCCGATCAGCCCGAGGAGGCCGGCCATGCTGCTGTGGACGCGACGTAGCCGAATCATCGTGTGGACCCGTGTTCGCGGTGGTGGTCACGGTGGTCTTCGTGGCCCCCATCGCCACGGTGGTGGCGGCCGGCTTCGCCGGATCATGGACCGGCCCGCTGCCGAGCAACCTCGGCTTCGCCCACTTCAACCGTGCACTGTCGGGCGACAACGTCGCCAGCCTGTCGGTGAGCCTGCAGACCGCGCTGATCGCAGGCGCGATCGCACTCGTGCTGGGTACCTGGGCGGCGCTGACCGCGCGGGAGGCGCCCGGGCCCATGCGCCGACTGGTCGACGCCGTCTTCCACATCCCGATCGCGCTGCCCTCGGTGGCGATCGGACTCGGACTGCTGATCGCGTTCAACTCCCGTCCGCTGCTGCTCGGCGGAACGAAATGGATCGTCATCGTCGCCCACACCGTGCTGGTGATGGCCTTCGCGTTCAGCTCGGTCAGCGCCGCACTCGAACGACTCGACCCCGCCTATGAGCAGGCGGCCGAATCGCTCGGCGCGTCGCGGTTTCGCGTACTGCGCACCGTCACGTTGCCGTTGCTGCTGCCGGCACTCGGCGCGGCCGCGGGCCTGGCTGTCGCCCTGTCGATGGGCGAGCTCGGGGCCACGGTGATGGTCTACCCGGCCACCTGGAAGACCCTGCCGGTGACCATCTTCGGACTGTCCGACCGCGGCCAGGTGTTCTCGGCGGCGGCCTGCACCACTGCTCTGCTGGTGGTGACGCTGCTGGCGCTGCTGATCCTCGGCCGTATCCGTGGACGCGCCGCAGTGCGCTGAACCGGCACATCTGCTCACCTGTCCGGCCGCTACCCCGTCCCCCTGCTGCTCCGTCCCCCTGCGCATGCCACCCGCTCATCTGTTCCCCGAGCGCGATGCCGTAGTTTCCCGTATCGGATTTTCCGCAACATCCTCGACACCTGCTCGACCACTGGTGGAAACGAAAGCGGAAAACGATAAGCGGATCGCGTCGGCGACGGCCCGGCCGAGCAAGGAGCGGTGGAGATGGCATCGTTTGTCGAGCTGATGAAATACGGTCGTCGTGCCGAGAGACCGGTCGACGACATCCCGCCGGCGCATGTGCTGGTGCCGCTCGCGCTGCAGCACGTGCTGGCGATGTACGCCGGCGCGGTCGCGGTACCGCTGATCGTCGGCGGGGTGATGGTCAAGACCGGGCAGTTGCAGTCCGGCGACATCGTCCACCTCATCATGGTCGACCTGTTCGTCGCCGGTATCGCGACGATCATTCAGGCGGTCGGGTTCTGGCGATTCGGTGTGCGCCTACCGCTCATGCAGGGCGTCACCTTCGCCGCGGTCTCCCCGATGATCACCATCGGCACCACCCACGGCATCACCGCGATCTACGGCTCGGTGATCGCCTCGGGCATCTTCATGATGGTGCTCTCCCCGGTGTACGGACGATTGATCCGGTTCTTCCCGCCGCTGGTGACCGGCACGATCATCCTCATCATCGGTGTATCGCTGATGGGGGTGTCGGCAGGCTGGATGGGCAACGGCAGCTCCAGCAAGGACTTCGGTGAGCCCAAGTACGTCGGCATGGGCTTTCTGACCCTGCTCATCATCCTCCTCATCGAACGCTTCGCCCCGCCGGCGATCCGTCGAATCTCGATCCTGCTGGGTCTGGTGATCGGCACGCTGATCTCGATCCCGTTCGGCATGCCCGACTGGTCGAATGTCAAGCACTACGGCTGGATCGGGGTGCCGCACCCGTTCCAGTTCGGCACGCCGACCTTCCAGATCAGTTCGATCATCTCGCTGCTCATCGTGGCGATCGTGATCATGACCGAGACCACCGGTGACATCGTGGCTGTCGGTGAGATCGTCGACGAGAAGATCACCCCGCGCCGACTCGGCGACGGCCTGCGTGCCGACGGCCTGGGCACCGTCATCGGCGGCATCTTCAACACATTCCCCTACACCGCCTTCGCCCAGAACGTGGGTCTGGTCGCGATCACCGGGGTGCGCACCCGCCACGTCGCGACCGGTGCCGGCGTGATCCTCGTACTGCTGGGACTGTTGCCCAAACTCGCCGCCGTCGTCGAGGGCATCCCCCAGCCCGTACTCGGCGGCGCCGGTATCGCACTGTTCGGCATGGTTGCCGCCAGCGGTGTGCGAACCCTGTCGAAGGTGCGGTTCAACAACAGCAACATCCTGGTGGTCGCGGTCTCATTGGGTGTCGCGATGCTCAGCGAGGTGGCGCTGTCCAACGACGGCACCGCACTGGACATCTACGGCAAGTTCCCCGACTGGTTCCAGACGATCTTCCACTCCGGTATCTCCGCCGGGGCGATCTGCGCGATCGTGCTGAATCTGGTGTTCAACCAGCGTCGCTCCCCCGACGACGGTGCGCCGGTGCTGCCGGAGACCTCGGCCTCGGATGCACCGCGCGGCGCCTACATCGACCCCCGCGAGGCGCTGGAGGCGGCCGATCCCGGCACCAGCGCCGAGAAGCTGCGCGAACTCGCCGAGAAGTATCCCGATCTGCACACGATCATCGTCACCAACCCCGCCGCGGACCCGGAACTGTGCGATTGGATTCGCGCACAGGGCGATCCCAAGGTCGACGAGATCATGACCCGGTGGGACGACAAGACCAACGGCGAGTTCTCCCGACGCGGTCGAGCGGCAGACGAACAGGTCTGACGGCGCGCGGCCTCTACTCGACGAGTTCCGATCAGTCCCTTCCCGGTCGGTCCGGACTAGGGTGCAGAGATGGCGTCAGACCTGATCGACTCGCTGCGCGCGGTCGTCGGCGATGTCCACGTCGTCGACGACCCGCAGGTGCTGGCCGGACATCTCACCGACTGGATGGGCAAGTGGCACGGCCACGCCGATGCGATGGCGCGTCCTGCCGACACCGCCGAGGTCGCCGCGGTGATGCGGTTGTGCGCACAGGCCGGTGTCGCCGTCACCGCGCAGGGCGGCAACACCGGACTGGTCGGCGGATCGGTGCCGTTGGGCGGAATCCTGTTGTCCACCAGCCGATTGACCGATCTCGAACCGGTCGACACGGTGGGGGCCACCGTCGGCGTGGGCGCCGGGGTGACGATCGACGAACTCGACCGGCATGCCCGCGCGGCCGGGTTGTCGTTCGGGATCGACCTGGCCTCACGCGAATCGGCGACCGCGGGCGGGGTCGTGGCCACCAACGCCGGCGGCGTGCGCTTCATCCGGCACGGCGGCACCCGCGCCCAGGTGATGGGCATCGAGGCCGTACTGGCGAACGGCAGCGTCCTGAGACGCTGGTCGGCGCTGGCCAAAGACAATGTGGGATATGACCTGCCGGGCCTGCTCTGCGGCTCGGAGGGAACACTGGCGGTGATCACCCGGGTGCTGTTCCGACTCACCGGTCTGCCGGGGCCGACGGTGGTGACCGTCGCCGCGATCAACCGAGTGGGCGCGGCGGTGGATCTGGTCGCCGCGATACGCGACGCCGGTCTGACGGTCGAAGCCGCCGAGATGATGACCGCGGCCGGTGTCGACCTGGTGACCGGATACGGAATGCGTTCGCCGGTGGCGACACCGGCGGACTTCTACACCCTCATCGAGGTGTCCGGACCCGGAGACCTGGAGTCCGCGGTCACCGGTGTGCTCGAGCGCGCACCTGAGGTCGTCGACGCGGTGATGGAACCCGGCCCCGCCTCGGCGCTGTGGCAGATCCGCGAGTCGCACACCGAGTCGATCGCCCGCTCCACCACCACTGCAGTGGTGAAACTCGATGTCTCGGTGCCACTTTCGGAACTCGACGCGACCATCGCCGATCTGGTTGCACTGACCGGGCATGCGGGCGGGCGCTGCCGCCCGATCCTGTTCGGTCACGTCGGCGACGGCAACATCCACGTGAACCTTCTCGACGTCGATCCGGCCGACGCCGAGTCGCTCACCGACTCGGTGTTCGAGGTCATCCACACCCACCGGGGCAGCATCAGCGCCGAACACGGTATCGGCCGGGCGAAGGCGCGGTGGCTGCATCTGGGCCGCACCGAGGTCGACATCGAGACGATGCGCGCGATCAAGTCGGCGCTGGACCCGCAGTGGCGACTCAACCCCGGCGTGCTCTTCGGGGAGTGATCATGGGAGTCATCCCGGCGCCGGCCCCGACCAGCTGCGCTAGAGGCTGACCTCGGCGGGCGCCGACAACGTCAGAACGGCCTCTGTCACATGGTCGTTGCGTTCGAGCTGCGCCTCGATGCGACGCAGCCGCACGGCCACGTGGTCCTCGGTCTGGTTTCCCATGATGTCCACGGCCGCAACGATGTACAACTGACCCGGCCCCACGAACTCCGCATGCAGATAGGTCACCCGATCGATGTCGGGATGGCCCTTGAGGAGTTCGAGGATGTGGTGGCGCGCGGGTTTGTCCACACTCTCGCCCACCAGGAATCTCCGGTTGCGATCGATGAGGATGACCGCCACCACGCCCAGCAGGACGCCGACGAGGATGGAACCGATCGCGTCGAACACGGCCTTGCCGGTGAGCTGGTGCAGCAGGATGCCGAGGAAGGCGAACGCGATACCGATCAGCGCGGCGGCGTCCTCGGCGAAGACCGCACGGACTGTGGGATCGCTGCCGGTGAGTACCTGGTCGAAGACTCCGATCCGTCGTCGGTCGGCCTGCTTCTTCGACTGCTGATACGAGCGGATGAACGATGTTCCCTCGAGCACGAATGACAGCGCCAGCACGATGTAGGCCCAGAAATAGTCCTCGCCGGGATCGGTGGATCCCAGCTCGGAGATGCCGTGCTGGATCGACACCACCGCACCGACGGTGAACAAGCCGAAGGCCGCGAACATCGACCAGACATAGGCCTCGCGGCCATATCCCTGGGGATGGGTGTCGTCACGACCCTTGCGACCGCGTCGCTCGGCGATCAGCAACAACACCTCGTTGCCGGTGTCGGCCCACGAATGCGCTGCTTCGGCGACCATCGACGCCGATCCGGTGATCACCGCGACCAGCGTCTTGGCCACCGCGATGATGGCGTTGGCAGCGAGCGCAATCAGGACGGTGAGCAGACTCTCGCTCGGCGGCGCCGAACCCGACGTGCCCGCGTCCTGGTCACCACCCCGGTCTCCACCCGCGTTCTTGCCTGCACCCGAGTTCTTGCCTGCACTCGAATCCTGTTCGGCCGACGGCGACGGCGTCATGGATCACCTCCCACGCCCCAAGCCTATCGGCGAATGAGCCGCCGCCTGTCGGCTACGGTGTCCCCAGAGGAGGTCTGGATGATCGGAAGAGCCTGCGGAATAGGACTTTTCGGGCAATCCGATGTCCTCATGCCTGATCGAACCCGCGTACCGCACCGTCACACTTTCGGACTCGGCGTCGGGTGAGCCATCCGCACCGGCGCCGCCGCAACCGCGCTCGCCTCTCGTGCGCCGCAGCGGCGCTCACCGCCTCGACACTGCTGGTGACGGGATGCACCGGCGACCAAGGGCTGCCGAATGTGTTCCCCGAGAAGCTGACCACCCCCAGCGACGCGGGACTTGCGGCCGGCGTCGGTATGGTCGGCGACGATCTGGACGCACGCTTCACCGCGCTGCAGGGTTCGGTCGACGGTGACATCGCGATGGCCTACGCACCCGTCGGCGCGGTGACGGCCCGCACCCTCGGCAACATCGGGGCACAACTGGCCTGGTCGACCATCAAGGTGCCGCTGTCGATCGCCGCCTTGCGCGCTGACGGGTCCGCGGCGCAGCGCTCCGTGACCCCGGCGATCACCGAGTCCGACAACGACGCCGCACAGAGGCTCTGGTCGATGCTCGGCACACCCGAGCAAGCCGCAGACGCCGTACAGTCGGTGATCCGCGAAGGCGGCGACGCAATCACCGAGGTGCCGTGGGAAGGTGCCGACGGACCGTATGTGACCGGCGGTCAGACGCAGTGGGAATTGGGCCAGCAGGCGATCTTCGCCGACCACCTGCCGTGTATGGCCGACACCGGCAACGTCGTGGACCTGATGCGCCACATCGTGCCCGACGAGCGGTGGGGTCTCGCCGCCATCGACGGCTCGGCATCCAAGGGCGGCTGGGGCCCCGACGACGACGGCGACTATCTGGTTCGCCAACTGGCGATCCTGCCCAACGGCACCGGCCAGACCGCGATCACGATCGCTGCCGCACCCCATGACGGATCGTTCTCATCGGGCATCAGCGAGGTGAACACGATCGCCGAGTGGATCCGCCGCAACATCACCCTGTTCCCGGCCGGGAACTGCTGACCGGGCGCCGTCGCCGCAAGCACATTCTCTGCGGTCACCGACATTTCTCTCCGGTCACCACATCGCTCGCGCTCACTGGTTGACCTCCCGCTCACGGAATCCGGTGAGCAGGAGGTCAACCGGTGAGCGGGACCCGCACCGCGGTCACGGCCAGGTGATGGTCCCGCCCTGGAAGTCCTGCGCGAACGAGGTGCCGATGCGGTATTCGTCACTGGTGGGGAGCTGGTACCAGGAGTTGGCACCACCCGAGCGCTGCCACACCTTGTAGATCTCACCCCACACCGGATGGGCGTCGCTGTAGGGACCCCAGTAGACGTTGCCGCCCTGGAAGCTGTTCATCCTTCCGTCGTTGGCGGTCGCCTGCTCGTTGGAGGTGGGGTAACCCAGCGGACCGCGCTCCCAGTTCAATCCGGCCCACTTGGCGCGGATCGCGCCGCCCACCTGATGCGCGACGCCGTTGGCGACCCGGGGATGCCAGTAGAACGCGGTGTCCTTGGCGAAGTTCTGGAAGCGACCGCCGTTGGCGGCGGCCGACTCGTTGTTGGTGGGGTTGCCCCACATGTTGGGTCCGCCGGTGGCCAGATAGGCCTGCTCGATACGACCGAACACCCAACGACCGCCATATTTGCCGTCCGCCGACGCCGAGCCGGCCATCAGCGTGCTGAGGGCGATGACCGCCGCCAGCACCACGGACCCGACCAGCACGAACGGTCCACGCCGCAGCGCACTACCTGTGGGCACAAAAACCACGTCCTTCCACTGAATGTTTCGCTAGAAGACATCGCGATCGCCGACCGCCGTGTTAGCCCAGATGTTGTTACCGTCCCCACATGCCCAGGCTGGCCGATCACATTTCCACCGTACCGATGTCCGGTATCCGTCGACTCTTCGAGGTCGCGCTGCGGATGGACGACGTGACCGTCCTCGCCGTCGGCGAACCCGACGTCGCGGTGGCCCCGCACATCGCCGCGGCTGCATGTGCGGCGTGGGAACGCGACGACACCGACTACGCACCCAACGGCGGCATCGCCAAGCTGCGCAGCGCGATCACCGAGAAGCTCCAGCGCGACAACCACTTCCACGCCGACGTCGAGCAGGTCTGGGTCACCGTCGGCGCGACGCAAGCGCTGTATCAGGCGATGACGCTCCTGCTCGGCGTCGGCGAGGAGATCCTTGTCCCCGACCCGGGTTACACCACCTTCACCATGAACGCCCGGATGATCGGCGCGATCCCGGTGCCCTACCCCCTACGACCCGAGACCCACCACGGCACAGGCCCGCGAGGAGCCCACAACCTGTCGCACGCTGATCACCCGAACGATTCACCGCAGAGCTTTCTGCCCGACCTGACCCAGCTCGAACGACTCGTCACCGAGCGGACGCGGGCGATCATCCTCAATTCGCCGTCCAATCCGCTCGGCGTCGTCTACCCCCGGGCGATGATCGAGAGGCTGGTCGACTTCGCGGCCCGCCACGATCTGTGGATCATCAGCGACGAGGTGTACGAGTACTTCACCTACGGCCGCGACCATGTGAGTCCGGCAAGCATCGACACCGACGATCGCGTGTTCAGCGTGTACTCGTTGTCGAAGACCTACGCCATGACCGGCGTACGGGTGGGCTACCTGGTGACCCCGAAAGGCCTCGGCGCCACCATGTCGACGGTTCAGGAAGCGGCGATCAGCTGTGTCGCGGTGCCCGACCAGTACGCGGGGCTCGCGGCGATCACCGGCCCCCAGGACGCGGTCACGAGCGCGAGCGACAAATACCGAGCGAACCTCAACGCTGCGACCGCACTTCTCGATTCGCGTGGTATCGGCTACGCGCGCCCGCAGGGCGCGTTCTACCTGTGGGTCGACATCTCCTACGCCAGCGAAGGCGACGTGGCCGGGTGGGCCGAGAAGTTCCTCCTCGACACCCGCATCGCCGTCGCACCGGGTAGCGCATTCGGTCGTTCGGGTGAAGGGTGGATCCGGGTGTGCGTCGCCGTGGACCGAGACGACCTCATGCGTGGCCTCGCGGCGTTACCTGCTCCCTAGAGCGCTCGCCCCCTTCGAGCCCAGTGGTGCCCCGTCGGGCCGAATCCGCCGACCCCGGATGCGCAGCGAACACACCGCGCGAGGCCGCGCAGAGTCGCACGCTTGCACCGGATTTCCACTGAGTGAAACACCGAAGCGTGCGAACGCCCAGGAAGCTCCGTCAGACGAAGAAATAATCAGGAAACCTGTTCATTTCTCACCAGTGATCTGCTTAACTCTCTTCTCATGAGTGAGACAATCGCCACATCAGGCACCCCCGGGACGGCCGACCGGCACCCGGGACTCTCCACGGGGACGCTGCTCAGCGCAGCTTTCGCGGTCGGCGTCGCACAGTTCGGCATCTCGCTGCCCGCAGTCATCAACGGCTACATCAACCAGGACCTCAGCACCACCTCGACGCAGCTCACCTGGGTCACGGCAGCCTTCCTGGTGCCGGTGACCCTGTTCGAGCTGTCGTTCGGTGTGGTCGGTGACCTACTGGGACGCAAACGGCTCATGGTCATCGGCGCATTGCTCATGGCGGTCGGCGGAGTGATGGGCTACCTCACCCCCAGCGGCGGCATCACGATGCTGCTCGCCGCTCAGGTGGTGGCCGGCATCGGCGCCGCGGCACTGTTGCCATCGTCGGTCGCGGCACTGGCCGCGGGCACCCACACCTCTCGTGAGCGGGCACATGCCATCTCGATCTGGGCGGCGGCACTCACCGCCGGTGGATTCCTGTCTCCGGTGGTCGCCGGAGCTCTGGCGAAACTGCATCACTCCGGTTCGGAGTTCGCCAGCTGGCGCTACGCCTTCCTCGCCATGGCCGTCCTCGCCGTGCTCAGCGCCGTGGTCACTGCGACCACCGCCAGCGAATCAACCGCCAGGGCGGGCCGTTCGTTGGACTGGCCGGGTCAGATCACCATCGGAATCGGCTTGTTCGCACTGCTCTTCGCGGTCATCCAGGGGGCCGACGACGGGTGGGGCAGCCCGCTGGTGATCGGCGGATTCGTGATCGCGGTGGTGTTCCTCGCGCTGTTCGTCATCGTCGAACAGCGGGTCGACAAACCGCTGATCCAGCTGCGCTTGTTCAGCAATCGGATGTTCGCGGTGTCTGCGGTGGTCACCGTACTGGGCATGTTCGCCTACCTCGGCACGGCCTATGCGACGAGTATCCGGCTGTCGTCGATCCAGGGCTACTCGCCGCTGATGACCTCGATCGGCTTCGTCTGCCTCAACATCATGGGCGTCGTACTCTTCCCGATCAGCACCAAGGTGATCGAGCGCTTCAATCCCGGGTGGGTTCTGGCCACCGCGATGGCATTGATCGGAATCGGCGACCTCGCACTCGCCGCCATCCCGGCCACCTACGTGTCGATCGCCGCGGTGGCAGTACCGCTACTGGTCATCGGCGCAGGATTCAAGCTCGCCGTAACCTCGATCACGGTGGTGGCCGTCAACAGCGTGCCCACCGACAAGGCCGGAATGGCCAGCGGCGCAACGAGTATGCTCCGCGACTTCGGCCTGGCGCTCGGACCGGCCATCGTCGGGACGATCGCCCTGGGCAACGCCGCAGCGGCGATCAACTCCAAGGTCGCCGCCAATCCGACGCTCCAGAAATCGCTCGACTCCTTCTACGCCGCACCGCAACATGTACCGGCCGAACACCGAGAGTCCGTCGAGGCTGCGGTCGGCGCGGTGAAGTCCGGACCGCTCGGCGCCAACGGCGTACCGTCGCAGATCCCCGGACCCGACGGTCAGATGATGCCGTTCAATCCGTTGAAAGATGTTGCCTTCCATGCACTCTCACACGGGTATGCGATCGGCTACCTGGTGACCGCGGGTGCCGCGCTCCTCGCGGCTGTGATCGCGGCCGTCATGCTGCCCCGAGCCGAGATCCACGATCACACGACCTCCACGGTCTCAACGGCACCCGAGATCGAATCGGTCTGACGGCTCGAATCGTCTGACGCTCACCACGGTCTGAATCCGGCGAGCGGCACACGATCTGAACCGGCCTGGCCTGCGGAGTCCGCGGGTCAGGCCGGTTCTGATCGTGGGATCCGAGAATACGGCCCACTGGCGAATGTCAGCCCACGAGGATCTCGGACTCCTCGCTCTCACGGGCCGGCGACTCCTGCGACGCCACCAGCCGACGCACACATTCGACCGTCACCAGCACCACGAGATTCGGTGCCAGCGAGATCAGCCCGGAATCCCAACTGCCGATGGGGATATCGGCGAAAGTCAGCACGATGACCGATACGAGGCCGGCGAGCGCGCCCGACATGACGGCCACCGCGCTGACACGGACCCGACTGCCCAGCGCCAGCGCCACCGCCGGGATGAGCTGAGCCAGGCCGCCGTAGGTGACCAGCAGCAGTTCGGCGATGTCGGAGTTCTTCAGCCCGAAGATCAGCGCGCCGACGATCGCGATCACCACCACGAGGTGATTGACGCGCAGCGCGCGGCGCGGCGACCGGATGGCCAGCAGATTCCTCGTGACCAGCGTCGAGATGCCCACGACGATGGCCGCCGAGGGCACCATGGCCGCCGATGCGCCCGCGACCGCGACCACACCCACCAGCCAGTCCGGGAGCGTGTGGGTGGCTACCCCCAGCAATGCCGTGTTGGAGGCGGTGTCCGGGCTCAGCGCGAGCACCGCGGCGAACCCGATGAAGATCGGGAGGAACAGTGCCAGCTGATACAGCGCCAGCCACTTGTAGTTCGAGCGCAGGATCTCCGAGCTGCGCGCGGCGAACACCGGCGGCCACAGGTGCGGGAAGGTGTTGAATCCGGCAGCGAGCGTGGTCACGATGACCGAGGTCATGAAGAACGTGGTGTCGTACCCGGCTCCGTGCAGTGTCAGCATGGTCGGATCATGTTGGGCGACCGTCTGGAAAACGTGTGGGATTCCTCCGATGGAGATCAGCACGCCTCCCGCCACCACCACGAGCGCTACGATCATGAGCACATCTTTCAGATATGCCACGCGGGCGATCCCGGAGATACCTGCTCGGGTACGAACACGGCGATGAGCACACTGGCGATCACCATCGACAGTCCGCGGGCGGATTCCGAGCCGGTGGCCAGCTGGACGATGAGACCCAATCCGGTGATCTGAAGTTCCAGGTAGGGAATGAGGCTGAGCGCGCCGACCACCGCGACCACGCGACCCAATGCCCGTGAGCTGAACCGGTCTTGCAGGAAATCAGCTTGTGTGACATAGCCTTTCCCGATCGACAGTTGCCGGATCCGGGGTGCGACGAAGTACATGAGCACAGCGGACAGCGACAGATACGCCACCGCGAACACCGCACTCGAGCCGCCGGCGAATGCCACTCCGGCCAGCCCCAGGAAGCTGAACGTCGTCAGTGACTCACCGGCCTGCAGAAACCACGAGGTCCACCGTGGGATGGATCGGTCGGCGACCGCCCATGACTCCACGTCGCGGGAACGAGTACGGCCGGAGATTCCGAGCGCCGCGATCGCGACGATCCCCACCACACAGATTGCCAGAATCATCGCCGGTCACCGTCCCGTCCGGCCGAGGCGATCACGGGGTCACTGTGTGCAGCCGATTCCTCGGCGTCGACGGCGGATCCGCCCGCTCGCTGATAGGACCATTCGACGACGTTCATGGCGAGCACGGTCACCAACACACAGACGACCGACCATGCGATGACGGAGGGCACACCGAACCAGAACGAGTCGGTGTTGACGAAGGGCAGGAACGGGGTCAGCAGGAATGCGATCACCGGGACACCGGCGATGGCGATCCGTGCGGGACTGGCCAATTGAGGTGGCATGAGGTAACTTTCGTCGAGTTCAGGGTGTGATGAATCAGATGGACGACGCAGTGATGCGGGGCCGATGGGACGATCGGCCGTCGATGTGCGGGTGTGCGGCGCTTCAGGCCGTCATATTCGGTGCAACGCCCGCGGCGGGCGAGATCGCCTCGAGCGCACGGGCGATCGACAGCAGCCTCCTCTCGGTGTGCGCGGCGGTCAGGATCTGAATCCCGACGGGAAGACCGTCGTCGGTGAATCCCGCGGGGAGCGACATCGCCGGAATCCCCAGCGGGGTGAGCAGATAGCTCGCACGCATCCAGTCCAGATACGTCTCCTGCGGCACCCCGTCGACAGTGCGCGGATAGGTGAGATCGGCGTCGAACGGTACGACCTGACTGACCGGTGCCAGCAGTACGTCGTAGTCGGAGAAGAAGTCGGCGGCAATCCTGTGCAGCGTTGTCAGATCGCGCAATGCCGCGGTGACGTCGCGTGCCGACAGCTCGCGGCCGCAACGGATGTTCCACGCCAGGTCGGCTTTGAATGCCTCGGGGTGGTCGTCGAGAAGTGCCCCGAGTTCCAGGTCGAACTCGGCCGCACGCAGCGTGCGGAATGCGCCCTCGGCGAGATCGAGGTCGGGACAGTCGAACTCGATACCGACATGCCATCCCTCGAGCGCGCTGACGAAGGGGTCGAGGACCTTGATGACGTCGGGATCGACGGGAATGCGTCCGCCCAGCGTCGGCGCCCACGCCACGCGCAGACCGCCGAGTATCTCGACGGCCTGATCACTGTCGACCGAACGCCGGTCGACCGAGAGCGGATCGTGGCGGTGCCCGCCGGACATCACCGACAACAGCACTGCGACGTCATCGACCGAACGACCCATCGGACCACGCACACCGAGCGGGGAAAAGCCGAGTCCACCAACAGGATCGGGAACAACACCCGGCGTGGGCCGCAAACCCACGACATTGCAGAACGATGCCGGGTTTCGTAGCGAGCCACCCATATCGGAGCCGTCGGCCAACGGGATCATCCGCGCGGCGAGTGCGGCTGCGGCGCCGCCGGAACTCCCCCCGGCGGATTTGGTCTGCGCGAACGGGTTGTACGTCGTGCCGAACACGCTGTTGAACGTGTGTGAGCCGGCCGCCATCTCCGGGACGTTGGTCTTGCCCACTCGGATCGCCCCCGCCGCCCCGATCCGTCGAACGGTCTCGTCGTCATGGTCGGGGATCCGATCGGCGAACAGCAGCGAGCCCGATGTCGTACGCATCCCGGCCGTCGCGTGAGTGTCCTTGTAGGCGACGGGAACTCCATGCAGCGGCCCGATATCGGCACCGTCTGACAATGCGCGGTCGGCCGCATCGGCTGCGGCGAGTGCACCCTCGTGATCCATCGTCACGATCGCGTTCACCACAGGGTTGATCTGGTCTATTCGGTCGAGATGTGCGGCGACGACCTCACGCGAGGAGAGGGCACCCCCGCGGATCGCGGCAGCGATCTCGCATGCGCCCATCGAGGTGATTTCCGATTCCATCGTCGAGACTCCCCACATGACCGAATTCCTCCTGCAATCAGCATTGATTGCCGATTCGATTCACAGTATGCGCGATTGGTGACTATTTGAGTCAAGGCATCGGATATCCATGACGCATATTGTTACTTCGATGTCACGGGTGGTGACCTCCGCGAAACACGCGTCACCGGGGTGCGGGCACACACAGCGCCCGCAGCACGCGGTCTGATCCCGCGCCGTCGGCGTCAGATCCGGGTGCGACTGCGCTTGTACGCCGCCAGCACGAGTTCGGACTGCAGGCTGCTGACCCGCGCGACCCAGTCGGGACGGGTCAGCATCTTCTGCAGTTCGTCGAAGGAACGCAGGGTCACGTTGACCACCAGTTGCGCCGACCCCATGACCGACGCCACGTAGCGCACACCTGGCACAGCGGCCACCGCCTCACCGATGTCGGCGACGGCGGCGGGATTGGCGCCGATCCACAGCAACGCTTCCACCGGTAGTCCGAGACGGGCCGGCTCCACGACCACACGGGTGCGCAGGACACCGCTGGCGAACAACGCCTCCACCCGGCGACGTGCGGTGCTCTCGGAGAGCCCTGTCACCTCGGCGATCACGTTGATCGGCGAACGGCCGTCCTGCGCCAGGATCTTCACGATCTCCGCGTCGATGCCCGCCACGTCGACCGGACCGGCGGTCCATTCGTCGGGAAGGCGCGGGTCGAGGGCATCGACCTGCGCGTCGGTGAGAATCGGTGGTCGCCACCCCGCAGTGGTCAGAAAATACTTGAGAATGGGAGCCACCCGCACCGAGCGGACACCGCCGAGTGTCACCGATACCCGGTGGGTGAACTCGGCGAGATCGCCCTCGTCCATGGATATCTCGGCCACGACATTGGGCGAACCGCCGAGCTCGTAGACGAACACCGTGTTCGGATCCTCGGCGATGGCATCTGCGACCGCCCGCGTCTGGGCAGGCTCGGCATCGATGTAGAGGAGATGGGATGCGTGGCCGACCACCACGGTGACGACCCGGATCTCGCCGGAGTATAGGAGAGCATTCCCACGCCGGGTGACAGTGGAGAACGACTCATCGAGGGCGTCGGCGATACCGCGCCACGACGCGCGACCGTTGACCTGAAGCGCGGCGACGATCCGGCGATCGAGTTCGCTGAGTCGCGTATCCCCCACGCGCGACACTGTAGTCGCCAGAGCACATGAGGTTTCCGACCTCCGATATCCGCGTCGGCGAGCCGGAGAGTCTGCGCTCGGCACATCCGGTCAGGATGTGCGCACCATCCCGACTCACCACGCCATCGTCTGCAGTACCTCCACCAGCGCCGACTCCACCCGCGTCGGCGGGCGTGATCTGGTCATCAACACGAACTCGATGCGCCCGGGGTCGGGTAACCCGTGCACCTCACGCACGTCGGCGGGCAGCAGCGACCGCGCATGCACCATCACCCCGAGCCCGGCCTGCACAGCGGCGCGCAGCCCCTGCTGGTTGTCGGAGACGCAGGTGATCCGATGACCGAGGCCACCGCGGTCGAGCGCCGACAGCGCCGCACGCCGAGACAGACTCGGTTCGGGATAGGTGACCAGCGGCACCGGCTCACCGGGCACGATCACCTCTTCCGGGCCACCCGCCCACACCAAGTGGTCGGTGAACACCATGTGTCCGTGGCGCTGGCCCGGCGCGCGTTTGCCGAAAACGAGGTCCAGCGCGCCCGCTTGCAGGCTGGTGTGCAGGTTCTCGCTCAACCCGATCGTCAACTCCAGGTCCACGCGCGGATGATCCGCGCGGAACTGACGAAGGATCGACGGGATCTTCTGCGCCACAAGGTCTTCGGAGAGCCCGAGACGGATACGCCCGGTGAGTCCCTCGTCGGCGAAGTAGCGCAGCGCACGTTCATGCTCATCGAGGATCGACCTAGCGAACCCCGCCATCGCCGTTCCGTCGGCCGTGAGCTCCATACGGTGGGTGTCGCGCAGCAGCAGGGTGCGCCCGACCGCCGACTCCAGCCGCGCGACGTGGGCACTGACGGTGGATTGCCCCAGCCCCAGCGCGCGAGCAGCCGCGGAGAATCCACCGGTGTTCACCACCGCGAGGAAGCTGCGCAACGCCACCGGATCCAGCACATGATCGAGCCTAGTTATCACGTTTTCGGATCACAATTATCCTCTCGATCGGGTTTCCGAATATCGAGGGTGCGTATTGACTGGATTGCATGACCCTCCTGCGCAAACTCCCGATCGACGGTTTCGTGCTGGCGATACTCGCCACGGTCGCCTTTGCCAGCGTGCTGCCCGCGACCGGTGATGCGGCGCGCGACGTCGACTGGGTGGTCAAGATCGCCATCGCCGCCCTGTTCTTCCTCTACGGCGCCAAGCTGTCGGCGCGTGAGGCGCTAAACGGGGTGAAGCACTGGCGGTTGCACGCGACCGTACTGGCGATGACCTTCGTGGTGTTCCCGCTGATCGGCCTGTCACTGCGCTTTCTGAGTCCGCACATCATCTCGCCCGCGCTCTACACCGGGCTGCTGTTCGCCTGCCTGGTGCCCTCGACCGTCCAGTCGTCGATCGCATTCACCTCGACCGCCCGCGGCAATGTCGCCGGTGCGATCGTCAGCGCGTCACTGTCGAATCTGGTGGGTGTGTTGTTCACGCCGATCCTGGTGATCGTGCTGATGAACACCAGTGGGCAGGCGCATGTGACGTGGGGATCGATCACCTCGATTGTCCTGCAGCTGCTCGTGCCCTTCCTCCTCGGGCAGGCATTGCGTCCGTGGGTGCTGGGACCGATCACCGCACATCCCGCCGCGACGAAGCTGGTCGACCGGGGGTCGGTGCTGCTCGTGGTCTACAGCGCCTTCTCCGCAGGCATGGCCGCACACATCTGGAGTTCGGTGAGCGTGGGATCGATACTCGTCATCGCCGCGACCTGTGCGGTGGTGCTGGCCGTCGTGCTGTGCGTGTCGTGGTTCGGTGCACGCAGACTCGGCTTCTCCCGCGAGGACGCCATCGTCATCCAGTTCTGCGGGTCCAAGAAGAGTCTGGCCTCAGGATTGCCGATGGCCGCAGTGCTGTTCGCCGGTTCGCCGATCGGCCTGATCGTGCTCCCGCTGATGATGTTCCATCAGATCCAGCTGATCGTCTGCTCGATGATCGCCACCCACTACCGCCGCGTCGCGCAGGACCGCGATGACCTTGCCACCCACGCCGTGAAAGTCTGAATCGCTGCAGGTCCGGGCACTCTTCCGTCGACGCCGGCCAGTTTGTCGGTACCTCACGCTAGGTTCCCGCATCACCTGCGGCGACGGCCCGACGAACCGGCAATCGCCCTTGACCTCAACGGAGGTTGACGATGGACGATCGCAACATGAAACCGATGCCACGTGGCGTGTGCACCGCAGCCGCGAACAGCCGACACCCTGCCCTGCCTGGCGAACGACCCCGACCTCTGGTTCGCCGAACATCCGCGTCTCTTCCAGCAGGCGCAGGCGCTCTGCCGCTAATGTCCGATCATCGAGGCCTGCCTGGCCGGTCCTCTCGCGAGGAGAGAGCCGCACGGTGTGTGGGGCAGCGAGGTCTTCGTCGACGGAAGACTCGTCAGCCGTAAACGTGGCCGCGGGCGACCACGCAAGAGCTGAACATGTTTTCGCGATCGGCCGGCCCGCACAGCCCTTGTCCGACACGTGTGTTGACATTTCGGATTTCGCGGCACTAGGCTGCGCGAGGTACTTCGATAGGTGAGGTTCCTACACGAACACAGGCCACTGACCCGACGACGTCGACAGACGCCCAGGGTCAGGACAGGTATTCCCGGACTAAGGGTCTACCCCAAGTGGCTTTCGGCAGCAGTCGGATACGTCGTGTAGTGCCAAAGCTCTGACGAGGAAGTACGTCACGATCCGCTTTCCGGATCGGTCGTGTTCTCCGTCTCTGGCTGCGCGCATAGATGGGTTCTCGCATCCGCCGTCACCATTCGAATTGCCACCGAGTTCTCAAATGCAGACATACCCGTGCCCCCGCGCACCCTGGCCCCGAGGAGGTGGAGAACAGCACATGCCGTCTGGTGAAAGTCCCAGTCCCACAACATGTGTACGCAGCATTGCCGTCCACCCCCGCACAGATGGGCCCTCACGTCGTCGCAACTGACGCGATCGACGGTCGTCGAGTTCTGCCCATCTGAGGGTGACTGCTGCGCGCTGCACCGCGACCACAGTCATCGCCATGCGAATCAAAGAGCTTGGCGGTCACCTCTTTTGGAGGAACCCATGAAGACATCAGATTTCTCCCGCGAAACAACGGCACCGAACAACCGCGCGTGGGCTCGACTGCCGTCACGGCGCCGCGCGACCGACTCACTGGTCCGCGACGCCTCGATTCCCAGCGACGCCCGCGACCGGCTGCTCGATGCGGCGCGGCTGCCGATCGGCTCGACGTTCGCCACCCTGTCGACCACCACCAACGGGCTGAGCCCACACGAGGTGTCCGTCCGTCGAGATCGGCACGGCGACAACACTGTCGATCACGACAAGCAGGTTCCGGCCCCCATCCAGTTCCTGCGCACCTTCGCCAACCCGTTCATCGCAATCCTCATCTTCCTCGCCGTCATCATGTTCTTCACCGACGTCGTGTTCGCCGACCCCACCGAGGGGCCCGATTACACCGGCGTCACGACGGTCTCGATCATGGTGCTGGTCAGTGCAACCCTGCGGTTCTGGCAGGAATACCGGTCATTTCGGGCAGCCGACCATCTGCGCGCGATGGTACGCACCACCGTCGCGGTCACCCGTGAACTCAACGGCAAGCCGGTGACCGCGGAGATCCCGATCGAGCAGATCGTGCCCGGTGACATCGTCGAACTCGCGGCCGGCGACATGATCCCCGCCGATGTCCGGCTGGTGCGGGTCACGTCGTTGCAGATCAACCAGGCGTCGCTGACCGGCGAAGCGGAGCCGATGGAAAAGTCTGTCGTCGCGGACCCGGACATCAGTGCCGCGACACTGCTCGATGCGCCGAACCTCGGGTTCATGGGAACCTCGGTGTCGTCGGGTTCAGGCACGGCCACGGTGATCAACACCGGGCGTTCGACGTACTTCGGGAGCATGTCCTCGGCCCTGACCGGCGAACGTCCCGAAACAGCCTTCGACAAGGGCATCCGCGGCGTCTCGTTCACGCTGATCCGCTTCATGATGGTGATGGTGCCGGTCGTGTTCGTGATCAACGGCATCACCAAGGACTGGGCGTCTGCGTTCCTCTTCGGTGTCACGACCGCAGTGGGCCTGACCCCGGAGATGCTCCCGTTGATCGTCACGGCCAACCTGGCCAGGGGCGCGCAGTACATGGCGCAGCGGAAGGTCATAGTCAAGCGACTCAACTCTATTCAGAATCTGGGAGCAATCGACGTCCTGGCCACCGACAAGACCGGGACGTTGACCGAGGATCACATCGTGCTCGCCGGGCACCTGGGATGCGGCGGTGAGACCAGTGAGCTCACCCTGGGGTACGCGACGGTCAACGCCGTCTTCCAGACCGGCTTGCGCAACCTCATCGACGACGCGATCATCACCGCGGCCGGGCCGGGTGAGGACGATGCCATCCTGCGCAACTACACCCTCATCGACGAGATTCCGTTCGACTTCGAACGTCGGCGACTGTCCGTGGTGGTCGACGGCGGCGACGGTGACCTGCTCATCACCAAGGGTGCAGTCGAAGAGGTGCTGTCCGTCTGCGATTCGGAGATCGACTCCGATCACGGCGACACCGCACCCCTTACCGCGAGCCGCCTCGCCGAGATCGATCAGACTGTGGCGGAGCTGAACTCGCAGGGACTTCGGGTTCTCGCGGTCGCCGTGCGCCAGATCCACCCCGACGAGCAGGGGCGCTACCCCGAATACGACCGGGCGAGTGAAACGGAGATGACACTGGTCGGCTTCCTCACGTTCCTAGACCCGCCGAAGGAGTCCGCGGCAGCCGCCATCACGAGTCTGGCCGACCACGGGATCGCCGTGAAGGTCATCACCGGGGATAACGCTCTCGTCGCCGCCTCGGTGTGTTCACAGGTCGGACTGGACGTGGGGACGATTGTTCTCGGGCCGGAGACCGACGAGCTCACACTCGAGGACCTCGGCGAGATCGCCGAGACCACAACGGTGTTCGCCAAGACCAGTCCGGCCCAGAAGGCGCGCATCATCGAGGCGATGCGATCGACCTCGCATACGGTGGCCTACTTGGGTGACGGGATCAACGACGCAGCTGCGCTGCGCGCATCCGATGTCGGCATCTCGGTGGACACCGCGACCGACATCGCCAAGGAGTCGGCTGACATCATCCTGCTCGACAAGGACCTCACGGTCCTCGAGGGCGGCGTGGTGGAGGGACGTCGCACCTATGTCAACGCCATGAAATACATCAAGATGACCGCGTCGTCGAACTTCGGGAACATGTTCTCGGTCCTGGTCGCGAGCGCATTGCTTCCGTTCCTGCCGATGATCCCCGTCGTCGTGCTGGTCCAGAACCTCGCCTACGACCTGTCGATGCTCACGCTCCCCTGGGACAAGGTCGATTACAAGGACATCGCCGCACCGCGCACCTGGGAGTCGACGAGCCTGTCGCGGTTCATGATCCGCATCGGACCGATCTCGTCGATCTTCGACCTGACCACCTTCGCACTGATGTGGTTCGTGTTCGCGGCGAACTCACCGGCGCACGAGGCGCTGTTCCAGTCCGGCTGGTTCATCGAATCGATTGTCTCTCAGACACTCATCGTCCACATGCTGCGTACGTCGCGGATCCCGTTCGTCACGTCGCGGGCGAGTCTGCCGGTGTTGCTGGCAACGGGGGCGGTGTGCGTGTTCGGCGTCCTGCTGCCGTTCACCGGATGGGGAGCCACGCTGGGGCTGGTGCCACTGCCCTGGACGTACTTCCCGTGGCTGGCGCTCACGCTCGGCGTCTACTGCGTGCTCACCCAGGTGATGAAGCGCCGCTTCATCTCTCGCTACTCCACCTGGATTTGACCAATATCTGACCACCTGATCACAGTGTCGCTGTGCGGGCCGGGATCGTCGGATTCCAGCCCGCCTCGGCGTGCGCATCCGTCACCTCGAGGAGAATTCCGATGTCACACACCACCGAGTTCATGATTCGCATTCTCGTAGCGCTCGCATGCGGCGCCGCGATCGGCTTCGAACGTCAATGGCGAGCCCGAACCGCGGGTCTGCGCACCAACGCGCTCGTGAGTCTGGGAGCAGCACTGTTCGTGGTGATGGGCGCCTTCAGTTTCCACGGGCCCGATGCCGATCCCACACGTGTTGCAGCCCAGGTCGTCTCGGGTATCGGCTTCCTCGGCGCCGGAGTGATCATGAAGCAGGGCGCCACCATCTCCGGCCTCAACACCGCCGCGACGCTGTGGGCGTCGGCGGCGGTGGGCAGTCTCGCCGGCGGCGGGATGATCGGTGTCGCGCTCGTGGGCACCGCAACAGTCATGGCTGCCAACACGATGCTGCGGCCACTGGCACGCCTACTCGATCGCCACCACAGTGTCGCCGGCCGCGAACAGCCCGAGGTCGACTATCAATTCCTTGTGACGTGCAAGCCCGCCGACGAGGTGTCGGTGCGCGCCTTGGTCTTCGATGCCATCCACCAGCCGCAGTTCACCGTACGATCCATCGCTGCCATCGACGAGCCCGACGGCACTGTGACCATCTCGGCTCAGGTCCACAGCGAGGAACGGACCGATTCAGCGATCGAGACCGCATTGGCCGCAGTCGTGCGCGCTGACCATGTGACCTCGGTGCGGTGGTCGGCCACCGAACAGGCGGTCACCGACTGATCCCGGTCAGCGGCCTGGTCAGAGGCGCCTCGTCAGAGGTCGAACCCACCGAAGTCGCCGAAATCGTCGAAGCCGCCACCGCCGTCGTTGCCGCCGTCCCAGCCGCCACCGTTGTCGTAACCGCCGTTGTCGTAACCGCCGTTGTCGTAACCACCGTTGTCGTAACCACCGTCGTAGCCGGCGGGTTCGGTGCCGGAGTAGTCGCCACCGCCTGCGTCGAGTCCGTCTTGATAGCCGTCGCCGTATCCGTTCTCGAAGGCATTCGCGTCATACCCCACGCCGTGCATGCCGGAGAACAGTGCGTTGAACAGCAGGACCGACCCCACACCCCAGGCCCCGGCGACCAGTGCGGGTTTCCACCACGGCTCCGAGTACCAGCCGGCGGGCACTGGTCGTCCGGCCACACGTCCACCCGGGTAGTAGTTCGGAGTGCGATCCGACGGACTCGGCGAGGCCTCGATGGAACGCCCCTCCATGTCGACCTTGCGATCCTCGGTCACCTCACCGGCGGATTTCTGCCCGTCGAGGGTGGGCACCTCCGGTCCGGGATCCATGTTCATCGCGGCGCGGGCAGCCCGCACGTAGTACAGACCCTCGAGTGCGGTCTGCTTGGCCAGTCGCGCCTGCTTCGGAGACGACGCCTGCTCGATCTGAGCGCCGGCGGCATTGAACCGTTCACCGGCATCGGCCAGCGCCTGCTTGGCGGCGTCGTTGGTCCCGGTGAGGTTGTAGACCTGACCACCGAGCCGGTCGATGGCCTGACGTGCATCGGCCTTCGCGTCGGCGAGAGTGACCTGGTTGCTCTGATGAGCCGCCGTCGCAGCACGGTTCCGGCTGACCATCACGACGGCACCGACGATCACGATCACCAGGATGATCAGTAGCAGCATTCCCACAGCGTCCCCAAAAGTCATCGAAAGGTAAAGACAAGTGTCGGACTCCAGCGTACCGGCGACGTCGGGCACGTCCGGCGGTCACCGGATCGCCGCAGCTCAGCGCGCCTGAGGGGGCGATTCCACCCGGTCATCGCGCCGTCGACGCCACGGCCGCGGTGTGGCAGGGGGTTTACCGGTGCCCTGCCGGTGGATGCGCACGACGACGAACAGCGCGCCGACCACCACCATCCACACGCACAACACCACGAACGGTTCGGCGTGCAGATTGTCGGGGAAGTAAGTGAGGTCGCGAAGCGCGCGCACCGTCGCGCCGGTCGGCAGCCAGCGCCCCATGAACTCGTAGGGACCCGGAAGGAGTTCGGGTGCCACCGCCCCACCCGACGACGGATTGCTGATCACCACCAGCAACAGCCAGGTGGGCAGCAGCGCCCACTTGGGGCCGACCACCAGACGGAACAATCCCAGCGTCAACCCGGTGACCATCATCGTCAGCGCGAGCACCGCGACTCCCTGCCACACCGGCAGCGGCAGCAACGACAGGATCACCGAGATGGCCAGCACGATGGACAGCCCGCCGAGCAGACTGCGTACCAGATCCCAGCCCAGCTCTGCGCGCAGGCTCAGTCCTCCCGCGTTGACGCGGGCCTGCACCGCACCCACGAAACCGGCGATCACCGCGGCCAGCGCCACGTAGAACAGCGTGATCCCCGACGGGTCGTACTTGCCGAGCGGATGGCGGTCGACGATAGTGACCGACCAGCCGCCCGAGCCGGAGAACCGTGGCGCGTCTTGTTCGAGCAGCCGCGCGACCGATGACCCCGACGCGCTCGACAGGTACAGCGTCACCTCGTGCTCGCCGGTCTGCGCGACCACCGCGTAAATCGTCTGCTCGTCGAGTGCGGTGAGCGCGGAGGTGGTGGTGTCGAACTCACGGACGACGAAACCGCCGTCGGTGCGCTGGTTGAGCGCATCGACGACGGCTTCGGGGTCCGAGAGTGCGGGTCCGCCGGTCACCACAGCGATCGGGACGTGGTGTGGCTTGGGGTCACCGAGTGCGAGGCTGTACGACGCTGCGAACAGCCCGGCCATCACCGCGACGACGAGTGCGATGACCAGAGCCGGCTTGTGCGGACTGGCGTCGAATCTGCGATAGGCCTCACGTAGTCGCGACCAGATGACCCGCGCATCCGACCCGCCTCCGCTGTTCACTCCTCGACGCTAGCCCTGTCGGCCCTGTCGGCCCGGTCAGCCCTGTCGGTTCGTCGACGCCTTCTGCTCGGCGTCGTCGCGCACGAGGTCGTCGAGTTCGGCGGCAGCGTCATCGGTCCGGGCGGGCTCCTCGTCGACCAGCGGCGAGGGCACGCCGACGGCGTCGCCGGCGACCGCGTCGAGTTCGGCGCCGACGGTCTCACCCGATCCTGACGCGACCTCGGTAGCACCCTTCTTCTTGCCGGTGAACAGCGAGGCGATGGCACCGAGGATGCAGCAGATCATCGCGAAGGTGAACGCCGCGGCCAGTCCGTCGGAGAACGGATCGGAGATCAGGTGCGGGAAGAAGTCCAGACCCGTCAGATGGTCGTAGGCCTGCTGCGACACACCCTGCGGGTGCCCGCCGAGCAGTTCCTTGATCGGGTTGTAGCCCAGGAACGCCGCGAACAGGATGCCGACGGTCGGCAGATTCGCCAACTCGCTGGACTGCTGGGACGACAAGCCGTTCTGGGTGAGTCCGCTGTACATCGCATCAGGCAGATGCGTGCTCAGTCCGGCGATCATCAGCGAGAAGAACAAGCCGATCGACAGCACCATCGCGGCGTTCTGGAAGGTGGTCATCATGCCCGCGCCGGATCCACGCGAGTTGATCGGCAGGCTGTTCATCACGTCGGCGCGGTTCGGCGAGGCGAACAGACCCATCGAGATGCCGTTGACCAGCAGGATGACCGCGAACACCCAGTAGTTGAAGTCGACCGGGATGGCGATGAGCGCACCGAAGGTGACCGCGGTGAGCGCGAGTCCGATGGTGGTGAACCACTTGCTGCCGATCTTGTCCGACAGCGCACCCGAGATCGGCGCCGAGATGAGGAATCCGATCGTCATCGGGACCATATAGATGCCCGCCCACAGCGGCGTGCGCGAGTAGTCGTAGCCGTGCTGCGGGAGCCAGATGCCCTGCAGCCAGATGATGAGGATGAACTGCAGGCCACCGCGACCGATGGAGGCCATCAGGTTGGCGATGTTGCCGAAGGTGAACGACCGGTTGCGGAACAGCGACAGCTCGAACAGCGGTGTCTCCACACGCATCTCGATGACCACGAAGATCGCCAGCACCACGAGTCCACCGATGAGGGCGGCGAGCACCCACGGGTTGGTCCAGCCCATATTCGACGAGCCGTAGGGCTGGATGCCGTAGGTGATGGCCACCAGGATCGCGACCAGACCGATCGCGAAGGTGATGTTGCCCCACCAGTCCATCTTGGCGTGCTTGCGCACACCGGTGTCGCGCAGTTTGAGGTAGGCCCAGATCGTGCCGATCACGCCGAAGGGCACCGAGACCAGGAAGATGTAGTGCCACTGGATCGGAGCGAGGATGCCACCCACCAGCAGGCCGAGGAACGAGCCGGCGATCGCCGCGACACCGTTGATACCCATGGCCAGGCCGCGCTGGTTCGGCGGGAAAGCGTCGGTGAGGATCGCCGACGAGTTGGCCATCAGGAAAGCGCCGCCGATGCCCTGGATGACGCGCCAGAAGATCAGCCAGATGGCTGCCTCACTGCCGTCGAACCAGGTGATCGCCAGGAAGATCGACGAGATCGTGAAGACCGCGAAGCCCATGTTGTACATCCGGGCACGGCCGAACATGTCGCCGAGACGTCCGAAACTCACCACCAGGACGGCGGTGACCACGAGGAAGCCCATCATCATCCACAACAGATAGCTGGTGTTGTCGGCCTCGAGCGGGTTGAGGTTGATCCCCTTGAAGATGTCGGGGAGTGCGATCAGCACGATCGAGCTGTTGATCGTGGCGATCAGCATGCCCAGAGTGGTGTTCGACAGCGCGATCCACTTGTAGTTGGGGCCGAGTTCCTGCTCGGCCGACGGGCGGGAGAATCGGCCACGCCGAGAGCCGCGCGTCGGTGACTCCTGCGTCGACGACACCGGGGATGTCGCTTGCGCCATGCGTCTACTTCTTTCTGCACAGGTGACAACACCAATGGTGACAGGTGTGTCGGGGCATCGTTGCTGTTTCTCGCCCCAGCGCCGGCACTCGATGCCGGTGGGTCGGGAACGTCCGGGTCACAACGGTCGGGATCGATCCGCGACCGCGTGGGGAAAATGTCAGGCCGACACCGTTGTCAGAGCCTTGGCCAGATGATCGAGACACCGCATCGTCGCGGCACGCTCATCCGGGTCGAGTTCGTCGAGCGCCGAATTGATCAGCTGGGCACGCCGGGAGGTGGTCCCGGTGATGAGTTCGACGGCCTCGGGGGTCGCCTCCAGCAGGCAGGCGCGTCCGTCGTCGGGATCGGGAGAACGACTGACGTAGTTCTGCTTCTCCAGACTCGCCACGATCCGCGACATCGTCGGGATCGCCACGATCTCGCGTTCGGCGAGATCCGACAGACGCATGGGCTTGTTCTGCACCAGCGTCCACAACGCCGAGGTCGCCCCCGACGCCAGCGACCCCTGCAGGCCCACGGACCGCAACGTCCGCATGATCCGCATCAGATCGTGGAAAACCTGCACGGCATCGGTGGGAACCGGCGTCTGCGATGCCTCATCCGCGGGTGCGGTGGGCTTCGCCGGCATCTCGTCGACGTGTTGGTGCACGATCATCCTGTCGCTTGCATATGACTTGTCCTGCGTATGACTTGCCTGATCGACCTCGACAGTGAGGTCCTCGCCCGGCCACGGCCCTGATGCGGACCCTGTTCCGGCGACGGTGACCGCCGGCCTTACCTGTTCGGACGGCACGACGGGACGGAGCAACGACTGCGTTGTCGTGAACTCCACCGACGATAATAGTTGATTGTGTCAAGTAAATGAATTCGACCCCTCCGTGCACCCGGCCGGGATCGGTTCCACAATGGTGGCGTGCACGAACCGGGTCAGTCACCGCAACCTGAACAGGGCGAGTTGAGTCAGGGCAAGCCGGGTCAGGGCGAGCCGGGTCAGGCGCAGCGATCCGACCCGGCCGCAGACCTGCTCGACGCCGTGGTCACCGAAGCCGCGCGCGGACCGGTCGCACTGGCCCGTGTGGTCACCACTTCCGGGTCGAGTCCCCGGGCAGCGGGTGCGGCCATGCTCGTCACCGCTGACGGACGGGTGTTCGGCTCACTGTCGGGCGGTTGCGTGGAGTCCGCGGTCGTCGAGGCCGCGCGGACCGTGCTCGACAACGGCACCGCGAGTACGGAGTACTTCGCCGACACCGGCGACGACCTGTTCGCCATCGGACTGACATGTGGCGGCGAGATCGAGGTGTTCATCGAGTCGATCGGCCCCGACGACGTCGCACTGTTCGCCGAGTTGCGCGCGCTGCGTGCCGCCGACATCGGGGTGGCGCTGGCCACCACCATGACGAGCCGGCCGCATCGCCGGCTGTTCACCCGCGACGACGCCACCCGGTGGCTGTCGCTGGATCGGGACGTTCAGGCGTTGCTCTCCTCGGGTGTGACGGGGGTCGTCGGGGCCGACGACTGTGAACCCGATGCACTCGGTGCCGGTGGCCCGGGCTCGCGCCCACGCACTTTCGTTCAGTCGTTCACCTCGGCGCCGCGCATGATCCTCGCCGGCGCCAACGACTTCGTCCGCGCACTCGCCCAGATGGGTACCGCCGTCGGCTACCGGGTGACGGTGGTCGACGCACGCGAGGTGTTCGCGACGGCCACGCGGTTCCCCGGCGTGCAGGTGGTGGTCGACTGGCCGCACCGCTATCTCCAGGCCCAGCAGGAGGCCGGCCGGCTCGACGAGCGCACCGTGGTGGTGGTGATGACTCACGATGCCAAGTTCGACGTCCCGATGATCGCCGCGGCGCTGGCCGTGGACGAGCTGGCATTCGTCGGCGCGATGGGATCGCGACGTACGCAAGCAGATCGACGGGCCCGACTTGTCGACCACGGCGTCGATCCGGCCGCACTCGGGCGGCTGCATGCGCCGGTGGGACTGGACCTGCAGGCCCACTCCCCCGCCGAGACCGCCGTGTCGATCCTCGCAGAGATCATCGCCACCGTGCGCGGCGGCAGCACCGCTGCACTCGGTGAACTCACCGGGCCGTTGCACACCGGCCTGGGGCCACGCAACGTTCTGGGGCCGCGCACCGAGCAGTAGCGTTGAGCCATGCGCATTGCCACCTGGAATGTGAACTCGGCCAAGCAGCGTGTCGAACGGATCCTGCCGTGGCTCGACGAGCGCGCACCCGATGTGGTGTGCCTGCAGGAGACCAAACTCTCCGACGCAGCCTTTGACGAGATCTTCGCCGCCGAACTGCACTCGCGCGATTACGAATACGCGCATGTGGGCCAGGGCCAGTGGAACGGTGTCGCACTGCTGTCACGCGTCGGTCTGCACGACGTGACCTCCGGCATCCCCGATGCACCGGGTTTTCCCGACATCGAGGCCCGTGCGGTGGCAGCCACCTGCAACGGGATTCGCGTGCACTCGCTGTATGTGCCCAACGGTCGTGAACCCGACTCCGACCACTACCGCTACAAGCTGGCGTGGCTGGCCGCGCTGCGCGATCAGGTGGCACAGGAGGGGCTCGACGTCGCGGTGTGCGGCGACATGAACATCGCCCCCACCGATGACGATGTGTTCGACCCGAACGCATTTGCCGGGCACACCCACGTCACCGCGCCCGAACGCGGGGCGCTGCGCGAACTCACCGACCTCGGGCTGCGCGATGTGGTGCGCGACCGCTGGCCCGACGATCAGGTGTACTCCTACTGGGACTACCGGGCGGGGATGTTCCACAAGAACCTCGGCATGCGCATCGATCTCATCTTGCTGGGCGACACGGTGGCCGACCGCGTCGCGGCGGCCTGGGTCGATCGCAAGGCGCGCAAGGGCACCCGACCCAGCGACCATGCCCCGGTGATCGTCGACCTCGACACCGCACCCGACGGCAACGTGGGCCCGATGGTGCCCCCGCCCTCGAATCCCTCACGCGGCGGCAAGGTGCGACTGCCCCAGGCTGACGCGGCACAGGCCACGAATCCGAAGGGTTCCTGAAACGTGTCGCGGCGCATCGTGCTCATCCGCGCCGTGAACGTGGGCGGCGCGACACTCCCGATGGCGCGGCTCCGTTCGATCGCCAGTCACCTCGGTGCCACCGAGGTGACCACCTACATCGCCTCAGGCAATCTGATCTGCACGCCGCCGGGCGCCCCCGCCGATTTCGATCGCGCACTCGAGAGCGCCATCACCGACGAGTTCGGCTATGAACGCGAAGTGATCAGCAGGTCGGTCGCCCAGGTGCGCGCCGCATTCGACGCGTACCCGTTCGAGGTGATCGAACCGAAGTTCTCCTACATCCACTTCCTGTGCGCCACACCGGATGCCGAGAAGGTTGCCGCCTTCTGTAGCGATCTGACCGACGCCCATCAGGCCGGCGGCGACCTGGTGCGGGTGATCGGTGACGAGGTGCACATCCGCTACGCCGACGGTATCGCGAACAGCACGCTCACCACCGCCGCCCTTCAACGCGGCCTTGGAGTGGCGGGCACCGCACGCAACCTCACGACGGTCGCGACGTTGATCGAGCTGGCCTCCTGAGGCCCGCTCGATCAACCCACCAACCCGGCTACTTCTGTTCGGGCAGAACGTGTTCGCCGGACTTGTCGCAAGACAGCGCAAGTGAGGAGATGTACTGCTTCTCACCGTTGGGTCCCGGGACGTTGGAGGCGAGCATGTCGGGACGTTCGAACTCGACGCCCGACACCACACACATCAACTTCTCGTCGGACGGGTTGCCGTACTCGTCGTACATCGGCAGATCGATGCCGTCGTCGGTGCGGCGCAGATAGTACTTGCCCTTGGTGGCGATGGCGATGATCGGCGGCAGCACGAAGGCCAGCACCAGCGCCACGATCGGCGAATACGGTTGGATGGCATCGCCGAAGACGTGGAAGAACACCAGGATCGACGCGCCGGCGGCCACGATCACCGAGATGACACCCACCGGGTTGAAGCTGTAGAGCATGCCACGCCGGAATTCGGCCTGCCTTGGCGAGATACCGAGGACGTACTTGTTGATCACGATGTCAGAGGCCACCGCGACGATCCAGGCGATACCGCAGTTGGCGTAGAAGTTCAGCAGGTTGTTGAGGAAGCTGAACATGTCGGCCTCCATCAGCACGATGGCGATGGCGACGTTGAAGATCAGGAACACGATGCGACCGGGGTAGGTCTTGGTGAGCCGGGTGAACGAGTTGGTCCACGCCAACGACCCCGAGTAGGCGTTGGTCACGTTGATCTTGATCTGGCTGATCACCACCAGGATCACCGCGAGGGTCAGCGCCAGCCAGTGCGGCAGGAAGTCCTGGTAGATCTCGAGGAACTGATGGACCGGCTGGTTGGCGATGCCCACGTTGTCGGCGGACACGCCGATCAGATAGACCGCGAGGAACAGGCCGATGATCTGTTTGATCGCGCCGAAGACGACCCATCCCGGCCCGGCCATGATCGTCGCCGCCCACCACTTGCGTGAGTTCTCCGGCGTTTTCGGCGGCATGAACCGCAGATAGTCGATCTGCTCGGCGATCTGGGCGATGAGTGACAGACAGACGCCGGCGGCGAGCATCGTGCCGGCGAAGCTCACGCCCTTGTGCAGGGGTTGCCCGTTGGAATCCGCACCGCTGAAGGCGAAGAAGTGACTGATGGCATCCGGGTGGCGGAACAGCAGGTAGAGGAACGGCAACACCATCATGATCAGCCACAGCGGGGTGGTCCACACCTGCAGCTTGGCAAGAGTGTTCATGCCGTAGATCACCAGCGGGATGACCAGCACCGAGGAGAGCAGATAGCCGATCCACAGCGGGATGTGCAGGCCGAGTTTGAGACCCTGCGCCATGATCGAGCCCTCGAGCGCGAAGAAGATGAAGGTGAAGCTGGCGAAGATGACGTTGGTGATGACCGAGCCGTAGTAACCGAAGCCGCTGCCGCGCGTGATCAGGTCCAGGTCGATGTTGTAGCGAGCGCCGTAGTACGCGAGCGGAAAGCCGGTCAGTGCGATGACGACGGCGAAGAAGCCGATGCCCCACAACGCGTTTCCGGTGCCGTTGGCGATACCGATGTTGGCGCCGATGGCGAAGTCGGCGAGGTAGGCGATACCGCCCAGTGCCGAGATCGCGACGACCCCGGGCCCCCATTTGCGGTAGCTGCGTGGCGCGAACCGCAGGGTGTAGTCCTCCATCGACTCACGCGTGACCGCGGCAGCGGGGCCGGTGATCGAGGTGTCCTCCGGATCGGCGGTCACCACCTCCGGCTCATGCAGATGAGGGTGGTGGTGGTCCGGATGCGACGATTCAGTCTCATTCGACATGCATCGGGACGCTATGGACACCATGTATCGTCTGAACTATCAACGTGTTTCACGCACGTTAACATGACGTCGGTCACTCTGCCGGACAGACGCCCGACTATACCGCGGACCTCCTGTGCTGTCAGACCCCTTTGAAGACGGGAGTCCGCTTCTCGGCTCGCGCCGTCCTGGCTTCCTGAAGATCCTGACTCCTCCAGGCGGCGTACATCGCGTCGAGGTGCGCCTGCGGCGCCGGAGATTGCGCCCCATCGTCTTTGAGCACCAGCTTGTCGTGGGCGAGCGTCAGCGGCGCGAAGGTGGCGATCTGCTCGGCCCACGCCTGCGCCTCGGCGAGATCGCCGATCCGGTTGGCGAAGCCGTGGCGCAGGGCGGTGTCGGCGTCCAGCGGTTGCGCACCGATCAGCACCCCGGCAGCAACACCTGAATTGGTGAGTGACACCAATCTCTTGATGGTCCAGTCATCGACTGCGACACCGATTTTCGCGGCCGGAACGCCGCACAGGGCGTCGGGTGCGAGGACCCTCAGGTCCGCGGCCATCGCCAGCTGCAATCCGGCACCGAGCGCAAAGCCGTTGACCGCAGCGATGATCGGGATGGGTGCTGACTCGATCTGGCGTATCAGGTCGCGGAGCTTGTCGAGGAAGGACTGGTCGTAGGTGGCGCCCGAGAGATCCGCACCCGCCGAGAACGCCGCGCCCTCGCCGGTGATCACCACGACACGCGCGCCGCCGTCGACCGCGCCCGTCATTGCGCCCGACAATGCATCGACGACATCGTGGTTGAGTGCGTTGCGTTTGGCCGCACGCCGGATCACCAGTGTGGTCACCTGTGTCGGTGAACTCGTCGCCGTGACCAGCCCTGCACCATCGGAGTTCATCTGAGCACCGTATCGCAGACGTTAGGCTGCGATACGGGCCGGACACGCACTCCGAGTCTGCGGATGCCGGTCGGTCTGCTCCGTCCGCATCCGCATCGCCGCCCGACGGAAGGACCCTTCATCATCGAGCGCACCGACATCCTCGTGATCGGCGCCGGACAAGCCGGTCTGTCCGCGGCGTACTTCTTGAGCCGGTTCGGGTTCCACGACCGGTTCGTGATCGTCGACCACTATCCCGGCCCCGGCGGGGCCTGGCAGTTCCGGTGGCCCACCCTGACGCTGGCGACCACCAATCACGTCCACGACCTCCCCGGCTACGGGCTCGCGGAGTCTCTGGCCGCGGCCGATATCGGACAGACCGCAGGAATCGAGCAGGGCGCCAGTATCGAGCAGGGCGCCAGGGGCGGGCACGAGCTCACGGGCCAGCAGAGCGTCAGCGGCGATCAGGGCATGGTGCCCGCCGCGACGGCCGTACCCCTGTACTACGCCGATTTCGAGCAGCGGTTCGATCTGCAGGTGCGACGTCCAGTGGATGTGCGTCGGGTGGTCCGCGGGCCCTACCCCGATGCCGGCGGTGACATCGCTTGGGCCGGTGATCGTGGCGATCAGGGTGCTGGGGACGACCTTGTGGACGATCGGTATCTGGTGGCCGAGACCGCCGACGGCTCGGTGATCGCCGCTCGCGCACTCATCAACGCGACCGGTACCTGGGATCAGCCCTTCATCCCGTACGTCGAGGGGATCGGCACATTCGGTGGCACGCAGCTGCACACTCACGACTACCGCGGTCCCCGCGATTTCGACGGCAAACGTGTTCTCGTGATCGGTGCCGGGATCTCGGCCGTCCAACTGCTCATCGAGATCTCCCGGCAGGCCCACGGCGTCACTGTGTTCTGGACCAGTCGCCGCAAACCACATTTCACCGACAACGATTTCACCGCCGAGTACGGGCGAGCAGCGGTGGCGAAGGTGGACGAACGCGTCCGCGCTGGACTCCCGCCGGCCTCGGTCGTCTCTGTGACCGGCCTGGCCCGCACTCCGACCATCGCGGCCGCGCAGGCAGACGGGCTCTTCCACTGGCATCCGATGTTCCACGAGATCACACCGACCGGGGTGCGATGGGATGACGGTGACACGCTCGACGTCGATGTCTTGTTCTGGTGCACGGGTTTTCGTGCCTCACTGGATCATCTGGCACCGCTGCACCTGCGCGAACCCGGTGGTGGGATCGTGATGACCGGACAGTTGGCCACCACCGTGGCCAAGGACCCTCGTGTGCAACTGGTCGGCTACGGACCGTCGGCATCGACCATCGGCGCCAATCGGGCCGGGCGCGCCGCGGCGCGGGCAGCGATCCAGACCGTCGAAGCGACCTGACACCTATCCGACGCTCGGGTGATTCGAGACGTTCGCGTGATTCAGCATTTCCGGGCGACTCGGGGATCTCGGGTGACTC
This sequence comes from Gordonia jinhuaensis, assembly GCF_014639795.1. Lineage (GTDB taxonomy): Bacteria > Actinomycetota > Actinomycetes > Mycobacteriales > Mycobacteriaceae > Gordonia_B > Gordonia_B jinhuaensis. Next base: position 12,151 of record NZ_BMGC01000009.1, on the reverse strand, counting down.
GGAATTTCGGGCGACCGGGGGTATTACATCCCACTCAGGTCTCGAGAAGTCCTGGGACCCTGGTGAAATCGCACGTCCCGTCGCAGTAGGGCGCGTTCCCGGTCTTCGTGCATGCGCACAGGCTGGCCCGCCGCTCGTCGACATCACCTGCGGGGGTGTGGATCCGAAGATCGCCGTCGAGGACGAGCGGCCCATCGGCGAGTGGAATCACGTCGGTCGGGACATGCGGCTGCTCCTCGGCCTCGGGTCCGTCGACATGGCGGTGATACCGCAGCGCTCCCGACGGACAACGTCTGATCACCTCGGCGACATCGTCGGGTGCGGCGTTGGCCGGCTGGATCCACGGCCGCTTGCCGGTGTCGAACACCGATCCCAGACCCCGGATGCACTCGGCGAAATGCAGACACCGGGACCCGTCGAACGAGACATCAATACCCTCGGAGGTGTAGTTCTTTCGCGTCATGACTCAGCCCTTCGTTCTATGACTCGCTGCTCTCGCCCCCGCTGACCATTGTGGTCCCTCTCGCGTAATCCCGGAGGCCGCTCGGTGGCTGTAAGCATCCGAAGCCGCCGCCGAGCCGATCGGCACCCGGCTGACAGAGCGCGTCCAGATTCGCCTCATACCTTCGCTGTTGTCGGCGAGAACGCCGAAGCTGCATCGAGGCAGCACAGATCGAAAGGACACAGTCATGAATCACTCCTCCCCCGCCCAGCGCCCCACCTCGCACGCGGCCGGACCCGTCGCTCGTCGCCGCGTGCGGGTGTGGGATCGCCGTACCCGCCAGTGGATCTGGAAGTGGCAGTACTGAGCACGACGGTGGATCGGACGCGATCTCGCCTGATCTGACCACGACACCTCCTGCGCCGGGACCGAGGACGGTCCCGGCGCCGACGTGCGTGCGACTGGTCGGCGATGCCAGTCGACACGCCGGCCCACAGCACTCTCCCAGGTTGACAGCTCGGTGACAGCATCCCCCCAGCGCGCACACATCCACACGACAGCTCCCGACCAGATTCACCACCTACCTTACGAAAGCCGGTGAAGGACACCGGCTTTCCAACGAAGGGAACTCACCATGAACCACACTCCGAACACTCCTGCCCGCCCCACCGGCCAGCCGCAGCGTGCGCCCTTCCGCCCTCGCCGCCGCGTGCGCATCTGGGACCGTCGCCTGCATCGCTGGGTGTGGGTTTGGCAGTGAGCATTCCCGGCTTGCGCCGATGACAACTGATCTCGCCTGGGTGTCGGGGCCCGGCGAGATCCTTGTTCTCACATCCTCGGCTGACGGTGCCTCCACATCGGCAGCCTTCTGACAAGCCCACGCCCGCAACGTCTTGGTGCCGAACCACGAACCACGAACCACGAACCACGAACCACGAACCACGAAGGGAAGCGTCCGCGATGTACGACTCCACCGTCGACACCCCACCGATGAGTGCCGTGGCGGCGTTTCGCCGCTTCGTGGTCCTACTCAAGGGTGAGGGCGGGCGCTTCGCGGCTGCCGGAACACTGCTGGTCGGGGCGGCCGTCACCGAGATCATTGCCGTCTTCGTACTGTCCGACGTGATCGATTCCGCGTTGTCGGGTGGCTCCTCGGCGCTCCTGCGTTCGGCGGCCATCTGGATGGCGCTCACACTCGCCGGCGCGATCGCAGACTATTGGGGACAGATCCTGTCGATCGGAATGTCCGAGCGCGTGGTGCTGCGTCTGCGATCCCAACTCTTCGCGCATGTGCAAAAGCTCAGCCCGCGAACACACCGCACATTCGGTCTGGGTGATCTCGTCGCCCGACACACCAGCGATCTCGAGGCCGTCGAGCACCTCACCGGTTCAGGCCTCATGCAGCTCGTGGTGTCGGGACTCTCCGCGATCGGGCTGGCGGTCGCCGCATTCGTGATGAGCTGGCAGGTCGCGTTGACCGCGGTGGTCGCCGTTCCACTGATGTGGGGAATCTCCGCGCTGTTCGGCCGCGCCCAGACGCGCGCCACCCGCGACGAACGCGGCGCCAACGGCGATATCTCGGTGGCCGTGACCCAGGCACTGGCAGGCCACGAGACCACGGTTGCCTACAACCAGCAGCACCGCGAGGCTCAGGCACTGGCCGACCACGGCCGATCCTGGATGTCCGCACGCATCGCGCAGACCAAGGTCGAGGCCGGATTCGGCGCGGTGATGGCGGTGGTCCAGGTGATCCTCACGCTGGCGATGGCCGTCGTCGGCGTCTGGCAGGTCCGCAACGGATCGTTGTCGGTGGGGCAACTGCTCGCACTCACGGGCTATCTCGGCTATCTCTACCCGCGCATCCAGAACCTCGCCGACCTCGTCCTCGACGTGAGCGCGGCGGTGGTCAGCGCCGATCGTGTCGCAACACTGCTCGATCTGCCGGCCGCCGACGTCGACGAGGCCGGCGCACAGGACTTCTCGTCGTCGAGCCGGTCGGTGTCGGTGCACGTCCGAGGTGTCACCTTCGGTTACGACGACCATCCGGTCCTGCGCGACCTCGACCTCGACATCGAGGCAGGGGCGATCACCGCACTCGTCGGCCCCAGCGGCACCGGCAAGAGCACCCTCGCCGGACTGATCACACGATTCGAAACCCCACAACGTGGCAGTATCCTTCTCGGCGACACAGACATTCGCACTCTGACCGCCTCGTCGGTGCGCGATCACGTGACTCTGCTGCCCCAGCACACGGTGATCAAGGCGGCTTCGATCGCCGACAACATCGCCTACGGGACCCACACCTCTACGCGCGCCGAGATCGTGGCCGCCGCCATCGCCGCCGATGCCCACTCGTTCATCACAGAACTCCCCGACGGCTACGACACCCGCCTCGACGAGGAGGGGTTGACACTCTCCGGTGGCCAGCGCCAGCGCATCGCCATCGCGCGTGCCATGTTGCGCGATACCGAGGTGTTGATCCTCGACGAACCGACCACCGGACTCGACGACGCCACCGTCGACCGGATCGCCGAACCCTTGCGCCGCCTGGCAACTGGTCGCGCGACACTGCTGATCACCCACGACACCCGTCTGGCCGCCATGGCAGATCGCGTGGTGGAGTTGCGCCCCGGAACGCGCGAGACCGCCACCGTCTGAGCGCCTCGTCCGGCACTCGCGTAGCCACAGTTGCTGCTGTGCCTACCAGATGCTGCCGTGCCTACCAGTTGCGGTTGTGCCTACGAGATGCTGTTGTGCCTACCAGAAGCACCGGTGCCTACGCATTCGGTAGGCACCGGTGCTTCTCGTAGGCACCCGCAACGTGATCGGCGCAGCAACCTGCCACCCCGCAGGCATCCCGTCCGCTATACGTTGCCTGCACTTGACAACTTGTTGTGTTTTCCCAACACTAGGGTTCATGAGTCCGGTGCGGCGGGGCGAGAAGCTCCCCATCTTCAACCGCATCGCCGTGCTCAGGGCCGAGCACCACATGTCGCGAGCACAACTCGCGCAGCTCGTCGGCATCAACGTCCAGTCGGTGGGCGCCCTCGAGCGCGGGGACAACTACCCCAGCCTCGATCTCGCATTCCGCATCTGCGACGTCTTCGGACTCCCCGTGGAGGCAGTGTTCAGTCGCCACGAATTCGACTCCATGTCGCGACAGTTGTATTCCCGACAGGACGGGGCCACGCAATGACCTTCGACCCCTACGACCCACTCAGTACCCGCGGCCCGGAAGTTTGGGCCCGCTACGATAACTGGCGCGCACGGCGCCACGAGAAGATCATGGCGCGCAACGCCCATCGCTTCACCGGCCTGCGCAACCACCGCGGCATCCGTCTCGTGTTGACCATCCAGTGGGGCGTTCTCGCGCTCCTGCTCGCCGCCTCGGTCACCGCCTTCTTCACTCCGCTGTTCTGGATCGCCTACGCACCACTACTGGTGATCACCATCGCGCTAATGCTGCTAGTCCGCGCCATCACCGGTTCGGTAGGTGATGCGCCGGTCTCGGCTCTGGACGAATTACAGTTGGCACAACGTAATTCAGCACGCAGCATCGGCTACATCAGCGTGTTCTCACTGATGTTCATCCCCTACTTCGTTCTCATCGCGCTGACATTTCGACACTCCGTTCCGTCGCAATGGGTCTACGGCGTGGCGATCCTGCAGATCACCCTGCTCGCCATCGCCGGGTGTATCCCGAACACGCTGACCGCACTGTGGATGGGAGCCGCCGAACCACTCAACGAGACAGAAGGTCTCGGCGATACAGCAGAACTCGACCACACCAGCGAGGGTTTCCATGCCACCGACATCGAACGCTGACCGCACGTCGGCACGCCCCATTGCCACCGAACCCGGCCACACAGGTCTCGCCGACTCACCGCGAACCGCCGGGTCACTGACCGTGGAGCATCTGACCAAACGCTACGGCAGCCTCCTCGCACTCGACGACCTGACCTTCCACGTGGCACCCGGCGAACTCTTCGGATTCGTCGGTAGCAACGGGGCCGGAAAATCCACCACGATGCGGATAATTCTCGGCGTTCTCGCTGCCGACTCCGGACGTGTGCTCCTCGGCGACGAACCTCTCGACTTCTCGGCCCGTCGTCGGATCGGCTATATGCCCGAGGAACGCGGTCTCTACCCGAAGATGAAAGTCGGTGCGCAACTACAGTTTCTCGCAGCGCTGCACGGTATGACGCCGGCTGCAGCGAGAGCGTCGGCGCGTGCCTGGACCGAACGCCTCGGTATTGACGAGCGGTTCGACGACAACGTGGCAGATCTCAGCCTCGGCAATCAGCAGCGCGTGCAACTCGCCGCAGCACTGGTCCACGATCCCGCGGTGCTCGTCCTCGACGAACCATTCTCCGGACTCGACCCGGTTGCCGTCGATGTGATGAGCGACGTACTCACAGAGAAAGCGGCGCAGGGCGTTCCGACCATCTTCTCCAGCCATCAGCTCGACCTCGTCCAGCGGATCTGTCATCGGGTCGGCATCATCGCATCAGGGAGGATGCGCGCACTGGGGACCGTCGACGAATTGCGCTCGCGAAATGGCAGCACCCTCACGGTCCGCGGCGACCAATCGCCCGGTTGGGCGCAGGGTCTCCCCCATGTGAGCGAGACCTCCTATGAGCCCGGCTGCACCCGGCTGCGACTGGCTGATGGCGCCGACGACCAGTTGATCCTCACCACGGCACTGGCGCAGGGTGCGGTGCACGAATTCGCCCGGACCACACCCGATCTCACCGAACTCTTCCGCGAGGTGGTGTCCGCATGAGCACACGATCGAACAACCCGGTCCTGCTGATCGCCCGCCGCGAGATCAGCACCCGCGCACGCACCCGCTCATATCTGGTCACCACGGTGCTGCTGCTGGTGGTGATCGTGGTCGGCATCATCGTGTGGTCGGCGTTCGCGGGCGGCTCGGACAAACCCGCGACGATCGGAACGGTCAACGCATCAACAGGCCTGTCGGAGCAGATCACGCAGACCGCACAGGCCACCGGCACATCGGTCCGGCTACGAGCGGTCGACTCCGCCGACGCAGCACGCTCTGATGTGGCCGCCGGCAGACTCGACATCGCGTTGGTGTCGAGTACCGATAACGGGAAGCAGACCTACACCGCGATCAGCAAGTCCACTCCCGACGCGTCACTGGAAGGCGTTCTCCGTTCAGCTACAGCACAATACGGCCTGTCCACCGCACTCGCCGCCCGCGGTGTCGACCTCGACGAGGTCACCACCGCGTCGACGTTCACCACGGTGGCGACCACCCCCGACAGGCCCGACGAGGGGCAGCGGATCGCTATCGCACTGGTGGGCATGTCGTTGCTGATGTTCACCGTGCTCACCAGCGGGATGATGGTGGCCGGGGGCGTGGTCGAGGAGAAGACGTCGCGAGTCGTGGAGATCCTGCTGTCCACCACACGGCCGCTGCAACTGATGTGGGGCAAGATCCTGGGCATCGGCGCGATCGCCTTCGCCCAGGTGGTGGTGCTGGGTGCGGCGGCCCTCATCACCGCGACAGCCACCGGGCTCGTCTCCATCCCCACCACGGCGCTGTGGACATATCTGGCCACGCTGGCGTGGTTCATCCTCGGATTCGGTTTCTTCGCTTCGTTGTACGCAGCCACCGGCGCGATGGTGTCGCGGCAGGAGGACCTCGGTTCCACGGCGACACCGTTGACATTTCTCGTCATGGCGGTGATGTACGTCGGTTATTTCGGTGTCGCGTCGCTGGATTCGACCTTCATGAGGGTGATCAGCTGGATCCCACCGTTCTCCGCCTCGACCATGCCCATCCGGATCGCCACCGGACACACAACCGCAGTCCAGGTGATCGTGACCTTCGTGTCGATGGCGTTGCTGTGTGCGGTCGCGGTGTGGATCGCCGCACGCATCTATCAGCGGTCGATTCTACGAACCGGCTCGAAGGTGAAGTGGTCGGAGGCACTGGGAATGGTGCGCGCCGGTGCTGCGGACTGACCAGCGACGCCCGGTTACGATTCTCGGGCGCCAGAACAGGGAGAAAGCGGAGGGTTCATGTCAGCGTGGAGTCTGTCGACCATGCAGTTCCGCGTGCTGTGGCAGCACATGATGGGTGACGACCTTCCGCTGAACTTCACCTACGGAACCGGCGAGATCACAACGGTGGACCAGGCCGAGGGCATGGAGTTACGCGCCCGCGACGAACTGCTCGCCTCACTCAGCGCCGACCAGGAGGCGATGTTCGCGGCACTATTTCGGTCCACCTACACCATCGAAGTTCTGGGCTTCGATGTCCGAGATCTCGACGATCCGAGAGGCCGCATCCGCATCTTCTCCGGTGGGCATCCGGCGGGTTTCGCCACGATCGCCATTCAACGTCCGGGGCCCACCCCGGAGGTCGGCGGGCGCATTCAGATCGCGCAGGTTCCCTGGTCGCGGTGGACGACACAGATTGTCCGGATGCTTCCACCCTCGCCCGGGCCGGGCAGGTTGCCGGCGATCGAAGGACTGGACAACAACGGCGACGATCAGCATGCCGGTGCTGATCGTCCGACGTTTCTCGTCCACGAGATCCCGGACCCGGCACACGACGCCGCACGCTCGTTCTATCTCAGCCCGACTCGCCACACCACCGGCAGTATCGTCGTGCGCGCGGGGAGTCTTCGCGACGCGATTCCCGCCCAGGAGATCTCCCTCGAGTATCGCGATGAACCCGACGACGGCCGCTACGTATACACCCACTTCGGCAGAATGAGCGCCGAACCCGTTGGCCCCGAACAACTTGCGGCGCTGATCCTCCGGTGTCTGCGTACGGTCAAGCAACGTCGCGACGATCTGATGGAGGCTTACACGGCCTGAGGCGCCGACTGGGACTCCGTCGCCCTGTGTGCTCCGTAGGGCTCTGTAGGGTAAGCGCTCGTGGTGGGGGCGACGAAGTGGACATACATAGCAGCGAGCATCGTGACGGTTGCCTGCCTGTTCACCGGGTGTTCCAGCTCGTCTGGGGGCACCTCATCCCCCGCCTCGTCGACCACCGCAGCGGCGCAGGAACTGTCCGAGGACGACCCCAACAACATCACCTCCACCAAAGACATGTCGACGGTCACCGCCAGCGCACCCCCGCCAGGAAAAGGGTCGCCTTATGTGGACCGGATGATCAACATCTGTCCACGCATACCCGACAGCGCCGTCATTGCCGCGGGACTCGACCCCAGCCTTGGGAGCACTCCGGACAGTTCAAAGACCAAAGGATTGTTGAACGGCTGCACATTCAACGCGGCCGATCCAACCGGTAAGTACCCGTCAGCGTGGGCAGCATCCGCCGGCATCACTTCAGTAGCCATCGATCGACTCATCCACCAACCCGAAGCACGGATTCTGCAATCCAACGTTCCCATTGGTCCCCACACCGGCTACGTTTATCGACTAACGTCGCAGAATGAAAAGACCTGCACTGTCGCCTATGGGACATTCTTCGGCTCAGCAATGTTCGTAGGCACCGAAGCCGATTATCCGATCGACACGTGCGCCACTGCGATCAGGGTCGCCCGCGCTCTCCACCCATACATCCCCACGCGCCCCTCAGAGATGAGCGGCTGAACGGCACGATCGAAACAGAGCCCGTGAGGCGTTCCGACGCCGTGGTTGTCGTTCAGACGACTGAACCTCTGTGGCGATTCCCCGTGTGCTGTGTAGGGTGTCAGATCGTGATGGGGGCGAAGAAGTGGACATGGATCGCAGCGAGCATCGTGACTGTTGCCGGCCTGGTCACGGGGTGTTCCAGCACGTCGGGAGGCACCGCGATCTCCGCCTCGTCGACCACCGTAGGTGCGCAGGAACCTTCGGAGGACGACCCCAACAACACGACCTCCACCAAAGACATGTCGACGGTCACCGCCAGCCCTCCCGCGCCAGGCAAGACGTCGCCGTACCTGGACCGGATGATCAACATCTGCCCACGATTCCCCGACAGTGCCGTTAGCGCCGCCGGACTCGACCCCAGCCTCGGCCGCTTCCCTCTGGATGCACACACTTCGGAACTTTTGAACACCTGTTCATTCAACGCCGCAGACCCCACCGGCCAATACCCGTCCTCATGGTCGGCAACCGTCTCAATCACTTCGCAAAGCATCGATGAACTCATCCACCAACCCACTGCGCGGATCCTACAATCCAACATCCCGATCGGCCCTCAGACCGCCTATACTTTTCGAAGCGGCTTTGCGGACGAAACGTCATGCACCCTCGCCTACGGCACCTTCTTCGGTTCAGCCATGTACATCAGCAAACAAGCCGATTACCCCGTCGATACATGCGCCAAAGTCACCCAAGTCGCACGCGCGCTTTACCCGTACATCCCCACCCGACCGTCAGAGCTGAGCACCAAATGACCGACGGCACAACGTACTTCCAATCGCTTGCGAATGGCGCCGCCAACGGCGCCGTCACGTTTGACCCGGAGGCGGCCGCACGAGTCATCACGAGCTGCGGCCGCGCATATTTGGCTTTCGCTGGTTTAAACGAAGTATCGCTGGCGATCGAGGACGTCAAGGGATGCGGCACGTTCCCTTCCGGTAACGCGATGGCCACGAATCTCAGCGCCATGGGAAGGGCGTTTGTCCAGAACGTGAACGACATGCGAACTACGCTCAACGAAATCACCAACGCAGTACGAGCCGCAGGCAAGGCAACCCAGCAGACCGAACACGACAACGCCGTGAACCTCGATCATGTAAAGCCCACCGGTGGAGCGTATTCCACCGATCCTACCGTCTGTACTGCCCCGGACTTCAGCAAGAACGCCAAAGACTTCTCGGGTGGATTTCTGCCCACCACCGCGCATCCGGAATCGCCGTACAGCTACGGTCTCGCCGACATCAAGGCGCACAGTCTCGACATCAAGCCGGAGCTCCTCAGTGCAGTTGGCCGCGCTTGGTTCAAGCTGTCGGCGGGCTTGGCCCGCGTCTTCGAGCAACTCTCCCATGACATCTCCACAGACCTCGGTAACGACGGCAGCTGGAGTGGTGTCGCCGCCGACTCCATGCGCAGCGGCATCAGCCAGTACATCGCCTCGGGGACCGCGATGAGCACCGAAGCGAACCAAGCCGGCAATACTGTGATGCGTCTGTGCGAGCAACTGGGCACCTTCAAGGCCCGCGTTCCCAACGAGCCCACGATGGACTCACTGTCGCCGACGATGACCCTGCCTGCGCAACTCACCCGCTACACCCAGCAGCAGGCACGCCTCACGCAGATGGCGCGAGATGCCATGAGCGCGTTGTACGTTCCCGGTATCACCGATGCCGGCGGCGCGATGCCCAAGCCCACCGACCCCTACAATCCGGTGATCGCTCTGCCCACCCCGGCGAGCAGTTCTTCAGGCTCGGGAGGAGGGGTCGGAGGCTTCGCCTCGCTCAGCGGTGGTGGCGGTTCCGGTGGCGGCGGGTCTGCGGTGATGGCGTTGCGTGAGGACTCCCGCGCCAGCGCCGCAGCGAAGGCCGCCGCCGACGCCAACACTCTCGGTCCGTCGTCCACATCTCCCGGCATTCCCGAATCACCCTCTGGCGCAGCGTCATCCAACGGGCTGGCCGATGCCGTCGAAGGTGGGCCCGGATCCGGACTCACTCGGGGAGGCGTGGGTGGTGCCGACAGCAACACCGACCTCGCCCCGTCCGAACTGGCTGCCCTGCACGCCTCTCCGACTGCATCCGCGATGGGCGGTGGGACCGGCGGCGCGGCAGGCGCCGGCGGGAAACTCGGCTCACTGGGATCACTCGGCGGCGTGGCAGGCGCAGGTGGCGTGGGTGGCGGTGCCGGCGCACTCGGCGCGGCGAACGAGGCGAAACTCGCCCAACGCGCGGCCGCAGCGGAATCCTTGGCCGCGCGGGAGGCGGCCGCCGCGAGGGCATCGGCATCGGCGGGCTCCTCGGCGCAGTCAGGTGCACCCGTCGCATCGCGTGCGGCAGGCGCTGCCGGTGGCGGCGACAAGGACAAGGGACACAAGCCCTCCAAGCTGCTGCAATCGGTGAAGAACGGCGAGGAGATCCTGGGTGAGTCATCCGGGACGGCACCCGCAGTGATCGACGGCCCGCTCAACCTCAGCTATGACACCGACACACCACAGCGGTAATCGCTGACTGCCACTGGGCGGCAACCCACCGTACCGCCGTGTCACAACAACCGCTGTGGCTACGACATATCGCTGTGCCTACGTCATGTCGCCGTGCCTACGCCGTCGGTAGGCACGAGAGCATCTCGTAGGCACGATCGGGTCTGACCAACACACCTGATTCGCGCGCAGCCGACTGCACATCCGCCGCCACGCCGTGCCGACACCGCAATTCCCGTGTACCACTTGACCGATGAGTATCGAGTCTGCGGCACCTGCGATCACCCCCGAACTGGCCCGCGCCCTACCCAAGGCGGAGGTCCACCTGCACCTGGAAGGGTGCTTCGACCTCGCCGACCTCATGCTGTTGGCCCGCCGAAACGGTGCGACACTGCCCGGGCCGGCAGCCTCCCTGTTCGACCTGTCCACCCACACCGTCGAACTCGATCCGACCAGTGCCGCGGTGACCGGCATGGGGGTCGGGCGATTCCTCGCCTTCCTCGACTGGGAGGGATCACTGGTCGAGGACTACGAGACGCTGCGGACACTGGCCTACCGGGCCTGCGCGCGGGAGAGCGCATCAGGGGTGCGCTACGCCGACATCATCGTCAACCCCACCCACTGGTCGCCGTGGGGGCATCGACTGGAGGAGTTCCTGCGCGCGATCTGCGAGGGTTTCGACACCGCCGCCGGTGATGGTCTCTGTCAAGCGCAACTGTGCGTCTCGCTCCTGCGCCAACAGGACACCGACTCGGCGCTCGAGGTGGTGGACACGATGGTTCGCTCACGACTCCCCCGGGTCGTGGCACTGTCGGTCGACGGGGACGAGTCGCAGGCCGGTGACTCCAACTCCCGCCTCGCCCCTGCCTTCGACCGTGCACGCGCGGAGGGATTGCGCCGCACCGTCCACACCGGCGAGTCCAGCGGCCCCGACAGTGTCTGGGCTGCGATCGACCTGCTGCACGCCGATCGCATCGACCACGGGGTCCGCGCGATCGAGGATCCGCGTCTGGTCGACACGCTCGTGGCCCGCGGGATCGGTCTGGGGATCTGCCCGCGGTCCAACGTCGCCGGCACCCACCTGTACGGGAGCCTCGCCGAGCATCCGATCGACCGGCTCCGCCGCGCGGGGGTCACCGTGTCGATCAACACCGACGACCCTGGCCCGATGGGGGTGCGTATCGAGGACGAGTACGCCGACTGCGCGCAGACCTTCGGCTGGGACCTCGCGACGGTCGCCGAGGTGGCGACCGCTTCGGTGCGCGCGAGCTTCGCACCCGCCGACCTCGCCGCCGGCATCCTCGCCGACATCGCGACCTTCGCCGACGCGCTGGATCCTGACTCGCATCCGGTGTCCGCCCAGTACTGAACTGCACTGAATTTACTGGACTGACGTGCACGAATTGCTCGCACGCGGACCGACGGAGCCACCGAATACGGCCCATCGAAAACCGGTTTTCCACCGATATATTCTCCGACGTCCGTCACGTAACGGAACAGCCCTGAGAGCCGTCAACCCGTGCAAGCAACGTTGTCTCGTAGGAGGGCTTCGAACTTTTCGCGTGGGGTGTAGAAGCCGAGTGTCTGTCGGGGGCGTTCGTTGAGTT
>NZ_BMGC01000008.1 GCF_014639795.1 Gordonia jinhuaensis | reverse complement strand
TCGCGGAACTCCTGGGGATAGGGCTTGGGCACAGCTGGCATCCTTCCAGGCCGCCCGGCAGGGCAAGCCAGATCAGATGTCACCTACTCGTGCACCAGCCCCGTTTGAGCTCGCGTTCCTCGGCTTGTTCGTCGTTGCACTGATTGTCGAGTTGGTCGGTTTCCTTCGCTGATCTTGGGGACCGCTAACTCCCGTCGGGCAGCGCAATCCACGGGATCGCCCGGTTGGCGCCCTACCGTCTAGCAGCCGCTCCGTCGGACTGCTGTGGTTCGACAACCATGCTGTCCCTTCCGCGGAGATCCCCTCACTGTTTGTGTGCCGGTGAGGGGATCTTCTTCTATCCGGCGGAGTCTTTGGTTCGAGTCCTGCCCCGTGTTCGAGTCCTCCCCACATCTTGCGCGCGGCCGCGGTGAGTCGGCAGATGTGTCATTCTCGCGTACGACACTGGCGCCTGTTTTCCCTGCGTGTCAGATTCCGCGTCGTTCAATGATTCGGCGGTACTCATCCGCTCTGCGATATTGACACGGTGATACGGACGATTTCGGGCGCTTCGGGCGCACTGCTTGCTGCTGCTCTCTTGCTCACGTCGTGCTCATCGACGGACGCGGGTACTGCGAGTTCAACATCGACACCACGTGACGGCAGCGATGGCAGCGCGGTGAGAGCGTTCGATCCCCCGAGAAAATTCGATGGTGTGCCGCGTCCTCTTGACTCTCAGGCGATCGATACCAACGTTACGGGCGACTTCACCAGCAGATTTGTGATGGACGATCGGACGGCTTATGGCGTCACTCGATCGGGCATCGTTGCCACCAGTTTGACGACCGGCAAGCCTCGGTGGACGCAGGACTTTCCGGGTGCTGGCTCCGACGCGTCCGATCCGTCGCTCAACGACTCGGCTGACGTGAGTGCGCCGGTACTTAGCCCAGATCATTCGACGGTCTACGGGGTACTCGACGTGGAGCTCCGAGGGGGCGGTACGGAAAGCGATTCACAGGCGTACCAACTCATTGCGGTCGACACTGGGTCCGGCAAGCTCGACTGGAGTGTGAACATTCCAGGAGTCGGACTCGCGTATGGTGCGCCAACAGGTGGTCTGACGATTTTGAGCGCTACGGACGGCCGTGTCATCGTCGGTGACGGCGGCGGAAACAGTATGAGCGACGGGATTGTCGCGGCTGTCGATGCAGCAACCCACAAGGTCCTGTGGACCACACGCGGCGATGCGTATGCGGTGACGCCGTCGGCCATCGTCGCCACCGCGCACTCGACTACGACAGCAAAAACGGACTACCCGCTTTTGGTGGGACTAGATCCAACAAGTGGCAAGGTGAAGTGGACGGCGGGCAACGACTACGAATCTGCCCCGCGTGATCTGTCAGTTCTGCAGACTGACAGCAAGACCGTCGTCAGTTTCGCTCACTACAGTGGAGCCTCAGGCACTGTTACGGCAGCTATCGATCCGACGACGGGGGCACTGACGCAGCGGTTTCCGGGTGTCGAGCTCTCCCATCCGACCCGAGATGGCGATGCGGTCTATGACGTCGGCGTGAATGACGATGGTGCGGATGAGTTGCGCGCTCTGGACCCGTCGACGCTCCAACCGATCTGGTCCCTGCCAGAAGCAAACAGGATGGCCCCACGGGACCCTGTGTTCTTCGACGGTCTGGTCTACGGCCAGGTAGATCACGGAATGAGCGTCGTTCTCGATGGCGCCACAGGACGGGACGTGACGGCTAATATTCAGGGGTCTTTCGCAATGGTGAACAACGTTGGCGCGATCATGTTTTCGGACGACGGGAAGACTGCCTTCGTCCCGGCGACCGGATAGGCCTTCGACGGTTCTCGAGGCGGATTTCAGGAAATCGGTCCGGGCCGGTGCTAGGTTTGGTGGGTGCGAATAGGATTGCACGCGTTGGGAATAGGGTCAGGTGCTGATCCTGATGTCATCGCGGCCACTGCCCGGCACGCCGAGGATCGGGGTTTCGCGACTCTGTGGTGTGGTGAGCACGTGGTCATGGTCGACCAGCCGTCGTCGCGATATCCGTACACCCCAGACGGACAGATCGCTGTGCCGGTCGACGCCGACTGGCTCGATCCTCTGGCATGCCTTGGGTTTGCCGCCGCACATTCGTCGACGATCCGTCTGGCCACCGGCGTTCTTTTGCTGCCCGAACACAATCCGGTGATCATGGCCAAGCAGGTCGCGTCGCTGGATCGGCTGAGCAAGGGGCGGTTCACGCTGGGCGTGGGGATCGGTTGGTCCAGGGACGAGTTCGATGCCCTCGGGGTCCCGTTCTCGCGGCGCGCTGAGAGGACCGCGGCCTACCTGGAGGCCATGCGGGCATTGTGGAGCACTGAGGTGGCCACCGTCGAATCGGATTTCGTGTCGTTCCGAGACGTGCGCGTCAACCCGAAACCGACCCAAAGCCACGTGCCGGTCATCCTCGGTGGCAACAGCGACCGCGCGCTGATGCGCGTGGCCGAGTGGAGTGACGGGTGGTACGGCTTCAACCTCGACGGACTTGACCACGTAGCTGATCGGCTCGCGACGCTGCGCAGCTACTGCGCCGAGCGCGACCGTGCGATGTCGGACATGCGAATCGCCGTCGCACTTCGTGATCCACGAGATGCCGAGCTCGGTGATCTCGAGCATCTCGGTGTGGATGAACTCGTGATCGTCGAGTCGCCACCGGATTCGGCCGACGCTGTGGAGGAGTGGATAGCGGATCTCGCGCAACGCTGGATCGATCGTTGAGCTGTCCACCGGGGACGCCCCGAAAATTCGCGTGACTGATCGCGATCAACCGTGTACAACGGAAACCTTGCCCGAATTGGGTGCAGGTTTTCGCGGGGCTTTCCCGCGTCGTCAAACCCTGCCGGGTGGATCGATTCGCTCAGCGGGTCGTCTCGTGACGCGCTGCTGGCGCTCGGTGAATTGCTCGTCGGAACGCTCGACCGTCGGACGGACGTCGAGACCGCCCGGCAGTTCACGGCGAGAGGGCTTGGTGTGTCGAGCCTGTCGGGAGTGATCGACGAGACCCGCGAGCTCAACGCGGTGTCGTGTCTGACTGTCGCGTTGGCTCTCGCGGAGTTGATCGAGCTTCACGGAGCGCAGGTGGGTCCGCAGGAGGCGACCGATCCGCCGGCTTTCGTGCAGCGCGATCATCAGTTGGACGCACGAGCGGCGCTCGACCGTCTCTACTCCCGTGCCGCCGAGCTGAACCCCTACCGGGGTCGCGCGGTGCGAGCCTCGATGAAGCAGGGATGGCAAGAGATCGACCTCGGCATCTGCGCAGTGCGCGATCAGCACGAGATGCTCAACCGGCACGGTCTCGGGTCGCGGCGCGGCGTGCTCCTGGTGGGTCCACCGGGTACCGGCAAGAGCGCGGTGTCGGCTGTGATCGCCGCCGAGCTGGTCGACGGCATCCCCGGTGACGTGGATGCACACGCGGTCGCGACCCGCGACCCGCGTCCCGGACGGCACCAGCGGCAGTGATCTGCGTGAGATCGTCCGCCGCGCTGTGGTTTCCGGTGCGGGTGAGGTATCGACCGAGGCGTTGCTGAGGGAGATCGGCTCGGGTCGCTACCGGGTGGAGGTGGCAGAAGTCGGCCAGTATCTCTAGCGGTCCGGTGTCTCAGGCGGACCCTTACGCCCAGCGGTTCTCGCTGACGAAGTCGTCGAGCGGGCGCGCGGTGGTCCACTGCTCGATTTCCAGCAGGGGTCGGTCGGGAAATGACTGTGCCGGTCCCAGGCAGAGCATCGCGACCGGCTGCGCACCCGGCGGCATCGACAGGATCGCCGCCACATCGGCAGGAGAGAAGATCGACACCCAGCCCATGCCGAGGTTTTCGGCGCGTGCGGCGAGCCACAAGTTCTCGATCGCGCAGGCCACCGACGCGAGATCCATCGCAGGCATCGTCCGGCGCCCGAATATGTGACGCTCGCGGTCATCGCAGAGACCGACCACCAGTAGTTCGGCGCAGTCGAGCACTCCCTCGACCTTGAGTCGCATGAACTCGTCGGAACGCTCGCCCAGTGCGTGCGCCGTCCGTACCCGTTCCTCCTCGACCACGGCGTGGAGTCGCCGGCGGACGTCTCCGTCGGTGATGCGCACGAATCGCCACGGTTGCATGAGTCCGACGCTCGGCCCGGCATGTGCCGCCGCCAGAAGGCGGGCGAGAGTATCCGGTTGGATGGTCGCGCCGGGTATGAAGTGCCGGATGTCGCGTCGTGCGCCGATCACGTCGTAGAAGGCGGTGCGTTCGGACTTGGTGAAGTGACGTTGTGGCACAGCGTGACCGTAGTGGGTCAGCCCCTCAGTGAGTCAGACCCTCAGTGTGAGTGAGTCCCCGTCGCTGCGCGTGATGCCTTTTCGAGCGCGGCGGGGGTGCGCAGCACCGACGAACGCTTGGAAGTGAGGTCGGTGAGCTTCGCCCGCGCACTGAGCCCCGACTGTCCTTCCACCGCCGAGAGCTCGGCGTCGATCTCGGTGAGCTGGTCGAGCAGAACCTGGGCGCGACGAGCGAGTTCCTCATGTGAGGGCTGCGACGTATCCGTTCGACGTGCCTGAGCGCGGGATGGTCCGGTGACCGACCCCGAAGCCGTCGAGCCCGAGGACCCCGACGCGCTGCTCGTCGTCGGAGGAGCGGTGTGGGCCGCCGGGCGCGAGGCCGGCCGCGACTTGGTGCGAGAAGCCGGCGCCTTGGTGCGCACTCGGAACAGCTCGGCGTAGGCGTCGCGAGCGGCCACGCGCAGCTCGCGCTCTTCGTCGTCGTCGGTCTCCACCGATCCGCCGAGCGGTCGCAGTCCGTAGAAGCTCACGAACTCACGCGCCTGCGCCACGATGTCCTCGAGTTCCCGGCACCGCCCGCACCGCGGTTCGTTGCGATAGTCCTGCACGTCGGAAAGCGATGAGCACCACACGCATGCAGCAGTCGTGGTGCCGGTGACAACGGTGTCGGCAGCTCTGGAAATCACGGGTAAAAAGAATACGGCACAAGGGGTTTCGAACTCCAACTCACCGGGCGGCGGCAGATGCCCCACGGTGCCGTGCTAGTCTGTTCGACCGACAGTGCTGGCGGGCGGTGGGCCCCGACGATGCGGTGATGGCCGGTACGGCTCCGCTCAGGTGTGATCGTCCCCGACGACCGTCGCAGGCCAGCTCATCGACCGGTCGACCTGCGACTTGGGAAAGCATGGCGACTGAACGCTGACCGGGATGTCGCCGCTGCTGTTGATCTGAGCAGACAGTGTGTAACCGCCCGACTCGCGTGCACGCAGGTATCGCTGATCGGCGTCTTTGTCGACGCTGAAAGATTGCTTCTGCCAAGCAGTTTCGAGGTCGGTGAAGGCGGAGTCGGCGGACTTTCCTGCTGGTAGCAGGAGCCAGAGCCCGTACCGCCACGAGTACGGCTGCTCGGGATTGCTGTCATCGACATCGCAGGGGGCCGCGGTCGCGCTCAACGGCGCGGCCGCGACCCCGGGCAGCGACCTGGACAGCGTGGCCGCCGGCCAGGGAAGGGCGTCGGCGGTGCGCTGAAGCAGTGCGATGATGCGCTGGTGCGCCATGGCATTGCTTGTCGCCGGTGTCTCCTCGCGGTGGTCGCTGCCGCACG
Source organism: Gordonia jinhuaensis (assembly GCF_014639795.1). Lineage (GTDB taxonomy): Bacteria > Actinomycetota > Actinomycetes > Mycobacteriales > Mycobacteriaceae > Gordonia_B > Gordonia_B jinhuaensis. The sequence goes on along the minus strand of NZ_BMGC01000008.1, from coordinate 148,415 downwards.
ATGTGAGCGCTGCGATCGCGCATCCGGCGCTGAGGGCAGCTGCGAGTCGGCGGATGCCCGTCCGGGTGATCCTGATCATGGTGTCGAGGGAGTTGTTTCCGTGGTCCCAGTACGCGGCGTAGACCCACGGCCAGGACCTTAACTGATTCTTTACTGTTTGTCTGCGCGCTGTCACCCGGGTGACTGACGGCTCCATCTGCTCACCGACACGGTCGTGGCCGCGACCGCGAGCATGCCCGCCGCGATCCACAGCGCATCCGAGCCCAGATGCGCCCACGCGAACCCGCCGACCAGCGCACCGCAGGTGAGCGAGGCCCACAGCGACAGATGTCGCAGCCACACCCAGCGGGGTCCGCCGTTGAACGCGTCGACGAGTCGCTGCCCGGCCTTGACGAGAGTTCCGGTCATGTAGGTCAGACCCACCGAGACCTCCCCGCCGCGCTGGAAGGTGGAGTTCACGATGCCCATCGCGACAGCCAGCAGAAGGATGGCGGGGGTTCCCACGCCGAGGTCGCTGGCGATTGCCGACACTGTCACCAGTCCGACCGCCGGCCACAGCACCGCCGACCGCTTGTAGCGGGTACGCGAGAGCACCGACCCGGTGATCACCCCGATGAAGAACAGCCCGATCAGACCCAGCGCCCGACCAGCGCCCTGCCAGTCGCTGTATGCCGCGCGTGCGGCCATCGTGGTGGAGTTGCCGCTGATGAACGATACGAAATAGCCACCGAGGGCGATGAATCCGGCCGCATCGACGAAACCCGACGCCGCAGCGACGACCATCGCGAGCGCAAACTCGCGACGCCGGATCGTGTGCACCACCTTCGCTCCACCTCCTACCGCGCACCTTCTGGCCAGGAAAGGATAGGGGGTGGTGGCCACAGACCGGTCATCGAGCCGGCCGGAGTCGGGTACCTCACACCCCGAAGATGGGTGGCAGAGCCAGCACCATCACCGCACCCCAGATCATGTGGGTGATGATCGGTGCGAGAACGCCCGAGGTGAGGCGGCGCTCGTAGGCGCACACGGCGCCGAGCAGGATCCCGGCGAAGGCCAGCATGAGATTGCCGCTGGCGAGGGTGGCGATCACGTACAGAACGGTCGAGGTGACGATCGGGTGATGCCCGATCAGCGCCGAATACAGTGCGCCACGAAAGTACAGCTCCTCGGCGACACCGTTCACCACGGTGATCACCGCCACGATGGCGACGTTGCCGTGCTGGGCGTGGTCGAGCACCTCGGTGATCAGCCGTGCGATCGGACCGATCTCACGGACCACGAACGCGCCGACGATGAACAACAACCCCAGTCCGACACCCACCGCCGCGCCCAGAGCTGCCGCGCCCGAACGGGTCGTGCGCCACTGCCCCCACCACACGGGGCCGGATGCGAAAGCACCTGCGGTCCACACGATCGCCAGCAACACGGTGAGGAGGTAGAACAGGCCGATGCCGGGGTGTGCACCGAGTGAGAGCCCCAACAGCGCGGTACCCAGCACGTAGGTCACCGCCACGACGACTCGGCGGCGACGTGTGGGTACCTCGGTTGTCATCGGGTACCGGCCACCACGGCACTGAGGAGAGTGGTGGCCCCACGGGTGGCGCCCAGCGCGGTGTCCAACCCGACGCGGATGGCCGCCGACAGCGGTCCGATGTCCAATCGACAAGCGAGACAGAAGTATTCGAGCCGGTGCGACATGGTCTCCCCGACTGCGATGGTGCTCACGGTGCGGATCCGGGCCACGTCGCCGCCGGCCCAGTCTGGGTCGGTGTCGGCAATGTGATGCAGGTCGGCGAGGTCGGAGACGGGGCGGCGGGGCACCTCGGCAGCAGCTGAGGCGACGGCATCGGTCACCGACACCGGTGTGTGTCCCGGCAACTCCGGTGGGGCAGCCTCGCGCCGCGCGGTCATCGACACGCCCAGTGAGCGAACGAGATCGGCGGCCAGGGTGGTGGGCACCGGCGTGAGAAAGCCCCCCACCGACGCTGCCAGTGACGTTCCGATGCCCCGCAGCGGGATCCCGAGCCGAGGCCGGTGTGCCGCGTGCAGGTAGTCGAACACCAGATCGGCGTAGGTGAGCGTCTCTCCGGCGGAGATGTCGTACGCGCCGGGGGCGAAGGTGTCCGGGTCGGCGGCAGCGACGAGATATCGGACCGTGTCCTCGATGGAGATCGGGTCGAGCCGGTTGCGGGTCCAGGCGGGCAGTGGGATCACCGGGAGTCGGTCGGCGAGGTAGCGGATCATCTCGAATGAGGTCGACCCGGCGCCGAGGATCACCGCGGCGCGCAGCCACACCAGGTCGATGCCGTCGACGTCGAGGGCGTCGGCCACCTCGGCGCGACCGGCGAGATGTTCGGATAGTTCACCGTCGGGGACGAAGCCGCCCAGATAGACGATCCGTTTCGTGCCGGAACGCTGCGCTGCCGCCGCGATGCGCGTGGCTGAGGCGTTGTCGGCTGCGCGAAAGTCTTTGCTGCCCAACGTGTGGACCAGAAAGTAGACCGCATCCAACGCACCCGCGGTCTCGAATGCCGCGGCGACCGACTCGTCATCGCTCACATCCATCTCGACCGGTGTCACACGGTCGGCCCAGCCGAAGGATTCCAGGCGTTCGGGGTTGCGAGATGCGGCCAGTACCTCATGCCCCTCATCGAGGAGGCGCGCGACCAGTCGCGATCCGACATAGCCCGTGGAACCGGTGACCAGTACTCGCATGACTCAACGGTACGTGGCTTTCGGTGATGTCGGGTTTTACAGCCAATCCCGCTTCTTGAACGAGATGTACAGTCCCACCACCGCGACCACGGCGATCACCGTGCTGGTGATGTACCCGCCCCAGGTGTCGTAACCCGGATAGGGCACGTTCTGCCCGTAGAAGCCGGTGATGAGGGTGGGGACGGCGATGATCGCGCCCCAGCCGGAGAGCTTCTTCATCACCACGTTGAGCCGGGCGTCCTGGATCGAGAGGTTGGTGTCGAAAATCGACGAGACCATGTCGCGCAACGACTCCGTCCACTCCGCCGATCGCACCGAGTGGTCGTAGAGGTCGCTGAACGCTGCGTCGAGTGCTTCGCCACCGGCGCTGCCGTCGGCCGAGTAGTTTCCCCGGTTGCGGTGAATCGAGCCGATCACGTCGCGCATCGGCAGGATCACCCGGCGCATCACCTCGAGGTCCTTGCGGTAGGTGTACACCTCGCGCTGCAGCGTCTTGCCGCTCTTGGGGTCGTCGTCGAACAGCAGTTCTTCGAGCGCCTCGATGCGGTCGTCCATGTCCTGGATGGCATCGAGATGTTCGTCCACGATCACGTCGAGCAGTCCGTGGACCAGCGATCCGACGCCGTACTCCTGCCCGCCGATCTCGTTCCACCGGTCGACCACTTCGGCCATGTCGAATCCGTCGGAGAGCCGGACGGTGATGAGCGCGTTCTTCTTGACGAAGGCGGAGATGCGATGCAGGCTAACGCGCCCGACGCCCTCCGCCGTGCCGCTCTTGTCGTCGCTGATCTCGATCGAATACAGAGTCATGAACAGGTGCGACGAGTAGCGGGTCACCTTCACCCGCTCGGATTTGGCGAGGGTGTCCTCCACCGCCCACTGGTCGAGGTCGAGCTCGTCGGCGAGTTTGCTCATCTCCTCATGCGACGGGTTGAGCAGGTCCGCCCAGATCAGCAGCGAGTCGTCATGAAGACACTCCGACACCTGCTCGAGGCTGAAATCGTCGAGGAGCTTCCCGTTCCGCCAGACCTGCCCCTGCACACCGGGGTGTTTCGGGTCGACCGCTGTCATCGTGTCGCGCCTGTCATCGCATCACCGCTCTGTGGAGAACGACACGCGGGCGCGGTGGCGCGCCACCGCCAGTTCCACGAGTCGATCGATGAGTTCGGAGTAGCCGACACCCGTGGCCTCCCAGAGCTTCGGGTACATCGACAGCGGGGTGAACCCCGGGATGGTGTTCACCTCGTTGAGCAGCCACCCGCGGCCTCCGTCCTCATAGAAGAAGTCGACCCGGGCCATCCCCGAGCAGCGCAGCGCCGAGAAGGCGGTGACGGCCAGTTCGCGTACCTGCGCGGCCGCGGCGTCGTCAAGATCGGCGGGGATCACCAGCTCGGCCGCCCCGGTGACGTATTTGTCCTCATAGTCGTAGAACTCCGCGCCGGGACGGATCTCGCCGGGTACCGATGTCTGCGGGTCCTCGTTGCCGAGCACGGCGATCTCGATCTCGCGGCCGGTCACAGCCTCCTCGATCACCAGCACCTCGTCATACTGCAGTGCGAGGTCGATCGCGTCGAGCAGCTCGGCGCGGTCGTGGGCTTTGGTGATGCCGACCGACGATCCGAGATTCGCGGGTTTCACGAACGCCGGGAGTCCGAGCTCGTCTTCCACGCGATCGGCGATCGCCTGCGTGTCGCCGCCGGCGCGGTACTCGAGCCACTTGCACTGCGGGATGCCGGCCGCCTCGGCGACCACCTTGGCCATCGCCTTGTCCATGCACACTGCCGAGCCGAGTACGCCGCTGCCCACGTAGGGGACGCCGGCGAGTTCGAGCATGCCCTGCACCGTGCCATCCTCACCCTGCGGGCCGTGCAGCAGCGGCAACACCACGATGGGGGTAGCGGGGTCGTCGGATCGCAGCACCGGCAGCGGGTCGACCTCGGTTCCCGCCGGTTCGAGGGCATCGGGCAGCGACAGCGTCGCGGTTGGGTCGAGTGCGAGTTCGCCGAGGGCGGCGATCGCCTTGTCGTTGCGGATCCAGTGGCCGTCGCGGGTGATCCCCACCGGGATGATGTCGTATTTGCCGAGGTCGGCGGCGGCGAGCACGTGTGCGGCGGTCACGCGCGACACGTCATGTTCGGCGGACCGGCCTCCGAACAACACGACGAGCCGATAGCGATCCGAGGACGGGTTGACCATGGCAGCAACCATACGGTGACCGGCGCGCTTCGACCGGTCGCGGGTGCGGTGCGCCGCCTCCCTCGGTGCCGTCGCCAGGTAGCGTCGACGCGTGCATCTGACGGCGAGTGAGGTGGCCTCGGCCACCGGTGGGCAGCTGAGTGGACCCGATGTGGATGTCGACGGCGCGAGTATCGACTCACGCACGATCGGTGCGGGAAACCTGTTCGTACCGGTTGTCGCCGAGCGGGACGGCCACGACTTCATCCAGGGCGCCCTCGACAAGGGTGCCGTCGCCTACCTCACCGAGCGGGAACCGCTGCCCGGCACCACCGCGATCCGGGTCGCCGACACCCAGAAGGCGCTGGCCGATCTGGGCCGCCACGCCCGCAGCCGGATCGACGGACCGGTGGTGGGGGTGACCGGCTCGGTGGGCAAGACCTCCACCAAGGACCTGCTCGCGGCCGTGTTGTCGACGACCTTCGTGACCGCGGCCAACGAGCGTTCGTTCAACAACGAGTTGGGTCTGCCGCTGACCCTGCTCAACGCACCCGACGACACCCAGGCCGCGGTCGTGGAGATGGGTGCGCGCGGCATCGGACACATCGCGCTGCTCTGCGACATCGCTCATCCGAGCGTGGGCGTGGTGACCCGCGTGGCCGGGGTGCACCTGGAACTGTTCGGGTCGATCGACGACGTCGCGCAGGCCAAGGGCGAGCTGATCGAGTCGCTGCCCAGTGACGGTCTCGCCGTGCTCAACGCCGACGATCCGCGGGTGATCGCGATGGCGTCGCGCTCGTCGGCGCCGGTGATCAGTTATGGCATCGACAGCAGCGGGGCCATCGACGAACCCGCCGACGTCTACGCCACCGACATCACCGTCGGTGACGACCTGCGTGCGGCATTCACACTGCACACCCCGTGGGGTCAGACGCCGGTGGCGCTGTCGGCACGCGGTGCTCATCAGGTGAGCAACGCGTTGGCCGCGGCCGCTGTGGCCGGTGGACTGGGCGTGGGTATCGACGCCATCGCTGCCGGACTCGGCGCCGGTCAGGTGTCGGCGTTGCGGATGGAGCTGGTCACCACCCCCGGCGGGACCACGGTGATCAACGACGCCTACAACGCCAACCCCACCTCGATGAAGGCCGCGCTGGACGCCCTGGCGTCGTTGCCGGCCACTGGTCGCCGCGTGGCGGTACTCGGGGTGATGGCTGAACTCGGCGCCGACGGCGCCGCCGAGCATGCCCAGATCGCCGCCGACGCCGCGCAGCGCGGGATCGAGGTGATCGCGGTGGACTGCGACGCCTACGGGGCGCAGGTCACCCACGTCGCCGACATCGACGGTGCGCTGGCGGCTCTCGGTGAGCTGACCGCCGCCGACGCCGTTCTCGTCAAGGGCAGTCGGGTGGCCGCCCTGGAACGGGTCGCGGCCGCGCTGCTCGGCGCACAGTGAGCCCCCGGTGAGCGAATCGATGCTGCGGGCGGGCGCTCGCGTCGACTCGCTCACCGGCATCCGCTCGCTGGCGGCGCTGGCGGTGTGTTTCACCCACGCCGCGTACTGGACCGGTCGCTACACACCCGACCTGCCCGGACAATTCTTCGCGCGCTTCGAGATCGGCGTCGCACTGTTCTTTGTGTTGTCGGGATATCTGCTGTTCCGGCCATGGGTGGCGGTGGTCTTCGATCGTCGCCCGATGCCATCGGTGCGCCGGTATTCGTGGCATCGTGCCCGACGCATCCTGCCCGCCTACTGGATCACCGTGATCGCGGTGTTCGCGATCTATCGCTGGTGGATCACCGATGACTCGGTGTTCAGTCACGGCTGGTCGGGATTCGTGCGCAACATGACGCTCACGCAGGTCTACGGACTCGGTCACCTGCATTCCGGGCTCACCCAGATGTGGAGTCTGGCCGCCGAGGTGGTCTATTACGTCGCCTTGCCGCCGGTCGCCTGGCTGGTGGTGGTCGTGTGCCGACGACGGCCGCGACCGATCGCCGCGTTGGTGGCGCTCGGTGTGTTCGCACTGATCTCCCCGCTGTGGGCGGTGATCGTGGCGAACACCGACGGCATCGACCCCACCGCGCGACTGTGGGCACCGGCCTTTGCCACCTGGTTCATCGGCGGCATGATGCTAGCCGTCGCCGCACGCGTGGTCACCCGCTGGCATGCCCTGCTGTCGGTTCTCGTCGGGGTGCTGGCGTTCCAGATTAGCTGGACTAGCCTGGCCGGAGAACCCACGATCACCCCGACGGGGGTGGGTGCGACGATCGTCAAACTGCTCCTCTACCTGGTGGCGGCGGTGGCGTTGATCGCTCCGCTGGTGCTCGGCGAACGCGGCAATTGGTGGGACCGGTTGCTGTCGTGGCGACCGCTGGTCGCCATCGGCGAGATCTCCTACGAGTTCTTCTGCGTCCACGTGATGGTGCTGGAACTGATGATGCGGGCGTTGGGATTCCACGTGTTCAGCGGTTCCACCGGCCTCGTGTTCGTGGCCACCACCGTGGTGTCGCTGGCGGTCGCATGGGTCCTGCACCGGCTGACCCGACCGATCTGGTCGCCGGGACATCGTCGGCGCATCAACGCTCCCGGGTCTGCGTTCGTCGGCCATACTGGATGACAGGCCAGTTCAGGAGGGCAGACGTGACGCAGGGGCGACCGACGATCACCGGCGAGCAGATCGGCGCGTGGAGCGCCCGCAGCCGGGTGCCCGGTGAGCTGCCCGAACTGTCGGACGCCGCCGCGGTCCTCATCGCCGCCGGCCATCTGCGCGACGAGCCGCGTGCGGTGATCGTGCGTCGCGTCGCGGCCGGTCTGCCGATCCCCACGGTCCCCGGCGGATTCCATGACCTGCGCCAATTGCAGCGCGCGATCGACGTGACCGAATCCCAGCTCGCCGCCCCGATGGTTCCCGGGGTGGTCGCCGCGGTGCTGCGCAGTCGGCGCAATTCGCTGACACGGCGCCGCGAAGATCTGCGAAAGTCGTCGATGGGCGGCAAGGCCGTCTTCGCCGGCAGTGTGCGCGGGATCCGTCGTGAACGCCGCGAGGGTGTGCACCTGGAGATGACCGACCGCGAACGCCTCTTCGACGCACTACTGCGCACGCCCACCCCCAACCTCGACGGCGGCGGATACGTGCGCCGTGCCGGCTCGCTGGCCGCTGACCGGATGGTCTCGGCGCTCGGCCAGGTGGCGGTGCGGGCGGGTGCCTCGAAGGTGGAGGAGTGGATCAGCGCGCTCGGTGTGGAGGTCGGCGAGATGCCCTCGGGCCAGTCGCGGTTCGTCGACGGATACGAGACGATCCTCGCGCTCACCGGTACCTTCTACGATCGTGTGATCCGTTCTCCTGCATGGCATTCCGAACACTTTGAGCTGCAACGGACCCAGTTGAACCTGCATGCGGAGGTCGCCGACATCGCCGCCGACGTGATCGCACTGCGCTCGGTACGTGTGGACCTCGAACGCTCTCGGCGCAACGCCGGATTCGACGAGTCCTTCCGTGCGCACATCGACAGCCGTGAGCAGTCGCTGCGTCCGGTGTGGGCGCAGCTGATCGAACGCGTGCGTGCGCTCGCCGGTATCGCCGAGGTGATGGAGTCGGCCGCCGTCGAGCTGCGTCTGCTCGACGAGTTCGCCCACACCGCGACCATCGACGAGCGGATCGACCGGCTGGTCGCGCGATCGGGCAGCCGCGAGATGTCGGCCGACAACGCCGATCGGATGCGCGAGCAGATCAAGGCCGGCGAGGAACAGCTGCGGATCTACCGGGATGTGTTGCAGGGCAACCTCATCGCCCTGCCGTCGAACCTCGGTGGACGCGCCGGATCGGATGCCCCGCCGCAGTCGGGGGACTGAGCGCGTCGCTCAGTCGGCACCACCCCAGTCGCGTAGGTACTGCTTCTCGGTGTCCGACAAGCGCCGTAGGCGGTGATGCTCGATGTCGACCACGGCCATCTGCGTACTCGCCACACATGCTGGCCGCGAATCCGCAGCCGCACGGGCGCTGCGGATTTCGTAGCCGATGGTGAAGTCCACGGATCGGAATGCGGTGATCCACATTCCGATGTGCAGCGGTGAGTCCTCCACCCGTAACTGATCCTGATAACGGATCTCGACATGCACGATCATGGCGCTCTTGATCAGCGGCGCATACTCCTCGCCCGCCGACAACAGCCAGGCGATCCGCGCCTCCTCCATCAGCGTCACCATGCGTGCGTGGTTGATGTGACCGAAAGCGTCCATATCCGACCAGCGGACCGGCACCTTCGCCTGAAAGGCGAACGTACGTGCCATCAGCGCGCCGCGCCGACCGACAGCGTGGTGGCCCGATGCGTGGAGATGAGTGCGTCGTAGTACGTGCCGCCCGGGTAGTACTCCGACTGGAAACCGCCGTCGAAGATGTCGGTGGCCCAGGCGTTCGAAAGCGTGCGCAGCACAGCCACATTGCGTGGATCGGGGACGGCGAGTTCGGAGGCGATGCCGAGGATGTCGGTGCTCTCACCCTCGACGTCGATATGGATTCCAGTGGTCAGACGCGTGCCGAGGAATGCCTGATGGGTGCTGGTCGATAGGATCAACACGCCCCGTCCGTCGGCGTTGGACGGAGACGGCGGCGAGGCGATGACGCGAATCGTCGGACCGCCGCCCTTACCGTTGGCGTTGGCCAGATCGGTTGCCGCCGTAGCGAAGCCGTCACCCACGAACGATGCCACCGGATCGAACAACACGAGCCCGCGCAGCCGAGAGAACTGCTGCGGGTGATCGATGCGTAGTTTGTCGGCGGTGGTGAGCACGAATTCGCCACCCGCCGAATGTCCGGAGAAAATCATCGTCGTCGGCATCGGCTCCTCGCTGCGGTGCGCCATCGCCTCCGCGCGGTGCAGGCTGATCCCGAGTGCGCCCGTCGGATCGGTGCCCGCGGCGAACACCGAGGCCATCTCCTCGGTGAACGTGGAGTTGGAGGCGATGTTGGACGCGATCGCGCATCCGGAGGCGCTGAAGGAGCTGATCGTTGGCGCCATCACCACCAGCGAATGTTCGGCATAGGAACGGGCCTGAGCGTCGAGATTGGCTGCGGTGCGGGCGAATCCGTGCTGCAACCAGACGAATCCACGAGGGGTCCCCGAGGGGAGATACCAGGTGGCCGGAAGGGCGAGTGGTGCGCCCGCGCACTGGACGACGAGGGTGGTGCGGGCCACTGAGACGCCGTCGGCAGGACGCGACGTGGCGGGCTGGACAGTGGTCGGTGCGGCCGAGGCCGGTGCGCCGAGACCGACCAGTGAGGTGCCAAAAAGTAGCGCGCCCGCGAAACCCGTTGCCAGTTGCCGACCGACGCGGGTGCGACCGCATGCCAGGATCCGCGCGAGGCTCATCACGTCAGCGCTTCGACCAGTCGGCGGCGAATGCGATCACGAGATCGTTCTCATGCGCTTCGGTCACCGTGATGCGCACGCCGTCGCCGTCGAACGGGCGGACCACGATGCCCGCGTCGATCGCGTCGGAGGCGAATCGCATGGTCTCGTCGCCGAGATCGACCCAGATGAAGTTGGCCTGGGAGTCGGGTACGCGATAGCCCATCTCACGCAGCGCCGCGGTCACCCGAGCGCGTTCGGAGACCACCGTCTCGGTGCGGGTCAGTAACTCCGACGCGGCCGACAGCGACGCGATCGCGGCGCGCTGGGCCAGCGAGTTCACGCTGAACGGCACGTGTACGCGGCGCAGCGCGTCGATCACGGTCGGATCGCCGATCGCATACCCCACACGCAGGCCGGCCAGCCCGTAGGCCTTGGAGAAGGTGCGCAGCACCACCACGTTGTCGTAACGACGGTGCAGATCCATCGCGTCGTAGGACTGTGCGTCGTCGAAGCGGGTGTACTCGAAATAGGCCTCGTCGAGTGCCACGACGACCGAACTCGGCACCCGGTCGAGGAAGTCGACCAGCGCCTGCGCATCGACCACGGTGCCGGTGGGGTTGTTGGGGTTGCATACGAAGATCAGCCGGGTGCGGTCGGTGATCGCGTCTGCCATCGCGGGCAGATCGTGGCTGAGATCGGCGGCCAGCGGCACCTGCACCGGCGTGGCGCCGGCGACCCTCGTCGCGAGCGGATAGGTCTCGAACGAGCGCCAGGCGAACAGCACCTCATCACCTGGACCAGACGTCGCGGTGATGAGGTTCTGGCACAGACTCACCGAACCGCATCCCACTTGGACCTCGTCGGGGGTGACGCCGAGATTCTTGGCCAGGGTCTCGGTCAGCTCCACCATGCCGTTGTCGGGGTAGCGGTTGACGGTGTCGGCCGCATCGGCGATCGCCTGCTTCACCGAGGGCAGCGGGTCGTGGATCACCTCGTTGCTGGCGAGTTTGACCGCCCCGGGAAATGTCTTTCCGGGGACATAGGCGGGGATGGAGCTGAGATCGGGGCGGATGCGCGGTGTCACATCGACCATCGTAAGACTGGTGTCCATCGGTGCTCGCAGGCCGTCTACGAGCGGATTTGCCCCATGACGACGGTCCTGTGTAGCCTTTCTTCTCGGCAGTTCGAAAGGACTCAGCCAGGAGGCGTGCCAGAGCGGCCGAATGGGACTCACTGCTAATGAGTTGTCTCGCTAAAACGGGACCGGAGGTTCAAATCCTCTCGCCTCCGCGCTTGGCAGCCACCTAGTGGCGGCACGCCAGCCACCCGGACAACCGGGTACAACTGGATATGTACAACTGAACAGATCATGCGCTCGTAGCTCAACGGATAGAGCATCTGACTACGGATCAGAAGGTTAGGGGTTCGAATCCCTTCGGGCGCACGTACACCCCGGCGACTTGCAGAGATGCGGTCGCCGGGGTTGTTTTGTCTGTGCCGGTCAGGGGACCACGACGGCGCGACCGCGCAGGTTGTTGGCGGCCAGTCGCCGATAAGCCTCCACGCCGTCGTCGAGGGAGAACGTCTCCAGCGCCACGTCGACCACACCATTGTGAGCGAGGTCGATGACCTCCAGCAGCTCGGTCCGTGCACCCCAGTACGGCGAGCGCACCGAGACCTCATGCGGCTGAGCCCAATAGCCCACCTTGGCCGTTGCCGAGCCGTCGCCGAGGCCGACGATCGTCACATCGCCGAGTGTGCCCACCACACCCATCGCGATGTCGATGGTCGGCTGGTATCCGACGAAGTCGAATACTGCCGTGACACCGTCTTTCCCGACGATCTTGCGCACGTTGTCCACGGCATCGGAATCGCTGAGCACGGCCTCGTGTGCACCGACGGATTTGGCGAAATCGAGTTTGTTCTGCGTGACGTCGAGCGCGATCACCTGCGCGGGGGACAGGTGGCGCAGCATCTGGATTGCGACGTGTCCGAGCCCGCCCGAACCGATCACCACGGCGGTCGAACCGCCGACCAGTTTCGGTAGCGACGCCTTGATCGCGTGATAGGGAGTGAGGCCCGCGTCGGTGAGGGACACGGTGCTCACCGGATCGAGATCGCCGATCGGCACGAGATGTCGGGGATCGTCGACGATCATGTATTCGGCCATCGCTCCGGGAGCCCCCAGACCGGGCGGATAGATCTTGAGTTCTTCGGCTTTGGAGCAGTAATTCTCCAGACCCTGCGAACAGAACCGGCACACACCGCATCCCCACGGCCCGTAGACCACCACCGAGGTGCCCTCGGTCACCGAGTCGACACCGGAGCCGACCTCGGCGACCACACCGGCGCCCTCATGGCCGAGGGTCATCGGTAGGTCGAAACCCAGGGCGCCCGGTGGAGCGTTGAGTACGAAGTCGTCGGAATGGCATGCACCGGCCGCCGTCACCTTCAGCAACACCTGGCCTGGTCCGGGCGAGGGTTTGTCGACCTCCCGGAGCTCTGGCTCTGCCTGTGCTTTCACCATCTGGATGGCCTTCATGGACACGCTCCTCGCCGTTCGACTACGGTTTCGTCCCCCTGACCTCCTTCATACCCGCTTCAGCGGCGCAGCCCGAACATCCTGGCCGACACCTTCTCCAGCACGGTGTCGGGAACGAGGCGTTTGAGAGTGAAGACGATCGGTGCGTTACTGCCGACGGCGTAAAGCGGTTTGGGCTTGTCGGCTTCGATCGCTGAGACGATCGTGCGGGCGACCTGCTCGGGGCCGATGCCGGTGGATTCCTTGTGGTCGAGCGCAGCGATCACCGTCTCGAAGTCGGTGCGGTAGACCGAGTCGGGACGGATGTACTTCGTGCGACGCGAGCTGATGCCGGTGTTGATCGAGCCCGGTTCCACGGTGGTGATGTGCACGCCGTAGGGGGTGACCTCCGTGCGGGCGCTGGTGGCGAATCCCTTGATCGCCGCTTTGGTCGCGGCGTAGGAGGATCGGAAGGCGACGGGGAAACTGGCGAGCATCGAGCCGACCATCACCACCCGGCCGTACCGGCGTTCGCGCATACCCGGCAAGACGAGTTGGGTGAGTTTCACCGGGCCGAACACGTTGAGCGCGAACACATGCTCGATTGCATCGGCTGGGAGTTCTTCGAGTGGGCCGCACTGGCTCTCACCGGCGTTGTTGACCAGTATGTCGACACCGCCGGCGGCCTCGGCGCAGGCACGGATGCTCGCGTCGTCGGCCAGATCCAGTGCCAGGTACTCCACGCCGGGAACCCGCGACCCGCTGCTCAGCGACTCGGGGTCGCGGCTTGTCCCGATCACCCGGTAGCCGCGAGCGACCAGAAGACGCGCCACCTCGCGTCCGATACCCGAGGAGGCGCCGGTGACCAGCGCGGTGCGGCTCACGCCAGATCCCTTGCCAGTGCGCGACCAGCGGCCCGGCCGGAGAAGATGCAGCCGCCGAGGAAGGTCCCCTCCAGGGCGTTGTAGCCGTGTACTCCGCCGCCGCCGAATCCGGCGACCTCACCGGCCGCGTAGAGGCCGTCGAATGCGCTGCCGTCGGGACGCATCACCTGCGAGTCGAGATTCGTCTCGAGTCCGCCCAGTGTCTTGCGCGACAGGATGTTGAGCCGCACGGCGATCAGCGGACCGTGATCGGGATCGAGGAGTCGGTGGGGTTTCGCGACGCGAACCACCTTGTCGCCGAGGAAGGCTCGTGCGTTGTTGATCGCCATGATCTGCGCGTCTTTGGCGAATTTGTTGACCACCTGGGCATCACGCGCGCTGATCTCGCGTTCGATGTCCTTGAGGTCCAGTGCCGGTCCGCGAGTGATCTTGTTCATCCCGTCGACCAGTTCGTGCAGGGTGTCGGCGACCACGAAATCCTCGCCGCGGTCGAGGAATGCCTGAACCGGACCGGGCGCCCCCTTGGCCAACCGGCTCTTCGCCGCGAATCGCAGGTCCTTGCTGGTGATGTCGGGGTTCTGCTCGGATCCCGACAGCGCGAACTCCTTCTCCACGATGGAGCGGGTGAGGATGAACCAGGAGTAGTCGTAACCGGTGGCCAGAATCGCCTTCATCGTCGAATTGGTGTCGAAGCCGGGGAAATTCGGTGCGTCGAAACGCTTTCCGGTCGCATCGAGCCACAGTGAGGACGGGCCGGGGATGATCCGGATGGCGTGATGCGGCCAGATCGGATCCCAGTTGGTGATGCCCTCGGTGTAATGCCACATACGATCCCGGTTGACGATGCTCGCGCCGGCATCCTCGGAGATGCCGAGCATCCGACCGTCGACATGTGCCGGGACACCGGCGATCATGTGCTCGGGCGCGGGACCGAGGCGTTCGGTGGGCCAATTGCGGCGGATGAGGTCGAAGTTGTGGCCGATACCGCCGGAGGTGACGATCACCGCCTGCGCACGGAAGTCGAAGTCGCCGATCACTTCTCGACTTGAGGCAACACCTCGGGGAAGGTCGGTGGATGCCAGGGTCGCGCCGCGCACGCCGACGGCGGCGCCGTCGGCGACCACGACCTCGTCGACCCGGTGGCGGAAGGCGAAGGTCACCAGACCGCGCCGTTCGGCATCGAGAACGGGTTCGGCGAACACCCGGACCACCTCGGGGCCGGTGCCCCAGGTCAGATGGAATCGCGGCACCGAGTTGCCGTGACCGTCGGCGCGGCCGTCACCGCGCTCGGCCCAGCCGACCACGGGTGTGATGCGCAGCCCGAGATCATGCAGGTACTGCCGCTTCTCGCCGGCGGCGAAGTCGACGTAGGCGCGCGCCCATTGGCGCGGCCAGTAGTCCTCGCGATCACGATCGAAGCCAGCCGAACCCAACCAATCGCGCAGCGCCAGCTCGTGGGAGTCCTTGATGCCCAGCCGTCGCTGTTCAGGACTGTCGACGAGGAACAATCCGCCCAGCGACCAGAACGCCTGACCGCCGAGATTGTTGCGATTCTCCTGGTCGACGACGAGTACGCGCTTGCCTGCCTGGGTCAGCTCGTAGGTGGCCACGAGGCCTGCGAGGCCCGCTCCGACGACGATCACATCGTGTTCGACCGGCATGTGTTCTCATCCCCTTGTCCGCGAGATCGAACCACCATGTCCGATCATGTGATCAGGGTAACGAACGCTGCGGACTCAGGGCTGCGGCATCAAGTCCCTTGTCGGTGACGTAGTCGGGGAGCGCGTCGCCCCGGACCAGCGCCGCAGCCACGTCGGAGAGCGCAGCGCACGTCTGAATCCCGTAACCGCCCTGCCCGGCACACCAGAAGAAGCCGTCGGCGTTCTCGTCGTAGCCGATCACCGGGGTGCGGTCGGCGACGAAGCTGCGCAGTCCGGCCCACGGTGTGAGTACGCGCCGGGTGTCGAGTGTGGTGTACTCGCCGATCGCCTCGAGCGCCTTGGCGATGTCGAGATCCTCGGGTTTCGCGTCGACCGGTTCGCTGGGCGTCTCGTCAGCCGGAGAACAGAGCAGCTGTGCGGTCTCGGGTTTGACGTAGAAGGTCTCGTCGACATCGGAGACGGTCGGGATGTCGCGCAGATCCAGTCCGGTCGGGGCGGGGAGCATGAATGCGGTGCGGCGCAACGGCATCAGGCCGATCGTGGTTGCACCGGCAAGGTCCCCGATCACGTCGGCCCACGCACCGGCCGCATCGACCACCACCGGCGCGCTGCGGCGATTGCCGTTGCCGTCGGTGGCCGTCCACAGATCGCCGGAGTGCGAGAGATCGACCACCCCGAATCCGGTCTCGATCACCGCTCCGGCAGCCTTCGCGCCGCGCACGAATCCCTGATGGAGCGCGTGGACGTCGATGTCGGCGGCATCAGGGTCATACATCGCGGCCTCGACGCGGTCGGCGCGCAAGAACGGGATGAGGTCACCGGCCTGCTCGGGCGTGATCAGCGTCGCCGATTCGTTGAGCACTCGGGTGTCCTCATAGAGCGCGCGCACCGCGTCGCCGCGGCCGAGGCCCGCGATGTCGATCGATCCGCGTCGGGTCAATATCGGGCGGTCGAAACCCTCAGGCGGGTCGGTCAAGAACGGCTTGCTTGCCACCGTGAGCGCTCGGATCGGTGCGTTGCCAAAGGATTCGAGGTACAGAGCCGCCGAGCGACCGGTGGTGTGATAAGCCAGTGTTGGCTCACGTTCGATCAGTCGTACGGTTCTGTCGGCGGCCAGTCGATAGGCCAGCGACACGCCGGCGATACCGCCGCCGATCACGAGTACGTCAGATGTGGTGGAGGTCGTCACCGGCACATCTTAGGTCCGCTCGAGCGGCTGAGAGCGCCGTCGACATCAGCGTGGGCATCCAGTTCCCCCGCAGGCGGGGGCGTTCGGCTCGATGACTCGAGCCGAACGCCCCTCGGCCAGTTGTTATGCGGCCGCTGTCGACACCGCAGACGTCGACGCGGATGTGTCGGCGGTCGACGCTCCGGATGTGCTGTCGGACTTGGTGTCTGACGATGCCGCCGTACTCGGTGCAGTATCCGAGGAAGTACTCGGCGAAGAAGTACTCGCCGACGACGCATCGGTGGTGGCGGGGGTGTCGGGGGCCGGGGTGGCATCCGAACTGGCTGCCTCGGTGGCCGGTGCGCTATCCGATGCGGTGGCTCCCGCTGGTGCGGCGGTCTGCTCGCTCGTGACCGGGGTGCTGGGTGCCGGGGTGCTCGCCGGTGCGGACTCGACGGGAGCCGATTCGCTGGTCGTCGAGACAGCAGAAACCGCTTGCACGGCGGTGCTCACCGGTGCAGCGGGAGTCGCATCGCTGCGCGCAGCCGTTGTTGCAGCGGCAGTGTCGTCAGCCGGCGTGCCGGTCTCGGTGGACCCTTCGGATGCCGTGGAACCGGTGTCGGTGACGATCGACGACAACCAGTCGTGCAGTGCGCTCACCACGTCGGCGCCGCCGGTCGGCGTGGTCAGCGTCGGGAACTGAATCCCGGCAAGCGGCGGAACGGGCTTGCCGTTCTTGCCATCCCACTGGTCGCCGAGGAGTGCGCCGACAGTCTGGGCCAGGCCTTCCATGGCGCCGATGGGTCCGATGCCCTGTCCGGGAATGTTCAGTGTGATCGGGAAACCGAGAGCATCGGTGGTGACGTTCATCCCGATGCTGTTGAAGATCGAGCCGCCGGGAGCCTGGATGTTCCCGACATTGCCGCCCATCTCGTATTTGTCGCGACCGATGGCGCCGGTGCTCAGCAAACCCCCGAAGGCGATGTCGAGTGCGTTGATGGTGGTCCCGGTGCCGAGTGCGCCCGAATCGTTCAGGATCGGGGCCAGTGCGTCGAGGTTGAGGGTTGCGCCGTTGAAGAAGGCGTTGATCACATTCGCCGGAGTGTCCCAGACGTCGGCGAACGCCGCCCCGGCATCACCGGCACCGATGGCAGCCGCGATCGCGAACGCGCTGTTGAGGATCGCGACTGCCGGGCTGACAACCGGTCCGACCAACCCCATCAGCATGCCGCTGACCGGCGAGGCGAGAACGTTGAGTACGGACTTCACCAGGTCGGGGTCCAGTGCACCGCCGGACGGTAACAGCCCGGGAATCTGCTGGAGAAGGAGATTGTGGAGGCCATCGACGCTGTGGGTGGTGACAGCGTCGGTGGTGTCCTTGTCGGCCCCGATCAGCGTGACCCCGGTGATCACAGAGGTGAAGTTCTTGCTGATCTGGTCGAGAACGGTGTTCAGGCTCGACGGGTCGTTGAGCACCTGATTGAGGTAGCGCGACTGGTTGAGGATGATCTGCTGTAGCGGCAGTCCTGGGGCCAGTAGAAAGTTGTCGAGAAGCGTCGACGCGTTTTTCGAGGTGTTGTTGAGCGCATTGACGTAGGACGCCAGCGGCTGCCACTCGGTGGTCGAGGCTACCGGCGCCGGGGTGGCGGTAGCAGCGACTGCGGTGTTCATCGCCGGCATGAGCGCAACGGCGCCCGCGCCGAGAAGTGCTGCGCCGGTGGTGATCAGCGGTCGGCGGTGTGATTCCTTCACGTCGGCAGCGACGGAGGGTGAACGGTGCACGGGGTCTCCTAGTTCGAGCATGTGGGAAGCGAACGCATCTGGCGGAATTGCGACTGAGTTGATGATTCAACGCAAGCTGAACGTAGCCTGAGAGCCTGGTCTCGAAATGCGGTTTCGCAGATTTCTTCTCAAAACAAAGTTTCTTGGACGGGAGTGCGCAATCCGATCTGTCGGACACCTCGTTTCCGATAGCATCTACCGAATGCCCGTGGTGTGGCATAACGATGACGATCGGTCATGTTGTGGTTCAACATGATTCGGATGGAGGCGGCGTCTCGACCAGAGGCGGCTGTCGGGTGGGAGATGGGCGGCGATGGCAAAACACTCGCGACGGACTGAGTACACACTGGTGGATGTTCTACGCAATCGTGCTCAGGTCCTCGGCGACAAAGTCGCGTTCACCTTCTCCTACGACGGCGACGGCGTGGATGAGGTGACGCTCACCTTCGCTGAACTCGACCGGCGCGCTCGTGCCATTGCGGCCGACCTGACCGGCCACGGCGCGGCCGGCGAGCGGGTTCTGGTGCTCTGCCGTCCGGGCCTCGATCACATCGCCGGATTCTTCGGCTGTCTGTATGCCGGGGCCGTCGCCGTCCCGGTTCACGAGCGCCTCGCGCCGAGGTTGTCGGCGGTGGTCCCCGACGCCCGCGCCCGCCTCGCACTCGGTGTCACGCAGACGCATTCGGAGATCATGACCGCACTCGACGCCCTCGACGAAGGACGAGACTTGGTGTGGGGACTGATGGATGCACCGGCCGGCGACCCTGACGCGTGGTCGCCGCCGGTCGTCGACGACACCACCACGGCGATGATCCAGTACACATCGGGTTCGACGACGACGCCGAAAGGTGTTGTGCTGAAACACCTCAATCTGATCGACAACATGGAATCGATCCGCGAGTCCTGGCAGGGTACAGATGCGGACATCGCCTGCCTGTGGTTGCCGTCCCATCACGACATGGGTCTCATCGGCGGTGTGCTGTCGATGGTCTACCTCGGGTGTACCGCGCATCTGATGTCTCCCACGTCATTCGTGAAGCGGCCGATGCGCTGGATGGAGGCACTGTCGCGACGCGGCGCCACCTACACCGTCGCACCCGATTTCGCTTACCAGATGTGCGTCGAGAACAGCACTCCGGACGAGCGTGCGGCACTGGATCTCTCGCATCTGAGAACCGCGATGAACGGTGCCGAACCGGTGCGGGCGGGAACATTGAGCGCCTTCGCCGAGGCCTTCGCCGTCGCCGGTTTCGACCCCGGGGCATTCGAGCCTGTCTACGGCCTCGCCGAGGCCACCCTGCTCGTGTCGGGCGGATCAGATCAGGCGGCACCGAAGGTCATGCACATCGACCGCACCGCTCTGGCTGCCGATGAGATCGTCGAGACCGAACCCGGTGAGCACAGCATGGCCATCGTGTCGTGCGGCCGGCTGCGCGGTGGTGCGGCGCTCATCGTCGACCCGGTGACCCAACGCCGCTGCGGCGACGGCGACATCGGCGAGATCTGGTGGGCGGCAAGTTCTGTGGGCCAGGGATACTGGGGCAGGCCGGAGTCGACCGAGCAGACGTTCGGTGCGTTCGTCGACAGCCCAGACAACTTCGACAGTCCCGATGGCTCTGACGACTCCGAGGCGCCGTGTCTACGCACCGGTGATCTCGGGTTTCTCCGTGCGGGTGAGTTGTACGTTGCCGGGCGGTGCAAAGACCTGATCGTCATCCGTGGCGGACACCACTACCCGCACGAGATCGAGCACACCGCACTGGCGGTGCATCCGGGGTTGTTGACCGGACGGGCCGCCGCATTCGCCTTCACCCCGGGTGTGCGGCAGGTCGAACAGTTGGTGGTGGTTGTCGAGGCCGACCGCGCGAAGGTCGACCCGGCTGAGCATGACACCGTTCTCGAGACCATCCACGAGCGTGTCGCACAACGTTTCGGCCTGCAGGTGCATTCGGTGCTGGTGGTGGAACCGATGTCCATCCCGACCACCTCCAGCGGCAAGATCCAGCGGGGGGAGTGCAGGAGGCGTTTCCTCGCCGGCGAGCTCGCGCCGGTGGCGACTCGCCGGCCGGCAACGGCAGCAGACGACATCGCCGCCGCCCGACAGTTCGACCAGGCGCAGGCCGCAGCCGAATTCGTGCGGGCGGCACTGGCCTCGCGGTCGCAGCGTCAGCCGCAGCTCTGAGGGGCCGATGCGCTGAGTACATCGCCGCGGGTGGCGGAGTCGGCCCGCGCGACCAGCCGCGTGGTGTCGGCGCCGAATTCCGGTGTGTAAGAGACGGCGTCGATACACCCGCCCTGTTCGAATCCACCGATCAGCCCAACCACCACTCCACGGTCGGTGACCCACGGGGATCCGCTGGTGCCGTTGGGGAGTCCGTTGCAGTCGATCGCGGCGATCGAGTTCTGATAGCGGACGCGGGTGGTGCAGCGCTGCTGCGGGTCGTCGACGCCGGCGGGATAGCCCATGATGTGGACGGTGGTGTCGGCCTTCGGTGCCGAACCGAGGTGCAGCCCGCCGCCCACCACTCTCGACAGACGTGATCTCGTCCCGGCCGGCGGCGCGACACGCAGGACTGCGTAATCGTGGTCGATGTCGAAGGACTCGTTCCACTGCGGCGAGACGAACACATCGGTCACCCGCCACACGCCGTGTGGTGCGGCGCCTTTGGCGTATCCCGGGGTGAAGTACATCGGTGTGCCGTCGGTGGGAAGGCAGTGCGCGGCGGTCATCACCAGATCGCCCGACCGGCTGGCGACGACGAATCCGGTGCAGTCGTGGCGGACATTGTCGCCGAAGAACAGTGCGCCGACCCGGTGATCGGCGTCGGATGCGGTGGCGTGCGGAGACTTGCCGACCATCCCGAGTCCGATCGCGGTGATCGCGGCGACGAGTACCGCGATCGCCGCCAGCGCTACCAGCACCGGTGCTCTGCGCACCACCGGACCTCCAGCTCGTCGATTCTCCGCGCACCTCGAGCCGGAGCGGGCGGGGTCGGTGGCGCGTGACGAGGTCGTTTTTACCCGGTTGCGCGACGTGCTGCCACACGAACGCGGTGCCGGATTTGCCCGCTTATCCGGACTCGTCTGGTGGTCGGGGCGACCGGTCTCCTATGTTTGATGACGTGAGTTCACCAGACACCCCTGTCGAAGTCGGCGAGCAGACGTCCGGCAGCGACGACGCGTCGTCGGAGCTGAAGACCATCTTCACCTGGAAAGGTGTCGATGCGCAGCGCCTCGAGCAGGTCCGCGTGATGACCAACGGCCTGCGTCTCAAGGCCAGCGGACAGATCATCGCGGCCGGCACCGACGACCATGAGCCGTTCAGCGCCTCCTACGACCTGCTGACCAACGAACTCGGCGTCACGCGGCGACTGTCGATCATGTTGACGCGGGTATCGGGGGAGACGCAGATCTCGATCACCCGCGACGCCGAGCGCAACTGGCTGATCCAGACGCCCAACGGGGTCGAGCACGGCGACTTCGGTGGTGCCGAGGACGTGGACCTGGCGCTGAGCCCGTTCTTCAACGCGCTGCCGATCCGCCGCAACGCCCTGCACCGCAGCCCCGGTGAACTCGACGTTCCGGTTGTCTACATCCATCTCCCGGAGTGGCGGGTGGAACCCAACGTCATGCAGTACACGTCCTCGGCCTCCGGCGTCGCGGTGATCTCGCCGATCGCCTCCTCGACACTGACGGTCGACACCAACGGGTTCGTCATCGACTACCCGGGTCTGGCGACGCGGATCTGAGCCAGCCCGGTGTGAGCCGGTCAGCGCCGGTTCACGCGGTCTGCTGACCGGTCCACACGCGTCCGTCGAGTGCCTGCGCACGCAGCTGCGCCTGCCATCCCGGCGACCCGATCTGCACACCACTGATCGGCCGCGGTTGTGCTGCGGAGAGTTCCTCCCAGCGCAGTCGCGCGCGGTGGCCGTCGTTGATCAGCGTCTCGACACTGCCCCGGTCGCGCAGTTCGTCGCGTGCGGCGACGAGCCGGTCGATGGTCTCGCTGAGGCTGTTGAGCAGTGCCATCCGATTGGCCTCGAGCATCGCGCGCTGCAGTTCGGGTGCGGTGGCCGCGACCCGCGTGCCGTCGCGGAAGCTCCCCGCCGCCAGGTGCAGCGCCAGATCCCCGTCGCCCGCGCCGACGGCCGCGGTGACCGCCGCGGTCAGGTGGGGCAGATGTGAAATTGCGGCCACCGCGCGGTCGTGTTCGTCGGATGCCACCGGGATGACGTCCGAGCCGACGTCGAGCGCCAGACGTGCGACCCGCGCCCAGGTGGCCGGGTCGGCAGAGTCGTCGGTGGCGATCGCCCACACGGCGCGGGTGAACAGGTCGGTCTGACCGGCCGCCCATCCCGACTGTGCGGTACCGGCCATCGGATGTCCGCCGACATACCGCTGACCGGGGGCGTGCCGGGCCATCGCACGCGCGACCTGCTGTTTCACCGAGATCACGTCGGTCACCGCGCAGTCGGGTGCCTGGCCGTGCACCACGGGAATCACTTCGTCGAGCGCGGTCACCGGGGTGGCGAGCACAATGAGCGCGTCGTCGGCCGCGGCTCGTTCCACCACGTCGGCAAGGTCGGCGCCGGCGTCGAAGCCCTCGTCGAGTGCCGAGGAGACCGTTTCGGCGCTGCGGTTGTAGCCGTACACCCGCCATCCCGCGGCACTGGCCGCGCGCATCAGTGACCCGCCGATCAGGCCTAATCCCAGGATCGCGAGGGTGTCGGATGCCGGGGCGGACGGGGCGTCAGTCGGGTCAACGGTCGTCACCGATCCAGCCTGGCACATCGGACTTGGGAGAACCCGCTCGGTGTCCTAATGTGACCCCATGAGTGGTGGAGTCGAGCGCTCGGCGGACACGGATAGCGATACCGAGCAGCTGGATGGGTTCGCTGTTGCGGTGGTGCATGAGGACGGGGCCTGGGCGGTCTCGTCGCTGGATTCGAGCGCTCTGACCAGCCTGGCCGACGCCGAGCGTCAGTTGCGGGACCGGCGCAGCGCCGGTGCGATGTTCGGGCTCCTCGATGTCGACGACGAGTTCTTCGTGGTGATCCGCCCCGCACCCGCCGGAGCACGGCTGCTGGTTTCGGATGCGACCGCGGCGATCGACTACGACATCGCTGCCGACGTCCTCGACGAGCTGCACGTCGACATCCCCGACATCGATCCCGACGATCTCGACGATGTGGAGCCGTGGGGGGAGGGCGATGCCGGCATTCTCGCCGATCTGGGCCTTCCCGAGCCCGTGATGAGCGTGATCATCGGCGACACCGATCTGTATGCCGACGAACAACTCGGCATGATCGCCGCGCGACTCGGATTCGCCGACGAACTGTCGACTGTGCTCGACGCGCTCGGTCACTGATACGGCCCGATCACCGATGGGGATGCGGCGCTCCGATGAGGCCCTGATCGGGGCGGCGATCGAGGCCGCGACCTCGGCGTCGCCGCTCGACGTGCCGATCGGTGCGGTGGTCGTCGGTCCCGACGGTACCGAACTGGCCCGTGCGCACAATGCGCGCGAGGAGCTCGGCGACCCGACCGCGCATGCGGAGATTCTCGCCCTGCGCAGGGCCGCGCAGGTGTACGGCGACGGTTGGCGGCTGGAAGGCGTCACCATCGCGGTCACCCTCGAGCCGTGCACCATGTGCGCCGGTGCGATCGTCGCGGCCCGCGTCCATCGGCTCGTGTTCGGGGCATGGGAACCCAAGACGGGTGCGGTGGCCTCGCTGTGGGATGTGGTGCGCGATCGCCGTAACACCCATCGCCCCGAGGTTCGTGGGGGGATTCGGGAGGCCGAATGTGGGCAACTCCTCATCGACTTTTTCGCGCGACACCGGCAAACCTGACATTTCCGGTGGTGCGGATCGGCGGATGTGGCAGCGTGGTGTCAGGCGGTGCGAACCGCCGGTAGTTGCGGCCACGGGGGTCGGCTCGTCCGAGCCTGAAGAAGCGAACTGGCCGGGATCCGTTTACGAGCGAGGAGCGTGCCATGGGCGCCACTGACGACGCACAGAACAAGGCCGAAGACCTGAAGGGTCGTGGCAAGGAAGCTGCGGGGAGCCTCACCGGCGACGACGACCTCAAGAACGAGGGCAAGGGCGATCAGGCACAGGCCGACGCCAAGCAGAAGGTCTCCGACGCCGCAGACGCGGTCAAGGACAAGGTCGACGACATCAAGAACAAGCTCACCGGCCACTGAGCACTCGAAAATAGGTGCTGAGCTGCTGATTTAAGGCTCGGGGCGCCCCTGCGGTACAGTCTTTCGCGGTGGCGTGTCCGAGCGGCCGAAGGTGCAGCACTCGAAATGCTGTGTGCGGTAACCCCGTACCGGGGGTTCAAATCCCCCCGCCACCGCCGGTGAGAACACCCTCCCGTCCATCCGGACGGGAGGGTGTTCTGCGTTGTGGTGACTTCTGTGTTGTGGTGACCTGCCGCTGCATCGGGGACGGGAACGTCTGGTGGCATCCTTGAGGGCGAGATGATGCACGAGTACCCGTTCGAGATCGAGCTCCTGCTCGTCTCACCCGCCCATGCCTACTTCGGTCGGCCCAAGGACGGGCCCGCGTCGCAGGTGCCGACGTCGCTGCCCGATCGGGTCGAGTTGGTCGCCGACAAGGGAATCCGCGGTGATCGATTCTTCGGCGTCCGTGCCCACACCGAGGCGGCAGTCACCTTGCTGGCGCTCGAGGCGTGGCAGGCCGCCGCCGGTGACGTCGACCCGGCGGTGAGTCGGCGCAACATCGTGGTCCGAGGTCTGGAACTCGATCCGTTGCGTGGGCGTGAGTTCGAGATCTGCGCGGGTGGTGAGTGGGTGCGGCTGCGAGGCGGTCGCCCGGCCCATCCGTGTTCGTGGATGGATGCGATGGCCGGTGAGGGGACGCGCAAGGCGCTGATCGGCCGCGGCGGGCTGCGCGCACAGCCGCTGTCGTCGGGACAGTTGCACCTGGGGCCGGCGTTGATCCGTACCGACGTCGAACTCGATGCGGCTCGTGCTGCCGATCAGGTTCGGCGCGCCCAGCCGCTGTGAGAACTCACATGCCCTGAGAACTCACTCGACGGGACTCACTGGGAGACGAAGCCGAAGGTGTCGTCGCCGCGCGAGCAGTTCGCGAGCACCCCGACGGTCTCCGACGGTCCGCACTGCCAGCCGTCCACGGTTTCGTTGCGCGCCAAGGCGATCCGCGGTCCGAAGGCACGCGCCACAGGCATCACCTGGGCGCATGTCGCGGTGCCCTCGACGATGACCACCCGCAACGCCCCCTCGGGCCCACCGGCTTCACCGCAGCGCCTCCCGGCGATGGTCGGTGACTGCCGCGACGCCGGGATCGACGTCGCCGGCGGGAGTCGCGGGCCCGCGACGGTGGTGGCGTCGTCCCGATCGGGTGCGGCCGAGGGCGCGCCCGGAGCGTCCGTGGTCGTCGCCGCGCTCGTAGCCGGTGCCGCAGCGGTCGAGGTGGCCGGCGCCGACGCCGTCGAATCGTCGCCGCATGCGCTCAGCGCCAGTGCACCGCCGCCCACCGCGGCCACCAGCCCCACACGGGTCGCGGTGCGGATTGCCCGGTGAAAGCACATGGCCTCACCGTAACCGCGGAGCCGGGCGGGCAGGCCGTCGGTGGGGGTGTGTCGGTCGATGGGATGATGGTCGCGTGAGTAGTGCACGCCAGCCGGACGCCCCCACCTCGATCGAACCCGTTCGACCCGATCGGGGCTACACGGTGGGTACGCGGCTGGAGGGCACCCTCGGCCGCACCGGGACGATCCACACCCCGCACGGCGACATCGCCACCCCGGCGTTCGTCCCGGTGGGCACCAAGGCGACAGTCAAGACGGTGCTGCCAGAGTCGATCGCCGATGTCGGTGCGCAGGCGGTGCTGGCCAACGCCTATCACCTGTATCTGCAGCCGGGCTCCGACATCATCGACGAGGCCGGTGGCCTCGGTGCGTTCATGAACTGGCGCGGGCCCACCTACACAGACAGCGGCGGATTCCAGGTGATGTCGCTGGGCGCGGGTTTCAAGAAGGTCATCGCGATGGACATCGCCACCGCGCAGGATGACGCGAAGATCGCCGAGGGCAAAGAACGTCTCGCCCACGTCGACGACGACGGGGTGACCTTCAAATCCCATCTGGACGGCTCGACGCACCGGTTCTCCCCGGAAATCTCCATGCGGATCCAGCATGAGCTCGGTGCCGACATCATCTTCGCTTTCGACGAACTCACCACACTCATGAACACCCGTGAGTACCAGGTGAATTCGCTCGAGCGCACCCGGTTGTGGGCGATCCGCTGCCTGGCTGCCCACAATGAGCTCACCCGTGCGCGCGGACATCGTCCGCCGCAGTCGCTGTGGGGTGTGCTGCAGGGCGCGCACTATGAAGACCTGCGCCGCAAGGCAGCTCGCGACCTCACCGCCATCAGCGCAGAGGATCAGGCGCAGGGCGGACGCGGTTTCGGCGGCTTCGGGATCGGTGGTGCGCTCGAGAAGCAGAACCTAGGGACCATCGTGGGCTGGGTGAACGAGGAACTGCCCGAGGACAAGCCGAAACATCTGCTCGGGATCAGCGAACCTGACGACATCTTCACCGCCATCGAGAACGGTGTGGACACCTTCGACTGCGTCTCCCCGTCACGGGTCGCCCGCAACGGAGCGGTGTACACCCTCGACGGTCGGGTCAACATCACCAACAGTCGGTTCAAGCGCGACTTCCGGCCCATCGACCCCGAGATCGTGAACTACACAACGCACTACACGCGCGCCTATCTCCATCACCTGTTCAAGGCGAAGGAGGGGCTGGCCGCGACGCTGTGCACGATCCACAACGAGTACTTCATCGTCACGCTGGTGGCCCGCGCCCGCCAGGCGATCATCGACGGTGACTATGCGGAGTACCGCGACGAGTTCCTCGGGCGCTATTACGCCGGACGCGCCTAGGTCTCACTAGTCCTCGACGAGCTGCGGCGGTTCGAAGATCCACGGCTCGCGGGGGAGTCGCTGCGGCGAGAAGCGTTGTAGCAGAGCCTGTGTGGACACCGGCTCGCCAGGACTGGCGAGCCCGAGCGATTCGGCCATCAGTGACACCACCTGTGCGGTGGTAATTCCTGCGGCGTGCAGATCCGACAGTGTCACCGCGCCATCTCGTTTGGCCAACCGGATGTGATCGGTGTTGAGCACCATCGGCACGTGTGCGTACACCGGTGGCCTGATGCCCAGCAACGTCGCCAGATAGGCCTGCCGCGGTGCAGACGAGAGCAGGTCGTCGCCGCGCACCACCTGATCGACACCTTGTGCGCCGTCGTCGACCACCACCACCAGGTTGTAGGCGTAGGTCCCATCGCCGCGTACGAGGACGAAGTCGTCCATGGTGCCGGTCTGGGCACCGTGCAACTCGTCGGTGACGGTGAATGTGTCGGTGTCGCTGAGGAGCCGGATCGCCGGCCGCCGCCCGGAGGCACGTCGCGCCGCGCGCTCGGCCTCTGTGAGATGCCGGCAGGTTCCGGGATAGGCGCCCGGAGGGGAATGCGGCGCAGACGGTGCCTCGAGGATCTCCCGGCGGGTGCAGAAGCATTCGAAGGTGCGTCCGACCGACATCAGCTCCGTGACGACCCCGGCGTAGACGTCGAGCCGAGACGACTGCCGCATCTCGGGCGGATCCCAGTCCAGCCCGATAGCGGCCAGGTCGTCGCGCTGACGTTCAGCGGCACCGTCCGCGGTGCGGTCGAGGTCTTCGAAGCGGAGCCGGAAGTGGCGTCCGCTGCTGCGGGCGAACAGCCAGGCGAGCAGGGCGGTGCGCAGGTTGCCGATGTGCAGATCACCCGAGGGGGAGGGGGCGTATCGGCCGGCGCCGATCGAATCGACCATGACGCTCGCGACTCTACCCGGCTCGCGAGTGCTCGCGTTGACCCGTTTTCGCCCGCGGCGACACAGCATGGCTGTTCGATGTCACGATGGAAACGTGGACCTGCCGGTGATACCCCAGATCGCGCCGATGCTCGCCAAAGCGGTGCCTCAGATCCCCGATGCCGGCGACTGGTCGCATGAACCCAAGTGGGATGGGTTCCGGGCGATCATCTACCGCGACGGCGACGAGGTGGTGATCGGCTCGCGCGGCGGCAAGGATCTGGCGCGCTACTTCCCGGAGGTGATCGCCGCGGTGCGCGAGGAGTTGCCCGAGCGGGTGGTCCTCGACGGTGAACTGGGCGTACCCGTCGTGGTCGACGGAGTGCGGCGACTGGACTGGGATTCGTTGAGCCAGCGGATACATCCGGCCGACTCCCGCGTGCAGATGCTCGCCGAGGCCACGCCGGCGATGTTCATCGGCTTCGATGCGCTCGCATACGGCGACCGCGCTTTGCTCGACGAGCCGTTCGCCACGAGACGATCGGTGCTCGAGTCGGCGATCTCCTCGGCACCCGGGCGGACCTGCCGCGTCACGCGGGTCACCTCCGATCACGCCGAGGCGCAGTCGTGGTTCTCCGAGTTCGAGGGTGCGGGCCTCGACGGTATCGTCAGCAAACGACTCGAGTCGGCCTACCTGCCGGGCAAACGTGAGATGTTCAAGATCAAACACAAGCGCACCGCCGACTGCGTGATCATCGGATATCGGATCCACAAGAGCGGGAAGGGAATCGGGTCGGCGCTGCTGGGTCTGTATGCCGACGACGGCACCATGCGGATGGTCGGCGGCTCGAGTGCCTTCTCCGACCGCATGCGCATCGAACTACAGCAGCTACTCGAACCGATGCGCATCGATCCCGACAACGTCGCACCAGGCGAACCGAGCCGATGGAAACCCAAGGGCTCCTCGGAGTGGATACCGATCCGACCCGAACTGGTCGCCGAATTCGGCTACGACCAGATGGAGGGCGGGCGTTTCCGCCACACCGTCCGCTTCCTGCGGTGGCGCCCGGACCGCGATCCGCGCAGCTGCGGATACGACCAGCTCGAGGTTCCGCTGACCTTCGATCTCGATGATGTGCTGGAAGGATCGCGCTGATGGCCTCACGTTCGCCCGCCGAGGAACTCGACGTCGATGGGATCAGTGTGCGAATGTCCAACCCGGACAAGATCTATTTCCCTGAACTCGGCGAGAAGGGCGGGCGCAAGCGGGACCTCGTCGGCTACTACCGGCAGGTGGCCCTGTCGGGGGCGATCATGACGGCGGTGGCAGGTCGCCCGACATTTCTGCAACGGTTCCCCGACGGCATCACCGGCGACGAGATCTACCAGAAGCATGCGGCCAAGAAGTTGCCCGACCACGTGGCCACCACGCGCATCACGTTCCCGTCGGGGCGAACTGGTGATGCGATCTGCCCCCGTCACCCCGCCGATGTGGTGTGGGCCGCAAACCTGGGCACGGTGACCTTCCATCCCTGGCCGACAACGGATCCCGACAACGACCATCCCGACCAGTTGCGTATCGACATGGATCCCCAGCCGGGAACCGATTTCGACGACGCCCGTCGGGTGGCGATCGATCTGCTGCGGCCAGTCCTCGACGAGCTCGGACTGCGCGGATACCCCAAAACCTCCGGTGGTCGCGGAGTGCACGTGTACGTGCCCATCGAGCCCAGATGGGATTTCATCCAGACACGCCATGCCGCAATCGCACTGGCGCGAGAACTCGAACGCCGCGATCCCAAGGCGGTGACCACCTCGTGGTGGAAAGAGGACCGCGGGCAACGGATCTTCATCGACTTCAACCAGAATGCCCGCGATCGCACCATGGCCTCGCCCTATTCGGTGCGCAAGTCGGCGACGGCGCGGGTGTCCACACCGGTAACCTGGGAGGAACTCGCCGACGTCGATCCGCTCGACTGCACCATCGCCACCGTCCCGGGATTGCTCGCCGACCGTGGCGATCCGATGTCCGACATCGGCCGACAGCGTGGATCGTTGCAGCCCTTGATGGACTGGGTGGATCGCGACCGCGAGGCAGGTCTGCCAGATATGCCGTATCCGCCGAGTTATCCGAAGATGCCCGGCGAACCCAAGAGGGTGCAGCCCAGCCGCGACACCGATCGCAGACGCGACTGAGCCGAGCGGCTCCTCATGTCTCGTCGACCAGACAGAACGGGTGGCCGGCGGGGTCGAGGAAGACGCGGAAGTGGTCGTGGTCCTGACCGGCGACCTTCCGCCCGCCGATCCGCAACACGTCGGCCTCGCCGGTGTCGAGGCTCTCCACCAGCACATCGAGATGGAATTGCTGGCTGCCGTATTCGTCGGGGAAAGTCGGCGGCGAATGATGTGGTGAGAGTTGAAATGCCAGTTTCGTGGCGGCCATTCCGCAGTCGAGTTCCACCCAGTCGTCGTCCGCGCCGGACTCCTCGGAGAGTTCACCGCCGAGCAGCTGCTGGTAGAACGTGGCCAGTCCTCGCGGGTCACGCGTGTCGAGAACCACCGATGCCACAGATCCGATCATGTGATGCCCTCCTCGAGCCGATCGATGAACGGGCGTTGTCCGGTCACCAACTTGCTGCGTGCCTCACCCGTCGTGAACCATTCAACGCGATCGATTTCGGGAAAGCTCGTGAATGATCCCGAACCGCGGGGCCATTCGAGGTCAAAGGTGTTTGAGGTGGCGGTCGCCGGATCCAGCTCGCCGCACATCGCATAGGCGTGGATGCGTTTCCCGCTCGGCTGGCGCAGTTCGCCGAGATCGATCGGTGTCCCGTCGGGCGGCCGGTGCCCGGTCTCCTCCTCGAACTCGCGCCGTGCCGCATCCCACGCCGACTCGTCGGGCTGGTACTCACCTTTGGGGATCGACCACGCTCCGTCGTCCTTGCGCGCCCAGAACGGGCCACCGGGATGGCCGAGGAGAACCTCGATGCCCGTGTCGGTCTCGCGGTAAAGCAGCAGTGCGGCGCTGAAAGCGACCATGACAGCAGCCTATTCGCTCGTCGGGTACTGCCACACCGATCAGCCGGTGTAGCTGACCGAACCGTCCGGATTCCACCGAGCTTTCGCGCCCTGTTCGCCGGTTTCGTATGCCAGCCACACACTCACGCAGGCGACGACGACGAGGATCACCGCGGCGACGCCACCGAGCACGCGGCCCTGCGATCGTGACGAGATGATCACCGCGAGTACGGCGATCACGAAGAAGACGATCATCGCGATGAACAGCTTGTCGCCCCACTCCTGATGTCGGTCGACGACTGTGCCGGTGACGTTGCCCTCGATCTGGTCGGACATGGCCCGTTTGAGGTGTTCGCCGCTCTCCTTGGCCACATACACACTCACGGTCGCCACCGCGGTCAGCACCACCAGCGGCCACCGCAGCACACGCCGCCAGCGGGGCACCAGGAAACCGACCGCGAGTAACGCCGACAGCGGCACGAAGACCACCGCGGTGTGCACCACCAGCGAGTGGACCGGGAGCCCGTTGACCTCACCGAAGATCGAACTCATCGGTTCAGGCCACGGTGATCGCGTCGCCGGTCACCGTGATCTGTGTGGCGCGCAGACCGCTGGTCGCCGGACCGGTGATCACATGCCCGTCGTCGACGGAGAACTCGCTGCCGTGGCAGGGGCAGATGATCTTGCCGCCGGTGATATCGGAGACAAGGCATCCCTGATGCGGGCAGACCGCCGAGAACGCCTTGAACTCACCGGCGCTCGGCTGGGTCACCACCACCTTCTCCGATTTCACGACCACGCCGCCGCCGACGGGGACCTGCGAGGTCTGCGCGAGTGCCGAACCCCCGCCCGAGCCGCTTCCTGCCGTGGTGTCCGAGGAGCTACCGCTGTCGTCGGATCCGCATGCCGCCAGGGCTGCTGCACCCGCGATGGCTGCTGTCGCGCCGCCCAACGCTCGTCGGCGTGAGATGGACACTCCCGTCGCGTTGCTTCTCGGGGTGGTGGCGTCGGTGGTGCTCACCTGATGGGTCATCGATCCTCCTGCGGGGGTGTCGCTTGGGAGCCATGATGCCAAACCGCACTCATGTCCCACTGTCTGTTGCCCGTCAACGCCTTGCATGAGTTCGTAGTACGAACTATATTATGATTCGTAGAACGAACTACATGTCGATCGCGCCGAGCCGAAGGAGACGGGCATGAAAGCAGCCGTGGTAGAGACGTTCGACGCGCCACCCCGCTACGGCGAGTTCGCCGAGCCGAGAGTCGAGGGCGAGCATGAGATGCTCGTGGACGTACTCGCCGCCGGACTGCATCACCGCGTGCGATCGCAGGCGAGCGGTAGTCACTACACGAGTTCTGGTGTGTTGCCGTTGATTCCGGGTGTCGATGGGGTCGGTAGATCCCCAGACGGGGAACTGCGATATTTCGTGCTGCCGCACACTGCCTTCGGGTCGATGGCCGACAAGACCGTGATCGATCTGAGGCGCAGTGTGCCGTTGGCTGCTGATGTCGACCCGGCGGCGATCGCCGCCGCGGCTAATCCGGTGATGTCGTCATGGATCGCGCTACGACATCGGGTGGACTTCACCCCGGGGATGACAGTGATGGTGTTCGGTGCCACCGGCAGCTCGGGGCGCCTGGCGACGCAGGTTGCCCGGCGTCTGGGTGCCGGGCGGGTGGTCGCGGTCGGACGCGACGCGCGCAAGCTCGCTGCGCTGGACGTGGACGCGACGATCGATCTCAGCGCGGCGTCCGCCGATCATCGGCTGGCCACGGAGGGCGCGGAGGCCGACGTGGTCCTCGATTACCTGTGGGGTCCGGTCACCGCCCGCGCGTTGCGGGCGATCGTTCCCGCACGCACCGACGATCAACGGCAACTCACCTGGATCGAGATCGGATCGATGGCCGGGGCCGAGTCGGCCATCCCCTCGGCGGCACTGCGCGCCACCCGGTTGTCGTTGGTCGGCAGTGGGCAGGGCTCGGTCGCACCCGGCGACATCGTCGCCGATCTGGGTGATATCGCGAGTGAGATCGCTTCGGGTGCTTACCATCTCGATGTCCGGAAGGTGCCACTGTCACAGGTCGAGTCGGCATGGGAGGCCACCGACGATGCGCGCGTGGTCCTGATCCCCTGACCCAGACGCCTGAGGTCACCGATCCCGGTCGCTCGTCTCGGGGGTGTGCGATGCGACGACTCGGTCGAGCAGGGCGCGTAGCGTGGCCCGATCCTGCCTCGACAGGGGAGCGATCAGCGGTATCAGCGCGTCTGCAACGTCGTCGGCGACACGTCCGGCCAGCTCGGCCCCGTCCTCGGTGAGCACCACTTCGACCACCCGGCCGTCCTGTGCGCTCGGCGCGCGGGTGAGCAGTCCTCGTGCGGCGGCCCGGTCGATCAGTCCGCTCAGCGTGGAGCGTTCGAGGCCGAGGAAGTCGGCGAGTTCGGAGATGCGCAGTCGTCGGTCGCGGAGGATGCCCAGTGTCCGCAGCTGCGTGAGCGACAGATCATGCGCCGCGGCAACCCGATTCAGGACCGCGGTGGTGGCGAACGACATCTGGACGAGTCCATCGGTCAGAGACTCCATGAGACAGATCGTAATCGACGTGATTCGTATGACGAACCATCGTGGGCGTGCCCACCGCCCGCCCGCATGAACAAGACGGTGGCATCAACAAGACGTCAAGATCGAGGCGCAACGCGTAAGGAGTGCGTCAGCACGTGACCTCCTCGCACGTTCGGCGAGGTGAACTCGTCGGTATGAGTCTTGTGGATCTCGACGGGTTCGGACAGCACAGTGCCGGCGAGGGCGATCAGCCGTCCCGGCCCCGCAGCGTCAAGGGTGGGGGCACAGGTCGGCCCGGCGCCGACGCCACCGGCTGTCGCACCGTATGGGGCAGTTACCAGGTGGGACTGATGCGCTACGGCATGGTGCGGCGGCGTCTCGTGGTGTTCCCGCCGGGTGCCGATCGTGACGAGCGGCGCGCCATCCGGGTCTGGCTGTCCTCGGCGCTGTGGGCCCCGCTCGCGTCGATCGTCGTTTTCATCGGTCTCGGTACCTGCCATGTGGACGCCTACCTCGGTCTGTGTGCGGCGATCGCGGTCGGTGTGGGCGGCTGGATGTGGGCCCGGCACCGTGCCGCCGCCGTGCGGTCGGGAGTCCGGATGATCGAGTCGATGGTCGTGCCGAGTGCGACCGACGCCGGTGGCCGCGCCCGCGAACAGCAGATCCGACGCTGGGTCACCGAGCTGCGTGCCGCCGACTCGGGGCTGGCTGACGGCTCACTGAGCCCGGCTCAGCACGAATGCGTGTGGAATCGTGTCCACGCCGAGATCGACGTGGCGCTGGCGACTCCGATTGTCGGGCAGGTGGTTCGGGGTCGCCGCTGACCCGGCAGGCAGCGGGTGAACTCAATCGTGGCGAAGAGCACTCTCGAACAGACACGCTCTGAGAGCACGCACGCCCGTAGGAACACAGGCATACAAGAGAAAACACAGGCATACAAGAGAACCTGCAAGCGAGGAATGTCCGCCGCCGACGAGGACCTTTGCGGGCATTCGTAACCAAAATGACGATTGTTCGAGCGCGTCACTGTTGATGCCTCTTCGAGATCTCCTCGGTACCAAGTCCGACGTCGTCGGGACGAGGATGGAGCAGTGGCCGTCGGTGCCCGGCGCCGATCACCTGTCGCCTGTAGCGATATGGTGTTTTTCGGGTCACGTCGTGGTGGGAGACCCTCGTGAGGCATTTTCTCGTTGTGGTGGTTGTCGCTGTCGGCTTGGCGGCTGGTGTTCAGGCGCCCGCGTCTGCGGTGAGCGTCGCCTACGGCTTTTCGCTGGGTGGTGAGGTGATCGCTCCTGGATGGATGACGCCGCAGCGCTTGGCCGAGTTGTCGACAATCCTGAAAGGATTCGGACCACGCTACGTGCGCGTGGAGATTTCAACTGCCGAACCATATGCACAACAGGCCGCGACGATTTCGGCTGTGCGCAATTCCGGGGCGATTCCGGTGGCGCTGTTGACCTCTCGGTCCAGCAATTTGGCGGCAACTACTCCGGACCCGCAGAGTTTTGCGGACTTCGCGAAGAGTGTCGCCCAGCGATTTGGCGGCAGCGTCGACTATTACGAGATCCTCAACGAGGTGAATACCGGCGCATTCTGGGCCGGTTCGCCGTATGTGGCGCCCGACCCTGTGGAATACGGCAAGATCCTGGTGGCGTCATCGGCGGCAGTCAAAGCCGCCGATCCCGGCGCCAAGATCCTATCGACGTCACCAGCTCCCACTGGTGACGGGTTGTTTTCGCAGTCGCCCACCACGTGGTATCGCAATCTATGGGCGCAGCCAGGAGTGCCGGCCGCCGTCGACATCGCCGGGACCCACGTCTACTGGATGGACTACGGGACAGGTGCGCTGCGGGCGCCGGACACCAACGAGCCGAGCGGCTTCGGCGCTGTCTCATCGATCAAGACGATAACGGCCAGACCGGTGTGGGTGACCGAGACTGGGGTGTCGACTTGTTCGGGTTCGGACAACTGCACGACACAGGCAGACCAACTCTCCTACTTGCAAAAGGCGGTCGGTCTCTTCTCATCCCAGGGAGCCGCCTCGGCAGTCTTCTTCTACACCGCCCAGGATGCGAGCCCCGACGACACCCGTGAGTACCGCTTCGGCGTGGTCGATTACAACGGTGTCGACAAGCTGGCCGCTCCGTGGATCAGGACTCTCATGCACCAGTGATCGCCGGGACGCTGGTCGACAGACGATCGCGGTACTGGCGGGCGAGAGCGGGGAGATCGTCGGGCCTCGCCACTGCGCCGAAGACGTAGTGGTCGGGGCGCACCAGCATCGCGGCGACTCCGCCCGCACCGAACCACTGCGACCAGGCGCCGGTCGGGTCGGTGAGTGTCGTCGGCGCGGCGATGCCCGAGCCGGCCTCCTCGCCGAAGCGCACCGTGCGGACGTCGGCGCCGGCCAGCTCCGCGATCGTCGCCGCGACGTCAGCGGACACCTCGACTCCCGGGGCGATCACCACGGTGGCTCCCTGTCCCACCACGTCGTCGAGCAGTGCGGTCGCGGCGCCCGAGCCCACCGGGAATTGCGGCGCGGTGGTGCCGCGCAATGCGGCGATGTCGATGCCGTCGGCGAGCACGCCGGCGCCCAGCACGGGCAGTGCGGTGACCGGCAACACCCGCGCCGGGTCGGCCTCGCCGGCGATCATCCGCCTGTCGCGGGCCGCAGCCGCGTCGGGATCGAGAACGCAGATGACCTTGCCCAGTTCCACCGACATGGCGATCGCGTACTGCAGATGCTGCTTGCGCTCGCTGGTGTAGGTGTCGAGCAGGTCCGTACGCGAATCGCCGCGCAGAACCCGGTCGAGTTTCCAAGCGAGGTTGGCCGCATCGCGCATACCCGAGCACATCCCCTGGCGGGCGAACGGCGGCATCTGGTGTGCGGAATCGCCTGCGAGGGCAAGGCGGCCGCGGTTCCACTGGTCGGCATACCGAGCGGCGAAGGTGTAGACGGCATGCCGTTCGAGCACCGTGTTCTCGGGTGTGCGACCCCACTCGGACAGCAGCTCCCATGCGCGTTGGGAGGTGTCGAGTTCCTCTCGGGTCTCGTGGGGCAGCCGCATGAACTCCCAGCGGCGGCGGCCCGGGCCGCCCGACACCACGGTGGTCGGCCGGGTGGGATCGCACAGCTGCCAGTTCTGCGGAGACCAGATCGCATCGTCGGTGGGTTGTGTGTCGACGATCAACCAGTCGAAGAAGAAGCCCTCGTCGTGCATGGCGGTGTGCATCTGCGAGCGCACGAAGCTGTTCGCGCCGTCGCAGCCGATCACGTATCGCGCGCTGAAGCTGCGGTCGTCGGCGGAGGTGACCGTCACCGAATCGACGCCCTCATCGAGACCGGTGACCTCCACACCGCGCATGAGCGTGACGGTCTCCATCGCGTCGACCGCCTCGGAGAGCACCTTCTCGATGTTGGGCTGGGAGAAGAAGCTCGCCATCGGCCACCCGGACAGACCGGGCTGCGACCAGTCCATGCTCACCAGGATGTCGCCGTCGGCGTTTCGCCATTCGTAACAGTCGGTGACCGGCCCGGAGACCGCCCTGACCTCCTCGGTCAGCCCCATCGACTGGAACATCCGGCCGATCTCGTCGTCGAAGTGAACTGCACGCGGCAGCGGATACGGCTGTGGCCAGCGTTCCAGAACTGCCACCGAGTGACCGCCGAGGCCGAGTAGCCGCGCCAGCGACAGGCCCACCGGGCCGGCTCCCACGATGACGACGTCGACTGTGTTCACGGCTGCACCTGCCAGGATCGGGGTGAATTAATCATGATGATTAGGTCTAGCACGGTGTAACTCGGATCACAACCAGTAATCGACTGTGATCCAGCGCGCGGCATGTCGCACCGTGTGGTGGCCGCGGAGTGTCATCGCGTCGTATTGACGAAAATCGTCAAGAACGGGCAGAAATGGATAGGGATCGGGTAAGCCTCACTTCGTATCCATCGCCGTTATCGTATCGAGATAGTTACGTGATGCATACCCGGGTCTGCCGGGGGCAGACTGGTTCAGTACACCCAAGTATCTGACACCGAGTGTCTGGTCGGGAACGCTCAAGTGAATGGCATTTTCTGTCAGCGCATTTCGTCGATTCGCGCCGGTTCGTTGGCGATCGTCGGCGGGGGAGGGTTGTACATGTCGCAACGATTGACCATCGCTTGGCGAGCGGTTTCCCAGCGAATGATCGTCACTATTCTTGCGGCCGTTGTGGTGATGGTGGGAGGTGTACATACCGCCAAAGCCTCAGCGGCGACTCAGGCCTACGGATTCTCGCTTGGTGGGGAGATGGTGACGCCAGATTGGACGTCGCCCGCGAAGCTCGCTGCGTTGACCGGCGTCCTCAAGTCGTTTGGCCCGAAGTACGTGCGAGTCGAGATCTCGACAAATGAGCCACCCGCTGCTCAGGCGGCAGCGATAGACGCGGTGCGCGCATCGGGTGCAACCCCACTGGTGCTGCTGGCGTCGCTGACTCCGGCATTCACGCCGACAGTTCCAGATCCCACGGACTTCGCCGACTTCGCCAAGTCTGTCGCGCAGCGATTCGGCAGCCAGGTGGGCTACTACGAAATCCTCAATGAGCAGAACGTCGGCTTGAACTGGAGTGGCCTGCCCGCCTCGCCACCCGATCCGGTCGGATATGCGAAGGTCCTCGTCGCTGCATCGGCAGCGATCAAAGCCGCGAATCCGTCAGCCAAGATCCTGTCGTCGTCACCAGCCCCAGCCGCTGACGCGATCGCATCGGAATCGCCACAGACGTGGACCGACAGGGTGTGGTCGCAACCGGGAGTGCCTGAGGCAGTCGACATCGTCGGCGCGCATGTGTACTGGATGGACTACACCACCGGGACTCTGCGCCCACCGGACACCGAGGAACCGAGTGGGTTCGATGCTGTTGCATCGATGAAGGCGAGCACGGGGAAACCTGTGTGGGTCACGGAGACTGGATTCTCCACCTGCGTGGGCTCGGACAACTGCACGACGGAGGCCAACCAGTTGGCCTATCTCCAGAGCGCGATGCGGCTCTTCGCAGACCAAGGCGCAGCATCGGTGGTGATGATCTTCAGGCCAGTCGACCAAAGTCCTGTCAACGACCGCGAGGCGCGTTTCGGCGTGGTCCACTACGACGGCACCGACAAGACCGCGGCGCCCTGGGTGCGCACGCTGATGAGCGGAACAGGCACCGGCAGCGGAAGCGGATCGATCGCGGGCATCTTCGGATCCTGAGACGACAGATCCCCGGCCGCTGGTGCGACCGGGGATCCGTTGGCGGAGGATGGGGGATTCGAACCCCCGAGGGCTGTTAACCCAACCCGCGTTCCAGGCGAGCGCCATAGGCCACTAGGCGAATCCTCCAACGCACCGAATGATACGGGTCGAGTGCCGGGCGTCCAAAAGCGCACCGGCCCGCGCATGCGGAGACCGGGTGGCTCCGGCCCGGCGGACGACCGTCTACACTCTCTTACGGATCCCGCGCGGCGTGCATCCTGTGAACTCCCCCAGGGCCGGAAGGCAGCAAGGGTCAGCGGGCTCTGACGGGTGCGCGGGGTCCCCTACAACTTTTCCGGGGCTCATCCGCCGCAGACACCGGCCGCGCGGAGGCGTGGGCGCCACCAGCAGGGGCGCGCGGCGAGAGGACACCGTGAACTATCAGTCGATGGGATCCGAGAGCCTCACGCAGGTGCGTGACGAGCTCGCCGATGCCTACCAGCAACTGCTCGCCGCTGGTCTCTCGCTCGACATCACCCGCGGCAAGCCCTCACCCGAACAGCTCGATCTGTCCAACGACCTGCTCTCCCTGCCCGGTGAGCACTATCTGGACTCGCGTGGCACCGACACCCGCAACTACGGCGGCGATCTGGGCCTACCCGATCTGCGCGCGATCTTCGCCGAGATCGTCAACGTCGCGACCGACAACATCATCGCCGCGGGCAACGCGAGCCTGGAACTGATGCACGACGCGACGATCTTCTCCCTCCTGCACGGGACTCCCGACTCCCTCGACCCCTGGGCGCATCAGGGCACCATCAAATTCCTGTGCCCGGCGCCGGGTTACGACCGCCACTTCGCGCTCACCGAGAGCCTGGGCATCGAGATGATCACCGTGCCGATGCTGCCGAACGGCCCCGACGTCGACGCCTGCGCCGAACTGGTGGCCTCCGATCCGGCCATCAAGGGCATGTGGGCGGTGCCGACCTATTCGAACCCGACCGGTGTCACCTTCGACCTCGACGTGACCACTCGACTCATGTCGATGCCGGCGGCCGCACCGGACTTCCGGATCTACTGGGACAACGCCTACGTCGTGCACACCCTCGTCGACGAGGCGCCCACACCGCATCCGGTGCTCGAGATCGCCGCGAAGGCGGGGCACCCCAACCGCCCGTACGTGTTCGCCTCGACCTCCAAGATCACCTTTGCCGGCGCCGGGGTGTCGTTCTTCGCCTCGTCGACGGAGAACATCGACTGGTATCGCCGGCATTCATCGGTCAAGTGGATCGGCCCCGACAAGGTCAACCATCTGCGGCATGTGCAGTTCTTCGGCGACGCCGAGGGGGTGCGGGCGCATATGGCCCGTCATCGTGAACTCCTGGCACCGAAGTTCCGTCTGGTCAACGAGATCTTCACCGATCGCCTCGCCGATTCGAAGGTCGCCTCGTGGACTGATCCCGAGGGTGGGTACTTCGTGAGCCTCGACGTGATCGACGGCACTGCCAAGCGTGTGGTCGAGCTGGCCAAGCAGGCCGGCATCGCGCTGACCGCCGCCGGATCGACGTTCCCCTACCTGCGCGACCCCTACGACCGCAACATCCGTATCGCGCCGACGATGCCGTCCATCGACGAGTTGCGGGTCGCGATCGACGGCGTGGCAACCTGCGTTCTGCTCGCGGCCGCCGACAAGTTGCTGGCCGCGCAGAAGTAGCGGGCCCGATGACACGGTTGTCGGTCGCGAGCCCCGCGATCGCAATTGATCGTCCCTCGGCCCGAGTACTGCCCTATCCCTGGATTCTCGCCGGCGCCTTCGTGATCGGCGCGGCGATCGCGCTCTGGGTCCAGCATCTCGTCGTCCCCCTCGGCCAGCCGTTCTGGGGGATGTTCGACAACCAGCTCGACCTGGGTGTCTACCGCGACGGCGCGCGGGTGGTCCTCGACGGGCAGAGCCTCTATCACGCGAAGCTGCTCGGCGTCATGGACTACACGTACACGCCGATCTCGGTGGTCATGTTCATGCCGTTCACGCTGATGCCGTTCGTCGCCGCCCAGGTGGTGTGGGTGACGCTCACCTTCGTGGCGCTGTATCTGACGGTGATGCTGTCGTTCCGCGCGCTCGGATACCGCGCGACGATGCCCCTGCGGGTGATCGCGGCGTGTCTGGTGGTGATCCTGACCCTGCTCGAACCGGTCCGCTCGACCATCTGGTTCGGCCAGATCAACGCCTTCCTGATGCTGGTGATCGTGTGGGATCTGACCCGTCCACGGGGATCGCGGTGGCGTGGCTTCTCTGTCGGGCTCACCGGCGGCATCAAGCTCACGCCACTGCTGTTCATCCCGTATCTGGTGTTCACACGGGACTTCAAGGCGGTACGTAACTCGCTGCTGACCTTCGTCGCGACCATCGCGGTGGGATTCGCCATCATGCCCGGCGAGTCGTGGACGTACTGGACACATTCGCTGATGGACTCCAACCGGGTCGGTGCGCCCAACACGCTGGGCAACCAGTCGTTGCGTGGGGCGATCGCGAACCTGGAGAACACCGCACACCCGAGTACCGCGCTGTGGATGGCGCTGGCCGTGGTGGCGCTGGTGGCGGCGTTCTTCGCCGCGACATGGGCCAGTCAGGTCGGGCGCGAACTGCTGGCCGTGACGATCATCGGGCTGGCGTCGGCGGTGGTGTCGCCGATGTCGTGGGGCCACCACTGGGTATGGGTGGTGCCGTTGACCGTGATCGGGATCGATCGGGTGGTCCGCTCCCGCACACTGGTGATGCGCATCGCCGCGGTCGTGGCGATCGTCGCGGTGTTCCTGGCGATGTTCGCCTGGCCGACGTATCTGCCGTATCCGATTCTCTACGTGCAGTGGTGGGTTCCCGACGCGTATCTCACCGGGACGTTCTTCCTCTCCTCACCGAGCTGGCTGCGGTGGTTCGTCTACGACCCCTACAACTGGGTCTTCGTGTTCACTGTGGTCGCGACCGTGGCGACGCTGTGGTGGACCCGCTCGAAGCAGAATTCCACGAATTCGATCAGCTGAATTCGACGACTGAATTCGGTCATCATGTGGGGGTGCAGTGGCGCCGGTGAATTTGTGGTTATGATCCTCACCGGACCATGGCAGAGGACATTGTGGCTGAGCACACCGCAGCTGCCGCGCATGCGCGGAGCGCTTCACCCAGAACCCATCGAAGTCTTTGGGTGGTGGGCATTTTCGTGGTGGCGGGGTTTGTCGCCCTTTACCTGCAGGTGACGTTCATCCCGTGGCACAGCCGGCCGTTCGGCTTGTTCCACAACCAGATTGACCTCGAGGTCTATCGCGCGGGAGCGCGGCATGTCCTGCATCGTCAGCCCGTGTACGACGGTCCGGTGCTCGGTCTGTTCATGTACACCTACAGTCCGTTCTCCACATTGGCGTTCATCCCACTGGTGCACATGTCCCATCACACCGCGGTGCTGGTGTGGAGTTCACTGACCGTGATCGCACTCGTCGCGTCGGTGTTGTTGTGTTTCAAAAGTTTCGGGTATCGGCTCAATTCCCGCACGTGGGTGTTGGCGATCGCGGTCGCCGCGGTGTGTTCGATGATGGAACCGGTGCGCACCACCGTGTGGTACGGCCAGGTCAACGTCGTGATCATGGCCTTGATCCTGTGGGACCTGCTGCGCCCTGGCGGGTCACGGCTTCAAGGCGTGATGGTGGGACTGACGGCCGGGATCAAGCTGACCCCGGCACTGTTCGCGGTGTACCTGCTGGCGATCAGACGGACACGCGCGGCGATCATC
This sequence comes from Gordonia jinhuaensis, assembly GCF_014639795.1. GTDB lineage: Bacteria > Actinomycetota > Actinomycetes > Mycobacteriales > Mycobacteriaceae > Gordonia_B > Gordonia_B jinhuaensis. Next base: position 105,738 of record NZ_BMGC01000008.1, on the reverse strand, counting down.
GCAGTCGTCGCAGGTGTACTCACGGTGGCCATCGGGGCGCTGGCGATGCCGAGGGCGTCGAAGAAGTTCTGGACCGAGACGCTCTGGGATTCGCGGCGGGTGGGTCCGGTGCGCGCCCCGAGCAATCAGTCGATCACGGGGGCGCTGGCCTCGATCCTGCGTACCGACTCCCCGCCCACGGGCCTGTGGCTGCTGCTGGCAGGGGTGGCGCTGGTGCTCGGGCTGACGGCTGCGGTGGTGGCCTACCGGCGCGGCGCGGCGGTGCTGGCGCTGGCCATCGTCGGCATGACCAGCACATCGGTGTCGCCGTTCAGCTGGGGTCATCACTGGGTGTGGTTCGTCCCGCTGGCCGCCCATCTGGTGCACCTGATGATCAGCGCGGTCGACAACGGCCGGTGGGTCCGTCTGGCCGCCGCGGTCGTGGCCTTCTGTGCGCTCTACGTCTCGGTGTTCCTGTGGAAGTCGCATTACCCGCATCCGCTGCAGGTGGGTACCGCCCACTTCCGGGAGTTCTACGCGATGGGCCTGTTCATGATCCCCACCCCGCCGCAGTGGCACTGGTTCAGCGCGCAGCCCTACCTGTGGGTGTTCGGTGTGACGTGTGTGGTGACGCTGCTGTGGTGGGGACCGTGGCGCTCGCCGGCGCGGCTCGCACAGGCCGCCCGTGCTGTCGGGGCACGCCGGTAGTCTGCACACGTGGCGCTCTATCGGACATATCGACCTGCGACGTTCGCCGAGGTCGTCGGCCAAGACCATGTGACCGACCCGCTGCGGCGTGCATTGGACACCGGGCGCATCAACCACGCCTACCTGTTCTCGGGTCCGCGCGGCTGCGGCAAGACATCATCGGCTCGCATCCTGGCGCGCTCGCTGAACTGCGAGCAGGGCCCCACGTCCACGCCGTGCGGGGTGTGCGATTCGTGTGTGGCCCTCGCCCCCGGCGGGCCGGGCAACCTCGACGTCGTCGAGCTCGACGCCGCGAGTCATGGTGGTGTCGACGACACCCGTGACCTGCGCGATCGTGCGTTCTTCGCGCCGGCGCAGTCGCGGTATCGCGTGTTCATCATCGACGAAGCCCACATGGTCACCAACGCGGGTTTCAACGCCTTGCTCAAGATCGTCGAGGAACCACCCGAGCACCTGATCTTCGTGTTCGCCACCACCGAGCCCGAGAAGGTCCTGCCGACCATCCGGTCGCGGACCCACCACTATCCGTTCCGTCTGCTGCCCCCGCCGGTGATGCGCGGGCTGCTCGAACGGATCGTGGCGCAGGAGGACGTGCGCGTCGATCCGGCGGTGTATCCGCTGGTGGTCCGCGCCGGCGGTGGGTCGCCGCGCGACTCGCTGTCGGTGCTCGACCAGTTGCTGGCCGGCGCCGGTGAGGACGGCGTCACCTACGACCGTGCGGTCGCCCTGCTCGGTGTCACCGACGTGGCGCTCATCGACGATGCGGTCAGTGCGCTCGCCGACTCCGACGGTGCGACGCTGTTCGGCACAGTGGAGCGGGTCATCAACGCCGGGCACGACCCTCGCCGTTTCGGTGTCGATCTGCTCGACCGCTTCCGTGACCTGATCCTGCTCAACGCTGTGCCCGACGCCGGCGAGCGCGGCCTGGTCGAGGTGCCCGAGGACGAGCTCGAGCGCATGCGCGGCCAGGTCGACCGGCTCGGGCTGGCCGCTCTCACCCGCTATGCCGAGACCGTGCACGCGGCGCTCGGCGAGATGCGGGGGACCACGTCGCCGCGGCTGTTGCTCGAGGTGCTCTGCGCCCGGCTCCTGTTGCCTGCCGCAGGCGACGGTGACGGAGCGCTGCTCCAGCGACTCGAGCGAGTGGAGCAGCAACTGTCGGGGGTGACCCCGAATGCGTTGCCCACGCCACCGGCCGTGCATTCCGGAGGTGCGCAGGTGGCCGATTCGGCGCCCGCCGCGCCGGCACCGACCGCCACCGGACCCGCACCCGCCGCTGCGCCCGATGAGCCGGCACCCAGGTACATCAGACCGTCTCAGCGCAAGGCGGATGAGGCCGTCCCGGCTCCGCCTCCCGTTCCCGAGGTCGCCACCCGGGCACCCGAGTCGGTGCGTGCGGAATCGGTAGTTGCCGCGCCGGTGTCCGAGCCCGATCCGATGCCCGAGCCCGAACCGGTCGCTGAGTCCGCGCCGCTCGCCGAACCCGAACCGCCAGTCGAACCGGAACCGCTAGCCGAACCGGAACCGCTAGCCGAGTCCGAACCGCTAGCCGAGTCCGAACCTGCGCCCGAACCGGAGCCGGTTGTCGACCCCGAACAAGAACCCGGGCCCGAGCAGCCGTCGACGTCGATCGACGCCGACGCGGTTCGCCAGGTGTGGCAGCAGGTTCGCGAACATGTGCGTGCACACGACAAGATCATCGAGGTGATGCTCTCGGACGCGGCGGTCGAACGCGTCGACGGACAGACGGTGGTGCTCAGTCACGTATCGCCGCCGTTGGTCGGGCGGCTGTCCTCGCCGCGCGGTACCGGTGTGCTCACGGCCGCCTTCGGTGAGGTGCTCGGCGGCGACTGGTCGGTGGAGGTCATCCACCGCACCGCCACCACACCGGCAGACGCACCGGCCGGACCGCGTTCGGCTGCCCCCGCGAAACAAGGATTCGTGCGTCCGAGTCGCGAGGGAGTTGCCCGGGAGGGGCAGCCCGCTGCGGCGGGCTCCGGCGAGACGGCCGGGTCGAGCGGTGACACACCCCCGCCGCCCGACGACGTCCCCGAGCCGGAACCGGTCTCCGACGACGACCTGACCGATGCCGAACGCGAGGAGATGATCGCCGGGGTGCACTCGGGTGAATCCGAGCTACGGAAGGATCCCGACGAGGTTGCCCTCGAGCTGCTCACCAGCGAACTGGGTGCACGGGTGGTCAACGAGCAGGGATAGCACCCGGGGTGCTGGTAGCACCCAGGGGTGCGAGGCGAACCGCTACGGCCGCCACCACGGGCGCAGCGGAACGTTGACCGATCCCTTGTCGTCGAGTTTGACCGCGAGCACCTGGTGCAGCTGAACGACGTTGCGCTCGAAGCCGATTCGGCAGCCGGCCATGTACAGGCCCCACAGGCGTGCCGTGCCCTCGCCGACCTCGGCGACCGCGGCATCCCAGTTCTCGAGGAGATTGGCGTTCCAGTCGCGCAGCGTCATCGCGTAGTGCTCGCGCAGATTCTCCTCGTGGATCACCTCCATACCGCCGATGTCCTGCAGTTTGGTGATGATGGTGCCCGAGCCGGTCAGCTCGCCGTCGGGGAACACATACCGGTCGATGAACGAACCGGCGCGCTTGTTCGCCTTGTTGTCGGGTCGGGTGATGCAGTGGTTGAGCAGCTTGCCGCCCACCCGCAGCTTGCCGCGGATGAAGGAGAAGTAGCCGGCGTAATTGGCCACGCCGATGTGCTCGGTCAGGCCGATCGACGACACCGCGTCGAAATCGCCCTCGGACACGTCGCGGTAGTCGCTGTAGCGGACCTCGGCGAGATCGGTGAGTCCTTCGTCGACGATGGCCTTCTGGGCCCATTCGGCCTGCTCACGCGACAGGGTCACGCCCAGCGCCTTCACACCCTGGCGTGCGGCATAGCGGACCATGCCGCCCCACCCGCAGCCGATGTCGAGCAGCCGGTCGCCGGGCTTGAGGTCGAGCTTCTCGAACACCAGGCGGTACTTGTTCTCCTGGGCTTGTTCGAGTGAGGCAGCACGCTCGGGATAGCAGGCGCAGGTGTAGGTCATCGACGGTCCGAGTACATACTCGTAGAACGTGTTCGACACGTCGTAGTGGTGATGGATCGCCTCGGCGTCACGAGTCTTCGAGTGCCGCAGGCCCTCGGCGATACGCCGCCACCGGGGCAGTGCCTCCTGGGGCGGCGGTGCGATCGGCTTGAAGTGCTCGAGTCCGAGTGAGCGGGTGATCGCGGCCAGTGTGCGCGCCGAGGGGCGTTTGAAACTCACGTCATCGGACAGTGCCCGCAGCGCCTCATAAGGATCGGCGGGATGCCCGCCGCGCAGCACCAGATCTCCGGAGATGTAGGCGCGGGCCAGGCCGAGGTCGCTGGGCGCGGTCACCAGATAGGTGGTGCCGCGCGGACTCACCAGATCGAGGCCGAACTGTGCGTCCTCGGGGCCGGCCGACGATCCGTCGTATGCGGTGACCCGGATGTTCAGATCGTCACCGGCCACCGCCTCGACGATCTGCGCGAGGGTCAGTTTTCCGGTGTCGGTGTGATCGATGGGGGCCGATGAGCCCGATTTGAAGGTTGTCACTGACGTTTCACCGCCTTGGCGTAGAGATCCAATAGCCGCGACGCGGGGTCGTAGCGCTTTTTCAGCAGGCGGTAGGTTTCTCCGCCGTAGAGTTGATCGAATTCGTCCTCATCGTAGAACGACTCCGAGTACAGCGATTTGTGTCCGTCGAGTTCGGACACACGTTTTTCGATTCGACGGTTGGTGTACCCCTCGGGTTCACCGGGCACTGTGGCAACCGCCGACCAGAAGCCGAAATTCACATAGGTGCGGCCGGGTTCGAGCGGATACAGCGGCCACGGACGTGCCGGGTCGGCGCCGGGAAGCAGCGGTTCCCGAAGTCGCAAGGGGCACAGCCAGATCGGCTCGATCGGAATGTTGTCGAGGAACCACTGAGCGAATGCGCTGGTGTTCTCCACCGGCACCTCGATGTCTTGGACCACGCGCTCCTGCGGGGGCTCGCCACGCCGCGCGGCGAGTTTGTCGCCGATGTTGTACCGATGGTCGTAGCCGATCAGCTTCCAGTAGAAGCTGCTGCGCAACAGGCGCTTTGGCCACCACCGACGGATCTTCGGGTTCTGCGCCCCGAATGCGCGCGAGCACCAGAACCAGTCGGTGTCCCAGCGCCACAGGTAGTCGGAGATGGTGAGCACGTCGCGTTTGGGGTGTGCGGTGTCGCCGTGCTGGATCGACCGGTAGTAGATGTCGAGTCCGGTGTAGTCGCTCGGTGAGCGGTGCGCGGTCTCGCTGGCCCGCCCGAGTACCAGGTAGCACTCGTCGGCGGTGAAGATCACGCCGTCGAGGTAGTCCACCTGTTCGTCCTGGTAAGTACGGTGCTCCACGATGTCGATCAGGCTGTCCTGCATGTCCTGCAGCGAGGTGAAGCGGACATGACGCAGTTCGACGAATGGCTTGACCTGCTCGAGCTTGATCTTCAGGCGTGTGGAATAGCCAAGCGTCCCATAGGAATTCGGGAAACCGAAGTAGAGGTCGGAGTTCTCGCCGTCGGGGGATGCGGTCACGATCTCGCCGGAGCCGGTGAGAATGTCCATTTCCAGGACCGACTCGTGGGGCAGTCCGTTGCGAAACGACGTGCTTTCGATACCGAGTCCGGTCACCGCGCCGCCGAGTGTGATGGTCTTGAGTTGCGGAACCACATAGGGCGCAAAGCCGTAACGCAGGGTCACGGCTACCAGATCCTCGTAGGTGCACATGCCGGCCACATCGGCGGTGCCCGCCTGCGGGTCGACCTCGATCACCCCGGACAGGCCCGAGACGTCGAGGCCGGGATAGGGATTTTTCGCGCGTGCCCGAAACAGGTTGGAGGTCTTCTTCGCCAGCCGGACGCGTCCGTCGGCCGGGATCGCGCGGTAACTGGCGAGTAGCCGTTCCACGCCTTCGGCGTATCCGGTTCGACCCAATTCCTGCGACGTCATCGGCTTCTCTCGCGCTCCCTCCGTGGTGCCGGTCGCCATACCCGCGAGCGGCACTGCGGCTCCGAGCCTATGTGGTCACCCGATACGTCGCCAACGGTGGGGACCTCATCGTGCGTGCCTGCGTCGGCAGGCGCCTTTCGTCTGAGGACCACGGCACCTCTCGCCTGAGGACCACGGTCATCTGGCAGGCTCGGTGGAAGATGTGCGGGCTCAGGGCCCGCCAGACAACGGACGAGCGCGACACACGCGCGCGAGAAGATGAGGTGGACGAGCGGTGGCCAAGGTCAATGCGACGCAGTCGGAGTACATCAACGCCGCACCGGATGCGGTGCTCGCAGCGCTCGAGGACTACAAGGAGGTGCGCCCGCAGATCCTGCCCGAGCAGTATCTCGACTACGGCGTGCTCGAGGGTGGCCACGGCGACGGAACCGTTGCCGTGTGGACTCTGCAGGCCACCTCGAAGCGGTCCCGCAATGTCAAGGCACATGTGACGGTGGCCGGCAACACCATCACCGAGACCGACGAGAACTCGTCGATGGTGACCACCTACACGGTCACCGAAGCAGGCACCGGCACCGAAGTCACCACCGAGACCAGCTGGAACGGCGCCGGCGGCGTGGGCGGATTCTTCGAGAAGACCTTCGCCCCGCTGGGACTGAAGAAGATCCAGGCATCGGTGTTGTCGAACCTGAAGTCGCGACTGGAGAGCTGATCCGGTGGCGCGTCGGCGCAGACCGTCGCCGCTGCCGCCCCGCGACGGCGTCGACGCGACGCGGGTGGTCCTGCGGGCCGGTCACACCAGCGTCGCCGAGGCGATCCTCGCAACGGCCTCGGGTGCCGAGGTGGGGATCGAGGGGCTGCGTCGGCGCGGTGAGCGCGGGGAGGTCGTCGATGCCGACGGGACGGTGGTCGACCTCGACGCGCCCGCCCGGGTGAACTCGTCGGTGTTCCTCTACCGCGACCTGCCCGACGAGGTCCCCATCCCGTTCGACCTGCCGATCCTGCACCGCGACGACAACATCGTGGTGGTCGACAAGCCCCACTTCCTGGCCACGATGCCGCGCGGTCGGCACGTGGTGCAGAGCGCGCTGGTCCGGCTGCGTCGCGAACTCGGCAGCGATGCGGTCGCCCCCGTACATCGACTCGACCGGCTCACGGCGGGAGTGCTGGTCTTCACCTTGCGCAAGCCGGTGCGCGAGCCGTATCAGCGACTGTTCGCCGAGCGTGCGGTGGTCAAGGAGTACCGGGCGCTGGCGCGGGCCGACGAGCGGCTGCGCAGTGGCGTCGAGGTGGCCAACCGCATCGACAAGACCGCCGGGGATCTGCGCGCCCGGCTGGTCGAGGGGCCGCCCAATGCGATCAGCCGGATCGAGCTCGTCGAGACGGTGTCGGATGGTCTCGGTGTCTACCGACTGTCGCCGTCGACAGGCCGCACCCATCAGCTGCGGGTCCACATGGCCGGTCTGGGCGTGCCGATCGTCGACGATCCGCTCTACCCGCAGGTGCGGCCGGATCTCGCGGCGCTCCCCGATGCCGGCGACTTCTCCCGCCCGCTGCGGTTGGTCGCACACCGGCTGAGCTTCACCGATCCGATCGACGGTGCGCACCGCGACTTCGTCAGTCATCATCGGGTGTGTGATCACCGCGAGTTATGACCGCCACGTCGACCTCGGCTGCGAGGTGCTGGTGTTCATCGATTCCGAGAGCGGTGACTGTCTGCAGATCCAGCGTGATCTGCCCGCTCTCGTCGATCCGGCGGCCCCGGGCGGCGCCGATGCGACGGGACGGTACTGCCTGACCACCGGCGTGGGCGCGCCGGTCTACGACGGCATCGAGGAGTGGCGTCGTCGCGACGATCTGTTCGAGTTCGCGCTGACCCCGCGAGCGGCCCGCATGTTCGGGGGCAACCCGTGGCTGGAGTTCCGGATCACCCCGATCGAGGGCAGCACCGTCGACGACATCGCCGAGCATCTGAGGCGACTCGTCGGCTGAACCGACGGCCTGCCGCGGCCGGATGTCGGCGGCGCACATTACGCTGGTGGGATGGATCCAGAGAATCCGATGGCCGACCTGCTCGCGCAGGCGCAGCAGATGCAGCAGCAGTTGATGGTCGTGCAGAACGAGATCGCATCGACGCAGATCACCGGGACCGCCGGCGGCGGTCTCGTGTCGGTCACCGGCAACGGTGTCGGTGAGATCACCGGGATCTCGATCGACCCGAAGGTGGTCGACCCCGACGACGTGGAGACCCTGCAGGACCTCGTGCTCGGTGCGCTCACCGATCTCGCCGGCAAACGTGAGGCCCTCACCGAGGAGAAGATGGGCCCGCTGACCGGTGGTCTCGGCGGCGGACTGCCCGGCCTGGGCTGACCCACGTATGTACGAAGGACCCATCCAGGATCTGATCGACGAGCTCGGCAAGCTGCCCGGGCTCGGTCCCAAGGGTGCTCAGCGCATCGCGTTCCACCTGCTGGCCGCGGAGAATGCCGAGACCAACAGGCTGATCGGCGCACTCACCCGGGTGCGTGACGACGTCACGTTCTGCGCCGAATGCGGAAACGTCTCCGCCGACCGGCTGTGCCGGATCTGTTCGGACGCCCGACGCGATGCGACCAAGATCTGTGTCGTCGAGGAACCCAAAGATGTGCTGGCCATCGAGCGCACGCGTGAGTTCGCCGGGCGCTACCACGTTCTCGGCGGAGCACTCGACCCGCTGTCGGGGATCGGCCCCGACCAGTTGCGTATCCGTGAGCTGCTGCGCCGCCTGGGCAATCAGGAGGACGGGGTGGACGTGAGTGAGGTGATCGTGGCGACCGATCCCAACACCGAGGGTGAGGCCACCGCGACATATCTGGTGCGCATGCTCAAGGACTTCCCGGGACTCTCGGTGACCAGACTCGCGTCGGGTCTGCCGATGGGCGGCGATCTGGAGTTCGCCGACGATCTCACTCTCGGCCGCGCCCTGTCGGGCCGTCGGGTCCTGGTATGACGACTGCCCCCGATACCTCCAGCGCCCCCGATGAAACGGTGACCGACGAGCCGTTGCGGTCGCAGGCAGCGATGCTCGCCGCCGAGATGACCACCGGCATCGTCGCGATCGACGGACCGTCGGGAGCGGGTAAGTCGACCTTCGCCGATCTGCTCGTCGAGGAACTCGCCGCACGCGGCACCGGGGTGGCGCTGGTGCGCACCGATCACTATGCGACGTGGGACAACCCGGCCGCATGGTGGCCGGATTTCGAGACCGAGATCATTCACCCGTTCCTGCGTCGTCGTGACTATGCCTACCGGCCACTGATGTGGGATGCCGACGGAATACCCACCCCGGGCGCGAAGACGATCATCCGCTGGCAGCCGCTGTTGGTGATCGAGGGTGTCACCTCGGCGCGCCGGCGTATCGCCGACCGGCTGACCCACTCGCTGTGGCTCGACGGCGGGGATGCCACCACCCGACTCGAGCGTGCGGTCGCCCGCGACGGAGAGATCAACCGCGACAACCTGATTCGCTGGCAGAACTTCGAGCGGGGCTGGTATGCGGTGGACGCAACTCGCGCCCGCTGCCGGATCGTCGACTAGATCGCTCAGCGCCGCGCGGCGGCCAGACGTTCCCTGCGCAGTTGTGTGACCTCCGGAAGATCCAGTGGCGCAAGTGAATCCACGCCGGTCGCGCGTGCGAGCAGCAGATCGGCGAGTTCGGGGTTGCGGGCGAGCGCCGGTCCGTGCATGTAGGTGCTGATCACCGATCCCTGCACCGCACCCTCGGTGCCGTCACCCACGCCGTTTCCGGTGCCGTGTTCCACCCGTGCCAGCGGGGCGGCGTCGGGTCCGAGAGTGCTTCCGCCGCGGTGGTTCTCGAACCCGGTGAGCGGTTGGGTGAGCCCGTCGAGCACGGGGCGGGTGGCCAGTTCGCCGATCGAGCGCGTGGCCTGCGGGGAGGTGGTGAGGTCGAGCATCGAGATGCCTTCCACACGTTCGCCCGCCGACGTCTCATACCAGTGACCGAGGACCTGGATCGCTGCGCAGATCGCCAGCACCGGTGCGCCGCGCTCGGCGGCACGCTGCAGGCCGGGATAGCGGCTCAGGTGGCGGGTGGCCAGCCGCTGGGCGTAGTCCTCGGCTCCGCCGAGGGTGTACACGTCGAGGGACTCGGGCACCGGATCGTCGAGGGTGATGGCGATGATCTGTGCGTCGATCCCGCGCATCAGCGCGCGCTGGCGCAGGACGAGCGCGTTGCCGCCGTCGCCGTAGGTACCCATCACGTCGGGCAGTACCAGCCCGATCCGCAGGGTGGACTCACCAGAACGCATCTCGGAGACATTGTCGCCCAGGATGTTCGCATTCATTCGCCGGTCCTCTCGCGTCGGATCGCGCGGTCCATCGCGACACCGAGGTCGCGGAATGCGGTGTAGTTGGCCAGTACCTCCACCCGGCCCGGCGGACAGGCGGCGATCGCCTTCATCGGGTCGGTGATCGTGGTGTGCTCGGCGCCGGCGTAGAGCAGTCGCACACCGAGGTCGGCGGCGCGCTCCCCGGCGGCGAACACCTGCATGGTCTCGAATTCCTCGAAGCGCACATCCCAGAGCCAGGAGAGATCTTCGCCGTCGGGAACCTGTCCGTTGACCGCGATCACCAGGCCGTCGGCGTCCTGGTCGATCATCGATAGTGCCTCCTGCCAGCCCGCCGGGTTCTTGGCCAGCAGCATGCGTACCGAGTGGTTGCCGATCTGCCGCACGCCGTAGCGTCCGGCCACCTCGCCGACGGTCTCTACTGCCGCAACGGCTTTCGCCGGGTCGGCACCCATGGCGACCGCAGCGGCCACCGCCTGCGTCGCATTGCCGCGGTTCGCGGTGCCCGGTACCGACAGGGTCATGTCGGCGACGAAACCGTCTGGGCCGTAGATCTTCTCGTCGTCGAACCACCATGCCGGCGTCGGGCGCCGGAAATCGGTTCCGCTGCTGTACCACTGGCCGTCGGCGCTACGCACGATCGGTTCACCCGAGCGCGGACAGCTCACCGAGTCACCGGCCCAGCCGCCGCCGGCGGCGACCCACACCACGTTCTGTGCGTCATAGGCGGCAGAAGTCACCAGCACGTCATCGCAATTGGCGACGATCGTTGCGCCCGGATGTGCGGTCACACCCTCGCGAAGGCGGCGTTCGATCATGTTGATCTCGCCGACCCGGTCGAGCTGGTCGCGCGAGAGGTTCAGCAGCACAATCACTTCCGGATCGGTGGCATCGGCGACATGGGGGGTGTGCAATTCGTCGACCTCGAGTGCCGCATAGGGCGCGGTCTGGTCGAGGGTGAGCGCGGCGATGATCCCGGCATCCATGTTGGCGCCGTCGGCCTGGGTCACCACGTCGCCGAGGCCGGCGAGTGCGGCGGCCGTCATCCGTGTGGTGGTGGATTTACCGTTGGTTCCGGTGATGAGTGCGGTGTGTTTGCCCGCGGCCAGCCGGTTCATGATCTTCGGGTCGATCTTCCACGCGATCAGCCCGCCGATCATCGACCCCTTGCCCCGGCCGCTGGTGCGTGACGCCCAACGGGCGGCCGATGCCGCGGTGAGGGCGGCTCGTGTGCGAACCGGCCGGTGAGCCACGTCAGACCGAGAAGACATGTGTCGAGTGTGGCATACCGGCGGTGCGCACAGCTCGGCGCGCGGATGTCTGTGTGCCGGTCACACCGTGCGCTTGGTCAGCAGGTCCAGCGCCTGGTCGGCATGGGTCTGCGCGTTGAACTCGTTGGCGATCACGGCCAGGATGCGCCGGTCGGTGTCGATGACGAAGGTGTGTCGTTTGACCGGGGCGAGCTTGCCGAGCAGGCCGCGTTTGACGCCGTAGGCTCTCGCGGTGGCTCCGTCGGAATCCGACAGCAGCGGATAGTCGAACTGGTGACCACCCGCGAACCCGGACAAGGTCTCGACATCGTCGGTGCTGATACCCACCCGTGTTGCCCCGACCTGCGCGAACTCGGAGGCGAGGTCGCGGAAGTGACAGGCCTCCTTGGTGCAGATCGGCGTGTTGGCGCCGGGGTAGAAGAAGAGCACGACCGGGCCGGTGGTCAGGAAGTCGGTGAGGGTGCGTGTGGTCCCCGTGTTGTCCGGCAGCGCGAAGTCGGGTGCGACGTCACCTGTGTTCATCGTGTGGACCCCCTTTCGGCTTCTCACCCTATAGTCGACGCCCGTAGGTGGCCCGGTGACCGTTCAGCTGCGCCGACGGTGCGAAAGCCGATGTTGCCGGCCGTGGAGTGCGCCGTGTTGTGTGAACGTGCGGCCACTCGATAGCGATAGCAGTAGGAGATATGACACAGGTGGCTGCCGCCGCGCAGGACCCGGGCATTCCCGCGGTCGGGACCCTGCGGGTGGTGGCTGGGGGAGCGCCGGTAGTACCGGGCGCTGAAGCGGTCGGCGCACCACTCCCACACGTTGCCGACCGGCTGGAACAGCCCGTAACCGTTGGGGGTGTAGGACCGCGCGGCCACGGTGCCGACCGGTGCGGTGGGCCGGTCGGGGAATTCGCCGGTGAAGATGTTGAGGTGCTGGCCGGTGGGCCCGTCGTGGGTGGGATGGTCGTCTCCCCACGGATAGCGGGCACCCGATAGCCCGCCGCGCGCGGCGTATTCCCACTGCGCCTCGGTGGGCAGCGCGCGAGAAGCCCAGTCGCAGTAGGCGAGCGCATCGTGAAACGACACGTGCACCACGGGATGGTCGTCGATCGCGGTGCTGGACGGACCGTGGGGATGGCGCCAGTCCGCGCCCGGTACCGCGAGCCACCAGGGCGTCTGCGGGATCGGTTCGCCGGGGTCGCTCGCATACCCGGCGAACACCGGCGACATGCCGAGCCGTTCGGCGTCGGTGAGGTGGCCGGTGTCGTCGACGAATTCGGCGAAGGCCGCGGTGGTGACGGTGGTGGCGTCGATGTCGAAGGCGTCCAGTGTCACCTCGTGGACGGGTACCTCACCGTCGGCGGGATATCCCTCACCGAGTGCATCCCCCATCGCGAAGGTCCCGCCGGGGATCTGGACGGTCTCGATCGGATGGTCGCCTCGGACCCGGTGATCGCCACGAGCGGCAGGATCCGGATGCGGCAGCGTCTCATCTCCGTCGGGCGTGCAACAACTCACCCTTCGATGATGCTCTCGCGGTGGCTGTCGGGTCGCTCGTGCGGGCCGGTCATGACGGATAGCCCAGGCGTGCGGCGTCGTCGCGGTAGCGCTCGACCCATTCGCGTGATCGGGAGTTGGACTGCCGCCGGATCGGTGGCGGCGGCGCCAATCCGGGATCCTGATCGAGGGCCGAGAGCACCCGCGCGGTGGTGGCGGTGGGGTCGGCGACGAGCTCACTGAACTCGATCTCGACCGGCGAGAGTGACTCGGCGGCGAACCACTGCCGCCAGGCGCGCTCCTGATCGAGCAGGATCGTCGCGAGATGAGCTATCCCGCGGGCGTCGTAGACCGGTTCCCGGTGCAGTGCTGCGGGCGCGTCGGGTGCCTGCCACTGCTGGGTTTGGACCGCCGTCCACATCGAGACAGCCTGCGGGACAACATCTTTACGCGACACATGGATGTAGAGAGGATCGGCACCGTCGAACAGTGACCGGACGGCGGTGCGCAGGGATGCATGTGCGATCCGGGTTCGGGCGATCAGCAACGGTGTCTGGTTCCACATCAGCTTGCCGCCCCACACACCGTTCGGCGTGGCGCCGGCGGCCAGGATGTCGGCGCGCCACTGGTCTGCGGTCCTGGTGTCGACGCTGCCCTCATCGGTCGTGTCCAGCAGCTCGACGATCTCGGGGTCGGTGACTCCGGCGAACCACTCCCGCGGCTGTGGGGGCAGTGAGCTCGTCGGCAGGTACTGGAAGAACTCGGCGGGCCGACCGGCAACGCCGGTGGTGGCGAGTGACTCCACGAGAAGAGTCGAACCGCTTCGCTGGGTGGCGCAGACGAGGTAGGCGCGCGTCGCTGGCATGGCGCACAGTGTAACCAGCCGAAACCCCCCCGCAACCTGGACATTTACGCTCATCGAGAGGTTAAGTCTTGCCATTTCGGACGCGTTGTCGGTGGCTGTGAACTCACCGGCGTGTATCGGGCGAAATCCCCCACACGCCGCCGTCGGCACACCTAACGTCGAGGCTGTGTCGACCCCCACGCACCCGGTCCTACCCCTCGATGCCGTCGCCGAGGTGCTACGGCGATCCGGCGTCGACATCGTCGGCGAGTTGCACGCCGACCGGATCAGCGGCGGACGCAGCAATCTCACATTTCTGCTCGCAGATGACATCCATCGCTGGGTGATCCGCCGCCCTCCCACGGGCGGGCTGACACCCTCGGCGCATGACATGACCCGGGAGTGGACGGTCACCTCGGCGTTGCAGGACACAGCGGTCCCGGTCGCGGCCAGTGTGGCCGCCGATCTGGACGGCACAGCGTTCGGCGTGCCGTTCACGGTGATGGGTTTCGTGGACGGCACGGTGATCCGCACGGCGGCAGATCTCGCCGATCTCACCGACGAGCAGGTGGCCGACAACTCCGATGCGTTGGTCGACACCCTCGCCGCACTGCATTCCGTCGACATCGACGCGGTGGGTCTGCGCGATTTCGGTCGGCCGGACGGGTTCGCGGCGCGGCAGGTACGAACCTGGACACGGCAGTGGGAGCATGTGCGCACCCGCGACCTGCCCGATCTGGACCGGCTGGCCGGCGCGTTGGCCGAGCGCGTACCGCAGTCGGCACGGCATGCGGTGGTCCACGGCGACTTCCGGGTGGACAACACGATCCTGGCCGCCGGCGATCCGAGCACGGTGGCCGCCGTCGTCGACTGGGAGATGGCCACTCTCGGCGACCCGCTCACCGATGTCGCGTTGATGTGTGTCTATCGCACACCGGAATTCGATCGGGTCCTCGGTTTCGACGCGGCCTGGACGAGTCCGCGATATCCGTCGGCCGACGAGATGGCGCAGCGCTACACCCGCAGCTCGAGTGTCGAGCTCGATCACTGGGGGTTCTACCTGGGATTGGCCTACCTGAAGATCGCGGTGATCGCCGAGGGCATCACCCACCGCGCGATCAGCGGCGCCGACGCCGGGGACGGGGCAGATCGCGCCGCCGAGGCCACCGAGGCGCTGGTGACCCTGGGATTGCGGACGCTCGATCAGCGGTAGGTCATCAAGCCCGCGGTCTCGACGTGTGCGTGTTCGGCGACCGAGGCGACGTGGACACCGGCGCCGCCGACGATCAGCTTGGTGATCGCGGTGTTGACCATCATCCGGGCCAGCGACTGCCAACTCTGCGGCGGCATCCCCCACAGGGCGGCGACCACCGCGGCGATGGTGCCGCTCGACGACGCGACGACCACCGTCTTGCCCGACCCGGCGGCCGTCGCGGCCTGGGTGAGCGCGTCGGCCGCGCGGCCGGTGAAGTCGGCGAAGCTCTCGCCGGCACCCTCCCCGCCGCCGATCCACCGGTCGAGTGCGGCGTCGAGAACCTCCTGGTAGCCGCGGGTGTCGGTGCTCGAGGGCACATCCACACCGGAGAGCACATCGGCGATGCGGTACTCATCCCAGCGTTCGTCGACGGTGGGCACGGGCGAGTCGGGCAGTTGCGCGAGTACCAGGTCGAGCGTCTCGCGCTGGCGGGGCAGATCACCGCAGAAGGCGGCGTCGACATGTCCGATCCGTCTGCTCAGCGCCACACCGGCATGCTCGGCCTGGTGTCGTCCCAGCTCGGTGAGGCCGGTCGGTACGTCGTCGGCGACGTCGGTGTCGTAGGCCGCAGTGGAGGCCTGTCCGTGACGCACGATGTAGATGACTCCCATGTGTCGATCGTGTCATCCCGCCATCGGCGCGACACCCGGGGCTTCGCTGTCCGCGAAATAGGTGGGTTGGACGCGCGCGTCCTCACACGTGCGGGATAGGTTGGGAGTTCACTCGTACACCCCCACCCGGCGTACAACCGAGGAGGCAGCACATGGCGGATCTCACGGTGATGCCCACCGCACGCGCGGTCGATCCGCTGCTGCGTGAGGTCATCGGCGACACACTGCGCGACGCCCGCAAGCGTCAGGGGCGCACCCTCAAGGAGGTCGCCGGTGAGGCCGGAGTCTCGGTGACCTATCTGTCCGAGGTCGAGCGTGGACAGAAGGAAGCCTCCTCGGAGGTCGTCGCGGCGGTGACCCGTGCACTCGGCGGTTCGATGATCGATCTCCTCACCGAGATGACCGTGCGCATCGCCCCGCAGGTGCCCGCAGGTGTCGGCGCCGAGAGTGCCGCGCTGCACGCGGTCGCCTGACCTGCCGGATCTCATCCCACCGACGCGCTACCTCTGCGCGAGCCAGTGATCGGCGTCCATCGGACGTCCAGCCTGGGCCGCTGCGGCATCACAACCGAATCCGACGATCTCCTCGCCGCCGTCGAGGGTGATCCGGCCGAGCATCATCGGTGCGGGCAGCTGGGCGAGGAATGTGCCGAGCGCTGCGGTGGGCACCACCCATCGCTCGCCACGGATGCGCCTGCCCGATGCCGGATCGTGGATCAGTCCGGGCTTGGGCGGCACGGTGTCTAGTTCCACCAACCGATAGCCGACCGACGTCGTGACCTCACCCGCCCACCGCGCACCGGGGGTCGTGAGCTGCCAGTCGAGAGGTTGCCCCCGCAGGTGCGCCCCGAACACCGCGAGGTCGGATGTGTCCGAGACGGACTCGGGCCACGACGCCCGCGCGGCGGGGTCACCGGCCAGTCGGCGCGCCAGATCCATCAGCACCGCGTCACGATGTGCGGTCGAGAGCAGCGTCACGCCGAAATTCGCGGTACCCGCGGCGCCCTCGTCCACGGTGCCCGCCGGAACAGCGAGCGCGCACATGCCGAACAGGTTGCAGAAGTTGGTGTAGGTACCCATCCGCGAGTTCACGCCCACGGGATCGGCGGCGACCTCGGCGAGCGTCGGGTGCGCCGGTGCGGTGGGGACCATCAGCGCGTCGGCGTCACCGAGCTCGGCGAGAGCGGCGGTGCGCAACTGCTCGACCCGACGCCGGTCGGCGAGAAGCTCGGTCGCCGAGAACCGGTCGGCCGCACCGATGATCGTGGTGACGGTCGGGTCGAGTCCGTCGGGGCCCGCGGCGATGACATCGCCGACGGCGTCGTATCGCTCGGCCACCAGTGCCCCGTTGTAGAGCAGTGCGGCCGCGGCGAGGAAATCGGTGAGGTCGATCGGCTTGACGGTCATCCCCGCTGCCTCGGCCTGCGTGATCGCCTCGGCGAAGGCCGCACGCCACGACTCGGACAGTTCGGGTAGTTCGGCGGGAACCGCGATCACCGGTGCAGGTGGCGCGGCGAGCGCGGTGTCGGCGGGAAATGGTGCGCTGCCCCGTGCCCGGGCCATCACCGCCATCGCCGCGTCGGCGGTGTCGAGGTCACGGGCGAAGATCGTGACGCAGTCATAGCTGGCGCACGCCGGCACCACACCGATGGTGCTGATCGCGCCGACACTCGGTTTCACGCCGACCAGTCCCTGCAGACCGGCGGGCACGCGACCGGATCCGGCCGTGTCGGTGCCGATCGCGATGTCGGCGAAGCCCAGTGCCACCGCCACCGACGATCCCGAACTCGAGCCGCCGGAGATGTGATCGGGCCGGGTGGCGTCGCGGACCGCGCCGTAGGGGCTGCGGGTACCGACGAGTCCGGTTGCGAACTGGTCGAGATTGGTCTTGCCGATCACCACCGCGCCGGCGGACTTCAGCGCGGCCACGGCCGGCGCGTCGTCGGTGGGGGTGTAGGCGTAGGACGGGCATGCGGCGGTGGTGGGTAGTCCGGCGACATCGACGTTGTCCTTCACCGCCAGAACGACTCCCGCGAGTTCGCCGCCTGCGGACATCGACGCCGCGTAGTCCTGTGCGACGTCGTCCTGCGGGCGTAGATGGATGAACACCTCGGGTCGATCGGCGTGAGCGATGCTGCGGTAGATGTCGTCGATGTGGGTCATGCTGCTTCCCCTGGCCGGTCGGAGTGATCAGTGGTTGCCGGTGCGCTGTCGAATTCTCCTGCCGCCGCCCACCGTTCACGTTCGAGTACGCGGGCGGCCTCCATGGCGGCGCTGACCCGTGTGATGTCGGCATCGTTGTCTCGCAGGAACTCCCGGTAGGACGACATCGAGAAGGTGCCGTCGGTGATGTCGACGGTGCCTCGTCCGGCGGCGGTGTCGGCGCGCAGGTCGAGGAGCTCCTCGGCGCTCACCGGGTACCAGTGGATGCGATCGAAGAATCGGAGCAGCCAGGGATGTTCGGGTTCGAAACCGCCCGCGCTCTGCGGATGCCGATGATTCCACACCTGGGTGGTGCGACCCACGAACTGGTAGCCGCCGGGGCCCTCCATCCCGTAGATGCACAGATAGGCGCCGCCGATACCGACCGCGTTCTCCGGCGTCCAGGTGCGTGCGGGATTGTATTTCGTGGTGACGAGACGATGTCGCGGATCGTAGGGAACCGCCACGGGCGCACCGAGATACACGTCGCCGAGGCCGAGGACGAGATATTCGGCGTCGAAGACAGTGCGATACACGTCGTCCACCGAGTCCAGACCGTTCATCCGCCGGATGAACTCGATGTTCCACGGACACCAGGGGGCGTCGGAGCGGACCCCGAGCATGTACCGTTCGATGGCCTCGCGGGTGGCCGGATCGTCCCACGACAACGGCAGATGCACTGTGCGACTGGGCACCACGAGATCGTCGGCAGCCGGGAGTTCGGACTCCGCCTCGGTCAGCCAGTCCAGCAGCGACCGCTGCGTCATGACGGCAGGGTCCACTTTGACCTGCAACGACCGGATACCCGGGGTGAGATCGATCAGTCCCCTGGGCTTGTCGGCGGCCAGTCGCTGCTGGAGCGCGTGGACCCGGGCGCGCAGCTCGAGATCCAATGTCATGGAACCGTATTCGACGAGGATGTTGTCGTCACCGCTGCGCCGGTAGGTCACCTCGGTGGTGCCGTCGGCGGTCACACCGCCGGCGAGGATCCCGTTGTCGGTGTCGCCACCGGAGGACACCACCATCGGCAGGAAGGCACGTCGGTGGACCGAGGTGGTGGAGGGATCGGCCGCATTGTCCGAACGCACAGGTACGAAGCGGACGGTGTTGCCGGGAGCGAGCTGTCCCAGCTTCCATCGGTCGCTGCTGACCACCGTGACCGGGCAGACGAAACCACCGAGGCTCGGGCCGTCGGGGCCGAGCAGGATCGGTGTGTCGCCGGTGAAGTCGAGCGCGCCGACCGAGTAGGCGTTGTCGTGGATGTTGGACGGGTGCAGTCCGGCCTCGCCACCATCGGTTCGCGCCCACTGCGGCTTGGGGCCCACCAGACGGATGCCGGTGCGGTCGGAGTTGAAGTGCACCTCGTAGGCCGTGTCGTAGAGCGTCTCGATGTCGGCGGGTGTGAAGAACTCCGGTGCGCTGTGCGGTCCGACGGTCACCGCGAGCTGCCAGTCGGTGACCATCGCCGGCTCCTCCGAGAACTGGATACGACGAGGCGAACTCACCTGCGCCACAGCGCCGGTCGCCAACTCGTCGCCAGCGGACAGGGTGCGCCCGTCGAGACCGCCGAAGCGGCCCATCGTGAACGTGGAGCAGCTGCCCAGATAGTCCTCGGCGAGCAGTCCGCCAGAGACGGCCACGTAGACCCGCAGTCCCACACCCTCCACCGCGCCGACATCGAGGATGTCACCGGCGGTGACGGTGACCGGCTGATATTGGGCCACGGTGCGGCCATTGACGCTCACGGTGGCCGGGGCGCCGGTCACCGCGACCACTCGGTCGTCGGTGAACCGCAGCGCCGGTCCGATCATGGTGGCCTCGAGACCGGGGGTGCCCTCGGGATTGCCGACGGCGATATTGGCCAACCGGAACGACAGGTCGTCCATCGGACCCGACGGGGGCACGCCCACCTGCCAGTAGCCCACGCGGCCGGGCCAGTCCTGGATGGTGGTCATCGGACCCGGACGTTCGACGAGGATCGTGGTCATGACGACACCGACTCCATGTCGCCGGAGTTCGGACGGGTGACGATCACGCGCACGGCGGTGGGGTCGAATCCGTTGCACGGGTTGTTGATCTGCGGGCAGTTCGAGATCAGTACGAGTGTGTCGGCATCGGCGCGCAGCGCCAGCCGCTTCCCGGGGGCCGACAGTCCGTCGACGATGCCGAGGGTGCCGTCAGGGTCGATGGGTACGTTCATGAAGAAGTTGACATTGCCCACCAGATCGCGTTTGCCCAGTCCGTGTCGGGACCCCTCGATGAGGAAGTTCTCACAGCAGGCATGCTGGTGTTTGGTGTGGTGGCCGTAGCGCAGGGTGTTGGATTCCTGCGAGCACGCACCACCGAGGGTGTCGTGGTTGCCCACCTCGTCGCCGACGATGGTCATCATCGGCTGTGACTGCTGATCGCGGATCACCGAGCCGGTGGTGAGAAAGATGTTGCCCTGTGCGGCGATGGTCGCCTGGGCGCTGTAGCGGATCGAATGATCCTGTGCGCCATAGAACAACGTGTCGACCGCCTGGTTTCCGTAGAGGTCGACCATCGTGAGGACGTCGCCGCGCTCGACGATGCCCGACCAGGGTGCGCGGGCGTCGATCACGGTGTCGAGGACAGGCGTCCCCGGCACGAGTGCCAGCTCTGCTGCCGGCGCGTCGAGGGGGCTGGTGGAAGTCGGTGTAGTGCTGCTGGTGCTGGTGCTGGTGCTGGTGGTCATGATGGGTACCTGATTCGTGAGAGTCTGTGTGGTGGTGGGCGTCAGCTGTGGTGCTGGTCGTCAGCGGGCCAGTGCATGCCAGGCATCTTCGGAATTGGCCACGGCGCGGGCGTATTCCGGGTCGCCGGTGGGCGCGCCCGCGACCAGGTCGGCGAGGTCCTCGTCGGCAGACCACGCCAGCACCTGTACGGAGCCGGTGTCGAAGACCGGTGCCGGGTCGAGCGGATGTGCGGTGTTGGCGATCGCCACGATGCAGGGCAGGTGCAGCACCAGATCGACATAAGTGCCCGCACCCGCTGAGCCGGTCGCCACGAGGTTGCCCGAGTCGTCCGCGCGCACACCCTGGAAGAACGAGAGTGACGGTGCCACGTCGGTGGGGGTCAGGCCGTTCTTCGCGGCGGCCAGGACCAGGAGTTCGCGACCGGCGGGCGACGGCGATTCAGGCGATCCGGCACCGTATTTCGCGGTGTTGTCGGCCAACGAGGTGGTGCCGCAGAGAGCGTCGTGATGGTGGGAGGTGTCGTCGGCGAGGGTCGCCAGCACACGTCCCTGGTCGCTCAGGAGTGGATGCCCGGCAC
Organism: Gordonia jinhuaensis; assembly: GCF_014639795.1. Lineage (GTDB taxonomy): Bacteria > Actinomycetota > Actinomycetes > Mycobacteriales > Mycobacteriaceae > Gordonia_B > Gordonia_B jinhuaensis. The sequence goes on along the minus strand of NZ_BMGC01000008.1, from coordinate 84,748 downwards.
TCAGGTATGCCTGCCACGGAACCTTCACGGTGTCGGCGACATTGAGGCGCTCCCACGGTGCGTCGGCGCGCCACAACAGGATGTTGGCGCATCCGGCGCCCGCCACGTCGACCAGCCGCAGGCGGGTCCCCCGGGCAAGGGTCTTGGTGGTGTAGCGGCCGCCGGGAACGGTCTCGGCCCAGGTCAGTGTCGCCGGATCGATGCCCTGCGGGGGTGTCGGCCAGTTCGATGCCGGGACCACCGGCATCGAGTCGGTGATGGTGCCCGCCTGTGCGCGGGCGTGGTCACGGGCGCCGGCTGTCGACGCGGTGCCGGTCGGTGCTGTGGAATCAGTGGTGGTGGGGGTGGAAGCGGTCATCGTGATGTCCAATCTCTGTGCTATCGAAATCTGTTGTGCGGACGCATCTGTGGATGGGTGAGCGTGGGATTGCGTCACTTCTTCGAGACCAGTGCGTCGGTGGGCTCTGGTGCGCCGGGCAGGCTGCGGACGCGGCGGTAGGCGAACCATCCGACGATCACCGTCGCCGCGACGAAGATGATCGCGAAATACTGCAGGATCACATTGCCGCCGTCGGGGTCATACACCGCCTGACGCGGCCAGGCGCAGTTGATCATGAGCAGGGTGGCCATCACCACGGCGATCAGGTTCACCGGGATACCCCACTTGCCGAGTCCGGACACAGGTTTGCCGTGGCTGAGGCTGGTGCCGCGCAGCCGGTGGATCAGCGCGGGCACCGTCACCATCAGATAGGCGAGGTAGACGATCACCACCGACACGCTGGTGATGGCCGCGAAGACGCCGGCCTGGCCCAGGTTGACCAGGAGTACCGCGATGGCCAACACGCTGACCACGACACCGGTGATGACCGGCGTGCCGGTGCGCGGGTTGACACGAGACAGGAAGGTGGCGAAGGGAAGTCTGTTGTCGCGGGCCATGGAGAACATCACTCGTGAGGCCGACGCCTGGATGGCCAGGGTCGCCGAGAAGATCGCGATGGCCACGATGATCAACAGCAGCTTGCCCAGGCCGGTGTCGAGCTGTGAGGTGATCACCCAGGCGATGCCCTGAGCCGACAGGTTGCCGTCGGTGAGTGACGGTGCGGCCATGAGCGCGGCGATGATCATCAGTCCGCCGCCGACGAAGGAGACCAGCAGTGCGTTGATGATCGCCTTGGGTGCGGTCTTCCGGGGATTGGTGGTCTCCTCGGAGAGTTCGGCGGCGCTGTCGAAGCCGTACATCACGTAGCAGGCCATCAGCATCGAGGCGAGGAATGCGGGGAAGTAGCCGAGGCCGTGTCCGTGTTCACCGGTGTTGGCCACCGCGGCCACCGGTGAGCGCTCGGCCTTGATGAACATGGCCGCGACGAGGAGGATCACGCCGATGATCTCGATGGTGACGCCGGTGACGGTGATCTTGCCCATGATCCGCACGCCCGCAGCGCTGATGACCGTGCACAGTGCGATGGTGATCGAACCGAGGCTGATCGCATTGGTCGCGCCGGAGACCGAGGACAGGCTGGTGTCGCTGCCCACGAACTGGAATCCGCTCCAGATCTCCGGGAGGACCGACTGCATCGCGATCGCCAGCGCGGCGACACTCACGATGTAGCCCACGAGCATGAACCAGCCGGCGAACCAGCCGACCGTCTCGCCGGCCAGGCGACGCGACCACTGGTAGACGGCGCCGGCCACCGGGAATTTGCCCGACAGTTCGGCGAACACGAGGCAGACGCAGAACTGGCAGACGAACACGATCGGCCAGGTCCAGAAGAAGGCGGGACCGCCGAGACCGAAGCCCAGTGCGAACAGCGCGAAGACAGTGGTCAGGATGGACACGAAGGAGAAGCCCGAGGCGAAGGCGGCGTAACCGCCGATCCCGCGGTGCAGCTCCTGTCGGTATCCGAGCTGGGAGAGGGCTGCGCTGTCCTCGTCGGATGAGTATGTGCTGACGGTCGGTGTCGATTCGGTCGAGGTCGGTTCGGTGGCGGTCATGGTGGCTCCCAGGCCCTAGTCGTAACTGTCACTTGATAGATAATCGGAGAGCAATTTCTATCGGGTGACAGAAATGTTTCGCGCGTGAAAACCGGCGTTAAGGTCGGGTTACTTCGGTCGTCTGTGTTGGGCGCGGCGACCGGTGTGCCCTCGATACTCTGTCCTCATGGACGTGGCGACGAGCACGGAAGCGACTCGAGGATGAAGACGAACGTTGGACCCGGTCGCCCCCGTCTGGTCGAACAGCGGCGCCGAGGGGGCAATCCCCGCGAGGAGATCCTCGACGCCGCCGCCGAGCTGTTCACCACACACGGCTACGCGGGGACATCGACCCGCAAGATCGCCGAAGCGGTCGGGATGCGCCAGGCCTCGCTGTATCACCACTTCGCCACCAAGGAAGACATCCTCGAGGCGCTCCTGCAATCGACGGTCGCGCCCACGCTCGACTACGCCCGCGCGCTGCCTCCGGCGAGCGATGCGTCGATTGCACGCGAGCAGTTGCTCGCGCTCGCCCGCTTCGACGCCGGTCAACTCGCCGGCTCGCGATGGAATCTCGGTGCGCTGTACCTGTTGCCTGAACTCCGGCAGGAGCGCTTCGCCGAGTTCTTCGGTGTGCGAACAGAACTCGCCCGGGTGTATTCGGGCCTGTCGGCACAGATCCTCGGCGACGAGCAGGACCCCCGGTGTCATCTGCCGTTCCGGCTGGTGGAGATGGTGATCAACCTGCGCTCGGATGGCGAGATCAGGGATACGGCGCCCTCGCGCAGGCGGATGATCGACGCGCTCGTCAGCGCCGTCGACCGTTTGCTCTCGTAATGTTCTGACACCAAAGTGTTTGCAGCACTGTGAATTCGGTGTTCACGAGCTGCGACATATTCCTATCGGTCATCCGATAGAAACAATCTACACGCGCATGTAACGCCAGTTGAAGCAACTGTTACCGCAGTGACACCGCCGCGCCTCACATCTCAGGCGAAACTGTCAACTGACAGTTTCGGTACCAGTGCTCCGGGAGGCGACATGACGACAGCATCGGCTGTGGGAGCGGAAGATTCGACACAGTCGAGTCGGCAAGCCCGATCTCCGATTGCCGTCGTCACAGATCTCTCTGTCACGTTCCGACGCGGTTCGGCGTCGCTGCACGCAGTCCGCGGCGTCTCCCTCGACATCCAGCCCGGCGAGATCGTCGGCCTCGTGGGCGAGTCCGGGTCCGGCAAGAGCGTGCTCGGCAACGCCCTGCTCGGGCTCCTTCCCGCGAGCGCGACGGTGTCGGGGACGGTACGCGTGGCGGGACACGACATGACTGCCGGCAAGTCCGCCGATCTGCGTACGGTTCGGCGCAGTGATCTCGGTGCGGTGTTCCAGGATCCGATGCGTTCGCTCAATCCCACGATGCGGATCGGGCGGCAGGTCAACGAGGCGACGGGTGACGAGAAGGAGAGCGTTCGACTGCTCGCCGAGGTAGGCGTACCCGAACCGCAGATGCGGATGCGCTCCTATCCACACGAACTGTCCGGTGGTCTGCGTCAACGAGTGATGATCTCGATGGCAGTGGCAGGAACCCCGGGTCTGATCATCGCTGATGAGCCGACCACAGCACTCGACGTCACCGTGCAGGCGCAGGTCCTTGCACTGCTGCGGAAGATCGCCGACGAGATGGGCTGCGCGATCCTGATGGTCACTCATGATCTCGGGGTCGCCGCGCAGATCTCCGATCGCATCGCAGTTCTCTACGCGGGTCGGATAGCCGAGATCGGCCCGACGCACACGGTGCTCACCGAACCGGCGCACCCGTATACGCGCGGACTGCTCGGATCGCGGCTGACACTGACCACCCCCCGCGGTACCGAGCTGCCGGCATTGCGTGGGGAGGTCCCCGGGCCCGCCGCGCCGCTGCCCGGCTGTGCCTTCGCGCCGAGGTGTGCACTGGCCGAACAGGAGTGCGAGCACAGACCGCCCGACCCGATCAGCGTCGGGGAATCACATGTCAGCGCTTGCATTCTCGGCGCCGATGCGGTGGCCCGCGGATTGCCCCTGACGACCGCCGCCGTCGACCACGCTGGCCCCCAGACTGTGCCGGCCGGCGACGACGAGACTGTTCGCCGCGAAGCCGTGGCGCCGGCACCGGCGGCGGTGAGTCTCACCGACGTCACCAAGTCGTTCGTTGTGAAACGTGGCTTCGCTCGTCGTGGTGAGGCGAGATCGCTGCAGGCGCTGCGGCGGATCAGCGTGGATGTGGCGCCCGGAGAATCGCTGGCCATCGTCGGCGAATCGGGCTCGGGAAAGTCGACTCTGCTACGTGTCATCGCCGGGTTGGAGACCGCCACCTCCGGGAGTGTGCGCGTCGACGGGGGACGTCCGCAGATGGTCTTCCAGGACGCAGGTGCCTCTCTGACGCCCTGGTTGAATGTCGGAACCATCATCGGTGAACGCCTTGCGGGATCGAAATTGTCGCACTCGCAGCGTAAGGACGCCGTCGTGGAGGCCCTGCGTCGGGTCGGTCTGCCCGCAGATGTGATGAAGGCCAGGGTCAGCCAGCTGTCCGGCGGGCAACGGCAGCGTGTGTGCCTGGCCAGGGCCACGGTGGTGGCCCCGGATGTGCTCCTCTGTGACGAGCCCACCAGTGCGCTCGATGTCTCTCTGGCGGCATCGGTGATCAACCTGATCGGCGAACTCCGTTCGACGCTGGGGATGTCGGTGCTGTTCGTGACGCACGATCTCTCGGTTGCCCGAATCGTCGCCGACCGGATCGCCGTGATGTACCTCGGACGGATCGTGGAGATCGGTGATGCCGAGCAGGTGATCGGCAATCCCGCCCACCCCTACACGAAGGCCCTCATCGACTCGATACCCGAGGCGGGGCGACGACCCGTCATCCCTCGCGGGGAACCGGCGAGTCCGCTGGCCCCTCCGCCGGGTTGTGAATTCCATCCGAGGTGTCCCATCGCCGTCGATGCCTGCTCCGACCACTCACTTGATGTGCGCCTCGAGGGATCCCCGGGCCACACCCATCGCGTCGCATGCATCGAACGGAAGGCGGGCTAGATGAGCATCGCGCTGACTGGTGAAAGACTGTCACGACTCAAGATCCGCGTGCCCGGGATGGAGACCATCCGGCAGCGTCGTGTCGTTGCGTGGCTGGGTTTCTCGCTTCTGGGTCTCGTGACGATATTCGCACTCTGTGTCCCTCTGATCGCCGGCCACGACCCTTTGGTTCCCGCGGGGATGCCGCTGCAGAAACCGGGAACCGACGGCTTCGTACTCGGGACCGACAGTATCGGCCGCGACATCGAGAGCCGTGTGCTCTACGGGATTCGTGCGAGCTGGTTCGCGGCCTTGGCGGTGGTCGCGATCGGCTTGCTGATCGGCGGGCTCGTCGGACTGGTCGCAGGCGCGGCGGGAGGGTGGATCGACAGCGTCTTGATGCGCATCACCGATGCCTTTCTCGCACTTCCCGCTCCGGTGTTGGCGATCGCGGTCGTGGCTGCACTCGGACCCGGCTTCGTGCACACGCTGATCGCGGTCTCGATCGTGTGGTGGCCGTTCTACGCGCGGCTGGTGCGCGGTGAGATCACCAGGCTCGCGGCGCGTCCGCACGTCGAGGCCGCGCGGCTGTCAGGCGTCGGGAGAATCCGTGTGGCGCTGCGGCATCTGCTCCCGGGTGCAGTCCCGAATGCGCTCGTCGCCGCGAGTCTCGACATCGGCACGTTGATCTTGACGCTTGCCGCGCTGTCCTTCCTCGGACTGGGGCAAGCCGCACCTGCTCCCGAACTCGGCGCCGATGCCGCACGCAATCTCAGCTACTTCCTGCAGCAGTGGTGGATCCCCGTGATGCCGGGCATCGGCGTGATGGCGCTGGCGCTGATCGGCAACATCTCCGGGGACAGCCTCCGAACACTCATGATCCGGGATTGAGGACACTGCAGTGATACGTTTCGTCCTGACCCGCCTCGGTGCGATGGTCGTCATCATGATCGCGCTCATCGCGGTCATGTTCATCCTCGCCAAGGTTTCGCCGCTTGATCCGGTACACGCGCAACTCGGTGCGCAGGCATCCGCACAGGCAGTTGCCGAACGCAGACATGCGCTGGGACTCGATCGACCGATGTTCAGCCAGTTCCTGAGTTATCTGGGGAATGTGGCACATGGTGACTTCGGAACGAGTTACCGCACGCGACGTCCGGTATCCACCGACATCGCCGACTTCCTCCCTGCCACTCTGGAATTGGCCTTCATGGCCATCGTGATATCCATCGTGATGGCGACGCTGCTGGCATTCAGCTCGGTGCTGAAGTGGCCGGGGGCGCGGTTGTTCCGAGGCATCCTGTATCTGGGATCCTCGGCCCCGATGTTTCTCCTCGGGATCATCGGTCTGATCGTCTTCTACCAGCGGCTCGGGTGGGTCCCCGCGAACGGGCGGACCTCGCTGTCCGACGCTCCCACCGGGCCCACCGGATTCCTGGTTCTCGACGGGCTGATCCATGCCCGGTTCGACGTGATCGGTGATGCCCTGCACCACTTGATCCTGCCCGCCTTCGTCATCGCACTGGGACCCGCAGTGGCGATCGGACGTGTGCTGCAGTCGTCCCTGGCAGAAGATGCGGGAAGTGAATATGTGAAGACCGCACGCGCCAAGGGTCTTGGTGAGACACGGATCCTGTTCGGGCACGTGTTGCGCAACAGCCTCGGAGCTGCACTGTCGATGACCGGTCTGCAGATCGGTCTGATGCTCTCGGGGGTGTTGGTGGTCGAGCAGGTATTCGGTTGGCCGGGCATCGGTCAATACATCGCCCAGAGCATTCCCGTGGCCGACTTCCCGGCGATCTCAGGTGTGACGATCGTGCTCGGTGGTGCGTACGTCGTCATCAACGCGATCGTCGATCTCCTCCAAGCCGCCGCGGATCCACGGATCGTGATCGCGTGAGGGCATCGTCGGATCTCGTTCGAGACAGGCTCGTGGCTACATCAGGAAAGAGGCGTTCATGCCGCGTCAACCGTTCATAGTGGGCCGTCCGGTGCTGGTGGTTGTCGACATGCAGACCGGTGGGGGCATGCTCGCAGAGGACGTCGGGATCGACGTCATGCCGGGTCATTCCGACCGTGTACGGCGCTGCGAATTGCTTGTGCGCGCTGCTCGCGATCGCGACATTCCCGTCGTGTTCTTCCAGGAAGTCCACCGACCGAGCGGAATCGACTTCGGGCGTGAGCTCGACGGGGCCGAAGGTGTGCACTGCGTCGAAGGCGTTGCGGGCACGGAGCTCGAGCCGAGCCTCCGGCCGTTGGACACCGAGTTCCATATCGTCAAACGGCGGTATTCGGGATTCATCGGGACAGACTTCGAGATAGTGCTCCGCGGTCTGGGTGCGTCCACCCTGATCCTCGTGGGCGGTCTGACCGATGTCTGTGTCCACTACACCTTCGCTGACGCACACCAACGAGACTTCTACGTGCGAGTGGTCGCCGACTGCGTCGGGGGCTCCTCCCTCGCGCGGCATGAGGCTGCGCTCGACGCGATGGAGTACCTGCAGGCCGGTGCGATCTGTGACAGCGCAGCGGTTCTCTGTGCCTTTGACAGTCAATCTCGTACAACACTCACCGAAGGAACCGTCAGATGAGATTCAAGCCCTGGGCAGCGACTGCACTGCTGTCGGTGGCCGCCACAGCACTTGCGGCATGTGGCTCGTCGGGTGGCGACTCGTCGCCGAATCCGGCGCCGACCGACAAGACCCTGAAAATCGCGTTCCTCCAGGACCCGGGACAGCCACCCGACCCGGATGTCTTCTATGCCGGCCAGGGACTACTGCTCACCACGAACATCTACGAAGGCCTGTTGCAGTACAAGTCAGGAACCGCGACTCCCACGCTGCAGCCCTTGCTCGCCACCGCATGGACCGCCTCACCGGACAACCGCGTCTACGACTTCACCCTGCGTCAGGGAGTCAAATTCCATGACGGGACCCCGTTCACCTCGGCGGCGGTCAAGGCGTCGTTCGACCGCCGTCTGGCAGTCAACCAGGGTCCGGCATACATGGTCTCCGACGTCGCTTCTGTTGTGCCGAAGGGTGATTACGAAGTAACGGTGACACTCAAGGCGCCGAACTCGGCATTCCTCGACTACATGGCTTCACCGTATGGCCCGAGGATGGTCAGCCCGTCGGGTCTGACCGCGCATGCCGGTGGCGACAACGCCCAGAAGTATTTGTCGAGTCATGATCTGGGCACCGGCCCGTATGAACTCACCGACGCCAGCGTCGGCTCGCATTACGGTATGAAGGCATTCGACGGCTACTGGGGAGCGAAGCCGTATTTCCAGACCATCGACATCCCGGTGGTCAACGACGCCTCGTCACAGCAGTTGCAGTTCAACAACGGACAGCTCGCAGCGATTCTGAGTGGACTGCCGACGTCGGCCGTCGAGTCCTACATCAAGAACAAGAAGTTCTCGAGTTACTCGCTGCCGTCGATGATGTCGAACTCCCTGTACCTCAACCCGAATCACGGCGTGTTCACCTCTCAGGCCGCGCGGACGGCTCTGCAGCAAGCCGTCGACATCAGCCAGATCACCAAGCAGACGTACTTCGGCCGTGGCAAAGATGCCAAGCAGATCTACCCGCCGAATATGCTGCCGGAGCAGTACGGCACCCAGAACATCACCCACGACACCTCTGCACTGCAGAAGATCGTGCAGGGGCTGCCGGCCTCCGAGCGCACCATCACCATCGGTTACGACTCCGGTGCCCCGGACAACCAGCTGATCAGCAATCTCCTGCAGACCCAGCTGTCGGCTGTGGGTTTCACCGCGAAGGTGCAGTCCTACCCGACGTCGCAGATCTACGGCTGGATCGGGAACAAGAATGCCGGGGCTCCGGACATCTTCACCGAGCTGGTGTGGCCCGACGCTCCGTCTCCGTTCACCTGGGGGCACATCAGCTGGGATGCCAGCGGTGGTCTCAATTACCTGAGCTGCCCGGCAGATGCAGCCTCGGCGACGCTGAACGAGGCGCTGCCCTCCGGCGACAATTCGTTGTACGGCAAGGCCGGTGAGCAGGCGCTGCAGACGGGTTGCTGGCTGAATCTCACCGATGTCAACGACTTCATGGTCGGGCAATCATGGCTGAAGGGCATCGAGCAATCCCACATCGTGACCAATCCGACGTCGCTGTACCTGGCCGGACTCTCGGTGGGCTGAGCGATGGCGTATGCGAATCGGATGTTCATGCTCGACTACGGTCGTGAACTCGTGCACAAGTCGCTCTCGGTACTCGGCGGTTCGGACGCTGTCCTCGCCGAACCCATCCCCGGTGTTGCCGTGGAGACAGACGACGGTGTGGTCATCCTCGACACGGGGATCAGCAGGCAGGCGTTGGACGACATCGACACCGTCGGAGCGATGTACGGCGACGACCTGTTGCCGACGGGTCCTACCGGTGACCCGTTGCACGCCGCTCTTGCGGCGGTCGGCTACGGGCTCGATGACGTCTGTCTTGCTGTCGTCAGCCATTTTCACCTGGATCACTCGGGTGGTATCAGAACGCTGAGCGAGGCCGGGATCCCGGTCGTCATCGACGCGGCCGAACTGGAGTACGTGCAGGCACGTATCGCTGACGGGACAGAACAAGAGGTCGCCTGTTACAGAGACGATTTCACTGATGTTGCCACGAAGTGGCAGACCGTCGGTGGTGATGAGCAGATCGCTGCGGGTGTCTCGGTGTTCGCCACCCCGGGGCACACGCCCGGGCATCTGTCCTTTCGCGTCGACCTACGGGAGTCCGGCACCTGGCTGTTCGCCGCCGATGCCGCCGATCTCGGGGAAAACCTTCTCGAGCGGATACCGTGCGGTGCGGTCGCCGAACCGAGCGATGCCGGCCGGGCAGCGGCATCGGTCAATCGGTTGATGGAGGAGGGCAGTCGGCTCGACGCCCGCGTGGTCCCCGGACACGACCCTGTGTTCTGGCGTGCATTACGCCACCCGAGCGGGGGGCATCGCTGATGATCGCGCACTCCGATATCCCGTTGATGGCAGCATGTTCGGGCGAATGGCAGCGTACAGGACTCGTGGTGAACGGCACACCGGTAGCGTCTCGTGCAGAGGTCCGGTGGATCCAGGGCCCGACCCGATTCGTCGATCTGCGGGTCGATCCGACGGGCGCCGAACCCCTCGACGGCTTCGCGGGCACACTCCGACAGACCGGTGATGTGTTCACCTGGCACCGGACGATCGAACTCAGCGAGTCCGAGCTGCCCGACGAAGGGTTCATGTCACTGATCGACGGGGTTCTCCACGAGCGCGGTGTCCACGCCGACTACTCCGAGAGGTGGGAGCGGCAGCCCACTGAGAACGACGGCAGCGGTTGCTGGGCAATGGAGCTCACCTCCGATGCCGATTGTGCGATCGTCGTGTGCGCATCGGGACGGTTGGGTTGGGCTCACCGCATCGATGGTGTGGTCACGATCGTCGCATGTGAACCACAAGCGCAGTCGGACAGTGCAACAGACATGCCATCGCGTGACCGCGTCGGTTCGTGGACGATCACGCACGCCTCCGATCAATCGCTGGTCGGCTCACACCTGACCCTGGGTGTCTCGCCGGACGGACTTGTCACATCGACAGTTCAGTCAGCCCAGGGCACGAATCCACGGCACGAGAGCACACAGCAATGGACTCTCGCATTCACGGAAGGAACCATCCACGCATGACAACACAGACAGGACTCGGGGCGTTCACCAGCATCCCCGTGATCGACATCGCCGCGCTGTGGACCGACGATGGCGAGTCCCGGAAGCGCGTCGTCGACGAGATCGGCGATGCAGCACGGAATGTGGGGTTCTTCTACGTCACCGGTTCGGGCGTTGACGAGGAGCTTTTCGAGTCGATGCTCAAGCAGGTGAAGGCATTCTTCGCCAAGCCGGTCGAGGAGAAGATGCGCTATTACATCGGCAATTCCACCTGCCATCGTGGATACGTACCTGTCGGCGAAGAGGGTCTGGACAAGCCGGACAAGAAACCCGACCTCAAGGAAGCGTTCGACACCGCTCTCGATCTTCCCGCCGACGACCCCGATCATCTGGCCGGCAACCCCATGCTGGGTCCGAATGTGTGGCCCGACCAGGATGGCTTCGCCGAGGCGGTGACCGCTTACTATCAGGCAGTTCTGGCGGTGGGGCAGAAGCTGTTGTGGGCGTTCGCGGTTGCGCTGGGTGAGGATCCCGACGTGTTCACCAGGCATGCGACGAAGACTCCGAGTCAGCTGCGGCTCATGCATTACCAGTACGACCCGGATGCGCATGACGTCCAAGGCATCGGATCGCACACCGACTTCGAATGCTTCACCCTGCTACGGCCGACGGCGCCCGGTCTGGAGGTGATGAACGGGGCCGGTGAGTGGATCGACGCGCCGCCGATCCCGGGTGCCTTCGTGATCAACGTCGGAGACATGCTCGAACTGTGGACCAACGGTGAATTCGTGGCGACGAGCCATCGGGTGCGCAAGGTCAGCGAAGAGCGCTATTCGTTCCCGCTGTTCTTCAACGTCGACTACGACACGCGGGTGGCACCGCTGCCGCAGTTCGTTCGAGACGGCGAGCCCGCCCGGACCCCGCTGGTGGCCGGGGAGCACCTGTTCGCCCAGACCGCACAGGCGTTCACCTATCTGCGCAAGCGTCTCGCGTCGGGAGAACTCACTCTGCCCGAGGGATCGGTCGGGTTGGGGACGTTTGGTCAGGAGGCTCGACAGAAGACGGCGTGACGGTGCGGTGAGGCTGGGCGACATCTGATGGCGCGGTCGCCCAGATATGCCTCATCCCAGGCCAAAGCGCTGCGCCAGTGCGACATGTCGACGAGAATGGCTGGTGGGCTCGGGGAATCCTGGCCTTTCACTTCACTCGGATCGTGCGGCACGTTCCTGCCGCTGAAGGGATGAACAGTCAATGGCATCTGTCAGTTTTCAGAAGGCGACGAGAAACTTTGCCGGGCAACAACGCCCGGCCGTCGACGAGTTGAGCCTCGACGTCGAGGACGGCGAGTTCCTGGTCCTGGTCGGCCCATCGGGGTGCGGCAAGTCGACCTCGTTGCGCATGCTCGCCGGTCTCGAGGAGGTCGACGCGGGGCGGATTCTGATCGGCGACACCGACGTCACCGATCTGCCGCCCAAGTCGCGCGACATCGCGATGGTGTTCCAGAATTACGCGCTCTACCCGCATATGACGGTGGCCGAGAACATGGGTTTCGCACTCAAGATCGCGGGCACGCCGAAGAGTGAGATCACCAGGCGAGTGGGCGAGGTCGCAGAGATGCTCGGGCTCACCGACTATCTCGCGCGTAAACCCAAGGCGCTCTCCGGTGGCCAGCGTCAGCGTGTGGCGATGGGTCGCTCCATCGTGCGCTCGCCGCGGGTGTTCCTCATGGACGAGCCGCTGTCGAATCTCGATGCGAAGCTGCGCCTTCAGACGCGCGCTCAGATCGCCGGGCTGCAGCGTCGGCTCGGCACCACCACGGTGTACGTGACTCACGATCAGGTGGAGGCGATGACCCTCGGTGATCGGGTCGCCGTGATGCGCGACGGCGTTCTGCAACAGGTGGATACACCGAGATCCACGTACGATCACCCGGTCAACGTGTTTGTCGCGGGATTCCTCGGATCCCCGTCGATGAACCTGTTCGAGGTACCGGTGGTTGACGGCGGTGTGCAGGTGGGGCAGAGCGTGATCCCTGTGCCACGTGCAGTTCTCGCCGATACCCAGGCGTCTCGGGTGACCCTCGGCATCCGCCCCGAGGATATGGAGCAGGCGTCCGAGGGCATCGCCATGCGGGTGGATGTCGTCGAGGAGTTGGGTTCTGATGCCTTCGCATACGGAACGACCGAGATCGACGGGACAGCCCAGCACGTGGTCGCGCGAGTGAACTGGCGTACTCCTCCCGCCATCGGTGACGATATTCACTTCGCGGTCGACCCCGAGCGCGTTCATCTGTTCTCGATCGACACCGGCCGGCGACTCGGCTGACACCGGCGCGTGAGTGAGGCGCCGTCACCGCCTCCTGCCGCTCTCGGGGTCGCTGAGTTCAGCGGCCCCGAGAGCGGCCGCCGGATGATCGGCCGGCAGCAGCATCGTGCGCTCCCGCAGCCGCAGACTCGCGACGAACGGTGAGGTGTGTGCATCGTGTCCCAGGCGCTCCAGAAGCGGGGCGGTGATGCGCTCGCCCAATCGCATCACGCCACCGGTGAGCACCACATGAGCGGGATCCACCGCCAAGGTGGCGATCCGGATGGCCGTGCCGAGCCAGCTCAGGAATGTCTCGCGGATCGCGATCGCCTCGACGTCACCGGCATCGGCCGCGTCGAACACCGCGACCGGTGCCGGATCGGGCCCGTCGTGGTGCCATTGACGTTCGAGGGCACGTCCCGAGGCGTACATCTCGATACATCCGCGTTGGCCACATGAACACAGCGGCCCGTCCGGGACCACGGCCAGGTGGCCGAGTTCGCCGACGAGACTCGTTGCGCCACGCCGTAATCGGCCGTCGAGGACGAAGCCGGCGGCCAACCCGGTGCCGATGGACAGCAGTGCGACGTCGGGTGTCTCGCCCCGAGAGACCAGCCACCGAGCGACACCGCACGCAGCCGCGTCGACGTCGTTGTTCACCGTCACCGGTATCCCCACCGCGGCGGTGAGGATGCCGCGCAGATCCATCGGCGAGCCGATGAGCAGGTTCACGGCGTTGGTGAGAATCCCGTCGCACCCCACCGCGCCGGGAACACCGATCCCCAGAGCGACCGGCTCCGCGACCGCACCGGCGGCCTCGAGAAGCTGTGACACCGCCTGCAGCGCCGAGGCCACCACGCCCTGTGGTCCGCGCATCGTGGGGATCCGGATCTGTGCGTGAAGCAGTTCGGGATCGGCGGCGTCCACGGCGACACCGTGGATCTTGGTGCCGCCGATATCGAGCCCGAGGCGCACCGCCGTCATCGCGCCCGCCTGTCGAGTGTGTCACGCGTACCCAATATGTCACGCGTACTGCTGGTTTCAGGAGACTGGGGACGCGCCCGTTCGATCGCACGTCCGACCGCATGCGCGCACGCCGGTGAGGATCCCCACCCCAGTACGGTGCGAGGGAGTGCCGACAGCCTCGGCCCGGGCCAGCCGAGTTCGACGACCAGGGTGTCCGGGCGCCTGCGGGCGAGTTCGGCGAGCCACTCGAAGACCCGGGGCTCGGCGTCGAGACGTCGGCCGACCACGATGACGGGACCGGGGTGTGCGACGAGTGTGGTGATCTCTGCGAGGCGCTCGTCGACGGTCACCACGTCTGCGTCGGAGAGCGCCAGATCGCCCCACGGCGCCACGCCGACAGCGAGATTGGATCCGGTATCGATACGGATGACCAGAGCGCGTCCCGAGGGCAGGTCGATGTCGAGGTCACCGATGACCGCAGCTGCGGCGTACTCGCCCGCCTCACACCCCGCCTCGATCACCGCGGGGTCGGCAACCCCGATCCCGGTACCGTATGTCGCGGCCAGTAGGTCGACGCGGTGTGCGGCCTCGATCAGTCGATCAGCTGAGAGTGCACCGGACTCGACTGCGGCGAGGATCGCCTCAACGGTGTCGAGGGTGTGCGCCGGTCCTCTGCCGAGGTTGTCGGGGCCCAGGAGAAGGAGATCCGCACCCGCCGACAGTGCGGCGACGGCGGCGGCCGGAATACCGATGTCGGCGCTGGCGCCGGCCATGTCCAAGGCGTCGGTGACGATCACTCCGTCGTAACCCATCTCCTTGCGCAGCAACCCGGTGAGAACAGCATGGCTCAGCGTCGCCGGCCGGCCGGGATCGATGGCCTCGACCACGATGTGCGAGGTCATCACGCAGGCGGTACCGGCTGCGATCGCTGCCGCGAAGGGGATCAGTTCCCGATCGTGCAGGGTCGCGAGATCGGCGTTGACACAAGGGAGTTCCAGATGTGAGTCGGTCGCGGTATCGCCATGTCCGGGAAAGTGCTTGACGCAGGCGGCCACACCCTCGCGTTGAAGACCGTCCACGAATGCCACTGTATGCCGCGCGACGAGGTGTGGATCGGCGCCGAAGCTACGCGTCCCGATGACCGGGTTGCGCGGATCGGAGTTCACATCGGCGTCGGGTGCAAGGTCGAGCCAGATGCCGGCGGTCTTCAGCCGCGCCGCTGTCGCACGCGCGACCGACGTCGTGGTGTCGAGGTCGTCGTAGCGGCCGAGGACCCCATTACCCGGGAATGCACTGCCCGTCCCGTAGTCCAGACGCGTGACATCGCCGCCCTCCTCGTCGACAGTGATGATCAGCTGTGCGCTCAGCTGTGCGAGTTCGCGGGCCAGGGTGAGGGTTCGTTCCGATCCGGCGTCAAGATTGTTGCCGTACAGGCAGATCCCACCGAGTCCCGCCTCGACGAGTTCGGGCAGCCAGCTCGGCACGGTGGTGCCGGCGAAGGCGCTGACGACCACTCGGTAGGCAGCGCGGCGCAGTGCGGGATCGGTCATCCCTTGACCGCCCCGCCCACCAATCCACTGGTCATCTTGTTCTGGACGACGAGGAACAGGGCGATCACCGGTACGGCCACGAGGGTGGCACCGGCCATCACTGCGGGCCAGTCGACGGCCTTGTCCGACACCGTTGTCAGACCCTGCAGCCAGAGCGGGACCGTGGAGTTGTCAGGGCTCATCACCACGGTCGCGATGGTGATCTCGTTCCAGCATTGCAGGAATCCGTACACCCCCGAGGCGACGAGTCCGGGTGCCAGCAACGGGAAGGTGATCGAGAAGAAGGCGCGGAATCGGCTGCAGCCGTCGACCATCGCAGCCTCCTCCAATTCAGCCGGGATACCTGCCACGAATCCTCTCAGCATCCATACGGTGAACGGCAGGATCATCGCCACATAGAGCAGCGTCAGGCCGATGATCGTGTTGGACAGGCTCCACGCGGTGAGCATCTTGTATTGGGAGATGAACAGCGCCTCGGCGGGGATCATCTGGACCACCAGGATGACGATGACGAAGGCAGTCTTGCCGCGCAGGCGGAATCGGGTGATCGCCAGTGCCGCAAGGAAAGCGAAGACCAGTCCGACGGCCACGGCGAGCAATGTCACGATCAGGCTCAACCGCATCGAATGCCAGAAGTCGGCGTCGAGGACGCGGCCGTATGCGGCGAACCCGCGGCCCGCGCCGAAGGGTAACCAGGCGGGATCCTTGCCGCGGAGTCTTGTCACCGGCTGGAAGGAGCTGTTGAGAATCCAGTAGACCGGGAAGATCCAGACGACCGCCACCACGAGAGCGACGATGTTGGCGAGAGTTCGTCCGGCGTGGTGACGCCGCAGGGCGGTGGTGCTCATGCGTTCTTCTCCTCGCGCAGCAACGAGCGGACATACCCGGCGGTCAGGATCAGCGTCAGGATGAGCATCAACATCGCCACCGCCGACGCGACGCCGTAGTGGCTCTGGCCGATGCCCAACTGATACAGGTAGGTGCCGAGGAGGTTGGTTTTCTCCTGTGTGCCACCGGCATTCTGCAGGTAGTTGATCTGGGCGAACACCCTCAGGTCCCAGACGATCTGCAGAAGGGTGACGATGGCGAGGACCGGACGGATGGCGGGTGCGACGATGTAGCGCAGTCGCTGCCATGCCGAGGCGCCGTCGATCTGGGCGGCCTCGATCGTCTCCTCGGAGACCTGGGTCAGTGCGGCGTAGAGCGAGAACGCCACGAAGGGGACGCTCATCCACACCACGATCACGGCCGCGACCACGAAGAAGGTCAGCGGGTCGGCCAACCAGCTGTAGCCCTCGAATCCGTGCAGGCCGATCTTGACCAGCACCCAGTTGATCACGCCATATCGGGTGTCGAACAACCACTTCCACACCGTCATGCTCGCGACCAGCGGCGTGGCCCACGCAGCGAGGCGATCGACCGTGCCACCACCTGCCATGTGGTGGCGTCGGTGAGGACCGCAGTGTAGTTGTCCAGGCCGATCCATCTCGGGGGCGCGGTACCGAATTGCTGTGCGAGACCGAACTCCTGGAACGACATCACCACTTGGCGCACCAGCGGGTAGCCGAGTCCGAGGGCCAAGACACCGAGGGTCGGGAGCAGCAGCAGGTACCGGCCGAAGTGCGGTCGTGCCCTGTGGTGTTCGGGTGTGCCGGCAGTGTCGGCGTTGCCGCCGTGCGCGGTCACGCCGGTGTCGAGCGTCGCATGGGCCATGATCTTCCCCTGTCGTGGGGCCGGGGTGCGGGCCCGCCATGTCGTCGCCGACATGGCGGGCCCTCGGGAATTACTGGTTGAGCTCTGCTTCGAGTTTCTCGTCGTACTTCTTGGCGACAGTGGTGACGTCGCCGCCCTTGGCCAGTTCACCGAAGAACGCCTCCATCACCTTGGCGTTCTCGATATTCGACCAGTTCGGCGAAGCCGGGGTGAGCTTGGAGTTCGCAGCTGCCGCGATCGCGGACTTGGCGAACACGTCGTCACCCATCGCCGAGGTGAATGCGGATTTGGCCGGGCCGAGTCCGTTGGTGGCCAACTGCTTCTGGTAGTCGTCGCTGTAGATCAGCTGCAGCAGCTTGAATGCCAGATCCTGGTGCTTGGACTTGGCGGATACACCGATGTTCGAACCGCCGGCGAAGACCGGTGCGGCGCCGCCGTCGACACCCGGGAGTGCGAATGCGCCGAGATCGGCGGCCTTGGACGGGTCGACGCTCGATTTCGCCCAGCCCGGAGCCATGAACATCGCCGACTCGCCATTGTTGAACGGCACCCAGGACTCGTCGTCGAGGCCGTCCTTCGGTGCGCTGGTGCCCTTCTCGGCGATCTGCTGCCACTCGGTCAGGCCCTTGATGCTCTGCGGGGAGGACAGTGTGCCGACCCACTTGTCGCCCTGCTTGGTGGCGATGTCGCCGCCGTTGGCGAATACCCAGGAGATCCCGTTGCGCCAGTCCTCGCCGGGCAGCCAGAATCCCGAATAGTTCTTGCCGCCCTTGTCTTTCAGTGCAACCGTCGCCTTGTTGAACTCGTCGAGTGTCGTCGGAACCGCAACCCCGGCGTCGGCGAGCGCCTTCTTGCTGTAGAAGACGTACCGCGACCCCCAGTAGTAGGGCACCGCATACTGCTTGCCGTCGAACTTGCCTGCCTCCAGGAAGCTCTTGGGACCGATGTCGGAGCCCAGCTCACTCATCTTGCCGGTGAGATCGGTGAATGCGCCGACCGAGGTGAAGGTGGGCGACTGGGTGTTGCCGACCTCGAATACGTCAGGTGTCTCGTTGGCATTCGACAGGGCGGTCTGCAGCCGAGGGATCAGCTGGCCCCAATCGATCTGGGAGATCTCCAGTTTCACATTGCTGTTCTGGGATTCGTAGGTCTTCTCCAGCCATTGGGTCAGCGCGGCGGGAGTGTCGGTCTTGCCGGCCAACCACAGCTTGATGGTGGTGGTGCCGCCACCGGAGTCGTTGTTGTCGGAGCTGCCGCAGGCGGACAGTGTGAGTGCGAGTGCGGAGGCCACACCCAGTGCTGTGAAGCGCACAATCTTCTTCATCGGGTTTCTCTTTCTGGCGGTGAGTGGGCCGGTCCTGGCACGGAGAAAATCCGGGGACTGTCCGAAGACAGTCCGAACCCCGGTCAGACAACCCCTAGTTGGGCGTAGCGGACCTGTGCCGCTGCGCCCGTGAGAACGACATCGCGGGCAAGCGAGGCCATCCGCACGTCGAGGTGCTCGGCGACCACCGGCATGCTGCGCGCGGCGACACAGGCGCGGACGGCCTCGAGGAGAGGTCCGTCCAGCAGCTCGGTGGGGCCGTGGAGCACGACGTCGGTGAGGCCGAGCGTCGTGACGATGGGAGCGATCGCCGCCCCCAGCGTCGTGCCGACCTCGGTGAGCACCGAGGTCGTTTCCAGCGAAGAACTGTCCGCAGATGTCAGCGCGGCGCGGAGGTGAGGAACCGCGAGCACCGTCTCCAGGCAGCCGCGGTTGCCGCAGACGCATCGCGCACCGTCCGGATCGACCACGATGTGGCCGATCTCGCCCGCTGACATCAACGGTCCACCCAGGATCGTCTGGTCCATCACGATTCCGCCGCCGACACCGTGACCGACGGCCACCAGCATCAACCCATCGGCGTTGCCGTCGGCGAAGGTGCATTCGGCGAGCGCCGCGATATTCGCGTCGTTGGCCACGTGGGTCGGTATCCCCAGCCGCTCGGTGAGTCGTTGTGCCAGTGGCAGATCGAACCAGCCCAGGTTCGGGGCCTGGCGGACCACGCCGTCGTCGTCGACCACACCCGGGGTGCCGACGCCGACGCCGAGAATCGGCCGCTGCGACGCCGCGACCAGTCGACCCGCCAGTTCTGCGACCAGCTCGAGTGCGTCGGTGCCGCGTGCGTGTCCCAGTTCGGCGGAGTCGCGGGCAACCACCTCGCCGTCGAGATCGATGAGAGCGCCGCGCAATGCGGTGTCGTCGGACAGGTCCAGCGCCACGATGAGTCGGGCGTTGGGGACGGTGCCGAGCAGGATCGCCGGCTTCCCGGTGCGGACACCGGGTTTGGGTCCCAGTTCGGCGACCAACCCGTCGGAGAGGAGCTCGGTCACGAGGTCGGAGATGGTGACTCGCGTCAGACCGGTCGCGCGGGCCAGGTCTGCCCGACTCAGCTCGCCCTCGTCGTGCAGGCACTGCAGCACCAGCGACAGATGGTGGCGCCGGGTGTCGGCCGGTGCCAGCTTCTCTTGGACTCGGCGGGTGAGGCGCACGGGAGTGGTGCGGGCGGGTTGACCGCCTGTCACCAGCGGTGATGTGTCGAGCACCGTGTTAGTTCATCCTACTAACAAAGGTGCTGCAACCGAAGTTATCAAGCTGTTATGCGCGAGTTCACCAAGTCGATCGATCTTTCGCGCAGGCTGATCGAAATCATCCGCGTCACCAACGCGCTGGCTATCATCGAGGCCTGACCTGGGACGTTGATGCTGCCGAGCGCATATCTGCGGTGCCGAAAGTGTTGCTCGCGACCGACTCGGATTGCTACCGTCATGCCATGCGGAGCACGACGAATGCCATCCCGGAGGTCACCTACGTGATCACCGCGCTGGGCTGCCGTCTGCCTTTTGCCCGCGTTCTCTGTTGTCGAATGCGCTGATCTCTCCGAATCAACCAGCCCATTTCGCCAGATCACCGCGCCGAAGCGTGCGCGCTGAGCACTGCACAGAGGACAATCATGACCACCACACTCGATCACTCTGCCGTTCGCCCGTCACCACGGGCGGTGCCGACCATCTCACTGCGAGGACGTCCGATTCCCCCCATCGCCGAATCACCCCGCACGGGGAATGTGCGTGGGGCGAATGTGCGCAATGGGAATGCGCGCAATGGGAATGCGCGCAGTGGGAATGCGCGCGGGGGTAGTGCCGGCGGGCGTCAGTCCACCCCCCACATCGCCACGCCCACGCTGCAGTTGTCGAACAAGCCTGCCGCACTGGTGCTGCGGGTCGCACGGTTGCAGGGACCGGTGTTCCGCGACGTCGCCGCCGAGCAGACCGGCTTGAGTATCTCGACGGTGAACCGCCAGGTCAGCGCATTGCTGAAGCGCGGTCTGTTGCGTGAGCGCGCCGACCTCGCCCCGGCCGGAGCGATCGGGCGTCCCCGACTGCCATTCGAGGTGAACGTCGCCGACTTCCTCACTGTGGGCATCCACATCGGATACAAGGTCACCTCGATCACCACTCACGACCTGCTGCACCGTGTGGTCGGTGCGATTCAGATCGCCACGCCCACGTCCGATGATCCCGAAGAGGTGCTGACCGCGATCGGGTTGAGCGCGAGCCGTTTCGTGTCGCGGTGGCCGGGCAAGCGACTGCTGTGGACCGGTGTCGCACTCGGTGGCCGCGTGCTGGCCGACGGATCGGTGGACAACCCGCGGCTCGGCTGGAGTGAGGCTCCCGTTGGGCGCGTGCTCGCCGACACGATCGGTCTGCCCGTCTCAGTGGCCTCCCACGTGGAGGCGATGGCCGCCGCGGAGTTGCTGGTCAACCCTGATGACGAGGGTGGCAGCTTCCTCTACTTCTATGCCCGCGAGATGGTGGGCGTGGCGTTCACGATGGACGGGACCGTCTACACGCCGACCGCCGGACCGCCGGTGATCGCACACTTCCCGACCGGTGCGACGCGTCTGCTCGACCCCTATCGCACCGGCCAGCTCGAGTCGACCGTCAGCGACACCGGTGTGGTGCAGGCCGCCAAGGCCGCCGGTCTGGCCGTCACTCGGATCGAGGACGTGCACAGCGCGGCGAAGTCGGGCGACACGATCGCGCGTGAGCTCCTCGAGGAGCGCGCCGAGATCCTCGGCCGCACGGTCGGCCTGATCTCCGACATCTTCAACCCCGATCACGTGATCCTCGGTGGACAGGCGTTCACGGATTCGCCGGCCACATTGTCGACCGTGGCGCGGTCGGTGCGCTCGACATCGGTGGCGGCGGTGCGCGATGTGCGGGTGACCCGCTCGGGAGCCACTGTTCAGCAGCAGGCCTCGGGTGCGGTGTCACTCGACGCGGTGTACTCCGACCCGCTCGCCGCGCTCGCGCTGACGGACTGAGGCTGACGGACTGTCGCCGACAGGTTGCCGCTGACAGGTTGCGGAGTCGGTACCGGGCTTGTCACCCGCTGCCGGTGCAGGTCGGTCCGTTGTGATTGCATGACCAGATGAGTGATCTACGTAACGCAGTTCTTCGCCGGGTCAACGCCGTGGTGACCAGTGCGGCGTTGCAGGCGCCGGTCACTCTCGTCGAAGGTGTTCGCCGACGGCTCCCGCTGATCGGGAATGGCGGACACGACATCGCCGGGCGCGTGATCGTGGTGACCGGTGCGTCGTCGGGAATCGGTCGTGCGGCTGCACTACGTCTGGGTGGCTTGGGTGCGCATGTGGTGCTGGTCGCGCGGCGGGTCGAGGAACTCGACGAGGTGGCCGCGGCGATCACCGATGCCGGTGGAGCTGCGACGGTTGCGCCGTGTGATCTCTCCGACCTCGACACCGTGGACGGACTGGCGAAGTCAATTCTCGAATCCGTTGGGCACGTGGATGTTCTGGTCAACAATGCGGGCCGCTCGATCCGGCGACCGGTGTTGCAGACGGTTGATCGCTTCCATGACTACGAACGCACCATGACGCTGAACTACTACAGCCCGGTGCGGCTCACACTGGGGTTGCTCGATTCGATGGTCGCCGCCGGTGGTGGGCACATCATCAACGTCGGCACATGGGGTGTGGCGATGGGCGCGGTACCGGATTTCGCGGCGTACGTGGCATCGAAGTCCGCACTCATCGCATTCGGGCGCTCCGTCGATACGGAGTTGCACGACAGGGGAATTCGTGTCACCTCGATCGGATTTCCATTGGTCCGGACTCCGATGATCGCCCCGACTGCCGACTACGATCACGCGCCGGCGCTCACCGTGAATGACGCCGCCGATTGGATCGAGACCGCCGTGCGCCGTCGGCCGATCGAGATGTATCCGAACGTCGCGCTGGGATCGCGTCTCATCGATTCGATTGCACCGCAGATCAATTCGTTGTTGATGAGGCGAGGCGCGTTGTGACGGTGTGACCCGGCGCGGTTCCTTTTGTCATTCGCGTGAATGATCTTTGGCGTGGGTCCGGTTTGTGGTTGTTTTCCCTTGCCGGGGTGGGTTTTTCTCGGTAGAATCGAACATGTATTCGATAGATGGTTCGAGTCGTGTTCGTCCGCCGGGAGGGGGTTCCGATGTCAGTTGAGTCAGAGCCGGATCTCTCCGTATTGGGACTGCCTGAGTCGTTGGATGACGTGGATGCCGCCGGGTTGGGTGCGGTCGTGGTGTCGGCGCGGCGTGCTAGTGCGTTGATGGACTGGCACCGGTTGCGGGCGATGTCGGAGGTGTACGAACGACTGGTCGCGCCGTATATGGACTCCGATCAGCGTGTGTATGACGCACACGCGCGGGCAGCGAATGAGATCGCGATGATGGTGGGTCGCAGCCAGGGCTCGGTGGAAACCGAGTTGGGTTATGCGATGCACCTGTTCAACACGCTGCCTGCGGTGGCGCAGTGCTTGCACGATGGGGTGATCGCCGGCGGGCACGTCCGCACGATCGTCGCTCGTACGGGTCTGGTCGGCGGACAGGACTACGCACCCCTGGTCGACCAGGAACTCGCTGACGCGTTGCGGCGGCAAGGCAGCTGGTCGCTGCAGAGGTTGCGGGATGTGTGTGATCGGATCGTGTTCCGCCACGACCCCGCCGCGGTGCGTGAACGCCGCAAGGCGTCGGAAGAAGGCCGTCGGGTGTGGGCCGAGAACTCCACTGACGGTATGGCGGTCCTGCATGCGTCGATGACCGCCGAAAACGTGCGCGTCGCCGCCGCGCGCGTCGACGCTCTTGCGAACAGCGTGTGCGACGCTGATCCGCGGCGTGACGGCGCGCGTCGTTCCGATGCGGTGTTCGCCCTGTTGTCAGGGGAGCTGTTCGAGTGCCAATGCGACCGCGGCGACCAGTGTGACGCCACGGTTCCCGCGCCGGCGATGGTGCAAGCGGCTGAGGCGCAAGTGATCATCCATGTGATCACCGAAGCTGCGACACTCGACGAACCAGAGCCGGAGCCGGAAGCGACAGAAGCTGCTGCTGAGGCCGACGATGCCGAGCCTGCACTGTTCGACGCCGAGAGCGCACAGTCGAGGACAGAAACTCGCGGATGTCGCAACCCGAAGTCTGCTGAACCTGTTGCGGCTGAATCGGATCCGATCACAGAGTCCCACTCCGCCGATAAAGAGTCGGTACCCGCGAAGCCCGAGCCCAGGACCAAGCGCGCCTATTCCCCGCGTCACTCGGGTGTGGGGTTCATGGATGGTTACGGTGTGATCTCCGGTGACTATGTGCGGGAGTTAGCCCAACGCGCCGGCGCGGTCATCAGGCCGGTCAACCCGGCCGGGAAACCACTACTTCCGCATCTGCCGTCGGATCCGTATCGGCCCAGCACGGCGATGAGTCTGTTCATTCGTATCCGGGATGGCTACTGCACGGTGCCCGGCTGCGACAAACCCGCCTTCGCTGGGGATCTGGATCATGTGCACGAATACGATCACGACAATCCGGCAGCTGGTGGCCAGACGACCGCAGCAGGGCTGGCCACGAAGTGCCGGATGCATCACCAGATGAAAACCGATGGTGTGTTTCTCGATGATCAATACATCGACGCCACCGGCAAAGCCCGGCAGGTCTTCTACACCCAGAACGGTGCAACGATCCACGGTTATGCCGAATCCGGCGACGATCTCTTCCCCACGCTGCGGGACATCACCTTCACCGACCCGCAACCACCGAAACACCCACCGCCACAACCGAACACACCCGAATCACCCACCAGGCGCCGACTACGCCTGGCAGACACACACGCCCGCCGACGCCAGGAACGCGAACGCAACCGCACAGCCCTCGAAGGCGTCTTCGAAGGCCGAGACTCGCCACCGTTCTGACGCGGGATCACTGCGGACTCAAAAGTGCCACCCGAGTTGTGGCATGACGTCGCCGCGCATCGCTGCGTCGAAGTGGTGCAGCATCTGCGGAGTCCGTGCGTCCAGCCGTCCGGCGCGGGCGAACTGCACCGCCGACCGCCCACCCAGGTACAACGCGCCCAACGTGTCGATGGGTAGACGAAGATCTGCTGTCGCCGTGGTCGGTACGCATGTGGCCTCACCGCCGCCGACCGTCAGTGCGAATGTGCCACCGACGCCAAAGAATTCGTCCTTCACCTCGATCACCACCCGGCCGTCGCGCCCGTAGGTCCGTGCCTCCAATGCACGGGCAACGTCGAGTATCCGCAGCCACCCCTCGTCATAGCGTCCGGTCGTCTTCGTCAGTCGCTGATCCTCGAAATACAGCGGAGCGGGATCGCCGGGCGCTGTGACGATCTCGATCGTCTCGACCAGATCGAGTCCACACAGCGCATGCCACAGTGCTAGTCGTGCAGTCTCGGTGACGGCGACGAGCTCGACAACATGCGCTGTGGTCCGGTCAGAACTTCGCCGGAACAGTGCATAGCCGTCGTCGTGAAGAAACAGGAACTTCTCCGAACGTCCACGTCGGAATTCCTCCGGATCGGTGAACTCCAGCTCCCACAACGACCGCGGTCGCGGCTGCGCACCCGGCGTCGACCGCTGCCATCGCGTATAGATCTCCGGCAACGCCGCTCGGACCTCGTCGGAATCGAAGGGCAGCGTCACCACCCCACCGGGATCGGGCAATCCGCGGTGGAACGTGGCGAATCGACGATCGACCGACAGCTGCTCACCCACCGTGGCGACACCGAACCCGAACCGGCCATAGATCCCGCCCTCGGTGGCGGTCAGTGCAGCCAGCGGTGTGGCCACCGGATCGGCGCGGGTCAACAGAGTCGTCATCATCGCGCGCAGGATGCCGCGGCGCCGATGCGTCGGGGCGACCGCAATACCGGTGACCGCCCGGACGCCCACCTCACGCGTGCGGTGTCCACCACCACCCGGGACTGTCATCGACATCGGAAAATCCAGCGCCGTGCCCACCGGGCGGCCGGCGTCGTCGGCGACGATCACGCTGTCGGGTTCGAGGAGTGTGCGAACGAAGGATCGGACGACGTCGCTGGTGAGACGTCCGAACGCGACCTCGAAGAGATGGTCGGCGGCGCGTAGTTCGGTGTCACCGGTGGCGGTACGTACGGGGAACGTCATGACCGCACCCTATGCATGGGCGCTTGGCGCGGAAATCGGAAATCGGTCCATCCGAACCCCTGGCGATCGATCTTACTCAGTAGTAAGTTAGCCACAGACCGTGACAGGGCGGGCATCGAAAGGCGACTGATGACGATCAACCTCGAACTCTCCGAGAAGCTGGCCGCGACCGTCGAGCGCACGCATCTTGCCGCCGAGCACGTCCTGCGGCCCATCGCGCGCAAATACGACCTCGCCGAACACGAATATCCCACCGAACTCGACGACCTCGCGAAACTGGCCAACGATGCCGAGAAGGCGGGTGCTACCGCTGAGCCCGCCGCCGACAAGCGCTCGGAAGCATCTCTGGTCGCCGTACTCGCTGCCCTCGAGGTCTCGTGGGGTGATCTGGGACTGCTGCTGTCGATGCCCGGCCGCGGTCTGGGCAATGCGGCCATCGCGGCGGTGGCCACTCCCGAACAGCTCGAGAAATTCGCCGGGGTGTGGGCGGCCATGGCGATCACCGAACCGGGTGCGGGGTCGGACTCCGCAGCGATCTCGACCACCGCGACCCGCGATGGCGACGACTATGTGATCAACGGCGAGAAGATCTTCGTCACCGCCGGCTCTCGTGCCGATCACGTGGTGGTGTGGGCGACTCTCGACAAGAGTGCCGGCCGCGCTGCCATCAAGAGTTTCGTCGTCCCCCGCGACACTGCGGGCCTCACCGTGGACAGGCTCGAGGAGAAGTTGGGGATCAAGGCATCAGACACCGCCGTCCTGCGTTTCGAGAACGTCCGCGTCCCGGCGGAAAACCTCCTCGGATCCCCCGACATCGACGTCGAGAAGAGCTTCGCCGGTGCGATGGCGACCTTCGACAACACCCGACCGGTGGTCGCCGGTATGGCAGTCGGCGTGGCACGTGCGGCACTCGAGGAGCTTCGGGATGTCCTCGCCGACGCCGGCGTGGAGGTCGACTACGACAAGCCGCTGGCCTCACAGCATTACGCGGTCTCCGAATACGTCCGGCTCGAAGCCGATGTGGAGGCGGCCTACTTGCTGGCCCTGCGCGCGGCGTGGATGGCCGACAACCACATCCCCAACTCCAAGGAAGCCTCGATGGCCAAGGCGAAGGCGGGCCGCGCGGTCACCGACGCCACCACCAAGGCCGTCGAACTGGTCGGCACACTCGGCTTTTCGGAGGTCATGCTGCTCGAGAAGTGGGCCCGCGACGCCAAGATCCTCGACATCTTCGAAGGCACGCAACAGATTCAGCAGCTCATCATCGCTCGCCGACTCCTCGGCAAGAGCAGCGCCGAGCTGAAGTGACTCAGCTCAGCTGAGTTCACGTTCGGCGATGGCCTCGCACACCGGCGTCATCAACGGGGCGAACACCCGGCGGCCGGCGTCCAGCGGCGCCCTCGGATCGATCCATGCGATCTCGGCGATCTCGGCTGCCGCCACCGGCTCGCCGCGCAGTTGCGACGCGAACACCGTGGCCTCCACGTCGGTGTCGGCCTCATTTGCCGCCGGACACACCCAGCGGCCCAGCGGTGTGAGGATGTCGACGTTCAGGCCTACCTCTTCGCGGACCTCCCGGATCGCCGCCTCGATATCGGTCTCCCCGGGCTCATGCTTGCCGCCGGGCAGCATGAAGGCGTGGGTGTTGCGCTTGCGCACCACGAGCAGTCGACCGCGGTCGTCGAGCAGGCAGACCGCGGCCACCGTCAGGCGATTCATCTGACAGACCTTAATGTCACCGCCCGGCCGTTGGGACGCTGAAACGGCCGATCAGCTATATTTCGCACTTGTGACCGCAGAATCGGATAGAGAGCGACTCTGATGACGCGTCTGCGTATTCGCCATGCCGCCGACGTGCTCGGCGTCAGTGACGACACCGTGCGCCGCTGGATCGCCGCCGGCGAGCTGACCTCCGTCGACGACGCCTCTGGCCGTGCGACCATCGACGGCCGTGAGCTGGCGCGGCTCGCACAGCGACGTGCACCGGAAAACGCCGACGACGACGGTTCCGGGATCGTTCGTTCGGCACGAAATCACTTCGTAGGACTAGTCACCGACGTGCGATCGGATGCGGTGATGTCGCAGGTCCGGATGCAGTGCGGGCCGTTCGAGGTGACCTCTCTCATCAGCACCGAGGCGGTCGAAGAGCTCGGGCTCGAGCCCGGCGTGCTGGCGACCGCGGTCATCAAGGCCACCAACGTGATCATCGAGAAGAAGGACATGTCATGATGCGCTCGACTCTTCTGCGGGTGTCCGGGGTCGCGGTAGCTGCACTCGCGGCCGCCGGTGGTCTCGCCGCCTGCGACAACGGCGAGTCGTCGTCGAGTTCGGACGGCACCACACCGTCGGTGGTGACCGCGCAGGCGAGCAGTTCCGCGGCCGCCTCGACCGATCTGTCGGTGTCGGCTGCCGCCTCGCTCAAGACCGCCTTCACCACGCTCGCCTCGTCGTTCGAGAAGAGCCACCCCGGTGTGACCGTGAAACTGGAGTTCGACGGTTCGGCCACCCTGGCCAACCAGATCAACCAGGGCTCTCCGGTGGACGTGTTCGCCAGCGCCGACGAGAAGAACATGACCAAGATCGGCGACAAGGCACTGGACCCGAAGACCTTCGCCACCAACACCCTCGTGATCGTCACCGCCCCCGGGAATCCCAAGGGCGTCAACTCACTCAAGGATCTGCAGCGTTCCGACGTGACGACCGCTCAGTGCGCCGTCCCGCAGCCCTGCGGCAACGCCTCGGTGGCGGTCGAACGCAACGCCGGTGTGACCATCAAGCCGGTCACCGAGGAGCCCTCGGTCACGTCGGTACTCACCAAGGTGACCACCGGTCAGGTCGACGCAGGTCTGGTGTATGTCTCCGATGCCAAGTCCGCGGGCGACAAGGTGACCACCGTCGAGGACCCGGCCTTCGCGACGGTGGTCAACAAGTACCCGATCACCGTGGTCAAGGGCACCTCGAAGCAGGATCTGGGCAATCAGTTCGAGACGCTCGTACTCTCCTCCGAAGGGCGTGACGTCCTGACCTCGTTGGGATTCGGCGCACCCTAGGTTGTGCCGACGATGAGGCGACAGCGTGAGTGAGTGCTGATGCGTTCTGGAGTACGAGACCTGCCACTGTGGGCCTACCTGCCCGCGGTCGTGGGTATGGCGTTGGTGGTGCTCCCGCCGCTGGCAATGGTCGAGAAGACCCCGTGGCACGACTTCACCTCCTTGGTCGGCTCCGAGTCGTCGCGCCAGGCCCTCGAACTGTCGCTCAAGACCGCCGCGCTCAGCACGCTGCTGTGCCTGCTCCTCGGTGTGCCGATGGCGATGGTGTTCGCCGCACACGACGGAGTGGTCATGCGGATCGCGCGCTCGCTGGTGTTGCTGCCGCTGGTGCTCCCTCCCGTGGTGGGCGGTCTGGCTCTGCTCTACACCTTCGGCCGCTTCGGGCTCATTGGAAAGCACCTGTCCGCGTGGGGAATCGAGATCGGGTTCACCACCGCTGCAGTGGTGCTGGCGCAGACCTTCGTGGCACTGCCGTTCCTGGTGATCAGCGTGGAGGGTGCATTGCGGACCACCGGCACCCGCTACCAGCAGGTGGCCGCGACACTCGGGGCCTCGCCCACGCGGGTGCTCTGGCGGATCACCGTACCGCTGCTCATCCCGTCACTGCTCGCCGGTGCGGTGCTCTCCTTCGCCCGGGCGCTGGGTGAATTCGGCGCCACGATCACGTTCGCGGGCAACCGGCCGGGTATCACCCAGACCGCACCGCTGGCGATCTACGTCCAGCAGATCGACGATCCGAATCAGGCGCTCCCGCTGTCGATGGTGCTCGTGGCCATCTCACTGGTCGTGGTGGTCGCCGTGCACGGGCGCGCACGGCGACGCCGCGGTGTCGCCGCGATATGAGCGGTGACCCACACACGGGCGGGTCGTCACATCTGCGCGCTCACGTCGTCTCCGACGTCCCACATCTCGACGTCGACCTCGACGTTGCCTCGGGACAGGTGCTCGCGATCATGGGGCCCAATGGATCTGGCAAGACGACCACGCTGTCGGTGATCTCCGGATTGCTGCGGGGCGGGACCGGGACCACCGTCAGGCTGGGTGAGCGTGAGCTGTGCGGGCGGTCGACATTCGTCCCGCCGTATCGGCGCGGCATCGCGCTGCTGGCACAGGATGCCGGATTGTTCCCGCATATGACCGTCCGTCAGAACATCGCCTTCGCCGCGAGTGCGCGCGGCGACTCGCGTATGCAGGCACGCCGCCGGGTCGATGAGTTGCTCGAGCAGACCGCCACCACCGAACTCGCCGCCCGCCGCCCGGCCCAGCTCTCCGGCGGTCAGGCGCAACGGGTCGCCATCGCCCGGGCGCTGGCGGCCGAGCCGGCGCTGCTGTTACTCGACGAGCCGTTCCGCGCACTCGACGTCGACGTCGCGGCGCGTATCCGGTCGCTGCTGCACGACATCATCGCCGGGCGCTCGCAGACAACGGTTTTCGTGACCCACGATGTGGTCGACGCACTCACGCTGGCCCACCGGCTCCTGGTTCTCGTCGACGGGGAGGTGACCGATCGCGGTCCGGTGCGCGACGTGCTCTCCGCGCCGCAGACCGCGTTCACCGCATCGCTGGGCGGACGCAACCTCCTCGAAGGTGTGTGGGACGGTGCGTATCTCGACACGCCGATCGGACGTCTCGCCGGCGGTGTCGATTCCGGTGTCGACGCGGGTGCGACGCTGTTGGCGACCTTCCCCCCGTCTGCGGTGTCGGTGAATCCCACTGCGACCGACACGAGCATCGCCGCGCGGATCCTGGCTGTGGAGCCCTATGGTGATCGCGCGCGGATCCGTTGTCAGACAGAGCAATCCGAGAGCATTCCGGATGTGGTCGCCGACGCCGACTGGGATCTGGTGGTCGATGCGCATCTCGAGGCCGGCACTGCGGTGCAGCTGAGTGTCGAACCGTCGCAGGTACGGCTGTACAGGCGCACCGAGCGCTTATCGCCGTGAGTCGGAGTGTCTGCGGTTGGGCTGCAAAACCCGTGCGTGCAGACGGCGATACCCGTTGACCGACAACGTCGGGATGGTCTTGATGAAGAAGGTGTCATCGTCGGCGAGTGCGTCGGCGAGTTCGGAATCGATCAGCACCGAACCGGCACGCGCGGCGCCGGCGAGGCGGGCCGCGATGTTCACGCTCTCCCCGAAGACATCGCCGAACCGTGTCACCACCGGCCCGTAAGCCAGGCCCACGCGCACCGGCGGCATGGTCTGGTCGTCGGCGAGCTGCGTGAGTGCCAGCCCGGCATTGCCGGCCGCCGTCGGGTTGTCGATGGTGAAAAGTATTCCGTCGCCGAGGTTTTTGACCACCTGGCCACCCGCGTCGGTGACGATGCTGTGCGCGTTGGACTCGAAGGCGTCGAGGAGGTCGGTGAGCGCCCCGGTGTCGATGCGGCGGGTGAGCGACGTGTACCCCACGATGTCGACGAAGCCCACCACCGTCTCACTCGCGCCGTGCCGGTCGTTCTGCATCGCATTCTGGAGTCCGGCGACCAGATGCCGCCGCCACACCATCGTCTGGGCGATCTCGAATCCCCGGGCCAGTTCGGGGATCCGGTCGGCGAAGCGCGGGTCGCGAGCGATCTGTGCCAGTCGGACGGCCTCCCACTCGGCCAGTCGCGACATGGTCTGACCGATGGTGCGCGCGGTCGCGATCTCGTACTGCAGCGCACGTTCGTCGGCTTCCTCACCCGGCACATCCCGGTCGGCCATCACGAACAGTGCCAGGGCATCGAATTCGGCGTCGGTGAGCACCGGCCCACCGGTCGGATCGTGTGGGAGGCCGAACGCGCTCCACACCCGGTCGGCATGGTCGTTGCTGATCCCGTACTCGGTGAGGATGTCCTCGCGGGTGCGTGTGCGCTCGGCGCCGCCGAACAGATCGGTCAGCGCATCGGAGACCGATGACGTGGCGACCGGTGTGGAGTCGGGTGTGCTGGGGTCGGGGGTTCCCGAATCAGCTGTCCCCGCGTCCGTCGCCGATGAGTCCGAGTGCACCCTTCATAAGATAGGCCAGCTCGGCGGGGAAATCGGCGCGGTTGGCGTTTCGGCCCATCCGCACCGCGTCGTTGGCGATACTCAACGCCGCATGAACCTGTAGCGCTGCCTCGCCGACGTCGAGCTGCGCCTGGCCATCGCGCCGGCGGCATTCCTGGAGCAACGAGATCCATCGGCGCACGTAGTTGCGTTGGACGGCCAGCAACTCGCGCGTGGTCTCACCGTCGGCGTCGGCGAGGACATAGGTGTTGTCGAATCCGACCGACAGGTCGGGGGTCTCGGTGATGATCTGCACGTACGAGTCCACGAGTCCGGCCAGCAGCTCGGGCGGGCGGGCCGCCGCGGCGAAGATCGCGTCGGCGTCGGCCTCGAGCCGGTTACCGCTGCGCCGCGCGATTCCCGCGACGATCGCGCGTTTGGAATCGAAGTGGTTGTACACCGACGGGCCGGAGATGCCGACCGCAGCGCCGATCTCGTCGATCCCCACATGGGCGAAGCCGCGCGTCATGAACAGCTGGGCGGCTGCGTCGAGGATCTGTTCGCGACGCGTCGGGGAGGTGACCTCGGCGCGCTGCCGGCGCCGCTGGGCGGGCGCGTCGTCGGGAGACAGGCGGATGAGACGTTCGATCACCTCGGCGATCTGCGCGCGGGCGCGCACCGACGACAACCGGGTGTGGTGCACCGAGACGCTGCCCACCACGCTCATGATCGCCCACGACAGGGTGCGCGAGCCCGGTGCGGCTGCACGCTCGGGACCGAGCAACCCCTGTGACCAGTGCGAGAGCATCGCCTTGGTGCGGGCGGCGATCTCGTGATTCTGCTCGTCGGAGAGGAAGACGCTGTTGGCGCGCCACAGCACCGCGGTGGCGGGTCGTGAGACCGCGACCGAGCTCAACACCCGGAACAGGTCGGCGCGATCGGAGCGGTCGTGCACCGAGCTGACCGTGCACTCCTCGAGTTCCTCCACCCCGCGCAGCACGGCGGCGAGCAGCAGCGACTGTTTGTCGGGGAAGTGCCGGTAGAGCGCGGGTCCGGTGACGCCGGCGGCGCGGGCGACATCGGCCACCGACACATGGGCATACCCGCGTTCGAGGAAGAGTCCGGCGGCGATGTCGGCGAGCTGGTTCTTGCGTTCCCGTGATCGGGCGGCCCGCACACCGGTGCGCCCGATGGCGTTCGCGGGGCGCTCGTCGATACTCATGGTGAATCGAGACTAGCCCACGCTGGCGCGGTATCGCGACTATCTGACCAGTTGCTATGGTCTTTTCTGTTATCGGGGGTTAGCCTCGTGGCAGTAGTGCAACTCCCAGGCTGCCCGGTGCCCTGCGCCGGGTCATCGTGAAAGGAACGTCGAGTGCCTGAAAACGCATTCATCTACGAGGCGTTGCGTACGCCGCGCGGCAAGCAGCGCAATGGTTCGCTGCACACCGTCAAGCCGATCGACCTGGTCTCCGGGCTGATCAAGGAACTGCAGGTCCGTCATCCGGATCTGGACCCCACCACCATCGACGACCTCGTGCTGGGCGTCGTGTCCCCGGTCGGCGAGCAGGGTGCGGTCATCGCCCGCACCGCCGCGCTGGTCTCGGGCCTGCCGGAGACCGTTCCGGGCACCCAGGTCAACCGCTTCTGCGCCTCGGGCCTGGAAGCCGTGAACCTCGCTGCTCAGAAGGTCGCCTCGGGCTGGGATGACCTCGTCATCGCCGGCGGCGTCGAGTCGATGTCGCGCGTGCCGATGGGCTCCGACGGCGGTGCCCTCTTCGAGGACCCCACCACCAGCTACGACAACTACATCGCCCCGCAGGGCATCGGTGCCGACCTGATCGCCACCATGGAAGGCTTCAGCCGCGACGACGTCGACGCCTATGCCGCCGAGTCGCAGGCCCGCGCCGAGAAGGCGTGGAGCGCAGGCTACTTCGCCAAGTCCGTGGTCCCGGTCCGCGACATCAACGGCGTGACCCTGCTCGACACCGACGAGCACCGTCGTCCCGGCACCACCGCCGAGGCACTGGGCAAGCTGAAGCCGGCCTTCGAGGGTATCGGCGCGATGGGCGGCTTCGACGCCGTGGCGCTGCAGAAGTACTACAACTACGAGCGCATCAACCACGTGCACACCGGTGGTAACAGTTCGGGCATCGTCGATGGCTCGGGCATCGTGCTCGTCGGCAGCGAGGCCGCGGGCAAGGCGGCCGGCCTGACCCCGCGTGCGCGCGTCGTCGCCACCGCCGAGATCGGCTCCGAGCCGACCATCATGCTCACCGGTCCGACCCCGGCCACCGAGAAGGTGCTGCGCAAGGCCGGACTGACCGTCGACGACATCGACGTCTTCGAGCTCAACGAGGCCTTCGCCGCCGTCGTCCTCAAGTGGATGAAGGATCTGAAGATCCCGCACGAGAAGACCAACGTCAACGGTGGCGCCATCGCGATGGGCCACCCGCTCGGCGCCACCGGCGCGATGATCCTCGGCACCGTGGTCGACGAGCTCGAGCGCACCGGCGGCCGCTACGGCCTGGTCACGCTGTGCATCGGCGGCGGCATGGGTGTCGCCACCATCGTCGAGCGCGTCTGATCGTCGTCCAACCTACCGATTTCGAGACTCAAGGAATCTGAAAACTCATGAGTGACAACATGATTTCGTGGGAGAAGGACGCCGACGGCGTCGTCACCCTCACCATGGACGACCCGAATCAGGGCGCCAACACCATGAACGCGCTGTTCATGTCCTCCATCGCCGAGATCGCCGACCGCCTCGAGGCGGAGAAGGACGACATCTCCGGTGTCATCATCGCCTCCGCCAAGAAGACCTTCTTCGCCGGCGGCGACCTCAAGGACATGACCACCGATCGCAGTGACGAGGATCCGGTGGCCGTCGCCACCGAGATCGAGAACCGCACCAACGAGATGAAGCGCAACCTGCGCCGCATCGAGACCCTGGGCAAGCCGGTCGTCGCCGCCATCAACGGTGCCGCACTCGGCGGTGGCCTGGAGATCGCGCTGCACTGCCACTACCGCGTGATCGCCGACGTCAAGGGCGCCGTGGTCGGCCTGCCCGAGGTCACCCTGGGCCTGCTGCCCGGTGGCGGCGGCGTCACCCGTACCGTGCGTCTGCTCGGCATCCAGACCGCCCTCATGGGAGTTCTGCTGCAGGGCAAGCGTTTCCGGCCCGAGGATGCCAAGAACACCGGTCTGGTCAACGAGGTCGTCGCCTCGGTCGACGATCTGGTCCCCGCCGCCAAGGCGTGGATCGCCGAGCATCCCGAGAGCCAGCAGCCGTTCGACGTCAAGGGATACAAGATCCCCGGCGGCGGTCCAGCCCAGCTGTCCAAGGCGCAGATGCTCCCGGCCATCCCGGCTCTGCTGCGCAAGCAGGTCAAGGGTGCACCGATGCCGGCACCGCGTGCCATCATGGCCGCTGCCATCGAGGGCGCCTACGTCGACGTCGACGATGCCGATCTGGTGGAGACCCGCTACTTCACGTCGCTGGTGACCGGCCAGGTGTCGCAGAACATGATCAAGGCGTTCTTCTTCGACCTCAACCACATCAACGGTGGCGGCTCGCGTCCGGCCGGATACGAGAAGTACACCGCCAAGAAGGTCGGCGTCATCGGCGCCGGAATGATGGGTGCGGCAATCGCTTACGTGTCGGCCAAGGCCGGTATCGAGGTCGTCCTCAAGGACATCGATCTCGACGCCGCCAAGCGCGGCAAGGGCTACTCGGAGAAGCTCGAGGCCAAGGCTCTCGCCCGTGGCAAGACCACGCAGGAGAAGTCCGACGCGCTGCTCGCCCGCATCACCCCGACCATCGACCCGCAGGATTTCAAGGGCGTTGATCTGGTGATCGAGGCCGCCTTCGAGTCGGTCGAGGTCAAGCACAAGGTGTTCCAGGAGATCGAGGACATCGTCGAACCCGACGCGATCCTGGGCTCGAACACCTCGACCCTGCCGATCACCATCCTCGCCGAGGGTGTGAAGCGTCAGGAAGACTTCATCGGTATCCACTTCTTCTCGCCGGTCGACAAGATGCCGCTGGTGGAGATCATCCGTGGCGCCAAGACCTCGGATGCGGTGCTGGCCAAGGTTATTGACTACACGCTGCAGATCAAGAAGACCCCGATCGTGGTCCACGACAGCCGTGGCTTCTTCACCAGCCGCGTGATCGGCACCTTCATCAACGAGGCACTCGCCGCCGTCGGTGAGGGTGTGGAGCCCGCCGCCATCGAGCAGGCCGGCAGCCAGGCCGGTTACCCGGCCCCGCCGCTGCAGCTGTCGGATGAGCTCACGCTCACCCTGATGCAGAAGATCCGCAAGGAGACCGAGGCCGGCGCCAAGGCCGAGGGCAAGCCGTACCCGGAGCACGGTTCGTTCGCGGTGGTGGACTGGATGCTCGAGCAGGGGCGTACCTCGAAGAAGGACGGCAAGGGCTTCTACGACTACGACGAGAACGGCAAGCGCACCCAGCTCTGGCCGGGTCTGCGCGAGCACTTCAAGTCGGGCTCGGGCAATGTGCCGTTCAAGGATCTGCAGGAGCGCATGCTCTTCGCCGAGGCGCTCGAGACGGTGAAGTGCTTCGACGAGGGTGTTCTCGATTCCGTCGCCGACGCCAACATCGGCTCGATCTTCGGTATCGGCTTCCCGGCTTGGACCGGTGGTGTCATCCAGTACATCAACCAGTACGAGGGTGGACTGCAGGGCTTCGTCGACCGCTCGCGTGAGCTCGC
Organism: Gordonia jinhuaensis; assembly: GCF_014639795.1. GTDB lineage: Bacteria > Actinomycetota > Actinomycetes > Mycobacteriales > Mycobacteriaceae > Gordonia_B > Gordonia_B jinhuaensis. Next base: position 48,290 of record NZ_BMGC01000008.1, on the reverse strand, counting down.
CGCCAAGTACGGCAGCCACTTCGAGCCGCCGGAGTCGCTGGTCAAGAAGGCCGCGGCAGGCGAGAAGTACTGACGCTGTAGCTGTTTCGTGAGCGGGGTCCGGCCGGTCTGGTCGGGCCCCGCTTTCGCGTGTTCGGGGCCGTTCCCGCTCACCGATTTGGCTCCCGCTCACGGAGTTCGGTGAGCGGGAGGTAAAGCGGTGAGCGCGAGCGTTCGCGTGAATGACGGCGTGTGAACCTGATCGGACCCGGCGGCGTCTGTATGGGTGTGACGCTTTCCATCTCCGGCCTTCCAGCCGACCAGTTCGGTCTGATCCGTCGTGACGCGGCTCTCGCACACGATGTGTCCGACAAGCAGCTTGCCGCGGCGGTGCGACGCGGTGAGCTGATCCGGCTCGTGCCCGGCGTCTTCGTGGCCGACCCCGGCCGGTTCGCCGGTCACGGTGGTCGCGACGAGCTGTATCGACTCCGGTGCGTGGCCGTCGCAACGTCGGAGTCGGCCGGCGGATTTCCGCTCAGTCATGCATCCGCCGCCGCTGTTCACGGGCTCGGCACCCTCAAGCCCGATCGCGATCGCGTTCACGTGACGAACGGGCGTTCCTCGGGCGGCTCGATCCGCACATATCGCCACATCCATTCCGGTGCACTGCACACCGAAGACGTCACGGTGATCGACCAGATCGCCGTGACCTCACTCGAACGCACGGCAGTCGACGTCGCGGTCACCGGCGACTTTGCCCAGGCGCTGACCGTCTTCGATGCAGCACTGCGTCATGGCGCCGATCGAGACCTGATGTCCGATCTCCTCGCCGCTGGGCGCCGAACAGGTATTCGTGCGGCGCGCCGCGCCATCGCCCTGGCCGACGGACTGTCGGAGAGTGTCGGCGAATCGTGGAGTCGTGCACAGATGATCGACGCGGGACTACCGATACCCCGACTCCAATCGATGTTCCGGAGTCGGTCGGAGTATCGCTGCGACTTCGAGTGGGAGCGTCGGCTCATCGGTGAATTCGACGGCGTGCACAAGTACGGACGTCTGCTCCGGCCCGGCGAGACACCTGCCGACGCGGTGGTGCGGGAGAAGGTGCGTGAAGACGAGCTGCGGGCGATGGGTCTCATGGTGGTGCGATGGACGTGGGCAACCCTCGAACGCGGTGAGATGGTACCGCTGCTGCGGGCCTGGATGGCGCGGCTGGGTATTGCCGGGTGAGGCTCCCGCTCACCGAATTACCTCCCGCTCACGGAGTTCGGTGAGCGGGAGGTAAAGCGGTGAGCGCGAACACTTCGCGCGCAGATGCCTAGGCCGATGCGTCGAGGGCGCGCTCGTCTTCGGCACCGAAGGTGTCCTCGAGCGTCTCAGGGGAGTGGTCGAGGTCGATCTCGGCGACGTCACGACCGCGGGCGGATTCGATCGCCGACAGTCGTCGCTGGGCACGGTCGGCGGCGTAGGTGAGGAACACGTCGCTGTCGATGCCGAACGGCTCCTCCTCGAACTGATCGTTGACCCAGGTGATCATCCCCAGCGCGAGGGGTAACAGTTCACCCATCCGCTCGGTCACCGCATCCCAGAGTGAATCGTCGGCGGCCACATGTCGTCGGCAGGTGAAGGTGCCCCACGCCATGTGCCGACGTTCGTCGTTGCCGATGTGACGGATCAGCTGCTGCATGCCGGGGAAGATCTTGTTGCGGGTGCACACCGTCTGCCACGCGTAGTAGCCCGTCAGCGCCAGGCTGCCCTCGATCACGTGGTTGTAGGTGACGCTCGCGCGAATCTGGTTGCGCGGGGAGGGATCTCGGTCGAGCAGATGCAGCGACGCGGGCAGCTCCTCGTAGAACAACTGCCGGTAGTAGGGGTTGTCGGCGACATAGGACTGCAGGTCGTCGGTGAGCCCCACCGCATCCATCCAGAGGCGGAACACCTGCGTGTGTTTGGCTTCCTCGGAACAGAATTGGGTCAGATACATCTCGTCGCCGAAACGCCCTTCGGCGGCCATCGCGTTCATGAACGGCTGGATGTCCTGGGTGACCGCCTCTTCACCGGCGACGAACTGGCTCACCAGATAGGTGCTGCTGCGGCGTTGCTCGTCGTTGAGTCCGGCCCAGTCGTCGGCGTCCTGGCTGGAGTCGATCGACAACGGATCCCAGAACTTGGCGTTTCCCTTGGCGAACAATCTCAGCGGGAAGGACTCCCAGCTCAGTCCGCCGCTGCGTAGCGAGGAGAAGTCGTCGCGAGTGTGGGTGGGGTGCGGGGCGAGCGTCATGATCATCACCAACCGGGGCTGTTGAACCGCGTTGTCCGTTCACGCTATCCCGGTGACGTGCGTCACGTTGTGGTTTTCGGCGCTGGGGCGGCGACCATCCCGACCGGGTCGCGTCGGCCCAGACGGCGAAGCGTCGGCCACAGGTTCTTCGGGTCGTGCGGACGTTCGCAGAGTGCAACCGGAATGCCCTGTTCTTCGTTGTCGACGCCGATACCGTTGTCGAGGGTCGCGAGAACTGTCCACGATCGGATAAGTGTTGTTGCTCTGTGCAGTTGACCGCCGACGATGAGGACGGCGTCGGTCTCTGAGGGCGAGGCCACCGCGCACGATCGTCTGTCTGGGAAACACCCATGTGTGGCCCGGGTGGAGAACGGCCTATCCATCGGGTGGCAGCACTGATCGTCGCGTGGTGTCGCTGGCTCCGCATTCGGGCCGCGCGATGAATGCGCGGGCGCCGGTATCAATGGCAACCACGCTAATTCCCCGTCAGCCCGCCGGCGACCGCTCAGTGCGGCCGAGAGCTGGTGCGCCGCGACGGCGCCGTCACCCGATGGCGGGTGTCGGAAAAGCACAGTGACTCCAGAACACCCTGTGTCGTCTTGAGCACGTAGGTGGGGCCGGCGGCGTTCACGACGTCCGGGAGACCGATCACGGCCGACACCACGGTCGCGCCCACTGTGGCGATGTCGTCGAGGAGATCGGTCGCAGCCTCGGCCATGTCGAAGGCGTCGTCGAGCTGGACCTGTGACGCCGGGATCGCTTGGGACCAGCTGCGCTCGTCACTCTGTCGCACCACCCCACCGACGTACAGCGGAAAGGGTCCCAGGATGTCGAGGACGGTACCGAGCGTGCCGAGGTCGGCGGCTTCGAGCGGCAGTGCATTCTTGGGGACGCGAATGGTGTTGAGCGCAGCGAGGATACGTTTGCCCTCGGCATCGTAGGAACCTCGCTGGGCTGGGCTCACGCGATCACGCTCCTCGCGGAGGACGCGAATGGTGAACTGGCCGAGGCTCTCTGAGGCGATCGGCGCGCAGGTGGCGTCGGCGAGGTCGACCTTTCGTACGTCGGTCATCACCTGCGCGGGAATCGTGGTTGGGGCGGGGAGCGGGGACCGCTGATGGACGGGCCCCGGCCCGGCCAGACAGTTCTGAGTGGTGTACGCCTCGACGTACTTGCCCAGAAGGCCCGCGATCTCCGGCACGGTGGACAACACCGGCGAGAAGTTCGCCGCGAGCTCCAGACCGAGTAGCGAGTCCTCGAGTGCCTCGTTCAGCGTCAGGTCGCTCGCGCGGTATTGCGTGCGGTAGGTACCGTTCTTGATCGCGATCACTTGTTGCACAAGTGCATTCGACGAGTGCATGCCGCCGGCGGCGGTTTCCTGCGACACGTCGACGGCCGGATCGATGACGGCGAGTGCGCTCACCCGTGACCGATCGAGCCAGCCACTGACCGTGGCGCCGGCGGCCTCGATGGCCGGAGCCATCGCCGACGGCATCGACCGTCGCAGACTCGCGGCGGTGAAATCGACGACGTCGGAGAGGCTCAGCTGATCGGCGGTGCGACAGGTGGGGTGCTGCGGTGACGCTGCCGGCGCGGCCGACCCGGTGGGGGCGGTCACGGTGAGGGTGGCGAGCGTGGCCACGCACGAGATCACCGTGGTGGCTATGCGGGCGCCGGCGGATGGTGTGGGCATGGGTCTGCTTCTGTCGTGGCGGTCTGCGGGTGGGGTCGGTCCGGTCGTGTCAGAATCGCTGCGACTGGCTCGGTTGACCGTTCTCGAGATGGCCGGCGAACCGGCGCCGCAGGCCGGGATAGGTGGGGGAGGTGACGGTGACGTCGTACCAGCCGTGGTCGTGTGCCAGTGCGTCGATGATGTGCTCATGCCGCGCTGCCACGCCCGCGACGATCTCCTGTCCGCCGATGCGGATGCGCGCGGGCTTGTTCCCGAGATTGGAGATCGCGATCACCAGTTTGGGGTAGGCGGTGCCGATGACCGAGGTCGACACGTCGAGGGCATCCGACGGTTCACCCGACGCTGCGAGCAGAAATCCGTTGGGGCCGTGCACCGTCACGTCGAGCTGGCCGCTGGGGGACACGAACACGCTGGACGTGTGCTCGGGTGGGATGGTGAGGTGGGTGACCCCGATCTCGGGCGAACCCTGGTCGCGGACATGTATCGCGACCGCAGCCGAACCGAGGTTGTTGACCATCACCTCGTGGCCGCGCGGGGCGTGTACGGTGTGCGCGCCCAGCTGGTACGGCAGCGGGCGCGCGGGTCGGGTGCCACGCTCCTTGACGCTGGGGGTGTCGAGGCCGCCGAGTGGTGGAATGGTGGTGGGCAGCTTGGTCTGCACGCCCTGGGCGTGCAGCTTGAGCGCGTTGGCATCCGGGAGTGACGGGAAGGAAGCCTTCTTGGTGGTGAAGTCGAAACAGCTCAGGAGATCTCCACAGATCTGTCGCCGCCAGGGTGAGATGTTCTCTTCGCGAACGCCGGTCCACCGTTCGAGGAATTGGAGCACGGAGGTGTGATCGAAGACCTCGGAGTTGACGAAACCGCCCGTGCTCCACGGTGAGATCACGGTCATCGGCACCCTCATGCCCAAGCCGATCGGTGTCTGGCCACCGAGGTCAGCGGTGGGGATCCCCAGCGGCTGACCGGCCCAGGTGATGGGGAAGGAGTTCGCATCGGAGATGAGCGGCAGGAATTCCCCCGGTGTGCCCGGTGGTGGCACCGGCGGTGGGATGTGATCGAAGAAGCCGTCGTTCTCGTCGTAGTTGATGAAAACGACTGTTTTGGACCATAATTCGGGGTCTTTCCAGATTGCGTTGAGCATCGCCTCGACGAATGCCTCGCCGTAGGCGGGACGAGCGGAGGGGTGCTCGCACCAACCGTAGGGTGCGACCACCCAGGAGACCGCGGGCAGGTGTCCGGCGGCACAGTCGGAGAGGAAGGTGTCGAGGACATGCTCGACCTGTTCCCCCTTGCCGGAGTCCGGTTTCCATCGTGTGTGCAGGCCTGCACGTTGTGCGAGCCGTTGACGACGGGGATCGTGGGAGTTGAGGGCATCGTGATACTGCTTGAACAGCCACAGCGAGTTGTCGCCGTAGTCCCCGACGTAGGGGTGATCGTCGCTGTTGCCGACCTCGTCGTTGGCGTAGACGCGCCAGGAGATCCCGGCGCGCTCGAGACGTTCGGGGTAGGTGGTCCAGCTGAACGTCGGGGTGTAGTCGAGTGGATTGGTGCTGGCCGGGCCGCCGTGTCGTCCCTCGGGATCGATGGTTCCCGACCAGAGGTAGAGGCGGTTGGGGGTGGTCGGGCCGAGAAGTGAGGCGAAGTAGTTGTCGCAGATCGTGAATGCATCGGCAAGACCGTAATGGTATGGGATGTCGGTGCGGCTGAAATAGCCCATCGTGTAGTCGGACTTCCACGTTGGCCAGGAGTCGTTGCGCCCCTCATTCCACGCCAGGTGCATCGTTTCCCAGTCGTGCGGCAGCGAGGGGACCTCCTGCGCATCCGATCGGGCAGTGTCGAGATGAAAGGGGGCCAGCGTTGCCGTCTTGGCGAGGTTGAGCTGATCGAACACCGACCGGCCGCCGCCGATACGTACGGCAGTCGGATCGTCGAAACCGCGTACACCTCGCAGGCTTCCGTAGTAGTGGTCGAACGATCGGTTCTCCTGCATGAGGATCACGACATGCTCGACCTGGTCGAGGCCTCCCGGCGGTTTGGCTCTCGCCTCGGCCTCGGCCTGACGTACTCCGGACGAAACTGCGGCGGCGCCTGCGGTGAGTCCGGCTGATTTGAGAAGCGTTCGTCGGCGAATTCTTGTGGGCACCAGCCGGCTCCGATTCTGAACGGCACTGTGGGGGGTAAAGGGCGGAGGCAGTGAGGGCGGATTGGCGAGGCGTGGATGGTCGGGAGCGGATGGTCAGGGGTGTCCGGATCAGTTGTCGAAGTACCACGCGCGCGGTGCACAGACGACCGGGGTCGAGATCCCCAGTGCGCGTTCGGTGTAGGAGATGACACGCGGATCGTAGGTGAACGTGGTGTGGTCGGTGATGTCCTGCTCGCAGCCGTCCTGGACGAGGATGTTGTGGACGGTCGCGCCCGGTCCCGCCTTCAGGAAGGTCAGGTAGTAGGGCGTGGTGTATTCGTCATAACGGGTCGAGAGCACCGTGTAGTCGATCCCGCTGAAGGTGTCGCCGCCCTTGTTGAGTGCGGTGATGAACGGCGAGCCCACCTGCTGGTCGGTACCCGCATAGCCGGCGACCGGGATCATGAACGCGTTGGAATCGAGGTGGAGGGCGTTCAGTGCGTCGCGCACCGACGACAGGCCGTTGGAGGTGGTGCCGTGATTGGTGGCCACCAGCGTCACGACCTTGCGCACCTTGTTCTTGCTCGGGTCCGCGGCATCGGCACCGCCGTCGAACTTCAGATACTGCCGGATCATGGTGCCGCCCTGGGAATGTCCGACCATGTCGACCTGCTTGGCGCCGGTGGCGGCCAGTACGCGATCGACGAAGGCACCGAGCTGGACGGCCGATTGTGCGACGGGACCCGCCCCGTACTGGCCGCCGTTCTGCAGCGACTGGATGCCGCCGCCCTGCTGTGCGGACAGGATTCCGACGTTCGGCGCGAAGACGCAGAATCCCTGCGCCTTCAGTTTCGGCGCGAGGGCCGCCCACGTCTGATAGGCCGATTCCCACGTTCCGTGCACCAGCACCACCGGTCGCGGATGTTCGGCCGACGGCTTGCACGACCAGTCGTTGGCGCCGGGCGGGATCGCCTCGGGATGCGGGTAGGTGGCTGCGGTGCGAAATGCCGTCTGGACCGGACCGCTACCGACCGGATCCACCGATGTCGATGACGGCGCCGCGCCGGCGGTACCGCCGGACAGAGCGAGAACGGAGCATGCAGCGATCACGCTCGCCGCGACGGACACAAGCCTTGTGGCACGCACGAAAATCCCCCTGGTGGTCGATGACGTGAGTCAAACACCACGCCGAGGGTGAACGCAATCAAAGTGGCGATTGCGCACCGTTGCCACCGCATGTGACGGCGACCTCATCGACACCGTGTGTGTGAGTCACCAGATGCGGACGCGGTTCTCCGGTTCCAGATACAGCGAGTCACCCGGTTCGACCTCGAAGGCGTGATAGAACGCGTCGATGTTGCGCACCACACCGTTGCACCGGAATTCCGGCGGTGAATGCGGGTCGATCGACAGTCGTCGGATGGCCTCGGCCTCACGGGTCTTGGTGCGCCACACCTGGGCCCAGCCGTAGAACACGCGCTGCAGGCCGGTGAGCCCGTCGATCACCGGCGCCACCACATTCTCGGTGGCGATTTGGTAAGCGACCAGTGCGATGGACAGCCCGCCGAGATCGCCGATGTTCTCACCGATGGTGAAGCTGCCGTTGACCTTGTATTTCTGGTCGAGACCCGACGGGGTGAACTCGTCGTACTGCTTGATCAGTGCGTCGGTGCGCAGCGAGAATTCCTTGCGGTCGGCGTCGGTCCACCAGTCCACGAGATTGCCGTCGCCGTCGTATTTGGATCCCTGATCGTCGAAACCGTGCCCGATCTCGTGGCCGATGACTGCACCGATTCCCCCGTAGTTGGCGGCGTCGTCGGCGTCGGGGTCGAAGAACGGCGGCTGCAGGATCGCCGCGGGGAAGACGATCTCGTTCATCCCCGGGTTGTAGTACGCGTTCACCGTCTGCGGAGTCATGAACCACTCATCATGATCGACCTCGCGGCCGATCTTGGCGAGTTCGCGGTCGTTCTCGAAGATGTTGGCGCGCGCGACATTTCCCAGCAGATCGTCGCGGCGGATCTCCAACTCCGAATAGTCGCGCCACGTGGCGGGATAGCCGATCTTCGGCGTGAACTTGTCGAGTTTGGCCAGCGCCTTCTCGCGGGTCTCCGGGCCCATCCAGGCCAGCGTGGAGATGTTGCGGCGGTAGGCGGCGATCAGATTGTCGATCAACTCGTCCATCCGCGCCTTGGCCTCGGGCGGGAAGTGCTTGTCCACGTAGAGTTTTCCGACCGCGAAGCCCAGTGTCCCCTCGACGAGCGACACGCCCCGCTTCCACCGATCGCGGATCTGCGGTGCTCCGGTGAGGGTCTTGCCGTAGAAGTCGAAGTTCTCGTCGACGAATGCCGAGGAGAGATACGGCGCCGCCGAGTGCAGAATTCGCCAGGTGGTCCAGATCTTCCAGTCCTCGAGCGGCTTGTCCGAGAACAATGCCGCGGCTCCAGAGAGGAAGGACGGCTGGCCGATGACCACCTCGGCGAAGGTCGGGTCGGCGTCGGAATTGAGACCTGTGAGCCATGCGTTGACGTCGAAACCCTGTGCCTGCGAGGCGAACTCGTCGAAGGTCGCGAGGTTGTAGCTGAGTTCGGCGTCGCGGCGACGCACCACATCCCAGTGTGCGGAAGCGATCTCTGTCTCCAGGTCGAAGACCCGTCGTGCCTTGTCTGCGGCATCGTCGATACCGGCGAGGGTGAACATCTTCTCGATGTGCGCCAGATACGCCTCACGGGTCTGCGCGTGGTTGTCTTCGCGGTAGTACGACTCGTCGGGGAGGCCGAGCCCCGACTGCATGATGTGGACGAGGTAGCGATCGGAGTTCTTGGCGTCGGTGTCGACGTAGAAACCGAACAGGCCGCCGGTCCCGGTGCGCTGTGCCTCGCCGAGGAACCGTGCCAGCGAGGAGGTGTCGGTGATGTCGTCGACGGCGGCGATCTGGTCGGCCACCGGGCCGAGTCCGAGCTCCTCGACGCGATCGGTATCGGAGAAACTCGCGAACAGATCCCCGATCTTCTGTGCGTCGCTACCGGGTTCGGGATGTGAATCGGCGGCCTCGGTGATGATGTCGCGTACGTTCTCCTCGGCGCGGTCGCGCAGTGTGTTGAACGCTCCGTCGATCGAGCGGTCGTCGGGGATCTCGTGCTCGGCCAGCCACGTTCCGTTGACGTGGACGTACAGATCGTCGCCCGCCGACACGGAGTCGTCGATCCACTTCAGATCGAGTCCTGACGGACGATCGGTACCGGTGGATACTGTGCTGTCGGTCATGGGTCCTATCCTGTCACGATTTCGTCACGATAGATGTACCTGCGGGACGGGTCAGTTCGTGAGTCTTCACGCCGGATCCATCAGGCCGCGGTGCATCTCCCAGATCAGGATCTCGGTGTCGGGGTCGATCCCGCGCACCGACACCGCGGTGGTGGCGCCGTCCTCGCCGGCATCGGGATCGGTGAGCCGCAGTGAGCCCCCTGCTTCCATGACGACCGGTCCGTCCGTGTCGGCTCCGGACAGGTCGAGTCCGGTCATCTCGGCCCGACCCGACGTGACGAACACGTGCACGTACCGCGCCTGCGGGAGCGTCACCGACTGGCCCGGTGCCGGGCGGGCGACGTGCAGAGCCGCGCCGCTCGTTCCCAGGCCGATGGCTCCGGGCCGCTCGGGGATACCCGAGGCCAGCGTGACCAGGACCGAGCGCGCGAGGTCGGCGGAGACGTCGGCGTGTTCGTAGGTCGCAGCGGTGTCGGCGTCGTCGGGCGCCAGTGTCATCTGGATGAAGTGGACGGGGGTGGCGGCATCGTTGCGTTCGGAGTGTTCGACTCCGGCGCCGGCACTCATGCGCTGCACCACACCGGGGGGCACCGATCCTTCGTTGCCGTCGGAGTCACGATGACTGAGCACACCCTCGAGTACCCAGGTGAGGATCTCGGAGTTGCGGTGGCGATGGAGGTCGTAGCCGCCGCCGGGTGTCACGGTGTCGTCGTTGAAGATCAGCAGGGTCCCGTGATGGGTGTTGTCCGGGTCGTAGTGATCGCCGAAGGAGAATCCGTGGCGTGACACCAGCCAGTCGGTGGTGGTCACCGCGCGCTCGGCGGAGCGGATCAGGGTGGCATACACACACATCAGTGTGGCTGCGTCGCGGCCGAGCCGGTGCGCCGGGGCGATCGGGAGGCACAGAAGGTCGGGCGGTCGGGCGATCTTGTTCCGTTCGTGACCGGGATGCTCATCCGCCCGCTGATGCACTTCGCTATCGTGAAGCCAGGTGTGAAGACAGTGTTGAGACGCAACGAGTTGCAACACTGTGACTAACCCGTTAGCCAACTGACGGGTTTCGATACATTGTTATTGATGTGACCAGAGTGAAAATTGTTACGTGGCTGGGGTGCGAATGGCTGGTGGTGCGACGGTGCGGGCGGTTGTGAGTGCTCTCGCCGTGACTGCGGTGGCGGGTTCGTTGCTTGCCGGATGTGGTTCCGACAAGCGATCGGGTCTGGAGAAGGTCGCCGACTCGTATGCGTCGGCGCTGGAGAAGCGGGATGCCTCGAAAGCGGCGAACCTCACCACGTCGCCGGTCCAGGCCGGTGAGGCGATCGACGCCACGCTGCGCGGTGTCGATCCCGAGCGGGTGGACGTGGAGATCGCCAACCCCGTCTCGTACTCCGACGGCAGCGGCAGTTTCACCCTCAAGACCACCTGGGACATCGGGACGACCCCGCACGCAGGAGCAGACGCCCCACATCGCACCTTCGTGACCACCTCGCAGGCGACCGCTCGGCATCTCAGCGCCGGGTGGCGTCTGCAGTGGAACCCGTCGTTGATCTACCCGGGACTCCAGCCCGGCGGATCGCTGCAGGTGATCGACACCGACGCGAAGCCCGTGCCCAAGGTGGTGGCGGCCGACCGCAGCACGTGGATGGCGCAGCAGCCGGTCAACACCGTGACGATCGCGTTCTCCAAGACACCCGACCCGGTGGGGTCGGCTCGTGCACTGTCGGCCGACCTGGCGCCGGTGGCGCCGGCGATCACCACCGAGGTGATCCGCAAGGCGGGTGCCGCGGCCAACGGGGCGCCCGCAACGGTGGTGAGCCTGCGCGACGACGACCTGGCCGCACTGCCCAACGACCCGGCCACGATTCCCGGGGTGGCGGTGACCAAGGGGTCGGACCTGCTGGTTCTCGACCGTCGGCTCAACACTCCGCTCTCGGCCGGGGTGAAGGCCGCCTGGCAGGACATCCGTGACGCGACCTCGGGGTGGCAGGCACGCATGGTCAACCCGAACGCGGCGCCGGTGATCATCGACCAACAGCAGGGCAAACCGGGCCCGAATCTGACCACCACATTCGACCCCAACACCCAGCTCGTACTCGAGGACTCGGTGGTCGAGGTGGCCCAGCCGGCGGCGATGATGGTGCTCAACGCCACGACTGGTGGCATCCAGGCCGCGGCGTTCAACTCCGCGGCGAGCGCTGGCGACCTGAGCCTCACCGACTCCTACCTGGTGGGGAGGACGCTGGATCCGGTCCGGGCGGCGATCGACGCCGGCGCCAACGGTGACGACAAGAAGCGCGGCGCGATCACCGACACCCTCGGGTTGGGGCTGTCGTTCCAGGTGCCCGGCGTGCAGGCGGTCGGGCAGACCGTGCAGGCCAGTTCCTCGACATCGTCGATGAGTGTGGTGCCGGTGTCGTTCGACAAGAGCGACCCCAAGTCGACGATGCTCGGGATGGGTGCGCTCGGTCTGGCGATCGCCCAGGGCAAGACGGTGCTGCCGTCGTTCGTGACGGTGGGCAAGACGAAGGTCACCGGTGGTGATCCCGGCACGGTCGACCCGAAGGTGAACGCCGCGATCAACGCCGCGATGAAGACCACTGCGGCGACCGGCGACGCCAGCGATCTGGTCGACGCGCCCGGACTGCGCGCACTGGTCGGCACCAACGGCCCGCAGGGACCCGGCTGGTTCCTCGGCATCCAGGGCAACCGCGTCGTGGTGATCTACTGCGAGGGTGAGAAGTCGGGAACGGCCTCACTCGCGGTGGCGCAGCGTTACTTCCGTGAGATGCGCTGAGCGGCGGAGTCGGTCGGTCCGGTGTGCCGGCGGCGTTCGACCGCTCCGGCGATCACACGCCAGCCGAGCAGGAACACGCCCAGTACGACGGCGGCGACGATCACGAAGCTGACCGCGATCCCCTGGTTGAACAGCACGCGTAACACCATGCCGATGGCGACCGTGCACACCCAGATGACCACACCCTCGGGAACCGGCGAGGCCGGTTCGAACCGGTGACGGGTGTCGGCGGTGGAGCGGGCCTGGACCCACACGTAGCAGAGCGACCACCCGACCGCGGCGCCGGCCGCGAACGGCCACCACGTGGACACGATGCCGGGGATCGAGAGCCCGTCGTCGTGGTTGGCGCGGCCGATGATCACGAAGATCAGGATCAGCACGGCATCGGCGAGGGCGGCGCGCAGCAGCACGGTGCGGTTCAATCCGTCTCCATTCGCGTCGGTGAGAGCAGTCCACGGTGTGAGGATCCGGTCCGCGGGCACACCCACGGTACGCCCTGTCAGTCGGATGACCGGGCAGCGGCGTCGCCGGAGTCGGGCGGATCGTCGGTGGCTGCGCCGATGCCGCCGATCCCGTACTCCTCCATCTCCTCCTCGTACTCGGCCATCCCCGACTTGTCGGCGAGGTCGCTGCGGTAGTTGAAGAAGATCACCACCCAGCCCACCGCGGCCACCAGCAGGTAGCTCACGAGGCGATACACCAGCACCGAGGTCACCGCCTGACCGGCGCTCATCCCCGCCGAGGTGAGGGCGGGCACCAGAACCCCGTCGACGACCCCGAGTCCACCCGGCAGCAGCGGGATGGCGGTGCCCACGGCCTTGCCCGCGGCGTAGGCGACCATGAGGCCCGAGATGCTCGGGATGTGGTCGACCGCGGCACAGGCGAACGCCAGACAGGCCACGTCGGCGATCCAGTTGAACAACGACCAGCCGAACGCCGTCGCCGAGTCGCGTCGGGTGAGCTGGACCGCACGCACCTGTTCGATGGTGTCGTGGACACGACGGGCGCCGTAGTCGTCGGGTTTGTCGCGAATGTGGTTGATCCACTTGAGAACTCGTAGTGCCGCCGGGCGGATGGAATCGGGATGGCCGGCGACGTACTGCGCGACGAGTGCGAAGGCGATGAAACCGGCGACCGAGAAGATCACCGAGAACGGGCTGGTCTTGGCTCCGGCCAACAGGGCGCCGCCGAGACCGAGGACCGCGAGTCCCACTGCCATCAGCAGCCCCGACATCACCAGCTGCCATGACGCGACCACCGGCGAGGCACCCCACTTGCGGGAACGGCGGTAGACGAATGCCGGCGCGAGGACCTGACCGCCGGGCATGGTCTGGCTGATCGAGTTGGAGGCCAGCACCACCCGCAACGACTGCCATTGGCTGATCCTGACGCCGGCCGAGCGGAACAGCGCACGTTGCACCTGCGCGAAGCTGTCCATCGATGCCGCGGCGGCGAGGATGCAGGGCAGTAGCCACCACCAGTGCAGGGAGTCCTTGGATCCCCATGCCTCGGTCAACTTGGGCCACACGAGGACGACCTCGACGCCGAGGACCACCACCACCACCGCGAGCGCGGCCCAGCGGAGCCACCAGAACCGGCGCCGTGTGGGGGATGTACCGGACATGTCGCCGTCCGGTACACGAGCAGTCATGTCGGTCACGATAGCGGCCACCACCTGCGCACCGGTTCAGGCCCGCGTCACCGGCGGTTACTGTGACACCTGTGGCTCAGGGGGACGCGCGCGCCGACGCGACGACAGGTGGCGATGAATCGAGTTCGACGCCGGCGGCATCGACGGCGTCGAAGGAGACGACCAGCGATGCAACGGCGGCTGCCGACCGCATCTCCGACGCGATCGGCAGCATCCGTGAGGTGATGACCGGCAGCGATCACGACAGCGATCGCACCAAGGTCCATCCCGTGGTGCGCGCGGCAGCGGAGTGGGCCTGGCGGTTGCTGCTGCTGGTCGCGGCGGTGTACGTGTTCTTCAAAATCCTCCGCGAGTACTCCGAGGTGACGGTGCCGGTGGCGTTGGCCATCCTGGTGGCGGCCTTCCTGGTGCCCTTCGTGGACTGGATGGACCGCCACGGTCTGCCGCGCAGTGTGGCGGTGATCGTGGCGCTGGTTGTGTCGGCGGGTGTCGTGGCCGGGGTGCTGACCTTCGTGGTCGAACAGTTCATCGACGGCCTCCCCGGCCTCACCTCAGAGGTCACCAGCACCATCAACTCGATTCGTGACTGGCTGGTCAACGGCCCCTTGCATTTCCGCGAGGCGCAGATCGGCAACATCTCCGAGGACTTCACCGACTTCCTGAACAAGAACCAGGACAAGGTGACCAACGGCGCGATCGCGACCGCGACCCGGGTCACCGAGATCGCGACCGGCGCACTGATGACCGTCTTCCTGGTCATCTTCTTCACCTACGGCGGCGGCAAGATCTGGGACTTCTGCACGAATCTGGTGCCCAGGGGATCGCGCGAGCGGGTGCGCAACGCCGGCCGCGCGGGCTTCGGCAGCCTCGTCGGCTATGTGCGCGCGACGATCATCGTGGCGCTGGTCGACGCGGTGGGTATCGGGACCGGTCTGGCGATTCTGGGTGTCCCGCTCGCATTGCCGCTGGCGTCACTGGTGTTCATCGGTGCGTTCATCCCGATCGTCGGTGCGCTGGTGACTGGAACGCTGGCGGTGCTGGTCGCGCTGATCACCAAAGGATTTCTCGCCGCGGTCATCGCGACCGCGGTGGTGATCGGCGTGATGCAGCTGGAAAGCCATGTGCTGCAGCCGTTCGTGATGGGCCGATCGGTCCGCGTACATCCGGTCGCGGTGATCCTGGCCATCGCGGCGGGTGTGGTCACCGCGGGGATCGTCGGAGGTCTGCTGGCCGTGCCGCTGGTTGCCTTCTGCAACACATTCGTCAGGTCGGTGCGCGCTCAGCTCGACGCGGAGCAGGGGATCCCCGACCGCGAGGAGTCCGATGAATCCGACGACTCTGACGGGCCCTTCGACGATGTGCCCGCCGATGAGCCGATGTGGGACGACCCGGACGCCCCGGGTGTGCACGGCAACGTCTATCCGCATGACAAGGACGACAGGGCTGACAGCGACGACAGGGCTGGCAAAGACGACCGGGCCGACAGCGACGATAGGGCTGGCAAGGACGGCCGCGACAGCGACGACTGACCGGGGGCGACTGGGGTCAGTCGCGTCGGCGGCTGCGCTGCAGCAGATCCTGGACGCTGATCCGGTTGAGTCCGGTGTCATCGTGACGACCGGACTCGCCCCCGTCGCGGCTGCCGTTGCGGCCCTCGGCGGGAACCGGATCGTGTGACTCCTCGGGGTTCACCGAGGCGGCCAGCGGGCGGTTGTCGTTGCTGGTCCCGATCGTCGGTCGACGGCGCAGGAGATCGTCATCCCGGGAGCCGGTAGATCCGCCGCCGCGTCGATCGTCGAACCGGTCGTCGTCGAACCGATCGTCGGGGCGTTGCGCGGCGAGCGGCTCGTCGGGGCGGGGCCGGGGCGCCGTCACGCGGGGCTGTTCGTGGTTCTGATAGGTCGGCTCGGGTCGGGGCGCCTGCGGTCGCGGGCTATCCGGTTCGACCACGGGGCGGGCGTCTGCCGCCGGTCGCCGTGATGGTGTGGGTTGCCGTGATGGTGTGGGTTGCCGTGATGGTGTGGGTTGTGGTGCGGCAGTGCGTGATTCGGCGGCATCGAGTGCGGCCAACCGGATCCCGGACTCGCCGAGCGACCAGCCGCCGGTGTCGGGGGCTGAGCGGGGGGCGCGCCGGTCGCCGGATGTCGATGCGCCGCGGCCGGTGCCGAAGCGCCCCAGCGACGTCACCGCAGCATCCCCGTTCTTGCCACCCGTCCCGTTTTCGCCACCTGTCCCGTTGTCACTGCGTACTGCGGTGAAACGTGTTGTCGGAGCGGCGCTGGCGCCGGCAGGGCCCTGATCCGTTGAGCCCTGATTCGGCGAGCCTTGATCCGTTGGCGTCTGGTCGACCGCGGGTGTGCCGGCCTGACGCGCCGATGCCGCTCGGCGCTCGGCGCGGGTGGTCTTGCGCGCGGCCGGCGCGGAGACGGTGCGTGCCGGGGTGACCTCAGGAGTCGCGCGGACCCGGAAGTCGCCAGGCGCGCCGGCTCCCACGGTCGCCAGTGCACCGGCTCGCTGCGAGAGCACCCGACCGGCGGGTTCACGGTCGTCGTCGTCATCGAGCGGCGTTTCGCCGAGACCGATCTTCTGCTGGATCACCTTCATCCAGCGCGGTGCCCACCAGCAGTCGTCGCCGAGCAGCTTCATCACCGCGGGCACCAGCAGCATGCGGATGACCGTGGCGTCGATGATGAGTGCGGCGATCATGCCGTAGGCGATGTACTTCATCATCACGATGTCCGACAGGCCGAAGGCCCCGGTGACCACCACCAGGATCGCGGCGGCAGCGGTGATGATGCGCCCGGTCAGCGCGGTGCCTTCGCGGATCGCCTCGGTGGTGGAGGCGCCGCGTGCCCGCGCCTCGACCATCCGGGACAACAGGAACACCTCGTAGTCGGTGGACAAACCGAAGATGATGCAGATGATTAGCACCAGCACCGCCGACATCAGCGGGCCCGGGGTGAAGTTGCCGATGGACGCGCCGTGGCCGTCGATGAAGATCCAGGTGAGGATGCCGAGTGTGGACCCAAGGCCCAGTGCCGACATCAACGCTGCCTTGATGGGCAGCACCACCGACCCGAATATCAGGAACATCAGCACACCGCTCACCAGGATCAGCAGTGCCACCATCAGCGGTAGGTCGTCGATCAGGGCATCGATCGAGTCCTGTGTGAGCGCAGGAGTGCCGGTGACGTACATCCGTAGTCCACCGGTGTCGATCTTGCGCAGCGCCTTCACGGCGTCGGCGGCGTAGTCGTCGTTCACCAGACCCGCCGACATCTCCACGACGTTGTCCTGCGACTTCGCGTCGGCGAGGCTGAACTGCTTGGTGAAGCCCGGCACCTTGTTGGCCTGGTCGGCGATCGACTGCAGTTTGGCGCTGTCGTCGGCGTTGTTGGGGTCGTAGACGATCACCAGGTTCACCGCGTTGGTGCGCTCGGCGGGGAAGTAGGTGTCGAAGTGCTGTTGGGCCAGGCGGGTCGGGTTGTCCGGCGGCAGATACTTCTCGGTGATCCCGCCGAACTTGATCCCGCTGAACGGGATGATCAGCACGAGCAGCAGCAGGATCGTGGGGATCGCGAACTTCAACGGATGCCGCATCACCAGATCGGCCCAGCGACCCCAGAACGAGTGCTCGATCTCCTCGCGGGACTTCGTGCGGCGCAGGAATTTGAAACCGAGCATGTCGATGCGTTTGCCGAGAATGCCCAGGATCGCCGGCAGCACCGTCACCGACAGCAGCGCGGCGAGCGCCACGGAGAACATCGCGCCGTAGGCCACCGACTTGAGGAATCCCTGCGGGAACAGCAGCAGACAGGCCAGCGCCGCGACGATGATCGTGGCCGAGAACGCCACGGTCTGACCCGAGGTCATCACGGTTCTTCGGACCGCATCGGGCGTACTTCGGCCCTCGGCGAGTTCCTCACGGAAACGGCTGACGATGAACAGGCCGTAGTCGATGGCGATGCCCAGGCCGATCAGCGTGATCACCGACTGCGCGAAGACGTTGATCTCGGTGATCTGGGCGAGGATCGTCATGATGCCCAGCGATCCGGCGATCGTCAGACCGCCGATGAGCACTGGAAGGCAGGCGGCGATCACACCGCCGAAGATGAAGAACAGCATCACCGCGACCAGCGGCAGCGCGATCACCTCGGCGCGGCGCACGTCTTCGTCCATGCCGTTGCTCATCGCGCTGGCGACCGGTTGCAGGCCGGCGAGTTCGAACGTCGTGCCCGGCAAGCCGTAGCGCTCGTCGATGTTGTCGAAGAACGGTTCGACCTTCTTGAAGTCGTTCAGGACGGTCGTGTCGTCGTTGCCTTTGATTCCGATCGACAGGAATGCGTGTTCTCGGGAGGCGTCGAAGGTGTGTTCGCGGATCTGTTTGAGCGTTTCGCGGCCGAGTGCGTTGTCGGCGACCTGCTGGTAGGGGTCGATCAGCCCGGGATCACTGCGGTTGACCACGTCGGGGTGCGCGGCGATCAGATCGTCGACGAATTTCTCGATCTTCGCGCCGAACGCCGGGTCGTCGACCTTGGTGCCCGCCGGTGGGGTGATGAGCAGGATGACGTCGGACTGATGGTCGCGGCCGAAGGTGTTGTCGGCGAGCTGGGCGCCCTCCGAGGACTGCGAACCCGGATCGAACCAGCCGCTCTGCGACAGGTGTTTGCCCAGACCGAGACCGTAGATGCCGAGTCCGGCCATCAGGGCGATCATCACGACGATGACGGCGTAGCGCATTCGGTAGACGAATGTGCCCAGAGCTCGGAACACCTGTAATCCTTTCTTGCCGACGAGAGCGCGAAGCGACGACCCAACACGGGCTTATAGGGCGCACTGTCGCCTACGAGTGTGCCTGTTCATCTCATCCCGCCGCACTTCACCGTAGGCGCTGACGTCCGATTGGTCCTTGTTGACCGTCGATGACCTGCGGCGATGTGAATGCGCACCGCCCGCGAGGTCAGTGCGGGCGCGAGGACAGCAGGGCCGACAGCGGCCGGAACGGCGCGAGCCAGGCACCCTCGTCGGGAAGCGAGTCGAGGCTGATGCGCGGCAGCGGCTCGCGGAAGACGCCGGGGATCTCCTCGAGGTCCACGAAATCGAGGAGATCCGAGGACAGCGCCCAGGCGGCGTGTTCGCGGAAGCCGATCACCTGGACCGGTGTGCCGTCGGCGGCCACCTCCTCCAGCGGCTCGCGGAACGCCTGTCCGTCGGCCGAGGCGACGATCAGCCCGGCCAGTCCCACCGTATGTCGGCGCAGCTCGATGTGATCGAGCATGTCGGCGTCGACGTCACTGTCGTCGCTGGTCTTGGGTTTGGCGAAGACTGCGAAACCCACGTTGCGCAATGCCTCCACCCACGGGCGCACGACGTCGGCCGATCCGGAGGCGATGTTGGTGAAGACGGTCGCCTCGGGCTCGATCGTCTGCTCGGGATCGTGGTCGGGCGGGGTCCACGACTCGGAGATGTCGGCGGTGCGAGCGAGCAGCCAGCGACCCAGCGCATCGAAACGCGGCCGATAGGCCGAGGTGGGCCGACCGCCCAGGATGGCGCCGAGCCCCATGTCGAGATTGGGGGCGTCCCAGATCAGCAGCACCCGCGCGGCGGGTGAGGTGCCCGAGATGGCCTGCGCCACGCCGCCGTCGGAGGCGGCGGTACTGGTCGAGGGGGCGGAGTTGCTCACGGCCGGCCCCCGCTGTCGGCGCCGATGGATGCCCGCGGGCGTCGGCGGTAGACGAATTCGGTGACGCTGCGGCCCTCGTCGGCAGCGCGGCCCTCGAACTTGGTGGTCGGCCGACTCAGGCTGAATCCGATGCGCTCGGCGTCGACCTCGCCGGACTCGTCGGCGACCGGGACGAGGACGTCCTGATCGGCGAGCATCTCGGCGATCCACTCGGCGTAGTCGGCGTGGTCGGTGGCGATGTGCAGACCGCCTCCGTCGTTGAGCACATCGGCCATCAGGGCCAGCGTGCCGGGCTGGATGAGTCGGCGTTTGTGGTGGCGAGCCTTCGGCCACGGGTCGGGGAAGAACACCCGGATGCCGTCGAGCGAGGCCGGTGCGAGCAGCTCGCGCAACACCACCACGGCATCGCCGCGGATCACACGCACATTGTGCAGGTCGGCGCGGTCGATGAGACCGAGCAGTTGGGCGATCCCGGGCCGGTAGACCTCGACAGCGATCACGTCGATCTCGGGTTCGGCCTGTGCCATCGCGGCCGTAGCGGTGCCGGTGCCGCTGCCGATCTCGAGCACGACCGGCGCGGAGCGGCCGAACCAGTCGGCGGGGTCGATCGGTTCGCCGGAGTCCTCGGCTGTCCCCACGTCGCGGCCCATGGTCGGCCACAGGCGGTCCCAGTTGCGTGTCTGGGCCGGCGTCAGGGTCCCGCGCCGCGACCGGAAGCTGGTCACGCGCGGATACAGCCGTGCGCGGTCCTGCGCCGTCAGCAGGTCGCCGTCGAGATCGTCGTCACGGTCGCCGGTGGCACGGTCGCCCGGGTGGGCCTGCACATTGTTCACCCCACCATGGTCGCACGACCGATCGACAGACCTGCTGTTCCGCTGTGACGACCGATGAGGGAGGCCCTATTCTGCTGCCGTGCCCGCCATCACGACCGAGCCTCCGATCGCCTCCGACGATCCGGTCCTCGATCATCTGACCGACGACGATCGCACGTCCGTGCTCGACGCGCTGCGCCGCCACACCGAGCCGATGCGGATCGCCGTCGTCGGACGCGAGCGCACCGGTCGTGACACCGTTGCCAGGGCCGTCCGCGAGCGATTCCACGTCTCGCCCATCGGGCCGGGCGACGACGATGCCGGCGACGCAGACGCGTGGATCTACGTCCTCGTCTCCGGTGTGCGCCAGGAGGACCGCGAGGCCATCTCCCGCCTGCCCGCCGACCGGACGGTGGTGGTGCTGTCCAAGGCCGACACCCTGGGCTCCTGGGAGGAGGCGCGGGCGGTGGCGCGTCGGTGCGAGGCGGTGGTGCGTCGGCCGGTACTCGCGCTGATGCCACTGTTGGCCACCGCACTGTTGCGCGACGACGAGTTCTTCTTCCTGAGGTCACTGGCCGCCGAGGGGGAACAGATGCCGTCGATGGCCGGGGAGTTCCTCACCGGAGGCAGTGATGAACGCGCGGTGCGCACCCGGCTGCTTCGTCGGCTCGACCAGTTCGGGATCGATCTGGCGCTGACGGTGCTCGCCTCGGCTCCTGAGGTCGACGCGACCCGGCTGGCCGAACTGCTCCGCGGGGTGAGCGGTATCGATGAGCTCGCCGAATTGCTCAGCGGTCTGGAGGAGCCCGTTCTCGCGTTGCGCGAGGACAGACTCCGACGCACGCTTGACCGCATCGCCGCCACCGACACCGGTGCCCGTGAGGCGATCGAGGAACTGCTGGCGGAGTGGTCATGACCGTCACATCGCAGGCCCAGACAACATCTCAGGACCCGACGACGTCACAGGACCCGACCGACGCTGCGGGACCCGATCCCGCCGCCGATCCGTTGGCCTCGGCGGCGCAGCTCACCGGAATCGATCCGGCGCGCTGGACGGTAGCGCCGCCGCAGGTCGCGATCGTCGGGGCGCCCGGCGCCGGTGGTAGGACCCTGCTCGAGGCGATGAACGACCTCGACCCCGACACCCCCGTCCGGCTGTGGGGCGGATCCGAGCCCGCATGTGCGGGAATCGTGCTCATCGACCCGGCGTCGGCGATCGGTTACACCGAGCGGGCCGCTGTGGACGCGATGCGGCAGTCGTTCGGCGTGGTCGCGCTGGTGTGCACCAAGATCGACGCGTTCTGGGACTGGCCTTCTGCGCTGCGGGAGGCACGAGACGACCTCGACCCCACCGGTTCGATGGCGCTGTTCGCCACCTCGTCGGCAGCGGCGCTGGCCGGGGCGCCCGAGGAGTCCGGCATCGGCGAGCTGCTCGCCTGGGTGCACGCCCACACCGACGCCGACGAGCAGCTGCGGCTCGAGAGGGTGCGTGCCGGGGCGCTCGACGCGGCGCTCGACCGGATGGCCATCGACGTCGAACGCGCCGCGAGCGCTGATCCCGAGGAGCAGATTGGCCCGATGCGGCGTGAGCGCAGCCGGTTGCTCGCACTGCGCGACCAGAGTCGTGGCGACCGGGTCGGGGTGCTGCGCAGCGGGCTGACCGACCTGAGAGCCGGTGTGCGAACCGCACTCGACGAGGGGGTGAACGAGATCTCCGAGGCGGCCCGCAGCGGTGATTTCGGTCGGGCCGTGCGCATCGACCACCACGATCGCAGGGGTGACGATCACAGGGGTCATGACGATCACGAGCAGGTGCCGGCCGCCGAGCGGATGGCCTGGATGCGTGAACAGGCAGACGCCCTGGCGATCCATCTCGCTGACGTCCACCACGGTCAGGTCGCGCAGCTGCGGACCACCGCGCTGCTCGGGTTGGAGGATTCCGCACCCGCGGGGCTGCCGCGTCCGGCCCCGGCCCGGGTGGAGATCCCCGAGCCGCCGCGCCGCCGACGTCGCGCCGAGGACCTCATCGTGGTGCTGCTCGGCATCTCGGTGGGACTGGGCCTGGGTCGTCTGCTGGGCGGACTGGTCGCCGATGCGGCCGACACCGGCGTCCCGGGCCTGCGGTGGATCGGCATGCCGGTGATGCTCGTCGTCGGACTGGTCATCGCGATCTGGGTGATCCGCGTGCGTCGTGCGTCGGCGGCCCGAGCGGCGACCCAGACATGGACGGAGCAGGCGCTCGCGGCGGTACGCACCGGCCTCGAGCGTGACCTCACCGACCGGACGAATGCCGCCGACGCCGCCCTGACCAGCCGGCTCAACCGGCTCACCGCGCGTCAGGATCGTCGTATCGCCGGACAGCTCGCCGAGATCGACAACGCCGCACGTGCGGTGCTCGCGCGTTCGGAGCGGGCCGCCCGCCGACGCGATGAGATCCTGCCCCGGGCGGCGCAGGTCAAGGACGCACTCGAGGAGCACCGCGAGAAATTGGGACCCGCATGAACTGCGCGGCAACCGGTGCCGATGCTCGCCGGACGCGCGCACCGAGGGCGGGTGTGATGGCTGGTCGCGCACATGACACCATGGGGCCACGTCACGGCTCGGCGGTACCCATGATCTGGGGATTCGGTGGGTCGTCGGACTTCTCCGGATACGCGCGATGATGGATTTCGGGTTCGGTGCATTCGGTTTCGGTTCATTCGACGGCGATCTGCCGTCGGGCGGGTACACCGATGCCGGCGGACACCAGCCGACGGATCACGGAGAAGTCGATCATCACCGGGCGGACCGTCTCGGCGACGATCTGGTCCCCGGCGTTGCGGCACAGGATGATCATCTGTGGCTGGCGAACGGTGACCGACTGTGGGATCTCGGCCCTGCCGACGTCGACCTCGACGGCGACGGGGTGGCGGATTCGATCACCACGATCGGGTCCAGGGAAATGACGACATACAGCGACATCGATCGCAGCGGATGGGTCGGGCGGATCACCCGCGTGGACGTCGGCGGGGAGGTGAGCGTCCACACACGGGTCGGACATGCCCCGACCCCGGATGCGCGAGGTGCGGACGCGGCGACCCCATCCGCAGACGAGTGGATCCGCACACGTGGCGGACGGCTCGATTAGGTGGAAATCTCAATCAGCCGTCGCACTTGTCGGGTCTGAACGTCCTGGTCATCCCCTATGCGTAGTGTGATCGGTCACTACCACTGCCACCATGTCTGATATTCCACTGTCCCCGTTAAACTGTAGGTAACCGGCGGTGGTGAGGGATTCACCCTTCGGCGGTAGACCGAGGAGAACACAATGACTTCAGCGACGATTCCAGGGTTGGACTCCGACAGCGCGCCCACCACCCATCGCGAGCTGCTCGCCTGGGTGTCCGAGGTGGCCGAGCTCACCCAGCCAGACCGTGTGGTGTGGTCCGACGGCAGCGACGAGGAGTGGCAGCGCCTCACCTCGCAGCTCGTCGATGCGGGCACCCTCATCAAGCTCAATCCCGAGCTCAAGCCCAACTCATTCCTGGCCCGCTCCGATCCGGCCGATGTGGCGCGCGTGGAGTCGCGCACCTTCATCTGCTCGAAGACCGAAGAGGACGCCGGACCCACCAACAACTGGGTCGACCCCGACGAGATGCGCTCGACGATGACCGAGCTGTACCGCGGCTCGATGCGCGGGCGCACCATGTTCGTGGTGCCCTTCTGCATGGGTCCGCTCGGCGCCGACGACCCAAAGCTCGGTGTGGAGATCACCGACTCCGAGTACGTGGTGCTGTCGATGCGGATCATGACCCGCGTGGGCGCACCGGTGCTCGAGAAGCTCGGCACCGACGGCTTCTTCGTGAAGGCGCTGCACTCGGTGGGTGCTCCGTTGGAGCCCGGTCAGGCCGACGTGCCGTGGCCGTGCAACCCGGACAAGTACATCGTCCAGTTCCCCGAGACCCGCGAGATCTGGTCGTACGGATCGGGCTACGGCGGCAACGCCCTGCTGGGTAAGAAGTGCTACGCGCTGCGTATCGCCTCGGCGATGGCCCACGACGAGGGCTGGCTGGCCGAGCACATGCTGATCCTCAAGCTGATCAGTCCCGAGGACAAGAACTACTACATGACCGCGGCCTTCCCGAGTGCCTGCGGCAAGACCAACCTCGCGATGATCCGCCCCACCATCCCCGGCTGGCGCGCGGAGACCGTCGGCGACGACATCGCCTGGATGAAGTTCGGCGACGACGGACAGCTCTACGCGGTGAACCCGGAGAACGGCTTCTTCGGTGTGGCGCCGGGTACCAACTACAAGTCGAACCCGAATGCGATGAAGACGCTGGAGGCCGGCAACACCATCTACACCAACGTCGCGCTGACCGACGACGGCGACGTGTGGTGGGAGGGCCTCGAAGGCGACCCGCAGCATCTCATCGACTGGCAGGGCAACGAGTGGACGCCTGATTCGGATACCCCTGCGGCACATCCGAACTCGCGCTACTGCGTGCCGATCGACCAGTGCCCGAGCGTTGCCGACGAGTGGGATGACCCGAAGGGTGTGCCGGTGTCGGCGATCCTGTTCGGTGGACGTCGCAAGACCACCGTTCCGCTGGTGACCGAGGCGCGCGACTGGAATCACGGCGTGTTCATGGGCGCCACGGTGGGCTCCGAGCAGACCGCTGCCGCCGAGGGCACGGTCGGCACCGTCCGACGCGACCCGATGGCGATGCTGCCGTTCCTGGGCTACAACGTGGGCGACTACTTCCAGCACTGGATCAACATCGGCAAGAACGCCGACTCGACCAAGCTGCCGTCGGTGTACTTCGTGAATTGGTTCCGTCGCGGTGCCGACGGGCGCTTCCTGTGGCCCGGATTCGGCGAGAACAGCCGTGTGCTCGAGTGGATCGTCGATCGCATCGAGAACCGTGCGGGCGGCAAGGACACCCCGATCGGTGTGGTCGCACGTCCGGAGGATCTCGATCTCGACGGACTCGACACCCCGGTCGAGGACGTTGCCGCAGCGCTGGAGGTCCGCCCCGAGGAGTGGCGTCAGGAGTTGCCGCTCATCGAGGAGTGGTTCGACTTCGTCGGCGATCGTCTGCCCTCGGGCCTCAAGGATGAACTGTCCTCTCTGCGTGAGCGTCTGAGCTGAGCAACAGGGTCCGGGGAGGGCACAGCACTCCTGCGGATCCCGGTGGAAGCGCCCGTCGGCCAGATGGCTGGCGGGCACTTTTGCTGGGCCGCTATGTGGGCACCGCCGCGGTCATCGCCGGCGGTGTCCTGCTGTATGCCACCAACGTTTTCGTCACCACCGCACTGCTGCCCACGGCGATCGGCGACATCGGTGGGGAGAGCTTCTACGCGTGGACGTCCACGGTGTTCCTGGTCGCCTCGGTGGTCTCGTCGATGCTGGTCGCACGTGTCTTCGCGGCGTTCGGTGCGCGTGGGGCCTACCTGATCGCCTTCGGCGTATTCGGGGCCGGCAGCGTGGTGTGCGCCTTCGCGCCGACGATGGGAGTGCTGCTCGCGGGGCGTCTGCTGCAGGGCGCCGGGGGTGGGGTGCTGGCCGGACTCGCCTACACCGTGATCAACGCGGTTCTGCCACAACAACTGTGGACTCGCGGCACCTCGCTGGTGTCGGCGATGTGGGGCGTGGGCACGTTCGTGGGGCCCACCATCGGCGGTCTGTTCGCCCAGATCGGTCAGTGGCGCTGGGCATTCGGTGCGCTGGCGATCATGGCGGCTGCCGAATCGGTGCTCGTGGTGCTCGTACTCCCGAATGCTCGCGCTCGTGCAGCGACAGCACGTGACCGATTCCCGTTGTGGCCGTTGGTGATGATGACGGCCGCGGCACTTCTGGTCAGCGTCGCCAGCGTGGTCGACCAGCTCACGCTGACCATCGGGCTGATGGTGATCGCGGTGCTGGCGATGGTCGGTTTCGTTCTCGTGGACCGGCGCGGTCCCGCTCGCGTACTGCCGTCGTCGACGTACAGCGCCTCGCGGCTGAAATGGATCTATCTGCTGATCGGCTTCGTGGCCGTCGCGGCGGCCACCGAGACGTTCGCGCCGTTCTTCGGTCAGGAACTCGGCGGATTGTCTGATCTGGCTGCCGGATTCCTCGGCGCCGCACTGGCAGTGGGCTGGACGGTGGCCCAGATCGCCTCGGCCGAAGCCGATTCCACCACGTCGATGGTGCCCATCGTGCGGGTCGGGACGCTGTTGATCGTGGCCGGTGCGGTGGTCGTCGGGTGTTCGGTGGCAGCGCAGGCCGGGATGGGCCGCGTGGTCATCTGGGGCATCGGACTGGCGATCATCGGCATGGGTATCGGTTCGACATGGCCACATCTGGCGGTGGCGACCATGCGCAGCGCGGCGGACTCCGGTGAAGGCGCTCAGGCGTCGGCGGCGATCAACACCGTTCAGCTCATCGCCGAGGCGGTCGGTGCCGCGATCGCCGGCGTACTGGTCAACGCCGGCCTGCCCGACGAGGTCGCCGCCGCCCGCTGGCTCTTCTTCGGATTCGCGATACTCGGAGTCGTCGCTGTCGGTATCGCGTGGAGTTCTGCCGTGACGGTGCGGCCGGGGCGCGAAGATGCGCGCTGAACTGGTTGCGTGGTTGTGAACTGGTTGCGCGGTTGTGAACTGGTCGCGTTTGGCTGAACTGGTTGCGCGTGTGAACTGGTTGCGTGT
The DNA here is from genome assembly GCF_014639795.1 of Gordonia jinhuaensis. Taxonomy (GTDB): domain Bacteria; phylum Actinomycetota; class Actinomycetes; order Mycobacteriales; family Mycobacteriaceae; genus Gordonia_B; species Gordonia_B jinhuaensis. The sequence goes on along the minus strand of NZ_BMGC01000008.1, from coordinate 21,339 downwards.
GTGTATACGCAACCAGTTCTGGTGAACGCATCCTGTGCAATGGGTGCGTATGACGGAACTGGTTGCGTCTGTGACCGCGCAACCAGTTCCCACAGCGGCAACCAGTTCCCACAGCGGCAACCAGTTCCCGCAGCCGCAACCAGTTCCCACAGAGCTTCTCGCCGCGACCTTCTTCACCACGTTGCCGCCCGCCCTCCGGACGTGGGCTGATGCGGGCAGCCGCGCAGCCAGGCAAGATCAAGTGCGGCGGCGGTAGTCAGGTCGTCATGCGAGCCGTCGGGCTCGTCATGGCGACGCGGCGAGCGGGCCCGGCAAGATCATGGGGGAAGTCAGGGAGAACCCCGATGGCTGCCACCTCGAGGATCGACGACGATTCTCGGGTGACCACTGCGAAGGAGAGGGATCCGATGACCCCCACCGATGGCGACCAGACACCGGCGGAGAGCGCCGAGTCGGAGTCCGCTCACCCCGACCAGCGCCCGGGCGGCCCGGCTGCCCGGGCCCAGCATCTGTCGAAGATCTACGGCGCCGGTGACACCGAGGTGCGTGCACTCGACGATGTGAGTGTCGATTTCGGGCAGGGGAGATTCACCGCGATTATGGGGCCCTCGGGTTCGGGCAAGTCCACGCTCATGCACTGCCTGGCAGGTCTGGACACCGCGACATCGGGTTCGGTGACCATCGGCGACGTGGAACTCACCACCCTGGGCGACAAGCAGATGACGCGCCTGCGCCGCGACCGTATCGGATTCGTCTTCCAGTCGTTCAACCTCGTACCGACCCTCACCGCACGCGAGAACATCACGCTGCCGCTCGACATCGCCGGCCGCGAGGTGGACACGCAGTGGTTCGACATGGTCGTCGACCGGCTGGGTCTGCGCGACCGGCTCGATCACCGCCCCAACGAACTCTCCGGCGGCCAGCAACAGCGCGTGGCATGTGCGCGCGCGTTGATCGGGCGACCCGACATCATCTTCGGCGACGAGCCGACCGGCAACCTCGACTCGCGGTCATCGGGTGAGGTGCTGTCGATCCTGCGTGCCGCCGTCGACGAGTTCGGGCAGACGGTGGTGATCGTGACGCACGACCCGCGAGCAGCCGGCTATGCCGATCGAGTGGTGTTCCTGGCCGACGGTCACGTGGTCAACGACATCACCGACCCCGACGCCGACGAGATCTTCGAGTACATGAAGCAACTCGACCGTGCACCGGCAGAATCAACGGCGACCACCGCTGCGACTCACGGTCGTCACGAGGGGGCCTGAGATGGCATCCGCGGCCACCGGTCGCGCGGCGATGTTCAAGGTCTCACTGAGAAACCTTGCCGCACACAAACTCCGGCTCGCCCTCACGGTTCTCTCGGTACTCCTCGGCACGTCGTTCGTCGCCGGGTCGATGGTGTTCACGGGCACCATCTCCAATGCCTTCTCGTCGATCTTCGACAACGTCGCACTCGGCACCGCGGTGCAGATCTCGCCGGAGAAGGGGCAGTCGGCAGGTGTACCCGACTCGGTGCTCGACGAGGTGACCGCGCGCCGCAGCGAACTCGGCGCCGATCGCATCGTGGCGGACTACCGGGGCACGGTCACCCTGGCCAAGGCCAACGGCAAGGCGTTGTCGACCGGCGGCGCACCGAGTATCGGCAGCGCCTTCCTCCCGCCCGACCAGCGGCTGTCGGACACCGACAGTGCTCTGAAGCCCGGCGGGCGGGCCCCCACAGGTGACACCGAGATCGCGCTGAACGCCGCCGCAGCCGACAAGGCCGGGCTGCATGTGGGGTCGCGGACCAAGGTCGTGACCGGTGCGGGCAGTAGTATGCCGATCCCGGTGACGGTGGTCGGCATCCTCGACGTGCCCGGCGACACAGGCGGATTCGTCAACGTCCAGTTCGACCAGTCCTTCGCCAAGGACATGTTCACCGACGGCAGCCATTCCTCCTACATCGCGATGTCGGCTGTACGAGGGGTGAGCGACGACCAGCTCAAACAGCGTGTGGAGCAACTCGTCGGCAACGGATACAAGGTCCAGACGGGCGATGAGATCCGGCAGGAGGAGAAGGACCGGATCAACCAGTTCCTCTCGGTGTTCAACTACATCCTTCTCGCTTTCGCCGCAATCGGTTTGGTGGTCGGCACCTTCATCATCTACAACACCTTCTCGATGATCGTCGCCCAGCGGGTGCGCGAACTCGCACTGCTGCGCGCCATCGGAGCCTCCCGCGGTCAGGTCACCCGCTCGGTGCTCTTCGAGGCATTCGTGGTCGGACTCCTCGGCGGCGTCCTCGGCCTGGGGATCGGCATCGGAATCGCGGCGATCCTGCGCGCGGTGACTTCGGGAAGTGGTCTGCCCCATGCGAGTCTGGCGATCAGCGCCACCGCGGTGATCGCCACGATCCTCGTCGGTGTGATCGTGACGATGCTCAGCGCGTGGGCGCCGGCTCGTCGAGCGTCATCCATCTCGCCGGTGGAGGCCATGCGCGAATCGATGACCGACGGCGCGTCGTCGCTGCGCGGGCGCACGATCGTGGGAACAGTGCTCGGGATCATCGGGATCGCGCTGATCGTCATCGGGGCATTCGGCGAGGGTACCGGTCCGGCGATCACCGTCGGCGCCGGCGCGGTCGCGGTGATCGTGGCGGTGGTGCTGGTGGCGCCGGCACTGTCGCGACCGATCGTGGGTGCGATGGGAACGGTCCTGGGCAAGCCGTTCGGCAAACTCGGATTGCTCGCGCGGACCAATGCCGTGCGCAATCCGCGACGAACGGCGGCAACGGCTTTCGCGCTGACGCTGGGGCTGATGCTGGTGGCCATGATCGGCACCATCGGCACCAGTTTCAAACACACCGTCGACACGACGGTCGACGCGGGAATCAAAGCCGATCTGATCCTGTCCAGCTCCAACCAGGGCACCGTTCCGGCCAGTGTGCGCCCGACCGTGTCGCGGGTCGACGGGGTGAGTCAGGCGGTCGGTTTCGGCGGCATCAGCGCGACTGTCGACGGAGCATCGGTGGTCGGCACGTCTCCGTCGGGGCCGATCGGATCGGTGCTGTCCGTCGACAAGGTGGGCGGCGGGAAATTCGGTCCGCAGGAACAGGTTCCAGCCGACGGACTGTGGGTGTCGAAGTCGAAGTCGGGCGATCGCGGCTGGGCGGTGGGTGACACGGTCACCTTCACCGGGCCGTCCGGGACCACGGTTCCGGTGAGGGTCGAGGGCGTCTACGACAACAACCAGCTGCTCGGCAACTGGTTGATGGGCAGCGGCGCATATGAGCGGCTTATGCCGGAGGTGTTACGTAGCGACCAGGTGATCCTCGTCAAAATCGCTCCAGGGCAAAGCCTTTCGGTGGTGAAGAAGCGACTCGAGGATGCCACGGGGGATTTCCTCACGGTGTCGGTTCAAGACCGCGCGGAGTTCAAGGGGCAGGTGTCCTCCCAGATCGACCAGATGCTCAGCGTGCTCTACGCGATGCTCGGCCTGGCTCTGGTGATCGCGGTACTCGGCATCGTCAACACACTGGCACTGTCGGTGATCGAGCGCACCCGCGAGATCGGCATGTTGCGGGCCATCGGCATGTCGCGGGCACAGGTGCGGCGGATGATCTATCTGGAGTCGGTTCTGATCGCGATCTTCGGAGCTGTGCTCGGCGTGCTCATGGGGTGCTGTTTCGGTGCCGCGCTGGTGTCGACGCTGAAGAAGTGGGGTATCGGCGACCCGGTGCTGCCGTGGTCGCTGATCATCACGACGCTCATCGGCGCGGCCGTGGTCGGTGTGCTCGCCGCGCTGTGGCCGGCGAGCCGGGCGGCACATATCCGTCCCCTGGAGGCGATCGCCGAGTGAACGTCGCCCGGTTCGCCAGGTTCGGCGTGTAGGTTCACAGGCACCATGCACGACGAACCGCGTAGATCCGGCCGCCGCGACGACAACGGTCGGCCCGACGACCACAGCCGCCAGCCGGACGATCGCCGGCCCGATGATCGCTGGTCAGACGATCCGGAAGCGACGCGTCCGTATGAGGTGCCCCCGGACTATGAGGGCAGATACAGCCAGGGGTACGGGCAGGAGGGTGCGCCGCAGACCCGCCCCTATGGCCCCGACCAGGGCGGCTACTACTCAGACCAGCCACCCGACTATGGCAACGGCGACTACCGCAACGGCGACTACCGGAACGGGGGCCCGGCCGACTACGGCGACTACCGGAACGACGACTACCGCAACGGGAACGACGACAACGGCAACGGCCGCAGCGGACACGGTCGGACGATCGCGCTGTTGGTCCTGCTGGTGGTCCTCGTGGCGGTGATCGGTCTGCTGTTCGGCTTCTATGTCACGCGCGACAAGAAGTCGTCGTCGCCGACGACCCCCGCGGTCACGCCCACCACCAGCGCCGTGACCACCACCCGTGCCCTGCCGACCACCGAGACGTCGGCGACCCCCACACCCACCACGACGGCTCCGGCTCCCGTGGCCGGCGAGGTGGTCTACGCCCTCACCGGCGACGGCAGCGTGCTGGGTCTGACGTATCCCACGTCCTCGGGGACCAAGGTGATCCCCGAGGTGACCCGCGCGCCGTGGCAGGCCACCGAGTCCGGTGTGGACAATCCGACTCTGCGCGGCGTGGTGGTCCGCGGCAGTGTCACCTGCACCATCACTCGCGACGGGAACGTGGTCCATCGCACCACCAGCGGCATCGGCCCGCTGAACTGTGCCTGACCGGGGGCTCAGCCGCGACGAACACCAGCATCAGATTGCTCCCCAGCACCTCGCGCAGCAGCGGGATACGCATGATCGGCCACAGCCGGGCGGGCAGATAGCGGGGCAGCGCGGCGACCAGACGTCCGGCGCCGGCGGCCTCTGCTCGCCGGGCCCACCGCAACCCGTCGGTGGCCGTCAGTGCGAACAATGAGGTCCCGTACAGATTCTTGGGCGGATGACCGTGCCGGCGGGTGTACCACCGGGCGGCACGCGCACCGCCGAGATAGTGGGTCAGTCCCATCTCGTGGCCGCCGAATGGGCCGTACCAGAGCGTGTAGCTGTAGACCACCAGTCCGCCGGGACGGGTGACGCGCAGCATCTCCTCGCCCATCCGCCACGGCGCCGCGATGTGTTCGGCGACATTCGACGAGAAGCAGATGTCCACGCTGTCGGTCGCGAACGGCAGTGCCGTTCCCGACCCGCGCACCGACGATCGCTGCGGTAGCCCGGCGGCATGCATCTCCGACGGGTCGGGTTCCACCGAGTAGTAGTGGGCCCCACGGCGTGCGAATTCGTCGGCGAAGTAGCCCGGGCCGCCGCCCACGTCGAGGACGATCGTCCCCTCGAGATCCCCACCGTTGAGGTCCCGATCACAGACATCCCCGTACAGATCGGCGAGGAGGTCGGCGGTGTCGCGGGCCAGTGCGGTGTAGAAGCGCGCCGGATCGGGCTGTTCGTAGCGGAACTCCGCGAGCAGATGCGCGGCCCGCCGCCACGTTGCGCGGCGGCGCAGGCGCGCGAGCGGATCGGCTTCGGTCACCGGCACGACTGTAATGTGGTGGTCCGACGGGTCGGGAGACGGGAGTGGATGCGCAGGTGCCTGATCTGCCACATGAGGTGTTGCTGCTGTGCTGGCGCGACACCGGACATCCGCAGGGCGGCGGCTCGGAGCGATACCTCGAACGTCTGGGCGCCGAGCTGGCGCGACGCGGCGTGCGGGTGACGCTGCGCACCGCCGCGCATCCGGGTGCACCGCGCACGGAGTTCCGCGACGGCATGCGTATCTCGCGCGGCGGCGGACGCCTGGGTGTCTATCCGGCGGCTCTGATCGCGATCGCGGCCGCACGCTTCGGAGTGGGACCCCTGGCCGGTACACATCCCGATGTGATCGTCGACAGCCACAACGGTGTGCCGTTCTTCGCCACGGCGATCGCCCCGCACACGACGGTGATTCTCGTGCACCACACCCACCGCGAACAGTGGCCGGTGGCCGGGCGGCTGCTCGGCCGGCTGGGCTGGTTCATCGAGTCGAGACTCTCACCGTGGGTGCATCGCCGACGGCCCTACGTCACGGTGTCGCAACCCTCCGCCGACGAGCTCGTGGCGCTCGGCGTCGACCGCGAGCGGATAACGGTCGTGCGCTCGGGTGCCGACCCGGTGCCCGAGGTGGCCGGTGTGCACGGATCGTCTCCACGCCTGGTGGTCTTGTCGAGATTGGTGCCGCATAAGCAGATCGAGGATGCCCTCACCGTGACCGCCCGTCTGCGTGGCGAATTCGGCGGTCTGACGCTCGATGTGATCGGCGGCGGCTGGTGGGGGAGTGAACTGCGCAGTCGTGCAGATGAACTCGGTGTCTCCGACATCGTCCGCTTCCACGGTCACGTCGACGACCTGCGTAAGCATGAGCTGCTTGCCGGCGCCGATGTCCATCTGATGCCCTCACGTAAGGAAGGGTTCGGACTTGCGGTGATCGAGTCGGCCCAGCACGGGGTGCCGACCGTCGGCTACCGGTCGTCGAAGGGGTTGTGTGCGTCGATCGCCGATGGAAACACAGGCATGCTTGTCGACGGTGTCGACGAGATGGTCTCCGCGACAAGGAAACTCATCGAGAATACGTCCTTGCGTGCGGCGATGGGAGAGCGGGCACGTACTGCCGCCGAGGAACTCTCGTGGGAGGCGTCGACCGATGCCTGGATCGAGGTGTTCAGGAACCTGGGTCAGGCGCCCGAGGCATCCTGATCGTCTCGACCGCCACGTGAACGCGCGAGGCTGCGCGATACCGCCCCTGTCGCGGCGCCGATCACGCCGGCGAGGAAGACGAGAAGCCACAGGATGTGGGCGCACCAGGCCAGGATTCGGGCGCTGGTCGACGCGGAGACGATCTGCGGATCGGGAATCCGGTACACCGACAGGCCCTCGCCGGAGTACACCCGCTGCGCACCGCGCACGCCCGACGGTCGGCCGTCCTCGGTGACCACCCAGCCCACACCCAGGCGTGCCAGTTCGGCAGAGGTGGTGCCGCGCTTGATCTTCAAGGCGACGTAGGTGGCGCGCGAATCGCTGCTGTCGACGGTCGTGTCGCCGATCTGCAACTCGCCGCTCTCGAGCACCACCGCCCGCAGCATCCGCGGCAACGGGTCGAGCGACACCCGGTCGTGGGCGAAGGGATAGCTCCGGTTGGTACCCGGTGGACGCAGCGCCACATCGCCCTGCCCGGCCGGGATCACTGACGCCACGGCAGCGAAGTCGGGCGGATAGTGCACCGGTCGCAACGTCCCCCCGACCCCCCACGCCAGATCGGGCAGCGGTGCGATCACCAGGATGGCGGCGACGGCCGCCGCGAACGATGTCGGGACCACCCGTCCCAGCCACACCACCGCACCGCTGCCGCAGATCGCGTAACCCGGCAGCGCCAGACCCAGCCACTTCTGCGCATCTCGCAGCAGTCCGGCGCCGGGCACCTCGGTCACCACCACACGCAATGCCGCCTGACCGGGGGTGGTGGCGGCGATGACGACCACTGCCGCCACGATCACCGCGAGTCCCACCGCGACGATGGCGAAGCTGGTGTGGCGTCGCCGCCACACCGCGGGGACCCCGGCGATCACGACGGCGAGCAGACAGCAGGTGGCCACCAGGGCCCACCCGATCTGTCGGCTGGCCGGCACGGCGTCGGCGTTCCAGATGCCGCCGAGACCGAATACCGATCCGACGGTGCCCAGTAGCCGTTCGGCACGCGCGGAGAAGACCGCGACCCCGGCCGGGTCGGAGGTCACCGGGGCGTTGCCGACGACTCCGCTGATCAACCAGGGTGCCGCGCTGAGCACCCACAGCACGAGGATGCCGCCCACGCGCCGCCAGTGCGCGCTCGACGACAGTGTGCGGGTGTTGGCGATCAGGGCTCCGGCCACCACCAGCGCCATGATCAAGGCCATCACTGAACCGGTGGGTGTCAGACCCGCCACGCACAGCCACGCCGCCAGAGCGGGCCAGCTGGTGCTGAGGTGGGTGGGGGTGCGCGAGACACCGATGATCGCCGTGGCGATCCACGGCAGCGCGGCGACCCCGAGCAGCAGACTCCAATGACCCTGGAGCAGGCGTTCGGCCACGTAGGGGTTCCACATCGCGACGATCGTGGCGACGGCGGCGCCCGCGGCCCCGCCGACCGGGAGCACGATGGCAGCCAGTCGCCCGCAGCCCACCCCGAGCAGCACCAGAGCCGCGAGCAGCAGAAGCCGCACCACCACGCCGCCGTCGATCACGTGTGAGGCCAGCGCGACGAACCAGTCCTGCGGCACCGCACGTGGCGGGAGATCGCCGATTCCCAGCGCGGTGTCGGTGACGAACGAGCGCGGCGTGGAGACCGCATCGCCCCACAGGAAGTAGCCCGAACCCAGCAACGGACCCATGATCACCACCGCTGCGATGATCGCGGTGATGGTCACCGTGACGGTGATGCGCCGGTGCGTGCTCATCGCCTCAGAGGGTATCCCGGGCCTGCGGTGGGTATCCGGCGCTGCGGTCCCGATGGTGCCGTGCGGGCTGGATGGAACACTGGTGCCATGGCGGTTGCGACATCGATGCGCAGGCCCACGGCGCGCGCCGTCGGGTCGGTTGCGGTCGCGACAGTGGTCGCCAACGTCTGCTCCTACCTCGTTCATCTGCCCGCCGGTCGCTGGCTCGCACCGTCGGGATACGGCGAGTTCGCGGTGTTGTTGCAGGTCATCCTGTTGTTGAGTGTCCCGGCGGTGGCGGTGCAGTCGGTGATCGCGCGAGAGGTGGTGCGCGGTCGCGACCTGGCAGCGGTGCTGCGCGCCGCCATGTGGACAACGCTCGGGGTCGCCGCGGTGAGTGCCTGCGCGGTGCCGATCGTGGCGGCGGTCTGCGCCACCGACCCGGTGGCCACCGCAGCCGCCTTCGCCTGCGCCCCGCTGCTGGTGGTGATCTCGGTCGTCCAGGGTGTCTACCAGGGCAGGCAGCAGTTCACGCAGCTGGCGTGGATGATTGCCGGTGTCGCACTGGCGCGTACGGTCCCCGCTGTCGTGGGGCTTGCGGCGACCCGCAGCGCCACCGGCGCATTCGTCGGATTCGCCCTCGGGACCCTCGTCGCAGCGCTGCTGACCTGTGCGGCACTGCTGCGCGACGATCCTCATCTGCGCCGATCCGGTCGCGAGACGACATCGCTCACGGCGACGTCGCCGCGTGTAGTGCTGGCGGCGTCGCAGGTGCAGTTGGTGCTCGTGGCGCTCACATCGGTCGATCTGCTGGTGTCGCGCCCGCTTCTCGGCGAGCATGAGGCCGGGCTGTACGCGCTGGGCACCATCGCGGCCAAGATCGCGTTCTGGTTGCCGCAGGCGGTGGGTGTGGTGTTCTTCCCCCGGCTGGCAGTGGCGGATCGGTCCCGTGACGGACTGCGTGTCGCGCTGGGAGTGGTCGGAGTGATCGGGCTGGTGGTGGTCGGCGCGTCGGTGGTCGGAGCACCACTGGTGGATCTGCTGTTCGGCGACCAGTACCGGCCGATCACCGGCTGGTTGTGGTTGTTCGCGCTGGCCGGTGCCGCGCAAGCGCTGGTCCAGGTGGTCGCGCTCGCGGCGATCGCGACCGACCGGACGTGGGTGGGGCTGATCGTCTGGGCTGCGGTGGCTGTCGAGATCGTGCTCGCCGTGTGGGCCGCGGAGTCGGCGGTGTCGCTGGCGGTGATCTCCGCCGGTGTCTCGGCGGCGACGGCGGTGGTCGCGGCGGTCGCTGTGACCCGATCTGCGGCTACCGTGGAGGTATGAGCATCCGTCTGGGTTACCAGATCCCGAGCTTCAGCTATCCCGGTGGTGTCGGCGACATCTTCCCGACCGTCGTCGCACAGGCGCAGGAGGCCGAGCGGTCCGGATTCGACACGGTCTTCGTGATGGACCACTTCTATCAGCTGCCCAACATCGGCTCGCCCGACGAGCCGATGCTCGAGGCGTACACGACGCTGGGGGCACTCGCCGCGGCGACATCGAAGATCAAGCTCTCGACGCTGGTGACCGGCAACACCTATCGCAATCCGGCGATGCTCGCCAAGGTGGTGACCACCTTGGACGTGATCAGCGGCGGCCGTGCGGTCCTCGGGATCGGGGCGGGCTGGTATGAACTCGAACACCGCCAGATGGGCTACGAATTCGGCACGTTCACCGAGCGTTTCGAACGACTGACCGAGGCGCTCGACATCATCGAGCCGATGCTGCGCGGCAGCCATCCCGAGCATGAGGGCAAGTGGTATTCGGCCGTCGGCACGCTCAACGAACCCCGCATCCGCGATGATCTGCCGATCATGCTCGGCGGCGGTGGCGAGAAGAAGACCTTCGGGTTGGCCGCCCGCTATGCTTCGCACCTCAACATCATCTGTGGCGCAAGCGAATTGCCCACCAAGCTGGAGGCTGTGCAGGCCCGCTGCGACGAGGTCGGGCGCGACCGGGAGTCACTGGAGACCAGCTTCCTGGCGTTCGTGATGACCGATCCCGATGCCGACGCCGCCCGGTCGATGCAACTCGACTACGCCGCGTCGCTGGGGTTGGACCTTTCCTCCGACGACCCGCGTGCAGCGGTGCTGCGCGACCGGATGTTCGTCGGTACTCCCGACGATGTGGCGCAACAGATCCGGGACCGCGTGCTGGACACCGGCGTCGACGGGATCATCATCAACATGGTGCGCAACGGGTACGTCCCCGGCATGGTCGGCCTCGCCGGAGAAGCGATCGCCAAGGTTCTCTAGAGCGAAGGTTCCCTAGAGCGAAGGTCCCCTGGCCCCCTGCGCTCAGTTCTCGTGGCGTCCGTGCGGGTTGCCGCTGCCCTCGTCGCCGGTCCACTCGTCACCTTGCTGGGTGTCGCCGTATCCGTGTTTGGGGTACCCCTGCTCCCCATACCCCTCTTCGGGCAGGGTCACCCGCGGCAGCTGGGCGGTCACCTCATTCGACGGCAGCGGCTGGACATGTGAGGCATGGTCGGGGGAGTAGGTGAATTCGCCGTACCCGTGTTCGCCGTACCCGTGTTCGCCGTATCCCTGGTCGCGATAGGCGGGGTCGGCGTATTCGCCCTCATACACCGGGTGGTGGTCGGCATCGTCCGCGTCGTGATCGCTCTCGCCGGAACTGTAGTGCTCGAGGTCGGTCCCGGTGGTGGGTTCGGCCTTGTTCTGGCGGTAGATGACGAATGCGGCGGCGATGAGGAACAGGCCACCGAGCACACCGAACACGATCGGCATCCACAGACCCCACAGCTTCACCGGTCGGGCCAGTCGGGCTGCCTCGTCGGCCATGATCTTCTGGGTGTCGCCGGTGTACTCGAAGTTCGCGTCGATGTTGGTGATCCGGAAGTCCAGCAACTCCTTCGGGGAGTCGTCACTGAACCCGGAGAACCGGAAGTACTGGTCGGTGTCGAGCTTCTCGTCGATGATCACGCCGGTGGTCGGATCGACGTAGAGGTCGCGTTTGGCCGTGTAGAACAGCGTCGCCGGCAGGGTCATCGTCGGATCGATGTCCGGGAAGGTGCCGTACCACGATGCGGGCTTGTTGATCGTGGTGCCCGCCAGCGGCTGCCCGTTGGCATCGGTCAGCTTCGACAGATCGGTTTCGGGGATGTCCTGGGTGAAGTGGTAGGTGTTTCGCCCGGCGACCTTCTTCTCGTCGACGTACTTGGCGGGGAACGCTTGTCGTGTGGTCTGGTCGAAGTAGCTGTAGGTCTTCTTGTCGACGTCGTAGGGGAAGCGGTACTGCAGCCCCGTGCGGTTCCTGATGGCGACGGTGTTCCTCGAGGAGTCGATCTGCAGCTCCGAGGTGCCCCCACCCGACGAGCTGGCCTGACTCGACGACCGGTCGATGGTCACGCGGTCGATGGTGGCGCTGAGCACTGCGGCCAGACACGACCCGTCCTCGCCGGTGCCGGTCGGCGTCGTGATCTCGTCGCCGTCCTTGATGCGGTCGATGTTGACCGACGTACCCACCTGCAGCGTCACCTTCTGTGAGCTCGCCGGCTCGACGGCCACGATGCGCTGCTGCTGGGTGAGCGCAGCCTCATTGACCGCGAACTTCTTCTGTTTCAGGGAGCACTGGTTGAACACGGTCGCGGGCAACTGGTCGCTGCCGCCGGCATCCTGTGCACGCTGGGCCCTCGAGACGGTGGTGGAGTCGAGATCCATCGGGGTCTTCTCGAGGTTGTCGACGAAGTAGAGCGGCAGCGCGATCGAGGCGACCACGAGCAGGACACCGAAGAAGATCAGTACCGGTCCCACCAGGTCTTTGACCGACAACCGGCCATTTCGCATCCGTGTGCTCCTTCGTCTGGGCGCTGGATGCGAGACTAACAGTCGTACTGATTACCCTGTCGCCCATGAGCGACGTGGTGCCCGTGACGCTCTCACCCGCAGGGCGGATGAGCGCCTATGTGGTCTCCCTCGACGGGCTGCGCGCGGTGGCCGCGCTCGGCGTGCTCACCACTCACGTGGCCTTCCAGACCGGCGGCCTCGGACCGCACTGGCTACATCAGGTGTGGGGGCGCCTGGACCTGGCCGTCGCGGTCTTCTTCGCACTCTCGGGCTTCTTGCTGTGGCGCCCGCACGCCGGCGCCGCACGTCAGGAGCGGTCGTCGCCGCCGGTCAGGCGCTATCTGGCGCATCGGTTCGTGCGGATCTGGCCGGCATATGCCATCGCCGTGGTGGTGGTGCTGCTCGTGTTGCCGGACAATCATCTGGCTGATGCCACGGTGTGGCTGGCCAATCTCACGCTGACGCAGATCTACGTCCCGCTCACGCTCACCGCGGGGCTGACCCAGATGTGGAGTCTGGCGGTGGAGGCGTCGTTCTACCTGCTCCTGCCGGTGCTGGCGTGGGCGATGCGCGGGTTCAGCGGCCGCCGCGCCCGTCTGCGCATCCCCGTGCTGGCGGCTCTGGGACTGGTGGCACTGGGCTGGGCTCCGCTGACCACCCTGTTCACCCTCCGGCCGGGGATCACGGCCACCAACTGGCTGCCCGGCTACCTGCCGTGGTTCATCGCCGGGCTGATCCTGGCGGAGATGGCCGCCGACGAGGTGGGCCGGACCACCGATCGTCCGACCAGACGGGTGCGTCGGTTGTCCTCACATGCTCTGCCGATGGCGGTGGTCGCCGTCGTCGCCTATGTGCTCGCATGTACGCCGCTGGCCGGCCCGACCGGTCTGGGGGAGGTGTCGACCGGTGCGTTCATCGGTAAGACCGTGCTGGGTGCGGTGCTGGCCTATGCGCTGATGGCCCCGCTGGTGCTCGCCGACGGGCGCCACCGGTTTCTCGACTCCGCACCGATGCAGGCGCTCGGTCGCTGGTCGTATGGGATCTTCATCTGGCATGTCGCGATCCTCGCTGCGGTGTTCGAGCTGTTCTCGATCGCACCCTTTCGCGGGCAGATGCCGCTGGTGTGGGTCCTCACCGCGGTGTTGTCGGCCGGGGTCGCGGCGGTCAGCTATTCGATGGTCGAGGAACCGTTGCGCCGCGCACTGCGAGCACGGGAACGTGAGCGCGCGGAACGAGAGCGTCGGGAGAAGGAGCCTGGCCAGTCGGGCGACCGCGCATCCGTCGCGATCACCGCGCGCCAGCCGAGCGTCAGCAAGGCGACCAGCGCGGGTAGCTGAGTCCACCACGAGAATCCGGCGTAGCCGTGCGACGAGTGCCACGGCGCATGCGCCAGCAGCAGCGCTGAGAGTGTCATCTCCGCACCGGTCAGCACGACGGCCGCGGCAGTCGACCGTGTGCGCCACACGACGGCCGCGACGATCACCGCGACCACCAGGCCGACCCAGCCGCACAGCAGCCAGCTCGCCGCCAGCACGCCGACGCCCCCCACTATCGGCGCGTGGATCAACTGCGCGGGCTCGGACTCGCAGCGCCGGCCGCGGGGGCCGAAGGCGGTCACCACGAGCAGCAGCGCACAGGCGATCAGCCCCAGCAGGATCGACCAGCGGTAGGGCGTGTCGAGAGGGTAGGTGAGTGTGACGGTCCCCGAGGCGCCGGCGGGCACGATCCAGCCCTGTTGCCAGCCGTTGACGGTGATCGGGCGCAGCGTCGAACGATCCAGCCGCGCATGCCACCCGGTGTTGGTGCTCTCCGGCACGATCAGCACACGGTCGCGGGATGCGGCGGTGACGTCGACGCTGCGGGTGTCCGACGACCACTGTGTGGGCGCAACCGGCTGTAGTCGCGCCGGTGTATCGGTCCTCGGTGTGCCTGCGGCTGGGCCCGGTGTGTCCAGACTCAGCGAGTCGACGGTGAACGCGGCGGTCGGATCAAGGGTCAGATCGGCCTCACCTGCGGGCAATGTCAGCGGCGGCTGGTCGGGGCAGACGCTCGCCCGAACGGGTTGCCCCGACCTCAATCGCGCCGCGGTGGTCTGCACCGACAGGTTCACCCGCTCATGGCCGACGTGGAGGGTCGGGCCGAGTCCGCAGGCGAGGGTGACGGTGCGATCGGTGTTCGAGGCGGGTGCCACCGGCGAGCCGTGATCGAGCGGGGTGACCTCGGCGATACCCGCCGGGGCCTGCGCGGCGAATCCGAGGCTGTTGACGTCGAGGAGTTCGGCGGTCTTCAGCACCGTGACCCGCAGGTGGTCAGTGGTCGCGGGGTCAAGTGTGATCACGCCGTCGCGCCCGACACTGCGCACCTGACGTCCGGAGCCCAGATCGACGGCCACCTCCGTAGGGGCGGCCGGGTAGCCACCGACCGGTGGGGTCAGGCGGAGCCCGTCGATCCGGCGAGCGGCGGGCAGGCTGATCTCGATCGTCGGCTCGTCGTGGGTGTTCTGGCCGTCGGGTGCCGGTGCGATCCAGGTGGTGCGGTCGTCGCCGTCGACGGCGGCCTGTGCGTTCGCGCGCGGGTCGAGCACCGACGCCGGTCCCACCGCCCGTAGCGCCGACGCATCGTAGGTCAGCGCGTCGAGTGCCGAACCCGGCATCGGATCGAGCAGGACTGTCGGTGTCACGGTGGTGGTCTGCGGTACCGACACCACCCGGCCGAAGGTGCCGGGCTGCTCGGGTGACAACGACAGCGCCGCACTGCATCGGACCGCGCGCTGGTCGGGTACGCACGCGCTGCGGGGTCCCAGTTCCTGCCCGAGATACCAGCTCGACACCTGTTGTCCAGCAGTGGTTTCCGGCAACACCACTTGATGGGCGATGTCGAGGTCCGCGCCGGTGCGGCTGTTGCGCAACGACAGCTGCGAGAGCGCGAACTGATTGCCCGCGGTGCCGTCGGCTGTTCCGATGGCGCGCACCGAGATCCATCTGGTCGGGGCAGACGGGGCGGCCACGCTCGTGGCAACCCCCGGCGTGAGTCCCTGTGCGACAGTCGTTCCCGCCTCGGTGGACACCAGCACGGAGGTGACGTCGGGGCCCAGTGCCTGCGCCGGGGTGAGGGTGAGCACCAGATTCGACTGCGGCGTGGTGAAGTCCACGCGCATCCACTGTCCGACCGCCGAGTCGAGTCCGCTCGACACCCACGACGTGTCGGGGTCGCCGTCGAAGGCTGCGGCGGCGGAGTTGGCGGGGGAGGTCTGTCCGGGCTGGGTGGCATCGGATGCCGAACCCGAGGTCTGCACCGAGACCTCGCCCGCGCGGCCGTCGAGTGTCCAGCGACCCTGCGTGAGCGGCTGCCCGTCCACGGGGTAGTCGGGGGCGGCGTTGAGTGTGCGCCGCCGATCGTCTGGTGAACGGATCGCCGAGCTGTGGTCATCGACGCGACCGAAGTCGGTTTCGCGATCGGCCGGCGTGTCGGTGAGGATGCGTGAACCGGTCGCGCTCGCGGGGGCCACCCCCGCGCGCCTGGCGTCGGCAGACAGCAGCGCCGGGCCGAACGGCTGTGGTGCACTGGTCTTCTCGAGTCCGGCGAGCGCCTCCGGGCCGCCGTCCACACGCGGCATCGCGTCGAGATCGGCCAGTGCCGGGCCGGTGCCGTCGAAGGTGTCGGTGGTTCGCACCTCGTAGACGGTGACCGCGCGCATCGGTGGTCGCAGGCCATCGTCGCCGATCACACCGCGGATGGCGGTCGGTCCCACCTCGGGACCGAAAGTCGCTACCGGAACCAGACCGGGTGAGTCGGCGATCGCGTGGCGGGCGAGTATCGGGCGCGCTGACCGCGACCGTTGCGGGTCGAGGTCGGCGCGTAACACCACGTAGCGGATTCCCTGCTGCGCCAACGTGTTCGCCAGACCGTCCGACGGTCGTCCGGCGGCGATGTCGCGCTGTACCGAATCCAGTGCGCGGATGGCGCCGGGCGGCACGAGGGGGATCGCGTCCCGGACGGCCCACGGGGTGGAGGCGAGTGCCTGCAGCGGTTCGTCGCGGGTGAGACCCCACAGCTGGTCGGCGAACGGCGAGCCGGGCACCACCAGCGCACGTGCGGGGGTGGTGGGATTCCCGCGGTGGTGATCGAGCCAGCGAGCGGTCTGCTTCCAGTAGTCGGGAATCGACGTGTAGGTACCCGCGGGGGCGAGATTCGCCGTCCACACCAGTGAGCTCGCGGCCACCACCGCGACCAGCAGTCCGATCGTGGCAGCCACCGGCGCGGAGCGTTCGGGGTGGGCGAAAGCCGCTGCGGCGGTGCGGATGCGCACTCGTGGCGGCAGCGGTGCCCGGGCGATGAGGTGGGCGATGCCCAGCACCACCGGGATGCGGATCAGCGGTTCGAACTTGTGCACGTTGCGCAGACTCGCGCCGGATCCGTCGAGGAAGGTGCGCACCGTCTCCGAGATCGGCGACGACAGCTCGCCGGCGAAGCCGACGCAGATCGCCACGGTGCCGACGAACAGGATCACCACCAGCGGGGCGCGCCAGGGCATCCGGCGCATCGCCAGACCGGCGAGCCCGGCCGCGGCCACCACTCCCGTCGCGAGGACCGCGGCCGGCATGGTCACCAGTGCCGAACCCGCGATGCGTTCGGGCGAGACGAACGGGGTCCAGGAGCTGGTGCCGCGCAGCACCTCGGGCAACGACACCCACTCGGTGGTGGCTCTCGACGACTCGATGAAGTCGAGGAACGGCGGGCTCACGCGCGACAGGATGGCCAGCGGCACGATCCACCAGATGCAGGCGAGCGCACCCGCCAGCGCCCACCAGCCGCTGAACACCAGCCACCGGCGGGTGCCGGGGCCGCGTCGGATCGGCAGATGCGCCAGCCACCAGATGATCGCGGGGAGCACTGCGACCACGGTGGCCACGGCGTTCACCGCCCCCATCAGTGCGACCGCACAGCCTGAGGCGAAGGCCAGCCAGCGCAGGCCGTGGCGCGGCCGACTGTGGTCGAGCGCGATCACCACCGGGGTGAGGACCCACGGCGCGAGCATCATCGGCAGGGTCTCCGACGATATCGACCCGAGGGTGGTGAGCACGCGGGGACTGATCACGAATGCCAGTCCGGCGATCAGTCGCGAGCCGGGCGACCCGATGTGCAGCGCCTCGCAGAGCCGCACGATGCCGACGAAGCCGATGGTGACCAGCAGGGCCCACCAGATGCGCTGGGTGATCCACGCCGGCATGGCGATGACCTCGCCGAGTGCGAAGAAGGCGCCGTGTGGGAAGAAGTAGCCGTAGGCCTGGTTCTGTACCTGACCCAGTGGTGCCTGCGAGGACCACAGGTGTGAGGCGCGGCCCAGGAAACCGATCGGATCGGCGGTGAGGTCGAGTTTGGTGTCGGCGGCGATGCGGCCGGGTGACTGCAGGAGCGAGACGACCAGCGCCACGAACCCCACCACCGCGATGCCCCGGCGGGACAGGAACGAGGGGGAACTCGCCTGGGTCAGTTGTTGACCTCGGCGTCGCCGCGGGAGCCGTAGTCCACTGAACCCTCGACGAAGCCGTTGCTCGCGCTGAACCGGTTGAGGCTGGTGGAGGGGGTCGTATCGGTGGTCAGCCAGCTGGTGAGGAAAACCGCGCAGATCGCGACGATGAGACCCGCGATCGCGGCCACCGATCCGGCGATAAGGCGGTTTTGCGACATGGCAAGCAAACTACACCACCGGTGCGGCCGGGCCGTCGCATGTCAGACTGCATGTATGGCTTCATCACACCTGTGGGGCGTCCTGCACAACTCGGGGGAGACGGCCACGGAGTCCGAACTCCGCAATTCGACCAGGTCAGCGCGCTTTCGCAGACTTGCCGGCTTTCCTGTCCTGTCCACGATGGTGTCGGTGGTCGCGGTCGCCCTCGCGGTGAGCTCCTGTTCGTCGGGTTCGGACACGGCCACGGCGACGTCGTCGTCGGAGAAGATCGTCACCTCGGCGACGCGGTCGTCACCGGCCTCGCCGGTGGCGGGCTCCTCGGGATTGCCGTCGCAGGTGGCGCCCGGGGTGTGCGAACCGGTGCGACTGAAGAACATGACGCTGCGCGACAAGCTGGCGCAGATGCTCATGGTGGGGGTGACCGGTTCCGAGGACGCCGCGTCGGTGCTGCAGAACAGTCACGTCGGCGGCGTGTTCGTGGGTAGTTGGACCGACAAGTCGATGCTCACCAGTGGAGACATGAAGCGGATCGCCGCAGCCTCTCCCACGCCGCCGATGGTCTCGGTGGATCAGGAGGGTGGCCGGGTGTCGAGGCTCGCCTCGATCGGCATCGACTTCCCTTCGGCGCGCGAGCTGGCAGCGACCCGAACCACCGGGCAGGTGCGCGCGATCGCGCGTGATGCGGCGGTGAAGATGCGTGAGCTGGGGATCACCGTCGATTTCGCTCCCGACGTGGATGTGAGCGACGAGCCCGACGATGCGGTGATCGGCGACCGGTCGTTCAGCAACGACCCGCAGGTGGTGGCTCGTTACGGTGCCGCGTTCGCCGACGGCCTGCGCGACGGCGGGATCCTGCCGGTGTTCAAGCACTTCCCCGGTCACGGCCACGGGTCGGGCGATTCGCACCTGGGCACGGTGACCACACCGCCGCTGTCGCAGCTGATGACCAGCGATCTCGTGCCGTATCGCAGCGTGCTGACCCAGCCGAGTGGTGTGCTGGTCGGACACCTGATCGTGCCGGGTCTCACCGAGCCGCAGACGCCGGCGAGTCTGAGTCCGGCGGCCATGTCGCTCTTGCGCAACGGCACCGGGTACGGGGGCAATCCGTTCACCGGGCCGATCTTCACCGACGATTTGTCGAGCATGGCGGCCATCAGCGCGCGCTACAGCGTGGAGGAGGCGGTGACCAAGGCGTTGACCGCGGGTGCCGACATCGCACTCTGGATCACCACAGATCAGGTGCCCGCCGTGCTCAACGCTCTGCAGGGGGCCGTGCGGTCGGGTCGCCTGACGATGGAGAAGGTCAACGCGTCGGTGACCCGCATTCTCACCGCGAAGGGCCTCGGCCGCTGCTGAACTGACCTTACTGACAAGTAAGGTCAGTTATGATGATCCACAACGCCGCGCCTCGTCAGTGGTGGTGAGAATCTGTTCGGCGGAAGGACGGTGACGGGTCGATGGCCGGTGGGACCAAGCGGTTGCCTCGCGCGGTTCGTGAGCAGCAGATGCTCGATGCGGCGGTGAAAGTCTTCTCGGCCAATGGTTTTCGCGACACTTCGATGGATGCGATCGCCGCCGAGGCGCAGATCTCCAAGCCGATGCTGTACCTGTACTACGGGTCCAAGGATGAGCTCTTCGCCGCCTGTCTCAACCGTGAGAGCACGCGCTTCATCGAGGCGATGAGTGTGGGTTTCGATCCGCACCTCAAACAACGTGACCAGGCGCGGACGGTCATCTACGCCCTGCTTGCTTACGTCGATTCCAATCGCGAGTCGTGGCGTGTGCTCTATCGCGTGGCGATGGGGCAGGCGAGTTTCGCACATCTGGTGTCGTTGAGCCGCTCGCAGTTGATCGAAATGGTGGCTGAACTGCTCCGGCGCGGCACCACCGACCCGACGGCCACCGACACCGATTTCGAGTTGATGGCCGTGGCACTCGTCGGCGCCGGTGAGGCTGTGGCCGACAGGGTCTCCGAGGGCGATATCGACCTCGACGAGGCGGCTGACCTCATGGTCGCGATGGGCTGGCACGGCTTGGCCGGTGGGAAACACCATGAGGAGCATGCGGAGCCTGAATCATCTGAATCAGAGGCCCGTTCCGTCGGCTGAATTGTCGCGCATGGTCGCGTGAAGGTTCCCTCTGTCATTCACGTGAATGATCTTTGGGCAGGGTCCGGTTTGTGGTTGTTTTCCCTTGTCGGGGTGGGTTTTTCTCGGTAGACTCGAACATGTATTCGATAGATGGTTCGAGTTCTACTCATCCACCGGGAGGGGGTTCCGATGTCTCTGGTTGAACAGTTTGTTGAGGCAGGNGTTGTTCGGGCGCGGCGTGCTGGTGCGTTGATGGAGTGGCACCGGTTGCGGGCGATGGCCGAGGTTTTCGAACGGCTGGTCGCGCCGTATGTCGGGGAAGACCGCCGTGTCTACGACGCCCATACCCGTGCGGCGAATGAGATCGCGATGATGGTGGGTCGTAGTCAAGCCGGTGTGGAGACCGAGTTGATGGACGCCGCGCACCTGTTCGCGGGCCTTCCGCAGGTGGCGCACTGCCTGCATGACGGGGTGATCACCGGCGGACACATCCGGACGGTCATCGCGCGCACCGCACTGGTCGGCGGACAGGACTACGCACCCCTGGTCGACCAGGAACTCGCTGACGCGTTGCGGCGGCAGGGCAGCTGGTCGTTGCAACGCCTGCGGGATGTGTGTGACCGGATTGTGTTCCGCCACGACCCTGCCGCCGTCCGGGAACGCCGTAAAGCTTCCGTCGAGGACCGTAGAGTCTGGGCCGAGAACGCCGGTGACGGCATGGCGGTGCTGCATGCGTCGATGACCGCCGAAAACGTGCGCATCGCTACAGCCCGCATCGACGCCCTCGCGAACAGTGTGTGCGAGTCCGATCCGCGACGTGACGGGGCCCGCCGCTCCGATGCAGTGTTCGCCCTGCTGTCCGGGGACGTGTTCGAGTGCCAGTGCGACCGTGGTGACCAGTGTGACGCCACGGTTCCCGCGCCGGCGATGGTGCAGGCGGCTGAGGCGCAAGTGATCATTCATGTGATCACCGAAGCCGCGACACTCGACGAACCCGAGCCGGAGCCGGAGGCTGCGGAAGCGGCGGCGGTTGAGGCGGATTTGGAAACCGCTGCCTCGGCTGCCACGGTGCCGACTGCGACCGAGGTGGATGACGCCGAGCCCACACTGTTCGAGGGTTCCGATACCGGCAGTGTCTCGGAGGACTCCGAGCCCGCTGATCCTGTTGCCGCTGAGCCTGACTCGAGCTTGTCAAGATTTTTGTGTAAGTAGTTGTGCTCGTGTGGGTTAGAGGTAGGGGTTGATTCGGTCGGGGTAGGCTAGGGCGAGTTGAGCGAGGGCTTGTT
>NZ_BMGC01000007.1 GCF_014639795.1 Gordonia jinhuaensis | reverse complement strand
GTCGCGGAACTCCTGGGGATAGGGCTTGGGCACAGCTGGCATCCTTCCAGGCCGCCCGGCAGGGCAAGCCAGATCAGATGTCACCTACTCGTGCACCAGCCCCATTGATCTGACCGGTCAACTGCATGACAATGAGGGAGAAGAGCCTGGGAGTTGGGCTCACGACGAAAGGTTCGATGATGAGCAATGCGTTCGTGGTGGGCGCCGACGGCTCAAGCGCAGCCACTGAAGCGATCAAGTGGGCTGCTCATTCCGCTGAACTCGAGGACCGTCCGCTTCGGATCGTCACCACGTTCCAGACCGAGACCAGTGGTTATGCTCCGGGGCTGGTGATCCCGCAGGACGTGGTCGACGCGATCCGCGACGACGCGCAGAAGGTCGTGACCGATGCGGTGGAGACCGCGAAGTCGGTCGCACCGGGCATCTCGATCGAGACGAAGATCTTCGAGGGCAAGCCGGCGCTGGTGTTGCGCGATCTGTCGGAGGACGCGTACAAGCTCGTGGTCGGCAGCCGCGGTCTGGGCGGCGTGAAGGGGCTGTTCCTGGGATCGGTGAGCGTCAACGTGGCCGCACACGCCAAGTGTCCGGTGGTGGTGGTCGGCAAGCCCGGTGGCGACGGCGCCGTGGTCGTCGGCATCGACGGCTCGGAGGTCAGCGCGCCGGCAGTTGCCGAGGCGTTCAAGGAGGCCTCGTTCCGCAAGGCAAAACTGTTCGCCGTACACACCTACACCGACCTCGCCGCTGATGCGCTCTACGGCTACGGGCTCGACGAGGCCGAGCTGCAGCGACTGTCCGACGACGCGTACGAGGCATTGTCGGAACGGTTGGCCGGGTTCTCGGCGGACTACCCCGATGTCGAGGTCGAACGGGTGATCGTCGCCGACGGACCCGCGCAGCGACTACTCGACGTCGCAGCCGACAACGACGCGCAGCTGATCGTGATGGGCAGCCGCGGTCGCGGTGGCTTCGCCGGCATGCTGCTCGGCTCCACCAGCCAGTCGGTGCTGCACAAGGCGCAATGCCCGGTGGAGATCGTCCGCACCGAGACCCGCGCCAGCTGAGCGCGGGCTCGGGCACATCGCTCGAGCTGATCGTTGCCCTGGATCCGGCGCTGCCCTGGATCCGGTGACGGCAGGGACGTAACCACACAAGCGGGGCCGCCGGTACATCACCGACGGCCCCGCTTGATTAGTGGTGCATTCGCGTTGCGGGTCAGTTACCCCCGGCGTTGAGCGTCACCGAGATCGGCTGATAGCTCGAGCCCACCAGGTCCACACCCTCCTTGCGCAACTCGTCCTGCGCCTGGGTGATGTAGGTGGTGTTCTTTGCATCGGCATCGGGTGCCTTGGTCAGCACGGTCTTGCCGTCCTGGTTCTTGGTGTCCATCGAGATCTTCACCGTCTGGTCCCAGGCGGCCTGGTCGATGGTGCCGATACCCGCCGCCGGCGAGGGCCAGATCAGCTTGTTGACCTCGTTGACCTGCCAGAGCTGGTGGCTGGCACCGAGTTTCGAACCGGCTGCCACGGTCATGTCACGGCACTCCCGCACATGGTCGCGGCAGTAGATCCAGCCCTTGAGTGAACCGATGAGGAATTTGACCGTCTGGTCCTGGTAACCCTTGTCGCTGGAGAGCTTGTCGCTGTTGGCCCACAGGGCATCCTGCAACATGCCGACACCCTCGTCCTGCCAGTTGATGACGTTCAGATCCGAGGGCTGATAGAGCTTGCCGGTCTTGGGATTCTTGGCCTCGAGCACCTGGGCGTACTCGTTGTAGGTCATCGCCTGGGCGGCGTCGATGTCGCCGTTGAGGAAGGCGTTCATGTCGAACTGCTGCTGCACCAGATCGACATCCTTGGCAGGGTTCAGACCGGCCTTGGTCATGCCGGCGAACAGCTCGAACTCGTTGCCGTAGCCCCAGTTGCCGATCTTCTTGCCCTTGAACGCACCGACGGAGTCGATGTTCTTGTCCTTGAAGCTGATCTGGGTGGTTCCCGACTTCTGATAGATCTGGGCGATCTCGGTGATCTTGGCGCCCTGTTCGCGCGACTGCAGCGCCTTGGGGACCCATGCCACCGCGTAATCGGCCTGGCCCTGGGCCAGTACGGTCTGCGGCACGATGTCGGTACCGCCGTCCTTGAGCGTGACGTCGAGACCCTCTTCTTTGTAGAAGCCCTTGTTCACCGCGGCGATGTAGCCGGCGAACTGCCCCTGCTTGAACCACTGCAGCTGCAGGGTGACCTTCTTGGCGCCGTCCGAAGACGAACCGCCGCTCGACGAGCTGTCGTTGGTCGTCGAACAGGCCGCGGTGACGGCCAGAGCAGCCGACACCCCGACCGCCGCGATCAGCCGGGTCATGCGGCCGGGTGTGCGCCCGCCGACCTTGTCCCGCAATCGCTTCCCCTCATTGCTCACCCCTGATGGTGTCATCAGGACCCTCCTCTGGTGTTGGCGGACTTGCTGTCCGCACGATTACGCGGCGCCGACAGACGCCGGGTGGCGACGACCTCGATGAGTACGACAACGAGGAAGAACAACAGCCCGATGACGATCGCGGCGAACACGAACGCCCAGGCCAGTGCGTAATTGGTGGCGGCGGCCGCCGAGGTGATGCGGTAGCCGATGCCGTTCTGCAGACCGCCGAAGTACTCCGCGACGATCTCGGCGATCACCGCATTCGGTGCGGCCACCCGCAGCCCGGTGAACAGATAGCCCACCGCGGCGGGGATGCGAACGGTGCGCGTGATCGCCCATCGGCCCACCGCATACGACCGCATGAGGTCGGCGTGGACTCCGCTGATGTTGCGCAGGCCCCGAGCACAGCTGACGTAGATGGGGAAGAACACGATCACCGCGACAGTGAGCAGACGGGGCATCTCCTGCGTGGCCGAGTACATGCCGTAGAAGATCGGGGCGATGGCCACGATCGGAATCGCCGCGGCCGCAGCGGCCATCGGCGAGAGCAGCTCGTCGAACGGGCGGATCCACACCGCGAGCATCGCGGCGACCATACCCACGATCACGCCGATCACCAGTCCGGTCAGTGAGTTGCGCGTGGTGACCCAGGCCGAGGTTCGGATGACGTCGGTGTTGGCGGTGACCTGTGTCCAGATGTCCGACGGGGCGGGCAGGACATAGGTGGGAAGATGGCCGGCTCGGCAGATGACCTCCCACACCACCAGCAGTGCGACGCCGAAGAGCAGTGCCGGCAGCCACACTCGCAGTCGCAGCCGGTCGGTGCGCAGGTGCGGCAGCGCGGTCCCGGTCTCCTCGACCAGCGGATCGACGACGGTCATGCCGGCTCCCCGGCGACCTCGTCGACGGGTGCGCCCTTGCGCCGCAGCGCCTCACGCACCCTGGTGATGGCGGCGAAGAACTCCGGGCTCTCCCGCGTGTCGGGCAGGTCACGCAGACCCGGGTCGATGTCGACGATCTCGGTGATGCGGCCCGGACGTGGGCTCATCACCACCACTCGGTCGGACAGATACACCGCCTCACCGATCGAGTGCGTCACGAACACCACAGCCGCCTTGGTCTCCTCGACGATGCTGAGCAGTTCGGTCTGCATCTTCTCCCGGGTCATCTCGTCGAGCGCGCCGAAGGGCTCGTCCATCAGCAAGAGCCGCGGCTTGGGTGCGAGCGCGCGGGCGATGGCCACACGTTGCTGCATACCGCCGGACAGTTCAGTGGGACGGTGATCGGCGAACTCGCTCAGCCCGATCATCTCGAGCAGTTCGGTGCTGCGCGCACGTCGCTCGGCACGGCCGACCTTGTGCAATTGCAGTGGCAGTTCGATGTTCTCGCGCACGGTTCGCCAATCCAGCAGGCCGGCCTGCTGAAAAGCGATGCCGTAGTCCTGATCCTTGCGGGCCTGTGACGCCGACTTGTCGCGCACCTGCACCGTTCCCGAAGTCGGGCTCTCCAGGTCGGCGATCAGCCGTAGCAGTGTGGACTTGCCGCAACCGGACGGGCCGATCAGCGAGACGAATTCGCCGTCGCCCACGGTCAGCGAGACATTGTGGAGTGCAACGGTGTTGGGATACTGCTTGGACAGGTTGTCGATCTCGACCACGGACATGGCGTTGGTTTACCTCGAGTTTCCGGAATAGCGTCGTGCGCCGACGCCGACGATCAGTACCACTGCGGTCATCGCCAGTCCCACCACCGCGGCGCCGATGACGGCGCAGAACAATTTGCTCGCGTCGCCGGTGGACTGCTGGGCGTATTCGATGATCAGTCGGCCGATCCCGCCGGTGGTGGCGGTGGAGATCTCGGCGACGATGGCGCCCACCACGGCCGCTGCGGCGGCCAACCGCAGTGCGGGGAGGAGATAGCCCACGGCCACCGGCAACCGCAGCCGGATGAGCGTGGACCACCAGCCCGCGTTGTAGCAGTGCATCAGTTCGACTGATTGGGTTGTGGGAGCGTGCAATCCACGCAGCATCCCCAGCGTGACCGGGAAGAACGCCAGATACGCCGAGATGGCGATCACCGACGTCGTCGACGTCCACGGGTGGCCCAGTATCGCGATCTTGCCGCTCCAACCGTTGAGCAGCGGCGCCAACGCAACCAGCGGAACCGTCTGGGAGGCGATCACATAGGGGGTCAGCGCGCGTTCGGCGGTACGGAAGCGTTGCATGATCACAGCGAGCAGGATGCCGACGATGGTGCCGATCACCAGTCCCGCCAGCGCCAGTTTGAAGCTGAACCAGCCGGCCTCGGCCACACCCATCCCCACGGTGCGCGAGCCCGGGAGGTCGACCTCCTTGTCGCCGAAGGTCGAGATCACCGACGAGACGTGCGGCAGGGCGCCGTCGGTGGTGCGCGGCAGCACGCGGACTCCGCCGATGCTCACACCGTCAGCGGGGACCACGAGTTTGACGAACTCCCAGATCAGCAGGAACACCACCAGCGAGGCCACCGCCATGACGATCCGGCGCACGGGGATGCTGCGGCGGGAGCCGAGCCGTTCGGAACTACGGCGGTGGGAGAGCGAGCGCGTCTGGCGGGTCGTCGTTGTCACTCGGCGGTCGCGATCTGCTGTGGACGCAGCGCGGGGATCACGTTCTCCCCGTACGCCTCGAGCGTCGCCGACTTGTTGTTGTGCTGCAGGTAGACCGCGAACTGGTCGACACCGAGTTTGGCGAGTTCGGTCAGTCGGGCCACATGTGTCTCGGCGGTGCCGATCACGCAGAACCGGTCGACGATCTCGTCGGGGACGAAGGTGGTGTGTGAATTCCCGGCGCGGCCGTGTTCGTTGTAGTCGTAACTCTTGCGCCCGGCGATGTATTCGGTGAGTGCGGCCGGGACATCGCCCTCGGTCCCGTAGCGCTCGACGATGTCGGCCACGTGGTTGCCCACCATCCCACCGAACCATCGGCACTGTTCGCGTGCTGCAGCGAGCGCCTCGGGGCTGTCGTCGGCGGTCACGTATGCCGGTGCCGCAACGCAGAACTTGATGCTGTCGGGGTCGCGGCCGGCCGCCTCGGCAGCGGCGCGCACGCGAGCGATCATCCAGGAGGCGATCTCGGGGTCGCCGAGCTGCAGGATGAATCCGTCGGCGACCTCGCCGGTCAGCGCGAGCGCCTTGGGGCCGTATGCGGCGACCCATACGTCGAGATGTGAGCCCTGACTCCACGGAAAGCGCAGTGTGCGGCCCTCATACGACGTCGACCGGGAATTCGCCAGCTCACGGATGACACCGATGGACTCACGCAGAGTCGCCAGCGTGGTCGGCTTGCCGTTGAGGGTGCGCACCGCCGAGTCGCCGCGGCCGATGCCGCAGATGGTGCGGTTGCCGTACATCTCGTTGAGTGTGGCGAATGTCGATGCGGTGACCGTCCAGTCGCGGGTAGCCGGATTGGTGACCATCGGTCCGACGATCACCCGCCGGGTCTCGGCGAGGATCGCCGAGTAGATCACATACGGCTCTTCCCACAGCAGATGTGAGTCGAACGTCCACACATGACTGAAACCGAGCGTCTCGGCACGCTTGGCCAGTTCGACCACGCGTGAGGCAGGCGGATTGCATTGCAGCACAACACCGACATCCATGTGCGCTCCTTCCGAAGATGATGGGGCCGAGCAGACTCGCAGGGGTGGTGTCTGCGGTCCGTCCGGCGGATGAGTCCGGCCCGGATGAGGGTCAGCGCCGATGGTGTTCTGGCCCAGCGGGTCTGACTCGGGTCACGTTCTGGCTCAGATGAGGTTCTGGCTCAGCCCGCGTTTGATGAACTGTCCGTGTCCCTTGGTGCCGCGGTACTCGCCGTCGTCGATGATGACCGTGCCGCGTGAGATCACCGTGTCGACATGACCGTCGATCTCGTAGCCTTCCCACGCCGAGTAGTCCATGTTCATGTGGTGGGTCTTGCCCAGCCCGATGCTGGTGTGGCCGTTGGGATCGTAGATGACCACATCCGCATCGGCCCCCGCGGTGATGATGCCCTTGCGCGGATACATCCCGAACATGCGGGCGGGTGTGGTGGCGCAGACGTCGACCCAGCGTTCCAGCGACAGCCGCCCGTCTTTGACGCCCTGGAACATCAGATCCATGCGGTGCTCCACCGAGCCGATCCCGTTGGGGATCTTGCTGAAATCGCCGATCCCCATCTCCTTCTGGTCCTTCATGCAGAACGGGCAGTGGTCGGTCGCCACCGTGGTCACGTCGCCGGTGCGGATGTACTTCCACAGCTCGTCCTGGTGGCCCTCGGCACGCGAGCGCAGTGGTGTCGAGCACACCCACTTGGCGCCCTCGAACACCGGTGCGCCCAACTGTTCCTCGAGTGAGAGGTACAGATACTGGGGGCAGGTCTCGGCAAACACGTTCTGGCCGTTGTCGCGTGCGGTCACCACCTGTTGCATCGCCTGTTTGGCCGAGACGTGCACGATGTAGAGCGGCGCCTTGGTGAGGTGGGCGAGCATGATGGCGCGGTGGGTGGCCTCCTCTTCCATCTGCCAGGCCCGGCTGGTGCCGTGGAAGTACGGGGCGGTGTCACCGCGGGCGATCGCCTGCTCGACGAGGACGTCGATGGCGCTGCCGTTCTCGGCATGCATCATCATCAACGCACCGAGTTCTGCACCCTCCTGGAAAGCCCGCAGGATCTGCCCGTCGGTCGAGTAGAAGACCCCCGGGTAGGCCATGAACAGCTTGAAGCTGGTGATGCCCTCGTTGACCAGTTCGGCCATCCCCTTGAGGCTGTCGTCGTCGACACCACCGATGATCTGGTGGAAGCCGTAGTCGACGGCGCAGTTGCCCGACGCCTTGTCATGCCATGCGGCGACGGTGTCCTGCAGGCGCATCCCCGGGTTCTGCACCACGAAGTCGACGATGGTGGTGGTGCCGCCCCACGCGGCCGCGCGGGTGCCGGTCTCGAAGGTGTCCGACGCGGTGGTGCCGCCGAACGGCATCTCCATGTGGGTGTGTCCGTCGATTCCGCCGGGGATCACATATCGCCCGGTCGCGTCGATGACGGTGTCGGCGGTCGATGCGAGGTCCGCGCCGAGCGTGGTCGAACCGGGTTCGAGGACGGCGACGATTTTTTGGTCGTCGATCAGCACGTCGAGAAGTTGGCGTCCGGTGGAGGAGACGACGGTGCCGCCGTGGATGAAAGTCGTTGCCACAGTGGAAGTCCTTGTCAGGGTGGGCTGGTCAGGTGAGGTCTGGGCCGGGTGGGCGGCGACTGGTCGCTGCCGCGCCACAGATCAGGGCGCCGTCAGCGGTGCGTAGGCGTCGGGACGACGGTCGCGGTAGAACGCCCACCGGTCGCGAACCTCCTTGATGAGGTCGAGATCGAGGTCGCGCACCAGCACCTCCGGTTCGGTGTCCGACGCCACGTCGCCCACGAACTTGCCTTCGGGATCCACGAAATAGCTTGTGCCGTAGAAGTCGTCGTCACCGTATTCGGATTCGACGCCGACCCGGTTGATCGCGGCGATGAAGTACTCATTGGCCACCGCCGCCGCCGGCTGCTCGAGCTTCCACAGGTACGCCGAGGTGCCGCGACTGGTCGCCGAGGGGTTGTAGACGATCTGGGCCCCGGCCAGTCCGAGCGCGCGCCAGCCTTCGGGAAAGTGACGGTCGTAGCAGATGTACACGCCCACCTTGCCCACGGCGGTGTCGAAGACCGGCCAGCCGAGGTTGCCGGGGCGGAAGTAGAACTTCTCCCAGAACCCGTTGACGTGGGGGATGTGGTGTTTGCGGTACTTGCCGAGCAGTGTGCCGTCTGCGTCGATCACCACAGCGCAGTTGTAGAGGAAGCCGTCCTGCTCCTTCTCGAACAGCGGGAGCACGATGACGATGTTGAGTTCTTTTGCCAGATCGCAGAATACGTCGGTGGTGGGTCCAGGGACAGACTCGGCGAAGTCGTAGAACTTGGCATCCTGCTGCTGGCAGAAGTAGGGACCGTCGAAGATCTCCTGGAAGCCGATGATCTGCGCTCCCTGAGCCGCGGCCTCGCGGGTGTATTCGATGTGGGCTTTGATCATGGACTCACGGTCGCCGGTCCAGGCGGCCTGGGCGAGTGCTGCTCGCACGATCGTCATGGGTCACATCCCATCTGTTGTTGTTATCGGGAGAATTATTCGAATTCGCTCTTGTGATACTGCCCTGTGAAACATTCCCGTTGTGTTACAAGTTCGCAGAAACAGTTACCGGCGAGTAAACACTTCGATTGGTGGTGTCCCGCGGACCTCGTGACCAGCACAATCGGTGACGTGGCTGAACCACCGCGCGAACAACAGGCTGTGCGAATGGATTTGGCGCCATCCGAACGCAACGCTGTCGGGATTGCCGCTGCGATCACCCGGAGGATCGGGACCGGCGACCTCATGCCCGGCGATCGGTTGCCGACCGTTCGTACCGTCGCGCGTGAGCTGAAGGTCTCGGCTGCGACGGTCAGTCAGGCGTGGCAGGCGTTGGCAGCGACGGGCGCGATCGTCTCGCGCGGACGGGCGGGGACATTCGTCGCCGACGTGCCTGACGAGCGGGGGAGTGCGCCCTCGGCGCGGTATTGGCGTCTGCACAGCGGTGACCGCGGGGCGTTCCGGGTGGATCTCTCGCGCGGTACTCCCGATCCCGAGCTGTTGCCGCCGGTGACACCCGCATTGGCGCGGATGTCGGACACCGTTCTCGCCTCGGATTATCTGGGGGAGCCCACGGTGGCGGAGCTGGAAGGCTTGATGCGACAGTCATTTCCGGCACGCTTCGAGCGGATGGTCGTGATGGACGGGGCCGTCGACGCGGTCGACCGGCTGATGCGCGAGTGGGTCCGCTTCGGTGACCGGGTGTTGCTCGAGGACCCAGGCTTCCCGCCGTTCATCGACCTGGTCAGCCGACTCGGCGCCAAGGCCGTGGGCGTCGGCGTCGACAGATTCGGTGCGATTCCTGCCGACGTTGCTGCGGCCGTGGCAGATTCGCGGCCGGCGATGCTGGTGATACAGCCACGTGCTCACAACCCGACCGGTGCGTCGATGTGTGCCGAGCGGGTGCGTGCGCTCGCCGACGTACTGGTCGGCTCACAGGTGCTGCTGGTGGAGGACGATCATGCCGGGCCCGTGTCGAGCTCACCGGATCTGACGTTGGCGACCTATCTGCCCGACCAGGTGGTGCATGTCCGGTCGTATTCGAAGTCTCACGGTGCCGATTTGCGCCTGTCGATGGTGGGCGGTCCCGAACGCGTGCTCGATCCGGTGGTCGACCGCCGGATGCTCGGGCCGGGGTGGACGAGTCGGTTGCTGCAGCGTCTGCTGTTGGTGATGCTCTCCGACGAGGGGTCGTTGTCTGCGGTGGAGGCCGCTCGGGATACCTATCGTTCCCGATCGGCGCGCCTCATCGCAGCGCTTGCTGACCGTGGTGTCGACCTGGCGCCCGCCGACGGCATCAACCTGTGGCTGCCGGTGCGCGACGAATCGGCGGCGTTGGTGTCGCTGGCCGCTGCGGGGATCAAGGTCGCCCCCGGCGGCCCCTTCCGCGTCGACGAGCCGCGTGAGGATCACGTTCGCGTCACCTTCGCCGCCCTCGCCGACGAACAGTCCGACTGGATTGCCGACGAGCTCGCCAAGGCGTCGGTTGCCGACGCGCTCTACTCACGCCGCCGGTGAAGTGGTTGCGGTTGTATGGTGTCGCGTCGTGACCT
Organism: Gordonia jinhuaensis; assembly: GCF_014639795.1. GTDB lineage: Bacteria > Actinomycetota > Actinomycetes > Mycobacteriales > Mycobacteriaceae > Gordonia_B > Gordonia_B jinhuaensis. The sequence goes on along the minus strand of NZ_BMGC01000007.1, from coordinate 146,979 downwards.
GGTTGCGCGGATGGGTGCCGGGCCGGTGAACTGGTTGCGTTTGTGTTCGCGCAGCCAGTTCTTGTGAACGCATCCTTTGCACTGGTTGCGTTTGTGAGGAGTGGTTGCGTTTGTACGGACGCAGCCAGTTCTGCGGCGGGTGACCACAGACGCAACCAGTTCTGTGGCGGGTGTTACAGACGCAGCCAGTTCTTGTGAACGCATCCTTTGCACTGGTTGCGTCTGTGAGAAGTGGTTGCGTTTGTACAGACGCAACCAGTTCTGCGGCGGGTGCCCACAGACGCAGCCAGTTCTGCGGCGGGCCAGTCCCATCCGCGCGACCAGTTCCGCGACTACACCCGAACTCCGCGCACGAAGACCTCTCTCACGCGGATGTCGCTGAGGTGGCGGGGGTCGGCGGTCATCGGATCAGCGTCCAGCACTACCAGTGATGCGTCCTTGCCGACCTCGATGGAGCCGCAGAACTCGTCGAGACGTGCAGCGCGCGCGGCGCCGATCGTGTAGGCGTGCAGTGCGGCGTCGATGTCGATGCCCTGTTCGGCGAGCAGTGGCACCGTCTGCGAATGCTCGTCTTGAGCGTGCGGATCCCCGGCGGGCGCCGTGCGGTTGACCGCGGTGTGAACGCCCCACAGTGGGTCGGGGCTCGAGACCGGCCAGTCCGAACCCATCGCCAAGGGAACGCCCGCCTCGGCCAGTGAGCCGAAGGCGAAGTGCCAATTCTGGTGGTCCTCGTCGAGAAAGGGCAGCTTCGTCTCCACCAGTACGGGATCCTCACGTGCCCACAGAGGCTGGATGTTGGCGATGACACCGGTGTCACGCATCCGGGCGACGTCCTCGGGGGTGATCAGATCGATGTGCGCGATCTGGTGACGACGATCGTCGGCGTTGGCGGTGTCACTGAACGCGTCGAGGGACTCGCGGACCGCGCGATCACCCACGGCATGCAGATGGACGTCGAATCCGGCTGTGTCGAGTGCGGCGACCACTCGCCGCAGCTGCTGCGGCTCGATGAAACTCATCCCGTGCTCGTGCGGATGCTGATGATAGGAACGGGTCAGCGCGGCGGTGAAGTTCTCGCACACACCGTCCTGGATGATCTTGACTGCGGTCGCGCTGAAGGTCAGTCCGTTGTCGGACAACGCGTCTCGACGCTTGGTCATCGATTCGATCTGGTCGAGATCGCGATCGGGATACCACCACAGATCGCCGGTCACACGTGCGGTGAGCGCACCGGATTCGGCGAGTTCGCAGTACAGGTCGTAGCAGTCGGGCAGGCCGAGCGCTTCACCCACCGCGGCGTCCTGCCAGGCCACCACACCCAGGGAATGCAGGTAGCTCTGCGCGTCGAGCAGGGCGGCGCGCACTTCGCCGGGCTCCACCGGTGGGATCACGTCATACACCAGGTCGGCGGCGCTTTCGACCAGCATGCCGGTGGCCACGCCCTCGGCGTCGCGCAGGATGTGTCCACCGGGTGGATCGGGTGTCTCGTCGGTGATTCCAGCTGCGGCGAGCGCTGCTGAGTTGACCCAGACGCCATGTCCGTCATGGCTTCCCAGGGCTGCCGGGCGGTCGGGGACCAGCGAGTCGAGCTCGCGCCGGTCGGGGAAGCCGCCGTCGAACACGTCGCCGTACCAGCCACCGCCCAGCACCCACGGCGCCTCGGGATGGGTGGCGGCATAGTCGGAGATGCGGTCGCGGTAGGCACACAGATCGTGGAGTTCGGACAGGTCGCATTGCACCCGACGCAGACCACCCATCACCGGATGGATGTGGGCGTCGACGAATCCGGGGAGCATCGTGGCACCGCCGAGATCGAGGACCTCGGTGTGCTCGCCACGCACACTCGACACGTCGTCCTCGCCGAGTGCGATGATCCGACCATCAGCAATGGCGACGGAATCAGTCACCGGCACAGCGGAATTCATAGTCCTGATGATGCCGCCGGCGACGATGAGCTCGGCAACACCAGCACCGTCAACCGCTGCACCCTCAACAGCCGCTCCGTTCACAGCGGCACACCCAACACCGAGACCATCGACCCCGGTGCGCCCATCGCCGCTCACGAGGCCGTCCCGGAGACGCTGATCCAGGTGGTCTTGGACCCGGTGAACTTGTCGAGCGCGCGCAGCGACAGATCCGAGCCGAATCCCGACGCGCCGAATCCGCCGAACGGGGTGCCGGGCGACAAGGCATCGACGGTGTTGATCGACACGGTGCCTGCGCGCAACGACTTCGACATGCGCAGAGCGCGATTGATGTCAGTGGTCCACACCGAGGCGGCGAGCCCGAATTCGGTGTCGTTGGCGATCTCGATTGCCTCCTCCTCGGTGTCGAAGGCCAGCACGACCAGTACGGGGCCGAAGATCTCCTCGCGCACCACGCGGGCATCGCGACCAGTGTCGACGACCACGGTGGGCTCCACGAAGCAGCCGACGTCTCCGATTCGGTTGCCGCCCAGGAAGATACGGCCCTCTTTGCGAGCGATGTCGATGTACTCCAGTACCCGCGTCATATGCTTGTCTGATACCAGCGCGCCTGCGCCTGATCCCGGGTCGAGTGGATCGCCGGGGGCGTAATCGGCTGCGGCGCTGCATAACAGCTCGAGGAACTCGTCGAGTACTGATCGCTGCACGAGCAGTCGGCTGTTGGCCGAGCAGATCTCGCCCTGATTGGCGAAGATCCCGAATGCCGCCTTCTGTGCGGCGGCATCGAGATCGGCATCGGCGAACACCACGTTGGGGCTCTTGCCGCCGCATTCGAGCCAGATCTGCTTCATATTCGACTCGCCGGAGTACGAGAGGAACATCTTGCCCACCTCGGTGGACCCGGTGAAGGCCACACAGTCGACGTCGGGGTGGCGGCCCAGCGCTTGTCCGGCGGTGTGCCCCAATCCGGGCACCACGTTGAGCACACCGTCGGGAAGGCCTGCCTCGCAGGCGAGTTCAGCGAGCTTCAACGCCGTGAACGGTGTCTCCTCGGCGGGTTTGAGCACCACTGTGTTGCCGGCGGCCAGTGCCGGCGCCACCTTCCACCCGGCGATGTCGAGCGGAAAGTTCCACGGGACCACCGCGCCGACGACGCCCAGCGGCTCACGCGTCACCAGTGCGATCGAGCCGTCGGCCGTGGGTGGCAGCTCGCCGGGAATCTTGTCGATGGCCTCGCCGTAGTAGCGGAACACCGCCGCGGTGCCGGGAACGTCACCGCCGAGCGCATCGGCAACGGGCTTACCCGAGTCCAGCGACTCCAGCAGTGCCAATTCCTCCACGTCTCGCTCGATCAGGTCGGCGAGCCGACACAAGATACGGCCTCGGTCGAAGGCGCTGGTGGCAGACCAGCCCGGGAAGGCACGCCGCGCGGCGGCAACGGCGGCATCCACATCGGCGGCATCACAGGAGGCGACCTCGGCGAGCACATCGCCGGTCGCGGGATTGACCGAGGCGAAGGTCTCCCCGGAACGGGCGGCCACCGCGGCGCCGTCGATGAACGCCAGATGGGGGAACTTGATGCTGCGGGCTCGCGCGTGCCAGTCGATCGGCGCGTCGGGGATGGTGCTCATGGGTTCATGGTGGCCCAGCTCCGGCCGTCCGCAGGTTACAACGCAGTGAAAGCAAACTCGAACTTTTCGATCAATTGCATCAGAATTTTAGATATGACCTCGTCCTTCGCCCGCCAGAATCCCGCGCCGCCGTTCACGCTCGTGCAGCTGCGCTACTTCGCCGCGGCTGCTGACTTCGGCAGTATGACCGCGGCGGCCAAGGCGCTGATGGTGTCGCAGTCGGCGATCTCCACCGCGATCGGGCAGCTCGAGAAGGATCTGGGTGTCCAGTTGCTGATCCGCCATCACGCCCGCGGCCTGACATTGACCCCGGCGGGCCAGACGTTTCGGCAGGATCTGCGGAGCTTCCTGTCGCAGTCGGCCGAGCTGGCCGAGTCGGCGAGCCGTCAGGGGAACGCGCTGGTGGGCGAGCTGACCATCGCCTGCTTCACCACGATCGCGCCGTTCGGTCTGCCCACGTTGCTCTCGGAGTTCGAGGCCTCGCATCCGCAGGTCCGGATGAATGTGGTCGAGGGTGCCCACGACCAGATGCCGCAACTGCTGCGCGACGGTCGCTGCGAGCTGGCGCTCATGTACGGCTTCGACCGGGACGAGGACATCGACTATCAGCCGTTGGCCCTGGTGCGTCCGTATGCGCTGGTGGGTGCAGATCATCGACTGGTCAAGGAAGGCCGCCGTGAGGTCTCCCTCTCGGAATTCGCCGGTGATCCGATGGTGCTGCTCGACCTGCCGCACAGCCGCGAGTACTTCCTGTCGATGCCCAGACGCGCGGGTTTCACTCCTGAGATCCGTTTCCGCAGCGCCGGCTTCGAGACCGTGCGGTCGCTGGTGGCACACGGCCACGGCTTCTCCATCCTCAATCAGCGCCCGGCCACCTCGATGACCTACGACGGTCGCGAGACGGTGATCATCGAACTGACGGATTACGCATCTTCGATCGAGGTGGTGATCGTGCAGATCTCCGGGGTGCGCCTGACCAACAGAGCCAAGGCGTTCAAGGAGCTCTGCCGACGTCGCTACGCAGCACTGACGATGGGGGCGCGACCGGTGTGAGCCGGGCAATCTGCGCTGCGGTGAGGTTACGTGGGTATTACGAGGCGCAGGTCACACCGGTGCATCTGAATTATTGATGCTGTTCGCCGGATCTTTGTGATTTATTTTTCTAGCGGTGCTTTCGATACTGGGTTTTATCGGGGCGGCCAGCGACGACGCCCGATCCCGTCACTTCTGCCGAAAGAGCTCCCGCCATGAGCACACCGACTTCGACGCCACCGTCGGATGCGTCCGTCGACCAGAACCCCAACGGCCCGGACCGGCCTGAGAATGCTGCCGACAGCGCGGTACGCACGGTGGAGAAGCGGACCATCGACCATGTGCCGCTCGACGAGCGACACGGTCGCGCTCGCGACCTGTTCACCGTGTGGTTCGGCTCCAACATCATGCTGCTGACCATCACCACCGGCGCCCTGTCGACGGCGCTGTTCGGGCTGCCGATCTGGGCTGCGGTGATTGCGATCCTCATCGGCAACATCGTCGGTGGGACCGTCATGGCGCTGCACGCGGCGCAGGGTCCGCAGATGGGTGTGCCGCAGATGCTGCAGACCCGCGCCCAGTTCGGCTCCTACGGCAGCCTGCTCGTGGTGGTGCTGGTGATTTTCATGTACCTCGGCTTCTTCGCCTCGAACCTCGTGCTGGGCGGACAGGCGCTGGGCAATGCGACCGGACTGTCGACCTCGACCAGCATCGTCATCATCGGCGTGATCAGCGTCGTGGCGACCATCGTCGGCTATCGACTCATCCACACCGTCACCGCGATCCTGTCGGTGGTGGCCGGTGGCGCGCTGTTGCTGTCGTTCATCTGGATACTTGCCGTCCACGGAACCCCGTCGGGCACCTGGTCGGGCGGATCGTTCGCGTGGGCCGGCTTCATGTCCACCGTCTCGGTTGCCGCACTGTGGCAGATCGCCTACGCCCCGTATGTTTCCGATTACACCCGCTACATGCCGCGTGACACCGGTGTCCGAGCGGCATTCTGGGGGACCTACTCCGGATGCGTGATCGGTTCGGTGCTGCCGATGCTGCTCGGTGCGCTGGTCGGTTCGGCGTTGCCCAAGGCCGACACGCTCGACGGCATGGGCTCTCTGCTGCACGGCATCTCGACCGGCGTCTTCGCGATCTTCGCCATCGGCATCACCGCCACCAACGCGATGAATCTGTACTGCGGCGCGCTCTCGACGATCACCGTGGGACAGACGCTGTTCCCGAAGTGGAAGCCGCAGGCCCTCGGTCGCGCGGTCGTGTCCATCGTGCTGTTCGCCATCGCGCTGGTCCCGGCGCTGATCTCGGCCGACGACTTCCTGTCGAACTACGAGAACTTCCTGTCGGTGCTGCTGTGCGTTCTGATCCCCTGGACCGCAGTCAATCTGGTGGACTACTACCTGCTTCGTCACGGCGAGTACCACATCGAATCGCTGTTCGCCCGCGACGGCGGCCACTACGGCCGATTCAACTGGAACGCGATCGCCTGCTACTTCATCGGTATCGCGGTGCAGATCCCGTTCCTGTCGACCACGATGTTCACCGGTCCGGCCGCGAAGTCGATGGACGGAGTGGACATCTCCTGGATCGTCGGCCTCGTGGTGATCTGCCCGCTGTACTACTTCCTGGTGAAGATCACCGGCAAGGCAACAGCATTGGAGAGCGACACCCCGGTGGCGGCATGACCGCGGACTATCTGGTGATCGGCGGCGGTACGGCCGGGTGCATCGTCGCCGCCCGACTCTCAGAAGACCCCGACGTCACGGTCAAGGTCATCGAACCGGGCCCCTCCGACGAGACCGAACAACGCGCGCGGTCGATCCGGCGGTGGGCGGAGATGGTCGAGAGCGAATACGACCTCGACTACCGGTCGGTGCCGCAGCTGCGCGGGAACTCTGCGATCCGTCAGGCGCGCATGCAGATCCTCGGCGGTTGCTCCACGGCCAACACGATGATCACCTGGCGTCCGCTACCCGCCGACATCGACGAGTGGGCGGAGTTCGGGGTCACGGGCTGGGATACGGCGACCCTGTCGCGATGCTTCGACAAGCTCGCCACTCCGATCACCCCCGTGGCGCCGGCCGACCGCAATCCCTACGTCGCCGATGTGGTCAGCGCGGCACGTCAGGCGCTGGATCTGCCTGCGCGACAGGCCTGGAACAGCGACCCGGATTTCGCGGCCACCGGTGAGGGTGCCGGATTCTTCGAGATCGGCTACACCCCGGAGACGAATCTCCGGTCCTCCACGTCGGTGCACTATCTGCACGAGGCGGTGCGCACCCGCGCCAACCTGACCGTCGCACACGGAGAGGTGGCGACCAGAATCCTGTTCGCCGACGCCGACGCCGACGCCGACGCCGACGCCGACGCCGACGCCGACACCGACACCGACACCGACACCGGTGGTGTCGGACCTCGGGCTGTCGGGGTACAGACCGTCAGCGTCGACGGGACCGTGTTCGAGCACCGCGCGCGGCGTGAGGTGATCGTGTGCGCGGGGGCCATCGACTCCCCGAAGCTGTTGCAGCTGTCGGGAATCGGTCCGGCCGAGGTGCTCGGTGCCACCGGTGTGGATGTCCGCGTGGACTCACCGGGGGTGGGGGAGAACCTGATGGATCACGCGGAAGGTCTCATCGTGTGGGAGACCGACCGCGACGTGCCGACCACCTGCGCCACCGGCTGGGACGCCGGGGCGGCCGTCCGGTTGTCGGACGACTCAGCGGCCCGGCCGGATGTCCTGATGCACTTCCCGGTGGAGCCGGTGGCCGATCATGCGGTGGCATACGGCGTGGAGATGCCCGAGAAGATCATCTCGATCGCCCCCAACGTCGCCAAACCCCGCAGCCGGGGGCGTGTGCGTATCTCGTCGGCGGACCCCGCGGCCAGGCCGGTGATCGACTACGGCTACTTCACCGACCCCGACGGGATCGACGAGCAGGCGCTCGTCGCCGGTGTGCGGCTCGCGCGGCGCATCGCTGCGCAGTCGCCGATGTCGGAATGGATTGTCCGCGAGGTCTTCCCGGGTCCGCAGCGAACGAGCGACGCACAATTGTCCGAAGCCCTGCGGGCAACGCATCAGACCGTCTATCACGTGTCGGGAACCTGCCGCATGGGTGGCGATCACGATCCGATGGCGGTGCTGGACTCATACTTGCAGGTGCGTGGTGTGCAAGGGTTGCGGGTGGTCGACGCGTCGGTACTCCCCACGCTCACCTCGGTGAACCCGGTGGGAACCATCATGGCGGTGGCCGAACGCGCCGCTGAACTCATCCGCGGCGCCGAACCGAGCCGCGGCGCCGAACCGAGCCGCGGTGCCGAACCCAGCCGCGGCGCCGAACCGAGCCGCGGTGCCGAACCCAGCCGCGGCGCAGATCTCGCCGGGCACGCCGCGGCCCGACCAGTACAGGAGGCATCATGACCGACATCGCAGCGAGCGCCACACATACGCGCATCCGCCCGTTCAACACCCGCGACACCTACCCTGAGCAGAATCTCGACAACGACCTGTGTCAGGCCGTCGTCGCCGGCGGCGTGGTGTACCTGCGTGGGCAGATCGGTCAGGATCTCGAGACCCGTGAGTCGGTGGGTATCGGCGACGTGGAAGCCCAGGCCGAGAAGGCGATGAGCAATATCGCCATGCTGCTCGACGAGGCGGGGAGTTCGCTGGCCGACATCGTCAAGGTCACCGTCTACCTCACCGACATCCGCTACCGCGAAACCGTCTACCGGGTGATGGGCCGCTGGCTCAAGGGTGTCTACCCGGTGTCCACCGGACTGGTGGTCGAGGCGCTCGCCCGCCCGGAGTGGCTTGTCGAGATCGATGCCACCGCAGTCGTGTCCCAGGCTTCGGCAGGTGAGACGGCGTGACCTTCTCGCTTGTCGCACATGATGAGTCGACCGGTGCCTTCGGGATGGTGGTGTGCTCGTCGAGTCCGGCTGTGGCATCGCGCTGTACTCATCTGCGAGCCGGAGTCGGCGGTGTCTCGTCGCAGAATGTGACCAACCCGGCGCTGGGCGAATTGACGCTCGACGCGCTGGCGACGGGAGTCGACGCGCAGACCGCCCTGACCACGGCACTGTCGAATGAGCAGTTCCCCGACTACCGGCAGGTGCTGGTGGTCGACCCGCAGGGCGCGACAGCGGTGCACTCCGGCGGCAACGCGCTGGGGATCTTCACCTCCGCACAGGTGCCGCACGCCGTGGCGGCGGGGAACATGTTGCGCGACAAGGCGGTGATCGACGCCCTCATCACGGGTTACCGCCGCAGCGAGGAGTCGACCTTCGAGGCCCGGCTGCTCGCCGGTCTCGACGCGGCCATCGAGGCCGGTGGTGAGGCGGGACCGGTGCACTCGGCGGGACTGGCTGTGGTGGAGGATGTGTCGTGGCCGGTCACCGATCTGCGCGTGGACTTCAGTGACGACCCGATCGCCGACCTTCACGCGCTGTGGGCGGTGTGGGCGCCGCAGAAGAACGACTATCGGGTGCGCGGTGTGGATCCCACATCCGCACCCTCCTACGGGGTTCCGGGAGACGAATGATCGTGTCGGCGAACAACACAGACGTCGAGAGCATGCAGCAGTCGGTGGTCGCCGACGCCGATCGGCTGATCGCGCTGTCGCATGATCTCTACGATCACCCCGAGGTGGCGTGGGAGGAGATCAGATCGTCGGCTCGGGTCGCCGAGGCGTTGTCCGACAGCGGTTTCGAGATCACTCCGGCGGTCGCGGGTCTCGAGACGGCGTTCACCGCAACCGTCGGATCCGGTGAACTGACCCTGGGGATCTGCGCCGAATACGATGCATTGCCCGGCCTCGGACACGCCTGTGGACACAACCTGATCTCGGCGATGGCGGTCGGCGCCGCCACTGCACTCGCGCCGCTGGTCGACGAGCTCGGCATCCGCCTCGTGGTGTTCGGAACCCCCGCCGAAGAGGGCGGCGGCGGCAAGATCGAGATGCTCGAACGTGGCGTCTTCGATGGTGTGCACGCCGCGGCGATGGTGCATCCCGGTCCGGCCGATGTGGCTCGCGCACGGCCGTTCGCGGTGTCCCACAGCCGCATCGACTATCACGGCAAGAGTGCGCACGCCGCGGCATTCCCCGAACGCGGTGTCAACGCCGCCGATGCGTTCACCATCGCGCAGGTGGCGATCGGCCTGCTGCGCCAACAGCTTCCGCATTCGGTACGTGTACACGGCATGATGACCCGGGGCGGCGAAGCGCCCAACTCCATCCCCGAACACACCGAGGGGCGCTGGTATGTGCGCGCCGAGACGCTCGCCGAACTCGCGCAGGTGGAGCCGCGGGTGATGCGGTGCTTCGAGGCCGGTGCGCTGGCCACCGGCGCCGAGCTCGTGGTGACCCCGGAGAGCAAGCCGTATGCGGAGTTCCGCACCGACGAGGACCTGCTCTGTCGGTATGAGGCCAACGCGACCGCACTGGGCCGTGAGTTCGGTGATTCGCCCGACAACACCATGAGTCGAGCGTCGACCGACATGGGCAACGTGTCCCAGGTGATCGCCGCGATCCACCCCTACATCGGCATCGACTCCCTGCCCGCGGTGAACCATCAACCGGCCTTCGCCGCGGCAACGCTCACAGCGGCCGCCGAGAAGGCGATGCTCGACGGCGCGGCGGCACTCGCGGCGACCCTTGCCGATGCCGCCCGCACCGACACCATCCGGCGGCGACTGCTCGACGCATCGGACTGACCGCCGGCGGTCGATTGATCGCCCGAACAGGTTCTCGCCCACCCTGATCGGCCGCGACCAGGTATCGGTTGCGATCAGGTGTCGGTTCCGACGAGGTCGGCGAGTGTGCACCGCGGGATGTGGATCCATCCCTCGTCGGCGATCACCGAGCGGTCGAGATCGGGCGGTGGTGACACCGTGGCGTCCAGCTGGGCGGCCCGGGCGATCATCGCGGTGATGACCGCGTCGAAGGCGTCGTCGCGCCGGGTGCACAGCGCTCGATGCTCGCCGAGGTCGAGCCACGGTGCGGCGCGTTCCAGCGCGGACACCAGCTCCGCGAGCGCCACCGCATTGGCGGCCCCCTTGTAGCGGCGGTGGGCCAATCCCCAATGGTGCAGTGCCGCAGCCGGGTAGGCCTCGACTGCGCGCCCGTTCACGCGATCGTCGACGCCCAGATCAGCGAGCAACCCGGCGGCGCGGAAGGCGACGTTGGCGATGAGGTCGGCCGAGACGCTCAGCGGGGTCAGCCCGGTCGTGCGTGCGACATAGTCGTCGGTGACACGCAGGGTCAGTGGCCTGCGGGCGCCGCGCTGGTCGAGGCCGAGCCCCGGCGGGGTCCGGTGCGCGCGATGGGCGGTGACGAAGTCGACGAATGCCGACGGCCAGCCGATCGGCGCATCCACCCCGATCCGGTCGGCGCCGGCGCACACCTCGCGCAGTGTCGCATCGTCGGCGGGCAGGGCGAGTGCCACCACGCGGGCGCACTCGGGCGACCACTCCAGCACCGCGGCCGCGGTGCGTTCGGGTGCGGCGGCCAGGTCGATCCCCACGGTGCGCGAGGTGCTCGTGGTCATCGACCCAGCGTAGGTGGCACCTCCGCGCGTGCGTCGCGGTGTCCTCGGGGAATAGCGCCCGGTGTCGGTGTGGTCACACCGACGAAGCGGCCGCCATCACCTACCGTGGTCTGATGACCGTGCCCGACACGCCAGCACAACCCCGTTTCGGCGCCGACTCCGAGGTCGGCCGGCTGCGCACGGTGATGTTGCATCGTCCCGGCGACGAACTCCGCCGCCTCACACCGCGTAATTCCGACCAGCTGCTGTTCGACGGAATTCCCTGGGTCGACAGGGCGCAGGAGGAACACGACGCGTTCGCAGGACTGCTCCGGTCGCATGGGGTGGAGGTGCTGCTGCTCGGCGATCTGCTCGCCGAAACCTTCGACATCAGCGGTGCCGCGCGCATGCAGGGCATCAGTGCGGCGGTCAGCGAACGTCAGCTCGGTCGCCACCTCGCCGACGAGGTCGCGGTGTATCTGCGGGGACTGCCACCGGCCGAGCTGGCGACCGTGCTGACCGCCGGTGTCACCTTCGACGAGTTGCCCGAGACGCCCTCGGCCGCCCGCGCATCGCTGGTGCGACGGATGCACAACGGGATCGAATTCGCGATCTCGCCGCTGCCCAACCTGCTGTTCACCCGCGACTCGTCGTTCTGGATCGGCGGGCGGTTCGCCATCACCTCACTGGCGCTGGCCGCACGCACCCGCGAGACGTCGCTCACCGACCTGATCTACGCACATCACCCGCGCTTCCGTGGTGCGCGACGGGCGTATGAGTCGCGGACCGCCCCGGTCGAGGGCGGCGATGTGCTGCTGCTCGCGCCGGGTGTGGTGGCCGTCGGGGTGGGGGAGCGCACCACCCCGGCCGGTGCAGAAGCCTTGGCGCGCAGTCTCTTCGAAGATGAGCTGGCCCACACCGTGCTGGTGGTGCCGATCGAGCAGCGCCGAGCGTCGATGCATCTGGACACCGTGTGCACCATGGTCGACGTCGATGCGCTGGTGATGTATCCCGCCGTCGCGGACACGTTGTCGGCGTACACATTGCGCAGTGACGGCGCGCACGCGACCATCTCGGGTCCGACCCCGTTCGTGGCGGCCGCCGCCGAGGCGATGGGGTTGGAGAAGCTGCGCGTGATCGACACCGGGACACTGGACGCGATCACCGCCGAACGCGAGCAGTGGGATGACGGGAACAACACGCTGGCCATCGCGCCGGGTGTGGTGGTGGCCTATGACCGCAACGTCGAGACCAACAGACGGTTACGCGACTCGGGGATCGAAGTGCTCACCATCGCGGGCAGTGAGCTGGGTTCTGGTCGCGGCGGTCCGCGGTGCATGTCGTGTCCGGTGGCTCGGGATGCGCTGTGAGTGAGCAGATCTCCCTCGACGTGCGGATCGACCCGTCATCGCCGGTGCCGCCCTTCGAACAGCTCCGCGCGGGCGTCCTCGATCTGATCGCGCGCGGCGAGATCCTGGCCGGTAGTCGGATTCCCACGGTACGAGCCCTGGCCGCCCAGCTCGGCCTGGCCGCGAACACCGTCGCCAAGGCCTACCGCGAACTCGAGGCCGAGGGGGTCATCGAGACCCGTGGCCGTCACGGGTCGTTCATCAAGGCCCAGGCCGACTCGGCGCGCCAGCGGGCCGGTGCACTCGCGGTGCAGTTCGTGGCGCAGGCGCGCGATCTCGGCCTCGACGACGCGGCGATCAGGGAGCTGCTCGACAAGGCGCTGTGAGCGCACACCATGCGGCGCCGGGGTTCTCAGCGCCAGCTGGGCAACCAGATCTCCTGGTTCCACATCGTCGGTGAGATCGGCGCCCCGGTGAGGATGGGCCACAGCCACACGAAGTTGGCCACCACCAGAGCGACGTAGATCGCGGCCACGATCACCCCGAGCATGCGGCGTTCGCTGCGTCGTGGGCCGGCGTCGCGGGTGCCGATCACATCGGATACGCACAGCGCCAGGCCCATCACCAGGAACGGCGCCATGGCGGTCGCGTAGAAGAAGTACATCTGCCGGTCGAGGTTGGCGAACCACGGCAGGAAGCTCGCCGCGTAGCCGGTGAGCACCACCGCATAGCGCCAGTCGCGGTGCACCAGCCACCGCCAGGTGCCCCACAGGAGCATCGGCAGGCTCACCCACCACATCGCCGGTGAGCCGATCAGCATCTGGATGCGCACGCACTCCTGACCGCCGCACATGTCGGGGCCGTTGGACACCGCGTAGAGCATCGGGCGCAGACCCATCGGCCACGTCCATGGCTTCGACTCCCACGGATGGTGATAGCCCGCGGAATTGGTGAGCGTCTCGTGGAAGTTCAACACGCCCGACTCGTAGTACCAGAGCGACCGCCACGCGTCGGGCACCCACGACCAGGTGCCGCCGGTACCCACCTGCTGCCCCACGGCGTGCCGGTAGACCGAGGTCTCGCTGGCGAACCACGGGGTGAACGAGACGAAGTAGATGACCACCGGCAGCACCGCGATGGACAGGAACGACGGCAGCGCATCACGGAACAGGGTGCCGCGCCACGGCCGCGTCACGTGGAAGGACTTGCGGGTGGCCACGTCGAGTCCCAGCGAGAGCAGCAGGTAGAACAGCGCGAAGTAGATGCCCGACCATTTGGTGGCCAGTCCCAATCCCACCAGCACGCCCGCGGTGAATCGCCACCACCGGAAGCCGAGTCGCGGGCCGAGTGGGGAGTCGTTCATCCGGCCGTCGAGCCACACGTTGTACATCCGCTCGCGCATCTGATCGCGGTCCACGACGATGGCCGCGATCGCCGCGAGCAGGAAGAAGATCTGGAAGATGTCGAGCATGCCCATCCGGGACTGCACGAACAGCACGCCATCGCAGATCGCGAACAGCCCGGCGACCGCGCCGATCATCGTCGAGCGTGTGAGCCGACGGGTCATCCGGTAGATGATGAGGACCATCGCCACGCCGACCACCGCCGACATGAAACGCCAGCCCATCGGGTCGTAGCCGAACATCCACTCGCCGATGGCGATCATCCACTTGCCCACCGGCGGGTGGACCACCAGCCCGTATCCGGGATTGTCCTCGATCCAGTTGCCGCCGGTGAGCACCTGCCACGCCTGCGGCACGTAATGCTTCTCGTCGAAGACCGGCGTGCCCTTGTCGGTCGGATGGTTGAGATCCCAGAACCGGGTCAGTGCCGCGATCACCACGATCACCACGCCGACGATCAGTCCGCGTCGGCGATCGGTGGCGCCGAAGGGCGGTCTGGGGACCACCGGCGCGGGGGAAACACCCAGGTCTTCGACGTAACCCGGGGTGTCGAGGAGCTCATCGGTGCGGTCGGGGCGCGGACGCGCGATGAGTGTCGAGGCGAGGGTCACGCGGACAATCGTAGGCTGAGGTGTGATGAGCACCGACGAATCCGCCGGTCGACTGGTTCTCGCAGCGACCCCGATGGGCCAGACCGACGACGCCTCACCCCGGCTGCGGGCCGCGTTGGCGCAGGCCGACATCGTGGCCGCCGAGGACACCCGCCGCACCCGGGCACTCGCCTCGGCACTCGGCGTGGAGATCGGCGGGCGTGTCGTGAGCTACTACGACCATGTGGAGGCCGCTCGTACGCCGGCACTCGTCGAGGAGATCCGCGACGGTGCGACCGTGCTCGTGGTGACCGACGCGGGAATGCCGTCGGTCAGCGACCCCGGGTACCGGCTCGTCGCGGCGGCCGCGGCTGCGGGGTTGACGGTCACCTGCTTGCCGGGCCCGTCGGCGGTGACCACCGCGCTCGCGGTCTCGGGACTGCCGGTGGAGCGGTTCTGTTTCGATGGCTTCGCCCCGCGCAAACCGGGAGCGCGTAAACGGTGGTTGCAGACACTGGTCGCCGAGCCGCGCACAGTCGCCTTCTTCGAATCGCCGCACCGGCTCGCCTCGACGCTGGCCGACGCAGCCGACGTGCTCGGCGCCGACCGGCGAGCCGCGGTGTGCCGTGAGCTGACGAAAACCTACGAGGAGGTTCGGCGCGGGGGTCTCGCCGAACTCGCCGACTGGGCCGCCGACGGTGTGCGCGGGGAGATCACCGTGGTCATCGAGGGCGCGACTGATGTGGCCACCGACGAGCCGGAGGATCTCGTCGACCGGGTCGGGGAACTCGTCGACGAGGGAATGCGCCTCAAGGACGCCTGCGCGCAGGTGGCCGAGGAGTCCGGGGTGTCCAAGCGGGAGCTCTACCAGGCGGTGCTCGCGTCGCGGGAGTGACGCCCGACCATCCGGTGTCACGGGTGTGTCGGGGAACTCAGCCGGTGCATGCCGACCACATATCGGCCTGCAGGCGGCGAAGCGACAGACATGCCGAGAGGACCTCGGGGTGACGGTCGTGGCGGGGTGCCGGCCGCAACGGGGTGCGGCCGGTCATCAGGCACGCCTCATCCCATTCGACCGGTCCGCACCAGATGTCTTCGAAATCCGTCCAGCGCAGGCCCATCGCGGTCAGGTACACGTTGCCGGTGTGCGGGTCGCCGTGCAGCGGTTGCGTCGGTGCGGATGCGAGGACTTCGAGCAGAGAGTCGAGTTCGGCGCGGATCGCGGCCTGGCGCGGGGCGCTGAGAGGGATCCGGCCCAGCGCGCCGATGATGTCGCGTGCGGGCCCTCGGCCGGTGAGGTCGATCGACAGTGTGCTCAACGCGCGATGGATCGCGGTCAGAGAGTCACGGACAGCGGTGGGTTCGGGACGCTCGTCGAGTTTGGCGACATACGGCCAGAAGGTGACATGCCGATCCAGGACGGTATGAGGTCCGGGCGCGATGTCGCGCAATGGCGCGATGACCGGGAGACCGTGGGCCGCCAAGTGGCCCGTCACCGCCACCTCGATGCGCTGTCCGCCGAGGACGTCATCACGAAAGCGGTTCAGCTGGAAGGGGATACGTGCGACAACCGGCGCCGGCGCGAGGTGGACGATGAGGTTTGCCCGGTCGCGTAGAACCGTCGGATCGTCGCAACGCACGCCGAAGGACCTCGCCAGCTTCACTGTTGCGCTGACGAGTTCACCGGCAGAAGGTGCGACTGCGGCTTGTGGGCTGCCGGTGCTCATGCGCCGAGCGGGGTGAGATCGATCGTGGCGGCGGCCTTGTCGAGGCATTCCTGCCATTCCAGCTCCGGATCCGAGCCGATCGTGATGCCGCCGCCGACACCGAGTGTCGCGCGGCCATCCGGTGTCACGGCGACGGTCCGGATCGCGACGTTGAGGTCGATGTCGCCGCCGGGCGTGCGCATGCCGATGGCGCCGCAGTACACGCCGCGAGGGTTTGTTTCCCACTGGCGCAACAATTCTCGTGCGCGCAGCTTCGGTGTTCCCGTCACCGATGCCGGTGGGAAGGAGGCCTCGAGGAGGTCGGCGCACGACACGTCGTCGCGTAGCCGCGCCGAGACGGTCGACACCAGATGCCATACACCGGGTGCCGGATGCACAGCCAGCAGTTCAGTGACGGCAACCGATCCGGTGACGGCCACACGTCCGAGGTCGTTGCGCACGAGGTCGACGATCATGATGTTCTCGGCGACATCTTTGGCCGAGCTGCGCAGCAGCGCCGGATCGGCAGTGCGGGGGAGGGTCCCCTTGATCGGGCTCGATGTGACCCTTCGGCCCCGTGTGCGCAGATAGGTCTCCGGCGAGAACGAGGCTATCGATCCCCAATCGCCGTGCAGGAACGCGGCTTTGCGTGGCCGGTGACTGTGGACGCCATCGGCGAAGAAGCCGACGGCGGACCCGTCGAGCCGCCCGTCGAACCGCGTGCACACACACGCCTGGTAGATCTCGCCCGCGGCGATCGCCTCCTTACACGCGATGATCGCCTCGAGATGAGGTGCGCGCTCGGGGGCGTGCCAGGTTGCCGACCAGCTCTCGGTGCCGGTTCGGGGGCGATCACCGAGCACACTCTGCCGAACCCACTCCGGGCATGGCGCGCCGCCGACGTGGTGATAGACCCACACGCCGTCTCGACAGGCGAGCACACCCTCGGTGGCACCCGCACCGACGGGTGGCAGCTGCGACTGCGCCACCCGGTCGGGGAACGACCACCAGCCGAAGGAGAAGACCCCGCCGCGGTCCAGCAGGCTTGTGCCGCCGATGATCTCGATGCTCGGCGCGATGATCGCCGTGTGGCCGAACCAGTCGCCGATGACGGCCGCGGGTCCGGGCAGTCCACGGCTGCGTGCCCGCACGGACAGCGCGACGAGGGCGTCCTCGGGGGCGAGTCCTGCGCCGATCGTCTCGCCGGCGTCGAGAGCGAATCCGGCTCCCGTGCTCACCGCATCGTCACTGCTCGGTCTTCGCCTCGTACCGTGGGAACACCGGCGTCGGTGTCGGCAGTTCGGTACCCGCGTCGAGGCGATCGGTCAGGTGGGAGAAGTCGCGGGCGTTGTCGGACACCGCGAGGGTGTCGAGCACCTTGCCGCAGGCCTCGGGCATCACCGGCAGCGTCAGGATCGACGCGATCCGAACCACCTCGGCGCAGATGTAGAGCACAGTCCCGGCGCGGTCGGGGTCGAGTTTGACCGTCTTCCACGGTTCCTGTGCGGAGATGTAGCGGTTGGTCTCGGCGAGCACCTCCCAGGTGGCCTCGAGCGCGAGATGCATGGCTTGCCGGTCGTAATGCCAGCGCGTACGCGCGTGGAGTTCGTCGGCGCGGGCGAGGAGTTGCTCGTCTTCGTCGGTGAGGTCGCCCGGGACGGGGATCATGCCGTCGAAATACTTGCCGATCATCGAGCAGGTGCGCTGGGTGAGGTTGCCGTAGTCGTTGGCGAGGTCGGCGTTGATACGCGCGATGATCGCGTCGGTGGAGTAGGAGCCGTCTTGGCCGTAGGGCACCTCACGCAGGAAGAAATAGCGCAGGGGATCGAGGCCGAACTCGTCGATGAGGGTGTTCGGGTCGACGACGTTGCCGATCGACTTGCTCATCTTCTCGCCGCGGTTGAACAGGAAGCCGTGTGCGAACACCCGTTTGGGTACCTCGATGCCGGCGCTCATCAGGAAGGCCGGCCAGTACACGCAGTGGAACCGGATGATGTCCTTGCCGATGATGTGCAGGTTGGCCGGCCAGTACCGTTCGAACGTCGCGGTGTCGTCGGGGAAACCGACACCGGTGAGGTAGTTGGTGAGCGCATCGACCCACACGTACATGACGTGTTCGGGGTGATCGGGCACCGGGACGCCCCAATCGAAGGTGGTCCGGGAGATCGACAGGTCGGTGAGCCCGCCCTTGACGAAGCTGACCACCTCATTGCGGCGCACGTCGGGACCGATGTACTCCGGATGGGCCTCGTACAGGTCGAGGAGGTTGTCCTGGTACTTCGAGAGCCGGAAGAAGTAGGTCTGCTCCTCGGTCCAGGTGAGGACATGGCCGGTGTCGGTTGCGACCCGCTCACCCTTGTCGTTGACGCTGGTGTCGGCCTCAGCGTAGAAGGCCTCGTCGCGGACGTCGTACCAGCCTGAATAGGTGTCGAGGTAGATGTCGCCGGCTGCGGCCATCCGGTTCCAGATCGCCGCCGATGCCTTCTTGTGGTCGTCGTCGGAGGTGCGGATGAACCGGTCGTAGCTGGATCCGAGCCGATCCTGCAGTTCCTGGAACCTGTCGGAGTTACGGCGCGCGAGTTCGGCTGTGGGTACCCCCTCGGCGGCGGCCGTCTGCTGCATCTTCTGGCCGTGGACGTCGGTGCCGGTGAGGAAGCGTACGTCGAAACCGTCAAGCCGCTTGTAGCGGGCGATGGCGTCGGCGGAGATGTACTCATAGGCATGCCCGATGTGCGGTGCGCCGTTCGGGTAGGCGATCGCGGTGGTGAGGTAGAACGGGGTCTTGGAGTCAGCAGCCATAGTGCGTCCAGCTTATCGGGATGAGCCCGGTGTTCATACGGCACTCACTGCCGACTCCGGAGATGCAGCGGGTTGCCCGAGTCCCCAGTTCTTCGGGGATCCCGAGGCGGACGTCTACCTCGGCGGACGTATACGTCGGCGTGATGCCGAGAAAGGGGACTGCCGACACATCTACATCGGCGCCCCGTCGAAGAGTGGGACACATTGTCGCGGTGTGGTCGGTGTGGTCGGGATAATCCGCGTGACGTCGCGAGGGGCCATCTGGCACGATCGGTCTCATGAAGCGCCCGTTCGCCCAAGTCGACGTGTTCACCTCTGCGCCGGAGGAATCGGATGCTGTGACCGGCAATCCCGTTGCGGTGGTGCTGGATTCGACAGATTTGGCGGATGAGTCGATGGCGCAGTTCGCACGGTGGACCAATCTCTCCGAGACCACCTTCGTGCTCCCGTCCACCGACCCCGCCGCGGATTACCGACTACGTATCTTCACTCCCGGGGGCGAGCTCCCGTTCGCCGGCCATCCCACGTTGGGTTCGGCTCATGCGTGGCTCGCATCCGGTGGAAAACCGCAGGGAGACAGGATCGTTCAGGAGTGCGGTATCGGTCTGGTGGAATTGCGGGTCGACGGTGAACGACTGGCGTTCAAGGCACCGGAACTGCTGCGGTCCGGCGACGTGGACGATGCGACCATCGATCGCGCGCTCGAGGCGATCGGTGTGACGCGAGACGACTACGTGTCGAGCAACTGGGTCGACAACGGTCCCGGCTGGATGGGAATCGAACTATCCTCTGCACGTGCGGTTCTCGATCTGACGCCCGACTTCGCCAAGGTCGCGGACATGAAGATCGGTGTTTTCGGTCGGTATCCGAATGCCGCTCCCGCCGACATCGAGGTGCGCGGATTCATCCCGGCGGTCGGCGTCTCCGAAGACCCCGTCACCGGCAGTCTCAACGCCGGGCTCGCGGTGTGGCTGCGGTCGATCGAATCGGTGCCCGAGCACTACGTGGCCTCACAGGGAACTGTGCTGGGACGTTCTGGTCGCGTCTACGTCGACGACGAGGGTGCGGCCGGGATCTGGGTGGGCGGCACTAGCCGGACGATCATCGACGGTACCGTTCGCCTGTGAGCCGTAAGCGCAGAGAACCGCCGGCCGACCCGGATCGGCTGTTCCCCCTCATCGACGCCCACACGCACCTGGCGGCATGCGGGGGTCGTGACCCCGCCTCGGTGAAGGCCATCCTCGATCGCGCCGAGTCGGTGGGAGTGGCGCGGGTGGTCACCGTCGCCGACGACATGGTCGACGCACGCTGGGCCGTGGACGCCTCTGACTGGGATGTGCGGGCCTACGCCGCCGTCGCACTGCACCCCACCCATGCCGGCGATCTCGACGAGGCCGCGAAGGTGGAACTCGAGGAGATGGCTCGGCGTCCCCGCACGGTCGCCGTCGGTGAGACCGGCCTGGACTACTACTGGATCGGCAAGGATCCCGACACCGCCGACAAGGCGACCCAAGCGCAGTCCTTCGCCTGGCATATCGACCTGGCCAAGCGGGTGGGCAAGCCGCTGATGATCCACAACCGCGACGCCGATGAGGATCTACTCGACATCCTCGCCGCCGAGGGCGACCCGGACACCGTGATCATGCACTGCTTCTCCGGCGACGCCGATATCGCACGAGAATGCGTCTGGCGCGGCTACTACCTGAGCTTCGCGGGAACGGTCACCTTCACCAATGCGGCCTCGTTGCAGGAGGCGGCCCGAGAGGTGCCGTTGTCGCAGATCCTGGTGGAGACCGACGCACCGTTTCTCACCCCGCATCCGTTCCGCGGGGCGCCGAATCAGTCCTATGTGCTGCCCTATACCGTTCGCGGACTCGCCGGGATCCTGGGCGTCGACGAGCAGGTGCTGGCCGATGCCGTCACCGCGAATGCCTGCGACGCGTATTCCATCCCGTTGCCAACGTAACCACGTTTCGTTATCGTACTGTGATCGAAGGGTCCGTCAGCGGTCGCTACGTCCGGTTTACGCCGGTCGGATGCGCTGTCGGGAGCCTTCACCGCGATCACACGAGCGTAGTTCGTGTTGTGTTCGTGATCTCGCGGATAACGTCGGTGCGCTCCGCGCGCACAGACGGCACGTACTGCCCCCGATCAGGAACGAAGTCGATTGTCTGTACTGAAGAGCATCCACGGTGCCCACGCTCATCCTCATGCACCCAAGTTCCGGCTCGCTGTCGGCGGAGTGCTGACGACGCTCGTCGCGGGTGGCGTGATGGGCGTGGCCGCGCACAAGACGGTCACGCTCGATGTGGACGGCAAGCTGATGAAGGTCAGCACGATGAGTTCAGGCGTCAAGGAGATCCTCGAGTCGCAGGGGTATGCGCCGGGCGAGGGTGACCTGGTCACACCGTCGGTGTCGTCGTCGGTGGATGACGGCGAAACGATCGTCATGCACCGGCTCAAGACGCTGACGCTCGACGTGGACGGCCAGAAGCGCGAGGTGAAGACGACCGGTGTGACGGTCGAGGACGCACTCGCGCAGTACAACCTCGCCTCCTACGACAACGAGGTGGAAGCACCC
Source organism: Gordonia jinhuaensis (assembly GCF_014639795.1). Classification (GTDB taxonomy): domain Bacteria; phylum Actinomycetota; class Actinomycetes; order Mycobacteriales; family Mycobacteriaceae; genus Gordonia_B; species Gordonia_B jinhuaensis. The sequence continues at coordinate 125,435 of NZ_BMGC01000007.1, read as the reverse complement.
CGCGACGAGACGCTGCCGGTGGCCGGCGGCGAGGTCAACGTGGTGCGGCCCAAGACCGTGACCATTCACGACGCCGGCGGCGTGGTGAAGAAGTCACTCGCGGCGAAGACTGTCGGGGACTTCGTCGCCGAGGCCACCGGGACCCCGCTCGCCGACACCGACAAGGTGAGCCCGGCGGCCGACACCCCGGTGACCGACGGGATGAACGTCACGGTCACCCGTATCCACACCGACCGCCAGACCTACATCCAGCCCATCGAGTTGCCTGCCCACGAAATCAAGGATCCGACGATGACCCAGGGCACCCGAACGATGGTCGACCCGGGCAAGCCGGGGGCGAAGTTCGTGTCCTACGAGGTGACCACCGTCAACGGTGACGTCACCAAGCGCGTGCCCGACGGCGAGTTCATCTTCGAGACCGGTGTCGCGCCGACCGTGCGTATCGGAACCAAGCCCGGCCCGCCCGCCGTGCCCGACGGCTCGGTGTGGGATCGCCTCGCGCAGTGCGAATCGACCGGCAACTGGGCGATCAACAGCGGTAACGGCTTCTACGGCGGCATCCAGTTCGACCAGAACACCTGGGATCGCTGGGGTGGCCAGCAGTACGCCGCCCGGCCCGACCTCGCCTCGCGTGAGGAGCAGATCGCCATCGCCGAGAAGACACTTGCCGCACAGGGGTGGGGTGCCTGGCCGGCATGCTCGTCGAGTCTGGGCCTGCGCTGAGCGACGTCACACTGCTGGGTCCGGTTCAGATACGTTCTCTCGCAGAAGAACTCGGGGTCCGGCCGACAAAGACGCTGGGCCAGAACTTCGTTCATGACGCGAACACGGTTCGTCGTATCGTTGCCGCCTCCGGGGTGGGTACCCACGACACCGTTCTCGAGGTCGGCCCCGGTCTGGGCTCGTTGACCCTGGGGCTGCTCGACACGGTGCATGAGGTGGTCGCCGTGGAGATCGATCCGAAACTCGCAGCCCGTTTACCCGCGACCGCATCGGAATTCGCCGGCGACCGGGCCGACCATCTCCATGTGGTCACCGCCGATGCGCTGCGGGTGTCGGCGGCCGACCTGCCTGCTACACCGACCGCCCTGGTGGCGAATCTGCCCTATAACGTCGCGGTTCCGGTTCTCCTGCATCTGCTGGCCGAGATGCCCTCCATCGCAACGGTTCTCGTGATGGTGCAGCTGGAGGTCGCCGACCGCCTCGCTGCTCCGCCGGGCAACCGCGTGTACGGGGTGCCCAGTGTCAAGGCACGCTTCTTCGGTGATGTGCGCAAGGCGGGGACGGTGGGGCGCAACGTCTTCTGGCCCGAACCCAATGTCGAGTCGGGTCTCGTGCGTATCGACCGCCGCGACGACCCGCGCTGGTCGAGCAATGACGACGCGCTGCGCCGACGCGTGTTCGCCGTCATCGACGCCGCCTTTGCCCAGCGGCGTAAGACATTGCGCTCGGCGCTGGCCGGATGGGCCGGTTCACCGGCCGAGGCCGAGAAACTTTTGCGGGCAGCCGATATCGACCCCTCGCTGCGCGGTGAACGTCTCGACATCGACGGCTTCGTCCGCCTCGCGGCAGCGGCCGAGGGGCGAGCTGCCGAGAGCTGAGCCCAGCTGCTGCGGCGACTCGGTCAGGCTGCGGCTGACCGGAGTTTCTCCAACAACGGTTGTGCGGCCTCGTCGAAGAATGCCTGCTGCGACTCCGCGCCCACCTGCACCAGAGCGATGTCGGTGAAACCTGCCTTCCAATAGGCGCTCATCGCCTCGACGATCTCGTCGAGATCGGGTCCGCAGGGAATCGAGCCGGCCACATCGTCGGGGGTGATGAACTGCGTCGCAGCGGCGAAGCCGGCGGTGGTGCGCAGATCGGAGTTGACGTCCCACCCGCCGCCGAACCAGCGGAACTGATCGTGGGCGCGCTCCCGCGCGGCGTCGCGGTCGCGGTCCCAGCAGATGGGGATCTGACCGATGGCACGTGCCGGGGCACCGATCGTGGGCGCCCCCTCGACGTCATTCCACATCGACACCAGCGACGGGTCGGGTTCGGTCGCGATCAGGTGATCGGCGATCGGTGCGAACTCCGAGATCGCACGCTCACCGGCCACGGCCACACCGATCGGTACCCCCTCGTCGGGCAGATCCCAGATCTTGGCCGAATCGACCTGGAAGAACTCGCCGCGATAATCGAGCAGTCCGCCCTCGTGCAGCGCGCGGATGATCTCGATCGCCTCCACCAACATCAGCTGCCGGTCGCCGACCGCCGGCCAGCCCTCGCCGACCACGTGCTCGTTGAGGTTCTCGCCACTGCCGAGTCCCAGCGTGAAGCGGCCCTCGGCGAGAATCTGCAAGGTTGCGGCCTTCTGCGCGACGATCGCCGGGTGGTAGCGGATGGTCGGACAGGTCACATAGGTCATCAGCTCGACGCGTTCGGTCGCCTGCGCGACCGCGCCGAGAACAGTCCACGCATAGGGTGCATGACCCTGCGACGACAGCCACGGGAAGTAGTGGTCGCTGGAGACTTCGAAGTCGAACCCTGCGGCCTCGGCGCGGACGGCATCGGCGACCAGTTGTCGCGGTCCGGCTTGTTCGGTCATGAGTGTGTAGCCGAATCGGACGGCCATGATCGCCTGCTTTCTCGAGTCAGCCACGACAGATCGGGATGGCGTGTATGGGCCGTGTACTGGACCCGAGAACAGCACCGTGACGCGTGGCAGACATCGGTCTCGCCGAATCTCGGTTGCCGTCACCACCGTACGCGGGCGCCCGGTGGTGTCGCGTCTCTCATCGCGACCGACCGCCACCGGTCGGGTGAGCATGCACCCGCCGATTAGGCTTGCACCGTGCTGTCAGTGGTTCCGCGAGCGGTGGTCGTGCGTGTGCCCGCCAAGATCAACCTCCATCTGGGCGTCGGCGATCTGCGTGCCGACGGGTATCACGATCTGCTGACCGTTTTTCACGCCGTCTCGCTCACCGATGTGGTGCGACTGGCGCCCGCCGAGGAGCTGACGGTGTCGGTGCGCGGGGACGGTGCCGCGGGGGTCCCGGCCGACGCCTCGAATCTGGCCGCACAGGCTGCGGTGGTGCTGGCCCGCCGCGCCGGGATCGAGCCTGCCGTGCACATCGAGATCGAGAAGGGCATCCCGGTGGCCGGCGGTATGGCCGGTGGCAGTGCTGATGCCGCCGCGGCGCTGTTGGGCCTGACTCGGCTGTGGCGGCTCGACGTCGAGCGCTCGGAGCTGATGTCGATCGCCGCGGAACTCGGCAGTGACGTTCCGTTCTCCCTGCAGGGCGGCACCGCTGTGGGGCACGGCCGCGGCGAGCGCCTCACACCGGCGTTGTCGCGAGGCGAACTGCATTGGGTCATCGCCGCATCACGCGAGGGATTGTCGACCCCGGCGGTGTACCGCGAGCTCGACCGTCTGCACGCCGAGCGCGGATCGGGTCCGGCCGAACTCGAACCGCCGGATGCGTTGTTGTCGGCGCTCGCTGCGGGTGACCCCGAGCGGGTCGCAGCGGCGATGCGCAATGATCTGCAGCCCGCCGCGATCTCCCTTCGGCCTGCGCTGCGCCGGACGCTGCGCGCCGGGATCGATGCTGGAGCACTGACCGGCATCGTGTCGGGTTCGGGCCCGACATGTGTTTTCATCTGCTCAGACGCCTCACACGCCATCGGTGTGGCGGCCGAATTGTCCGGTGCCGGAGTCGCTTCGGCTGTGCGCACCGCCTCCGGCCCGGTAGCCGGCGCACGCGTGGACAACGACTGACCGGTGGCCCGGGCGGAGTCGGGGCCACCGGTCGCGGGTGCGGCTTCCTCAGTCACCGACCTCGCGCAGCATGGACGACAGGGCAGCGGCGACGATCGGGAGGAATGCCAGCGCGACGAGCGCACCGCGCGGACCGTGCTGATCGGCGATGGCACCGAGAATCGGCATGAACAGGCCACCGGCACTGACCGCGAGTCCGAGGGTGACGCCTGCGGCGGTACCCGGGCGGGTCGGCAGGTAGTCCTGACCGAGTTTCACCAGCACCGCAAAAGGGATGTTGCCCACGAGTCCGACGAGCGCGACCACCGGTAGCGCCGCGTGGTAGTCGTGTGTGGCCAGCAGCAGCCAGAGCGCGGGCAACATCGCTGCACTGCCCACCTGAACCGTGCGCACCAGCCCGATCCGGTCGGCGAGCCGGCCGCCCACGAGAGTGCCCACGACCCCGCCGGCCAGTAACAGAGTGAGTGCGACCCCGCCGACCGCGCTGCTCGCGCCGAGATGGCGGATCCAGTACAGCGAGACAAAAGTGTTGAGGCCGAAGAAGATCGTCGAGCGGATGACCTCGACGGCGGTCAGCGTGGAGAACAGTCGCCAGCGGTCGGTGCCGGCGTGTGCGGTTGTGACGCCGTGGAGTACCACCGGGGCGCGGTGGTGTGCACGCAGCAGCACGAACCCCATCAGTATCGCCGGCGGGATGAACAGCGCTGTGGCGCCCAGTCCCAGTCCGTCCAGCGCCGGCGTCACGAGTGCGGGCGCGATGAAGAACCCGACGCTGCCGCCCGCGGCGAAGTAGCTCATCGCGGTGGCGCTGCCGCCCGCGCTGATGCGGGCGTCGCGCCCGGCGGGTGGGTGGAACATCGCCACCCCCACACCGGAGAGCAACAGGAGTATGAACACCACCGCGTAGTCGGAGAACAGGCCCGCGAGTCCGGCGCCGGCACCGGCCAGGGCGATCCCCGCCGGTGCCATCCACGGCATCCGGCGACGGTCGGCGAGCAGACCGATGCCGATCTGCGGGAGTGCGCCGCCGAGCGTCGCGGCGAGGGCCAGACCGGAGGCCTGCGAGTAGCTGAAGTGGCGCTCGAGTACGAAGAACGGCACTGCAGCAGGGATGAGGCCCTGGTAGAAGTCATCGACGGCGTGGGCGAATACCCACAGCCGCATCCGGCGCCAGGCCCCGTGGCCTGCGGGCGCCGCCCCCGTCGAGGGGCCGTCACTGGTGGTCGAGAGGGATTCACTGGACATGACGATCAGGATCGCGGGCAGGTCATCCTGCTCGCTTCCGGTAATCTGCCCAGTTATGTCGGAAATCCGCCACCTGCCGTTGCCGTCCGCCATGACGGAGCGACGGGCCGGTGGTGACGTCATCGATCGTCATGTGCACAACGGCCATCAGCTGATCTATGTCACCGGCGGCGTGCTCGCCATCCAGACTGATCGGGGTGCCTGGGTGGCATCGGTCCAGAGCGCACTGTGGGTGCCGTCGGGGATCTGGCACGAGCACCGCTTCTACGGACACTGCGAGTTCCACACGGTGGGTTTCGAGACGCTTCCGCCGCATCTGCCCGAGGACATGCCGGCCATCATCACCGTCGAGGGCTTGGTGCGGGAACTGATCGTGGCCATCTGCGCTCCCGACGCCCCGAGTGCGGAGATCCCGGCGATGCGCACCTTGCTCTCGGCGAGGCTCCGTCGCGGCCTCGCCCAGCCGCTGATGCTGCCCAACGCCACCGACCCGCGGCTGGTGGCGGCCTGCGCTGTGGTGAACAGTGATCTGTCGCGCCCGAGAACGCTCGGCCAGCTTGCCGCCGAGGTGAACACCAGCGAGCGGACCCTCTCGCGCCTGTTCCGGTCGGAGTTCGAGATGACCTATCCGCAGTGGCGCACCAAGATTCGGGTGTTCGCGGCGATGGTGCTGCTGGCGGACGGGGCGACGGTCACCCATACTGCGCACGCCTGCGGGTGGGCGACGGCGAGCGCATTCGTCGACGCGTTCCGCCGAGCGATGGGGACGACACCAGGCATCCATCGACTGTGCGCCGCCCCCATACGGTGAGGATCAGAAGATCGCGAAGACCTTCAGGATCTCCTCGTGCAGATCCCACACGCCGGACCAGCCCTTCGGGAAGAAGGCGCTCTCGCCGGCCTTCACCTCATAGGATTCGCCGCCGTCCTCGGTGACGGTCATCCGGCCGGTGATGACGGTGATGAACTCGTTCTCCTCCTGCAGCCAGCGAGATGGCCCGGGTGCGCACTTCCACAGGCCCACCTCGGCACCGTTCTCACCCGTCCACAAGGTGATGCCCGCGGTCGCCATCGGCGCACCGGTCGCCTCGGGTAATGGCCCCCAGTCCTCGAGTTCGATGGATGTCGGGTCGGAGACCAGGATGGTGGCTACCGCAGTCGCAGGGGATTCTGTTGACATGATGGACCTTTCGTCGGGTGATAAGAGTGCGTGATGGTGGAGCGGTCGTGGTGGATAGTTGGGAGTGGTGGACAGGTGGGAGTGGTGGACAGACGGTCGTGATCGACAGTCGGGCGGGATTGCGGGAGGCGAGTCTAGGAGACCGCCGTGGCGACAGCCTCCGACGGCGTTGTCTGACAGGTGTTCGCGAGTAGGGCGTGTGGTCCTCGGTTGAGCAGCGCGCGACCGACGATGAGCCGCTGCAGTTCGCTGGCGCCCTCCCAGATCCGCTCGACTCGGAGTTCGCGATACATCCGTTCGGCGACGTTCTCGCGCATGTAGCCGCGACCGCCGAAGACCTGCACCGCGCGGTCGGCGACTCGGCCGGCCATTTCCGAGCAGTACAGCTTTGCCATGGATGCTTTGCCGTGTAACGACTTTCGGTCGTCGCCGGCGTCCACGCAGCGCGCCACCGCGTACAGCATCGAGCGCGCGGCGAACAGCTCGGTGGCCGAGTCGGCGAGCATTGCCGTCACCAGCTGATGCTCACCGAGCCGAACCCCACCCACCTCACGCGAGGCGGCGAACGTGCTCATCTCGTCGACCAGACGCGAGGCTGCGCCGACACACCGTGCGGCGACCATGATCCGTTCGAACCGGAACCAGTCCTGGGTGAACAGCATCCCCTCGCCCTCCCCTCCGATCAGCTGGTCGGCGGGGACCACCACGTCGGTGAACGACACGATCGGGTGTTCGTCGGCGATGGTGTGCGTGTAGGCCGGACTCCGCACCACCTCGATCCCCGGCGAGGGCAGATCGACCACGAACAGAGCGTGTTCGCCGTCGTGCGGTCCGCCGCGCAGGACGGCCTGAACGATCGCGTAGTCGGCGACGTTGTAGGACGTCACATGCCATTTGACCCCGTTGAGCACGTAGTCGTCGCCGCGTCGGACCGCGGTGGTCGACAGGGCCGATACGTCGGAGCCCGCGAATTCCTCTGTGATCGCGTAGCACTCATGCCGGTGGCCCGCGACTGCGGGAAGCAGCCACTGGCGGCGTTGATGATCGGTGGCCACCGCAGCCCACCACTGGGGAGGGGTGTGCATGACCCATCCGAGGCCGTTGGTGACCCTGCCCACCTGCTCCTGTACGAGTACCTGCGCCAGCATCGACAAGCCTGGCCCGCCCACCGACTCGGGCATGTTCGTGGCGTAGAGCCCGCGTTCGAGTGCCGTGTTGTGTAGCCGGGTGGTGACCTCGGGAGGCAGTGTGCCGCCTGACATCTCCGCTTGTACTTCGTAGACCATCAGCTCGTCGGCGAATTCGGCCGCCGCGTCGCGCAGACGCGTCTCGTCGGCACTCAGGCTGTACATGTGTGCTCCTCATGATGGGGAAGTGGCGGTGGGGACATCGTCGTCGGCACGAGCAGCGTGTCGACCGCGCACGCTCCCGAGGGTGTGACGATCACGGGGTTGAACTCGATGGCGCCCACCGCATCACCGATCTCGGTCGACAGCAGTGACACCGCGACGATCAGCCTGTGCAGCGCCGCGGCGTCGACCGGTGGTGACCCGCGAAATCCCGGTAGAAGCGTGGCGATTCGTAGCCGGCCCACCAGTTCGGCGGCGGTGGCTGTGTCGACGGGAGGCAGTGCCGCCGCCCGATCGGCGAGCAGTTCGATCATCACGCCACCGGCGGCGACGAGGAGCAGCGGACCCAGTGGCCCACCACCGACGATTCCCACGGAGAGTTCCACCCCCGACGGCGCCATGGACGACACCGTGACCCGGTCGCCGAGGGCGGCCGACATCGCGAGGTAGGCCCGCGACAGTGCCGCCTCGTCGCTGAGTGCGAGTACGACCCCGCCGACATCGGATTTGTGCGCCACTGCGGGATTCGCCGTCTTCAGCGCCACCGGCCACCCGATCTCGGTGGCGGCCGTGAGGACCTCTGGAAGGCTCGTGCACTCCCTGGTCGAGGGGTGGTCGATCCCGTAATCGTCGAGCAGTGTGGTCATCTCGATGGTGTCGAGCGGTGTGGGGTCGGTGAGTCTGGTGCGCCACCGATGTGCCCGCACGGGGTCGATCTCGTGGCCGCGCGGACGAATCGCGTGGGCGCGGCGGCGCGGTGCGTCCAACAGATGCGCGAGCGCCGGCAGGCCCGACCGAATGCCCTCGAGGACCGGTACGCCCGCTCCTCGCAGTCGGGCGGCAACAGCAGCATCGAGAGCAGAGGGGAGGCCGGTGAGGGCAACGACCGGCTCGTCGGTGGCGGCGGCCGCGTCGAGGAGGGCGTCTGCGTAGGCGGTGTCACCGTCATACTCCGCGACGAAATCGACTGCGAGAGCGGCGACCCCGACGCCGGGGTCGTCACTCAATGCGGTCAGGCATGAGCTGAACAACTCACGGGAGTCGTGTCCGGTACCCCACACGTCGAGGGGGTTGATCGGCAGCAGTCCCGGGTCGAGCCGGGCGGCAAGACGTTCGGTGGTTTGCTCGGTGATCTGTGCCACCGGTGTGCCGAGCTCCGTGGCGAGATCGACCAGGAGACTGCGCTCTGCACCGGAGTCGTGGACGGCGGCCAGCCCCGTCCCCGCGGCATGTGCGGTGCGTCGCGGCGAGGAGAACAGTTCGAGCGTGTCGGTGAACTCGCCGAGGTCACCGGTGCGTACCGCGCCGACGTCGGCGCACAGCGCATCCCACATCGCGAAGTCGCCGGCGATCGCACCGGAATGTGCGGCGACCATTGCCGATCCGGCCGCCGAGGTCCCGGTCGCCAGGATCACCACGTCAACTCCCTGTGCGACGGCGTTGCGCAGGGACGCGCGCAGCCGCTCGCCGTCGCGCACTGTCTCCAGGATCAGCGCGAGGACCCGCGTGCGGCCGGTGGCCACGGCATGATCGACGTAGTCGGCGGTGGTCGTCACGATCTCCTGACCCGAGGAGACCGCAAGATCGAAACCCAGGCCGCGGTCGGTGCGCAGCATGGTCGAGAACATCGAGCCCGAGTGGGTGATGAGGGTGATCGGCCCCGTCGGCAGGTCGGTGCGCTCGACGTAACCCAGGGCGCGCAGTCCCTTCCCGACATTCCAGAAGCCCATACATCCGGCCCCGCACAACGACATCTCCGCCTCCGCGCAGATGTCGGCGAGGCGTTCACGCAGCCCGGGTGCGTGCGCCGAGCCGAAGACCACCGCCGAGGACGCACCCACGTCGGCCGCGGCACGCAGTTGACTCTCGAGCGCGTCGTCCCCGACACCGAGGAGCACCAGGTCGGGCGCGGTGTCGAGGTGATCGAGTGAGGGCAGACAGCACCGGTCGGCGACACGAGTGTGTCGTGGGTTCACCAGCGAGACCTCTCGGTTGCCGCGCGATCGCAGTACCTCGATCACCATGCGCTCGCCGAATGACCCCGGTCGTGGACTGGCGCCGACCAGCGCGATGTGATGCGCATTCAGCATGGCCGAAACCGATTCGGCCGGTGGGCGATACATCCGGGCGGCGACGTGATGTGCGCATGCTGCGCCGGAGGAATCGTGGGTCGATCCGGTCTGCGGCGACGACGGCGGCGCGGTCGGTGCGACGACGAGTCGTTCCATGCTGCCCCCGGGGATCGGTCGGATCGTCAGCTCTTTGACTGACTGTTCAATCGAATCACCGTGATATAGTGCGTGCAATATGTGGCGTGTGACAAGCGTGTGAAATCTTGTCCGTAGAAGTCTCTGTAGTGCAACGCATTTCACAGTCGACCGCCGTGCTGATCGCGCGGCGGTCCAGTAGGGATGGGAAGTCGATGGCCGAGGCGGCAAGTGCGACCAAGGACAACGAAGAACGTCGTCGCAGCATTCTCGCCGCGGCAGCCGAACTGATGTGTGAGCGTGGGTTCGCCGACACGCGTATCGCCGATGTCGCCAAACGATCTGAAGTCTCCTCGGCGCTGGTCATCTACTACTTCGGTACTCGCGACCGGTTGCTCGTGGAAGCACTGACCCTCTACGAGGAGGAGTTCTACCGCGCGATGTCGGAGACGATGTCGAATGCGCCGGCATTCGCCGACCGCATCGACCGCATCGTCAGCTCATGCTGCGTGGCGCGGGCCGATGACGAGTCACCGGGTGATTGGGGTCTGTGGCTCGACGTATGGGCCATGGCCACAAGGCATCCGGAGATCGCCGCGGTGCGCAAGCTCCAGGACACCAAGTGGCGTGCCCTTCTCGAAGACGTGGTCCGCGAGGGGATCGAGTCGGGTGAGATTCCCGAGGTCAACGCGCGCTACTTCGCACTCACGTTCACCGCACTGCTCGACGGACTGGCCATCCAGTGCGCTCTCGCCGACTCGGAGGTGACCCCCGCGGTGGCCTATGAGATGGCCATGTCCTATGCCGAGACCGCGCTGGACGTCGAGTTACCGCGGTTGATGCGTTCGGCGAGCTGAGCGTCGGTCTGAGGTCGTGCCGCGACGTCGTCGGGCAACAGCCGTACCGCGTCGCGAGTGAACGAACACTGCACCGGGGAACCGGTGGTCAGTGATACGGGTGCGGCCGAGTTGGTGACCTCCACGGTCAGTCGCGTGCCGTCGGGGGTGCGTGTGTGCACCTGTGAACTCGACCCCAGGTACACCACGTCGGTGACCACGGCATCCACCCGATTGTGATCGGCGTCCACGGGCGCGCCACGGTCGCGCAGGGTGATCTGCTCGGGGCGGATCATCAGGGTGGCAGGCCCCGCGGACAGTCCGGTGGCCGCTCGGGCATGGACGAGCGTGCCGAACGCCTCACAGACCGCGTGTTCGGAATCGACCCGTAGCACGGTCGCCTCGACAAGGCTTGCGTGACCGATGAATCGGGCCACATATGCCGTCGCCGGTGCGGTGTAGACCTCATGCGGCGTACCCACCTGATGGATCACGCCGTCGGCCATCACCGCCACCCGGTCACTCATCGACAGTGCCTCCTGCTGATCGTGGGTCACGTGGACGAATGTGGTTCCCAGCGAACGTTGTAACGATCGCAGCTCGAGTTGCAACTGTGCGCGCAGTGCGGCGTCGAGTGCCCCCATCGGCTCGTCGAGCAGCAGGACCGCCGGCCGCAACACCAGTGCGCGGGCCAGCGCCACACGCTGTTGCTGACCGCCGGAGAGCTGGGCGGGCCGGCGATCGGCATGGGCGCGCAACTGAACGATGTCGAGTGCCTCGGCCACGCGGCGTCGTGCCTCGGCACCACGCACGCGTCGGTATTTCAGGCCGAAGGCGACGTTGTCGGCGACGGTCATCAGTGGGAACAGTGCATAGTTCTGGAACACCGTGTTGACCGCGCGCCGATGTGGCGGCGATGCGGTGATGTCGCGGCCGTCGAGTGTGATGGTGCCGGCGTCTGGTCGCTCGAAGCCGGCGATCATGCGCAGTGTCGTCGTCTTGCCACATCCGGAAGCGCCTAGAAGAGAACAGAATTCACCGGCGGCGATGTCGAGGTCGATGCCGGCGACGGCCGTCGCCTCGCCGTAGGACTTGTGTATTCCGCGCAGGCTCAGTGCGCCCGGGGGAGTGCCTGTCGGTGCCGTGGCGTCGTTGGTGATCATGCGAGTACCTCCTCGGCGATGACCGCCAGGCGTTCGAAATTGGTGACGAGACGATCCACGTCGGCGTGGGTGTGGGCCACGGAGAGCAACCACTGTTCGACCTTGCCCCATGGTGGCAGAAAGACGCCGCCGTTGTGCTGTATCAGCCAGTGCAGCTGTCCCCAGCGGTCGTCGAGTTGTAAGAACTCGCGATAGTCGGTCACCGGGGTGGGGGAGAAGATCACACATCCCTTGGCGCCCACCGACTTCACATGCCACGCCAGTCCGTGTGCGGCGATGACGTCGGTGATCGCCGCACTGGCGTGTGCGGCGAGGTCGGCGAGGTGGCGGTATGCGGAGTCGTCGAGAACTTGGTAGACGTTGGCGCGCGCCGCGGCCATCGCCAGTGGATTGCCGTTGAACGTGCCCACCTGTTCGTAGATGCCATCGGCGATGGCGGACATGACGTCGGATGTACCGCCGATGGCTGCGGTGGAGAGCCCACCGCCGAGTGACTTCGCGAGACAGATGATGTCGGGACGGACACCGAAGCGGGCGGTGGCACCGCCGGGACCGGCGGTGAAACCGGTCTTGACCTCGTCGAATGTGAGTAACGCCCCCGCCGAGTGCAGTGTGTCGCGCAACCCGGCGAGGTAGCCGGGCTCGGGGGTGATGATGCCGGCGTTCATCATCACCGGCTCCACGATCATCCCCGCCACCTGCCCGGGGTTCTCGTCGAGAATTCGTCGCACCGCGTCGAGATCGTTGAAGCCGACGATGCGGGTGAGCTCGGTGATCGCCGTGGGTATGCCGGTACTCGATGGCACGCTCTCGGGCCGGTGCGCCGGACCGGCTTCGTCGAGGTCTGGACTCACCGACACCTGAACGGAGTCGTGGTGGCCGTGATAGCAGCCCTCGACCTTGATGATCATGTCGCGGCCGGTGACCGCCCGCATCAGATGTACCGCATCCATGGTCGCCTCGGTTCCGGAGTTGGCGAATCGCCACAGCGGCAGGTCGTATCGCTGCGCGAGCGACCGGGCCACCCACAGGGCGTCCTCGGTCGGCTGAGCGAAGTGCGTGCCCCGGGAGACCTGTTCGGTGACCGCGGCGACGATCGCCGGATGGGCATGACCGGCGATCCCGGCGCCGTACCCGCCGTGCAGATCCACGTACTCGTTGCCGTCCACATCCCAGATATGCCCGCCCGCACCGTGATCGAGCCACACCGGCTGGGGATCGGCGATCTGCCAACTCGACGTGGCACCGCCGGCGAGCACGTCGGTGGCCGCGGTGCCGAGCGCGGAGCCGCGTGGCTGACGACGGATGAAGATGTCGCTCTCCGACGCGATGGCCGCGTCGAGTGTTGCCGAAGCTGACATAGACGTAACCATCGCGAAACCTCCGGAGTGACGGGAGAAGTTAGATTGACTGAGCGTTCAGTCGGTGCCTTCTCGGCGAGCTTAGATGCCGCAGATGCCTGACACAACACTCGCGATACGGGATCTTCCCGTCCGGCCAGATGAGGTTCCGCTATGCCGTCGCCACGGACCAGTAGGCGCGAATTCCTCCGCGCAGCAGCACTTCTCGGAATAAGCGCGCCGGTGCTCTCGGCCACGCTGCAGGGATGCGCAAAGCGTGGTGACTCCGCCACCGCCACGACTCTGACTCTCGCCTCCCCCGATCACCCGGTGACGTGGCCGATCGCCTCGGACAACCAGCCGATCGCCGACGGACTCGCACCCGAGAAAGGGCCGTTGCTCGTCTACAACTATCCTGACTACATCGCACCCGATGTGGTGAAGAGTTTCGAAGAGCGGTACAAGGTCAAGGTGGAGGTCTCGACCTTCAACGACGCCGACGAGTCGATCGCCAAGATCCGTACCGGCGCGGTTCCCTTCGACGTCTACATCCCCAGCTACGACCAGATCTCGAAACTGGTGACGGCCAAGCTGATCCGTCCGCTCAACCACACCTATCTGAGCAACATCGACAATGTGTGGCCGACGTTCACCAACCCGTGGTACGACCAGCAGTGGCGCTATACGGTGCCCTACACCGTGTACACCACCGGCATCGCCTGGAGCTCCGACGCTATCGGTGAGGACATCTCGACGCTGAGCAATCCGTACGAGTCGTTGTGGAATCCGGCGTACAAGAACAAGGTCGGGCTGATCGACGACTGGCACACGGCCATGGCGATGGTGTTGCTGCGTGACGGAATCGATGACGTCAACACCGATTCGAAGCAGAACCTCGACAAGGTGGCACAGGGGCTGTCGGATATGAAGAATGCGACCAACCCCAAGGTCACCTCGGATATGTACACCCAGTTGCCCGCAGGTCAGCTCGGCATCTCGCAGATGTGGTCGGGTGATGCCGTCAACGCGCAGTACTACCTGCCCAAGGGGCAATCCGCCGACATCCTCCGGTACTGGTTCCCCGAGGATGGCAAGGGTTTGGTCGACAACGACCTGATGGTGGTGATGCGCGGCGGGAAGAACCCGGTGCTCGCACATCTGTTTCTGCAGCACATGCTCGACACCGACAATGCCACGAAGAACTTCTCCAGCATCGGATATCAGCCCCCGCAGCGCACTCTCGACACCAACACCCTCGTCGCACAGGGATATCTGCCGCAGAGCCTGTCGCAGGCGGCGGTGCGTGAGGACTGGTTCACCGGCGGGTACCGGCTGCTGGAACTCGCCCCGGCCAATGATGCCGCCTGGCACACCGTGTGGCAGTCGTTCAAGGCGGGGGTGTGAGACATGAGCGTCGAGCCCGACGTGGCGAGCACGTCACCGCCTGATACTGCTGCTGCGACCGACGGACCCACGCAGGCGCGGCCGCACGGGCGCCGTCGAAGCCGACGGCACGGACGGCGCCTGGACCTGGGTGTCGCGTTCGCGATGCCGGGGACGCTGTGGTTGCTGGCATTTTTCATCGCACCGCTCTACGTGGTCCTCGCCGTCGTGTTCGGACATGTCGACCCGGTCTTCCGCACCGCGGCACCGGAATGGGATCCGCGCTATTGGGATCCCGCGCAGTTCACCTACGTGTTGCGACACATCGTCGGCCCCGAAGGCATCTTCGGGCCGGCCCTGCTGCGCACCCTGGTCTACGTGGCGGTGGCGAGTGTGGTGTGCGTGTTCGTCGCGCTGCCGATCGCCTACTTCGTCGCGCGACTTGCCGGCCGGTGGCGAGGGCCGTTGCTGGCGTTGCTCATCGCGCCGTTCTGGATCAGCTACATGATGCGGATGCTCGCGTGGGTGAATCTGCTCGCCGTCGACGGACTGGTCAACAAGGTGCTGAGTCTGGGTGGACTGCTGCCGACCCATATCGACTGGCTCTCCGGACGTGCGTTCGTGGTGATCCTCGGTCTGGTCTACGGATATGTGCCCTACATGGTGGTGCCGCTGGTCGCCGGATTGAGCCGGCTGCCCGACTTGGCGATCGAGGCGGCGCGCGACCTCGGGGCCAGTCGCACCGATGCGTTCTTCCGTGTCACCCTGCCGATGACGCGACCCATCATTATCGCCAGCCTTCTGCTCACCTCGTTGCCGATGCTGGGGGACTACTTCACCAACGACCTGCTCTCGGGATCACCGCGCACATCGATGGTGGGCAACCTCATCAACGAGACGGTCCTGACGCCCGGACAGACCGGGCAGGCGGGCGCATTTGTGCTCCTCGTGCTGCTGGTGTGCCTGTTGCCGATGCTGTACTACATCCGATCGGTCTCCCGGTCCGACGGATTCGCGATGTGAGGAGTGCACCGTGACCTGGATTCGACGCTGGTGGGATGACCCGTGGCGCAAGCCGCGGGTACTCGCCACGATCACCGCGTTCTACCTGCTGTGGTCGCTTCTGCCGATCGTCATCGCGATCCTGTTCTCGTTCAACAGCGGTCGCTCGCGGTCGGTCTGGCAGGGCTTCTCGACCCGGTGGTATTTCGGGTCCGACCAGTCGGTGCTCGGTAACGACACGTTGCACTCGGCGATCGTGCAGACCCTCTGGCTGGGCCTGCTGACGACGCTGATCACCGTCCCGCTGGGGGCTGCGCTCGGTATCGGGCTCGACCGGTGGCGCGGTCGGATTCCCTCGGGCGTCAACGGGATCACCCTGATCTCGTTCGTGGTCCCCGAAACTTTGCTCGCAGTGGCGATCCTGTTCGTGGTGACCAACCTGGCCCTGCCGGTGAGCCTGGGTACCTCCGCGCAGGTCATCGGACTGGTGACCTTCCAGCTGTCGTATCCGGCGGTGTTGGTCCGCTCGCGGCTGGCCACCATCGGCACGCAATACGAGGAAGCCGCAATGGATCTGGGGGCGTCACCGCTACAGGCGCAGCTGCGGGTGATCCTGCCGATGCTGGCACCGGCGATCGTGGCCAGCGCGGTGCTGGTGTTCGCCGACGTGATCGACGACTTCGTACTCGTACGCTACCTGTCGGGCAGCGCCGACACGGAGCCGATCTCGGTGCTCATCTACAACTCGGCACGATCCTCACCGACACCGGCGCTCAACGCCCTGGCCACCATCCTGCTCGCGGCGGCCATGATCGCGATCGCGCTCGGGTTCGCCGTATTCCGTTGGCTGGGACGTAGAAGCGGCAATGGAGCCGATCTGAGTGTCTTCGCCGGCGAGGCGTGAAACCACCACCGCAACAAAACACCACAGACACAACGACATCAGGAGTACCACGTGAGCACACCAGCACTGCGCGGCGTCCCGGCGCCCCTGCGCGCCGACGAGGTGGCACGCGCCTACGCACCCTTCGAACAGGCCCGCATGCTGCCGCCGGCGGCCTACACCAGTCCTGAGGTCCTCGACTGGGAGCAGGCCAACATCTTCTCCGGCTGGATGTGTGTGGCCACCGCCGACAAACTCCCGCGAGTCGGCAGTCAGCTCTCGGTGCAGACCGGTGCCGGGGGAGTGCTGCTGGTGCGCGACGAGGATGAACAGATCCGCGCCTACGCCAACTACTGCCGCCACCGCGCTCACGAACTCATCCCGTGTGGCGGTACTGCACAACGACGTTCGATCGTCTGCCCGTATCACGCGTGGTCGTTCAAACTCGACGGTGGACTGCGCAATGCCCCGGGTTTTCGTGACGTGGCCGGGTTCGACAAGAGCGAGTTCGGCCTGGTCCCGATCGCGGTGACCGACTGGCACGGCTGGATCTTCGTCGACCCATCCGGCGACGCAGGCGATTTCGACGATCACGTGCGTGACCTCGAGAGTGTGGTCGCGCCATACCGACCCGAGGAGTTGCGCACCGTTGCCACTCACTCCTACGAGATCGCCGCCAACTGGAAGGTGATCATCGAGAACTACCAGGAGTGCTACCACTGCCCGTCGATCCACCCGGAGTTGTGTCGGGTGAGCCCACCCGACAGCGGCGAGAACGTTGACACCGACGGTGAGTGGATCGGCGGGTGGATGGATCTCGACGATCGCGCGCAGACCATGTCGCTGGACGGGCGCTCGGGTGGCGTGCCGATCCCCGGACTCGACGAGACCCGGATGCGCACGGTGATGTACGCCGTGTGTTTCCCGAACATCCTCATCAGTCTGCATCCGGATTATGTGATGACCCATACGCTGCGGCCACTGACGCCGGAGTCGACGTTCGTGGAGTGTTCATGGGCCTTTCCCGTCGCGGCCGCGGAGCGCGCGGGTTTCGACGGTGCATACGCCGTCGACTTCTGGGATCTGACCAACCGACAGGACTGGACGGCATGCGAATCAGTGCAGCGCGGTCTGGCCTCGCCGTTCGCGATCGCCGGTCCGCTCGCCCCCGATGAGGACGGCGTGTACCAGTTCATCCGCCGAATGGGCCGTGCGTATGCGGGCCTGGGCCCCGACCCCGAGCAGCGTCCGTCGATCACCACCGACACCGCCGAGGTACCGGTGGCCGACGGGCACGTGTGATCCGACCCGGTCAGAGCGCATCCGGGTGACCGACTGCCTCTGATCGCATCCGCATGGCCCGTGGGCACCTAGAGTGGGTGCCCATGGGTACGCGCGGGACGGGGCTCACCGACGAGCGACGAGGCGAGATCCTCATCGCGGTGGTCGAGTTGATCGCCGAACACGGGGTGTCGAGCGTTCGGCTTTCCGATGTCGCCGCTCGGTGCGGCGTGTCGGTGGGGGCACTGCAACATCACTTCGCCACCCGCGAGCAGCTCATCGACGAGGCCTTCTATGCCTACACCCTCGGGGTGGTGCGTCAGATCCAGGAGCTCAGCGCCAGGGGCGGTGATCCGTGGAAGCGGATCATGCGGGCACTGGCCGCCTACGGTGACGTCGGGGACTTCCGTCAGCGCAGCCGGTTGTGGGTCGAATTCGGCTCATCGGCCGCGCGCAGTGAGCGGCAGCGTGAGCGGATTGCGGCGATCCACGCCGAATGGGCGCGTCCGTTCGTCGAGGCCATCGACGACGGTGTCGCCGACGGATTGTTCACGCCGGTGGCCGATTCGGTGACGATCGCCGAGACCATCCTCGCCACGATGGACGGCTACGACCTCGCGTACGCCGCCGGCATCATCGACCTCGGTGCGGAGGGAGTCGATGTGGTCGAACGACTGGCCCGGATGGTCGCCGCGCAGCTCGGGGTGGAGGCGGCCGGCATACGTCCAGGGTGGCGGCAGTCCCGGCACGTCGAATAGTGCTCCGCGGCAGGGGAATTGATACCGGCGGCCTGCGCAAGCCAGGCCATCGCCGGCGCCCGGTAATCGGTCATTCCCTTGTACTCGGCCATGTCGTCGGGCAATTCGGTGACGATGTCGATCAACTGACGTGACCATTCGGGCACCGTGGCGATGTCGGCGAGTGAGAGCATCGTGGTGCGGATGCTGAACACCAGTCCGCCGCTGGCCGGAAGTCGGATGAAATGCTCGGTCTCGATGCGCAACTGGATGCGCCCCCAGTCCTGTGCGGCGATCAACGCCGGCATCTCCCAGCCCCAGCTCGGCATCGCCTCCAGGCTCGTGTCCAGCCGCGGCGTTCCGGTCGAGGAGAAGGTCCAGTTCGTGCGGCGGTAGATGTTGTCGGGCGTCAACGACATCATGAATCGCTCTGCGGCGCCGGTATGCCCCTCCCCGGTGAAACGCGGTATCGGCGAATGGATCTGATGGAAGCTCATGCCCAGGTCGAAGTCGAACGACCAGCTGCCTGCGAAGGTCACGATGCCGGCGTCGAACCAGAGTTGGCCGTCGCGCTCACTCAGCAACAGCAGGTCCTCGGGTACCTGGGATCCGATGAACCCGAGTGGCCCCATCGGGACGGTGTCGTCGTCGCCGTAGCGGAAGCGGACCTCCTGCTCGAGCAGACCGTTGGTCCACACATGGTGATCGCCGTCGGTGCGCAACGACATCACGTCGGGGCGGGCGTCGCACAGCTCGCGCAGATAGAACATGACCGTGTCCCAGCATGCCGGACGCATGTGATCGCGCACCTGTAGTCGGCGAGGGTCCTCGTAGAGGATGCGTGACCGGGCACGGCATGCGCTGATGTAGTCGTGATCGTTCTCGACCTCCACCACGTAACGGCCCCAGCTCCCGACGGCGGTGTGCGCGAGCTCGCGGGCTCTGGACACATTCACCGAGTAGCGAAAGGTGTTGTCGCCACGAGAGAACGGCCACGGATAGTACGACGGGACGGTCATCGCAACTCCTGAGCGTAGGCGTCGGTTCCGAGATATCCGCCTCGCAGTCGCGAGACGTGGGCATCGATGTAGAGGTGACGGCGGCATCCAGAACAGATCACGATGTCGCCGGTACGCGCGGCCGTACGGGTCGTCGCCGAACAGTGCACGCAGTAGACGGTGAGGTCGCTGGTGGAGGTGGCGCACATCGCGTACTCCGCCTCGATGAGTCCCGCGGCGTCCAATCGTGAGGCGATGAGCAGGAGGTCTGCCTCGGGCCCGATTGCGCAGACGCGGTGGCCCACGAGCAGGCGGTCGAGTGCCGCCGACACCGCCGCGTCGACGTCGCTGAACCGGTCGCCGGTGAGCATGGTGCACGGCATGTTGAGTCGTCCTGCCCACTGGGCGGCCAGTGCGGGGCCGTCCTCGCCGAGTCCGATCACCAAGTAAGCGAGGGCTCTCGGGTCGGGTGTCGGTAGCTGGTCGGACCAGCGAGGCAGGGACAGCGGTGCCGGTGCGCCGACGGCGTCGGTGACATCGGTCTTACCCGTCCCGACCTTCACAGGGCTACCTCCAGGGTGTCCTCGACGCCGCGCGACACGCAGGCATAGAGATGCGAATGCTGTTGGCGCTGTGCGTCGGTGGTGAGCATGTCGCGGTGCACTGCCCGTCCCGACGCGATCCGTACCCGGCATTGTCCGCACACGCCCTGACGGCACATGTTCGGCACCGTGACGCCGTGGGAGTCGAGCGCGTCGAGCAGGCTGACACCCGACGGCACGTCGATCCGCTCACCCGTCGAGGACACCGTGACGGTGAAGGGATCGCCCGCGTCGAGCTCGAGGCCGGCGAAATGTTCCACGCGCACACGGTCTTCCGGCCAGCCGAGGGCGGCTGCCATCTTCTCGAAGTCCTCGAGATAGCCGGCCGGACCGCACGCGTAGGCGTAGGTGCCCATCGGTTGTGCCGACATCAGCTCTGCGGTCGCCTCGGCGATCTCAGCGCGACCACAGGTCAGACGGAGGTTGTCGCCTGCCTCGGCACACAATTCGTCCAGGTGTGGTGCACGGGTGGGGGAGTAGCCGTAGAGAACGGTGATGGGTCGTCCCCAGTGCCGTGCGGCGCGCAGATGCGACAGGATCGGGGTGATGCCGATCCCGACCGCGATCAGCAGATGGTTGCGCGCACTGGGGACCGGTCGGAACGCCGACACCGGACCCTGTACGCGGACCTGGGTTCCCTCGGTGAGATTGTCGTGCAGCCAGTCGGATCCGCCGGTTGCCCCCGCATCGTCGGTGTGACCACACCGCAGGACCGAGATCCGGTACGCCTGTGGGGCGATGCCGCTGTCGGTCAGCGAGTAGGCGTTGAATTCTGGTCGTTCACCGGCCTCGTGTTCGATCCCGATATGCGAACCCGGTTCATACCACGGCAATTCGGAGCCATCGGCCGCACGCAGCTCGAACTCGCGGACATCGGGTGCGATGTCACGGATGCGTGTCACGATCATCGGTCTCGTCGGCGGTGCGCCCATGACCTTATCCAAGTTCCGGATAATGACGAGGGTGTTACATGACCGTCAAGACTTGTTGCACATCGTGTTCGCGGTGAGGCCGATCGGTCGGCGGGTGCCCGCCAGCGGATTCACAGCTGATCGCCAGTGACCGGGGCTAGCGTCACGAACATGACCGCCACCATTGTCAGCGAGCCCCTTGCCGCAACGCTTGCCGGACTCTATGAGCGAGCGGAGGAGCAGCGCTCCTCGGCTTCCGGGCCGCCGCGTGTGCAGCTTCCTGCCGACGCAACAGCCCAGCATCGAGCCGACCTCATGAGCGACCGGTACATGCCGATCAGCCCGGACACCGGGACCCTCCTCTACACGATGATCCGTGCTGCGAGACCGGAGGTGGTGGTCGAATTCGGTACCTCCTACGGGATCTCGGGTCTCTACATCGCAGCCGCGTTGCGCGACAACGGTATCGGGCATCTGTACACGACCGAGTTGAGTTCGAAGAAGGTCACTGCTGCCACGCGGAATTTCGAGCAAGCCGGGGTCGCCGACGTGGTGACCATCCTGCCCGGCGACGCCCGCGAGACCCTGGCGTCGGTGACCGAAAGCATCGGGATCGTGTTGCTCGACGGCTGGAAGGAGATGTACCTACCGGTGCTGGCGCTGATCGAGCCGAACCTGCGCTCAGGGGCGACCATCGTCGCCGACAACACGACACGCGCGGACGTCGCGCCCTACCTCGACTATGTGCGTGACCCGGGCAATGGCTACATGAGCATGAGCATGGGTGCACGTGGACACGACGCGGTGGAGATCAGCTGTCGGTTGTGATTGTGCCGGCGCAGCACGCCCTCCTCGACGAATCCGGCTCGGCGGTCCAGCGCGATGGCGGCGTGATTGTGCGGCCACACCTGCAACGTCACCTTGTGCGCGCCCTGGGCGCGACTCCATTCGGCGGCGGCTACCCGAGGCGGGGTCGCCGGCTGCGGGGCCGCTCGCGTCGGGGCCGTCGGGGTCGTGGCGCACCTCCCTGACGATAGCCGCGGTCGACCCGGAAGCACGGTGACATAAACTGGCCAATCGATGACAACGCCAGCCACCTCCCTGATCAATGCGGAGAAGATCAGCAAGAGCTTCGGGGTCAAACCCCTACTCGACGACGTGAGCCTCGGTGTGCAGGCCGGTCAGCGCATCGGTGTGGTCGGGCTCAACGGCGGTGGCAAGACCACGCTGCTCGAGGTGCTCGCCGGTGTCGAACCCCCGGATTCTGGTCGCGTGTCGCACGTGGGCGACCTGCGGATGGCCGTGGTCACCCAGCGCGACGAGTTCGATCCGGCGCTGACCATCGGTGAGGTGGTGCTCACCCCGCTCGGGGTTGCCGAACACGAATGGGCATCGGACGCCAAGATCCGTTCGGTTCTCGACGGTCTGGGGATCTCCGGGCTCGGGCTGGGGACCCGGATCGGCGAACTGTCCGGTGGCGAACGGCGACGAGTCGCGCTGGGTGCGGCGCTCGTGCAGGAACTCGACCTGGTGATGCTCGACGAGCCGACCAACCACCTCGATGTGGAGGGTGTGCAGTGGCTCGCCGATCACCTGCTGGCCCGGCGCAGTGCACTAGTGGTGGTCACGCACGACCGCTGGTTCCTCGATCAGGTCGCGACCCGCACGTGGGAGGTCCAGGGCGGTGGGGTGGCCGAATACGAGGGCGGATTCAACGACTGGATGTTCGCCCGCGCCGAGCGGTCGCGACTCGATGACGCCGCCGAGGAGCGTCGGCGCAACCTCGCACGCAAGGAGTTGGCGTGGCTGCGTCGTGGCCCGCCGGCCCGTACGTCCAAGCCCCGCTATCGCATCGAGGCCGCCGAGAAGCTGATCGCCGATGTGCCCGAGCCCCGCGACAGCGTCGCGCTGACCGCCTTCGCCAAGCGTCGACTGGGTCGGGTCGTCATCGAACTCGAAGACGCGACCCTCACGACGCCCGACGAGAGGATCCTGGTCGAGGACCTCACCTGGCGGCTGGAGCCGGGCGAGCGGATCGGTCTGGTCGGGGTCAACGGCTCGGGCAAGACGACTCTGCTGCGTACGCTTGCCGGTGACGAAGACGTGTCGCCGGGCCGTCGGATCCAAGGACAGACTGTCGAAATCGGTTGGCTGCGACAGGAACTCGATGATCTGCCCACCGACATCCGGGTGCTCGACGCGGTGGAGGACGTCGCGGAGCGGATCACGGTGGGCGACAGAGAACTCTCGGCGGCGCAGCTCGCCGAGCGGCTCGGGTTCACCCCTGCCCGCCAGCGGACGCCCATCCGTGATCTCTCCGGCGGCGAGCGCCGACGTCTGCAGCTCACACGGGTGTTGATGGCCCAGCCGAACGTCTTGCTTCTCGACGAACCCACCAACGATCTCGACATCGACACGCTGCAGCAACTCGAGGATCTGCTCGACTCGTGGGCCGGAACCCTGGTGGTGATCAGCCACGACCGCTATCTGATCGAACGGCTGGCCGACTCCACGTGGGCGTTGTTCGGCGACGGCAAGCTCACCAACCTTCCCGGCGGTATCGAGCAGTATCTGCAGCGTCGGTCGGAGATGGCTGCCGGTGGGGTCGGGTCGTCGCGAGCAGCCGCCTCGGCTCGGTCCGATAGCGGCACCATCGACGTCAAAATGACAACGCCACAGCGTGATTCGGCCGCCGAGCGCGAAGCGCAGAAGACAATGCGCCGCCTGGAGCGGCAGATGGAGAAGCTGGGCGAGCAGCAGGCGAAGCTGCATGAACAGCTTGCCGAGGCCGCCACAGACGTGACGCGACTGCAGGAGCTCGATGCCCAGCTCCGTGAGGTCACCGCGGCCAAGGATGAGGCGGAGATGGCATGGCTCGAACTCGCCGAGGAATGGGGCTGAGAAACGGGCCGGGCAGGCACACCCGCAAGCCCCGATCGCCACGGTGTGCGCGGCGGCTCCGATAGATTGCAGGTATGTCCTTCATCGACACCTCGACCAACAACGGAGTCGGCGAGATCGTCCTGAATCGCCCGAAAGCACTCAATGCGCTCGACCAGAGCATGGTCGACGACATGTATCAGACCCTGCTCGCCTGGGGCGACGACGCCCGAGTGGACACCGTCCTGGTCACGTCGGGTTCCGACCGCGCCTTCTGCGCCGGCGGGGACATCCGGGCGATCCGCGAGCATGCGCTGGCGGGCGAGACCGAGGAGGTCCACCACTACTTCGAGTCGGAGTACCGGCTCGACCAGTTGATCGCGGAGTACCCCAAGCCCTATGTGACCCTCATAGACGGCGTGGTGATGGGCGGCGGACTCGGGATCAGTGTGCACGGTGAGGTCCGGGTGGTCACCGAGAAGGCCGTCGCCGCGATGCCCGAGACCGGCATCGGGTTCTTCCCCGATATCGGTGCCAGCTACTTCCTGCCGCGACTGCCCGAAGGTGTGGGCATGTGGATGGGTCTGACCGGCGAACGCGTGTCGGGTGAGGGCATGATCGCGGTGGGTCTGGCGACCCACTACGTTCGCTCGCACAACCTGCCACATGTCGCGGCGGCCATCCGTGGTGGTGCGCGGCTGGCCGATGCCTTCGCGAACTATGTGGAGCCGGCGGCGGTGGACATCGACATGATGGACAAGGCGGCGCAGTACTTCGACGACAACAACGTCACCGCGATCATGGGCGGCCTTCGTGGCGCTGTCGCGGTCGACGATCTGTGGGCAACCGAGGCGCTGCGCGCGCTCGAGGCCGCCTCGCCGACCAGCCTGCTGGTCACCGCGAACCTCATCGACAAGGGGTCGTCGTCACAGCTGGACGAGTGCTTCGACCGCGAACTGCACGCCGCCGATCGCATCACCACCGGCCACGACTTCGCCGAAGGTGTGCGCGCGGTGCTGGTCGACAAGGATCGCGACCCCCAGTGGGATCCCGCGACCGTCGAGGACGTGGACGCGGCAACCGTCTATGACATCGTCGGGGACTGAGCCCGCGGTGCGGTCTATCGGCCGACGTGTACATGGATGACACCTGTGCGAGCTACGGACCGCATATACGGGGTCGGTGACTCGCACACGTGTCATCTGTGTACGCATAGCCCGTAGCCGCCGGCCGTGCGTGGCCTCGCGGGTCGTGTCGGGTTCAGTCGGCCGCGGCGACCAGCGGTTCGAGCGTCAGGTCGGGGCTTTCCTTCTCGATGTACTGCAGCCGCCACTTATCGCTGACCAGCGCGAGGATCGCGCCGTCGGTGCGGGTGAACACCTCCACGCCGCGTTGACGTGCGAGTTCTTCTGCGCTGTCGGCGTCGGTGCGTCGGGCCAGGCTGTAGGGCAATGACTGGATCGAGGTGTCCACGCCGAATTCGGTCTTCATCCGTGCGGTCACCACCTCGAACTGCATCGGTCCGACCGCGGCGAGCACCGGTGAGGCGTCGCCACGGATGTCGTTGCGCAGCACCTGAACCACGCCTTCGGAGTCGAGCTGGTCCATCGCCTTGCGGAACTGCTTGTACTTGCCGGCACTCTCGGCACGCAGCACCGCGAAGTGCTCGGGTGCGAACGAGGGGATCGGCGGGTACTGCACCTTGGGGTCGATGTAGAGGGTGTCGCCCGGCGCCAGTGCCATCGCGTTGACCAGACCCACCACGTCGCCGGGGTAGGCGGTGTCCACGGTCTGACGATCACGGCCGAACACTGTTTGAGCGTATTTGGTGGCGAACGGTTTTCCGGTCTGGGCGTGGTTGACCACCATGCCGCGCTCGAACTCGCCCGACACGATCCGCATGAACGCGAGCCGATCCCGGTGCGCGGAATCCATACCCGCCTGGACCTTGAACACCACGGCCGAGAACGGATCGGTCACCTCGCGCATCGTGCCGTCGATGCCCTCGCGTCCCTTCGGCGCGGGAGCCAGCGCGACCAGTGCGTCCAGCAGTTGTCGCACACCGAAATTCAGCATTGCCGAGGCGAAGATCATCGGAGAGGTCTGTCCGGCCAGGAACATCTCCTGATCGTGGTCCTGACCCATCTCCGACAGCAGAGCACTCTCCTCGACCGCGGCCACCCAGTCATCACCCTCGCGTTCGGCGGCTGACTCGGGATCCACGTACTCCTCGGGTGCGATGGTCGCACCGCCGGCAGTCCGGGTGAAATGGATGTACTCGCCGCTGCGCCGGTCCAGCAGACCCCGGAAATCACCGGCGATACCCACAGGCAGGTAGAGCGGAGTGGGCGTGAGGCCGATACGGTCGATGATCTCGTCGATCAGCTCCAGCGGTGTCCGACCCGGCCGGTCCCACTTGTTGATGATGGTGATCACCGGGATGCCGCGGTGGCGACACACCTGGAACAGCTTCAGCGTCTGCGGTTCGAGACCTTTGGCGGCGTCGATGAGCATCACCGCGCAGTCGACCGCGGTCAGCACGCGGTAGGTGTCCTCGGAGAAGTCGGCGTGGCCCGGGGTGTCGACGAGGTTGATCACCGCGCCTCCCGTGTCGGGATCGGCGCCGTCGGGGACGTAGGTGAACTGCAGAGCCGTCGAGCTCACCGAGATTCCGCGCGCCTTCTCCATCTCCATCCAGTCCGAGACGGTGGACTTGCGTCCGGCCTTGCCGTGGATGGCGCCCGCCTCGGAGATCTTGCGGGCGTGCAGTGCCAGCGCCTCGGTCATCGTGGACTTACCGGCGTCGGGGTGGGAGATGATGGCGAAGGTGCGGCGCCGGGCAGCCTCGGTGGCGATGTGGCGGCGATCGGTGCTGCCAGAGGTGCTGACGTCGGCTGAAGAACTCACTCAACGAGGGTAATCAACGGCGTGGCAGTGCACGAAATCCGTGTTCCACCGTGTTCGCGAGGTGCTCACCCGGGTCGCGGTGAGGGCGCGCCGACAAAGTGGTCACGTGAGCGGGCCGTTGCGGAAATATATCGCCAACGGCCCGCTCACGTGACCAGTGTGCAGTGATCTGCGGTCAGTCGCGGAGGCTGACCTCGGTCGGAGCCGGCGGCAGTGTGACGACCTGTGCGGCGTAGCTCAGGCCCGCGCCGAAACCGAGCAGCAGCGCCGTCTGGCCACCCTTGGCCTTGCCGGTCGCGAGCATCTCCTCCATCGCCAGCGGGATGGATGCGGCCGAGGTGTTGCCGGTGAACTCGATGTCGTTGGCCACCGGGACCTCCTCGGGCAGCCCGAGGTTCTTCTTGATCAGGTCGTTGATGCGGCCGTTGGCCTGATGCGGGATGAAGACCTCGACGTCGTCGTTGTGCAGGCCGGCGAGCTCGAGAGCACTGGTCAGCGCCTTGGGCAGGGTGATGGCTGCCCAGCGGAACACGCGCTGGCCCTCCATGGTCAGCGTCATCCGGCCGACCTTCTCCACTGCCGGGTCGACACCCTGCATGGCCTCGGCGCGGTCCATGTACTCGATGATGCTGCTGGTCTGGGCGATGGCCATCGCGTTCTCGCCGTCGCTGCCCCACACGGTCGGAGAGATGCCGTTCTCCTCGGTCGGTCCCACGACCACGGCTCCTGCGCCGTCGCCGAAGAGGAAGGCGGTCGAGCGGCTGGTCGGGTCGAGTCCGGCCGACATCGTCTCCACGCCGATGAGCAGCACGTATTCGGCGGTGCCCGCGCGGATCATGTCGGCAACCACGCCGAGGCCGTAGCAGAAGCCGCCGCAGCCGGCGACGAGGTCGAAGGCAGGCACGCCGTTGATGCCGAGGTCGTAGGCGATGGTCGGGGCGCCGTGCGGCACGATGTGCGGCCAGGTGCTGGTGGTCATCACCACGGCGCCGATCTTCTCGCGGTCGATGCCGCTGTTGATGATGGCGCGTTCTCCGGCCGCCACGGCGATCGACTCGTTGGTCTCCTCGCCGCTGATCCAGCGACGTGCGCGGATGCCGCTCCGGTCGTAGATCCACTCGTCGGTGGAGTCCAGCGTCTGGCACAGCTCGTCGTTGGTGATCAGCCGCTCAGGACGGTAAGCGCCGATACCGAGGATCCCGACGTTCGCTCGTGGCGTGTTGGTGGCGATGCTGACCATGGTGATGTTCCGTCCTTCGTCTACTCTGCCCCGACCGCGGCCGGATGGGCTGCCAGGGCGTTGCCCCGTGGGGGCTTCCTCGAGGTGTATCGGGGTTGTGGCCCCGCTTGTTTCCGCGTGTGCCCGTTTCGTCTGCCCCGTCGCATGCTCAGCCTACGACGCCGTAGGTTGGTTTCTCACCAGGAGTGCACCGAGTTCTGTGCATCTTCCAATGATTGCGACACCAGGAGCTTGGCCGCATCACAACCGTTGGTGATGAACAAGGGCAGTTGGTCCCGTTCTGCCGACGAGAACGGTTTGAGGACGAAGTCGGCGGGATCCTGGCGTCCCGGTGGGCGACCGATGCCCATCCGCACCCGCAGATAGTCGCGGGTGCCGATCGCCGAGGAGATCGACCGCAGCCCGTTGTGGCCGCCCTCGCCGCCGCCGCGTTTGAGGCGCACCAGCGAGAAGTCGATGTCGAGTTCGTCGTGGATGACGATCAGATCGGCCGGCGATACCGAGAAGAACTTCATCAACGGGCCGACGTGGCGGCCCGACTCGTTCATGTAGGTACGCGGCTTGGCGATGTGCACGGTCTGACCCTCGTAGCTGGTGGTCACGAGGTCGGCGCCGGACTTCTTGTGCACCCTCCACGACTCGCCGGCGTCGTCGGCGAGCGCATCGGCGACCATCGCACCGATGTTGTGGCGGGTGGCCGCATACCGCGGGCCCGGGTTGCCCAGGCCGACAATCAGTTTCATGCTCCCCGTCTCGTCGTGGGTACTGGTGTCGGGGATGCCGGTGGCCGGTCAGGCGCCGAGGCATCGTCGGCGAACACAGCGGCACGGGTCATCGATCGACGATGGTTCCCGTGCCGCTGGCGTTCTCGTGAAGAGTGTCGACTCGCGAGAGAGTCGGGTGTTACTCGGAGTCCGAGGAACCCTCGGCATCGCCCTCGGCGGGCTCGTCGGCGCTGTCCTCGGACTCGGTCGAGGCGACGGTGGCCTCGTTCACGGCCAGGATCAGCATCTCGGGATCCGACACGAGCGAGACACCCTCGGGCAGCTCGAGATCACCGGCGGTGACGCTGGTGCCGGCCTCGGCACCCTCGACGGAGGCGACGATCTGCTCGGGGATCGACAGGGCGTCGGCCTCGATCTCGACGGTCGAGGCGTCCTGCACCACCAGAGTGCCCGGTGCGGCATCGCCCTCGACGGAGATGGTGACCTCGACGGTGACCTTCTCGCCGCGGCGGACGATGAGCAGATCGGCGTGCTCGATGTAGTTGCGGATCGGGTGGATGTCGACCTGCTTGGTCAGCGCGAGCTGGCTCGTGCCCTCGATGTCGAGGTCGACGATCGCGTTGAGGCCGTTGTTGCGCAGGATCGCGGCGAACTCGCGAGCGGGCAGGGACAGGTGCTGCGGATCGCTGCCGTGGCCGTACAGGACGGCGGGCACGAGGCCCTCGCGACGCGCGCGACGGGCGGCGCCCTTGCCCTTCTCGGTGCGCACGGACACGGTCAGCTTGCTCTGAGTGGGTGCACTCATGGTGGTCTCCTTCATCGGTGGGTCGGGTCGCGGCATATGAAGACGCGCATCGACGACCTCGGCAGAACCCCACCGGAAGACTCGACTGCCGCGCCGATGACGGTGCATACACACCCTCGCCGTGACAACGGCAACCAGCATAGCTGCGACACGGACGGTGTGTCACATCTGCGGGGTCATATCCAGGGGTTCTGCCCGATCCGTCGCCTTCGGGACGGTCCGCGCGGCGAGTGTTCGCCTGGCCTTCATGTCGAGTTCCGGCTCGTGATCGCGACCGCCTGCACCATGGATATCCACGCCCCGGGGACACCCGCTGCGTACACGGAAGAGAGGTGACATGCATTACACACCGTTGTGGTCGCCTCCGGATGTGACCGCCCGATTCCTCGACTGCCTGGCCGGAGGAGATGTGGAGTTGGCCGAGAAGATGCTCGCGCCGCAGGTGAGCTTCCGTTTCGGGTGGCTGCCGGCGCGCGGATGCCGCTCGATGCTGCGTCGCGCCCGGTCGCCGCGCCGCTTCGACACCTTCATCCACAACGTCGTCGGAGATGGTGTGGTGGTGCTCAGCGAACGCACCGACGCCTATCGCTTCGGGCCGGTGTGGGTGCAGTTCGCGGTATGCGGTCGTACCCGGGTGGTCGACGGCAAGATCGTCGAATGGCGCGACTACTTCGACTGGGCCGAGGTGGCCGGTGCCTGTGCGCGCGGCGCTGTCGGCGCCCTGATCCCCGCCGCCCGTCCGCATCTGCCCGCAACAGCATCGCGTGACGATCAGGCGGCGTGGTTGTCCTGACCGGATCCTCGGGCTGTCGGGATGACAGGGCGAGCCGGTGTGCCCTGGCCGAGGGATGGTGGCTCTGACAGGCTGGCGTCATGGGTACCGAGCGCTCTGCCGATGCGATCGACGTGGTGCGTGCGTTCTTCGCAGCGATGACGGAGAGCGGTGCCCGCGGTGCTGAGCCCTACCTGGCCGACGACATCGTGTTCACCAACGTGTCGCTCCCGACCGCACGCGGCAAGAGATCTGTACTGCGGGCACTGAGTGCCCTCGATCGTTCTCCGGTGCGATTCTCCATGCAGGAGAAGGCGATTGCCGCAACCGCCGATACAGTGCTCATCGAACGAACCGACGAGGTCGCAGTCGGGCGGTTGCGTATTCGGTTCTGGGTGTGGGGCCACTTCGAGGTGTCCGACGGGCGGATCACGGTGTGGCGGGACTACTTCGACTGGTATGACGTGGCACGCGGGGTGGTCGTCGCGCTCGTCGAGCCGATGACCACACGTATCCGGTTGCGCAGCAGACGTTGACGTGCGGACGGCGAGCCCGCCGAGTCGTGATCAGATGATCTCGTCGACCGAGTCGATGGGTCGGGCGAGTCGTGTTCCCTTGTCGGTCACCACGAACGGACGTTCGATGAGGATCGGGTGCTCGGCCATCGCGTCGAGGAGCTCGTCGTCGGAGGCATCGGCCAGACCGAGTTCGGAGTAGAGCGCTTCACGCTTGCGCACTGCCTGGGACACGTCGATGCCCGCATCACTGATCATCTGCGACAGCTGCGCCCGTGTGGGCGGAGTGTTCAGGTAGAGCACCACATCGGGCTCGATGCCGGCGTCGCGGAGACGCTGCAGGGTCTTCCGCGACGTCGAACACCGTGGGTTGTGGAAGATGGTGGCGGCCATCGATCCTCTCGCGATCAGGCGATGCCGTCGAAGAGGCTGGTGACCGACCCGTTCTCGAACACCTGCTGGATCGTCTGTGCCAGCATCGGTGCGATCGACAGCACGGTGAGCCCGTCGAACTGCTTCTCGGGAGGGATCGGCAGCGTGTTGGTCGCGATGACCTCCTCGGCCCCGCAGTTGGCCAGACGCTCGGTGGCCGGGTCGGAGAAGATGCCGTGAGTGGTGGCGATGATGACCTTGCCCGCGCCCGCGTTCTTGAGGATCTTCACCGCGCCGGCGATGGTGCCGCCGGTGTCGATCATGTCGTCGATGACCACACAGGTGCGCCCCTCGACCTCACCGACCACGCGGTGGGCGATGACCTGATTGGGAACCAGCGGATCGCGGGTCTTGTGGACGAAGGCGACCGGCGCCTGGTCGAGGGCGTCCGACCACTTCTCGGCCACACGCACGCGGCCCGAGTCGGGGGAGACCACCGTGATGTTGTCGGTGCCGTAGTTGGTGCGCACATAGTCCGACAGCTGGCCGAGAGCATGCATGTGGTCGACCGGACCGTCGAAGAAGCCCTGGATCTGGTCGGTGTGCAGGTCGACGGTGATGATGCGGTCGGCGCCCGCGGTCTTGAGGAGATCGGCGATCAGTCGGGCTGAGATGGGCTCGCGACCGCGGCTCTTCTTGTCCTGGCGTGCGTAGGGGTAGAAC
The DNA here is from genome assembly GCF_014639795.1 of Gordonia jinhuaensis. GTDB lineage: Bacteria > Actinomycetota > Actinomycetes > Mycobacteriales > Mycobacteriaceae > Gordonia_B > Gordonia_B jinhuaensis. The sequence goes on along the minus strand of NZ_BMGC01000007.1, from coordinate 93,622 downwards.
GGCAGGACCGCGGTGATCCGCTTGGCCGAGCCGCGCTTGAGTGCGTCGATCATGATCAGCGATTCCATGACCCACTTGTTGAGCGGCACCGGGCAGCTCTGGATCACGAAGGCGTCGGAACCGCGGACGGACTCCTCATAACGAACGAAGATCTCACCGTTGGCGAAGTCCCGGGAGGTCTGCGGGGTGACCTTGATCCCGAGTTCATCGGCGACCTGATCGGCGAGTTCGGGGTGTGAACGCCCGGTGAACAGCATCAGGTTCTTGTGGTTCTCGGTGGTCCAGCTCACGTGCGTTTATCCGTTCTGTGTCGTGCTCGTATCGCGGTCGCTGCTCGGTGATGCGTCGCGGGACTGATGGGCTGCCGCAGCGGTGGCTGCGGGCGTGCCAGGACGCTTGGACTGTACCCAGCCCTCGATATTGCGTTGATGACCACCCGACACCGCCAGTGCACCCGGCGGAACATCTTCCCTCACGACGGTACCTGCTCCGGTGTAGGCGCCATCACCCACGGTCAGCGGAGCGATGAACATCGTGTCCGATCCGGTGCGACAGTGTGAGCCGATGACCGTGCGGTGTTTGTTCACCCCGTCGTAATTCACGAACACACTCGACGCGCCGATGTTGCTGTGGTCGCCGATGGTGGCGTCGCCGACGTAGGTCAGATGCGGCACCTTGGTCGCCTCACCGATGACGGCATTCTTGGTCTCCACGAATGTGCCGATCTTGCCCTCGGTGCCCAGATAGGTGCCGGGGCGAAGATAGGCGAACGGGCCGACCTGCGCGTGGTCGCCGATCACGGCGGAGCTGCCGTGGGTGCGGATGACGTGGGCGCCGCGGCCGATGGTGACGTCGGTGAGGGTGGTGTCCGGGCCCACCTGGGCATCGCGCGCGATGTGGGTTCGACCGTGCAACTGGGTGCCGGGGAGGATCGTCGCGTCGGGTTCGATGGTGACCTCGACACCGATCCAGGTGGTCGCCGGGTCGATCACGGTGACCCCGGCGAGCATGTGGGCGGTGACGATGCGGCGGTTGAGCTCGGCGCCGAGAGTCGCCAGTTGGGCCTTGTCGTTGCAGCCGGCGACCAGCGCGGCGTCGTCGATGTGACTGGCGTGCACCGGCTTTCCCATGTCGCGGGCGATCTCCACCACGTCGGTGAGATACAGCTCGTGCTGGGCGTTGTCGGTGGACAGCGATGCCAGCGCCGCGCTGAGGAAGGACGCGTCGAAGGCGTAGACGCCGGCATTGACCTCGGTGATCTCACGCTGCGATTCGGTGGCGTCTTTCTGTTCCACGATCTGGGTGACCTGCCCGTCCTGGGTGCGCAGGATGCGGCCGTAGCCGGTCGGGTCCTCGGCGGTGGAGGTCATGAGTGTGACCGCTGCGCTGGTCTCGGTGTGCAGTGCGGTGAGCTGCTCGAGTGCGTCACCGGTCAGCAGTGGTACGTCGGCGGCGGTGACGATCACCGTTCCGGTGAAGTCGTCGGGGAGCGCGGTGAGGCCGGCGCGCACCGCGCCACCGGTACCGTCCTGGACCTCCTGGACGGCGGTGAGGATCGGTCGGCCCAGTGCGGTGGCCTCGGCGTCGCAGGCCTGCGTCACCTGGTCACGTTCGTGGCCGACCACCGTCACCAGGAATGACGGATCGGTGTCGGCGGCTGCTCGCAGCGCGTGGGCCAGCAGCGTGCGCCCGCCGATCGAGTGCAGCACCTTCGGTGTCGACGACCGCATCCGTGTGCCTGCTCCCGCCGCGAGGACGATGACCGCCCGGGGTGTGCTGCGGGGGACGGACGGTTGGCTGCTGCTGGATGTCATGCCACTCCTCGGGGCCGGTGACGCGCGTGGCCTTGCGGGCCTTGGTGCGCGGTCGGCCGGGTCGATACGAGCCGGGTGCGATTCGAGGGCGATGTTACGTCGTCGCCTGGTCGTGACCGACGCCGCCCGAGTGCGCGCCGAGTAGCGTCTTTCCCCGATGTACCAGCTGAAAGCGGCAATTCACGCGCCGCCGACAGTGGACGTCGCGCTCCGGTCGCAGCCGTGGCAATTGTCGGCCCCCTCAGCGTCGCCGAGGGAACATTGCCCTCCGCGGCGCTCACGGGGACGATTTTTGCCAGGGCCTCTGGCACGGTCACTGCCAGTGCGACTGCGGACACCGCCTGGGACCGACCACTGGTTGCCGACGCCGGTCGCAGTCATGGCACAATCACCACGCGCAGTATTCCCCCATGGTGTAATCGGCAACACTTCTGATTTTGGTTCAGGCATTCCAGGTTCGAGTCCTGGTGGGGGAGCAAAAGGTGGTGGCCCGGGTCCCCACTGTCCTCGATCGATCACGTACCCCCTTCGGGTAACCTCGCCGCAACACCGGTGGCGCATAGTTATCGGTGAGCACAGTCGCCCGTCCGCTTCTGCGGTGACGATCCGGTTGGCCAACCTCCGGGACAGGGTTTCGACGAGCAGCTTTCATCGAGCTGCCCCCGTCCAGGAAGAAGTACTTCGTGAATCAGCAAGCGGCAACCACCGGTTCGTGTGATCTGCTCATCACCGGCGCCTACATCTACGTCGACGCCGGGTGGGAGATTTCGTCGGGGTGGATTGCGATCACCGATGGCCGTGTGGCGGGTGTGGGGGCAAACAGTGAACCGGCGCCCACCGCAACCGAGACGATCGATGCCGGTGGGCGACTGGTGACCCCCGGACTGGTCAACACCCATCACCACATGTATCAGAATCTGACGAGATCCTTTGCACCGGTGGTCAATGCCGATTTGTTCACGTGGCTGACGCAGCTGTATCCGATCTGGTCGCAGATCGACGACGAGTCGGTCTACCTGTCCACCTGGGTGGCGATGGCCGAGCTGCTGCTCGGCGGGTGCACGCTGTCGTCGGATCACATGTACGTCCATCCGCATGGTGAACTGATCGACGCCCAGGTGCGTGCGGCCGGGGACCTCGGCTTCCGCTTCTACGCCAACCGCGGGTCGATGACGAGATCGGTCGAGGACGGCGGTCTGCCGCCCGTCGAGGTGGTCCAGTCGCGCGATGAGATCCTCGCCGACAGTGAGCGTCTCATCGCGAGATACCACGACCCCGCGCCGGGGGCGATGACCCGGATGGCGCTTGCCCCGTGCTCGCCCTTCTCGGTCACCAGCGAGACCATGCGTGATTCGGCAGCCCTCGCCGAGAAGCACGACGTGCGTCTGCACACCCACCTCGCCGAGGACGGCGACGAACTCACCTACTGCCAAGAGGTGTACGGCATGACGCCGGTCGAGTACTTCGACAGCGTGGGCTGGATGCAGTCGCGGTCGTGGGTCGCGCACTTCATTTACCCCAGCCCTGACGAGGAGCAGCGGATGGCTGCCGCCGGCGTGGGGGTGGCGCACTGCCCGAGCTCCAACATGCTCATCGGGGGAGGTTCAGCTGATGTGCAGCGCCTGCGTGGGCTGGGTGCACCGGTCGGAATCGGTTGTGATGGTTCGGCGTCCACCGACCACGGCTCGCTGTGGCTCGAAGCGCGCGCTGCGCTCACGCTCGCCCGCTTCCGATGCGGGCCGACGTCGATGACCGCCCGCGATGTGCTCGACATGGCCACGCGCGGTGGTGCGAGATGCCTGGGATGGGAGGACGAGACCGGTCATCTGACTCCAGGTGCCTGTGCGGACCTGGTGATCTGGGGCGGGTCAGAACTCTCACTCGCTGGTGCGTTGACCGACCCGGTCGAAGCCTGGCTGCGCTGTGGACCGATGGCTGCCGACACGACTGTGGTGGCGGGGCGAATCCTGGTGCGCGACGGACAGATCCAGAACTCGGCGCTGGCTGAGATGCTGACCGCGCACCGGCGCGAATCGGCCCGCCTGCAGGGCGTGACCGCGTAGTAGCGCTGGGTGAATACACCAGTAGCACGTATACGCGAGACGAATCCTCATATGCGGGTCCGCGTTGCGTATACGTGCTACTGGTGTACATCACCGGCGTGTCAGTGCGCCATCGAGATCAGTGGGCCATCGGCACTGACTCTCCTTCGGAAGAAGGCAGTTTGCCGCTGCGCACCAGCAGTCCGGCCACGATGCCGCCGACCACGAAGACGGCCGTCGCGACCCAGAAGGCCACCGTGTAGGAATGCACCGCTGCCTGCATCGACAGCTCGGTCGCATTCTTCGCTGCCGCAGCATGACTGGTCACATACGACGCGGCTGCACTCGACACGATCGTGCTCAGCAGCGCGGTACCGACGGAACCGCCGACCTGCTGCATGGTGTTGACCGTTGCCGATGCCACACCCGCGTCCTGAGGGGACACACCGGAGACCGCTGCCTGCATAGCCGGTGCCATCGAGGCGCCGAGACCGACGCCCATGATGATCAACCCGGGCAGGATGTTCGCGACGTAGGTGCTGCTGTCGGTCAGCTGCGTGAGCAACCCCATACCGATAGCGGCGACGAACATCCCCGACATCATCAGCCAGCGAGGACCGAAGCGCGGCAGCACAACCGCCGTCGAGGTGGTCGCCACCACGATCACCGCACCGATCATCGGCAGGAAGGCCAGACCCGTCTTGATCGGCGTGTAGCCGAGATTCTGCTGCAGATAGTAGGTGAGGAACAAGAAGATGCCGAACATCCCGATCGCCGAGATGAACACCACCAGATAAGCGCCACCACGGGTGCGGTCGAGGATCACGCGCAACGGGAGCAGGGCATGCGGGGTCCGCATCTGCAGCCAGGTGAACACACCGAGCAGCACCACGCCGAGCACCAGCCAGGTGATGGTGGCCCAGTCGCCCCAGCCGTTGGTCTCGGCGTTGGAGAAGCCGTAGACGATCGAGAAGAGTGCGATCGACACCGTCACCACGCCGGGGATATCGAGCTTGGGATGGCTGTCGGACTTGTGCGACCCCACGAACAGCAGCGCGCCGACCAGCGCGATCGCGGCGATCACGAGGTTCACGTACAGGCACCAGCGCCAGCTCGCCCACTCAGTGAGCATGCCGCCGAGCAGCAGCCCCAGCGCGCCGCCGCCACCGGCGATCGCGCCGAAGATGCCGAACGCCTTCGCGCGCTCCTGCGAATTGGTGAACGTGGTGGTGAGCAGCGACAAAGCCGCCGGAGCCAGCAGTGCACCGAACATGCCCTGACCGGCGCGGGCGACGACGAGCATGTCGAAGTTGACCGCAGCGCCGCCGATGGCCGACATGACCGCGAATCCGACGAGTCCGATGATGAACGTCAGCTTGCGACCCATGAGGTCCGACAGGCGGCCGCCCAGCAGCAACAGGCTGCCGAATGCCAGTGCATAGGCGGTGACGATCCACTGACGGTCGGCGTTGTCGAAGCCCAGCGACGACTGCGCGTGGGGCAGCGCGATGTTCACGATGGTGGCGTCGAGGACCACCATCAGCTGCGCGAGTGCGAGGACACCGAGAACCACCCAGCGCAGCCGGTGGTGACGGTCCTCCGAGGATTCCTGAGGGGGCGACTGTGTGTCGACCCCGTCGCTTACTGTCGTCATGGCGCCTCCGAGTACTAGGTGGAGATAGTTCCTCCGGTTACTCAGGGGCCAACGGAGGGAATGCGGAGATTGTTCCTCCGGTTGTAGAGATGTGATGATGGCCACGACTGCAGGAGGCACAGCGATGGCATGCGGATGCACCGACGGCGCCGAAGACGGGCGTCCGCTGCGCGCCGACGCCGAACGCAATCGGCTGCGCATCGTCGCCGCGGCCAAGGAACTGTTCGCCGAACGCGGCCTCGAGGTGTCGCTCGATGATGTGGCAGCGGCAGCCGGGGTCGGCGTCGGCACCGTCTATCGACGTTTCGCCAACCGTGACGAGCTCATCGCCGGCGTGTTCGCCCAGCATCTGCGTGACGTGTCCTCGCAGGTCAGCGAGGCGCTCGACGCTCCTGACCCCTGGACCGGTGTGGTCCACCTGATGACATGGTTCGGCAGCGTGTTCGCCGAGGACCGCGGGCTGGGGGCGATCATGATGCGGGTGGATCATTCCCACCCCGATATCGAACCGCTCAAGAAGCAGCTCGTTGCGGGCGTCGAATCGGTCTTCGACCGTGCGGTGACGGCCGGTGCGGTACGTCCGGGCGTGGTGAACACCGACTTCTTCGGGATCTCGATGATGCTCTCGGAGATCGCCCGGAACACCGAAGCCACCGTGCCGGGTCTGTGGCGTCGCTATCTCGAGATCATGCTCGAGGGAATCCGCGCCGACGCCGATCGCGGCCCGCTGCACACGCCGCCGATGACCGACGACCAGGTGTACGAGATCCAGCAGGCCCTCGGCAAACGGCCGTAACCGGCGTGCTCAGCTCACCGGGACGGCGGCTTCGGGACCGGTGGAGGCCCGCGCGGCCTCGGTGGCACGAACGATAGGGACCACACCCTCGGCGAACCAGAACGCCTCTTCGATATGGGGCTGTCCCGACATCACGAAGTGGTCCACCCCGACCGCCCGATACTGCTCGATCAGATCGGCGACCTCGGCATGGCTGCCGACCAGTGCTGTTCCAGCACCGGGGCGGACCAGGCCGTACCCCGACCACAGACCCGGGTAGATCTCGAGATTGTCGATGTCGCTGTTCTGGGCCAGTTGGCGTCGTTGGCCCTCGGATTCCGACGCCAGCAACCGCTCCCGCGCGAATGCGATCACGTTCGGGTCCATCCGGTCGAGCAGGCGCCGCGCCTCGGCCCAGGCCTCCTCATGGGTGTCCCGGGCGATCACGTGCGCGCGGATCCCGAATGACAATGTGCGCCCGTACTTCTCGGCACGAGCCGTCACATCGGCGACCAGTTCGGCGACCTTCGCCGGCGGCTCGGTCCAGGTCAGATAGGTGTCGACACCTTTCGCCGCGACCTCACGCGCCGCCTCGCTCGCCCCGCCGAAAAAGACCTCCGGCGCCGGACTCGGCGGCCGCGCGACCATCGCTCCGGTCACCGTGAAGTGCTCGCCGCTGTAATCGAACGGTTGTCCCGTCCACGCCCCACGAACGATGTCGATGAACTCACCGGTTCGCTCGTATCGCTGCGTCTTGGTCAGGTAGTCGCCGAAACGCTGCTGCTCCTCGGCGTCACCACCGGTGACGATGTTGAGCGCCAGGCGATTCCCCGACAACTCGGCGAATGTCGACGCCTGCTGGGCTGCCAGCGTCGGGGTGATCAGGCCCGGCCGGAAGGCGACGAGGAACTTCAGACGCGACGTCTGCTGGATCAGTGCGGCGGTGGTGATCCACGCATCGGCGCACCACGTGCCGGTGGGAGTGAGTACCGACTCGAAGCCGAGCTGATCGGCGGTCTTGGCGACCAGGGTCAGATAGTCCAGCGAGGGTGGGCGGTAGGCCGAGGCGGTGCCGACCAGCCCGGACGACTGGAGCGCTCCCACCACCTCTCGGCCGTCGCCGGAGGTGGGCAGGAACCAGTGGAAATGTGCGGTCATCGCTATCAGATCTCCTGTGCGCGGGCGGGGGTCGCGTGAAAGTCGGCGGCACCGATACCCGCGGTATCGACACGATCCGTGCGGGAGTGGGATGGGCGCACATCCGCGCCGTGGACGCCGAGGTGGTCTAGTACGAGCTCACGCAGCGCCACCGCCTCGGGGTGTGCGCGTGACCGTGGGCGGGGGAGGGGCACTGACACGTCGTGCGCAATGGATCCGTTCTCCAGCACCAGGATCCGGTCGGCCAGTGCGACCGCCTCCTCGACGTCGTGGGTGACGAGCAGTGCGGTGAACCGGTGTGCATCCCACAGTCGCAGCAGCAGATCATGGGCCGACAATCGGGTGAGGGCGTCGAGTGCGCCGAAGGGTTCGTCGAGCAGCAGCAGGTCGGGGTCGCGGACCAGCGCTCGTGCCAGTGACGCCCGCTGTGCCTCACCGCCGGACAGTGTCAGCGGCCAGGCGTCCGCCCGATGGTCGAGTCCTACCTCGGCCAGGGCCGTACGCGCACGCGATTTCGGATCGGGCCCATCGAGGTTGAGCGAGACGTTGGCCACCACCTTGCGCCACGGAAGCAGGCGCGGTTCCTGGAATGCCACCGCCCGCGAACCGTGGACCTCGATACTGCCGCCGTGTCCGGGATCGAGCCCGGCGATGCAGTTGAGCAGCGTCGACTTACCCGAGCCCGATCTGCCGACCAGCGCCACGATCTCGCCGCGATGCAGTGTCAGATCGATGCCGTGGAGTACCTCGGTGTCGCCGAACGAGCGGGTGACACCCTGCGCCTGCAGCGTCAGGGCGCGATCGCCGGCGCCGTCGTGGGCACCTCGTCCGTGGGCACCGGGTCGGTTCCGGTGTGGTGCGGAGATGTGGGTCATCGCGCGATCCTCCATCGCAGTAGCCGGCTCTCGAGAAGGCGCACGAGCGCATCGGTGACGAATCCCAGCAGTGCATAGATCACCAGGCCGAGAACGATGATGTCGTTTCGGAAATAGGTGCGCGCGTTCATGATCAGATATCCGAGGCCTGCATCCGCGTTGATCTGTTCGGCGACGATCAGCGACAGCCATGCGACTCCGAGCGAGAGCCGGAAGCCCGTCAGTGCGCTCGGGAGCGAGGCTGGCAACACCACGTACCACGCCTGTCCGAGAGTCCCGAGTCCCAGGGACTTTCCGGCCTCGACCAGTTTCGGGTCGGTGCCCTGGATGCCGGAGACGAGGTTCAGGTAGAGCGGGAAGAGCACTCCGAGTGCCACCATCAGGATCTTGGGTTCTTCGCCGATGCCGAACCAGATGACGAACAGCGGGATGAGGCCGAGGAAGGGAACGGTGCGCAGCATCTGCAGCGGCGGGTCGATCGCGTACTCGGCGACGGTGAAGAAGCCCACCAGCAGGCCGAGAATCACGGCCACGGCCACGCCGATCACGAGTCCGATCGCGACGCGCTGCAAGGACACCGTCAACGCCGACTGCAGCTCACCGTCGGACCACAACTCCGTCGCCGCTGACCAGACCTGGGTCGGCGCAGGCAGTTTCGACTCGGAGATCAGACCCGAACTCGACGCGATCTGCCAGAGCGCCAGCAGTGCGATTGGGGAGATCAGGCGCAGCAGCGATCGCCACGACCGGCCACGCCGCCGAACCGCCGCAGAACTCGCGGTCGGTTCGACGGCTGCCGCGCTACGGTTGCCCTCGACAGTCGAGGCCGTCACTGTGCGGTTCCCGCGCTGACGTCGGAGTTGAACCGGTCGTCGAAGTACTCGGCGGCCTTCGGTGCCGACGAGATCTCACCGGCGCCGTGGAAGAGATCGATCAGCTCCTGCTGCTGTGCGATCTGGGCATCGCCGATCGGCACCAGTACGCCCTTACTCGTCTCGAAGGTCGCCTTGGCAACGGGCGCAGGAAGTTTGGTCAGCTTGCTGAAGGTGGGGATCCACTCGTCCTCGTGGGTACCCGACCATGCCAGTGCCTTGGTCAGACGTGTCACGAAGTCGCCGAGAGCCTTCGACTTCGCCGAATCGGCGAGCGCCGCGTCAGAGGCGAGGTAGTAGCTCTGCAGCGTCGTCACACCCTTGGCGTCGCCGATGATCTTGCCGTCGGCCTGCGCGACACCGACCGCGGTGTAGGGATTCCAGACCGCCCAGGCGTCGATCTGGTGTGACTGGAACGCCGAGAGTCCCTCGGTGGGCTGCAGGTACTTGACGTTGACGTCGGCGGGGGTCAGACCGGCCTTCTTGAGCAGCCCGAGCAGCAGTCCGTGCGAGCTCGACCCCTTGGCGACACCGATCGACTTGCCTTTGAGATCGGCGATCGAGGTGGCGGTGGAGCTCTTGGGGACGAGCAGGAAGTCGTTGGCCGCCTGGCGATCCTGCACGGCGACGATCTTGACGTGCGCGCCGGATGCCTGCGCGAACACCGGCGGTACGTCGCCGGTTCCACCGATGTCGACCTTGCCCGCCGAGGCTGCCTCGAGCAGCGGCGGGCCGGACTCGAATGACGACCAGGTGATGTTGTAGGGCAGATCCTTCAGTTCACCGGATGCTTCGAGCAGCGACTGGGTCTGACGTACCTGGTCGCCGACCACGAGGGTGACCTTGTCGCCGGATGCACCGCTGGCCGAGGAGCCGCCCGAGTCGCTCGACGACGAACACGCGGACAGCCCGATCGTCGCGGCGACGACAACGGACAGTGCGGCGATCGAACGCCGTCGGATGGTGAACACTTCTGCTCCTCTGTGATGTGCGCGGTGACGCGTATGGGCGGGCGCCCGAACAGATTGCGTCCGGCATATGGTGCACACCGGATGAGCCGCCGATCCAGAGGGCGGCACGCGACAGCAACTCATCGCCGCTCAAAGCTGTTGTGGCACAACGGGAGAGTCTTTACGATCAGAGCGCGTCGAAATGGCTCGAATCGTCCATCAGCGCGAGGGCTGAGGCGATCCGCGCGAGGGCGGGACTACGCGCCGGTCAGTGATGCGGGTCCCAGGTCCCGAGCCTGTTGAGGATGGGGCGCTTCTTGTCGATATGCCCCTTCATCCGCGCCAGGATCTCGCTGAGTGCCTCGATGGCGTCGACGATGTAGGGGCCCTTGTTGAGCATCACGCATTCGGCGCGTTCACCGGCGGCGGCGTCGGTCACCTCCGCGCGGGTGGGGATGCCGTGGTCGGCCAGCGAATCGAGCACCTCGGTGGCCCAGATGACGGGGATGTGGGCGGCCTCGCACAACCAGAGGATCTCCTCCTGGACCTCGGCGAGACTCTCGAATCCGACCTCCACCGCGAGATCGCCGCGCGCGATCATGATGCCGACATTGTCGGTCTGCATCAGCTGCAGCATGATCCACAGCAGATTGGCGAACCCGGCGGCTGTTTCGATCTTGAGGACGACGCCGAGATCGGCTGCGTTGCGTTCGGCGAGCAGCTTCTGCAGTTTGGCGACGTCGGCGGGTGTCCGGACGAACGACAACTCGACGAAGTCGGCGATGTCGACCACGGTGTCGAGATCCTGCACGTCTTGAGCGGTCACTGCATCAACGGGCAGCGACGTGTCGGGGAGGTTGATCCCCTTCTGCGCCTTGAGTTTCGTGCCGGTGGGTGCCGCGCGGGTGATGTTCACCGAGATCTCGGTGTCGCTCGCGGCGGTGGCGACGCCTTCGATCTTGCCGTCGTCGAACAGCACCCGATCGCCCGCGCGCACCGCGCCGAAGGCCTCGGGGAGGCTGCAGCCGATGCGGTGGGTGGATCCGTCGGAGGGTTCGGACGGGGTCATGTCCGCGGTGAGAGTCACCGTGTCACCGCGGAAGATCCGGTGCGCCTGCGCCACGGGTGCCACCTCACCGAGAATTGCGGTGGTGCCGCGATGGGCCGACACCACGGTCCCCGGCACGAGGTACATGGTGCGGTCGCAACCGACGAGCACGCCGGAACTGCCGATCGCGAGCACCTCGAGATGACGGTGCCGGCCGCGCGCGTCGTACAGGCTCAGGGTGTCACCGACGCGTCGGGCAGCCACCCACTCGACGCCGTCAACCGGTACGGCGACGGTGATCTCACTGTGGCCGGGTGCCTCACCGAACCAGCAGCGCGTCGGGGTCAGCACAGTGCCCAGGGCGTTGCGGCGCGGGCGGACCTTGATCACCCGCGGGCCCTCGGCGATCGGGCCGGTGCGCAACTTCGGACCCCCGAGATCCATCGCGATACGCAACGATGAGCTGGTCGAGCGGATGTGTGCGGCGATCGCCCGCCAGGTGCCCGGATCGTCGTGGGCGCAGTTGATCCGGGCGTCGTCCATGCCGGCGGTGGCGAAGTGGGTGATCAGATCCGGGTCGGTGGCGGCGTTGGAGGGCATTGTCACCATGATGCGGGTGCTGCGGTCGGTCGGCTCACCACCCAGGAGGTCGGCGGCGTTTCGCGCGAGGATGTCACCGCCCTGTTGCGCTTCAACTCTCGCACCCGCGACGGTGATGGTGCGCTCATCCACCGACGTTCCCGACTGATCGAGTGCGTCATCGATGATGCGGATGACGGCCTCGAGATTGCCCAGGACGCCGGCCTCCATACGTCCGAGGGAGGACAGCCCCTCGGCGGCAAGCGCGGGTTGGAGCTCACGCAGGTCGTGTGAGCGCACCGCGCCGTAGTGCACCATGTTGACGGCCCCGTTGCGATGTCGCGGGGCCACGGCCTCGATTTGTTCGGCGCACTGCTTCTCGGCGTCGAGTGCGTCCTCGCGCAGAGCAGAAACCTTGGCCCTCAGATCGGACAATCGCGTGCTGCGTTCGGCCTTCGACGCGGGCACGCGGGCCTCGGGAGTATCGGTCTCCGATGGTGCGACCTCCACAGCAGAGGAGGTGTCAGAGCTGCTGCCGGTGTTGCTCTCGTTCACGATCGGTGCCTTCCATTCGGAGGATCCCCAGCCGTGCTCAGCCCCGATTCTAGCGGTGTCACCGTGTACCGTGGCCCGATGATGAGGTGATCGCCGGCCTCGGGTGCACGGCGTGGGGCCGTATCCCGTATCACCGCCGAGTAGACGAGGAAGGTGCGATGGCCACCGATCAGCCGACTGCGTCAGAACGGGTGAAACGGGCGCCGCGGGCGCGGATGACCGGGGCGCAGCGACGTCTGCAGCTGATCGACGTGGCACGGGGACTCTTCGCCGAACGGGGCTTCGAGGCCACCTCGATCGAAGAGATCGCACAGCGCGCGGGTGTGTCCAAACCGGTTGTCTACGAGCACTTCGGAGGCAAGGAGGGCCTCTACGCGGTGATCGTCGACCGCGAGATGGAGACCCTCCTGGACATGGTCACCGCCTCGCTGACCGAGAACCGTTCGCGTTTCCGCGTACAGCAGGTGGCGCTCGCGCTGCTGACCTACATGGAGGAGCGCACCGAGGGATTCCGGATACTCGTTCGCGGTGTGCCGACGAATACCGGTGAGACCGTGACCTATTCGAGTCTGCTCAATGATGCGATCAGTCAGGTCGAGCACATCCTCGCCGGTGATTTCCAGCGACGTGGGCGTGATGCGTCACTGGCGCCGCTGTACGCCCAGGCCTTGGTGGGGATGGTCTCGTTCACCGCTCAGTGGTGGCTCGACGTTCGTGAGCCGTCCAAGGAAGTCGTCGCCGCTCATCTGGTGAATCTGTGCTGGAACGGCTTGTCGCATATGGAAGATCACCCCGTCCTGGTCGATCCGGCCGGTGAGCCGTTGCCCGACGACGATGCTGTCGGTGACGAGGCCGTCGGGCGCGATGCGGGGGGTCGGGACGTCAGCGGGAAGGTCAGTTGACCACAAGGCTGCGTTTGGCCAGCCCCATCCAGAATCCGTCGATCACCTGATCGGGGATGTCCTCGGGCTCGTCGGCCGCACCCAGCGTGACGAACAGTGGTGCGAAATGTTCGGTGCGTGGATGCGCGTAGGGCATTCCCGGTGCCTTGTGGGTGAAGTCCACGAGGGATTCGATGTCACCGGCGGCGAATCGCTCACGGGCCCAGGCGTCGAACTCCACCGACCATCCCGGAGGGGTTGCGTTGGGGCGCGAGTCGGTCAGGAACGGCAGGCCGTGTGTGGTGAAGCCCGATCCGATGATGAGTACGCCCTGATCGCGCAGTTCGCGTAGTCGACGTCCTACCGACAGCAGAGTGGTGGGGTCGAGGGTGGGCATCGACACCTGCAGCACCGGGATGTCGGCCTCGGGGTACATGACCGTCAGCGGTACATACGCCCCGTGGTCCAGACGCCGGGTCTCGTCGCGGTGGATCGCCTGACCGTCGGGCATCAGCGCGGCGACTGCGTCGGCCAGATCCGGTGCGCCGGGGGAATCGTAGGTGGTGTCGTAGTAGCGCTGCGGGAAGCCCCAGAAGTCGTAGGTCAGCGGCACCCGCGAATCGGTCGCACCCACGGTCAGGGGTGCGGCCTCCCAGTGCGCCGACACCACGAGGATCTGGCGGGGGCGGGGGAGCTTGGTGGCCAGTTCTTTGAGCTCGGAGACCCAGCGCACGTCGTCGACCAGCGGCGGTGCGCCATGGCTGAGAAACAGTGCCGGCATCCGCCCCGTGGGGGCGTCTGTCGAACCGTGCGCGTCTGTCGAACCGTGCGCGTCTGTCGAACCGTGCGTGTCTGGTGAATCAGGCACCTGGGTGGGGTCGCTCATGGTCCTCAGTGTAAGCCGATTAATCGGACTACGGTCCGTTTCAATGCGAATCTGTGACGGCCATCGCACGTCGCAGCGACGGATGTGCGGCGGTGAAGGGCTCGAAGCCCACGAATCCGACGGCTGAGCCATCGGGGCCGAATAGTCTGCTCATGCGCTTGATCTGGCGAGTGATCATCACGGTGTCGACTGCGCGGACCCCGCGTCCAGTGCCCCAGAGTCGTCGTTGCAGTGCATAGCCCTCGGCGGGTGTGCGCAACCAGAATTGGGTCAGCAGTTGATGATCACCGGTGGTCGCGACCACCAACCGGGTTTCGGAGCGACGGACGATCGACCGGGCGAACTCGGCGGGATCTTCATCCACCGCGAGCATCGCGAGCATCGTCAACGGCCAGCCGGCGGCGGTCTGGCTGATGTCACAGCGCATGTGCAGGCGGTGTTCGCTCTGCAGTGCGCCGATTCGTCGGCGAACCGTGGCCTCGGAAATCCCTGCCGCGGCGGCGAGTTCGGTGAACGATGCGCGCCCGTCGCGCCCGAGGGCGTCGATCAGACTCCGGTCGCGGTCGCTCAGCGGCGTCCGCCGGCGGCGTGACGAGGAGAACTCCACGAAACCGTCTCGCGGGATCGGGTTGGTCAGCACACCCGGCTCCCAGGTCGTCCCGTCGTGAAAGGTGTGCAGGAGTGTGACCATGGCGACGTCGGTGACGCCGCGCATCGCCGCAACGGTGAGGATGAACGCGTCGGCGTGTGTCGCCGAGGTGAGTGCGACCGCAACGAAATAGTCGTAGCGGCCGTCTGTTCGCTGGACCATGAACGTCCAGGGTGCCGCGGCCAGGGCGGCGCCCACTTCGCGGATCGCACTCGAGTCGCATTTGATGCGCCCGTACATCACCGCGCCCGACTGTTCGTCGGAATAGCCCATCACCCATGCCAGACCGCGATGCTCCAGGCGCTTCCAGCGTCGAGCTGCCGTCGATGCGTCGATCCCCAGCGCGTGGCCCACTTCCGACCATGATGCGCGTGGAGAGATCTGCACGGCGTGGATGAGTTCGAGTTCCGGCTCGGTTAACTGCCTGACCGAATCCGGCTCCAGATCTTGCTCAGTGCCGAATATCAGCGATTTGACGTCATCGATAGTCGGAAAGCTTACGTTCACCTCCACCGGTTGAACCCCCTGCCTACTGGAGAGACGAATGAATCCCACGACGAAGACCACCGTATGGCTTCTCTTCATCGCATGGTCGGTGGACTACATCGATCGCCTCGTCATCAATTCGGCGTTGCCGCAGATCGGCCACGACCTCGGCATCGACCACGGCCAGCGCGGCCTCATCGTGTCGGCGTTCTTCGTCGCCTACGCGCTCGCGCAGCTGCCGGGTGGCCTGATCGCCGACAAATACGGCGCGCTGCGTGTGGCGGTGCTCGCGCTGATCGCCTGGTCGTTGTTCACCGCGCTCGCCTTCTCCCTGGTGTCGATGCTGATCATCCGGATTCTCTTCGGATTCGCCGAAGGCGTGTTCCCGGCGGCCGGCTTCAAGTTGCTGTCGGAGCGGACGACCGCGGCCGATCGGATGGGCGCGACCGGCGCGGTCCAGGCATCCAACGCCGTGGGTGCACTGCTGGCCGCGTTGATCGCCGGCGTGGCGCTGCCGTTGATCGGATGGCGCGGGATGTTCGCGGCGATCGCCATCATCGGTGCACTCACCGCAGTGTTGCTGCGATGGAAGATGCCCGAGGCGCTGACCTCGACGCAGCGGGGCAGTGACACTGCGTTGTCCGGGATCACCATGCGCACATTGCTGCGCAATCGCGCGATGTGGATGTTTGCGATCGCCTTCTTCGGGTACGACTTGTTGGTGTGGGGTTCGCAGACCTGGGCGCCGTCCTATCTGAACGAGGACAGGCATGTCGGACTCGGTACCGCCAGCCTGCTGATGGCGTTCCCGACCATTCTCTCGGCGGTGATGATCGCGGTGAGCGGCAGGTGGTCGGATCGGTTGGCCGGGCGACCACGACCGCTGGTGATCCCGTCGATGCTCGTCGCCGCAGTTCTCATCGCAGTGATGCCGTTGTGCCCCAACGTACCCACGCTCGTCATCTGCATGACCGTGGCATCGGCGGTGGCCGCCATCGCCTACATGCCGACCTTCGCTCTCGCGATGAGAGGTCTGCCGCCGGAGGTCGCGGGGACGGCCTCGTCGATGATCCTGCTCGGCGGCATGATCGCCGGTGTGGTCGCACCGACTCTCGTCGGCGTGATCATCGACGAGTTCTCGTGGACAGCAGGATTCGTGTTCCTGGCGATCGGCCCGATCATCGCCGTGATCGCGACCCTGTGTGCCCCAGCGGATGCGAATGCCTTCCGAGCCGGCTTCGGTGCCGCGGCAGGCAGCTCGACCGACTCCGGTTCGCAGCCACCATCGCATGACCATTTCACCGACCAGACCGTTGTCGACACCGATGTCAAGGAGACAAGATGACAAATCCGCTCGTATACGCCAGTGCCACCGATGTGCTGGCGCAGTTCGCCTCCGGGCAGCTTTCGCCGGTCGAATACCTCACCGCGCTTATCGATCGTGCCGAGAAGGTGGAGCCGACGATCAACGCCTTCTGCGAAACGCTGTACGACGAAGCCCTCGCTGCCGCAACGACGGCGCAGGCGGTCTATGCCGATCGGGAGGCGACCCCGCGTCCACTCGAAGGTCTGCCCATCGCGACCAAGGAGAAGCATGCGATAGCCGGGCGCACACTGACCGAAGGATCGTTGGCGCTCAAGGGAAATATTGCCCTCGAGAACGCGCCGGTGATCGACCGGCTGCTCGCCGCCGGTGGGATCATCCACGCCCGCACCGCGACTCCCGAGTTCTCCATCGCGCTCTACACGCAGAGCGACATGTGGGGTGTCACAAGGAATCCGTGGAATCCCGACTTCACTCCGGGCGGCTCATCCGGTGGTGCCGGTGCCTCCCTCGCCGCCGGCTCCACGCCGCTGGCCACGGCGTCAGATATCGGCGGATCCACGCGTGGGCCTGCGTCCTTCACCGGGACAGTCGGTTTCAAGGCTCCCTACGGCCGCATCCCCGGCGCGGGTCCGATGTCGATGGACTACTACCGCGGTGACGGGGTGATGGCCAGGACCGTCTCGGATGCGATCCTGTTCGCCAACCAGCTCATCGGTCCCGATCCCCGCGATCACGCCACGGTGCCCGCGATCACCCTTCCGCGCGAATACGACGATGTCGCCGGGATGCGCATCGCGTTGTGCTACCGGCTCGGCGACTATGTGGTGGACCCGCAGGTGATCGTGAACACGCGTGCGGTGGCGCACGCACTCGAATCAGCGGGTGCGATTGTCGAGGAAATCGAATTGCCGTGGCGCAGTGAGGAGATCGTCCTCGCCTCGGCAGGCCACTTCGGCACCATGATGGCGCAGATGGTCTACTCCACCGTTGATGGCCGAGTCGACGAGCTGACCGATTATGGACGTGCGTTCGTGGAGATGCTGCGTCCCATCGCCCGCACCGACGAGGTCAACTACTTCCGTTCGACGCAGATCGAGACGGGTATGCAGCGCGCGCTGGCCGAGGCGATGACGGGATACGACGCGCTGATCTGCCCCACATCGGCGTCCACTGGCCTGCCGGCCGGGGACACGCTCGCCGACGGGGTCGACATCGACGGAACGCACGTCCCCCTCTCACTGCTTGCGTTGATGACGCTGCCGTTCAACATCTGCAACCGGTGCCCGGTGCTCGCGGTCCCGTCGGGTCATGCCGACAACAACGTGCCGACCGGTGTCCAGATCGTTGGCCACACCTACGACGATCCGACGGTGTTCCGGATCGGCACCGCCATCGAAAAGCTGCGGCCGTGGGCATTCAGCCTCGACCACAGTCCGCGGTTCTGACGAGCACCGGCGATCACGTCGAGCTGGTCGGCAGACGCGGTGACGTCTCGGTTACCCCGTCGGTGGTGCGTCGGCGCCGTCGACGGGGTCGAGCGAATACTCCAGCATTCGGCAGTCCACCCAGCGATCATGTTTGAAGCCCACACGTGACAGTGTTCCGGAGTCGGTGAAGCCGAGGCGTGTGTGCAGGGCGATCGAGGCGGCGGTCTCCTCGGTCACCGCGATCACCGCGATGATGCGGCGCACGGTGTCCACCGACGCCGAGGTCAGCAGTGCCGCGAGCAGTCGCCGTCCCGTCCCGTGGCCGCGGTGGTCGGGGTGGAGGTAGATGGTGTCCTCCACAGTCCAGTCATAGGCCTGTTTGGCGCGAAACGGCGCCAGATAGGCGAAGCCCACGACGGTGCCGTTCTCGTCGGCCGCGGTGAGGAAAGGTCGTGCGGCATCGTGGATTCCGGCCATCTTCACCTGCCATGCGTGTGCATCGGGTGACTCGTAGTCGAAGGTGATCACCGTGTTGTCCACGTAATACCGGTAGATCGCCGCGATCTCGGCGCTGTCGGATGCACTCGCCGGGCGGATCGTGATCGTCATGACCCGCAGCGTACCGTCGCACGCCCGGCCCAACCGTGGACGATCCGACAGATCAGATCAGGCCCGACGGCACCCGTTTCGTCCCGCTGGCCTGCCGGGGCATCGCATTCGGCGGTACCGGGAAATTGGGCGCCGCGTTTGCCTCGGAACCCAAGCCGATCTGGACCCAGTTCTGCGCTGCCCCTGCTGCGGGGTCGGTGAACGGACGTGCCCGCGGGGCAGGATCGCTGAGCGCAGGCTTCTTGGCGTTGGGCGCATGTGCGAAGTCGAATGCTGAGGTCATGTCCCCGGTGGTCTTGCGCCGCCAGGCAGTCAGGTTGGGCACCTCGACGCCGAATCGACGTTCGATCAACCTGAGCTGCGAGGTGTGGTCGAACACCTCCGAGGCGACGAGTCCCCCTCGGCTGTAGGGCGAGATCACGAAGGCGGGGACGCGATATCCCAACCCGATGGGACCGCGAATGCCCTCCGAGGAGGTGACCGAGTTGATGTTGGGTACGGTCACGAACTCGCCGGGTGTTCCCGGCGGCGGGGTCGGCGGGGTCACGTGATCGAAGAAGCCGCCGTTCTCGTCGTAGCTCACGATCAGTGCGGTCTTCTCCCAGACCGCCGGATTGGACGTGAGGATGTCGAGCAGCTGCACGAGTCCGACGGCGCCGAGCGCCGCGGGAAGCGCCGGGTGTTCACAATCGATCAGCGGGGGGATGACCCAGGACACCGCGGGCAGCCGGTCGTTCTTGACGTCTTCGATGAACGTCCCCGGATAGGTGGGGTCGATGCCGCGGCGATGGAGTTCGGAGTTGGGGTCAGCCGCCTGTTTGAAGCACACCATCATCCCGTCCAGGATCACCTGCGAGATCGGGCCGACGTCGCGGTTGTTGTACATCTTCCAGCTGACCCCGGCGTCGCGGAGGTTATCGGGCATCGTGCGCCACGAGTAGGCGTTGACCGGCAGTCCCGTCGGCGTCCGCAGAAGCGGCCCGCCGTGCGTGCCCTCGGGGTCGAGGTTCGCACTCATCCAGTAGAGCCGGTTCGGATCGGTGGGGCCGATCACCGAGCAGTGGTAGTTGTCGCACAGGGTGAACGCGTCGGCGAGCTCCCAGTGCACCGGGATGTCAGCGCGTTCGTAGTAGCCCATGACCGCGGGTGCATTCTGCGGACCGTTTGCCTTGATGGCATTGGGCAACCAGCCGTTGTTGCGGCCGTTGTTCCACGCGCGGTGCAGGCCACCCCAGGAGTGATCGGGGTCGTTGATGATCTCCCCGGCAAGGCTGGCACCACGGGTCGTGTCCAGGCGGAAGGGCAGCGTGTAGCCGTTCTTGGTCGGGCCCTTGCCCGGTGCCCAGCCGTATTGCTTGAGCGACTCGGGGTCCTCGGCGAATCCGCGTACTCCCGCGCGGGTCCCGAAGTAGTGGTCGAACGAGCGGTTCTCCTGCATGAACAGCACGATGTGCTCGATATCCGAAAACGATCCGGCTCCCGCCGGGTCGGCGGCGTAGGCGCGGTCGATGATCGGGTTGGCCCAGTTCGCGAGGAACGCCGTGCCACCGACCGCGGCGACGCGTGCGAAGAAGTCCCGTCGGGACATACCTGCGAAGGGGCCAGAGGCCATGTCGAACTCCTTGAATTCCTGTGACCGTACGTGCGACCGGGCAACGGTAAGCCGGATCCATGAACAGGAGGTGACAAACCGTGAAACGTGTGAATCAGGCGTCGGTGGCCTGCGTGACAGGAAGCCGGCGCGTCGTTGTCGCTCACGTCTGTGTGGTCACCGCGGGCGCAGCAGCCCACCGGTATGCCGACTCCGATGCGCGGAATAGACTCGGGGTGTGTCTGCTCCGCTGTCCGGTCTCGCCGAGATCGCGTGCGACGATCGGTCGATCGCAGGGGTGAGGGAGCGGTTCACCCGCCCGACCCTTGACATCACCGGACCGGACGCGTCTCGCGCGTTCGTGGTCTCCGCACTCGCCGCTGCCGCTGCTTCCTCATCCGTCTCGTCATCTGCTGATCCGGCCCAGTCTGATCCGGCCCAGTCTGATCCGGCCCAGTCGGATTCGTCCCAGTCTGATTCGTCCACCGCACCCGCGCCGATACTGGTCGTCGCGGCCAACGGCCGTGAGGCCGACGATCTCGTCGCCGAACTCCACGACATCCTCGGCGATCGGGTGACGCAGTTCCCGTCGTGGGAGACGCTTCCGCATGAGCGGCTGTCACCGAGCGCCGACACTGTCGGGGCGCGGTTGGAGGTCCTCTACCGGCTCTCACATCCCGCCGATGCCACGTACGGTCCGCCCTTGTCGGTGGTGGTCACCACGGTGCGCTCGCTGGTGCAGCCGATGGCACCCGGGTTGGGCTCGCTGGTACCGATCACGCTGCGCGAGGGAGTGGAACTCGATTTCGACGAGCTCACCGAGCGCCTGGTCGAGATGGCCTACGAACGTGTGGACATGGTCGGACGCCGCGGCGAGTTCGCTGTGCGCGGCGGCATCCTCGATGTCTTCCCGACAACGGCGGATCATCCTGTGCGCGTGGACTTCTGGGGTGACGAGATCGCCGAGATGCGTGCCTTCTCGGTCGCCGATCAGCGCAGTCACCCCGAGGTGGAGACCTCGGTGGTGCACATCCATCCCGGCCGTGAGCTGATCCTCGACGAGGATGTGCGTATACGTGCGGGTGAACTGGCGTCCGGCCGCGCCCCCGCGGATCCGGTCACGGAGATGCTGACCAAGCTCTCGCAGGGCATTCCGGTGGAGGGTATGGAGGCCCTCATCCCCGCGCTGGTGCCCGGGCGTATGCAACTGCTCACCGAGGTGCTGCCGGACGGCAGTCACGTGCTGGTGCTCGACCCGGAGAAGGTACGCACACGCGCGGCCGATCTCACCAAGACCGGCGAGGAATTTCTCGAGGCATCCTGGGCCGCAGCGGGTTTCGGTGGTGATGCGCCGATCGACGGCGGCAGTCTCGGTGTCGACCTGGCCGCGAGCAGCTACCGCCCGCTCGACGCGGTCCGCGACACCACGATGGCCTCCGGGCGGCCTTGGTGGACGCTGAGTCCACTGGCCGCAGGGGTTCCCGACGATCTCGACGACGACGAGATCCATCTCGACCTCGAACCGGGGCCGGCGCCGCGCGGCGCCGAGGACGCCGCGGCGACGACCTTCGCCTCACTGCGCGCACACGTGTCCACCGGTGGCCGCGTGGCGCTGGTGGTCGCGGGCAAGGGTACGGCCGAGCGGATGGCCGAGCGGCTGCGCGAGGCCGAGGTACCCGTGCACATCGGCGAACCGGGGTCACAACCCGTGCGCGGTGCGGTGACGATCCTGTGCGGCACTTTGCGCCACGGAATCATCGCCCCCGACGCCGGATTAGTGGTGGTCACCGAACCCGATCTCACCGGTGCGCGCGTCACCGGTAGTCGAGACGGCAAGAAGCTGCCAGCCAAACGCCGCAACCAGGTCGATCCGCTGGCACTGAAGGCCGGCGACATGGTGGTCCACGACCAGCATGGCATCGGTCGGTTCGTGGAGATGATCGAGCGCACCGTCGGCGGCGCCCGCCGCGAGTACCTCGTCATCGAGTACGCGCCGAGCAAGCGCGGCCAGCCCGGCGACCGGCTGTTCGTGCCGATGGACGCTCTCGACCAGTTGTCGCGATACGTCGGCGGCGAGCAGCCCGCGCTGAGCAAACTCGGCGGATCGGACTGGCAGAACACCAAACGCAAGGCGCGCAAGGCCGTTCGCGAGATCGCCGGCGAACTCGTGCAGCTGTACGCCGCACGCCACGCCTCGCCGGGCTTCGCCTTCTCGCCGGATACGCCCTGGCAGCGGGAGATGGAGGACGCCTTCGGGTTCACCGAGACGGTCGATCAGATGACCGTCATCGGTGAGGTCAAGAGCGACATGGAGCGGCCCGTCCCGATGGATCGCGTCGTCGTCGGTGACGTCGGCTACGGCAAGACCGAGATCGCCGTGCGCGCCGCGTTCAAGGCGGTGCAGGACGGCAAACAGGTCGCGGTGTTGGTCCCCACGACCATTCTCGCCCAACAACATCTGCAGACGTTCACCGAGCGGATGGCCGGGTTCCCGGTACGGATCAAGGGGCTGTCGCGGTTCACCGACGCGCGCGAGTCGAAGCAGACCATCGACGAGATGGCCACCGGCGGTGTCGACATCGTGATCGGTACCCACCGGTTGCTGCAGACCGGGGTGCGCTGGAAAGACCTCGGTCTCGTGATCGTCGACGAGGAACAGCGATTCGGTGTCGAGCACAAGGAACACATCAAATCGCTGCGCACCCACGTCGACGTCCTCACGATGTCGGCCACGCCGATCCCGCGCACGCTGGAGATGTCGATGGCCGGCATCCGCGAGATGTCGACGATCCTGACCCCGCCGGAGGAGCGGCATCCGGTGCTCACCTATGTGGGCCCCTACCAGCCCAAACAGGTGGCCGCGGCGATCCGCCGCGAACTCCTGCGCGACGGGCAGGTGTTCTTCGTGCACAACCGCGTGAGCTCGATCGACAAGGTGGCCAAGGAGGTCGCCGAGATGGTGCCTGAGGCTCGCGTCGCTGTGGCGCACGGCCAGATGGGTGAGGATCAACTCGAGCGCACCGTCTCGGGCTTCTGGAACCGGGACTTCGATGTGCTGGTGTGCACCACGATCATCGAGACCGGTCTGGACATCTCCAACGCGAACACCCTGATCGTCGATCGCGCCGAGGCGCTGGGCCTGTCGCAGTTGCATCAGCTGCGCGGACGGGTCGGACGTTCACGCGAACGCGGATACGCCTACCTGCTCTACAGTCCCGACAAGCCGCTCTCGGAGACTGCATACGACAGGTTGTCGACGATCGCGCAGAACAACGAACTCGGTGCGGGTATGGCGGTCGCGCTCAAGGATCTCGAATTGCGTGGTGCGGGAAATGTTCTCGGTGCCGAGCAGTCCGGCCATGTCGCCGGGGTGGGTTTCGATCTCTATGTGCGACTGGTCGGCGAGGCCGTCGAGGCCTACCGCGCGGCCGCAGACGGCAAACCCGTTGCGGTGGAGGAGAACAAGGAGGTCCACATCGACCTCCCCGTCGACGCGCACATCCCTGCCGAGTACGTCGACTCCGACCGCCTGCGGCTGGAGGCCTATCGCAAACTCGCCTCCGCGACCGACGACGCCGGACTCACCGCGGTGGTCGATGAACTCATCGACCGATACGGGCCGATTCCCGACGAGGTGTCGCGGCTGGTCTCGATCGCCAAACTGCGGCTGCTCGCGCGGGAAATGGGGGTCACCGAGATCGGTGCCACCGGGACGCAGATCAAGGTGGCGCCGCTCGATCTGGCCGACAGCAAGCAGGTGCGTGTGAAACGTCTGTTCCCGCAGTCGAATTACCGTGCGACAACCTCTGTGGTGACCATGCCGATACCGCGGACGGGTGGTGTGGGTTCGGCGCGTGTCCGCGATGTCGATCTGGTCCAGGTGGTCGCCGACCTGCTGCTGGTGGCGCGCGGGGATAACCCCGGGACGGTGAGCATGCGCGTGCGCACCGGTGCCGAGGAAGCGGTGTGAGCGAGAGCGGAGGGGTCGGCTCCGGCCCTGACCCTGCCGATCTCGAGCAGGCCGATCCCGAGACGGCCGATCGCCGCGCGGGAGCGCGCTCGGGTGAGGCGTTGCTCGACGCGGTCGAGTTGATGGATCGCCTCCGCCGGCAGGGGCCGTGGGAGAGCACGCAGACCCACGACTCGCTGCGCCGGTACCTGCTGGAGGAGACCTACGAATTCCTCGACGCCGTGGACTCCGGCGACCAGCGGCATCTGCTCGAGGAACTCGGCGATCTGTTGCTGCAGGTGCTGTTTCACGCCCGCGTGGCTGCCGATCATCCCGACCACCCGTTCGACATCGACGATGTGGCCAGGGCTTTCACCGCAAAGGTCTCCGATCGCACCCACGGTGTGCTGGACGGGCCCGTCGATCTGGAGACACAGCTGCGCCAATGGGAGGAGCGTAAGGCCGCCGAGAAGAAGCGGGATTCGGTTCTCGACGGGATCGCCACCGCGCAGCCGTCACTGGCGCTGGCGCAGAAGGTGGTCGAGCGGCTCGATGCGGCAGGCTTTCCGGCCGGGTCGATCCCGTCGACGGTCACAACGGTGTCGGTCGTCGGCGGTGAGGCCAGTGTCGAGGACGATCTGCGGCGCGCGGTGCTCGCGTTCATGCAGACCGTGCGTGCGGCCGAGGATCGTGCCCGCGCAGCCGGTCTCACCCCGCGCAGCGCCGACCAGTGGAGACGCTTCTTGGGCGAGCCCGGCTCGGGCGACCACGATCAGGCGACGTAGCCGAACATCGTCTTGCCGTACCAGTCGCCGACCGCGGTCAGACCCGGCGGCACGGCGAACAGTGAACTCGAGATCGGTGCGATGTACTCGTTGAGCCGGTCCTGTGCCAGGTTGTTCTGGATCCGCACGAACTGCTCGTGCGCGTTCTTCTGGTAGGCGATGAAGAACAGCCCTGCGTCGAGAGTTCCGGTGCGCGTGTCGATCCCGTCGGTGTAGTTGTAGCCGCGCCGCAGGATCTGCACACCCCCGTTGGTGTCGGGATGGGCCAGGTGCACATGGGAGAAGCGTTCGACCAGCGGCTTGCCGTCTGGACCCTTCTTGGTGAAGTTCAACGCGGTGAACTCCGAACCACCCGAGAGTGGGGCGCCGGAGTCCTTGCTGCGACCGAAGATGGCTTCCTGGTCGACGATGTCGTCGGAATCCCATGCCTCGATGTGCATGCGGATCTTGCGGGCGACCAGGTAGCTGCCGCCCTTCATCCACTCCTGGTCGCTCTCGTCGCCGACCCACACCCACTTGTCGGCGATGTCGGGATCCTCGGCCTTGATGTTGGCGGTTCCGTCCTTGAATCCCATCAGGTTTCGGGGAGTCACCTGCGAGGTGGAGGTCGCCGACGCGCGACCGAAACCTTCCTGGAGCCAGCGCAGCGTGACCACGCCTCGGCCGATGCGCGCGAGGTTGCGCACCGCGTGAAAGGCGACCTGCGGATCCTCCGAGCACGCCTGAATGCACAGATCCCCGCCGCTGATCGTCGGGTCGATGGAGGAGTCCACCGCGAGCTGGCCCAGTGGCGCGAGTGCCGCCGGCTTCTTGTCGGCCAGACCGAAGCGGTCGTCGAACAGTGATTCACCGAAGCCCACGGTCACCGTCAAACGGTGCGGGCCCAGGTCGAAGGCCTCGCCGGTGTCGGCCGGTGGGGACCCGGGCTGGGTCTCCACCGGCCCGACCGGCTTGCCGACGGTCAGCAGACTCGCCGCCGCCGCCCACCGTGCCAGCATCGTCTGGAGCTGGCTGGTGATCACCGAGTCGTTGACGTCGAATGCCGCGAACACCATCGAATTCTGTTGGGGAGTGACGATTCCGGACTGGTGGTCACCGTAGAAGGGCTCGGTGGCCGCACCGGCGTCGGTGGTGTCGTCGTTGCCCACCACATAGCCGGTCGCGCCGCCGGCCGCCGCTCCGACGACCAGCCCGGCACCGGCCAGGCCTGCACCGGTGAGGAATCCGCGCCGACCGATACCCCGGCGCCGTTGCGGTGCGGACCCCTGTCCCGGTGTGTTCGAGACCTCGGGGGAATTGTCATCACTCATCACATACTCGAATCTAGCTGGCGGCCGCGACCTTGCCGCCGGCCTCGGCCAGCGGATCCTTGACGGCGATCACCGCGGATGCCAACTGACGTTTCTCCTCCGCGGTCAGCTCCGTGTAGAGCTTGAACCCGCCCGGCTGGTTGGGGTCACGCAGTGAGTCCACGTAGTTGTCGACGTTGGCGAATGCCTTGGTGATGGTGTCGCTGAGCTGCGAATCGATCTCGGAGAGAGCGGGTTTGACCATCGCGAAAGCCTGTTCAGAGCCTTCGATGTTGGCCTGCATGTCGAGTACGTCGATGTGGGAGTAGAACTCTTCCTCGCCGGTGAGTTTGGTGGTCGACACCTCGTCGAGCAGATCACCGGCACCGTTGACGATGTCGGCGGGGGAGAAGCCGAATGTGGGCTTGTTCACCACGGTCTGCAGCAGTTTGACGTTGGTGAGCAGTTCGTCGGCGACCGGCTTCATCCCGGTGAGCGACTTCTCCTCGAAGAGACCCTTCTCGAGCACGTGGAAGCCGGTCCACTTGTCGGTGGGGCCCACCGCGGCGGGGCGGGCATCGATGGCGAAGTCGAGTGAGACCGAGGCGTTGTCGGAGCAGTCGGTGGCGCCGTTGGTGCAGAATGCACCGGCGACCGGCTCGATGCGCTCGTAGTACGGGCGGGTCTTGGGGTAGAGATCCTGGGCGGAGGCGAGGTTTCCGGAGTCGACGGCGGCGGTGAGCTGTCCGGTGTAGTCGACGAGGCTGTTCACCTGCGTCACCACGTACTGCTTGTAGTCGACCGTTGCCTGCTTGAGCTGATCGGCGACAGTTCCGGTGGCCGCGGCCGCCTTGCCGGTCACGGTGAAAGCGGTCTTCTCGGTACTTGCTCCGGGGCAGTACAGCTCGTAGCTGCCGCCGTCGAGCTTGTGGGAGAACGAGACCGCGGCCATACCCGGGGCGATGTTCTCGCGCTCGGCGAGGATGCGGTTGTCCTTGATCAACTCCACCTCGCTGACCGCGGCGGCGTTGGTATTGGTGATCGAGAACGTGATGGGACCGGCGTCGACCTTGTCGGGGGTCGCCTTGCAACCGTCATTGGTCATCTCGACCTTGACGGTCTTCGTCGCACTCGAACTGCTGTCCTTGCTGTCGTCTTTGCTGTCCGAGCAGGCGGCGAGCGACACCATCGTGATGACGGTGGCGCCGACGGCGAGAATAGGGCCGGCCCTCATTGAGTTATCTCCTTCTTTTCGTGCGTGTGCTGGTCTTCGGTGAGTGGGATGTGGTCGGATCCACCGGGGGCGGTGGTGTCGGCGTCGCGATGGCCGCGCCGGTGCCACGGCCATACGCAGACGGCGAGCGCGAGCAGCACTGCACCGATGACGGTGAGTGTCAGCGGCACCGAGAACCCTCGGGTGTGGTGGGCGTCGAGTTGCTGTTGGTCCTCGACGATCGCATCGGCCTGAGCCGCATCGGCCTGATGGATGTTCTGCGCGCGCACGACCTTGCCGAGCACGACGGCCGAGCCCGAGCGCGGTGTGGCCGTTGCCGTGAGCACCCAGTTCACGCTCGCCTGCATCGGATGCTCGAAGGTGGGATCGAGGGCGGCGGTCACCGTCGCCGAGGCCACGTACACCACCGGAGCTGACTCACCGAAGGTCTGCGTGTTCAGGCCCACCGGGGTGCGGCCACCGTTGCCGGCGATGATCTGAGCCAGTGTCACGGTGGTGGGCGCGTCACGGACGAAGGCCGTCACGTCGATGTCGGGTGAGGCGAGGGTCGTCCAGGTGTGCGCGGAGACGCCGAACAGATCGGTCTCGTCGGGTCCGACGAGATTCTTGAGCTCGGTGGTGGTCCCGGCCGCGGTCAGACTCATCGTCGGCGGTGTCGTGCCGCCATCGTCGGTGCGCACGGTCACATCCGCGGGGGCGGTGACGGTGTGGCCGGCGAGGATGCCGTCGGCGGTGGCCGCGGATGCCGCGGGTAGCCGCAGCGCCGCCGGGGTCGGGGTGGGCTCGGAGGGGGCGGTGGCCCACACCGCGGTGGCCGCGATCAGCGCGCCGACGCCCACGAGTGCACCGGCGACCGCCATCGAGCGGCGGGGCAGCGGCTTGCTCTGGGGCCACAGCACGAGTGCGCCGACGATCACGATGTAGAGCACCCAGCCGACGACCTCGATGAGCACCGGTCGCGCCTGGATGCCCAGCACACCGGTGAGCAGCGACTCCTGGATCGAACCCGGCCGTACCAGCCAGGTGAGATCGACGACCTGCTGCTGTCCGACGTTGAGCCAGCCGGCCTCGTGCGCGGTGTGCAGCGCGGTCATCGTCAGACCGGCCGCCACGAGTACCAGAAGCAGGCCGGTGAACGTGAAGAACTTGGCGAGGTTAATGCGCACGCCGCCGCGGTAGATGCCGTATCCCAGCACCACCGCGATCCCGATACCCAGCAGTGCGCCGATGGTGGCGGGCACCGCGTTGTGGCTGGCGTTGAAGGCAGCGACCAGAAAGACCGAGGTCTCCAGCCCCTCGCGCAGCACGGCCAGGAATGCCATGCCTGCCAGCGCCATCGCCGAGCCGGAGACCATCGCGTCGGATGCGGCGCTCTCGATCTCGCGTTTGAGATGGCGGGAGTGGTTGCGCATCCAGACGATCATGTAGGTGACCATCGCGATCGCGATGGCGCCGATGACCGTCTCGAGTCCCTCCTGGGCGCGCTGGGGCAGTTCCGAGGAGATGACCTCGAGCGCGATCGCCACACCGACGCAGATGACGACGGCCACGACCACGCCGGCCCACATCCACTTCAGCGCCTTCTGATGGCCCTGTTTGCGGAGGAAGGCGGCGATGATGCCGACGATCAGGGCGGCCTCGAGGCCTTCACGCAGGCCGATCACGAGGGTGGCGAACATGGAACTCCCTGCTCTGGAGGAGGCGGGTGCTCCCCAGAACGTCTGGATGCGAGTCCGCTCCGTCGATCACCTCGATCCCGGTGACCGGAATGCGTGACGCCGGCCAGCCTCGCCTCGGCCGACTGAACGACGGTTAGGTTACGCTTTCCAATCCTGCGAGCACAATATCGGCGTCTGTCATCGGGGACCACCGACCCTGTGTCGGTGCAGCGGGGTTCGAATCGGGCGTACCGGGCAGACGGACCCATCGGGTATGAGTGGATGCGATGAACCGCCACCGCCTTGTCTCCTCTGTGATCGCCATCGGTGCGGTGGTGATGGTCGCGGTGATGTGCGCGGGCTGTATCGATCTGCCGTCACAGCAGCGCCCGAAGATCCCCGAGGGGATCCCGCCGGGGGCCGGGGTCACCCAACCCGCTCTGGATCTCGCCGACCGGGCGGGTTCGGATGCGGCGCTGCGAGCGTGGGCGCAGCCGGTGGCGCAGGACACCGCCATCGGGCAACGTGCGTTGATTGCCTACGGCCGGGCTGCGGAGACGCAGCGCCAGCGCAACCCCGGATGCCGGCTGGCGTGGACCACATTGGCCGGTATCGGCGGCGTCGAGAGCAGACACGGCACCTACCACGGGGCGTCGATCTCGGCGGTCGGCGACGTCCGCCCGCGCATCCGCGGCGTCGAACTCGACGGCACGGGCGGCAACCGGACCATCCCCAACTCACGGACCGATCCGCACACCACCGGCGAGTACGCCAGGGCGATGGGGCCCTTTCAGTTCCTCCCCGAGACGTGGGTCAGATTCGGTGCCGACGGCAATGGTGACGGCCGCGCCGACCCGGACAACATCGACGACGCCGCGCTGGGCGCTGCTCGGTACCTGTGCATCTCGGGAGGCGACCTCGGCACGCCCGCCGGATGGCAGAAAGCGGTTCTCGTCTACAACAACTCGACCACCTATGTCCTGGATGTGCGGGATCACGCAAATGCCTATTCGATCGGTGTCGCCTACTGACGGCACTGCTGCGCGTCAGAGGAGACCTTCGCACGCGTTGCGTCTAGGCTTTGACCCGACGACTGCACGGCGACGACCGCCGGGTGCGGTCAGAGGTTGAGCACTGACATTTCGGCAGAAGACGAGGAACGGCACGACGGCGCGGAAACCGCGCACGTGTCGTGACGGATGGGCCGCAACAGCGGCGTGACGAATGAAGGGGTTAGCTGTGGCCATCATCGAACAGGTCGGAGCCCGCGAGATTCTCGACTCCCGGGGCAACCCCACGGTCGAGGTCGAGATCGCGCTGGACGACGGGACCTTCGCCCGCGCCGCGGTGCCCTCGGGCGCCTCCACCGGCGAACACGAAGCAGTCGAGCTGCGGGACGGTGGCGAACGCTACGGCGGCAAGGGCGTGCAGAAGGCCGTCGAGGCAGTGCTCAACGAGCTGGCCCCGGCGGTGATCGGGATCGAGGCCGACGAGCAGCGACTCGTCGACCAGGTGCTGCTCGACGCCGACGGCACCCCCGACAAGTCGCGGCTGGGCGCCAACGCGATCCTCGGTGTCTCGCTCGCGGTGGCCAAGGGTGCGGCCGAGTCGGCTGGGCTGCCGCTGTTCCGTTATGTCGGCGGACCGAACGCGCATCTGCTGCCCGTGCCGATGATGAACATCATCAACGGTGGCGCACACGCCGACAACGGCATCGACTTCCAGGAATTCATGATCGCCCCGATCGGTGCGCCCACCTTCAAGGAGGCGCTGCGATGTGGTGCCGAGGTGTATCATGCGCTGAAGTCGGTCCTGCACTCGCAGGGCATGAACACCGCACTCGGCGACGAGGGCGGTTTCGCGCCGGACCTGCCGAACGCCTACGCCGGCCTCGAGGTGATCGGTGAGGCGGTCGGCAAGGCCGGCTACAAGTTCGGCACCGACGTCGTGGTGGCCCTCGACGCGGCGTCCACCGAGTTCTACTCAGACGGTGTCTACAAGTACGAGGGATCCGACCGGTCGGCCGACGACATGATCTCCTACTACGAGAAGCTCCTCACCGACTTCCCGGTGGTCTCCATCGAAGATGGCCTGGCAGAAGATGATTGGGACAACTGGGTCAAGCTCACCGAGGCCATCGGCGACAAGGTGCAACTGGTCGGCGACGATCTGTTCGTCACCAACCCCGAGCGACTCGAGCGCGGCATCAACCTGGGCGCGGCCAACGCGCTGCTGGTCAAGGTCAACCAGATCGGCTCGCTGACCGAAACCCTCGACGCGGTTACGTTGGCGCACAACAACTCCTACAAGACGATGATGAGCCACCGTTCGGGTGAGACCGAGGACACCACGATCGCCGACCTCGCCGTTGCCTGCAACTGCGGACAGATCAAGACCGGTGCGCCCGCGCGCAGTGAGCGCGTTGCCAAGTACAACCAGCTGCTGCGCATCGAAGAGGGCCTCGGTGATGCCGCACGCTACGCCGGCGACCAGGCCTTCCCGCGGTACACCGCGGGCAAGTGAGGATCGCGGCAGCTGCCGCACGACGAGCGCAACGCTGAGCGAGGAGAGACGATGTCGGAGACCGCCGCGGGACTGGCGAACCGCTTTGAGGGGATGAACCCGAAGCGGGTGCTGATCCTCGCGGTGGTCCTGACGATCGTCGCCCTGACCCTGGCCGTGCCGTTGCGCACCTACTTCTCGCAGCAGAGCGAGTACCAACAGCTCAAGAGTTCCAATGCGCAGCTCGACCGCGAGGTGTCGGATCTGCAGCAGAAGGTCGACCGGCAGAACGATCCGGCCTACATCGAGGCGCAGGCCCGTGAGCGCCTGCAGTTCGTGAAGCCGGGCGACAAGGCGTTCACCATGCAGTACCCGCCGGCGCCCACATTGTCGCCGGAAGAGGCCAAGAAGCAGCGCGAGGCATCGCGGCCCTGGTACACCAACCTGTGGGAATCGGTCAGCGACCCCTCGCACGGGTAACCTGCGGGCGTGACAGACACAGCAGGTGTGGACCCCGACGATCTCCGCGTGATCGCCCAGCAGCTCGGCCGCGAACCGCGAGGTGTGATCGAGATCAGCTACCGGACCCCCGACGGGCGTCCTGCGGTCGTCAAGACCGCTCCTCGGTTACCCGACGGCACGCCCTTCCCGACGCTGTACTACCTCACCGACCCGCGGCTGACCGCCGAGGCCAGTCGCCTCGAATCCGATGGCGTGATGAAGCAGATGACCGCACGGCTGGGGCAGGACGACGAACTCTCGGCGGCCTACACCGCAGCACATGAGTCGTATCTCGCCGAGCGCGATGCGATCGAGTCGCTCGGCACCGACTTCACCGGCGGTGGAATGCCCGATCGGGTGAAGTGTCTGCACGTACTGGTCGCGCATGCGCTCGCCAAGGGGCCGGGGGTCAATCCCCTCGGCGACGAGACGGTGGCGATGATCGCCGACGCCGGTCTGCGCGGGATCGCGGTACCGCAGGACTGGCCCTCGACGAGCGATCTCGGTGAGGGTGAGGAGTCGGCTGGTGCCGCTGATGATTCGGCTGGTGCCGGTGACGGTCGGGGAGATGACCGGTGACGGTCGTGGAGACTGGCGGCGGGTCGACGTCGGGGGAGTCCGTGACACGGATCGCGGCGGTTGATTGCGGAACGAACTCCATCCGCTTGCTGGTGTCCGAATGCGGCGATGACGGTTCGCTCTCGGATGTGGTGCGGCAGATGAGGATCGTGCGGCTCGGTCAGGATGTCGATCGCACCGGCAGGTTGGCCGGTGAGGCCATCGAGCGCACGCGGGTCGCGCTGCGTGACTACGTGACCTTGATGAAACTTCTCGGCGTCGCGCGGGTGCGGATGGTCGCCACCTCGGCGACCCGCGACGCCGACAACCGCGAGGAGTTCTTCGCGATGACCGCCGAGTTGCTCGGTGAGGTGGTCCCCGGCGCTGTCGCAGAGGTGATCTCGGGTGACGAGGAAGCGCGACTGTCCTTCGCGGGGGCGGTCGGTGATCTCGATCCGTCCGAAGGACCGTTCGTGGTGACCGATCTCGGGGGTGGGTCCACCGAGGTCGTGGTGGGCGATGCGCGGGCCGTGTGGTCGGCGTATTCGGCGAACATCGGCTGTGTGCGCCTCACCGAGCGCGTCAAGCCGGCCGATCCACCCTCGGATGATGATGTCGCACAAGGACATCGGGTTGCTGCAGACATCCTCGCCGGCGCCTTCGACCACGTGTCACTGGCCGGGGTGCGCACCTGGGTCGGGGTCGCGGGAACCATGACGACCATCAGCGCCGTCGCTCAGGATCTGCCCTCCTATGATCCCGAACGCATTCACCTGTCGCGGTTGTCGCTCACCGAACTCGGCGACGTGTGCGAGCGACTGATCCACATGTCGAAGTCGGAGCGTGCGGAGCAGGGTGCGATGCATCCGGGTCGCGTCGACGTGATCGGCAGCGGGGCGATCATCTGCGAGGAACTCGCCCGCGTGATCGGTTCTGGCCGTGAGGGTTCGCGCGTCGAGGAGATGGTGGTCAGTGAACACGACATTCTCGACGGGATCGCGATGAGTATCGCCTGAGGGGGCGGTTACCTCGGGCGGATTCGGTCGGTGTCAGCTCGGGGTCTGTACGGGTCGGACAGTCTGTGCGGGTTGGATTCAGTGTGCGGTGAGGCGCAGCGAGATGTCGTTGCATGCCTCGCACACGGTCTCGGGAATGATGCCCGCGCGTTGGAGTAAGCCGAAGGCCACGCAACCGAGGCAGAAGCCGAACACCGACTCGAGCGTCGCCGCGATGACCACCAGGCCGACCACGATCTGTGCCGCGAGGCCGAATCCGATCAGACTGAGCACGAATGCAGTGCCGCTGATGGTGAGGCCGATGGCCTGCGCGAAGCGTTTGGGTGGTCCCGGCACCGACTTCGCCGGGGCGATGCGTGGCGCGATCACCCTCACCGACAGTTGGCCGAACGGGGAGAAGCGCGGTCCGGCCATCACGCGCAGCGCGAACCCGAGGGCGAGGATCGCGTACACGATCGGCGAGTTGACCACGATCGCCACGATGGCCAGGACCACCACGAGCCCGGCCGTCGAACGCGCCGCGTACTCGTTGACCGGATTGGGGAAAGTGAGAGCCTTGGGTGCCACGACGTCCGAGCATATGGACCGCTTGAGCACGTGACAATGGATGCGATCACGCTGGGTGAAATCGGATATGACCGCTCGCACATCGGTGGGGGCGTGTGCGGCCGGGGAGTCGGCCGCGCTGATTGTCATCGTCACTGCGCTGGTTGTGGCACCGTAGGTCGCAGGACCGAAGCCGGGCGCATCGAACGGCCGGACTTCGGTCGACGATGGGTGCCATCGCGGCCCACGCCGGTGGGACCGTGGGCGGGTGAGGAGGACGTGCATCGATGCATGAGGTCGCGCCGCTTGCCGCGCCGGTGTCGGCGAGCCTGGCCCTGCGGCGCATCGCCTATCTTCTCGAACGCAGTGGCGCCGGACGCTACCGGGTAGAGGCCTTTCGCCGTGCCGGACGCGCCATCGACGCCCTGGGGCCGAGTGCGACCACCGAACTCGTCCGGACCGGCAGGCTGCGAGACATCGACGGGATCGGTTCGACCACCGCCACGGTCGTCGAGCAGGCCGTGGCGGGTGAGATGCCCGATTATCTGCAGCGGCTGCAGGCAGTCGACCGGCCCCTTGCCGACGGCGGGCGGCAGCTCTACGGCGCGCTTCGCGGTGATCTCCACATGCACTCTGATTTCAGTGATGGCGGCGCACCGGTCGACGAGATGGTCGCGACCGCCGCCGAACTGGGCCAGTCGTGGACGGCGGTCACCGACCACTCACCGCGCTTGACCGTCGCCAACGGTCTGTCGGCAGAACGACTTTCCCATCAGATCGACCTCATCGATGTCATCAACGCCGCGCTGCCCACCTTTCGGGTGTTGCGGGGTATCGAGGTCGACATCCTCGACGACGGCTCTTTGGACCAGACCGAGGAGATGCTCTCCCGACTCGATGTGGTCACCGCGTCTGTGCATTCCAAGCTGTCGATGGATGCTGCTGCGATGACCCGGAGAATGGTTGCGGCGGTGCGTAATCGGAATGTGAACGTACTCGGGCACTGCACCGGACGACTGGTCGCCGGGGGTCGCGGGCGGCGCGCTGCCTCTCGATTCGATGCCGGCGCGGTCTTCGCGGCCTGCGCCGATTCGGGTACGGCGGTGGAGATCAACTCACGACCCGAACGTCAGGACCCGCCCGACGATCTGATCGGTATCGCGATGGAAGCGGGATGTCTGTTCGCGATCGACTCCGACGCACACGCTCCCGGCCAACTCGATTTCAAGTCCTACGGGTGTGAGCGTGCCGAACGACTCGGTATTCCCGCTGATCGCGTGGTCACCACCTGGGATGTCGACGCCGTCGTCGAGTGGGTGAGCGCCGCCCGCGGGTGAGGGCTGCGCAATGAGTTCTCGTGCGCGCCGCGCAACCAGTTCCCGACTCCGCGACTCAGGCCGACCGATCTCCGTCGTCGGTCCACGAGCGACGATTCCAGCCCATCCCACTTGCGCCGATGCGGTCCTGTTTGACCGCGAGCACCTGGTGGATGGTGACGCGCCCGCGCTCGAAAGCCAGGGCGCAGGTGGCCAGGTAGAGCAGCCAGGTGCGAGCGCGCTCGATACCGGCCATCTCCACTGCCGCATCCCAATTCGCCTGCAGATTCGCCGTCCAGGCGCGCAGGGTGAGTCCGTAGTGTTCACGCAAGGCCTCACTGTCGCGTACCTCGAGGGAAGCCGATTCCATCGCTGTCACGGTGTCGGACAACGGGAGGATCTCGCCGTCGGGGAAGATGTAGCGCTCGATGAAGCTGGGAGCATTCTTCTTGCGTGGCTGCACCGGCCGGACCGCGGCTATCGCGTGGTTGAGCAGACGGCCGCGTGGTCGCAGAAGTGATGCGAGATGGTCTGCGTAACCGGCCAGTTCGTCGTGACCCACGTGTTCGCTCATCCCCACCGAGGCGATCGCGTCGAACGGTCCGTCGGTGACGTCGCGATAGTCCTGGAAGCGGATCTCCACCTGATCGGACAAACCGGCGGCGGCCACACGTTCGAGTGCCAGGTCGCGCTGCTCGTGACTCAGTGTCACACCCACAACTGTCACACCATGCCTGCGCGCCGCGTGGATGGCCAGTGATCCCCAGCCGCATCCCACGTCGAGCAACCGCATACCGGGTCGCAGATCGAGCTTTCGGCAGATCAGTTCGAGCTTGTCGATCTGCGCCGACTCCAGATCACCGTCGGGGCCGTTCTGCCAGTAGCCGCAGGAGTACACCATCGTGGGACCGAGTAGCAGCCGATAGAAGTCGTTGCCGACGTCGTAGTGGTGCGAGATGGCCTGCGCGTCACGCTCCTTGCTGTGGCGGCGTGCAACACCGTGCCGGTGGAGGAATCCGGGTTCGGGCGGCGTCTCGGTCGACGGTGCCGGCAGCGGTCGACCCAGACCTCCGTGGGAGACAAGGGTTCTGAGCGTGCGCAGGACAGCGGCCGGGCTGATCGCGGCGAGCTGGTGGTGTCCGAAGCGTGCGATCACATCGGGCTGGTCGAGGACCGCCACGATGTTGCCCTCGATGTCGATGTCGCCGGCGACGAATGCCCGGACCAGTCCCAGCTCATTCGGCGACCAGAAGATGTGTCGCAGCGCATCTGAGGACGTGAAGACGATGGTTCCCGGCGATCCGTCGGGCCCGGCTTCGCTTCCGTCCCAGGCGCGCAGCCGGATGTTGAGCGGTGCGCCGAGCAGGCGTTCACTGGCCGACAGCAGTGCCGAGGCCGTCGTGGTGCGAGGGCGCGGTGAGTGAAGCAAGGTCAGGAACGACATGTCACCTCCGACGAGACGCGAGACTCCGCGAAGTAGTTAGCTGACGCAACCATTTTAGTCGTGTTGGCGCTCCCACGGAAGGTTTCGTGACGAAGTCGATGACCGGGCCAACTGCGTCAACCACCCGAATCGGATGCGCACCAGCATCTTTGGACCTGCATTCGACTGGTCCAGCATTCGACCAGATCCGAACAATCCCGGCGCGATCAGACCTCGACCGTGGCCCGCGCGACCGCTGATCGCCACCCGGCGGCCTCGCGCCGCTTGCGTTGCGCATCCATCTGCGGAGACCACGACGCCGCCACATGCCGGTTGCGGCGCAGGGCGTCGAGATCCGGCCAGTACCCGACCGACAGGCCTGCGGCATAAGCGGCGCCGAGCGACACCGTCTCGGAGACGAACGGGCGCACCACCTGGACATTTGCGACGTCGGAGACGTGTTGCATGAGAAGGTTGTTCGAGGTCATCCCGCCGTCGACGGACAGTTTCGACAGCTCCAGACCGGAGTCGATGCGCATCGCGTTGACGACGTCGGCGGTCTGCCACGCGGTCGCTTCGAGAACCGCCCGCGCCAGGTGGCCCTTGGTGACATAGGAGGTCAGGCCGACCACGATCCCGCGTGCGTGCGAATTCCAGTGCGGTGCATACAAACCAGAGAACGCGGGCACGATGTAACAACCGCCGTTGTCGGTGACGGTCGAAGCGAGCGTCTCGATCTCGGCCGGGGAGTCGATGATGCCCAGCGAGTCGCGGAACCACTGCACCAGCGACCCGGTCATCGCGATCGGCCCCTCGAGCGCATACACCGGTGGCTCACCCGGCAGTGCATAAGCGATCGTCGGGACGAGCCCCTGCTCGGAGTCGACGATCGCCGAGCCGACGTTCATCAAGACGAAGGCGCCGGTGCCGTAGGTGCACTTGACCTCGCCGCTGGAGAAACAGGTTTGTCCGAACAGTGCCGCCTGCTGGTCGCCGAGTGCGCCGGCGATCGGGACGCCGGGCAGCACGCGCGCACAGGTGGCGTACACCTCACTGCTACCCACCACGCGAGGCAGCATCGCGGGCGGGATGTCGAGCAATCGCAACATCCGGTTGCTCCACTGGCCCCGGCGCAGATCGAACAGCAGTGTGCGGCTGGCGTTGGTGACATCGGTGACGTGGATGCCGCCCTTGTTCGCGCCGGTCAGGTTCCAGATGATCCAGCTCTCCAGCGTGCCGAACAGTGCCTCGCCGGCGTGTGCGGCGGCCTCGAGGCCGGGCACGTTGTCGAGCAGCCAGCGCAAACGCGGGCCGGCGAAGTAGGTCGCCGGTCGCAATCCCGTCACCTGATGGATCTCGTCGGTGTTCGGAGCGAGAGCCTCGACGATCGGTTCGGCGCGGGTGTCCTGCCAGGTGACCGCCGGTGCCAGCGGCCGACCGGTGCGGCGGTCCCACACCACCGTCGTCTCACGCTGATTGGCCAGTCCGAGCGCCACCACGTCGGACACCGATCGGCCGGCTGATTTCAGGGCTTGTGGGATGACGCGTTGC
The DNA here is from genome assembly GCF_014639795.1 of Gordonia jinhuaensis. Classification (GTDB taxonomy): domain Bacteria; phylum Actinomycetota; class Actinomycetes; order Mycobacteriales; family Mycobacteriaceae; genus Gordonia_B; species Gordonia_B jinhuaensis. The sequence goes on along the minus strand of NZ_BMGC01000007.1, from coordinate 55,116 downwards.
ACCGCGGACCACAACTCGGCCGGGTTCTGCTCCACCCACCCGGGTCGGGGGAAGAACTGGCGCTGTTGGATCTGGGCGATCGCCAGCATCCGGCCGTGGTGGTCGAAGACCATCGCTCGCGAGGAGGTGGTGCCCACGTCGACGGCGACGACCACGCCGGGATCGTCACTCATCGTCGAGGCTCCATTGCTTGGCTGATCGCGGTGGCGGTCTTGCGGAGTTCGTCGACGAGCTCCGGGCGAGGTTCGCCGCTGATGCCGAGCATCACCGCGGGGGCTCCGGTCACTGCGACGGCCCCGACCGATCCGAAGCTCGGCCCTCGCACGGGTGCGGCGATCGACGCGCTGTCGGGTTCGTATTCGGTGTTGCAGACGCCGATCCCCGAGTGGCGGACCGAGTCGATCTCGGCGGTGAGATCGCGGCGGGAGACGATGGTCGCCGGCGTGTAGCGCTCGAGTACGAGGTTGCGCAGCAGTCGGCTGCGCGAGGGCAGATTGGCCAGCAGGACCTTGCCGGATGCCGTCGCGTGCAGGGGAAGGTTTTCGCCCACCCGCAGTTGCTGCGGGGTGTCGTCGGGGCGGAACACATGGTGGACGACGGTGGCCACCTGGTCGTCGAGGACGGCGAGGATCACCGCACGCCCGGTGATCGAGGCCAGCGTGTCACACCAGCCCATCGACACCGACCGCAAGACATTGCCGTCGAGCGTGGCGCCGGCGCGGATACCGCGGTGCTCGCCGACGCTATAGGCCCCGCTGCCGTCGGCCTGCTCGACGTACTCGAGTTCGACGAGCGTGCGCAGAAGCCCGTGAACGGTGGATTTCGGCAGTTCGAGCTCATCGACGATCTCGCGCAGCAGCAAGGGGCGTGAGCTCGCCGAGAGCAGGTCCAGCAGCGCGGCAGCGCGCTCGATGGACTGGATGGATCCTGGCACTCTCCGCCTGCTTCCTTCCCCACATCGCTAGCCGCTCGCCGTCACCGCGCGTGACCGATTCGTTCGACTCTACGGCTCGCTTGTGCTCATGAGACGAACGACCCGTACCCACGATCCGACATTGTCGAACGCCTGTCATTGATCTGGATCACATTACGTCATAGTTTTCCCACATCCGACGGTCGAGGGCATTCGTCGCCGACGCAGCAGTCGGACTTGGGTTGACTTTCACAAAGGAGTGAAACACCAGATGATGAACAAGAGATTCATCGGGGAGTTGTCCGCCGAATTCCTCGGCACGGCGATCCTCATTCTCTTCGGCTGCGGCGTCGTCGCGCAGGTGACCGGAGGGGGATTCCCCAACGCGCTCGGTTCGGGTGATCACGACTCCATCGCGTGGGCATGGGGTTTCGGCGTCACGATGGGTGCATATGTCGCCGGCCGACTCAGCGGCGCCCACCTCAACCCCGCCGTGACGATCGCACTGGCGGCCTTTCGTGGGTTCGAATGGCGAAAAGTGCTGCCCTACATCGGCGCTCAGTTCGTCGGCGCATTCCTCGCGGCACTTGTGGTGCGCTTCGTCTACGCCGATCAGATCAAGGCGGTCGATCCCGGCCTGACCAAGGCCACTCAGGGCATCTACTCGACCTCACCTGGTCCGCACGTCTCGATGACAACCGCCTTCTTCGATCAGATCGTCGGCACGGCGATCCTCGTCGCGGTGATCTTCGCGCTCACCAGCGTGGTGAACAACCCGCCGCTGGCGAACATGGGCCCGCTTCTCGTGGGCATCCTCGTGGTGGCGATCGGTATGGCGTGGGGTACCAACGCCGGTTATGCGATCAACCCCGCTCGTGACTTCGGCCCCCGCGTGGCCTCGTGGCTCACCGGCTACAGCGATGCGATGTTCTCGGCCAACGGGCCGCAGCTGTATTTCTGGGTGCCGATCGTCGCACCGATCATCGGCGGGCTCATCGGTGGCGCCATCTTCGTGTTCTTCATCGAGCGCTATCTTCCCGCCGCGGGGGAGCAGGAAGTGGGTAGTGACAAGCCGGTGGCGGACAAGCCGGTCGATACCGGCGACAACGCGCCCGTGTCGCACTGAGCGCCCGCCGCGAGATCCGCGGCACCGTCTCACGCCACGCGAGACCCGCACGGCGTCTCACTCCACATCTTCAGAACGACCACATCTTCAGAACGACCACGTCGCGTCAGGACAACTACGTCGCGTCAGAACAAGGACCTAGAGACATGGCAGATTATGTCGGTTCCGTCGACCAGGGAACCACCAGTACACGTTTCATGATTTTCGATCACTCGGGCAGTGAAGTGGCACGCCACCAGCTCGAACACGAGCAGATCCTGCCTCGAGCCGGTTGGGTCGAGCACGACCCGGTCGAGATCTGGGAGCGCACCGCCTCGGTGATCCAGAGTGCGCTCAACAAGGCGGGCCTGCAGGCCACCGATCTCGCCGCGCTCGGCATCACCAACCAGCGTGAGACGACCGTGGTGTGGAACCGCCACACCGGACGGCCGTACTACAACGCGATCGTGTGGCAGGACACCCGCACCGACCGGGACATGAGCGCGATGGAACGCGCCGGCCACGGCGAGGTCATCCGCCGCAAGACCGGTCTGCCACCGGCCACCTACTTCGCAGGCGGCAAGATCAAGTGGATCCTCGAGAACGTCCCCGGTGTGCGCGAGGCGGCCGAGAAGGGCGACGCTCTGTTCGGTACCACCGACAGCTGGTTGGTGTGGCAACTGACCGGCGGTTTCCGCGGCGGTCGTCACGTCACCGACGTGACCAATGCCAGCCGCACGATGCTGATGGATCTGGAGACCCTTCAGTGGGATGACGAGTTGCTCGAGATCTTCGGCATCCCCAAGCAGATGCTGCCCGAGATCTGTCCGTCCTCATCCCCGGACGCCTACGGGATCACCACGGAGACCGGCCCGTTCGGAGCTGCGATCCCGATCGCGGGTGTCCTCGGCGACCAGCAGGCCGCCACCGTGGGTCAGGTGTGCTTCGCGCCCGGAGAGGCCAAGAACACCTACGGCACCGGCAACTTCATGTTGCTCAACACCGGCAACGACATCGTGCGCTCCAAGTCGGGGCTGCTCACCACCGTGGCCTACAAGTTCGGCGACGAGGCTCCCGTCTACGCACTCGAGGGATCGATCGCCGTCACCGGATCGGCCGTCCAGTGGCTGCGTGATCAGCTCGGGATCATCAGCGGCGCATCGCAGTCCGAAGCGTTGGCCGCGCAGGTTCCCGACAACGGAGGTGTGTACTTCGTCCCGGCGTTCTCCGGTCTGTTCGCACCGTATTGGCGTTCGGATGCCCGCGGCGCGATCGTCGGCCTGTCGAGGTTCAACACCAATGCGCATCTGGCGCGGGCGACGCTCGAATCGATCTGCTACCAGACACGTGACGTGACAGAGGCGATGACCGCCGATTCCGGTGTGGCACTGGATGTCCTGAAGGTCGACGGCGGCGTGACCGCCAACAGCCTGGCGATGCAGATCCAGGCCGATGTGCTGGGTGTGCCGGTGAGTCGCCCGGTGGTGGCCGAGACCACCGCACTCGGTGCCACCTACGCGGCCGGTCTGGCCGTCGGGTTCTGGAAGGACACCGACGAACTGCGCCAGAACTGGAAGGAAGACAAGCGCTGGGAGCCGCAGTGGACGCAGGAGCAGCGCGAGACGGGATACAAGCAGTGGAAGAAGGCCGTGCAGCGGACCCTCGACTGGGTTGATGTGGACTGATGTGGAGCCGTGGCGTCGCGTGGCGGCGCGGGGAGCTGTGGTCAGCCCCTGCGCCGCGCGCGGCTCTGCGTGTCGGGTGCACCGCGGCGCAGGTCGTCGCGGTGGATCAACAGCCGGGCCAAGCTCTCATCGGCGACCAGATCGGTGATCAGCCCGGCGGCGAAGGCGCCTTCGGTCGCGGCGGCCTTCGATTCTCCTGCGACCACGCATATCCGGCGCTGCACGCTGCGAATGGTGTCGAGGTCGGGCCCCGAGGAGCGTTCGTTGAGGGCGATCCCGGCGTCACTGCCGTCGTGTCGATAGAACCGCGTCGCGACGTCGCCGGCCACTCCGTCTCGTCGCAATGCGGCGAAGTCGTCGGGGGCGAGATAGCCGCCGGCGTAGACATGTCCGGGGACATCGGCGTCCGGGGTTCCCAGACCGAACAGCGCCACATCCATGCGGCGCTGCACGTCGAGGACACGGCGGGTGCTGCGTTCGCGCCACAGGGCGACTTTGGTGTCGGCCTCGTCGAAGAACGCGGGAACGGGAAAGTGTTCCACGCGTGCGGAGTACGCGTCGGCGAAACGCTCGAGGATGGCGCTGGCGTAGTCGATACCACTGGTCGTCGAATTGCCGGCCCCGTTGAGCTGCACGATCGACAGATTCCACAACTCGCGGGGTTCGAGATGCCTGCTCATCGCCGACACGGTTGTGCCCCAGGCAATGCCGAGTGTCATGTCGGAGTCGACCACATGCGACAACAATCGTCCGGCGGCCTGGCCCACACGTTCGAGCCGGTCGATGTCGGTGGTCTGGGAGGTGGTCGGGACCACCTCGGCCTCGACCGTGAACCGCCGCCGCAATTCCCCGGCGAGTTCGCCGGTCCGGTCGGCCGGCGGGTGAATGGTGATGTCGACCAGGCCGGTGGATCTGGCGAAGGCCAGCAACCGCGACACCGACGATCGCGACATGCCGAGCTCTCGCCCGATCGTCGCCATGTCGAGTTCCTGCAGGTAGTACAGGCGAGCCGCGCGTACGGCGAGGCCGATGCGGCGGTCGTCGGAAGAGGGGCTCTGCGGACTCACTCGACAACTTCTACCAGCGAATACCCAATAGTGCACATATGTGCACAGGCCTTGCGCATTGTTGCGCACGAGCGGAGGATGAAGTCATGAACGATCGATCCGGCACAACCAATACAACGCGCCGTGCCGCTGTCGCGGCGATCGCGGACCGGCCCCACGCCCAGGTCCTGATCATCGGCGGCGGAATCAACGGCATCTCGACTTTCCGTGATCTGGCGATGCAGGGCATCGACGTGATCATCGCCGAACGCAACGACTGGGTGTCGGGTGCGTCATCGGCGTCGAGCCACATGATCCACGGCGGCATCCGCTACCTGGAGAACGGCGAGTTCCGGCTGGTCAAGGAATCGGTGCACGAGCGCAACGGTCTGCTCAAGATCGCTCCGCATTACGTGAAGCCGCTGGAGACCACCATCCCGATCTTCTCCACCTTCAGCGGAATCCTCAACGCCCCGCGCCGCTTCCTCACCCACAACACCGGCAAGCCGAATGAGCGCGGCGCACTGCTGATCGAGGCCGGTCTGCAGATGTATGACGCCTACTCCGGCGCCGGCTCCAATCGTGTTCCGCGGCACAAGTTCCGGGTCGGCAAGAAGGCCCGCGAGGACATGCCGCGCCTCAACGCCGACCTGAAGTACACGGCAACCTATTTCGACGCCTCGGTTCATGATCCCGAGCGGCTGGCGCTCGACGTTCTCAAGGACGGGCTGGGTAACGGCTCGAATGCACGCGCGGCCAACTATCTCGAGGCCGTCGGTGTCGCCGATGGCGGCGTCACGCTGCGCGACAACGAGACCGGTGACGAATTCGTGGTCACCGCAGATGTGATCATGAACTGCAGCGGTCCGTGGACCGACATCACCAACTCGGATCTGGGCGGATCGACCAAATACATGGGCGGCACCAAGGGTTCGCATATCGTCCTCGAACACCCCGAGCTGCTCGCCGCCACCCGCGGTCGCGAGCTGTTCTTCGAGCATGAGGACGGCCGTATCGTGCTGATCTATCCGCTCAAGGGCCGGGTTCTGGTGGGCACCACCGACATCGACGCCGACCCGAGTAAGCCGACCGTGTGCACCGATGCCGAGATCGAGTACTTCATCGACCTCATCCATCATGTGTTCCCCGAGATCTCGGTCTCGCCCGAGCAGATCGTGTATTCGTTCTCGGGAATCCGCCCGCTGCCTCGCCACGACGACACCACACCGGGGTTCGTCTCCCGCGACTACAACGTGCAGACCACCACCATCCCCGGTGTGAAGTCCACGGTCTTCAGCCTCGTCGGTGGCAAGTGGACCACCTTCCGCGCACTCGGCGAGCAGGTCAGTGACCACATCCTCGAGGCACTCGGCAAGCCGCGCCGTACCTCGACGGTGGGTGTGCCGATCGGCGGTGGACACGACTACCCGATCGACGAGGTCGGCCGTATCGCCTGGGTCGAGACGCATCGCGGATCGTTGTCGGAAACGCGTGCCGCTGCGCTGTTCGAACGCTATGGCACCCGGGCCACCGAGGTCATCGACGCGATCGAGGCCGGCTCTGACGAGCCCCTGGCGGAGTCGGGCCTGTCGACTGCCGAACTGCGCTACATGGTCGAGCGAGAATTCGCCGCCCATGTGATCGACATCGTTCTTCGCCGTACCGATCTCGCCTTCACCGGCAAGGTCACCACTGAGGCACTGCGCGAGATCGCCGATGCGATGGGCGACATCCTCGGCTGGGACGCCGCCAAGCGCAGCGCCGAGATCGACGACGCCGTGGCCGTGCTGCGTGACGCTCACCGCGTGACGGTGGGAGCGACGAGCGTGGCGAGCTGACCGTCTCGGGCTCGTTGGTGTGACGATCATCGAGCCCGGACGCCGTGACGACACCGATGCCCCCGTGCCACACCGATTCTCGGTTGGCCACGGGGGCATCGACGTGTCGGCGGCCCAGTTGTGCCGGCGTGCTCTGCCGTCCGGGCCGGTTGTCAGGGCGCGGCGCGGGAACTCTCGCGGATGCGGCTCGAGGCGCTGACGCAAGCCTGAGCGAACTCAGTCGACGGCGGCGGGACGGACGGCGGCGGGAGGGACCGCGGCGGGATGGATGACGGCGGGATGGACACCCGCCTTGGCCGCCGAGGCGATCATGCGTCCGTGGGTCTGGGCGCGCAATTCGTCGAGCAATTCGTCTGCGGCGGGCCACATCCGGGTGCCGCCCACGTACACATCGCGAAGGTTTCGCTGACCGCATGCCAGCACATAGGTCGCCACCGGATCCCAGATCGGCCCGGTGTCGGGGCGCTTCGGGTCGACGACGACGACGTCGCCGTACTTGCCCACCTCCAGTGAACCGACCCGATCGGCCACGCCGATGGCCTGCGCCGCACCCAGCGTGTGCGCGTGCAACACCTGGGTCGGGGTCAGTACCGCTGCATCGCTGTGTACGGCACGCTGGGTGAACAGGCCGGTGCGCATGTTCTCGAACGGGTCGGTGAGATCGGTGCACGATTGGTCGTCGACGCCGATGCCGACAGTCACCGAACGTCGCAGCAGCGTGGGGATGTCGGCGACACCTGAGCCCAGGCGTCCGTTGGACATGGGTTGCCACACCACCGAACTGCCGGATTCGGCCACGCGTTCGATCATGCGTGCGGTGGGATGGACGAAGTGTCCGAAGGCGAAATCCTCGCCGAGCACGCCCGCCTCGTCATACCAGTCGAACTTTGCCTGCTGGATGTCGATCTGTTCGGCGGTCTCGACGAAATGTGCCTGATTGGTGATGCCGTACCGGTCCATCAGCCACTTCTCGCGTTCGGCGGTGACCGCCGCCGACGACCACTGCACCGCGCCGTAGACGGAACCGCCCAGATTCTGTTCTCCGGCAACAGAATCGCCGAGATGGCGCATCACCGCATCGAAACCCGCGAAGGCATCGTCGGAGGGCAGCTGTTCGTCGTCGAGACGCACGCTGGTCACGAACCGGATCCCGCTGTCGGCCACACCGTCGATCTGCCGGGTCACGAACGAGACCGGGTGCACACTGCGGGCACGCAGCGTCGAGGTCTCATAGTCGAACACCGACACCACGCGGCTCTGGGTGAAGTTGTAGACCGAGGTGACCCCGGCCGACAGGTGATCGACCGCGCCGGCGCGCGAGAGCCAGTACATCGTGTCGGGGTCGGCCCCGGCGAGCATCCGCCCGTTGTCCGACACCCAGGCGTAGAGCGGACTCGACGCGGCCACCCCGCGCATACCGCCGGTGTAGATGTGGCTGTGCGCCGAAACGAAACCCGGTGCGAGGAAGGCGCCGTCGAGGTCGTGCACGGTGGTGGTCGCCGGATCACAAGGCTGCGTCGGCGCACCCTCGCCGATGCCGGAGATGACACCGTCGGTCACCTCGAGCCACCCCGTGAACCACTCCCGGCGTCCGTCGACCGGGAGGATGATCGCATTGACGAAGCGTGTCACGGGACTCATCCCGGCAGCACCTCTGTGCGCCAGCCGTCGGAGGAGGCGGTGAACCGTACGCGCTGCGACGGGCCCTCGGGATCACCGCGCCAGAAGGTGATGACGGTGGGGATGATGCGGTAGCCCACCCAGTCGGCCGGGGGAGTCAGCGACGGGTGCTCGGCATCGAACCGGGCCCACGCGTCGTGACGCGCCGATTCGGGCAGTGCGGTCATTGACGCATCGTTGAGCCACGCCAGCAGCTGCAGATAGCGTCCGCGATGGGCATAGATCCGCTTCTCCTCGTCGGAATCAGCGCGGGACACGTCACCGTGCAGGGTGAACTGGCGACCCAGGTGTGGCCAGGCGACCGACGCGGCGGCGCGGGGTGTGGCCTCGATCTCGGCGACCTTCGCCGAGCGTGCGTCGGTATGGAAATACACTGCGCCACCGGCGAATTCCGACAGCAGCACATGGCGCAACCGAGGGTATCCGTCGGTACCGACGGTCGACAGTGCCATCAGCAGCGGTGCAGAGGTGCCGGCGGCGGGGATCCACATCGACAGCAGCTCGGCAGGGTCGATGGTGGTCATCTCCTCGGGTGCGCAGTCGCTCCCGAAATCGTTGCCCGAGGTGATCATCGGTCAGATCCGCCCGGGATTGAAGGATGCGATCTCCGGCAACGCGGCCACGATCTCGCCGACCCGCGTCTCGAACAGCTGAGCGCCGATCTCGGCGTTCGCGCCGGTGGGGTCGCCCACCACGCCGGATTCGGCGAAATCAGTGGACAGCCAACCGAATTTGATGAGTTTGCCGAATCCGACATGCGTCGAATCGACCACAGGTTTGGGGACTGCCGACTCGGCGACGGACATGTCGACCAGATCGGGGCGCAGATGCAGCATCATCGAGGTTTCCGCCCATCCCGCATGGATACCCAGGCCGTGTTCGCTCTCGCCGGCGATCGGGGGTGCCGAGACGATGAATGTCTGCAGGTCGAACCGCCGGCGGAGCTCTCGCAGAAGGACTTCCAGCAGAGCCGAATTGCCGCCGTGGCAGTTGACGAACAGCAGCCGACGCGCGGGCGTCGCGGCGATCGCCGCGCCGATGTCGACAACGGTCTCGAAGAACGTCGAAGCGCGCAGCCACATGGCGCCGGGCAGCCGGGCGTGCTCGTCGGATTTGGTGTATCCCAGAGCCGGGAGCAGCCACGCGTCGTGGCCCTCGGCCGCACTGCGCCGCACGACCTCGGCGGAGAGTGCCTCGGCGACAGTGAGATCCGTCGACAGCGGCAGATGCGGTCCGTGCGGTTCGATGGCTCCGGTGGGCAGCACCATCACCGAATCGCGGGACAGGGCCGACTCGACCTCGGCGGTGGACAGGTCACTGAAGCGGCGATCGGGTCCGATCACATCCACCTCCCGGGGTTGAGTAGTCCGTGTGGGTCTGTCTTGTGTGCCAGTGCTTGGACACGGTCGGCATCGAGATCGACGTACCACTGATGTGGCGAGTGGATGCCCACGCCGAGTTCGCGGAGCTTCGGCACACCGGCAGCCATCTGCTCGGGCGAGGAGTAGATGCCGTTGAGCATTCCGAACATCATCTCGTAGCCGACTTCGAGGTGGAGCATCCCGCCGTCGTAGACGCCCTCCACCTCGTCGAGGTGTTCGACCAGCGCATTGCCTTGACACTCGAAGTGAAAGTACTTGCCCGGGTGGGCTTTCTGCAGCCACCAGGTGGGATGGTTGTAGGACAGCGTCGACAGTTTGATGCTCTGGACGAGTCCGTCGCGGACGTCCTCGATACGTCCACCGGCGGCGCGTATCGCATCCTCGGTGGCCTCGAGACTGTCGGCGTCGATGATCCCCCGCAGGTTGGCCCGGCCGGTCACGAACGCCGGATCCTTCGGGAGCGCCGCCACGACCTCCGCGCGGTCGGCGGACAGCAGCCGCGGCAACGGCGAGATCGTCGAGATCTCCATCGCGGTCGTGAAGGCGCTGTGATGGTCGTCGAAGCTGGCGTACAGGCACTTCCAGTCCTGCAACGGCTCCACCCGGATGCGCGCACGCACGATGATGCCTGCGACCCCGTAGGTGTGCACGAACGGCTGGGCCTCGGCGCCCTCGAGGTGGATGATCTCGGCGTCCTCGGTGGCGAAGACCACGTCGACGGCCTCGACGAATCCCATGTGATTGCGGCCGTGCACGATCGTCCCGGTGCCTGCCGAACCGCCGGCGAGGAACCCGCCGAGAGTCGACTGCACCGTCGAGGGATACATCCACAGTTGTGAGCCGTGTGCCCAGGCGGCCTGTTCCAGGGCGATCATGCGCGCACCTGCGTCGGCGGTGATCGCATGGTCGGTGACCTCGTGGATCGTCGACAACGAGGTCATGTCCATCACGACCCCGCCGAATCGGGGAACCACCTGACCATAGTTGCCGGTGCCCTTGCCGCGAGTGGTGATCGGTACGCCGTGGCGTACCGCCGCACGCACGATCTGCGGCACGGCCTCCACCGTGCGCGGATAGCACACGACGTCGGGAGCACCGGTCTCCAGCGCCGACAGGATCGGACTCATGTAGGAGCCGTCGCGTGATGCACGGTCCAGCGAGCGGTCGAGGGTCGAGACGCTACGCGGCCCGACGATCGCGACGAGCTCGTCGATCAGCGCGTCGACGTCGGCGGGGGTGAACGGCGGCCGTCCCTCGTCGGTGGGGGTGGGGAACAGCGGTGCAGTCGTCATGACAGTCCGATCGAGGGGTCGAGGAACTTGTTGGTCGCAACCTGTTCGGTGGTCAGATCGGACGCTACCGGAGTTTTCTGCGCCTCGAAGATCGGGCGGGTGATGTCGATCATGCGCTGAAAGAGCGCCGAGACCGACGAGGTGGCGTGGGTCATGTGTGGATTTCCGATCGTGTGCTGTCAGGACGGAACGGATGCTGACGGGGTGGGTATCGCGGCCATCTGATGGCGGGTCTCGCTGCGCGAGACGAGCACACCGTTGCTGATCACCGAGCGGTCGGCCGGTGCGGCGCCGATGATCTCCACGAGGTCGGCGCCCGCGACGGCGAGCAGGTCGGCGCGCGCTCCCACCGTCAATCCCGCCGGTGGCAATCCCATCACTGATCGTGCCGAATTCGTGACGAGATCGATTGCGGTGTCGGGATTCTGATGAGCAGCGGTGATGAGGAGCGACGCCGTTTCCAGGGGGTCGGCGCGTCCCACCGGGTTGAACGGGTCACGGATGTTGTCGGCGCCCGCGGCCACGGTCACACCTGCAGCCCGCAACTCGTCGATCGGCGCGATACCGCGCAGTCCGCGTGAGCGCGGTTCGCGGCCCTGCAGGTAGAGATTGGTGATCGGGAGCGCGACGACGCCGATCCGGGCGTCGGCGAGGATCTGCGCGAGCGGACGCAGGGTCGATTCCGAGAGTGTTCCCAGCGCGCAGCAGTGTCCTGCGGTCCTGGTGCGCTCGGCCGGCCAGTCGGTCACCAGGCGGGCGAATTCGGAGATGGTGAGCTCATCGCCGAGGAGGAATTCATCGGTGTGCAGATCCACCCCGACACCGCGCCGCACCGCGATGTCGACGAGTTTCGTCACATTCTCGGCCGGTGTGTCGGCCAGATGCGGTGCGCCCCCGACGATGTCGGCGCCGGCGTCGAGTGATTGCTCGATCAGCTCGACCGGGCAGTCCACCGGTGCGAGGGCGACGATTTCGATGTGCATGAGCCCGGCGAGTTCACGCCGGACCTGATCGACGGCTCGGATCGCACGCACTGGATCGTGATCGGCGGCGGTCGGCTCACCGCTGGTGATGATGTCCACGTGGGTCCGGACCGCGGTGATGCCGTTGCGCAGCATCATCAGCGCGGCGGTTCGGGCTCGATCACGGAACGAGTCCTCGTCGAGGCCGGGCGTGGCTCGGTGCCATGCCTGAACCGCGGCACGAAGATCGCCGGTCGGGGGAGAGATCACGGGCCACGAGAGCGCCTTGTCCAGATGTGCATGCGGCTCGGCTGCTGCTGCGACGACGACGTGTCCACGTAGGTCGAGCCAACCGGGCCGGTCGGACACCGGTGCGGTGTGCTGCCGGTCGTGTGGGGTGATCCGCGTGACCACGACGTCGCCGTCGTCGCCGCGTCCGAAGGTCGCGTCGACGACCTGGCTGTCGGGTGTGGTCGCGCCGACGACACCGGCGAGTGTCGTCGCGGGAAGCGAGTGATACATGCGCGTGTGTCGCCTTCCGGAGGCTGTGATGTGTGAGGTGCCGTTCGACCTCGTTGTCGTGTCCGTTCGCCCTGGCTGGTTGGCGGTTCGGGATCTCGGCGCGCAGTATCGGTGCTGCGGCGAGAAAATGTTGACGTGGTCAACAACGAAGAACGGTAGGACCGTCATATTTCGTGGTTGTTACGTTCGGTATCGCTCATGTGACATCGGGGTACCGCGAGGTACGTACATGGGGATGGCCCGTGCTCTCCCGATATCCTGTCGGCTCGGGCTCGCGCACCCCGGCTGACCGTCTTCTCCACCGAACTGTGCTTCACCGAACTCTCCCACCACCCACCGATCCGGCTGACAACGGTCCGACGCGAAAGGCGCCGCGGATGGCACTCGATACACCAGACCCAGTGCAGGAATCCCTGGGCGCCGAGATACGCCGTCGCAGAAAGGAACTGGGGTTGACCCTGACGGCGGTCGCCGAACAGGCCGGGATCTCGCATCCATTCCTGTCGCAGCTCGAACGTGGATACGCCCGCCCCAGCATGCTGACCCTCGAGCGCATCGCCCGAGCATTAGGCACCACTCAGGTGCGATTGATGCTTAGCGTCGATACGGCACAGGCGGCCCGCGATGACTCGCAGATGCCTGCCGGTGTCGATCTCGTGCGTGCCGACGCCGGTGTCCACCTGCCGCAGGCCGACGACGGCGACACCGCCGGGTACAGCAGATTGCTCGTGCGCGGGACCGCGAGTTTCTATCCGCAGGAACAGGTTCAGCGGCGCCGGGTGTTCGGGGAGTTCTATCGGCACCCGCAGGATGAGTGGGTTCATGTGGTCGAAGGGGCGATCGAGGTGGACCTCGACGACGGCCGACCGGTCGAATTGCGCGCCGGTGACAGCCTCTACTACGCTGGCGGCATTCCGCATCGGTGGCGTGTCATCGGTGATGCGACAGCGCGCCTGATCGTCGTCCAGGCGTCCTAGGTGCGGACGGCCCTGGCTGGGACCGCGGGATTCCGTCCTTCGAGGAGACTCCCACTATGTCCACTGGTACACCTTCATCGTCCACTGGTACACCATCATCCGCGCATCCCGCGGTAACCCCCGCTCCCGTCGCACCCGCCGCGGTGGAGGTGACGGTGATCGCGCGACGTCCGTTGACCGACCGGGTCGACGAGTTCACCCTGGCGGCGACTGACGGGTCGCAGTTGCCCGGGTGGACACCTGGTTCGCATATCGACCTCGTTCTCGGCTCTCCGGGCGTGCGCGAACGCCTCGTGCGGCAGTATTCGCTGTGCTCTGACCCGGCAGATCTGTCCACCTACACCGTGGCCATCGACCGGCATCGCGACGGCCGCGGCGGATCTCAGTACGCGCATGACACTCTGGCGGTGGGCGCCACGCTGACGATCAGCGCTCCGCGCAATCACTTCCAGCTCACCAGGGCGCTGCACTACGTCTTCGTGGCCGGCGGCATCGGCATCACGCCGATGGTGCCGCTGATCGCGCAGGCGCAGGCCGCGTCTCGTCCGTGGCGGCTGATCTACGTGGCCAAAACCCGTGCGGACATGGCCTATCTCGACGAGCTGACGCAACTGTACGGCGAGCGGGTGAGTGTGCACGAGAGTGCACACGACGGCCGTCTGGACCTGGCGGAGTCACTGAGTGACCTCCCGAGGGGTACGGCGGTCTACGTGTGCGGTCCGGCGACGATGATCGCCGACGTGGAGGCGGCGTGTGCCGATCAGGTGGCCGTGGATGCCTTCTTCGAGCGATTCACGGTCGTGGACACCGGTGACCGCGTGAATCAGCCTTTCGAGGTTGCGCTGGCGTATTCGGGGGACACCCTGACCGTTCCGGCGGACAAGAGCATTCTCGAAGTTCTCGAGGACAACGGCGTGCTCGCGCCGTCGTCGTGTCGGGAGGGGATGTGCGGCACGTGTGAGGTGGGTGTGGTCAGCGGCGAACTCGATCACCGCGACTCGGTGCTGACCCCGGAGGAACAGTCCGAGAACGAGTCGATGATGGTGTGCGTATCACGTTGCACCAGTGGGCGATTGGTTCTCGAGCTGTGACGGATGGTTCTCCTGCCGTGACCGGCCGCAGCGCCGACGGGGATTCCGCACGCGCGTTGACAACCGTGCTCCGTGGTGCGGCAGCGGTGATGGTCGATGGGCAAACTGTGACGACCGGCGACGTCGTGATCGACTCCGCGACCATCTCGAAGGCCGATGACGTCGCTGTGACGGGCGTGGCGGCTGACGTCGTCGATGTCACGGGATGCATCGTCACACCCGGTCTGGTCAACGCACATCACCACTTTCTCCAGTCGGCGTTCCGCACACTTCCGGGCACCCGCTTCGTTCCGATGGCGCAGTGGCTGACCACGATGGCCGGTGCCTACGCTGCCGCGCACACCGACCCCGAACTCACCGGTCTGGCCGCATCGGTGGGTCTGGCCGAATCACTGCTCAACGGCGTCACCACCGTGGCCGATCACCATCTGACATGGCCGGCCGGTGTGGATCCGGTCGCCATGGCCACCGCGACCGCTCAGGCAGGGCGAACCCTCGGAGCCCGCGTGGCATTCGTGCGCGGTACCGCACGTGACGATCCCCAGGCGGCCGCCGACTCCGTGTCGGCGATCGTGGAGGCGCTGCTGCTGGACAACCGTTCCGGGGACGTCGGCGCGGGGGTCACCGATGACGGGATGCTCCAGATCGCCGTCGGCCCGTCAGGTGTGCACGCCGACGGACCCGAGACCTTCGCCGCGTTGGCGAAGGTGGCTGCCGAGTACGGTCTGCGTCGTCGGACCCAGGCCAACGAACAGGTCGACGTCGAGATCGCCGCACAGCGGTACGGGCGCCGACCGATCGAACTGCTCGACGAATGGGGTTGGCTGGCACCCGATGTCACGATCGCGCACCTGTGCGAGGTGACCGACGACGAGATCGCGCTGATCGCCGACTCGGGCGCCACCGCCACCCATGCGCCGGGTTGTGATGTCCCGATGGGGTGGGGTGTGGCGCCCGTCGCGCGTCTGCTCGGCCGTGGGATCAGCGTTGGCCTCGGCACCAGTGGCGGCGGGAGCAATGACGCCGGTCACCTGCTCGCCGACGCGCGGTTGGCGATGCAGGTCTCGGGACTGGTCGGCGAACCCGTCTCGGCGACAGCACTTCTCGCGATGGCGACCGCCGGTTCGGCGGCCGGTCTCGGCAGATCCGAACTGGGTCATCTGCGGGTCGGCGCTGCTGCGGATCTGTGCGTCTGGGATGTCTCCGATGTGCATGACGCTGGAGTGGCCGACCCTGTCGCGGGGCTGCTGTGGGCCTCGCCGGGCCGGCGTCCCCGCGACGTGATGGTCGCCGGACGGTGGGTGGTGCGTGACGGCCGGCTGGTGACTGCGGACTCTCGTGAGTTCGCCGCACGTCTGCGCGCTGCACTCGCCGCGCGGGTCGACTGAATCGAATGGGCCGGTGCATCAGCGGCGTGAACGGACCGGAACCCCCGGCGGCGCAAGGCGATCCCCGGACACCAGGCTCGCAGCATGTTTCACCCGTCTGGTGAGGGGTACCAGTTCGTAGCCGGTGATGCCCTCGATCCGGGCCAGTGAGCCGGTGACGAACTCGTAGAGCTGCGCCTGTCCTGCGGACATGACGCTGGCGGTGAGATTGGTCCTGCCCGACGTCGCCGCGACGAAGGGTACGTCGGGATCGGCGGCCAGCGTGGTGCCGATGGCCTCGAGTCGGGCGGGTTGCGCAGTGAGCCACACTGTCGTCGACGAACTCCCTGTGGCGCCGGGCGCGATGTCGACGTCGAGGTAGACGGCACCGTCGGCGATCAGGGCCTCGACGCGCCGGGTCACCCGCCCCACTGTGGTGCCCAGGGTGCGGGCCACCGAGGTGTAGGGCGTCCGGCCGTCACGGCTGAGCGTCTCGATGAGGCGGCGATCCTCGGTGGTCAGAGTGGTGAACGGGGGAGCGGTCGCCGATCGTGTGCGCTCGTCCGGTTCGGTGTCGATGGTGGCGCGTATCGCGGCAGCCTGGTCGCGGGTGAGCACATCCCGCCAGCCCTCCCAATCTGTGGGGCTCCCACCGGCGAACACGTGCAGGATCGACGCGGGTGACACATCGATCACCTGAGCTGCACTCGGCAGGATCCGGGTGAGCAACTCCGCACTCTCGGCGTCGCTGGCTGATCGCAGGTTGAACATCACCTCCCAGCCCGCCGAATGAATCGAGACCCACGAGACGTCGCGTCGGCGCGCCAGCGCTTCGGCGATTCCGTCCACGGCCTCGGGTCGACACCGCACGCGGACCAACCAGACCGTCGCGCCGAGTGCCACCGGGTTGTAGGCGAGCGTCACGCGGATGAGTCCGTCGCGTCGGAGCCGACGATATCGTCGAGCGACGGTCTGTTCGGCCACTCCCAGCACGTCGGCGACCTGACGCAGGGGGACGCGCGGGGAGATCTGGATGCAGCGAGCGATTTGTGTGTCCAGCCGGTCCATTGTGGCGGAATTGCCCATGTGGATCGCGCCCATGACAGCAAGCGTACGTGGCGAGTCGACGAATGCGACTTTCGTCGGTGCCTCCGGCAAGACTGGTGACACCGAAACATCCGGGGCACTGGTGCCCGACATCGCCGCAGGTCAACTGCGGGTAATGGATTTCTCCGTCGAAAGTGAACACCTGGTAATGGAACGTAAATGGTGGACGCTGGTCGTCGTCTGCGTGGCGACGTTCATGCTCTTGCTCGACATCACCATCGTGGTGGTCGCGCTTCCCGATATTCAGCGCTCGCTCGGCGCGAACTTCAGCCAGTTGCAGTGGGTGACCGATGCTTATGCGCTCGCGCTGGCAGCGTTGTTGCTGACCTCGGGATCGCTGTCCGACCGATTCGGTCGGCGACGGATCTTCGTCATCGGTCTGGTGATCTTCACCCTGGGATCGGTGCTGTGCGGTGTGGCCCAGGACCCGAACATGCTGATCGCCTCCCGAGCCATCCAGGGTGTGGGCGGCGCGATGCTGTTCTCCACATCACTGGCGTTGCTGGCCTCGACATTTCACGGCAAGGAGCGCGGGGTCGCCTTCGGGGCCTGGGGTGCGATCACCGGTGTGTCCGTGGCACTGGGCCCGATTCTCGGCGGTCTGATCACCACCGGGATCAGCTGGCGCGGCATCTTCCTGGTGAACGTGCCGTTCGGCGTGATCGCGATCGTCATCGCGCTGGCGTGCGTCGACGAGTCCAAGTCGCCGCACGCCCGACGGATCGACTGGCCAGGCGTTCTCACCTTCACCGTCGGCCTTCTCGCCCTCGTCTACGGACTGACCGAGGCCGGACAGCGATCGTGGGGTGACGCCGTCGTGGTGACGTCGTTCATCGTCGCCGCGGTGCTGCTCATCGCGTTCGTGGTGATCGAGATGCGGGTATCCGAGCCGATGTTCGACCTGTCGCTGTTCCGTACGCCGACCTTCGTCGGGGGCTCGATCGCCGCCTTCACCATGAACGGCTCACTGTTCGCGATGCTGCTGTATCTGGTGATCTACCTGCAAGACGCACTGGGGTACACGTCACTGCAAACCGGCGTGCGGCTGCTGCTGATGTCGGGTTGCATCATGGTGTTCGCGACCATCTCGGGGCGGGTGTCGGCCCATGTCCCGGTGCGTTGGCTGATCGGGCCCGGTCTGCTGCTCGTCGGTGTGGGACTGCTGCTGATGATGGGTATCACCAAGGACTCCAACTGGACCCACCTCATCCCCGGTCTGATCATCGCCGGAATCGGAAGTGGTCTGGTGAACCCGCCGCTGGCGTCGACTGCGGTGGGAGTGGTCGAGGTGCACCGATCGGGCATGGCGTCGGGGATCAACAACACCTTCCGACAGGTCGGTATAGCCGTGGGGATCGCGGTGTACGGGTCGATCTTCAGTGCCCTGGTCAGCTCGTCGATGCGCGATCACCTGTCCTCGACACCGGTCGCGAGCAGATCCTCGGAACTGTCGGATGCGGCGCACAACGGCACCATCGGACAGATCATCACGACGCTGCCGCCGGCTGATCGGGCGGTGGTAGGGGAGGCGGTGCACTCGGCATTCGCCGACGCACTCAACACGCTGTTCCTCGTCAGCGGCATCGTCGCGATCATCGGTGGCCTGTGTGCGATGGCGCTCGTCCGTCGAGAGGACTTCGTGGTCAGTCATGCTCCGCACGCCACGCAGAAACCGCAGGGCCAACCGGCGTAGCGCTCTGTCCCGCGTGATCAGCGGGCGATGAATCAGCCGCACGGCAGGCCGAACCGGTCCTCACACTCAGAAGAGGGTGAGGACCGGTTCTGTCGTCTGGGGTTCTGCCGTCTGGGGTTCGGGGAGTGCACTCGTCGGGTTGAGCTCGTGGTCCCCGGTCAGCGCGCTGCCGCGCGACGGGGCACCCTCGCTCGCTGCGGGCCGTAGGCCGTATCTGTCGATCAGCGGATCGATCCGTGCGCGCAGCCACGCCGAGTACTCCGGACTCACATAGGCGCCATGACCGTAGAGCACTCGGTACTTGCGTAGTAGTGCTGGGTGATTGTCGGCCAGCCACGACAGGAACCACGGCTTGGTACTCGAGCGCAGATGCATGGCGAAGGCGCTCACACTGGTGGCTCCGGCCTCGGCGATCGAGGACAGCAGTGTGTCCAGATGGGCGCTCGAGTCGGTGAGATAGGGGATCACCGGGGCCACCATCACGTGCACGTCGAACCCGGCCTCGGTGACCGCCCTGATCAACTCCAGTCGTGCCCGTGGCGACGGTGTTCCCGGTTCGATCTGACGCTGCAGATCGGGTTCGGCGATGGCCAAGGAGATGCTCACCGACACCGGGACCCGTTGCGCGGCAAGGCGAAGCAACGGCAGGTCACGTCGAAGCAGCGTTCCCTTGGTGAGGATCGAGAAAGGGGTACCCGATTCGGCGAGTGCGGTGATCACACCGGGCATGAGTCGGTAGCGCCCCTCGGCGCGCTGATAGGGGTCGGTGTTGGTGCCCAGTGCGACGTGGTCGTGATGCCAGGAGCGTCGCCGCAGTTCGCGGCGCAGAACCGCCGCAACGTTGAGCTTGACCACGATCTGTCGGTCGAAGTCGGAGCCGGCATCGAGGTCGAGATACTCGTGGGTGGGACGCGCGAAACAATACCGGCAGGCGTGGGTGCAGCCGCGAAAGGTGTTGACGGTGAATTGAAAAGGGAGATTCGACGCCTCCGGGACCTTGTTCAACGCGGACTTGCACAGCACCTCGTGAAAGGTGACTCCCTCGAATTCGGGAGTCTGAATCGACCGGACCAACCCGGCCCGGCCGAGTCCGGGCAGAGCGCCGTCGTCGGCGTCGATGTCTTGGCCCGCCCAACGCATGGCGTCTAGTCGAACATGCGTGCGACACCGTGTCAAGCCTGGGTCCTCTCACATATGATGACCGTCAGGTGCAGACCGTGTGGTCGACCCGACTCCGAGTGCAGTGATCCGGTCGGCGAGTTCGGCAGCCGTTGACGGCCGTGCCCCGGGATCGCCCAGGCAGCATCGGATCAGCTCGGCGTTTGCGTCATCGAGCTGGGCCGACACCGTGACATGCCCCGACATAGCCGCCCGCACCGCCAGGAGCGGCTGGTCGGAGAAGTCGGCGCCGTACACGGTCTCGCCGGTGAGAGCGAAATGCAGCGAGGCACCGAGCGACCAGATGTCTGTCGCGCGAGAGGGAGTCGCCGCGGTGCTCAGGAGAACGGGATCGACGTAGGACACCGCATGTGGCCGAGAGAAGCTCGTCAACGGGTCGTTCGTGGTCAGTGCGCGCGACAGCCCCAGATCGCAGATCCGTCCGCCGACCGTCTGCCCTCCCGTGCTCGCGATCATCATCGCCCACGGGGTGATGTTCCCGTGGGCGATGCCCGCTTCGTGTAGCGCATGGACGCCGCGAGTCGCATCTGCCGCTACCGACAGGATCTCGCACCGTGTGAGTGGCGCGGTGGGCTCTCCCAGCGAACCGAGCGGGAAATACTCCATGGCGTACATGAACTGCCCGGACAGTGTCGCATCGAAAACCCTTGCCAGATAAGGCGATGTGACGGCGGCGAAGGCGCGCAGTTCCCGCACCCCACGTCGGTGGGCGGCGGCATCGCATACCGCGTCGAACACCTTGATCACCACTCGGTCGGTCGACAGGCGCAGTCGTGGCGGTGGGGTGGCGAGAAAGAGTTCGCCGTTGGCAGCAGCGCCGAGTGACGCCACTATCGTGTAGTCGGCCATCCGGGATCGTGCATCGTGCCCCTGTTGTCTCCGCTCATCCTGGTGCATTCGATCACCCTGTCGCAGCTGGTGTTGCCGGTGTGGTGGCCTCGATCTGGCCCGACGTTCCGGTGGTGTCGCGATCGTCGGCAGGATCTGGGTTGGCCCCGGGACCTGTGTTGGCACAATCTGCCCTGTCGGAGGCATACGCCCGCGCGATGCGCTGATCGAGTGCCTCCTCGCTGGTGCTGGTGTGATCGTCAACCGTGTACGTCCACGGGCTGTCCGACGAGCGTGCCGAGTAGGGGGCAATGGTCAATCGCGCCTCGCCGTTCGCATCGCCCCCGTTCGCCGCGCTGCCGTGTACCTCGCTGCCGTGTGCGAGTGACACCACACGTAGATCGATGTTCTCGCCGAGCGACGCGGTGACGTCGGAGCGGATACGTCTGCGCGACCCCGGCGTCGCGATCGTCAACGGCTGACCCCGGTGCAGGGCAAGGCCCACTGCGGCGAGTATGGCCGTTCGGCCGCTACGGCTGTCGTCGGTGATGCAGAGAATTCCCGATTCCGTTGTGGCGGAGACACAGTCCGGTCGGCTCCCCTGGTGACCGCTGCCCCGGTGTCGGTCGCCCCGGTGTCGGTCATCCGGGTCTCCGTCGCCGCTGCTCGTGACGATTACGGGTGCAGCGGTGACACCACGTGCCAGCTGGGCCGACCCAGCGTCGATGAGGACGAAGTCGGCATCGCTGTTGCCCGCCATGTCGTCGATCTCGGCTGCGACCCGATGGTCGGTGGCGCTCACGATTCTGGTCATCACGCAGACCGTTGCGACCCCGCTGACGCGAGCACTCAACGAGGTGAGCGTCTCGACGGCGTCGGCCGCTGCTGCGAAGTCGGGCACCGCGGGTGTACCGACCTCGCGAGTGCGCCGTGAGGGCAGCACTATTCCGGCCAGGACGAGGTCGGCGCCGTGCGCGAAATCCACAGCGCGGGTGGTCTCGCGGACGAGCTTGTCGACGCTGTCGGTGGGGTTGGCGATGACGACCATCACTCGTCTGCGGTTTCCGGCCGCCTGTCTGCGCCGTTCGGCAGCGGCGACGTCACTGGCGATGACGCTGTCGGGGTAGACGATGCGCAGCAGGGGTGCGGTCAACACCGTCGTCACCAGTGCCATCACCACCAGCATCGCGAACAGCTCGTCGCTGAGAACGCCGAGTTCCCTTCCCACCGAGAGGATCACGAGCTCGGTCAGGCCGCGAGTGTTCATCAGCACAGCGACCGCGGCGGCCTGTCTGCCGCGGATACGGCTGCACCGGGCACCGACGTAGGCGCCGGCGAACTTCCCGCCGATGGCCACCACCAGGACGAGCGCGAGCTGCCACCAGCCGTCCGGGCCGATTGCGGCGAGATCCACCCCCAGTCCGGTGACGACGAAGAACATCGGGAGCAACACCAGGACGCTCACGTGTTCGAGTCGCTCGGCGATCTCGGTGTTGATCTGTAGAGAACCGACTTTGGGCATCACCACGCCGAAGACGAACGCTCCGAAGATCTGGTGCACCCCGATGAGTTCGGTCACCGCCGCCGACACGAACAGTCCGATCACCACGACGGCGAGGATGTCTGGCGTCAGGCGGCCGGCCCGCTCCCGCCATCTCATCAGACGACGCAGCAGTGGTCGGACCACCGCGAACATGATCGCCACATACCCCGCGGTCAGTGCGACGATACGGGCGATGGCTGCCGGCGAGCCGCCTTCGATGACCGCGATTACCAACGCCAACAGGATCCACGCCAGAATGTCGTCGACGGCGGCCGCGGCCAGACTGAACACTCCGGGTGCGGTGTGTTGCATACCTCTGTCGGTCATGATCCGGGCGAGCACCGGAAAGGCGGTGATGGACATGGCGATTCCGAGGAACAGTGCCATCCCGGTGAAGCCGATCCGATGCCCTCCGACGATGTCGTGATGCGGGTAGAGCACCAGGGCGAGAACGATCCCGAGGCCGAAGGGCACTCCGATCGAGGTGAGTGAGATGGTGGCAGCAGCCTTACCTCTGCCGCGAACGAGGCGCATATCGAGCTCGAGCCCGACGATGAACATGAACAGTACGAGCCCGATCTGGGCGAGTGCGCCGAGAAGCGGGCGGACCTGGTGGGGGAACAACCAACTCGTCGGGTCGCCGGGGATCAATCCCAGGAGGCTCGGTCCGAGCGCGATGCCGGCGGCGATCTCCCCGACGACCGCCGGCTGGCCGAGCCGTCGCGCGAGGCGGCCGCCGATCCGTGCGGCCGCGACGACGACGGCAACGCCGAGGAGGAGGAAGACCAGTGTCGATGTCTGCGCGCTGCACCCCTTCGAACCGATCACGCTCGCGCGTGCGGGGTCTCGAAGGTGAACTGTCGGCCGCCGAGCCGTACGACCGAACCCGGTGACAGCGTGTAGGGCTGGTGCGGTGCGAGTTGCACCTCGCGGTCGGCGCTGGGATCCACGACGAAGGTCCCGTTGGCCGAGCCCACGTCGACCAGGGTGACATCCCATTCGACCAGCCGGATCTCGGCGTGCTGCCGCGATAGCTGTCCGGTGCTGTCATCGATCTGGATTGTCGTCCCATGGCCGGAGTCCGGCGCTATCGGCTCGCGTCCGATCAGCAGGTCGTCGTCGAGCTGGTGGACCGACCCGTCGTCGAAAAGTATCGATCCCAGTGGGGGGCGTTCACCCTCGACGATGATGTGGGTGAGTTGGTCCATGCGGATGCCGCAGCTCCCACACAGCAGGGACTGAGGGTGATTGAGATGACCTCGAGAACAACGGATCCCGTGAATCACCGGCGGACCATGGTGTTCGGCGGTGGTGTCGATCGCCGACGCAGGGTCACCCGAGACGACCGGCAGCGGCTCGACACCCGCCTCATCGCTCTCGTCGTGTGCCCGATCGTTCTTGTCGCGTGCTGGATCGTCATGATGTCCGGCATCGTCACCATCGGTGAGCGAGACGAGCATCGGTTCGTCTGCGGCCATCGTGAAGTGTGCGGTCGGCACATCCGGCATCGTCTCGCCACGCGCGGAGTCCGCGGTGGACACCGGTGCAGCCATCGCACCCGGTGTCGGGGTCGATCGGTGAATCGGTGTCGGCACTGGCTCCGGGCTGGGATGGGGAATCGGGCTGGGCTTGGGAATCGGAGCGGAGCGGGGTGGGATCGGCTGTGCCGCAGCCTTCCTCGGGGGAATCTGCTCGGGCGACGCAAATCGATAGGACTCGGTGACGCGCATCTCGACGGGGCATCCGATGACGGCTCCGGCGGCGGGAACCGCACCCTCGCCCAGGGTGAACATCGTGTCGACGGCACCGGAGGTGTCGACCCCCGCGGTGTACAACCCGAGGCTGTCGAAATTCCACGGGACTGCCAGCTCGAGTCTGCCCGAGCAGGCGTCGGCCAGCAGCCGGCCGTTCATGTCGGCGAACATCGAGCCGCTCAGATACAGCGCTACTCCGAGGTCGTCGGTGGCTGCGATGGCGATGTCGGCCGGTTCACCCTGACCACCACCGAGATCGTCGACGAGTGAGCGGACGAGCCTGCGGGCGTCACCGGCGAATTCGGGATGGTTACGTCCGAGTGCGAGAACTGCGTCCGCATGTTCGCGCGAGCCCTCGCCGAGAACGCACAGGAACGATGTTGTGCGGATGACGATCCCGTTGCCGGGGACGAGTGTGACCGCGATTTCCGCGGGCACGCGTGTTGGGACATTCATGCGAATCGACCTCCGTTGAATCGCCAGTGGGGGAACACTGCTCGTATGGGTCCGTTGGCGACCAGCCAGACGATCAGCCAGGTGGTGGTGAACAGGATCGCGAACGCGATCGCCGAGGGCCGCAGGTCCGGTGGGAGCACGTACCGCGCGAGCAGCCACACCACGACTCCCTCGTTGATGGCTGTCAGCAGGCCGAAGAGTGTGGGCCAGTCCTTCTCCCAGCGGAACTGCTGCAGGAAGTGGTACACGAACTCCCACACCACACCGGCCACGATGATGAGGGCGAGGACGGTGAAGGCGACGCGGTAGGCCGCTCCGGCTGACGTGGCACCGGGCAGCAGCGGAGCGATGATCAGCGTCCAGATGCCACCGATGACCGCGAGAAGGGCGATTCGGGTCTGTATACGACCGAAGAGCGTGGGTACCATTGTCAGTCAACTCCTTTGTCCCGCAGCCAGCGCCACCACTGTGCGGTCGATCGTGCCGGTGTCAGCTTCTTGCAGAATCCCTGTGCCGCGAGGTCGTCGACGATTTCGAGCGCTGCGATCTGCAGTCCGAGAAAGGTGTCGACGCCGGGAAAATAGCCACCGAGGGTCGCACTCCCGGACGCGTAGATCTTTCCGCCGTTCCTCGAGCCGATGAGTTCGAAGTTGCGGGCCACATCCATCCGGCCGATCGGGTTGATCCCCGCTCCGCTGTGATCGAGAAGATCTGCGAGAAGGCGGTGTTCACGCACGTCGGCTTCGAGTCCGGTGCAGTCGATCACATAGTCGGCGTGGATGTCGACGGTCCCGTCTGCGGCCGCCTGTTGGGATACCGGTGCATCGTTGTCGACTGCGACGGTGGTGACCACCCCGGATCCGCTCGTGGCTGGTTCGAGCCCGACCGCTTTGCCGACAGCCACTCGGTACCATCCTTCACGTCGACCGCGGGCGAGCTGCTCCTGCCAGTCGTCGCGGACCGGTGTGTTCGTGCCGCCCATCTGCTTGTACGCATCGGCGCGTTCATGCCCCTCCAGCGTGCGCATGCGCGCCTTGAGCTGGCCGCCCCAGACTGACTTCGGATAGTTGAAACCCTGATACGCCCAGCCGTCCTTGCCTTTTCGTCGCATGAAGGCGTGCGGTCCGTGTGACTTGTCGACGTAGGTGCGGAACAGATGGACGATCTGTGTCTGCAGACCGTACTTGTCGCGATCGTCGATGAGGCGTTGGAGAACCCGCGAGGCGACGATGCCGGCACCACGGATCATGACCGTTCCGGATCGATGCTGCAGCGCCTGATAGATGTGTTCGTGGGGTTCGTAGGCGTTGACGATCCTGCCCGGGTCGCGGTAGGTGCGCCGGAACGTCTGGAGGTCGGGAAGGAGTTTGATGCCGGGGTATCCGACCGCCACATGAACCCACTGGCTGCGAAAGGCGATCCGTCGTGTCGGCGAGGAGCCCGCAGGCGGTGTGAGGATCGTGTAGTAGCCGCCGCCGGCGCGGCGCCGGATCATACGGACCTGTCCGGTGTGGAGGCACTGAAGGTATCCGATACGCCTGCACTCGCGCTCCATCGACTCGAATGCGTGTCCGGCCGTCGGTGTGTAGTAGTTGGCGAAGATCGGTTCGACCGCGACATTCCACAGCGGTTTGATCGACTTTGTCGAGATCGCCTCCCGCACGGCATATGACGGAAAGCCCCAGATGTTGTCCGGAGTCGACGACGAGTCCGAGCGCAGGCGCTCGGTGCGCGGGATCTGCGAGACCTTTGTGAGGTACTCGTAGCTGCGCCACGGAACGTCCTGCGGGCCCAGTACTGCGATCCGGTCGAGAGGAACGCCCGATATCCGGAGGTAGTCCACGGTGACGAACGATCCGATTCCCGAACCGACGGTCACGAACGGTATGTCGACGACGGGGATCCCCGCAGCGCGGACCATCCCGTCGTCCCAGATGTCGGTGTCGACAAGTTCAGCGGTGAGATCGCGCCCTCGATCGGCGGCCATCGGCAGGTCTTGCGGTGGTGCCGTAGTCGCAGCACGGGTGACGACCGTCGGGGCCGAGTGACCGACCGGTGAGGGACGAGGGCCTGGGACTGTCATGGTGCACTCCTGTGGAGGATCTCGACCGCCTCCGTCGCGGTCGGTGCCATGAACTATTCCCAGGACAGTCGAGCACGGCACGAGTAGTGCACTACCTCAATACGTGCGGCGCCCCGCGCAACTACTGGTGGAGTCACTCCATCCAGTCCTTGGGTACGCGGCCATCGGGGCCGGGCACCGGCTGGATGTCGGGATGGCTGGTCGGCTGGGCCAGCTCGGGTCCGGTCCCTGCCGCATCCGCGGCGTAGTCGAAGAACCAGTCCTCACCGGGTTCGAAGCTCTGGATGATGTGGTGCCCGGTGTCGCGCGCATGATGGGTGGCGTGTTGGCCGGGGGAGGAGTCGCAGCAGCCGACGTGACCGCATGCCGCGCACCGGCGCAGATGAAACCACCAACCATCGCTTGTCGCAAGGCATTCGACACAACCCTTTCCACTCGGCTCGGCCTGGGGGTTGATCTGGGATTCGGTGGGACTGCTCATCATCGTTCCTCTCGGTGGTTGTCTGCCCCGGTCGTTGTCCCCGACGGTTTTGCCCCGCATGTGACGCGATGACACTGCCCGGCCGGCGGGCGCGAACGACACCGCCGGTGCCGACTGGATGAACAACACCGCCGGTGCCGGCGGGGTAGTCCTGCAGAGCGCCGGCGGTGCCGTCACGGGTGAGCGTCAGGCCTGACTGTCCGCGGTGGCCGGCTCGGCCAGCGTCTTCTCGGCGTCGGCCTCTTGTGATCCCGAATTGTCTTCTGCGAACGCATCACCGGAGCTGACCGAGAAGGTCAGGTCGTCGTCGGCGGCATCCACGTGGATGGTGTCGCCCTTGTTCGCCGAACCGTCGAGCAGCATATTCGACAACTTGTTCTCGAGTTGCTTCTGCACACTGCGGCGCAGCGGACGGGCGCCGTAGGCGGGGTCGTAGCCCTGTTCGGCCAGCCAGTCCTCGGCTGCATCGGAGACCTCGAGCGCCACATCCTGCGACTTGAGCAGTCGCTTGGTCTTGCCGAGGATGATCTCGACGATCTTGCGCAACTCGGCCCGATCGAGCCTGCTGAACACCACGGTCTCGTCGATCCGGTTGAGGAACTCGGGGCGAAAGTGTGAGCGCAGACGTTCCATCAGCGGTTCCTCGATCGCCGACACGTCACCCTCGGGCGCGTCGAGGATGAGGTCGGAGCCGATGTTGGAGGTCAGGATCACGATGGTGTTCTTGAAGTCCACCGTCCGTCCCTGGGCGTCGGTCACATGCCCGTCGTCGAGCAGCTGCAGGAGGACGTTGAACACATCGGGATGAGCCTTCTCGATCTCGTCGAACAGGATCACCGAATAGGGCTGGCGCCGAACCTTGTCGGTGAGCTGACCCGCCTCCTCATAACCGACATACCCGGGAGGGGCGCCGACCAGACGCGACACGGTGTGCTTTTCCTGGAACTCGCTCATGTCGAAGCGGATCATCCGGTCCTCGTCACCGAACACTGCTTCTGCCAACGCCTTTGCCAGCTCGGTCTTGCCGACGCCGGTGGGGCCGAGGAACAGGAAGGAACCGATCGGACGTCCGGGGCTCGAGAGTCCGGCACGTGCGCGCCGGACGGCCTCGGCAACGGCGACCACGGCTTTGTCCTGCCCGATGACGCGATCGTGGAGCACGTCCTCGAGTTTGAGCAGTCGTTCGCGCTCCTCGGAGGTGAGTTCGGAGACCGGGATACCGGTCTGGCGCGAGACGACCTCGGCGATGTCGACCACCGTCACCTCCGGGGTCTTGTCGTCTATCACGTCGCCGAGCGACTCGCGCTTGGCGTCGATCTCACCCTTGATCTGATTGGCGCGCTCGTAGTCCTCGTTCGCGACCGCAGACTCCTTCTCGCGTTCGAGCCGGGCGAGTTCGTCGCGGGCGGTTCGGGACTCGTCGTCGGGAGTTTTGTTGCGCAGTCGAACCCGCGCACCCGATTGGTCGATCAGGTCGATCGCCTTGTCGGGCATGAACCGGTCGGTGATGTAGCGGTCGGACAGTTCGGCCGCCGCCACCAGCGACTCGTCGCTGTAGTGCACCTGGTGGTGTGCCTCGTAGGCGTCGGCGAGTCCGCGCAGGATCTCGATGGTGTCGTCGACGGAGGGTTCGGAGACCATCACCGGCTGGAAACGTCGCTCGAGGGCGGCGTCCTTCTCGATGTACTTGCGGTACTCGTCGATGGTCGTCGCGCCGATCGTGTGGAGCTCGCCGCGTGCGAGTGCGGGTTTGAGCATGTTGCCGGCGTCCATCGAGCCTTCACCGGTGCCGCCGGCGCCGATGATCGTGTGCAACTCGTCGATGAACAGGACCAACTCGTCGGAGTGTTCGCGTACCTCGTCGAGGACCTTGGTGAAGCGCTCCTCGAACTCGCCACGGTATTTCGATCCGGCGACCATCGAGGAGAGGTCCAATGCGATCACGCGCCTGCCCGCAAGGGTGTCGGGGACGTCATCGTTGACGATGCGTTGGGCGAGACCCTCGACGATCGCGGTCTTGCCCACACCGGGGTCGCCGATGAGGACCGGGTTGTTCTTGCGGCGCCGGGACAAGATCTCCACGGTCTGGCTGATCTCGTCGTTGCGACCCACCACCGGGTCGACCTTGCCGGCACGGGCCTCGGCGGTGAGATCACGCCCGTACTCGTCGAGCGTCGGTGTCGAACTCGGTTCGGGCGCCGAGCCTTTGGGACCTTCGATCTTCGAGTCGCGAGACAGCGCCTTGGCCGCTGGGCTCTCCGAGTTGGATGCGACGCCCACGAGGATGTGCTCGGGTCCGATATAGCTCAGACCCGAGTCGGCGGCCTGCTGCTGGGCAGTGCGCAGTGCGAGCTTGGTGGCCGGACTCAGAGTGATCGAACCGTCGGGCGACTCATTGCTCGTAGCGGTCCCGATCTTCTGCATCTGTTCGGCGAGTTTGTCGGGGTCCACCCCCAGCTGCGAGATCACGCCACGGGTGGGATCGTCGAGTGTGGCCGCGTACAGCAGGTGCTCGGGGGTGATCTCGGAGTTACCCCAGTCTCGGGCCGCCTGCTGGGCGTGGGAGAACAGCTGCTTGGCGTCGTCGTTGAGGAGACGGCTGAGATCGACACGTTGGACCTGACTCCGTGGCCTGCTCGATGAGGATCCGAAGAATCGGTTGAAAATCTCGTCGAACGGGTCGTTGCCGCCGCCCATCCAGCTCTGCGTCATGGTTATCGTGCGCCTCTCGGTCGATTCCGATCTCGTCTGCAGTCATGGTCGTGATGGCTCGAGTCTAGTCAGCATGGCTGCCGGAATCACTGAAAGATGTTGGTGCACTTGACATCAGGCAAAACACCCAAATGGTCGATTTCGAGCATTCTCCGTCGTATCGCCCGCATTGGGCGTCGTCGGGGTGCACGATGGAGTGGTGCGGTCGACCGGCGAGGTCTGAGGTCAAGTCACAGGGGTTGCGTGCGGGCGCGGTCGTGGCCGTGTCGTGGCGGTTCCCGAGAGGTGATCGAATAGTCCGGAATCGATTGAATCTGAAATCGGATTCAAGTACGGTCGGGCCATGGAGATGCAAGGGAAAGTGATCATCGTCACCGGAGCGGGTGGCGGGATCGGCGGCGCGCTGGCGCGGGCTTTCACCGCGGCCGGAGGCAAGGTGGTCCTGACCGATCTCGATGCGGCGGCGGTGACCGAGACGGCTCGCGCGATCGAGGCCGACGGCGGCGCTGTCGCGGTGACCAGCGGAGATGCGTCGTCTAATGAACACATCGACGCAGTGGTCGCACTGGCCGAGCGGGAGTTCGGGCCCGTCGACATGTATGTCGCCAACGCGGGCATCGGTGGCGCTGCCGGACTCGCGGCCACCGATGCCGACTGGGAGCACGCGATCGACGTGAACCTGATGGCACATGTGCGCGCCGCCCGTCGTCTCGTCCCGCAGTGGGTGCAACGCGGTTCCGGGTACTTCCTGAGCACAGCCTCGGCGGCCGGGCTGCTGACCCAGATCGGCTCGGCGACCTACTCGGTGACCAAACATGCGGTGATCGGATTCGACGAGTGGTTGTCTGTCACCTACGGCGACTCCGGGGTCGCGGTGAGCTGTCTGTGCCCGATGGGTGTCGACACCAAGCTCCTGCGTCCTGACGGGATCGACGGTGACGATGCCGAGAAGCTGATGCAGAACGCGGTCGAGACCGCAGGCGACGTGTTGACTCCTGCCGCGGTCGCCGATGCGGTGATGGAAGGCATCGCCGACGAGCGGTTCCTGATCCTGCCGCATCCCGAGGTACTCAAGATGTACCGCTACAAGGGAAGTGATTACGACCGATGGCTCGGTGGGATGCGCCGCTATCAGGCATCGCTGATGGCGCCGACAGGATCCTGACGTCCCGGTGACCGCCTGTTCGCGTCGTGGCACGAGCCGCTCGTGGCCAGGCAGGCACTCATCACACCCCCCAAGCCACACCGGCGGGCTTCGGCCCCATACCAAGCACATGGGCCCCATACCGAATATCGGGCACAACGAGGAAGGCACCAACATGACCGCGTTCGAGCTGTCACCCCGCGCAGCGGATTACCGTGAGCGGCTGCTGGCATTCATGGACGAGTACATCTACCCGAACGAGGCAGTGTTCGAGGAGCAGATGGCTGAACTCGACAATCCGCACGGCACCCCGCCGATCATGCTCGAGCTCAAGAAGCGGGCGAAGGACGCCGGTCTGTGGAATCTCTTTCACCCCTACGCCGAGTGGGGGCCGGGGCTGACGAACCTCGAGTACGCACCGCTCGCCGAGATCATGGGCCGAGTGGTGTGGGCCTCGGAGGTGTTCAACTGCAACGCACCCGACACCGGCAACATGGAGGTGCTGACGCTGTTCGGCACCGACGAGCACAAGGAGCGCTACCTCAAGCCGCTGCTCGACGGTGAGATCGCCTCGGCCTTCGCGATGACCGAACCCGCCGTCGCGAGCTCGGATGCCACCAACATCGAACTGTCGATGGTGCGCGACGGCGACGAATATGTGCTCAACGGTCGTAAGTGGTTCGCGTCCAACGCTGTTCGACCCGATTGCAAGGTGCTCATCGTGATGGGCAAGACCGATCCGACCGCCCCCAAGCATCGCCAACAGTCGATGATGGTCGTGCCCACCGACGCCCCGGGTCTGACGATCCTGCGCAACCTCCCCGTCTTCGGATACGTCGATCGGGAGAGCCACGGCGAGTTGATCTTCGACAATGTGCGAGTTCCGGCCAAAGACGTCTTGAAGGGTGAGGGCGAGGGATTCGCGATCGCGCAGGCGCGGCTCGGGCCGGGTCGTATCCACCACTGCATGCGCACGATCGGGATGGCCGAGCGCGCACTGGAACTCATGTGCGCCCGAGCGACCTACCGCGTCACCTTCGGTCAGCCGCTGGCCGAACGGGCCAACATCCAGGACTGGATCGCCGAGGCGCGCATCGACATCGAGATGGTCCGGCTGCTCACACTCAAGGCCGCCGAGATGATGGACACGGTCGGGAACAAGGCAGCGGCCACCGAGATCGCGGCCATCAAGGTCGCCGCACCCAATGTCGCACTCAAGATCATCGATCGAGCGATCCAGGTGCACGGGGGAGCGGGTGTGACCGACGATTTCCCGCTCGCGATGGCCTACGCACACATTCGGACGCTGCGACTGGCCGATGGGCCCGACGAGGTGCACAAGCGCGCGATCGCGCGCCGCGAGCTGCGCAAATACCGCGACACCGTACTCACCGAGACCGTTGTCGGGGTGTCCGACGACGCGCTGGTGGCGCGCAGCTAGGTTCGGTTCACGTGGAGCAACGGACAGGGGAGACGAGGAGACAGATGAACCCATCGCAGACCGGTCATGCGGGACTGGAGACCATCGCCGAGGTGGATCCGGACGCCCTGCTCGGCTGGCTGGATGAGATCGGGATCCATCCGACCGGCACGGTGTCGGCGGCGCGCGTGGGTACCGGACAATCCAATCTGACCTACCTGCTGTCCGACGAGGACGGCCGACGGTGGGTGCTGCGGCGCCCCCCGCTCGGCCACCTCCTCGCCTCGGCCCACGACGTGGCGCGCGAGGCGAAGATCCTCAACGCGCTGGCCGACACCGACGTCCCGGTGCCGAAGGTCTACGGCGTGTGTACCGACGAGAACGTGAGTCCGGTGCCGCTGGTGGTGATGGAACACGTCGACGCAGTGGTGCTCGACAACCTGCCTGCCGCCGAGGCGATCGACATCGACACCCGCCGGCACATCACCGAGTCGATGGTCGACACCCTGGCGAAGATCCACGCCGTGGACATCGACGAGGTGGGGCTCTCGGATCTGGCGAGCCATTCACCGTATGCACAGCGGCAACTCAAGCGGTGGGGCACACAGTGGGAGAAGTCCAAGACACGTGAGTTGCCCGCACTCGATGCGCTGACCAGGCGGTTGGCCGCGTCGATCCCCGAGCAACACGAGACGCGACTTGTCCACGGCGACTTCCACATCCGCAACGTGATGATCGATCCCGAGACCGGTGACGTGCGGGCGGCACTCGACTGGGAACTGGCGACCCTGGGCGATCCGCTCGCCGACATCGGCAGCACCCTGGCGTATTGGCCGTCGTCCGACGAGCCGGCCCGTAGTGCCGCCCCGGTCGAACTCCTCGACGGCTTCCCCAGCCGCGACGAGATCGGTGCCGCCTACATCGCGCGCACCGGCCGGGACCCGAAGGCGCTGGAGTACTGGCATGCGCTGGGACTCTGGAAGGTGGCGATCATCTGTGAGGGCGTGGTGCGCCGGGCGATGGACAACCCGTCCAACCGGGCCGCCGCAGGAGTCCCGACCGTGCAGATGGTCGACATGCTCATCGAGAAAGCAACCGAGGTCGCCGACCGCGCGGGTCTCGCCGAACCCGACTCCTCGGCACCGGGGTCGGACATCGCACCCGGCGTCAGACCGGTGAGCTAGGCGACCCGGTGAAAGCACAGACCCGGTGAAAGCACAGACGTGGTGAGACCGTCGAACGCACCCGGCCGCCGCGGCATCCGCCGCGGCGGCCGGGTGCGCGTCGCGTCCTCGCCTGGGAGGATGAGACGATGACGCCGCGCACCGAGACCCACCTTGCCGCCGAGCCGGCCGCGTCGGCCCGCCGCCTGGATGCACTCCCGCCGCTGTCCACCCGCGATGCCGAGAAGGCGCTTCCGGTGACCGCGAGAGGTGAACGCACCCGAGCCGCGCTCATCTCGGCCGCTCGAACGGTTTTCGAGCGTGACGGTTTCTCCGATGCGAGGCTCACCGACATCACCGCCGAGGCCAAGTGCTCCACGGGCACCTTCTACACCTACTTCGACAGCAAAGAGGAGATCCTCGATGCTGTTCTCGCGCAGGCACATGAGGACATGCTGCATCCCGGGTACCCGCACGTGGACCCCGAACTCGAGGCCGATCCGGTCGCCGTTCTCGCGGCCGCCAATCGCGCATACTTCGAGGCGTATCGACGAAATGCCAAGTTGCGCCTGGTTCTCGAGCAGGTGTCGGCGAACTTCCCGGAGTTTCGTGAGAAGCGTCGTCAGCGCGGACACATGTTCTCCGCGCGTAACGCTAGACATATCAAGGAATTGCAGGATCAGGGTCTGGCCGATCGCGACCTCGACCCGACCGCGGCCGCCGGCGCGCTCTCGGGGATGGTGTCACGCATGGCCTACGAGGCATTCGCGCTCGGCGGGGACTCCGAGGACCCGACCGCTGAGATGGACGCGTTGGTCTTCACCGCCACCCGACTGTGGGCCAACGCCCTGGGAATGACGCGGCCGGCGACCGACAGCTGACTTCTGCTGTCGGTCACCGACACCGGTGCGGTCAGACCAGGTCTACTGCGTCACGGCGCCCACAGAGTCCCGGTCGATGGCGCGCTTGAGAATCTTGCCGGTTGCCCCCTTGGGCAACTCGTCGACGAAGGTGAATATCCGGGGCACCTTGTAGGCCGAGAGTCGCTCCTTGGCCCAGGTGCGCAGCGCGTCGGTGTCGATGGTGGCACCGGGTCGTGGTGCGATCACCGCGGCGACCTCCTCGCCGTAATGCGCGTGGGGCACACCGATGACCGCCACCTCCACGATGTCGGGGTGTTCGTAGAGGATCTCCTCGACCTCGCGCGGGTAGACGTTGTATCCGCCGCGGATGATCAGATCCTTGGTCCGGTCGACGATACGGATGTCGCCGTCGGCGTCGATGGTCCCCAGATCCCCGGTGGCCAGCCATCCGTCGACGAGAGTTGTCGCTGTCGCATCCGGCCGGTTCCAGTAGCCGCGCATCACGGTGGGGCCCGAGATGAAGATCTCGCCGACCTCACCCTCGGGAACGCGATGACCGTCGGTGTCGCGCGCTTCGACACTGAAGCCCGGCAGCGCCGAGCCGACCGTAGCCACCTTCGGGCCGCGATCGAGGTTGTGGAATGTCGCCGTGCCCGCGGTCTCGGTGAGCCCGTACCCCTCGAGGATCGTTGCGCCGAATTGCTCGGAGAATGCGCGGATCACCTCGGCAGGCAGTGCGGCGCCGCCGGAACATGCCAGTCGCAGTGAGGCGAAGTCATCGGGAGAACGATCGTCCGCCGCCTGCAGCATGGCATTCCACATGGTCGGCACGCCGCACGCGATGGTGGTGTGGTGATCGCGCAGCATGTCCATGAATCCGTTCGGCGTGAACGGGCTCAGCAGCGACAGAGAGCAGCCGAAACTGAGTGCGGTGTGCATGACCACCCCTTGGCCGAAGCAGTGGAACAGCGGCAGAGCGGTGGCCCACCGGTCGTCGGGTGTCAGTTTCAGGGCCGGTCGAAAGGCGTCCGGAATGGCGTTGATGTTCGACACCGTCAGCGCGGCACCCTTGGGCCGTCCGGTGGTACCCGATGTGTAGAGGACCATCGCCACATCGTCGTCGGACCTGTCGACGTAGGCGTCGGCGACAGCGGCGCTGCGCGCGCTGTCGTGGTGGCTCTCCTCCTCGGCACCCAGTGCCAACGGCGCGACCGCGACGAATGTCAGACCGCGGTCGTCGGCGACGCCGCGCAGCGCATCTGCGCACTCGTGCCAGGCGATCAGCGTCGTGGCGCCGGAATCACCGACCACATAGTCGATTTCGGGCCGGGTCGACATGACGTTCATCGTGATCACCGTGGCCCCGAGAGCGTGTAGCGCGTAGTAGGTGACCACGAATTCCGGGATCGACGGCGCGATGAACACCACGCGGTCATCGCGCCGCACACCGATCGACGAATAGTGGTCTGCGGTCGAGGCGATCTGCTCTCGGAGCTGTCCATAGGTGATGGTGCGCGACTGGTCGCGCAGTGCGATGCGCTCAGGCGTGTTCTCGGCGATGCTCCACAGGCGGCTCACCAGATTGCTCATGTCAGACCTTCTCGTCGATCGGTGTGAGGAGTTCGATTGGGGGACAGGCACTGTCGTTGGGGACAGGCACTATCGTTGGGGGACAGGCACTGTCGAAGTCGTGCCCGACGTTCCCGGGCTTATTCGAAGTAGCGGCGTGGCACGTCGACGAGCATGGTCGTGATGTCGGCATCGCTGACACCTCGTTCGCGCAGTGCCGGCAGGACGTCCTCGCTGATGTGGCGGAAGTTCCAGTTGGGCACGGCCTGGGCCTTGGCCTCCGGGTCGAACCAGTCGATGAAACACGACGCGTCGTGTGCCAGGGCCATCCGGTCGGCATATCCCCGCTTGGCCAGCTCGGCAACGGTGTTCACCCGGTCGTCGAAGGGCAGCAGGACGTCGAGTCCGAACCGGTCCATGCCGAGGATCGAACCGGCGTCGGCGATCTTCATCAGATAGTCCAGATCGGTCGAATCGCCGGAGTGTCCGATCACCACCTTGGTGAGGTCGGCACCCTCCTCGGCAAGCACACGCTGGGCCACCAGGCCGGATTCTGTGTGCGGATTGGTGTGCACGGTGATCGGCGCTCCCGTCTGCGCACTCGCCTGACCGACTGCCCGCATCACGCGCTCGACGCCGGGTGTGAGGCCCTGCTCCTCGATGGCGCATTTGAGGAATGCCGCCTGTACGCCGGTATCGGCGATGCCCTTGGTGAGGTCCTTGACGAAGTAGTTCACCAGCGGCTCCTCGGTGTCGAAGAGCAGTCCGGGGCCGGTGTAGTGGAACTGGAAGGGGATCTCGTTGTAGGTGTAGACGCCGGTGGCGACGATGATGTTCAGGTCGATCTGTTCGGCGATGCGCTTGATCCGCGGGATGTAGCGACCGAGACCGAGGACGGTCGGGTCGAGGATCGTGTCGATGCCGAGAGCCTTGAGCTCGGTGAGGTCGCGGACCGCGTCGGCGACCTTGGCGTCTTCGTCCCAATCGTCTTGGTAGTTCTCGCGGAACTCCTCGCCGACGACGAAGACGTGCTCGTGAACCAGGACATTGCCCAGTTCGCTGCTGTCGATCTGACCGGTGGCGGTGCTGACGGCGGTCATGAACACCCCTTTCGCTTCGTTGGTGACTTCTGAGATGACGGTGAGGAGCCGCCGCGCTCCTGCGACAGCTCCCTCACGTCCTTCAGTGTGTCTCAGGTCACTGCCTATTCGAGCCTGATTTCAGGTTCATGTCAATTTTGCCAGTTCTGTCGATCACGAAGATCGACAAACGTGATTGACATCACTGACAACCTTTGAGACGGTGAGATTACTTGAAGCTGAGTTCAAGTTCATGGCCACAGTCTGCCGACAGTCGATGAGGAGTGAGGCATGGCATCATCAACACATTCGGGGGCCGCCGAGATGGGGGTCCAGGAGTCGCGACCCACGTCGACCAGACGTGCACACCGCAAACTGCTCACCGCAGGACTCGTGGGCAGTTCGATTGAGTGGTACGACTTCTTCCTCTACGGAACCGCTGCGGCACTGGTGTTTCCGCATGTGTTCTTTCCCGAGTCGTCCCCCTTGACCGCCACGCTGTTGTCGTTCAGCACATTCTGGGCGGGGTTCGTGGCGCGGCCGATCGGCGGACTTGTCGCCGGCCATTTCGGGGACAAGTACGGACGCAAGCCCGCAGTGGTGGTGAGCCTGTTCCTGATGGGAGCGTGCACCTTTCTGATCGGCTGTCTCCCGACCGCAGGCGTCATCGGCGTGGCCGCGCCGATCCTGCTGGTGGTGTTGCGCTTCATCCAGGGGCTCGCATGTGGTGGCCAGTGGGGCGGCATCGTGTTGCTGCTCACCGAATCGGCCAGCCCGAAACGCCGCGGCTTCTCGGGAACATTCGGCCAGATGGGCGTCTCCTTCGGTGTGCTGTTGGGCAACCTCGTGTTCCTGGGGTCCAGTAGTGCCGTCGGCGACTCGGCATTCCTGTCGTGGGGCTGGCGGATCCCGTTCCTGCTCAGCGCATTGTTGTTCCCGGTCGTGTACTTCATCCAGACGCGTGTCGAGGATTCCCCGGAGTTCCGCGAACTCGAGAAGAAGGCGGCCACGGGTAAGGAAGTGGTGCCCCAGGCTCCGCTGCTCGAGGCCATCAAGGGACATTGGCGGACCATCCTGCTGGGTTGCGGTCTGCTGGCGGCGAGTAACGCGCTGTTCTATCTGTCGATTGCGGGCATCCTCAACTACGCGACAGAGGAGCTGGGCATGAAGCGCGACCAGCTGCTGGCGATGTCGATGATCAGTTGCCTGTTGGCCATTCCGGTGATCGTCTGGTCGGGATGGGTCTCCGACCGCATCGGCAGGCGTCCGGTGATCGCGCTGGGTGCCATCGGCATCGTCATCTGGGCGTTCCCGTACTTCTGGCTGGTCAACACCGGCAACCTCGGCAACTTCTTGCTCGCGGTGAGCGTCGGCTCGATTCTGCAGTCGATGACCTACGGCCCGCTCGCGGCCTACATGAGCGAACTGTTCGCCCCGAATGTGCGGTATTCCGGTGTCTCGCTTGCCTATCAGCTCGCGGCGATCACCGTCAGCGGCGGTACGCCGTTCATCATGACCGCACTCGTCGCCAAGACCGGCACCACCACGCTGGTCGCGGTGTTCGTCGCCCTGATGGGGCTGATCACCTTCCTGTGCGTCTGGCGGTTGCGCGAGACCAACCCGGCCGAGGTGCGTGACGATCCAGAGGCGCTGCCGGGCATGGCGCAGCCCACGATCGGTTGACCCATGTCGCCGGAGCGGCCCCGGTACGTCAGACGTACCGGGGTCGACTTCTGCCATACCTGATACTGACGTCAGGTTCAGCTAGGAGTAGCGTGGGTCACATCAATCCGACAATTGTGACGCGCCCATGTGTCGATCCGATGGACGGCGGGCGCGAGGTGAGTGGAAGGAGCAGAAATGGGGACATCCGGCTCGGTCGGTGCGGCTGAACTCGACGCCGCGGCCGCGCAGATGCGAGATCTGCAGCAGGCGAACTGGCCCGAACAGGTGCCGCGAGAGGTCGACTACCCCCTCGACGTGATGGGGATGGTCGACTACCTACGCCACTGGGCCCTGGTGCGCCCGGATACCACCGCGATCTCCTTCTACGGAAGTGCGATCAGCTACGCCGAGTACGACGAGCTCTCCGACCGGTTTGCCGGCTGGCTTCAGGCCAACGGTGCCGTTGCGGGCGACCGGGTCGGCGTGCATCTGGGCAATTGCCCACAGTTCCTGATCGCGATGATGGGCATTCTCAAGATCGGCGCCGTTCACGTGCCGATCAATCCGATGCTGCGCGAACACGAACTGGCACACGAACTCTCCGATGCGGGCGTGACGATCGTGCTCACCCAGCCCGATCTCGCCGACACCATCGCGACCGTTGCTGACCGCACCGACGTGCGCGTGGTGGCGACCACACATCTGTCGGACATGGTCGCCCCGGATGCGCGGCGCACACCGTTCCCGATTGTCGATCGCGGTGACAGTGACTGGCAGTCGATCATCGCCTCACAGCGCGCAGCCGCGATCAGGACCGACCCGGATGCGTTGGCGTCACTCAATTACACCGGCGGTACCACCGGCCTGCCCAAAGGCTGTGAGCACACCCAGCGTCACATGGTCTACACGGCCGGGACCGCGACGGTGGCCAAAGGTGCACAGGTCGGCACCGCTCCGACGGTCGCGCTGGTGTTCTTGCCGGTGTTCTGGATCGCCGGCGAGGATTTCGGCATCATCGTCCCGCTCATCAACGGTGGGACCTCGGTGCTGCTGACACGCTGGGATGCCACCACGGTGCTCGAGACGATCGACGCGGTAGGCGTGACGGCGATGATCGGGACCGTCGACAACTACGTCGAGCTGATGAATCACCCGGACTTCGCCGACCATGATCTATCCGGACTCGAAGGGCCGCAGGCGGTTTCGTTCGTACTCAAGCTCGATTCCGACATCAGGGCGCGGTGGCGCGCGGCAACCGGGCAGGTGTTGCGTGAGGGCAGTTACGGCATGACCGAGACCCATACCGCCGACACCGTGACGCTCGGATTCCAGGACGACGACTACGACCTCAAAGGCGAACCGGTGTTCTGCGGACTACCGGTACCCGGAACAGACATCCTCATCGTCGATCACGACGGACAACCAGTGCCGCTGGGCGAAGACGGGCAGATCATCCTGCGCAGCCCCTCGGTGATGACCGGGTACTACCGCAATCCGACGGCCACCGCCGACGCGCTCCGCGACGGCTGGCTGCAGACCGGTGACCGCGGGAAATTCAGCGAGCGAGGAGCCCTGCACTACCTCGCCCGCGACAAGGAGATGATCAAGACCAATGGCATGAGCGTCTTCCCCGCTGAGGTGGAGGCACTGCTCATGTTGCACCCTGCCGTGGAGAAGGCGGGTGTGGTGCCCAAACCGGACCCGCGGCGTGGCCAGATCGCCTTCGCGTTCGTGCAGGTGGTCGACGGCGACGCCACAACTGCTGCCGACCTGGTGGCGTGGGCCAGGGACAACATGGCCGGCTACAAGGTGCCCGAGATCGAGGTGATCGACGAGTTGCCGATGACCTCGACCGGCAAGGTGCGCAAGGGTGACCTGTTCAAGAAAGTGGAGGAGAACTGAGATGGCAGTGGGTCATCCGGCGACGGTGATGGTCGCCAATCGAGGCGAGATCGCGCTGCGCATCATCCGGACCGCGACCGAACTCGGCTTCGACACCGTTGCGGTGTATGCCGACGACGACGCGCGGGCGCCACATGTCACCGCGGCGACGCGTGCGGTGGCGTTGCCCGGCACGGGCGCTGCGGCCTATCTCGATCGCGACGCCATGATCGCTGCGGCCGTCGAGTCGGGTGCCACCTATGTGCACCCGGGATACGGATTCCTCAGCGAGGACGCGGAATTCGCCCGAGCGTGTGTGACGTCGGGACTGGTGTTCGTCGGTCCCGCGCCTGAACTCCTCGAGATGTTCGGTGACAAGGCCGCCGCACGCGCGGCGGCGCGACAGGCCGGTGTGCCGGTACTCGATGCGACCCCCGGCGGGATCACCGAGGAACAGGCGCGTGAGTTCCTCTCGGCACACCCGTCGGGCATCATGCTCAAGGCGGTGGCCGGCGGCGGTGGCCGCGGAATGCGGCCGGTACGCCAGGCCGCCGAACTCGACGCCGCCTACCGAGCGTGCACGAATGAGGCCCAGTCCGGCTTCGGTAATCCGTCGCTGTTCGCCGAAGAATTGCTCACCGGTGCGCGGCATATCGAGATCCAGATCGTCGGCGCCGCCGATGGGGGTGCAGGACAACAGGAGTCGGTGGCACTGGCTCTCGGTGACCGTGACTGCAGCGTTCAGCGGCGGCGACAGAAGATGATCGAGATCGCACCGGCACAGGGTCTCGCACAGCATGTGCGTGAGGGCCTGCATGCAGCCGCGGCTCGACTGTGCGCATCCAATGGCTACCGCGGTCTGGCGACCGTAGAGTTCCTCGTCGACGGCGACCGGTTCGTGTTCCTCGAGGTCAATCCCCGCATCCAGGTGGAGCACACCATCACCGAGGAGGTGACCGGCACCGACCTGGTGCAGGTCGGACTGGCAATCGCCGGCGGTTCGCCCTTCGACCAGCTGGGGCTACCCGCGGGTGTGCACGCCCTCGGGACCGGCGCCGCGACCGGTGAGACGGCAAGGGCGGCGGGGGTCGCCATCCAGGCCCGGGTCAACACCGAGACCATCACCGCTGACGGCACGACGGTGCCCGACGCGGGGGAGATCGTCGAGTTCACCCCGCCCACCGGACCCGGAATCCGGGTGGACACCTACGGTCGCCCCGGCCTGGTGATCAGCCCGCGGTACGACTCGCTGCTGGCCAAGGTGATCGGCCACACGCGCGGAGATGCACACGTGGCCGCACGCAAGGTCGCCACCGCGCTCGGCGAATTCGTGATCGACGGGGTGTCGACGAATCTCACTTTGCTGCAAGCGATTCTGACCGACAAAGAATTCACCGACGGTCACCCCACCACCGATTATCTGGAGAACCGGATCGACGATCTGGTGGGGACGGCGGCGACGCTGACCGCCGCCGCTACGGCCGGCTCGCGCCCGGGGGCGTCGGGGGCTGCCGTGCTCACCGAGGCCGACCTCGATCTGGCCGAGGACGAAGAGGTCTTGCGCGCACCGATGGCCGCGGTGGTGGTCGATGTCGCCTCTGCCCACGACACCGCGGCCGCCGGATCGGCGCTGGTGGTGCTCGAGGCGATGAAGATGGAACATGTGGTCGGCGCACCCTCTGCGGCCCTCGTCCGCCGCGTCCTGGTGAGCACGGGGCAGTCGGTGGCCAGCGGAGAACCGCTGGTGATCATCGCGCCCGCCGACTCACCCGAGGGTGCCGGCGACGTCGCAGACGTCGATCCCGACGCCATCCGGCCCGACCTCGCCGAGGTGCTCGAGCGGCATGAGGTGACACTCGATCGGTCGCGTCCGGCCGCGGTGGCAAAGCGGCACAAGCTGGGACGTCGAACCGCGCGAGAGAACATCGACGCCCTCGTCGACGATGGCAGCTTCACCGAATACGGGGCCCTCGCCCTTGCCGCGCAGCGCAGCAGGCGTACCGAGGAGGACCTCATTGCCAACACCCCGGCCGACGGTCTGGTTGCCGGCGTCGCGACCATCGGGGCCGACCGATTCGGAGCGCAGGCCGCCGAGACGGTGGTCATCTCCTACGACTACACGGTCCTCGCCGGCACGCAGGGGAAGCGCAATCACGCCAAGACCGATCGCATGCTAGAGGTGGCGCGCCGGAAGCGGATACCGCTGGTGCTGTTCGCGGAGGGCGGTGGCGGTCGTCCGGGTGACACCGACGCTGCGGGTGCGGCGGGACTCGATGTGCCCACGTTCCGAGCAATGGCGGCTCTTCGGGGCCAGGTGCCGACGGTGGCGATCGTCTCCGGTCGCTGCTTTGCGGGTAACGCTGCATTGGCTGGTGCCTGCGACGTGTTGATCGCGACCCCCGACGCCAATATCGGGATGGGTGGC
The DNA here is from genome assembly GCF_014639795.1 of Gordonia jinhuaensis. Taxonomy (GTDB): domain Bacteria; phylum Actinomycetota; class Actinomycetes; order Mycobacteriales; family Mycobacteriaceae; genus Gordonia_B; species Gordonia_B jinhuaensis. The sequence goes on along the minus strand of NZ_BMGC01000007.1, from coordinate 12,211 downwards.
CCGGCGATGATCGAGGGCGGTGGGCTGGGTGTGCACCGTCCCGAGGACATCGGACCGATCGACGTGCAGTCACGCAACGGTGTGGTGCATGTGCGGGCCCGGGACGAGGCGGATGCGGTGGCCACCGCGCAGAAGTACCTTTCGTACTTCCAGGGCGACACCGACGACTGGTCGGCGCCGGATGTGCGACTCTCCCGACATGTGGTGCCCGAGAACAGATTGCGCGCCTACGACGTCCGTTCGGCGATCGACTCGATCGCCGACGTCGACTCGGTCCTCGAACTGCAGGCCGACTACGGGCGTGGGATGGTGACCGCGTTGATCCGGGTCGAGGGCGTCGCCTATGGCGTCCTTGCCAATTCGAGTGCGCATCTGGGTGGCGCGATCGACGGGGAGGCGGCCGACAAGGCCGTGGAGTTCCTCGACCTGTGCCAGTCACACGGCCTACCGGTGGTGACGCTGTGCGATACACCAGGATTCATGGTCGGCCCGGAGTCCGAGACCGAGGCCACCGTGCGCCGCTTCGGGCGGCTCTTCGTGGCCGGTGCACGACTGAGTGTCCCGTTCGGCACGATCATCCTGCGCAAGGGTTACGGCCTGGGTGCCATGGCGATGGCCGGTGGTTCGTTCGCAGCCCCGGAGTTCACCGTCGCCTGGCCGACCGGTGAGATCGGTCCGATGGGGCTGGAGGGAGCCGTTCGACTGGGGTTCCGCAAGGAACTCGAGGCAGCTGGCGATCCCACGGCCCAGGCCGAACTGTTCGACGAGCTGGTCGCGCAGGCCTACCAGCGCGGCAAGGCGATGCACGCGGCGACCACCTTCGAACTCGACGACGTGATCGACCCGGCGGCCTCGCGGACGTGGATCGCCCAGCTGGGCCGTTCACGCAGCTGAACCACCCCCCGACACGACATCGGCGCCCCTTCCCGCATGGGGACCGGGCGCCGATGGGCGGGGGAGTCTGATCTCCGTGTCAGACCTGGGTCTTGCGCAGGTCGGTGCGGTTGATGTCGCGTTTGAGGATCTTGCCGGTGGAACCCTTCGGCAGCGCATCGGTGAAATCGATGATCCGGGGGATCTTGTAGGCCGACAGCCGTTCCCGGCACCACGCCGAGATGTCGTCGGCGGTGATCGCCGAACCGGGTGTGGTGACCACGACCGCGGCGACCTCCTCGCCGTAGTGGGGGTCGGGCACACCCACCACTGCCGCCTCGACGACCTCCGGGTGGCTGTAGAGGACTTCCTCGACTTCGCCGGGATAGACGTTGTAGCCGCCGCGGATGATGAGGTCCTTCAACCGATCCACGATCCGCAGATCCTGATCCTCGTCGAAGACACCGAGATCGCCGGTGCGGAACCATCCGTCGGCCGACAGCACGGCTGCGGTCGCCTCGGGTAGTTGCCAGTACCCCTTCATCACCGTGGGCCCCTTGATGCACACCTCGCCGATGGTGCCGGTCGGACAGCGAGTGCCCTCGGTGTCGCGGATCTCGATCTCGGTGCCGGGGTTCACCGCACCCACCGACCCGATCTTCCCGCCCTTGTCGATGTCGTTGAATGTGGCCATTGCGGTGGTCTCGGTGAGACCGTAACCCTCGAGAAGTGTGCAACCGAAACGACTCTCGAACGCCCGGGCGATCTCGCCCGGCAGCGAGGCGCCGCCCGACACCGCCACCCGCAGACCTGAGAACTGTGCGGCGGCGTCGTCGGGAGCGCTGTGCAGCAATGCATTCCACATGGTGGGTACACCGCACATCACGGTGATGGCGTCACGTCGCAGCATCTCGATCATCCCGTCGGGGGTGAATCGAGGTAGCAGCGAGATCGAGCCGCCGCCGGCGAATCCCGCCATCATCACCGAGGCCTGTCCATAGACATGGAACAGCGGCAGCCCGGTGCCGATGCGATCGTCGGCTGTGCCGCGGCTGACGCGGTTCCCGGTCTCCCCGGCGGCGAGCAGATTCGCCACCGTCAGCTCGGCGCCCTTGGGCCTTCCGGTGGTCCCGGAGGTGTAGAGGATCGCGGCCGTGTCGTCGGCGGGCCGGTCGACGATGTCGGCGACCGGATCGGCATCGACCGGCGCTCCCTCCGTGAGATCCCAGGCCGGGATCCCCAGCACGGCAGCGGCGTCGGCGACCGCCGGGCCGAGTTCATGCCATCGAATCGCCAGCGAGGCGCCGGAATTGCTCAGGAAGTACTCGGTCTCGGCGGCGGTCGACATCGTGTTGACGGTGACCACTGTTGCCCCGAGCGCTTGAATCCCCATGTAGGCGACCACGAATTCCGACCTCGACGGCGCGGCGAGCAGGATCCGGTCGCCACGGCCGATACCCGCGGCTGCCAGAGCGCCCGCGTAACGCAGGCTCGCGTCGAGGAGCTGCCGATAGGACAGAGGATCACCCACGCTGCGGATGGCGATCACATCCGGTGTGGTGGTGGCGTGCCGGGCGACGGTGTCGATGACATTGGGCATCGAAATGTTCCTCCTGGAAGGTGCGGGATGAGGGGTCGAGTACGGCCGGTCAGTCGCCGGCGACGATGCGCGCGATCGACTCGGCAACCATCACGGGTTTGTCGGAGCCTTCGAGTTCGAGTACCTGGGCGGTGGTCACCTGAAGCCCGCCCGGAACCTCGTCGGCGGAGACGAGTGTGACGCGCATGCGCACGCGTGAGCCCACCGGAACCGGTGCTGGGAAGCGAACCTTGTTGTAGCCGTAGTTGAGTGAATGTGCGAACCCGCTGAAGTCGATGAGCTGGTGACTCAGATGCGGGCCGAGGGACAGACTCAACAGCCCGTGGGCGATGGTGTGGCCGATGGGACTCGCTGCCGCGCGCTCGGGGTCGATGTGGATCCACTGGTGATCGTCGGTGGCGTCGGCGAACGCATTCACCCGGTCCTGGTCGACCTCGTACCACTGCGTCGGCCCGAGTTCGACGCCGATCAGTTCGGCCAGATCGGCGGGGGTGGTCGGCGCGACGGGCAGGGTGGTGGTGTCCATGGACTCTCCTTGTCGGAACTTGAACTTGAAACTGACTTCAACTATAGATGGACCCAAGAGATGCACGTCACCTTTTCGGTGTAACTCGGGCATCGGACACATCACGAAGCGGAGATCGGTCTCGATGCTCGACATCGAGGCCGCGGCCGCCACACATGCGGGGAGAGGGGTTTCATCGTCATGGGCAATCCAGACCTGACGGGCCGTACGGCCGTGGTCACCGGGGGCTCGCGCGGCATCGGGTTCGCCGCGGCGAGGTCACTGTCGGCCGCGGGTGCCAACGTCGTGCTGACGTCGCGGAAATCCGAGTCGGCGCAGGCCGCGGCCGCCGAGATCGGTGGGAACGTCGTGGGTATCGGCGCGCACGTCGCCGAGGAGGCCGATGCGCGGCGCTGTGTCGAGGAGACCGTCGAACGTTTCGGCTCGCTGGACATCCTGGTCAACAACGCCGGAACCAATCCGGCCTTCGGTCCGCTGATCGCCCAGGATCACGGACGTTTCGCCAAGACCATGGACGTGAACCTGTGGGGTCCGTTGCTGTGGACCTCTGTCGCGGTGCAGGCGTGGATGGGCGAGCACGGTGGCTCCATCGTCAACACCGCCTCGATCGGCGGACTCGGACACGAGGCCAACATCGGTCTTTACAACGTGTCCAAGGCAGCGCTGATCTACATGACCAAACAGCTCGCGCTCGAGCTTTCACCCCGGGTGCGGGTCAACGCGGTGGCACCCGGTGTGGTGCGCACGCGCCTGGCCGAGGCGCTGTGGAAGGAACATGAGAGCGAGGTGGCCGGCGCCACCGCACTCGACCGGATCGGTGAGCCCGACGACATCGCCTCGGCCATCACATTCCTCTCGTCGGATTCGGCCTCCTGGGTCACCGGCGAGGTTATGGTCATCGACGGTGGGCAGCGTCTCGGTGACGCCGCTCCGTACCGCTCGGGCGCGTCGGTGGGCTGACCGCTCGCCACCGCCAGATCTCCTCAATCGAATTCAGAAGGGCAACAAGTACTCATGGCTGACAAGACAGCGATCGTCACAGGTTCGGCTCGCGGCATCGGAGCCGCCATCGCCAAGCGGCTGGCCTCCGACGGTCTCGCCGTCGCGGTGCTCGATCTCGACGAGGCCGCATGCGCCGACACCGTCGCGGCGATCACCGACGCCGGTGGCAAGGCGATCGCGGTGGGCGCTGACGTGTCCGACGAGGATTCGGCTGCCGCTGCGGTGGCCAAAGTCGCCGACCAGCTGGGAGCGCCGACCGTGCTGGTCAACAATGCCGGCATCATCCGCGACAACATGCTGTTCAAGATGAGCGTCGACGACTGGAACTCGGTGATGGCCGTACACCTTCGCGGTGCATTCCTGATGAGCCGCGCATGCCAGAAGCACATGGTCGATGCGGGTTGGGGTCGTATCGTCAACCTGTCGTCCACGTCGGCGCTGGGCAACCGCGGGCAGGCCAACTACTCGGCCGCCAAGGCGGGTATGCAGGGCTTCACCAAGACATTGGCCATCGAACTGGGCAAGTTCGGTGTCACCGCCAACGCGATCGCTCCCGGATTCATCGAGACCGACATGACCGCCGCCACCGCCGCGCGCATGGGGGTGGACTTCGACGACTTCAAGAAGGCTGCTGCCTCCCAGATCCCGGTCAACCGTGTCGGCGAACCTGCCGACATCGCCCATACCGCTTCCTTCTTCGTCAGTGAGGGTGCCGGATTCGTCTCCGGCCAGGTCATCTACGTCGCCGGCGGCCCGAAGGACTGAGCGTCGCTGATCGGCGAGCGCCACAACGCAACAACTCTCGAGGAGATGCCACGATGAAAGCCTGGCAAGTGCACGAACTGGGCGAGCCGCGCGATGTACTGAAGCTCGACGACGTCGCCGAACCGGAGCCCGCCGCCGGGCAGGTCAAGGTGAAGGTGCTCGCTGCTCCGGCGAACTTCCCCGACGTCCTGCTGTGCCGAGGGGAGTATCAGGTCAAACCCCCGCTTCCCTTCACCCCGGGTGTCGAACTGTGCGGCGAGGTGGTTGCCGTGGGAGCGGGTGTGACGCGGGCCGCGGTGGGCGATCGCGTGGTGGGTAATCCGATTCTCCCCGGTGGCGCCTTCGCCGAATACGCTGTGCTGCCGCAGGAGTCGACCTTCGCTGCGCCGTCGGCACTCGACGACGCGGAGGCCTCCGCCTTGACCATCGGCTATCAGACCGCGTGGTTCGCGCTGCATCGCCGTACGCAGATCCGCGAGGGTGACTACCTGCTGGTTCACGCCGCGGCGGGCGGGGTCGGCAGTGCTGCGGTGCAATTGGGCAAGGCGGCCGGCGCGACGGTGATCGGGGTCGTTGGCGGCCCCGCCAAGGCGAAATACGCGCAGGATCTCGGTGCCGACCTGGTGATCGACCGGCACTCTGAGGATTTCGTTCCCATCGTCAAGGAGTTCACCAAGGGGCACGGCGCCGACATCGTGTTCGACCCGGTGGGCGGAGATGCCTACAACGGGTCGACCAAGTGCATCGCCTTCGAGGGCAGGATCGTGATCATCGGCTTCGCCGGTGGGACGATTCCCCGGCCGGCGCTCAATCACGCACTGATCAAGAACTATTCGATCGTCGGATTGCACTGGGGCCTCTACCACGCCAAGGGCCCGCAGGTGATCGACGAATGCCACGTGGAACTCACCCGCCTTGCCGACAAGGGACTGGTCAAACCGCTGATCTCCGAACGCCTGCCTCTCACCGAGGTGGCCGATGGCATCGGACGGCTCGGCGACGGTTCCACGGTCGGTCGAGTGGTGTTTCAACCCTGACGGTGCGCTTCGGGCACTGACGGTGGTCGGACCCTGATCAGGTTGTTCGACCCTGATCAGGTTGTTCGACTGGGCGCGACAGCAAAAATCGTCCCCGTGGTGGCCGCCGAGGGCAGATTCGCCTTGGCGGGGCTGGCGGGGACGATTTTTGCTATCCGCCGCCCGCCGCTGAGCAGGGTCATTCCTCTTCTTCGACCACCGTTGCTGTCGCGGCCGCATGCTGCACGGCGCGGGTGCCCTCGATGGCCGCCGATTTCGACGAGTACGCCTGACCGGTGGCCACGACCTCGCCGTTTCCGGCGGCCAGCGTGAAGTAGTACTTTCCGCCGGCGTTTTTCTTGACATGGAACTTACCGGGCATCACAGCCTCCACGGCTCGTCGGATCAGTGGGTGGAACTGTGATGATTATTGCCGACCGACACTGTTGTCGCGGTGCGTTATGTGCCGCTTGCCGGAATCAACATTGCTGCTGCCCTTGATATTTCGACGACTGCTGCGGCGTATGTGTTCTTTGTCGGATGCGGTCGCGATCAGGGCGTGGGTACGGCACCGAATTGTTCGCGTAGCCGGTACTTGAGGACCTTGCCTGACGGGTTGCGGGGGAGTGCGTCGACGAATTCGACGCGCAGTGGCAGCTTGTAGCGGGCCAGTGTCGCAGCGGCGAAGTCTCGTAGTTCGTCGAGTGTCACCGATTCCCCTGGGACGGTGGCCACGACGGCCGTGACCGCCTGGCCCCATTTGTCGTCGGGCACCCCGAGGATCGCTACCTCGGCGACGGCGGGATGGCTGTAGAGGACGCTTTCGACCTCGGCCGGATACACGTTCTCCCCGCCGCTGATGACCATGTCCTTGAGTCGGTCTACGACGTAGATGTACCCGTCGTCGTCCTGTCGGCCGACGTCGCCGGTGTGGAACCAGCCCTCACTGTCGATGGCGGATTCGGTGGCCCCGGGGTTCTTCCAGTAGCCCGTCATGACCTGCGGTCCCCGGACGCATACCTCGCCCGGCTGCCCCGGCGGGACCTCGGCGTTGTCGGCGTCGACGAGCCGCACATCTGACAGGGGCAGCACCTTGTTCCCCGCGGCCCCGATCTTTCTGTCCGACTCGTCGATTCCCATCACCAACGCCAATGGTGCGGTCTCGGTGAGTCCGTAACCCTGTGCGAACGTGACCCCTCTGTCGGCGTACTTCCGCATCAGAGGTTCGGGGACGGGCGCACCGCCGCACATCAGGTAGCGCAGACTCGACAGATCTGCGGTCTGGAACTGCGGCACTTGACTCATGAACAGGAACATCGCCGGAACACCGAACATCGTTGTGATCCGGTGTGTTTCGATTGCGGAGAGTGCGGCGGCCGGGTCGAAGCCGGGTGCCAGCACAACGTGTCCACCCTTCTGCAGGGTGACCAGCGTGGTGACATTGAGTCCGCCGATGTGGAACAACGGCGCCGACACATAGGTGATGTCGGTGCTGAGGGTGTCGAAGCTGAGTAGTGAGTTGACGTTGTTCCAGAACAGATTTCCGTGCGAGAGCATCGCACCCTTGGGGCGACCGGTGGTGCCGGAGGTGTACATGATGACGGCGACGTCCTCGGGGGCCGGATGCGCAGGATCGGCGATCGGTTGTGCGCGGGCGAGGAGGTCGTCGTAGTTCTCCCAGCCGTCAACGTCGCCGAGTGCGATGAAGCGTCGGACCGGTGTCTGGTCTCGTATCTGGTCAACTGTCGGTGCCAGCGCCGCATCTGCGATCAGGGTGAGCGCACCGCAGTCGTCGAGGATGTAGGCGATCTCCGGCGCGGTGAGACGGAAGTTGAGCGGGACGAAGGTGGCGCCCACGCGTGCGCAGGCGAACAGCGTGGTGAGGAAGGCCGGATGATTGGGGCCCAGATAGGCGACGCGGTCACCTGCGCTGATACCTCCGGCAGCCAATTCCGCTGCCAGACAGTCGATCCGGTGCTGAAAGTCGGCGAATGTCAGCGTCGAGTCGCCGTAGGTGACCGCGGGCCGATCGGGTCCGATGGCTGCCCGACGAGAGATCCAGGAGCCAAGCTCCATCGATTCCGGCGTGGTGACCGTTGCTGACATCCGCACTCCCGTTGTCGTCGGCCGAGCACGTCCTCGGCTCCGGATGGCGTCAGGGTAGTGCGCATGGAGCGGCGATTTCAGTGAATTGCAAATAACTCAAAGTTCGTGCATCGGGGTGAGTTCGGAGTGCCCCCAGTCGGACTCGAACCGACACTTGGCGGATTTTAAGGCCATTCAAGCGTTCACTTAACACGATAGATTGACGCAGGTCAAGTCACGGAAGACCCGCAGGTAGAGCGCGATTCAGTTCAGCCTAGGGTCCAGGTCGTACCCACGAGTGGACACCGCACGAGGTCGATTTGCCATGCACTGACATGCAACTTGACCAGTGCCATGCGACAGCGCACCCTACTTGCATGGCTTGGACTGAACGCAACCGCTCGAAAACCTATAGGGCGATGTACCGGGATGAGAATGGCAAGCGGAGGAGCGCGGGATCGTTTGCCACTGAAAAGCAAGCTCTTGGCAAGGCTGTGGCGGCTGAGGATGAGGCGCGTAAGCGGCAACCGTCGTCTGATCTGACGTGGCGTGAATGGTCGGAGCGGTGGGTGCGTTCCCGCAAGGTGGAGCAGTCGACAGCCGCTCGGGACGAGTCCAGGATCGAGAACCACATCATGCCGCGATGGGGAGACGTACCGCTCTCGAAGATTCGTCGCCCTGATGTTCAGGCTTGGGTTGATGGTGACCTGTCGGCATTGGCCCCGTCGTCGGTGCGCAAGGTGATAGCGGTGCTCGGTTCGTCTCTTCGGGCCGCGATGAACGCGGGGCTGCTGTCCACGAATGAGGCTACGGCGTTGAACCTGCCCCCGATCCCGCCTAGCCCTGAACGTTGGCTGTCGAGCGATGAGATGGACGCGATTCGCGCTGTTCTCGCGGAGTCGTACCTCTTCACGTTCGAAGTGCTGGCGGGGAGTGGTGCCCGTTGGGGTGAGGCTGTCGGGCTGCACTACGACGACGTGGACCTACACCGAAAGACGATCAGGATTCGGTGGGCCTGGGATCGTAGGAATCATCTGATGAAGGCACCTAAGACCAGGCAGGCACGTACCGTTCCGATCAGTGACAGGCTGGCTGAACTGATTCAGGAGCGGTTAGACGATGAGGGGCTTGGTACGCCTCCCGATGTTGAATACCAGGGTGGGCGGCGTCCGTTGTACGGCCTCGTGTTGCGGGGTGCGAATGGTCTACCGATCAATCCAACGTCGTTCGCTCATGGGCTGACGGCTGCGGGTAATGCGGCATTTGTTGGGGCAGAGGGCAGTAAGGATCGTCGGCGTGTGGGTGCGGTGCGGACCCATGATTTGAGGCATTCGTGGGCGAGTTCGCTTGTTCAGAAGGGTGTCCCGATTGACACCGTGAGCAAGCTCTTGGGGCATAGCAACCTGGTGACAACCCAGCGGTATGCGGATGCTGCGGAGTCTCAGTGGGATGCGGTGCGTAACGCTCTCGGCTGATGGAGCATGAAACTTTTTACCCTTTCTGGCTTCGTCTCTGTGGCGTCTGACGTGCGGTTCTTAGTGTTTCGGCCATGCGGTAGGGGTAAAAAACTACCTCTCACGTGGACATTAAATCGGTTGCCGCATAACGTCTTTCATGTCCAATGCAGGGCATTATCGACCACAAATCGGAGGCACCGAGGATGACGAACATAGATTGGCTCACTGTCGAGCAAGCGGCAGCAGAGGCTCAAGTCTCAACGAAGACGATCCGGCGTTGGTATCGGTCGGGCCGTTTGCAGGCGGATCGGTTGTCGCCGCGTGTGATCCGGATTCGACGCTGCGAGTTGGCGGCGATGGTGGAACGGGTTGCATGAGGTATTGAGCCTTAGTGTGGGACGGTTAGCTAATCCCAATATGTGAGACGTAGGTAACATTTGCATATCAATCGAACAGGGTTTCGAATCTATCCACAGATTCATTAACAGGCATTAGTAAAGAAGCCGCAGGTAGGCGTGTTCTTTGACTTTTTCTGTGGATAACCCCGTTTGCTATGATTATTATGTGGGCTAGATCATTGAGAGTTCCCCGCATTCTGCGGGCGCAATAGTCCGCACTCTTCGCACCTGTCACGCATGGGTCACACAAGTGTCACGCATGAAATGTGACGGATAAATGCCGTCTGACCTGTATCTACTGTTGAGCGTCACGCATGTCACGCATGGATTCCAAAACTAGTTGTACTCAGATAATCACCAATTCGTGTAACTGAGATACGTCAACAATAGGAAAAGTCGCGTGACACCCGTGACACCACAACAAAACCACAGGTCAAAACCGTTTGAGCGTCACGCATGCATGCGTGACACCCCCTTGAGTTCCACGGAAGGAACAATCGAATGAACGATGACGATCTACTTGCTGAGCAAGTCAACGACGTGTTCGCCACGCTCACTGACATCACGGTAGAAGTCGGCAACGACACTAGACGTGTGTCGGGTCCAAATGATCCGTACGGCGTCGCCAAGATGCTCGCCACATACGGCGAAGCCACTGGACACCCGTTCAAATCATGTGACGAACGGCTGTACATCTATACCGGCACCTACTGGCAGACGATGAAGAAGGCCAGCATGCGGTCACGCATTTATGAGTTCCTGGACGGCAGGCCGTATATCGGCAGCAAGGGCCTTCCAGAACCGTGGAAGCCGAACCCCGGCCACGTCCGCAACATCATGCAGGCACTCGAAGCCAAAGTCGATGACTCGGACGTATCGACTACGCAAGAGGACGGAGCGATACCCGTCTCGAACGGATGGTTAATTCCGGCCACTCGAACGCTGTTGCCGCATACACCGGACAGGTTCAACACGTTTACGACGGCAGTCGAGTTCGATCCTGACGCACCAGAACCGGCGTCCTGGCTCAAGTTCCTTAGTGACGTACTGCCCGACGAGGATTCTCAGAACCTCCTAGCAGAATGGTTCGGTTACGTGCTCTCGGGCCGCGTCGACCTCCACAAAGCATTGTTCCTCAAAGGCGCACCACGATCAGGTAAGACGACCATTGCCACGATCCTTGAGGACATTATCGGGGGTGGTGCTACTGGTATCTCCCTGGACTCGCTGACACGACAGTTCGGCATGGCACCGCTCATCGGTAAGTCGCTGGCGGTGATCGGAGATGCGCGGCTAGCGTCCTCCAACTCACTTGTGGTGGAACGGCTCTTGTCTATCACCGGTCAGGACATGGTGCAGGTGGAGGAGAAATATATGCCGATGTTCTCCACCCGGTTGCCCGTACGACTAATGATGCTGTCGAACGAGTTGCCCAACCTTGAAGACACGTCGATGGCATTGGCGAACCGGTTCATCATCCTTGAGACGCGACAGTCGTTCCTAGGCCGTGAGGATGCGGGCTTACTGGGCAGGTTACGTGCAGAGTTACCAGGCATCCTGAATTGGGCGCTTGACGGACTCGACAGACTTACCGCACAACATGCTTTTTCGGTGCCTGAGGCGTCGCTCGAGGCCACCAAGGATATGTTGCGCAGCACTTCGCCCCTGACCGCGTTCGTTGAGGATGAATGCGTTCTGGACGATGATGCGGTCACTCCGGTTAGTGTGCTGTTCAGCAAGTACAAGGCGTGGTGCGAGCAGGGCAACGTCAAGGCGATGACCGCCCAACAGTTCGGGGCGCGGCTGCATGACAAGGGTATTGAGACCGGGCAACGTCGTGTCGATGGTAAGCGTCCACGCTGCTACCTCGGTATCAAGATTGCGGAAGGCTAAGTAATGGAGTGGACGATCCCAAGTGATAAGAGGCCGGTAGTGGTCCGTGACCGGAAGGCTGGTGGGGTGATGCTCACTCAGGGTCCGGTGACGGTTTGGCTGTCGGCGCGGGAGGCTGAGCATTTGGCGTTGGTGTTGGAGGAGTTCGTGACTGCCGATTCTGATTCGCGATAAACCTGCTCGTTTCGTACCCGTACAACGGTCCATTCACGAGCTAGACGAGAACAAGCCCGATTCTGTCATCTGTTCCGGGGATTGTTGCCTCAATAGTCAATTGCTGGCCGCGCAATGGCCCTACAACCGTCCAGAATACGGTACTGGTGTATCGACCTAGGGTTAGGTTAGAAATCGGCTTAGAATCGCTCTCAGGCATCGTTACGGGCATTGGCCGAGGTTGAGTAGGGTCGGGCACAGATTCGGAAACAGTCAGGTAGTGCGACAACCCTGCCTGGATGACGGGCGGGTAGGTGTCCCTACCGGCTGATAGGTTTACCGGCTCTTCGAAGTTAGCCGGGCACTGCTCAGCAGTGGAATTGCTGGATGTTGGCCCGCTGGGCGCGGGTGCAGTGGAATCGTATCCGGCGCCGCGAGTTCTC
>NZ_BMGC01000006.1 GCF_014639795.1 Gordonia jinhuaensis | reverse complement strand
CACGGCGCTCGTCATCGGTCAGAACAATATCCACTGCTCGCGGACCCCGGGTTGCCATTCCCCAGTCTATCAACCGAATGACAATTAATGACTCAGGACACTAGCATCCGCGCCGCGCAGGGCCCCCGTCCAGCTCCGCCAGAGTGCCACCGGTCCCGTAAAACGTCAGACGGGACCCACACAGCACAACACCGCGCCCGGTATACCGGACGCGGTGTTCGCGATCAGTCAGCGCACGCCGAGAACCCGTTCCGTCAGAGACCGGGCCACGACACGAGCGGGCTCTCAGTTGCCGTAGTTCTTGTACTTGCCGCGGCGGCGGATCAGGTCGGCCGCGATGAGCAGCAGGATCACCGCGGCGATGGCGATGAGGTAGATGTCCTCGACCTTGCCGTGGTGATTGCCGACGAGCATGCACAGCAGCACGATCGCCGAGATCACTCCGGCGACGCGGAACAGTCCGAGGTTCTCTCCCGACCAGCCGAACCGTGCCGAGGGCGCCTCGGAGGGCTCGCGAACCCAGACCATCTCGCTGGGCAAACTCTCGTGCTTCTCGACGTCGGTACTCGTCACGTGCTCACTCCTGTCGTGCCACTTCTCGCGCTGGACGGCCTACGGGTGTGTACCCACCGATGAGCATATCGGTGTCGCGGGGCGGAATGCGCGAGTGGTCATACCGGTGTGAGAATGTTGCGCGTGTCCTCGCCGAAATCAACCTCGTCATCAGCCTCCACACACTCCGCGCGCCCGGACTCGTCCTCGGCGGCAGCTCGGTTCGCACCGGAGAACTACCCGCGCGATCTCGTGGGGTACGGACGGACACCCCCGCATCCGCACTGGCCGGGAGATGCCAACATCGCGGTCCAGTTCGTCCTGAACTACGAGGAGGGCAGCGAGAACAACGTCCTCGACGGAGACAGCGGCAGCGAGACGTTCCTGTCGGAGATGTTCATGCCCGACAGCTTTCCCAACCGGCATCAGAGCATGGAGACCCTCTACGAGTACGGCTCCCGCGCCGGGCTGTGGCGTCTGCTCGACGTGTTCGGTCGGCGCGATCTGCCCCTGACGATCTTCGCCGTCGCCGCGGCGATGGTGCGCAATCCCGACGCCGTCTCGGCGTTTCGCGAACGCGGCGACGAGATCGCCTCACACGGTCTGCGCTGGCTCAACTACCAGCTGGTCGACGCGGCCGTCGAGCGTGAGCACATGGCGCAGGCGGTGGAGATCCTCACCGATCTCACCGGGTCGGCACCTCTGGGGTGGTACACCGGGCGCGATTCACCCAACACCCGCAAGCTCCTCGTCGAACACGGCGGATTCCTCTACGACTCCGACAGCTATGCCGACGACCTGCCCTACTGGGAGAAGGTCCCCGACGCCCAGGGCATCGAGGTCGACCACCTCGTGGTGCCCTACACGCTCGACACCAACGACATGAAGTACGCCTCGGGAGCCGGATTCCCCAGCGGCACCCAGTTCTACGACTACATCCGCGACGCCTTCGACACCCTCTACGCCGAGGGGGAACGCGGCGCACCCAAGATGCTCAGCATCGGTCTGCACTGCCGCATCGCGGGCCGGCCCGCGCGTACGGCGAGTCTGGAACGACTGCTCGACCACATCCAGTCCCACGAGAAGGTCTGGATCACCCGTCGCGTCGACATCGCCCGGCACTGGCAGCAGACCCATCCGCCGACCGCGTGACCTGTCGTGTCCCCGGCGGTCCCGGGGCTGCCAGAATGGGTGACGTGACTCGCGTTCTCATCCTCGGCAGCACCGGTTCCATCGGGACGCAGGCGCTGCAGGTCGTCGCCGAACACCCCGACGACTTCGAGGTCGTGGGGATCGCCGCGGGCGGAGGGAACACGGATCTGCTCGCCGATCAGGCCCGCAGCCTGGGCCTGCCGGCGTCGGCGGTCGCAGTGGCCGATCCCGATGCCGCATCCGTGGTCGATGAGCGGCTGGGCGGGCGCGGCGTGCTCTCGGGACCCGAGGCGCTGACCGAACTGATCGAGACCGTGCCTGCCGACGTGATCCTCAACGGTGTGGTCGGCTCACTCGGGCTCGCCTCCACGCTGGCCGCGCTGAAAACCGGCACCCGTCTGGCGCTGGCGAACAAGGAGTCGCTGGTCGCCGGAGGTTCCCTGGTCCTTGACGCCGCAGCGGAGGGTCAGATCGTGCCGGTGGACTCCGAACATTCCGCGATCGCCCAGTGTCTGCGCGCCGGCAGCGCCGACGAGGTCGACCGGCTGGTGCTGACCGCCTCGGGCGGACCGTTTCGCGGCTACACACCCGAACAACTCCAGTCGGTAACACCCGAGCAGGCCGGACATCACCCGACCTGGTCGATGGGCCCGATGATCACCCTCAACTCGGCGACGCTGGTCAACAAGGGTCTCGAGGTGATCGAGGCGCATCTGCTGTTCGGCGTGCCCTATTCGCGGATCGACGTGACCGTCCACCCGCAGTCGGTGGTGCACTCGATGGTGACGTTCGTCGACGGCGCAACCGTGGCCAAGGCGTCGCCACCGTCGATGAAGTTGCCGATCGCGCTGGCGCTGGGCTGGCCGCACCGCGTCGGTCATGCCTCAGTGCCCTACGACTTCTCGACCGCCTCGGCGTGGACCTTCGAGCCGGTCGACTCCGCGGCCTTCCCCGCGATCGATCTGGCCAGGGCCGCCGGGGAGGCCGGCGGATCGCGCACGGCGGTCTACAACGCCGCCAACGAGGCGGCGGCCGCGCAGTTCTTCGCCGGGCGTATCTCCTTCCCGCAGATCACCGCGACGATCGAGGCGGTGCTCGCCGACTCCGACGAGTGGTCGAAAACACCCGGTACGGTGGATGAGGTTCTCGCGGCCGACGCATGGGCGCGGCGGCGGGCCAGGGATGTGATCCTGGCGGCCTGACCGCAGGCCGCGGCGTCGTCTCGGGTACCCGGGAGACGTCACCGGCAGACAGAGGAGTGGTGTGGTCTTCGTCGTCGGCGTGGTGTTGTTCGCGCTGGGGCTGCTGTTGTCGATCGCCTGGCACGAATGCGGCCACATGTGGGCTGCCCAGCGCACCGGGATGTACGTGCGCCGGTACTTCATCGGGTTTGGTCCCACCCTCTGGTCGACTCGCCGCGGCGACACCGAATACGGCGTCAAGGCACTGCCGCTCGGCGGCTTCTGCGACATCGCCGGCATGACCACCTACGACGAGATCGTTCCCGAGCAGCGCCATCGGGCGATGTACCTGCAGCACCCGTGGAAACGACTGGTGGTGTTGTTCGCCGGGCCACTGCAGAACTTCATCCTCGGCTTCGTGCTCATCGTCATCCTGGCGCTGGGCTGGGGGCTGCCCAACCTCAATCCGCCGCCGACCCCGGCACGGGTCGCCGCACTCGACTGCGTCGGGTCGTCGATGTCGGCCGACGGCACCATGTCGGCCTGTTCGGGCACGGGTCCGGCCGGTGCGGCCGGACTGCGGGTGGGTGACGAGATCGTCGCCGCAGACGGCAAGGCGGTGTCCAAGGCCGCCGACCTGAGCCCGATCATCCAGCAGTCGCAGGGGCCGGTGTCGCTGACCGTGCGCCGGGGTGAGCAGACGCTCGAGCTCACCGTGAACCCGGCGACCGTCAACACACCACCAGCCGCGAACCAGGACCAGAACGGTTCCGCCGCCGCTCCGACGAGCAAGCGGATGATCGGCATCGCATTCCCCGGCCAGGAGCTGCAGCACTACAACGTGCTCACCGCCATCCCCGGGGCTGCGGTGTTCACCGGCCAGCTGATGGAGAAGACGTGGGATTCGCTGATTTCGATGCCGTCCAAGATCGCCGATCTGTGGACCGCGGTGACCGGCGGGCAGCGCTCGGACGACACGCCGGTCAGCGTCTACGGTGCCTCGGTGATCGGTGGGGAGGCCGCTGATCACGGCTCCTGGTCGTTCTTCATCTTCCTGCTCGCGAGCATCAACTTCTTCCTGGGCGTGTTCAACCTGATCCCCCTGCTGCCACTCGACGGCGGCCACATGGCTCTGGTCGGCTATGAGAAGGTTCGCGACCTGGTGCGCCGGCGCCTCGGCAAGCCGGCGGGCGGTCCGGTGGACTACATGCGGTTGATGCCGGCCACCTATGCGGTGATCGCGGTGATGGGCTGCTACATGGTGCTGACACTGGCCGCCGACATCATCAACCCGATCAAGGTGTTCTGACCGCGTGTTCTGACCGTGCACGTCGGTGGAGGTTCCACCGCGCGACACCTGTGCGTCTCTCGCCGGTGATCGGGCGTCCGAATGGGAAAGTAGAGTGGTTTGCGTGAGCACACCTGTTGGACTCGGAATGCCCGCCGGCCCTGCGCCGACGCTGGCGCCACGCCGCACCACCCGTCAACTGCACGTCGGTTTGGTGGGAGTCGGTTCGGATTACCCCGTGTCGGTGCAGTCGATGACCAACACCAAGACACATGACATCAACGCGACGCTGCAGCAGATCGCCGCGCTCACCGCGTCGGGATGCGACATCGTGCGGGTGGCCTGCCCCCGGCAGGAAGATGCCGACGCGCTGCCGATCATCGCCAAGAAATCCCAACTCCCCGTGATCGCCGACATCCACTTCCAGCCCAAGTACATCTTCGCCGCGATCGACGCCGGGTGTGCCGCGGTGCGCGTGAACCCGGGCAACATCAAGGAATTCGACGGACGCGTCAAAGAGGTCGCCAAGGCAGCCGGCGACGCGGGCATCCCCATCCGGATCGGTGTCAACGCCGGATCGCTGGACAAGCGGATCATGCAGAAGTACGGCAAGGCCACCCCGGAGGCACTCGTCGAGTCGGCGCTGTGGGAGGCGGGACTGTTCGAGGAGCACGGCTTCGGCGACATCAAGATCTCGGTCAAGCACAACGATCCGGTGATCATGGTGGAGGCCTACCGTCAGCTCGCGGCCCAGTGCGACTACCCGCTGCATCTCGGAGTCACCGAGGCCGGGCCGTCGTTCCAGGGCACAGTGAAATCGTCGGTGGCCTTCGGTGCGCTGCTGGCCGAGGGTATCGGTGACACCATTCGCGTGTCGCTGTCGGCGCCGCCGGCTGAGGAGATCAAGGTCGGCGACGCGATTCTGCAGTCGCTCAACCTGCGTCCGCGCAAGCTCGAGATCGTGTCCTGCCCGTCATGCGGCCGGGCGCAGGTGGACGTCTACACCCTCGCCGAGCAGGTCACCGCTGGTCTGGAGGGTATGGACATCCCGCTGCGTGTCGCGGTCATGGGATGTGTCGTCAACGGTCCCGGAGAGGCGCGCGAAGCCGATCTCGGGGTCGCCTCGGGCAACGGTAAGGGGCAGATCTTCGTCAAGGGCGAGGTCATCAAGACCGTGCCGGAGGCGCAGATCGTGGAGACCCTCATCGAAGAGGCGATGCGGATCGCCGAGGAGTCCGGCGAAGCGCAGGAGTCCGGGTCGCCGACGGTCACCGTCAGCTGATCCCGCGGCCCGCCCATCGGAGGTGCGCTGGACTTCACGGCGCTGTCGGGCCGCCGAGAAAGTGCGACAAATCAGACTTTCAGCGCCCCGGACCAACGGAGGCGGCCGAAGGGGTCACAATGAACCTGTCGAGCCGACCTGAGCGAGGAGCCGATGGTGCTGAAGTTGTTGGGGGACAAACCGCTGGGTTCCCGCGACACCGAGGCAGTCGAGCGTGCCCTGGACGCCGATCCGATCGGCATGTGCATGGTGGCCGCGCGGGTCGAGGACCACGGCACCAACCCCCGCACACTCGGCGGGGAGCTGTGGAGCAACGGCGACCCCGAGACGTCGCTGTGTTTCTCCGGCGCCAATCTCATCCCTCTGGTCGGTGACCGTTCGGACATGGCGGCGTTCGCCGAGCGCGCCACCCGCTCGCCCCGGATGTGTTCGTCGATCGTCGGTCGCGCCGAGCATGTGATGCCGTTCTGGTCGGACGTATGCGGTCAATGGGGGCCGGCGCGTGAGATCCGGGCCGAGCAGCCGTTGCTCGCGCTGAGCGGCGCCCCGCTCCTCACCCCCGACCCGCTCGTCCGTCGGGCGACCCTCGACGATCTCGACGACTACCTTCCTGCGGCCATCGCGATGTTCACCGGCGAGGTGGGCGTCGACCCATGCGCCGGCGACGGCGGCCGCTCCTACCGCCGCCGGATCGCCTCGCTGATCGCCGCCGGGCGGGCCTTCGTACGTTTCGACGATGAGAACCACGTGGTCTTCAAGGCCGAGGTCGGGTCGATGTCGCGCCGCGTCGGACAGATCCAGGGCGTCTGGGTGGCCCCACACCGCCGCGGAGAGGGGATCGGCGCGGCCGGGACCGCAGCGGTCGCCCAGGCGGTCCTCGCCTGCGGACGTACCCCCAGCCTCTACGTCAACGACTTCAACGTCGCCGCGCGTGAGGCCTACCTGCGCGCGGGATTTGAACAGGTCGGCACCTTCGCCACGATCCTCGTGGACTGAACGCATCCTCGCGCGTGGCACCGCCGGATCGGACAATTCGGCTCCTATGATCGCCCTGATGATGTGGCGATCGCGATGTGCCCGAGCTGCGGGACGTGCACAGTCGGTCCGCTACCGTTCTGTGGTCACCACCACGGTCGTCGTGGCCGTTGCCGCCATGGTCGTCGGCGGTTCGGTGGCATGTTCGTCGGACGACTCGGGTCCGCGGGCCACCGTCACGGCGTTCGTCGACGACGTCGCCGCTCAGAAGTTCACCGTCGCCGCCGGACACACCGATTCGGCTGCCGCCGCCGATGCGGCACTGAAGTCGGCGTGGGCGGGGCTGCAGGCGACCGGGCTGTCGGCAGCGGTGGGCAAGGCCGACATCACCGGTGACACCGCGAGTGTGAACGTGGACTACCACTGGACGCTCCCGCAGAAGCGGTCGTGGACGTATTCGGCGACGCTGGAGATGGCACGCACGGACGGCGGCTGGCAGGTCCGGTGGTCGAACGCCGCGATCCATCCGCAGCTCTCCGACACCCAGACCCTGGCACTGGAGTCGATCCCGGCCGAGACCGCGACCGTCAACGAGTCCGACGGGTCGACCGTGCTGGCGTCGGGAACGGTCGAGGCCATCTCGATCGACGTCGCCGAGGCGGCCGACGCAGGGGGAGTCGCCGCCACTGCCGCGCAGCTGACCCAGCTGCTCGCCGAGACCCCGCCCGGCGGTGCTCCTGCCGCTGCAGGACTCGACCCGCAGGAGATCGCCGAATACGCCACGGCCCAGGGCGGGACGTATCCGGTGACGACCATCTCTCAGTCGGATTACAACCGTCTCGCCGATCGGCTTGCGGCCATCCCGGGCGTGCACGCCGTCGCCCAGGCCGCGATGCTGCCGACCGACCCGCGCTTTGCGCCCGATCTGATCTCGCAGGTGAGCACGCAGGTCAACGGCGAGCTCACCGGACGAGCGGGATGGCGGATCGTCACCGAATCCGACACCGGATCCACGGTCGCGGTTCTCGACGAACACGATCCGCAGCCGGCTCCCGCGGTGTCGATCAGCTTGTCGCGCGCGGTGCAGAACGCCGCCCAGCGGGCGGTGAACGTGCGCAAGGACGATCCGACGATGATGGTGGTGATCCAGCCGTCGACGGGCCGACTGCTCGCCGTTGCACAGAACGCGCTCGCCGATGCCCAGGGACCATTGGCCACCACCGGACTCTTCCCGCCGGGTTCCACGTTCAAGATGGTCACCTCCGCGGCGGCCTTCTCGGTCAAGCTGACCACTCCCGACAGCATCGTGGGTTGTCCGGGTGAGGTCACCATCGGCGACCGCACCGTCCCGAACTACGACAATTTCTCCCTCGGCGACGTGCCGGTGAGTTCCGCCTTCGCGCACTCGTGCAACACCACATTCGCCAAACTCGCCAGCGAGATGGGGCCGAGCGACCTCGCACGCACCGGCACCGCAATGGGGATCGGGATGAAGTACGACATTCCCGGGATCCCCGCCGACACCGGCGACGTCCCCATCGCCACCGACCTGGTCTCGCGCACCGAGGACGGATTCGGGCAGGGCAAGGTGCTCACCAGCCCGCTGGGACTCGCCCTGGTCGCCGCGACCATCGACCACGGATCGCTGCCGGTGCCGCAGCTGATACTCGGCCGCACCACCACTGTGTCGGGTCCGCACGTCGCCGTCTCACCGCAGGTGCTCGCCCAACTGCGACCGATGATGCGCGAGGTGGTGGAGTCGGGCACCGCCACCGCGATCGCCGGTGAGGGCCAGGTGTACGGCAAGACCGGTGAGGCCGAGATTCCCGGCGCCTCACACGCATGGTTCGCCGGCTATCGCGGCGATCTCGCATTCGCCACGCTCGTGGTGCGCGGTGGGAGTTCGGACAACGCGGTGCTGGTGACCCGCGACTTCTTCGACGGACTGCCCGAGGGTTACGGGCAGTAGCCCTTTCCCACCGGACCACCGGACCGCCGGACCGACGCGCCGCGAACCGGCCGAGACCGGGCTCGGTGCGCGGCATAGGCTGGTGGTCATGGCTGTTCGATCTGCACTGTCCCCCGGAACCATCTCGCCGCGGCGCGCGGTGCCCACGTCGATCCCGCGGCCGGAGTACGCGTGGCGTCCGACGGCCGACGAGGGCCACGAGCCGTGGGTGCAGACGCCCGAGACGATCGAGAAGATGCGGTTGGCGTCGCGGATCGCCGCCGACGCACTCGCCGCCGCAGGTAAGGCCGTGGCACCGGGTGTGACCACCGACGACCTCGACGCGATCGCCCATCAGTACATGATCGATTACGGCGCCTATCCGTCGACGCTGGGTTACCGGGGTTTCCCCAAGTCGTGCTGCACCTCGCTCAATGAGGTGATCTGCCACGGCATCCCGGACTCGACGGTGATCGAGGACGGCGACATCGTCAACATCGACGTGACCGCCTACATCGACGGGGTGCACGGCGACACCAACGCCACCTTCCTCGCCGGCGACGTCTCCACCGAACACGCCGACCTCGTCGAGCGCACCTACAACGCCACCATGCGTGCGATCAAGGCGGTCAAACCCGGACGTGAACTCAACGTGATCGGCCGGGTGATCGAGTCGTATGCGAATCGGTTCGGCTACAACGTGGTTCGTGACTTCACCGGTCATGGGATCGGCGAGACATTCCACAACGGGCTGGTGGTGCTGCACTATGACGAGCCGAATGTGGAGACGATCATCGAGCCGGGGATGGTGTTCACCATCGAGCCGATGATCAATCTGGGCACGCTCGACTACGAGATCTGGGATGACGACTGGACAGTGGTGACCGCCGACCGCAAGTGGACCGCACAGTTCGAACACACTCTGGTGGTCACCGAGGACGGCGCCGAGATCCTCACGCTCCCCAGCGAATAGAGTGCGGTGACCCTCGAGGGTTCGTCCCCGCGCGGCGCGTTGCTCGTCGGCGGGACCACATCGGATGCCGGCAAGAGCCTCATCGTCGCCGGGTTGTGTCGGCTCTTGAGCCGCAACGGGATACGCGTGGCGCCGTTCAAGGCGCAGAACATGTCCAACAACTCTGTGGTGACCGTCGAACAGACCGACAGCGGGATGATCGGTGGCGAGATCGGGCGGGCGCAGGCGATGCAGGCGTTTGCGTGTGGACTCGAACCGTCGGTGCGCTTCAACCCGGTGTTGCTGAAACCGGGTAGCGACCGGAGGTCGCAGGTGGTGGTGCGCGGACGTGTCGACGGCGAGGTCGGCGCCGCGGACTATCACAGCCGCCGCGCCGCCCTGGCGTCGATCGTCGACGCCGAATTGGCTTCGCTGCGTGCGGACTTCGACGTGGTGATCTGTGAGGGTGCGGGGTCGGTCGCCGAGGTGAATCTGCGTGCCGACGACATCGCCAACATGGGGCTCGCGCGCCGCGCCGAGATCCCGGTGGTGATCGCCGCCGACATCGACCGCGGTGGCGTGCTGGCGCATCTGCTGGGCACCGTTGCCGCCCTCGACGCGCACGACCAGCGTCTCGTGTCGGGATTCCTGATCAACAAGTTCCGTGGCGACCAGTCGCTGTTGGCGCCGGGGGTGGAGTGGCTGGATCGCATGACCGCGCGGCCGACGCTGGGGGTGTTGCCGTTCTTTGACGGCGTCTGGCTCGACGCCGAGGATTCACTGTCCACGCCGGTCGGCGCCACCGTCGGGCCGGCCTCACCCGGGGGCGGCGCTCGACGACTCGGTGTCGCCGCGATCCGGCTGCCGCGGGTGTCCAACACCACTGATGTGGAGGCACTGGCCTGCGAACCCGGCGTGGACGTGCGGTGGGTCGACGATCCGGCTGCGGTCGCCGCTGCCGATCTGGTGGTGGTGCCCGGCACCAAGGCCACCGTCGACGACCTCGCGTGGCTGCGCGGCCGGGGGATCGACGTCGCGCTGTCCGACCGCGCCGCACACCGCAAGCCGGTGCTCGCGATATGCGGTGGGTATCAGATGCTGTGCCGTCGTATCGACGATCGGGTGGAGTCCGGTGCCGGTGTGGTGGAGGGGCTCGGACTCTTCGACGCGAGCGTGCGGTTCGACGAGGAGAAGGTGGTGCGCAACGCGACCGGATCCGCGTGGGGATTACCGGCCACCGGTTATGAGATTCACCACGGCCGCATCACCGGTGCGCGTGAACAACCCTGGATCCACGACGATCTCCTCGGCGACGAGGGCGGCCATCGGGATGCGCTGTGGGGTACGCATTGGCACGGTCTGCTCGCCGGCGACGCGGTGCGCAGGACGTTTCTGCATCACGTGGCGCAGTTCTGCGCACCGGACTTCGCCGTGGCCCCCGATACGGACTTCGATGCGGTGCGACGCGGGCAACTCGACCTGATGGCCGACACCCTGCAATCCCACGCCGACATCGATGCCCTTGTGGCGCTGATCGATTCCGGCCCACCGGACAATCTGCCGGTGGTGTCCATCTCTGCCCGCTAGGGTGGCGTCGTGGAGACGACGACGGTTGCGGCCAACGGACTCGAGTTCACCGTGCGCCTCGGTGGCGGCGATCGGGGTCCTGTCGTGTTGCTCCTGCACGGATTTCCCACCGACGGCAGCTGCTTCGACGAGGTGGTGTCGCGCCTGCACGAATCCGACCTGCGTACGGTGGTGCCCGACCAGCGCGGCTACTCCGCAGGTGCGCGCCCTGACGACCCGCAGGCCTACCTCCTGGAGAACATCCGCGCCGACGCGATCGCGATCCTCGACGCGCTCGACATCGGTTATGCGATCGTCGCGGGACATGACTTCGGCGGTCTGGTCGCCTGGCAGCTCGCCGGATTCCATCCCGACCGCATCACCGGGCTGGTGGCGGTGAGCACCGGACATCCGTCGGCGGCCGCATCTGCGCTCGCTGACGCCGACCAGCGTGAGAAGTCCTCGTACATCAAGGATTTCCTGAAACCCGGCGCCGAAGACGCACTGTTGGCCGACGAGGCTGCACTGCTGCGAAGCCTCGTTCCCGACGACTCGGTGGCCCCGCTGACCGACCGTGCGGCCCTGACCGCAGCACTCGGCTGGTACCGGGCCAATTTCACCGGTGACATCGCCGCACACCTCGCCTGTCCGCCGGTGGACGTGCCCACCACGATGTTGTGGAGTGCCGACGACCCCTATCTGGGTCGCGCGCAGGCCGAACGCAGCGGTCGCTTCGTCCGCTCGGACTTCCGCTTCAGTGTGCTCGACGGCGTCGACCACTGGATTCCCCAGCGCGCACCGGCCGCGGTGGCCAGCGAGATCTCGCTACGCAGCGCGGTGTTCTGACAACTCAGAACTCCAGACCCAGCAGCGCGTTCTCGAGCACCTCGGGCATGGCCGGGTGGATCCAGTACTGGCCGCGGGCCATGTCGGGGACGGTGAGCCCGAAGGACATGGCCTGGATGACGGGCTGGATGACGGTGGGGGCCTGCGGGCCGATGATGTGGGCGCCGACCAGCTGCTTGGTCTTCCGATCGGCGATCAGCTTGACGAATCCGGTGGTGTCCTCCATCGCCCACCCGTAGGCGACGTCGGCGTAGGCCTGTGTCTTGACGGTGATGTCGATCCCGTGGTCGAGTGCCTGCGCCTCGGTGAGACCGACGGTGGCGATCTGCGGATGGGTGAACACCGCGGCCGGTACGAAACGGTGGTCCATGGCGACCAGCTCGTCGGAATCCCAGCCGCGCAACAGATTTGCCTGCACCACCCGCGCCTCGTGGTTGGCGACGTGTTTGAGCTGATACTCGCTGGAGACGTCGCCGAGCGCCCACACCCCGGGCGCGGGGGTGCGCCCGTACTCGTCGACGGGGACGCGTCCGATCCCGTCGGGCTCCAGGCCGATCGATGCCAGGTTCAGTAGATCGCCGTTGGCCACCCGGCCGGTCGCCACGAGCAGGGCGTCGCCGTCGAGGATCGTCTGGTCGGCCAGCCGCAGCGCCACACGACCGTTGTCGAGCTGTTCGATGTCGGTCACCGGAGCGTTGAGATGGACGTCGAACCGACTCGAGGCGATCTCGGTGAAGCGGCGAGAGACGTTCTCGTCGAGTGCGCGCAGCAGTGCCCCCGACCGCGCCACGATGGACACCCGTGACCCCAGAGCGCTGAAGATGTGGGCGAATTCGGCTGCGATGTAGCCACTTCCGAGGATGATGAGGTGCTCGGGCAGCTCGGCCAGACGCATGATGTCGTCATTGGTGTGGAAGATCACGCCCGAGGACTCCACGATCTCGGGGATCACCGGGCGCGACCCGGCGGCGATCACCACCTGTCGTGCGATCACCGTGTCACCGCCGCGGGTGGTGAGCACATAGCCGTCGTCGGTGCGACCGGCGAAGGTGACCATGGACGGGTAGACGGTGATGTTGGGACAGTCCTGCACCCGGTAACGCTCGCCACCGGCCGAGATGGGGTCGATCCGGCCGAATACGCGGCCGACGATGTCGCGCCAGCGGACGCCGTCGATATGCGCGTCGATTCCGAATCGTTGCGCCTCACGGACGTTTTCGGCCACTTCGGCGGCGTAGACGAACATCTTGGTCGGGATGCACCCGACGTTCAGGCAGGTGCCGCCGTAGGTGCCGCGCTCGAAGATCGCGATACTCATGTCGTCGAATCGGTTGTCGGGCAGCGAATTGCCGCTCCCGGATCCGATGATCGCCAGGTCGACGGTGTGGGTCGCAGTGCTCGGGGTCGCCGTGCTCTGTGACGCTGTGGTCTGGTCGGGCGTGGAATCTGTCGGCGGTGTCGAGCGCGTCATGCGGTGTGCCTCCGGGCCGTCTGAGGGTGGTGTGTCCGCACGGCGAGAGTCGTCGGCGGGTGGTCGTCTGTGGGCGCGATCCGGCGTGCGGACCGGCTTCGGTGCGGGATCAGGCGTCGGGCGCGGTGCCCGGTTCGGCGTAGAGCTGCAACCACTGCGCGAGTTCGGTGTAGGCGCGTTCACGGGCGGGGGAGCGCGACAGGAACACGTCGTGTCGCGCGCCGGGCACCGGGACCACGTTGCCGCGACCGCCGAGACATCCCGACCACCGGGCGATCTGGCGCACGTCGAGGACCACATCGGTCTCGTCGACGGTCTCGGGCGCCGCCGCCGATGATCGCTGCGAGCGCAGCACCAGCGAGGGCACACCGATGTCGAGTCCCTTGTGCAGACGAGCATGGCCTCGGCGCACCGCCGAGAGGAAGCCGAAGGTGACCGGGAACCCGCCGAGCGGCTTCTTGTCGAGGTCGTAGTCCCACTCGCCGCCGGTGCTGGTGTGCAGGCTCGCGCCGTAACTCTGATCGAGGCCCTGCGGGATCACCCGCTTTCCGTCCACCCGCGCCATGAGATCGATCACACCGCTCACCACGGGTGTGCGCAGCACAGCCGGCCCCTGCAGATCGAACCACGGGCTGTTGAGCACGAGTCCACCGATCAACGCATGCCGCGCGGGGTCGGTGCGCCGCAGATGGTCGATCCAGAGCGGGGTGATGAGCCCGCCGGTGGAGTGCGCGACCACGAGTACGCGGGTGTGCGACTCCGCAGCGATCACATCCAGCGCGCGGGTCAGTTCCAGGCGGTAGTCGTCGAGGTCCCTGGTGTAGTGCGGCGTTTGCCCGGCGTGCAGCGCACGGCCGCATTTGCGCAGGTCGATCGCGTAGAAGCGGTGGTGATGGGCGGCGAAGAACTCGGCGAGCTCACGCTGGAAGAAGTAGTCGGTGAAGCCGTGGACGTAGAGCACGGCATCGGCGGTCGACAACTGTGCGGGCTCGTGGCGGACGAGTACCGCGTCGATGGGTCCCTCCCCGTCGGGATCGTCGCCGAGCGGTATCGACAACGACGAGAAGTCGTCGCCGAGGATGTCTGTCGTCCACGTCGCCGAGTCGTTTGGCTGGGTCGTGAAATCCGGGTCTGTCGATGCGGTCACGTCGTCGTCGGTCGCTGAAGCCACGGTCTCACTGTAGTCAGCGATGGGTCCTGCCGGAGCCGGGTGCGGAGGCCGGATTTTTCCCCATCCTTTGCCATGGGCAACAATGGGCAGTGATCGCGGCAACGTGGCAACGAAGGAGCAGCAGTGGCAGATTCGGAACCTGAGATCTCGGTCTCGTCGGACACCATCAAGACCGATGTGATGCTGGTGGGCGCCGGCATCATGAGCGCCACCCTCGGTTCCCTGCTGCGCCAGCTGCAGCCGGACTGGAGCATCTGCGCGTTCGAGCGTCTCGACGCCGCAGCCGCCGAGAGCAGCGACCCGTGGAACAACGCCGGCACCGGACACTCCGCGTTGTGTGAGCTCAACTACACCCCGCAGAACGCCGACGGCAGTATCGACATCACCAAGGCACTGTCGATCAACGAGCAGTTCCAGGTGTCGCGTCAGTACTGGTCGTATGCGATCGAGCACGGGATGCTCTCGCACCCCAGCGACTTCATCAACCCCATCCCGCATGTGAGCTTCGCCCACGGCGCCGACGGTGTGGACTACCTGCGTAAGCGCCATGCGGCGCTGGCCGATCACACGTTGTTCAAGGGAATCGAATTCATCGACGACAACGACGAATTCGCCAAGCGGCTGCCGCTGATGGCTGCCGGGCGCGACTTCTCCGACCCGGTGGCGCTGAACTGGTTCACCGGCGGCACCGACGTCAACTTCGGCTCGCTGACCCAGGAGCTGCTCAACTACGTCTCGCAGGCCGGTGACGTCTACTTCGGTCACGAGGTGACCAACCTCTCGCAGGAGTCCGACGGCTCCTGGACGGCGAAGGTCCGCAACCTGCGCACCCACCAGAAGATCACCGTGCACGCGTCGTTCGTGTTCGTCGGCGCCGGTGGTGGTGCGCTGCGCCTGCTGCAGAAGTCGGGCATCCCCGAGATCAAGGGCTTCGGCGGGTTCCCGGTGTCGGGAGCGTTCTTCCGCTGCACCGACGACGACCTCATCGCCGAGCACCACGCCAAGGTCTACGGCCGCGCCGCGGTCGGTGCGCCGCCGATGTCGGTGCCCCACCTCGACACCCGCGTGATCAACCACAAGCCCGGACTGCTGTTCGGTCCGTACGCGGGCTGGTCGCCGAAGTTCCTCAAACACGGCAGCAACTTCGACCTGATCAAATCGGTGAAGCCGGGCAACCTCATCCCGATGACGAGCGTGGCGCCCAAGGAGTTCGACCTCCTCAAGTACCTGATCGGTGCGCTGAGCGAGTCGCGTGCCGACAAGGTCAACGCGCTGCGCGAGTTCTACCCGCGCGCCGAGGGTTCGGACTGGGAGCTCATCATCGCCGGCCAGCGTGTGCAGGTGATCAAGAAGCAGGGCAAGACCGGCACGCTGCAGTTCGGCACCGAGATCGTCACCGCTGCCGACGGCACCATCGGCGGACTCCTGGGCGCCTCGCCCGGTGCCTCGACCGCCGTGCCCGCGATGCTCACCGTGCTCGAGCGCTGCTTCCCGCGTCACTTCAACGGCTGGAAGGGCAAGCTCACCGAGATGATCCCCTCGTTCGGGCAGTCACTGGACTCCAACCCCGACCTGTTCTCGCAGGTGTGGAACTGGACGTCGAAGGTGCTCGAACTCGACGATCAGCACACGCCGTCGGGTTCGCTCGGCGTGGCATCCGATCCGGCTGTGTGATAGGCAGTTGCCCATGACGGCGACGGCAATACTCCACCGAAGCTGGGCGTTGGATCTCGACACCATCACCCTCTACGACATCCTCAAGCTGAGGCAGGACGTGTTCGTTGTCGAACAGTCCTGTCCCTATGAGGAACTCGACGGCCGCGATCTGGCGCCGACCACGCGTCACCTGTGGTTGGAAGAGGACGGTCAGGTGATCTGCACCCTGCGGCTGCTCGAGGAATACGACGAGGTCGAGGGTGACATCTTCCGCATCGGGCGGTTGTGCACCGAACGCGCGCACCGCGGTCAGGGGCACACCACCCGATTGCTGCGCACAGCGCTGGCCGAGGTGGGTCCGCGCATCTGCCGGATCCACGCGCAGTCGTATCTGGTGGACATGTATGCCAAACACGGCTTCCGCCCGGAGGGACCCGAATACCTACTCGACGGCATCCCGCACGTCCCCATGATCCGCGGCGGTGCGGAGTCGGCTGCTTCGTGAGTTCTGCGCAGACCGACACGGGCGCCACCCCTGACCTCGATGCGAGTCGGAGGTCGCCGACGCTGTTCCCGTTCAGCGCTGTGGTCGGGGCCGATCGCCTCAAGCTGGCGCTCATTCTCAGCGCGATCACACCGGAGATCGGTGGCGTGCTGGTGGCCGGTCAGAAGGGGACCGCGAAGACAACCGCTGTGCGGGCGCTTGCCGGGGTGCTCTCGCGTATCGACACCTCCGGTCGCGCCCGCGTGGTCGAACTGCCTATCGGCGCAACAGAAGACAGGGTGATCGGCTCGATCGACATCGAGCGGATGCTGCACGACGGCCGCCAGGTGTTCACCCCCGGTGTCCTCGCCGATGCCGACGGTGGCATGCTCTACATCGACGAGGTCAATCTGCTCGCCGATCATCTGGTGGATGTGCTGCTCGACGCCGCTGCGACCGGACGTGTGGTGGTCGAACGCGACGGCGTCTCGCACGGCTACTCCGCTCGCTTTGTGATGGTCGGGACGATGAATCCCGAGGAAGGCGAGTTGCGTCCGCAGCTGCTCGACAGGTTCGGTCTGTTCGTCGATGTCGCCGCGCCGGCCGATGTGGACGCTCGCGTGGAGGTGGTCAGCCGCCGGCTGGCCTTCGACGCCGATCCCGACGCATTCGCCGCAGCCTTCGCCGACGCTGAAACGCAACTGGCCCAACAGATTTCCGATGCCCGCGCGATGGTCGGGCAGGTGGCGCTGCCGCATGTGCAGATGCGACGGATCGCGGCGGTGTGCGCGGCACTCGATGTCGACGGGTTGCGCGGCGACATCGTGGTGGCCCGCACCGCACGCGCCCATGCCGCCTGGCGTGGCGCCGAGGCGGTCGAGGAATCCGATGTGCGCGTGGCCGTGGAGCTGGCGCTGGCACACCGTCGCCGTCGCGACGCTTTCGACGACACCGGGATCAGTGAGCAGCAGCTCGATGACGCGATGGAATCAGCGGCCCGGCAGGCGGATCCGCCGAGCGCGCCGCCGCCCGCCGACGATCGTGACGGCGCGGAGCAGGATGGTGAGTCCGGCCGCGACGCATCCGGATCCGGAGGTCGCGGACCCGACGATCGTGGACCAGATGATGGCGGACCAGGTGGGCCGGATGACGACCCGCCGGGCGGTGGGGTTGGCGCGCCGCAGGACTGTCCCACCGGAACCGGGCGTGCCCCACAGGGATCGATGGCCATGTCAGAGCCCACCTCGCGGCCGCGTACCACGTTGCGTGCCAAAGGAATTGGCGACTCCGGTGCCCCGGGTCGTCGCTCGCGGACACGGTCGCGAAGCGGTCGGGTGGTGCGGGCGGACACGCGTGGGCACGGACTGCACATGATCGCCACCGCGCGCACGGCTGCCGAACGCCACGGCGTCGGCGAACTGCCGGTGCGCATCTCCGCCGCCGATGTGGTGCCCGCCCAGCGTCACGCGGGTGAGGCGAATCTCGTGGTGTTCGTGGTGGATCTGTCCGGGTCGATGGCCGCTCGCCGCCGCCTCGACGCCGTTTCGCAGGCCTGTGTGGCGCTGCTGCGTGACTCTTATCAGCGGCGCGACCAGGTTGCGGTGATCACGATGGCCGGAGTCGACGCGCAGATCGCGGTACCGCCGACCCGCTCGGTCCAGGTGGCCCGACGCGGCCTCGAGGGCAGATGCACCGGCGGACGCACCCCGCTTGCGGAGGGCCTCACCCGCGGCTGGGAGGTGATCGCCCGCAGTCAGCGCCACGATCAGCATCGCCGACCACTGCTGGTGGTCCTCACCGACGGACGCGCCACCGCGGGTCGCGACGCACTGCCGAGGGCGAGGGCGGTCGCCGAGCAGCTGCGTCGCCGCATCGACGACAGCGTGGTCATCGACTGTGAGAGCGGCCCGATCCGCCTCGGTCTGGCCGCCGACCTCGCCGGTCGACTCGGCGCCCGCCGGATCGCGCTCGAGGAGTTCCTACCCGGTAGCCTCGGGCAGATGAGGCCCGCGGCGCCGGCGTATCGCGCGGCGGCCTGACACAGCGGCCGAGGATGACCGGCGGCGGTTCTGCGGTGGTCCGCTCTTGCGGCAGGTGATCCCGCAGGTGACCTCCGCGCGCCCGGCGTCGCAGTCACCACAGCAGGAGCGAGAACAGGAAGAGGAGCCCCACCCGTGCCACGCGGAACCCCGACGGTGATCCCCGACGACGGCCTGACCACTCGCCAGCGCCGCAACCAGCCGGTGCTCGCCGTACACACCGGTGCGGGCAAGGGGAAGTCGACTGCGGCGTTCGGGATGGCGCTGCGTGCCTGGAACGCCGGACTCGACATCGGCGTGTTCCAATTCGTCAAGAGTGCGAAATGGCGTGTGGGAGAAGAGGATGCGCTCACTGCGCTTGGTGAGCTGCATCATTCCACCGGAGTCGGCGGCCCGGTGGAATGGCACAAGATGGGACAGGGCTGGTCGTGGATCCGTCACGAGACCGACATCAGTGACCATGCCGAGCAGGCGCGGGCGGGCTGGCGTGAGATCGCCGACCGACTGGCCGCGCAGCGCCACGATTTCTATGTGCTCGACGAGTTCACCTACCCGCTCGCGTGGGGATGGATCGACGTCGACGAGGTGGTGGAGGTGCTGGGCGGTCGACCCGGACGCCAGCACGTGGTGATCACCGGCCGCAACGCACCCGACGCACTGATCTCGGCCGCCGACCTGGTCACCGAGATGGTCAAGGTCGCGCATCCGATGGACGCCGGACGCAAGGGCCAGAAGGGCATCGAGTGGTGAGTGCGGTACCTGCTGTCGTGATCGCCGCGGCCTCCTCGGGCAGCGGCAAGACGACGATCGCCACCGGGCTCATGGGTGCGTTGCGCGCCGCCGGGCGCCGCGTCGCGCCGTTCAAGGTGGGACCCGACTACATCGACCCCGGGTATCACGCACTGGCCGCCGGACGCGTGGGACGCAACCTCGACCCGGTTCTCGTCGGCGCCCACCGGATCGGCCCGCTGTACGCGCACGGCTCGCACGGAGCCGACATCGCGGTGATCGAGGGAGTGATGGGACTCTTCGACGGGCGCATCGTCGAAGAGCCGGCCGCCGCAGCCGATCCGATCGCGGCCGGTTCCACCGCCGAGGTCGCCGTGGCTCTCGGTGCGCCGGTGGTGATGGTGGTCGACGGCACCGGCCAGGGACAGTCGGTGGCGGCAATGCTGCACGGCTTCTGCACCTACGACCCGCGAGTGCGGATCTGCGGGGTGATCCTCAACCGGGTCGGCTCGCCGCGCCACGAGCAGGTGCTGCGCCAGGCGTGCGAGCGGGTGGGGCTCCCGGTGTTCGGTGCGATACGCCGGGACGACCAGTTGAGCGTCCCCGCACGACATCTGGGTCTGGTGCCGGCGGCCGAGAGCGGCGGACCGGCCCGCGCGGCGGTGGAGGCGATGAGCCGTTCGGTGGCCGCCGGAGTCGACCTCGACGCGCTGGTGCGGGTCGCCGCTGCCACCGAACCGGCGGCGGGTGTCGCCCCGTGGACCCCCGCGGACGAGGTGGGCGAGCCGGCGCCGGGCCGACCGCTGGTCGCCGTGGCCGGCGGGCGAGCCTTCACCTTCGGCTACGCCGAACACCCCGAGTTGCTTGCCGCTGCCGGTGCACAGGTGGTGACCTTCGACCCGTTGTCGGATCGACTGCCCGAGCACACCTCGGCGATGATCATCGGCGGTGGATTCCCCGAAGAGCATGCCGCAGAGCTGTCGGCGAACACGGCGCTGCGTCGTGACGTGGTCGCGCTGGCCGCGGCCGGGGCCCCGATCGTCGGCGAATGTGCTGGTCTGCTCTATCTCGCACGCGAACTCGACGGTCATCAAATGACCGGTGTGTTGCCGGTGGACGGACGGTTCAGCCCACGCCTGACGCTGGGATACCGCGACGCGGTGGCCTCGACCGGCTCGCCGTTCCACGACATCGGCGACAGGGTCGTCGGTCACGAGTTCCACCGCAGCGTGGTGGTGGCGGCGGGTGGCGGTGACACTGGGACGTGTGCACAACCCCGCGGCGACATCGCGCCCGCGTGGACGTGGCGGCGTGTCGACCCCGTCACCGGCGCACGGTCGACAGTGGACGACGGCGTGGTGATCGGGAGCGTGCACGCCTCCTACCTGCATCTGCATCCCGCGTCGACACCGCGGGCCGTGCGCCGACTGGTCGCCGCTGCGGCGCGATGGGCGGACGCGGCCGAGATCGACCGACGACCCGTCGGCGACACCATGACCAGACGGTGACCGGAGAGCGTGGAGATGATCGGCAAATCGACGGGTGACAGCGAACTGCGCAGGCTCATCGGCCCGGCGGTGGAGAGCATCGACGATCCCGACGACCTGCGCGATCTGCTCCAGGCGGTTCTCGAGGTGGGCTCGGGTCTCGACCTGGAGATCACCCTGCAGAAGATCGTCGATGTGGCCGCACGGGTCCTCGACGCGACATACGGGGCGCTGGGCGTGCGTGGCCCCGACAACGACCTCAGTGCCTTCGTCTACACCGGTCTGACCCCGGCGCAACGCGAGCGGATGGGACGGCTTCCGGTGGGCCGCGGCATCCTCGGCGAAGTCCTCACACATCCGCAGGTCCAGCGCATCGACCGGATCGGCGAACACCCCGCCTCGGTCGGTTTCCCGCCCAACCATCCGCCCATGTCGACCTTCCTGGGTGCGCCGATTCTCATCCGCGGCGACGTCTTCGGCAGCATCTACCTCACCGAGAAGCGGGCGGGAGCCCGATTCACCGAACGTGACGAATCAGTGATCCTGGTGATGTCGGCCGCCGCGGCGATCGCGGTGGACAATGCGCGTCTGTTCCGCGCGGCACAGACCCGCCATCGCTGGATGCAACTGGTCGCCAAGCGGGGCTCCGAACCGCTGGCCGGGATCGCACTGGCCGACACGCTCACCCACATCTGTTCCGACGTCTCGGCACTGACCGGCGCCCAGGACGTGGTGATCCTCACCGTCGACGACGAGCGCGGCACGGTCATCGGGCACGCCGGCTCCCCGGTCGACGAGGTGATCCGGATCCCGTCGGATGTGGTGGGGGACGAGCCGATCGCGGTACTGCCCGCGGATTCCATCGAGTACTTCGGGGCCGACCCGCAGGTGCGCTGGTTGACCGTCCTGCAGCTGACGCGTGCGTCGGGCCCGTTCGGTCTGCTGGTGAGCACCCATGTCGACAAACCGCACTGGCGCCCCGAGGAGAATGCCGGGATGGCCGCGGTCGCAGAGGTGACGTCGCTGGCCGTGGTCTACGCCGACCAGCAGTCGCTGGCCCGCGACATGGAACTGCTGTCTGACCGTCATCGCATCGCCCGCGACCTGCACGACCATGTGATCCAGCGATTGTTCGCCACCGGCATGTCGCTGCAGACGACGCTGGCGGCACTGCCCGAGGATGCGCCGGTCGCCACGTCGATCGAGCAGGTGGTCGGTGATCTCGACCGGACGATCGAGGAGATCCGCACCGCCATCTTCGATCTGAACTCGGGTGCCAAGAATGCGCAGAACACCTCGACCACGCTGCGCAGGCGGGTACTCGACACCGTCACCGAACTCGCCGCACGTGCGCAGAACGCACCGACCGTCCGCTTCCGCGGCCCGGTTGACACGCTGGTGCCCGCCGCGCTGGGCCCGCATATCGACGCGGTGCTGCGCGAGGGGCTCAGCAATGCGCTGCGGCATGCGCACGCGCGGTATATCGAGGTGACGGTCGCCGCCGACGATGTGCTGAGTCTCGAGATCGCTGACGACGGCGTCGGGATCCCTTCGGACGCACAGTATTCCGGACTCGGGAATCTTTCTCAGCGGGCTGAGGAGTGCGATGGCACATTCACGGTGTCCAGCTCACTGTCGGGCACGGTGCTGCTGTGGGAGGTTCCGCTCTACACCTGAGCGACCAGTTCCGTTCTCGGGCAACGGGAGTCGCCTCCGAGTGCCAGTCGCCTCCGAGTGATCGAGTCTCCGCGCGCCAGAGTCCGGCGTCTCAGTCGTGTACGGCGGCCGGTGCAGCCTCAGACGTGGTGGGAGTCGTTGAGTTTGGTGGCCATCACCGCGACCTGGGTCCGCCGCTGCAGATCCAGCTTGGCGAGGATGCGCGAGACGTAGTTCTTGACCGTCTTCTCCGCGAGGAACATCCGCGCGCCGATCTCCCGGTTGGTCAGGCCCTCGCCGATGAGAGCGAACACCTCGCGCTCCTGGCGGGTCAGCTCGGCGAGCGGGTCGACATGCTCGGTGCGTTCGCGCAACCGTTCCATCAGCGCCGAGGTGCTGCGCGGGTCGAGCAGCGATCCGCCCCGACCGACGGTGCGCACCGCGGTCACCAGGTTGTGGCCGAGGATCTGCTTGAGAACGAAACCCGAGGCTCCGGCCATCACCGCGGCCATCAACGCCTCGTCGTCGGCGTAGGAGGTGAGCATCAGGCAGTGCACGCCGGGTAGCCGGTTGCGGATCTCCCGGCACAGCTCCACGCCGGAGCCGTCGGGCAGACGTACGTCGAGAACGGCCACATCGGGTCGGGTGGCTGCGATCCCCACCATCGCCTCGGCGACGGTGGCCGCTTCGCCCACCACCGAGATGTCGTCGGCGGTGCCGAGTAGGTCACGCAATCCACGCCGCACCAGCTCGTGGTCGTCGACCAGGAATGTGGAGATGGTCCGCTGGCCGCCCGGCGCGGTCGGGCGAGCGTTCGAAGTGGGACCTTGGGGACGGCGACCGTTCATGTACTCACGATAACGCCGGGTACGCCCGACACCAGAGAGTCAGGACCTTGGACCCACGCCTGCCACGAGCGCGACGAGAAGGGTTGTGGTCGAACGTGTGCAGGGATCGACCACTGCAGGGGATCGACGGTATGGAGGGCGTACTCGATGACACTTCTCGAACACCAGATGAGCGGTGCTGACCTACTGCGAGAACTGCTGCCGCTGTGCGAGTCGGAAGTCGACCGCCACATGACGATGACCAAGGATTGGCATCCGCACGACTACGTCCCGTGGGATGACGGCCGCAACTTCGCCGCACTCGGCGGCATCGACTGGGATCCGTGGCAGTCGAAACTCACCGACGCGGCCAAGGCTGCGATGATCACCAACCTGCTCACCGAGGACAACCTGCCGTCCTATCACCGCGTGATCGCCGAGAACTTCTCGCTCGACGACGCGTGGGGTTTCTGGGTGGGGCGGTGGACGGCCGAGGAGATGCGCCACTCGACGGTGATGCGTGACTATCTGGTGGTGACCCGCGGGGTCGATCCGGTGGAGCTCGAGACCGTCCGGATGGCGCATATGACCACCGGGTTCAACCCGATTCCCGACGACGACGGGCAGCGCGACCACTCCATCGACATGCTCTATGCGGTGGCCTATGTGAGCTTCCAGGAGCTGGCCACGCGGGTGTCGCACCGCAACACAGGCAAGGAGTGCGGGGACCCGATCGCCGACCGGATGCTGGCGCGGGTGGCCGCCGACGAGAACCTGCACATGCTCTTCTATCGCAACATCGTCGCCGGTGCGCTCGACGTGGTTCCCGACGAGGCGATGCGCGCCATCTACGGCGTGGTCTCCAATTTCCGGATGCCGGGTTCGGAGATGCCGGGGTTCCGGCGTAACGCTCTGCTCATCGCCAAGGCCGGGGTGTACGACCTGCCGCAGCATCTGACCGAGGTGATCAACCCGGTGCTGCGCAAGTGGCGGGTGTTCGAGCGCGAGGACTTCGGCCCGGAGGGCGAGATGTACCGCGAGAAGCTCGCGGAGTTCCTCGCCCACCTCGAGGGCAAGGTCGAACACTTCGAGCGCACCCGCGCCCGCATGCTCGCGCGCGAGGCGAGGGCAGCGCGGTGACGGCCGTGACCGGATCCCCTGACCTGTGGGCCGACGATCTCGGGACGCACCGATCTATCGGCGCGAACACCGAGGTGGGCGGCGTGCCGGACGCTGCCGGCGCGCATGACGACTTCGACGCCGCGATCACGATGGCCGAGGCGGCCGCCTGCGGCAATGTGAGCTGGTGGAACGAGGCGCGCCGATCGGCCGGCGACCCGTCGGGCGCGGAGTTCCGCTCGTCACAGCTGCTTGCGGCCCTCATCGTCGACAGCGCGCACCGTAACGGGATGACCGTCGCCGACGTCTGGTCGCAGATCCGCCGACACCGCTGTCTGCCCTAACCCCTGTCTGCCCTAACCGCTGGGGCGCCGACGCCGCCGGTGATGGGTACGGTCTGTGCATGCCCGATGCACCTGCGGACCCTGCCCGCCCGCTCGTTCCCGAACCCGCATACGACCACTATCTGGTCGGCTTGGACCTGCGCGATCGCGATGTGGTGATCGTGGGCGGCGGATCGGTCGCCCAGCGTCGCCTCGGCACGTTGGTCGCGGCTGGGGCGAACGTGACGGTGGTCGCGATCCAGCCCACCCCCGCCGTCGAATCCCATGCCGGAGTGCGGGTGGTCAACCGGGCGTACCGCACCGGTGACCTCGATGGTGCCTGGTATGCGATGGCGGCCACCGACGACCCGGAGGTCAACGCGCAGGTGGTCGCCGACGCGGAGGCCGCCCACATCTTCTGTGTGCGTGCCGACGAGGCGCGCCGTGGCACCGCGGTGACACCCGCATCGGTGCGTCGTGACGGGTTCAACGTCGGTGTGCTGGCCTCCGGGGATCATCGGCGCTCGGCTGCGCTGCGCCGGGCGATCGCCGCCGGACTCGGCGACGGCACCCTGGCCGCGGCACCCGAGGGACATCATGCGGCCGGTGTCGCGCTGGTCGGGGGAGGGCCCGGTGACCCGGAGCTGATCACCGTGCGCGGGCGTCGGCTGCTCGCCGAGGCCGATGTGGTGGTCGCCGACCGGCTCGGGCCGGCGTCGCTGCTCGACGAGCTGGGGCCGACCGTCGAGATCATCGACGCGGCCAAGGTGCCCTACGGACGGGCCATGCGGCAGGAGGCCATCAACGACGTCCTTGTCGAGCGCGCCCGCGCCGGCAAGTTCGTGGTGCGTCTCAAGGGCGGTGACCCCTTCGTCTACGGCCGCGGCTTCGAGGAGCTGATCGCCTGTGTCGAGGCGGGCGTGCCGGTGACCGTGGTGCCCGGTATCACCAGTGCGATCGCCGGGCCGGCCGCCGCCGGCATCCCCGTCACCCATCGCGCGGTCACCCACGAGGTGGTCGTCGTCTCCGGACACGTGGCGCCGGATCATCCGGATTCACTCGTCGACTGGAATGCTCTGGGTGCCTTGCGCGGCACGGTCGTGATCATGATGGGGGTGGAACGGCTGGCGCAGTTCGCCGACGCACTCATCGCCGGCGGCCGTGATTCAGCCACCCCCGTCGCGATGATCGAGAACGCCTCCACCTCGCGCCAGCGCACCCTGCGGGCAACGCTGCACACCGCCGCCGAGGTGGCCCGGACAGAGGATCTGCGCCCACCGGCGATCGTGGTAGTCGGTGACGTCGCCGCATTCGACGCCGCCTCCGGCACCACCGGCGGGGAGCGCAGCGACGGCGTCGGGGACCGGTCAGCATCGGAGCCGGGCATGGAGACGGACCCGGCGGCACGGTAGCGTCGAAGTCCATGGCGACATCACGACAGTCGGCTTCGTCGCCCCGCGAGGCGTCGGGAATGTCCGATGCGAACCGCGGCGGTCAGCAGATGCCGACGGGTACCGAGACCAAGGTCTTCGGGCTCCCGATCTTCGTGCTCGGCGGGATGCAGCTGCTGCTGGTTCTCGACGGCACCGTCGCCGCGCTCGCGTTGCCCCGGATTCGCGACTCGCTGCACCTCAACGAATCGGGCGGCAACTGGATCATCACCGCCTACGTGCTCGCCTTCGGTGGTCTGATGCTCCTCGGCGGACGGCTGGGCGACACCTTCGGACGCCGGCGCATGTTCGTGCTCGGTGTGTCGATGTTCACCGTGACCTCGCTGCTGTGCGGACTGGCCTGGGATCCCTACAGTCTCATCGCCGGCCGTGCCCTGCAGGGGGTGGCCGCGGCCATCGCCGCGCCGACCGCGATGGCGCTGGTCGCCACCACGTACGCACCGGGTAAACCCCGGTCGCAGGCGTTCGCCATCTACGCGGCGATGACCGGCATCGGATCGGTGGCCGGTCTGATCGCCGGCGGCGTGCTCACCGAGTTCTCGTGGCGGCTGGTGTTCCTCATCAACGTGCCCATCGGGGTGTTCGTCGCTGTCGGCGGGCTGAAATGTCTCCGCGAGTCGCAGGGCGAGCGGATGTCGCTGGACGTCGCCGGGGCCGTCAGCGCGACCCTGGGCAGTGTGCTGCTGGTCCTGGCCATCAACGAGGGCCCCAGCCGAGGCTGGGGCGATCCGGTGGTCATCGCATCGTTCGTGCTCGCTCTGATCGCCTTCGTGGCCTTCGTGGTGGTCGAGCGCGGAGCCAAGAACCCGATCCTGCCGTTCTCGCTGTTCCGCAATGTCAGTCGGGTGGCGGCACTCGTGGCGATCCTGTTCTCCTCGGCGATCATGATGTGTATGGCGGTCTACATCGCCCAGTACCTGCAGGGCATCGCCGGGTACAGCCCGTTGCAGAGCGGTCTGTCGGTGGTCCCGTTCGCCTTTGGGCTCGGCGTCGCCGCGGCCATCGCCTCGAAACTCGCCCTGATGGTCGCGCCGCGGTGGCTGGTGATCGTGGGCGGCCTGATCCTGTTCGCCGGATGTCTCTACGCCTCGACGGTGCCCGAGAGCCGCGCATCGTATTTCCCGGCGATCGGCATCACCGTGGTGGTCATCGGCTTCGGTGTGGGCTTCGCGGTGATCCCGCTGACCCTCTCGGCTGTTGCCGGGGTGTCACCGCGCGAGATCGGCCCGCTCACCGCGCTCGCACAGGTCGCCCAGGAACTCGGGGGTGCGGTGGGACTGGTGATCGTGGGTGCGGTGGTCACCTCCCGCACGCTCGCGCGAGGTGGCACGACCGGCCCGGTCGACGAGATGAACTCCGACCAGATCTCGGCCCTCGCCGACGGCTACGGGCTGGCATTCCTGTGCTGCGCGATCATCGCGATCATCGCCGGGGTGGTGGTGCTGTTCATGCGTTTCACCCCCGCCGACGTCGCCGAGGGGCAGGCCGCCCAGGAGGCCGCGAACGCCGGCGAGGTCGACTGAGTCAAGCCGCCCGGGATCAACTGGTCGGCGACGCGACACGGCGACGCGGTCAGTCGGTGAGGATCACCAGCTCGACCGGCGAGGCGATCTCGACGCGTTGACCGCCGTCGGAGACCACGGCCGCCAGTGTGTTGATGTCGGCCACCGTGCGACGGGTGGTCACCAGTGACCGGGCGGCCAGACCCTTGTGATGCTTGTTGAAGTGACTGACCACCGAACGCGAGCCGTCGGGTTTCTCCGTGAGCACGGTCGCGGTGACCGCACCGGGTACCGGGCCGAGCTGCTGGTAGATGCCCGAGCGCAGATCGACCACGAAATCGTCGACACCGGCCAGTGCGGCGCTGAGGTCGCGCTTCCACAGCGAGGTGAGCGTCGGTAGGCCCGGCAGCTTCGAGCCGCCCGACAATCGGTACGACGGGATCATGTCGCCCGCACGCACGATGCCGAACAGTGCCGACCCGATCGCGAGCCGATCGGTGGCCTTGGCCTTGCCGGCACGGGTCAGCGAGGAGTAGTCCAGCGCGTCGTAGAGGACGCCGGTGTATCGCGTGATCGCCGGTGTCGTCGGCGCGTCCCACAGGTCGGCGTTGCGCTCGATCTCGGCGAGCTGTGTGGGCCCCAGGCCCAACGCGGCGCTGCTGGCGTCGAGGTCTGACGACAGATCCACCAGCGCGTCGAGGAGCTGTTTACGGATCGGGGTGAGTTCGGGCAGCCACAGGTCTTCGAGCCGGATCGGGGCGCCTCGGCCGCCATCGGATTTCGTCTCGGACGGGGGGAGGAGAACGCGCACGCGTGACAGCGTAGCCGCGGAACGGCTCAGCGCACCGGGGGACCACCACCGGCGGATGTGCGGGTGATTAAGCTCATCTGTCGTGATCACACGCATGTCGACCCTGTTCCTGCGGACTCTGCGCGAGGACCCCGCCGACGCCGAGGTGCCCAGCCACAAGCTGCTGGTGCGCGCCGGCTACGTCCGCCGGGTCGCACCCGGCGTGTACAGCTGGCTGCCGCTGGGCCTGCGGGTGCTGCGCGCGGTGGAGAACATTGTGCGTGAGGAGATGAACGCCATAGGCGGACAAGAGATCTCGTTGCCCGCACTGCTGCCGCGCGACCCCTACGAGGTGACCGGTCGATGGAACGAGTACGGCGACGCGCTGTTCCGTCTGCAGGACCGCAAGGGCAATGACATGCTCCTGGGCCCCACCCACGAGGAACTCTTCGCGCTGTTGGTGCGGGGCGAGTACTCCTCCTACAAGGATCTGCCCGTCACGCTCTACCAGATCCAGACCAAGTACCGCGACGAGGAGCGCCCCCGTGCCGGGATCCTGCGCGGTCGCGAATTCGTGATGAAGGACTCGTACTCCTTCGACCTCGACCAGGACGGTGCGGCCGCGTCGTATCAGGCACACCGCGGTGCCTACCAGGCGATCTTCGATCGGCTCGGCGTGAAGTACGTGATCGTCAAGGCGACCTCCGGCGCGATGGGCGGCAGCGCCTCCGAGGAGTTCCTCGCCGACAGCGAGGTGGGGGAGGACACCTACGTCCGCAGCATCGAGACCGGATACGCCGCCAATGTCGAAGCGGTGATCACCCCGGTCCCCGACGCGATCGCGATCGAGGGACAGCCGGCGGCACAGGTCTACGAAACCGGCTCCACGCCGACCATCGCCACACTGGTCGACTGGGCCAACGCGACGCTCGACCGTACGGTCACCTCGGCCGACACACTCAAGAACATTCTGGTGAAAGTCCGTGCCCCGGGCAAGGATTGGCAGATCATGGGCATCGGCATCCCCGGTGACCGCGATGTCGACATGAAGCGGCTCGAGGCATCGCTGGAACCGGCGGAGGTCGCGCTGCTCGACGACGCAGATTTCGCCAAGACGCCCGAACTCGTGCGTGGTTACATCGGTCCCGCAGGTGTCAAGAATGCCGGTGGCACCTACCTGGTGGACCCTCGCGTGGTCTCGGGTACGCGCTGGATCACCGGCGCCGACGAGCAGGGCAAGCATGTGGTCGATCTGGTCGCCGGC
This sequence comes from Gordonia jinhuaensis, assembly GCF_014639795.1. Taxonomy (GTDB): domain Bacteria; phylum Actinomycetota; class Actinomycetes; order Mycobacteriales; family Mycobacteriaceae; genus Gordonia_B; species Gordonia_B jinhuaensis. Next base: position 178,912 of record NZ_BMGC01000006.1, on the reverse strand, counting down.
CGGGATTTCGAGCCGGACGGCACGATCGAGGCGGCCGAGGTCCGCGATGGTGACCTCACCCCCGACGGCACCGGAACGCTGCTGTCGGCCAAGGGAATCGAGATCGGTCACATCTTCCAGCTCGGCACCAAGTACACCGACGCCTTCGAGGTCGACGTGCTCGGTGAAACCGGCAAGCCGGTGCGCTTGATCCAGGGCTCCTACGGTGTGGGCGTCTCGCGACTGGTCGCCGTGATCGCCGAGCAGTGCCACGACGACAAGGGACTGCGCTGGCCGAAGTCGGTGACCCCCTACGACGTCCACCTCGTGATCGCCGGCAAGGATGCCGCCGTCGTGGAGGGCGCCGAGAAGCTCGCCGCCGATCTCGACGCCGCCGGCCTGTCGGTGCTGATCGATGACCGCAAGGCCTCACCGGGCGTGAAATTCAAGGACGCCGAACTCCTGGGCATGCCCGCTGTGGTGGTGGTGGGCCGTGGATTCGCCGGCGGCACCGTGGAGATCCGTGACCGGTTCGCCGGCACCGCCGAGGAGGTCCCGGTGGCCGAAGCGGTCGCGATACTCAGCGCGCGCTGAGGTCTCGCGGCCCTCGCGCTGCGGTCACTCGCCGGGTGTGCCGGGCAGCGCGGTGGTCGCCGGTGAGATCCGCAGCACCAGACGCCAATTGGCGGCGCGGATCGCGCAGTCGCGCAGACCGTCGATTCCGATCCGGCGGTCGTCGGACTCGGCGGCCTGTTCGATGAGTGAGCGATAGGCCACGCAGCACTGCTCCTCGGCGGCCAGTGCTGCGCGGTAGCCGGTGATCGAGTCGGTCACCGCGACCGGCAGTGTGTAGCCGGCGGCGGCCTCGGGGACGGCCTGTCCCGCGTCGGTGAGGCGGCGTATCAGTGCATCCCGCAGGGCGCGGTGTGCGGCGGTGGCCGCGGCGATGTCGGTGCGCCGCGAATCGGCCGCATAGGCGGCGACGATCCCGTAGGTGAAGACCGCCGCGTACTCCGCGTTCAGTGCGACAGCCAGTGCGCGAGAGGTGGATTGGTTCATGGCAGCTGCACCTTCGCCGCGCAGTCCAAGGCCACGCTGATCGATCCGAGCAGGCCGGCGACGTAGCCGTTCTGGGTGACCGCGAGGTCTGCGGTCGTGCGCGCTTGTGTCGACAGGCGTGTCCGGAACGAGTCGATGTCAGGCTGGGCCGGTGAGCCGGTCGGGGCGCTCGGCGACGGTGACGCCGAATAGTCGTCGGGGTGCAGCCGTGCGATCTCCTCCTCGAGCAGGCGGGCGTGGATGCGGCGCTCGTCGGCGATGACGGTCAGGGCGGCCGTGCGGTCAGGGTTGGTCGCGATGAGTGACTGCGCGTCATCGGCGTCGGCGAGTGCGGACTGCGCGAAGGGAACCAGCTCTTCGGCGGTCTTCTGCTCGGCCGACTTGCCCGCGGCACCGCAGGCGGTGAGTGCCGGGATCACACCCCCCGCAGCGAAGAGGGCCGCGCCGTAGGCGGTGCCGCGCAGCACGCTGCGCCGGTCGAGCGCAGTATTCGCATCCGGTGACCGAAGGGCCGGTGACCGGGGGACGCGGGAGCCTCGAACAGGAGAGGGCGGAACCGGTGCGCTCACCTGCGCGCTCGGATCGATCTGGACGCTGGGCACAGCTGACCATCCTGCCAGTAGGTCGGCGTCCGGCCGGGGATCCGGGGCGAGAGTGTCCGAATCCGGTGTCCGCTCGGGTTAAGCTGTACGTCGTTCACCGGCTGCGCATGCATCGATCGAACGCACACCAGCCGAGCCGGCGCCCTGGCTCGTGAGCCTTGACGGCTTGCGACCGGGCAGCCGATACACGAGGGAAGACGAACTGAACACGACAACTGAACAAGGGGAGTCACTCATGCCCGTCACCAGTGCGGAGATCGCCGATGCCGTCGGCGGCATCGTCGCCGAGCACGGATTCGACCTCGAGGACGTCGACGTGTCGTGGGCCGGTCCGAAGTCGCGCGTCGTACTGACCGTCGACCGTGACGGCGGCAGCGGTCTCGACGATCTCGCGGAACTGTCGCGGACGATCTCGGCCGCCATCGACGACGACCCCCGCTGGGGGCAGACCCCCTTCACGCTGGAGGTCACCTCCCCCGGCGTCGACCGCCCGCTCACCGCCCCACGACACTGGCGCCGCGCCCAGGGGCGTCCGGTCACCATCCGCCGCACCGACGGCGGTGCGCTCACCGCCCGGATCGGGCGCTTGCAGGCCGATGAGGCCGCGGTCGAACTCGTGGTGCGTGAGCGGACCGGACCGTCGATCAGACTGCTCCCGCTCGCCGACGTCGACCGCGCTGTGGCCGGTGTGGACTTCCGTCCGCCATCGGCCGCCGAGCTCGAACTGAGCGGGGTGGCTCCGGTCGAGCCGGCAGATTCCCCTCCGGAGGTCGACTCCCTCGGCGAGGCGGACACCGCAGACACAGGCATCGACGACATCGACGCCGGCGTCGACGCCACCGGGGGTCCGGGACTGCTTTCTGCAGACGACCCCGAGCAGTCAGACATCAGAGGCCAGGAGAGGAAAGAGAACAAATGAATATCGACATCACCGCGTTGCGCATGATCGAGGCCGACAAGGGCATCCCGATCGAGACGGTGATCACGGCGATCGAGACGGCGCTGTTGACCGCCTACCGGCACACCGAGGGTAACGAGCCCAGCGCGCGTGTGGACGTCAACCGCAAGACCGGTGAGGTGCGGGTGATGGCCCAGCAGCTCGACGACTACGGCGACGTGGTCTCCGAGTGGGACGACACGCCCGAGGGCTTCGGGCGCATCGCCGCCACCACCGCGCGTCAGGTGATCCTGCAGCGGCTGCGGGATGCGGAGAACGAGAAGAGCTTCGGCGAGTACGTGACCCATGAGGGCGAGATCGTCGGTGGTGTGGTCCAGCAGGACACGCGGGCCAACGCGCGCGGCATGGTCGTGGTGCGCATCGGATCGGAGGCCAACGGCGCCGAGGGCATCATCCCGGCCGCCGAACAGGTTCCCGGTGAAACCTACAAACACGGCGACCGCATCAAGTGCTACGTCGTCGGTGTCACGCGCGGCACCCGCGGCCCGCAGATCACGTTGTCGCGGACCCACCCGAACCTCGTCAAGAAACTGTTCTCGCTGGAGGTCCCCGAGATCGAGGACGGATCGGTGGAGATCCGCGCGGTCGCCCGCGAGGCCGGACACCGCTCGAAGATCGCCGTGTACACCACGGTCCCGGGACTCAACGCCAAAGGCGCATGCATCGGGCCGATGGGCCAGCGAGTGCGTAACGTGATGAGTGAACTGGCCGGGGAGAAGATTGACATCATCGACTACGACCCGGATCCGGCGGTGTTCGTCGCCAACGCGCTGAGCCCGTCCAAGGTGGTCTCGGTGTCGGTGATCGATCCCGAGGCCCGCGCGGCGCGGGTGGTGGTTCCCGACTACCAGCTGTCACTGGCGATCGGCAAGGAAGGGCAGAACGCCCGACTGGCGGCCCGCCTGACCGGCTGGCGCATCGATATCCGGTCGGATTCGGACACGTCGCCGGATGCGACACCGGCTGCCGGGTGAGCGCTCGCGACACGCGACGAGCGCCGGGTTTGCGCGGGGCGGTAGACTCGCCGATGGTTCATGACACGCTGCCCGACGATGTCCCGATCCGTACGTGTATCGGGTGCAGGCGGCGTGCTGCGGTCCCGGATCTGATCCGGGTCGCAGCGGTGGTGGATCGCGATCCCGGTGTCCAGACGGCACCGCGGGTGGTGGTCGACCAGCGGCGGACCATGCCGGGGCGAGGTGCCTGGCTGCATCCGTCGGAGGACTGTCTGTCCTCCGCGGTACGGCGCAGGGCGTTCGCAACGGCGTTACGTGTCGGAGGCCTGGCCGTCGACACCCAGGCGATCGGACGAGAGCTCGACCGCATCGCACGTGAGAGAAATGGATCGAAGGAGGCAGCCGAATGATCGGCCGTACCCCGACATCCACGAGGAACAGGTAGCAGAAGACATGAGCACACCGTGAAGTCTCCACGATGAGCACGTATCGGATGTAAACCGAGGTCGCGCGGGCCACCCCGCTCGGCCTCATAGTGAGGAGAGCAGTGGCAGGCAAGGCCCGCGTGCACGAGTTGGCCAAAGAACTCGGCGTCACGAGCAAAGAAGTGCTCGCACGTCTGAGTGAGCAAGGCGAATTCGTCAAATCAGCGTCGTCGACGGTCGAAGCACCGGTCGCGCGACGTCTTCGGGAGTCATTCCCGCAATCAGGATCAACTGGGTCCGGATCGACACAGAAGTCCGGATCCTCCAACGGCAACGGGTCGGCCCCGAAGCCGGGCGGCAACCGTCCGGCTCGTTCGGCGACCCCGGGTTCTGTGGCACCCAAGCCCGGCGCGACCTCGCGTCCGGTCCCGGGCGCCCGCGAGAACACCGCACCCGTAGCCTCGGCGAAGCCCGCCGCGTCGGCGGGCTCGGCCCCGGCGCAGTCGAGTGCCTCGGCGCCCGCGCAGTCAACCGGTGGCCCGACCCCCGGGCCGCGTCCGGCGGCTCGTCCGGCCCCGGCGAAGCCCGCGGCGCAGGCGCCGACGGCACAGCCCGACCAGTCGGCTCGGCCGGCCGCTGCGGCATCCTCGGATGCCCCGGTCGCCCCGCGTCCGGCACGTCCCGGACCCAAGCCGGGTCCGCGTACGCCGCGCGTCGGTAACAACCCGTATTCGAGTGCCCCTCGTCCGGCCGCACGTCCGGCTCCGGGGCAGGGCGGCAACCGTTCCGGTGGCGCGCCCGGTCGCGGTGCACCCGGTCAGGGCGGTCCGCGTCCGGCTCCGGGCCAGGGCGGTCCTCGCCCCAGCCCCGGCAGCATGCCCCCGCGCCCGAATCCGGGTGCGATGCCCGCTCGCGCGGCACGTCCGGGCCCCGGCGGTGCCGGCGGTCGTGGTCGTCCGGGTCAGGGCGGCGGTGCAGGTCGCGGCGGCGGCGGTGGCGGTGGCTACCGCGGTGGCGGCGGTGCGCCTGCGGGCGGCGCTCCCGCTGGTGGCGGCTTCCGTGGTCGTCCCGGTGGTGGCGGCGGACGCGGTCGCGGCGGTGCCGCGGGTGCGTTCGGACGTCCCGGTGGTGCCCCTCGCAAGGGTCGCAAGTCCAAGCGTCAGAAGCGCCAGGAATACGACTCGATGCAGGCGCCGTCGGTCGGCGGTGTCCGGCTGCCACGCGGCAACGGTGAGGTCATCCGCCTCGCCCGTGGCGCGTCGCTGAGCGACTTCGCCGAGAAGATCGACGCGAATCCGGCATCGTTGGTGCAGGCGTTGTTCAACCTCGGCGAGATGGTCACGGCGACCGAGTCGGTCAACGACGAGACGCTGGAGCTGCTCGGCGGCGAGATGAACTACACCGTCCAGGTCGTCAGCCCTGAGGACGAGGACCGTGAGCTGCTCGACAGCTTCGATCTGTCCTACGGCGAGGACGAAGGCGGCGAAGAGGATCTCGAGCAGCGTCCGCCCGTGGTCACCGTCATGGGTCACGTCGACCACGGCAAGACCCGACTGCTGGACACGATCCGTAAGGCCAACGTCCGTGAGGGCGAGGCCGGTGGCATCACCCAGCACATCGGCGCCTACCAGGTCGACACCGACCTCAACGGCGATCACCGTCTGATCACCTTCATCGACACCCCGGGTCACGAGGCGTTCACCGCCATGCGTGCCCGTGGTGCCAAGGCGACCGACATCGCCGTGCTCGTGGTCGCCGCCGACGACGGCGTCATGCCGCAGACGGTGGAGGCGGTGAACCACGCACAGGCCGCAGATGTGCCGATCGTGGTCGCGGTCAACAAGATCGACAAGGAGGGCGCGGATCCGCAGAAGATCCGTGGCCAGCTCACCGAATACGGGCTCATCCCCGAGGAGTACGGCGGCGACACCATGTTCGTCGACATCTCCGCACGGGAGGGCACCAACATCGAGCAGCTCCTCGAGGCGATCCTGCTCACCGCGGACGCCGCGCTCGACCTGCGTGCCAATCCGGACATGGACGCCCAGGGTGTCGCCATCGAGGCGCATCTGGACCGCGGCCGTGGCCCGGTGGCGACCGTGCTCATCCAGCGCGGAACGCTGCGTGTGGGTGATTCGGTGGTCGCCGGTGACGCCTACGGCCGCGTGCGTCGCATGGTCGACGAATACGGCGAGGACGTCGAAGAGGCGTTGCCGTCGCGACCGGTCCAGGTGATCGGTTTCACCTCGGTGCCCGGAGCCGGCGACAACCTGCTCGTGGTGGAGGAAGACCGCATTGCCCGGCAGATTGCCGACCGCCGCAATGCGCGCAAGCGCAACGCGCTGGCCGCACGCAGCCGCAAGCGGATCAGCCTGGAGGATCTGGACTCCGCACTCAAGGAGACCAGTCAGCTCAACCTGATCCTCAAGGGCGACAACTCCGGTACGGTCGAGGCCCTCGAAGAGGCATTGATGAACATCGATGTCGGCGACGAGGTGCAGCTGCGCGTCATCGACCGTGGCGTCGGTGGTGTCACCGAAACCAACGTCAACCTGGCGTCGGCCTCGGACGCGATCATCATCGGGTTCAACGTCCGCGCGGAGGGCAAGGCCACTGAGCTCGCCAACCGCGAGGGCGTCGACATCCGCTACTACTCGGTGATCTACCAGGCGATCGACGAGATCGAGAGCGCGCTCAAGGGCATGCTCAAGCCGGTCTACGAAGAGGTGCAGCTCGGCCGCGCCGAGATCCGCGCGATCTTCCGGTCGTCGAAGGTCGGCAACATCGCCGGTTGCCTCGTGCAGTCGGGCATCATGCGGCGCAACGCCAAGGCCCGCCTGCTGCGCGACAACGTGGTGGTCGCCGACAACATCACCATCTCGTCGCTGCGTCGCGAGAAGGATGACGTCACCGAGGTCCGCGAAGGCTACGAATGTGGTCTCACGCTCACCTACAGCGACATCAAGGTCGACGACGTGATCGAGAGTTTCGAACTGCAGGAGAAGCCCAGGGACTGATCCCTGTGTTCCGCCCGCCCCCTCTCGTGCCACGAGAGGGGGCGGGCGGACGGCTGTGCAGCCCGCATACTTTCAGCGAAGTGTTCGAAGCGAGGAGAAAGGACACGACCATGGTGGATACCGCTCGCGCGAACCGCTTGGCCAAGCGCATCAGTGCCATCGTCGCGACCGCCATCGGCGGCGAGATCAAGGATCCGCGACTACTCGGCGTCACCATCACCGACTGCCGGGTCTCCGGGGATCTGCATGACGCGACCCTGTACTACACGGTGATGGGGGCGTCGCTGGACACCGAACCCGATTACGAGGGTGCCGCCGCCGGCCTGGAGAAGGCCAAGGGGGCGTTGCGCTCGCTGGTCGGCGCTGGAACCGGTGTCCGTTTCACTCCCACGTTGACTTTTCAGCTCGACACCGTGCCTGACTCCGCGCGTCACATGGAAGAGCTGGTCGCCCGGGCCCGCGCCCAGGACGAACTGGTCGCCCGTCGGGCCCGCGAGGCGCGACCGGCCGGCGAGGCGGACCCGTACCGCCAGCCCGGCGAGCATGCTGATGCCGACCAGGGTCCGGCGGAGGACGGCGACCAGGTTGTCGACTGACACCCTGCCCGCCGATCTCGCGGCGGCGGCGAAGGTCATCGCCGCCGCCGACTCGGTGACGATCGTCTGTCACATCCGCCCCGACGCCGACACCGTCGGTTCGGCGCTGGCGCTGGCGTTGGCGCTGGACAAGCGCGGTACCCGTGTCGAGGTGGTCTACCCCGCGCAATGGGAACTCCCGGCCGCCCTCGCCGAGTTGCCCGGCAGCGAGATGCTGGCGGACTCGCCTGCTGACGGCGGGCATGCGGTGGTCGTCGCCGTGGACTGCGCGAGCCCCGAGCGGCTCGGCGAGCACGCCCAGATGGCCTCCGAGGCCGACGAATGCGTGGTCATCGATCATCACGCGTCCAACCCGGGCTTCGGAACTCGTCAGGTGATCGACCCGACCGCCGACTGCAGCGCAGAACTCGTCCTGGCGCTCGTCGAGGAACTCGACGTGGACGTCGACGTCGATATCGCGACGTGTGTCTACGCGGGACTGGTCACCGACACCGGCTCGTTCCGGTGGGCGCGGCCGCGTTCCTTCGATCTCGCCGCCCGGCTGCTGGCCCACGGTGTGGACGGTTCGGCGATCACGCGCCGGCTCATCGACACCCACCCGGTCGGCTGGCTGCAGATGGTCTCTCATGCGCTGGGTTCGGCCACCCTCGTCGCCGATGCCTTCGACGGCGCCGGACTCATCTATGCGGTGATCCGCCATGCCGACCTCGCCGATCTGGGCTGGGAAGAAGGCGAGAGCGTGATCGACGTGGTGCGCACGGTGGATGCCGCGGAGGTGGCCGTGGTGTTCAAGGAGGGCACACCCGGCGAATGGACGGTCAGCCTGCGATCCAAGAGCACGGTCGATCTCGTGCCGTTGGCGAACAGACTCGGCGGTGGCGGACATCCGCGTGCGTCGGGATACACCGTGTCCGGAACGGCCGATGAGGTCGTCGGACAGCTGCTCGGTGCCCTTGACTGACGACGCCCGTGACTGACGATGCCCGTGACTGACGATGTGGCCCAGCCCGACCAGGCGGGTGAGCAGTCGGCGGCCGCATCGCTAGCGCAGGCCACGCCGGCCAGAATCGCGCGCCTGGCCGGATCTGCCCTGATCGTGCTCGCGGCCGAACCGCTGTATCTGATGTGGGATCTGGCTGTCGTGGGGCGGCTGGGGGCATCCGAACTCGCCGCACTGGGCGTGGCGTCGCTGGTATTGGGGGTGATCAGCACCCAGCTCACCTTCCTGTCGTACGGCACCACCGCGCGGTCGGCGCGCGCGTACGGCCGCGGGGACCGCACCGGCGCGATCGACGAGGGGATGTCGGCGTCCTGGCTCGCGGTGATCGCCGGCGCGGTGATCATCGCCGTGGTCTGGCCGACTGCGCCCTACATCTTCGACGTACTCACCGGACATCACGACATCGCCTCGGCGGCCACGTCGTGGCTTCGCATCGCGGTGTTCGGCGTTCCGCTGATCCTGCTGTCGATGGCCGGCAACGGGTGGATGCGCGGCGTCCAGGACACCCGGCGGCCCATCGTCTACGTGGTGACCGGCCTGGGATTGTCGGCCGTTCTGTGCCCGTTGCTCGTGCACGGGATCGCCGGCGCGCCCCGGCTCGGACTCGAAGGCAGCGCCTGGGCCAATGTGATCGGACAGTCGGTGGCCGGTCTGGCCTTCGTGATCAGCGTGGTTGCGGCCGCCCGCGGACGTGTCCGGCCCCGGTGGAGTCTCATCGGGTCGCAGCTGCGGATGGGCCGCGATCTGATCGTGCGCAGCCTGTCCTTCCAGATCTGCTTCCTGTCGGCCGCCGCAGTCGCGAGTCGCTTCGGGGTGGCCGCGGTGGCCGCCCACCAGGTGGTGATGCAGGTGTGGAACTTCGTCTCGCTGCTGCTCGATGCGCTGGCGATCGCCGCTCAGGCGCTGGTGGGCGCGGCACTGGGGGCGGGCGCGGTCGCCGTGGCGAAATCGGTGGCCTGGCGGGTGACGATCGCCTCGTTCGCCGCCTCGGCGGTTCTCGCACTCGTGTTCGCGCTCGGGCGTTCGGTACTGCCGCGGCTGTTCACCGGATCGGCGTCGGTGCTCGACGCGATCGCGGTGCCGTGGTGGTTTCTGGTGGTGATGCTCCCGGTGGCCGGGGTGGTATTCGCGCTCGACGGAGTGTTACTCGGCAGCGGTGATGCGGCATTCCTGCGCACTGCCACCCTCGCATCGGCGCTCGTGGGGTTCCTGCCCGCCATCTGGATGTCGCTTGCCTTCGGCTGGGGGCTGACCGGGATATGGAGCGGGCTGCTCATATTCCTCCTCGCCCGGCTGCTCACCCAGGTGCTCCGGATTCGCAGCGGTCGTTGGACATCGATCGAGTTGTGACCTCAGTCCTTCACTATTTGTGCGAACGAAATATCAACCCCCGCGATCAAACGCGATTCCCAGGTTCTCCCAAATAGGTAAACCATTCGTCAAAGAATGGATTTCACGCGTTGGGACATATTGCTGCGCACGATGATTCACATCAATGGGACACATGAACGATATCCACAGGTCAGCGGCGTCGGGAACGAGTGGTCGGTGATATTCACCAGCCAATCGCATCGGTGCCGGCGGTGTGCGCGTCAATTCCCGTTGGCTGATAATTCAATGTTCCCATCGGGATGATTCCCAGTAAAATCCCAGATATGGCACGCCTGTGGCCGATGATTACGCGCGGCCTCGAATACGACACCATCACGACTGCTCTCACGTCGACGAGCGGTGAATGCGGCGTGGTCCTCACCGGCTCGGCAGGTGTCGGGAAGACCACCCTGGCCCGTCAGGCCACCTCATCTGTGGGCGGCAACGTGCGCTGGGTGGCCGGAACCGAGTCTGCTCGCAGCATTCCGCTGGGTGTGTTCGCGCACCTGGTGGGCTCGCGGACGTCCAGCGATCCGGTGAGTTACATGGCTGCGGCGCGCGAATCCCTGCTCGCCGACGGCAACCTGGTGATCGGGGTCGACGATGCCCACCTGCTCGACGAGATGTCGGCGACGTTCCTCCATCACCTCGCCATCGACCGCTCGGCGCACATCATCGCCACTGTTCGCGACGGTGAGGCGGTGCCCGATGCGGTGATCTCGCTGTGGAAGGACGGACATCTGCACCGCATCGACCTGCAGCCGTTCACCCGGGAGCAGAGCGTGGAGTACATCGAGAGCGCACTGGGTGGTCGGCTGGAGGGCCTGTCCGCCGATCTGATGTGGCGCGCATCGGGCGGTAACGCCCTGTACCTCCACCACCTCGTGGACGGGGCGCTGGAATCGGAGACGCTCAAGCAGGTCCGTGGTGTCTGGCAGTTGCGCGGACGCGCGGAGGTCACCTCCGAGCTCGCCTCGCTGCTGGAGGGCCGGATCGAACAGCTCGACGGCGACGTCAAACGGGTGCTGCGGTTGCTGACCTTCTGCGAACCCCTCGATCTCGACGTCCTGGCTGATCTGGCCGGTGAGGATGCCGTCGACGAGGCCGAGACCCGGGGCCTCATCCGCGTCTCGCGTGAGAGTGATCGCCTCGCGGTGCGCTACACCCATCCGCTGTTCGGCGATGTCGTCCGGCGTCGCCTCGGTGTCACCGCCTCGCGTCGGCTGCGCGGTGAGCTGGTGAAGGCGATGCGCCACGGCGCGCTCTCGACCGCAGCCGACCGCATCCGACTCGCCCAGCTCGCGCTCGACAGCGACGAGACGGTCGACAAGGGACTGTTGACCGCTGCAGCCAACGACGCGATCTCGTTGGCCAAGGTCCCGCTCGGTGCACAGTTCGCGACCGCGGCCCTGTCGGCGGGCGCCGGCTTCCCCGCCGCCGCGGTGCTGGCCCGCGCACAGTTGTACGCCGGTGACGCCGCGGAGTCCGAACGCACGCTGGCCGAGTTCGACGTCGCCGACATCGACGGCGCCGAACTGGTGTGGTGGGCGGTCACCCGGATCTCCAATCTGTTGTGGGCGATGGGGGAGTCCGAACGCGCCGACGAGGCACTGGCGCTGCTGGATTCGCGGGTGAAGTCCCCGGCTGGTCGCCTCACGGTGGCCGGGATCACCGCCGCGGTCAAACTCTTCGAGAATGAGATCGACGAGGCGATCACCAACGCGCGAACCGTCCTCGACGATCCGACCGCCAACCCCTGGGCGGTGGGATTCGCCTGTCTGGGCGGGGGGTTGAGCCTGGCGGTCAGTGGTCACGGCAATGAGGTCGCCGAGGTCGCGGCCCGGATGGACGAAGTGGTCGCACACACAGACGGCCTGCTGCGCTATCCGGCGGGCACCGGTCAGATCCTGGGGCTGACCCTCTCCGGGCGTATGGACGACGCCCGTCGCGCGGCGAATGATTTTCGCGAGTTCTCCTCTGCGGGACAGTATCTGGCCTGGGGAATGTCATGCGTGCTCACCGGCATCGTCGATCTTGCACAAGGTCTGCTCGACGATGCCGCGGTGCGGTGTGAGCAGGCGTTGGCCGCCTTCGACTCCGAGAGTGCGAGCTCGTGGGGATTTCCCGCCCGCATCGCGCTGGTGGAGGCCTACTCGGGACTCGGACGCGTCGAGGAGGCCGAGTCGGCGCTCACCGATGCGATCCGGAGATCGGGGCGTCACGTGGCGGTGTACGAGCCGCAGTTGCGCATCAGCAAGGCCTGGTTGGCCGCGGCCCACGGACTCGTCGGTGAGGCGGCTCAGCGTGCCCGCGACGCCGCCCGATTCGCGGCCGCATCGGGTCAGACGGCCATCGAGGCCGAGGCCCTGCATTTCGCGGCGCGCTGCGGCGACCACGGGGTCGCTGACCGGCTGAGTGAGATCGCCGGTCGTGTCGACGGGGAACTCGTGGACATCTACTTGCGTCATGCGCTCGCACTGGCTGCCGATGACGGTGCTGAACTCGACTCCTGCGCTCGTCAATTCGAGCGCGTCGGTGCGCTGCTGTCGGCCGCCGACGCCGCCGCGGCGGCTGCCATGGCACATGACCGCGCCGGTCGGCGAACCGCCGCGGCGACGTCGTCGGCCGCGGCGATCCGCCTGGCCGCACGGTGCGGCGGTGCCCGCACGCCCGCGTTGACCCTCGCCGCGCAGCCGCTGCCGCTGACCACGCGCGAACGTGAGATCGCGACATTGGTCGCCGCGGGTCTGTCGAACAAGCAGATCGCCGATCGGTTGACCGTCTCGGTGCGCACAGTGGAAGGCCACATCTACCGGGCCTGCACGAAACTCGACCTGTCCGATCGGGCCGAGCTCGCGACCATGTTGCAGGGGGCACCGGGATGAGTGGTGCGGAATCGAGTAGCCGACTACGCATGTGCTCGACCGCGTGAGCTGGTCACCTGGGGGGACCACATCACCGACCTCGGGAGGCCCACCTCATGTCTGTCGACCAGCGTCCCGCCGACCCCGGCCCGTCTGACCCCCACGCCTCTGAACCCCACCATCGCGACGTCACGACCACTGAGTTCGACCTGCGCGCACAACGTAAGCGTGTCGTCGTGTGCTGTGACGGTACGTGGAAGACGTCGTCGGACCGGCACGTGTCCAACATCGAGAAGATCGCCAGGTCGATCCGGACCACCGCCGACGACGGCGCGCCGCAGGTGGTGTTCTACTCGCCGGGCGTGGGAACCGGTGCGACGTGGATGGATCGACTGGTCGGCGGGGCGACCGGGAAGGGACTCGACGCCGACCTGCTGGCCGCCTACCGGTTCCTCGCGCTCAACTGGCAACCCGGCGACGAGATCCACGTGTTCGGCTTCAGCCGCGGTGCGTACACGGCGCGCAGCCTGGTCGGGATGATCCGGTCGATCGGGCTGCTCACGCCGCTGGGGATGGCGCGGGATCATCTGCCGGAGGCGATCGAGCTGTACCGGGGGCGTCCGTGCGACGCACCGCCGACCGCGGAGTACGCACGTCGCCTCGCGGACTACCGGACCCAGTGTTTTCCCGGCACAGTCCCGATTCGGTTCCTCGGCGTCTTCGACACCGTCGGGGCGCTGGGGGTCCCGGGGATCACCAGTAAGCGGTACCGCTTCCACAACGTCGCCCTCGGTGATCACGTGCGCACCGCGCGCCATGCGTTGGCGTTGCACGAACGTCGGCGGGCGTTCGCTCCGGCGATCTGGTCGGGCGCGCCGGCTGTGGGCCAGGACGTCAAGCAGATCTGGTTCGAGGGTGTGCACAGCGACGTGGGTGGCGGCTACGCCGAGTCGGGTCTGGCCGATGCGACCCTGGCCTGGATGGTCACTCAGGCCGGCGATGCCGGCCTGGACTTCGACCCGGCGTTGTTACGCGTCTGCGCCGTCGATCTCGACCCCTGCGCCCACACGTCGTTGCGATGGGGCTACCGCATCGCCAACGCGGTGTCGGCGTGTGCGGCACGGTTGCAGGTGGGAGGCGCCGCTCACGCGCGGTTCCGCCACGGGTGGCGCGTGGTGGAGGAGCGGGGCGACACCCGCGTCGGGGTGAGCGGTCCGGCGTTGAGCCGTCTGGCCGACGGACTCGATCCGGCCGCCGGCGCGCGCAACCTGTGCGAATGGGCCAAGACCCACGCCGACACACCCGCAGGTCTCATCGGCGAGCCGGTCACGCTGCCGTGGAGAACAGTCCTCACGCCATTGCACACCGATCACCCGTAAGCGACTGGAACGCGTAAGCGACTGGAACGCGTAGCGACTCGAATGTGAACGACTGCGTTAACTGTTGTGAACCAATGAGTCCCTACATTCAACTCATCTGTCACACGGTTGCAATATCCCCTGGGTTTCATGGTGGATGACACCGTCTCACGCGGTGATTCACAATCGAGAGGGATGACGACATGGACAATTCGGCCACGCTCACGCCGTTCCGGGTGACCGCAGACGCCTGGCGCACGCTGCCCGCGATGCCGCAGGAGCTGTACCCGGGAACAAAGGGTTTCATCGGGGATGTCTACGAGAATCCTGACGGCAGCGAGATGTGCAGCGGGTACTTCGAGCTGCACGCCACCGATGAACCCCTGTGCTACGAGTACGAATACGACGAGATGAAGGTCGTGCTCTCCGGCGAATTCCTGCTGGAGAACAGGGAGACCGGCCAGCAGATGGTCGCCAAGGCCAACGACGCGATCTTCTTTCCCAAGGGGTCGAGGATCTACTTCAGCACACCCGATCACGCGCTCGCGTTCTACGTCGGGCATCGCAACGCCGACCTGCTCTGAGCGTCGCGGTAATGGATCAGCTGCGCTATTCCAGTGTGCCGGCGTGGGCGGTGTCGGATCTGTCCGGCACCACCCGGCCGGACTCCGACCCCGCCCACCTCGCCGGGCGTGAGGACACCGCATCCGAGCATCTCCTGGTCGGTGTCGGTCCGGCTGCCGCAGAAGTGCTGTCGCAGATAGGCTCTCGCGGCGGTGCTATTCCCACTACACGCATCCTCGTCACGGACAACGACCGTGCGGGGGGCGGCCAGCTCGATACCACACCGGCCGAGCGGGCCGCGGCCGCGATGTCCGGGCACCTACGGGCAGCGTCGGTGGGAGTGCGCATCACCATCGCCGGCTCGGCGTCGGACTGCCTGCTCCTGCGCGCCCGTGCCATCGCCGATGGCGCCGAAGACGACGAGGTCTCGGTGATCGCGGTGGACTGGGGCACCGTCACCGTGTTCTGCGCGCACTGCCGCGCCGTGACAGCGGCCCGCGCGCGCATCGGCGAGGTCATCACATGTGCGGGCTGCGGGCGTGAGGTGGTTGTCTACCACCATGTCTCGCGTCGAACAGGATTCCACCTGGGCTACATGATCGACGCCGAGCGAAGCGGACAACATCCGGTCCGATCTGATTCGGGGGTCCCATCGTGAGTGCGACGGTCGACTCGGACCCTACGACACACAGCAGGTCGGCACCGGAGGTCTCTCCGGTTCCGGACGCAGCTGCGGCATCGGCGACGACCGATCGCCGCGACGAGCCGACCAATTCGCCGATGATGTTGCGGGTGAGGGTCATCGACGATTCGGTGCCCACGATCCGGAGTCTGACACTGGCGGCCGACGACGGTCGGCGACTACCCGGGTTCGTTCCCGGCAGTCATGTCGTGATCGATGCCGGCGGGCGTAGTAACGCCTACAGCCTGACCGGCGACGGGATCGCCCCGTCGGAGTACCGCATCTCGGTGCTGCGGGTGGACGGTGGCCACGGCGGTTCCCGCTGGATCCACGACATGCTGGGCCCCGGTGACACCGTGACAGTCAGCCTGCCACGCAGCGCATTCGCTCCGGTGGCGAGGGCGCGACGTCACGTGCTGATCGCGGGCGGTATCGGTGTCACGCCGATCCTGTCTCATCTGCGTTCCGCACGGCGGTGGAACCGCGAGGTCCGCGTGTTCTACACACACCGGCCAGGTGTCGGCGCGCACCTCGACGAGATGACCGAACTGGCCGGCGGCGACCTCGCGGTGTTCACCTCGCGTGAGGAGTTCTGTGCCGCACTCGATGTCGAACTCGCCCGCCAACCGTTCGGCACACATCTCTATGCCTGCGGTCCGGCCGGGATGATCGACCGGGTGCACGCGGCCGCGTCCGCTGCCTACTGGCCTGCATCACGAGTGCACGTCGAGCGCTTCGGTATCGATGCGCTCGACGCCGGTGAGCCGTTTCGGGTGCATCTGCGCGAGTCGCAGCGCACCATCGACGTTCCGTCGGGCACATCGATGCTCGAGGCCCTGGAGCGCAACGGCATCGCGATCCGCAACCGATGTCGCCAGGGTGTGTGCGGTGAATGTGTGACCCCGGTGTCCGCCGGTGTACCCACCCACCGCGATCTCTATCTCAGTGACGAGGACAAGAACTCAGGCGCGGTGATCATGCCGTGTGTGTCTCGCGCCGCCTGTGACACGACATTGGAGGTTCCCCGATGACCTCATCGGTCACCGACCCGGATCTGTTGTCCGGGTTCCCCTTTCCCTTCCCCGAGGACACCTACCGCTACAGCACCAACGTGGAGCCGGCGAGAACCGTGGTCGCGACCGCGGCCGGCGGATGGGGTGGCGCGGTGGTCGACATCGACAGCGAGTACCGCCACGAACTCGCCACGCGGGAGGCTGTTCTCGCCGCCGACCCCACCCGGCATGCGGTACTCGGGCATATGGTCCAGGCGTCGTGGGATGCGATGTTCACCCTGATGCGTGAGCTCGCCGACACGTATCCGCAGTCGATGAGCCTGACCGAGCAGCACGACGGATCCTGGGTGTGGTGCAACGACCTGCTGGGGATCCGAGCGCACTTCGTCTACGGTGACGAGTCATCGCTCGGCTGTGAACCGTTGCGCTACATCGGCAGTCAGGTGCAAGAGGACATCGCGCTGCTCGACCAGCGTGCCGGGTCGCTCTACGTCGACGCCGGCCTGATCACCTTCGCCGCCGATTGGAGTTTCGGTTTCGACGTGGGTATGAGCTTCCTGGAGATCCACGGACCGGTGCCCCGCGTGCGGGCCGACGGTGTGATCACCCGGGCTCACGAATTCCTCATGCGTCTACAACCGCACGAGCCCTATCGGCGTACCAACTGGACACTGACGATCGGCAGACGTCTGGATGTGTCGACAGAGCTGTACCCGCAGTGGGGGCCTGACCGCGACACGATCTGCACCGTCGACGACGACGACTTCGCACGGTTGGTCCACCTGCGCGTCGAGGTGCAGCACTTGATCCGACTCCCTGATTCGGGCGCGGTGATGTTCCTCATCCGCACCTACATGCTGCCGTTGTCCGCACTCGCGCAGGTCGAATCATGGCGTATGCGCGCGGCGCAGGTGTTCGCCGAATTGCCCGCCGACATGGCCGAGTACAAGGGCATCATCAAATATCGCGACCGCGCTGCACAGTGGCTGCGCGATCACGGATCCGCAGCTGCCGCAGACCACTCGGAGGGTCAGTCGTGAGCGCCGCCGGTGGGCCACCGACGTCGTGGATGGACGCACATGCCGACGGTGTGCAATGGATGTGCGGTGAGATCGGCGAGGTCGATCGTTGCGGCACATCGTTTCTCGTGGTGTCGGTGGGCTCGGACCCGAGGGTCGCCGACGTGGTCGGTCAGTGGGTCCGGACGGCCGAGGCGGTGGCGCCCGTACGGCTGCTCGTACTCGACAGCCTCGACAGCCCTGGTGAGCTGGCAGCCTTCGATGCCGAGCTCGGCACATCGGTGGTGGGCGTGCGGATCCACATCGCCGGCGGACAGGCAGATGTGCTCGCAGCCACCGCGTATGCCGCCCGCCGAGGGGTCCTGCCGGCCGAGATGTCGACCTTCGCCGTCGACTCCGGCGACCTGCGGATGTACTGCGCGCACTGTCGGCAGATCTTCCGGGTGTCCGCACGCGCCGGTGAGACGACCCGGTGTCCCGGATGTGCGCGCATCCTCGAGATCCACCGGCATTCCTCGCGCATGCTCGGCGCTTTCCTGGCCTCGTGTGTGTCCGTCCCGCGCGAATCGGTCCCTGCTGTATCGGCGGAGGAGTAGACCATGTCAAATCAGCACACCGACGAGACGTCGGCGACTGTGCCTGCCGTTCGCGGGATCTCGGCGCATCTGCACGCCGCCTACGACTGTGCACCGCGGCCGATGCGGGTGGTCTCGACCACACGGCTCACACCCGACATCACACACATGCGGCTGGTGTCGGCGGAGGGGTCGCCGTTGCGGCCCTATGTCGCCGGCAGCCATCTGATCGTGACCGCCGGCGCCCATCGCAACGCCTACTCACTGGTCGATGATGGGTTGCGGCCCGATTCCTACGGCATCTCGGTGCTGCGTCGGGCCGGCGGCGGCGGGTCGCAGTGGTTGCACGACAACATCGCGGCCGGAGACGTGATCGAGGTGGAGGGTCCCCGGTCGATGTTCGCGCCGGTGAGCGGGCAGCGGCGAGTGCTGCTCGTCGCCGGTGGCATCGGCGTCACCGCGATCCTGTCGCATGCGCGCGCAGCGCTGCGCGATGGTGTCGAGGCCGAGATCATCTACTCCCATCGTCGCGGACACGGCGCACACTTGCCCGAGCTGCGGGCCCTTGCCGCTCGCGACGGTGTGACACTCCATGAGGTCTGCGGACGCGAGCGCACCCGTGCGGTGATGTATGCGGCCTTCGCCCGACAGCCCCTGGGCACCCACGCCTACGCATGCGGCCCGGCCTCGCTGCTCGACACCTATGTCGAGATGGCGGCACAGGCGGGATGGCCGGGTGCCCGGGTGCATCTCGAGCGGTTCGCCGCACCCGAACACGACGCGGGCGAACCCTTCACGGTCACCATCGTTCCGAGCGGGGCGGTCGTCGAGGTGCCGGCCGGCACGTCCTTGCTGCACCGGTTGCTCGAATCGGGTGTGGCCGTTCCCCACATGTGCCGGCAGGGAGTCTGCGGTGAGTGCCGGATCACGGTGCGCAGCGGTCGGGTCGACCACCGCGATTGCGTGCTGACCGATGACGAGAAGGCCGCCGGCGACACGATGCTGTGCTGCGTCTCCCGCGGCACCGACCTCGAGGTGCAACCATGACGAAGTCCACGACCGACGCCATCGACATCCCCCGATCGCGTCCGCGCGCGAGAACCGCAGCGGCGCAGGCATATCTGGATGCGCCGGTGGATCATCTCGCGAACCTACCGTGGCCGTTTCCCGATGGACTCGGCGAGTTCACCTACTCGGTCAACGTCGAACCCGCACGCGTGATGCATCGGACACGTGGTGGGCAGTGGGGAAGCGATCTGGTCGATCTCGGTGGGGCCGAGTATCCGCAGATCATGGCCGACCGGCGGCGAATCCTCGACGCGGACCCCTCTCGCGTGCGGATCCGTCCCGGGATGGAGATCGCGTGCTGGGATCTGTTGCTCTACTACCTGCGTGACCTCTCGCTGTCCTATCCCGAGCTGATGCACCTCGACGAGGACGCAACGCGTGGATGCCATTGGCGTAACGATCTTCTCGGCACCGACCAGACCTTTGTGGTCGGTGACCACGAGTCGTTGCCGTACTCACCGCTGGAGTTCCTCGCCCGTGAGGTGCCCGACGATCTGCTGCTGATCACCGAACGTGACGGGCACATGTATTTCGATGCCGGGGTGGTGACCTTCGCGGCCGGTTGGTCGGTGTCCTTTGACGTCGGGATGGACATGTACGAGATCCACGCCCCGGTGCCGCGGATGTACCGCGAGGGGATCGTCGCACGCGCCGAACAGTTCCTGCGTCGCCTGCCTGCCGATCAGGTGTACCGGCGGGTGAACTGGACACTGTCGGCCTCGGATTCGCAGCGTCTCGACATCAGCCTCGAGGAGCTGCCCGAGTGGGTCGATGACATCCCGAAGATGGTCGCCGACGGCGACTTCGGCCGCGCGCGGCTGCGAATCGAACTCGAACACTTCATCCGGCTGCCGGCCTCGGGAGCGGTCACGTTCAACATCCGTACGTTCATGGCGACCCTCGCCGACGTCAGACGCATCCCCGCCTGGGCATCGCAGCTGGCCGACGTCATCGAGACACTCGGTGACGACATCGCCTCGTACAAGGGCTTTCTCGACTACCGCGACGACGTCGTCGCCTACCTCCGGTCCTGAGCGATCACGCCCGGGCCCCCTTCTCACCACTCCCTGATCTCACCACTCCCTGTCCTCACGACACCTCCACGTCAGGAGATTCTCTGATGCATCCCGTCCTCGCCGCCAACGCCGATCTGGCGTGGCTACTCGCGGCATTTGTCTTCGTCTCGTTGATGTTCCCCGGTCTGGCGCTCTACTACGGCGGCATGATGGGTTCTCGCAACGTCCTCAACGTCATGATGATGGTGATGGCCACGCTCGGCATCACCAGCGTTCTCTACGTGCTCTACGGGTATGGGCTCGTGTCGGGCCCGTCGGTGCACGGCTGGGGGCTGATCGGCAACCCCGTCCACTACATCGGGTTGGGGGACTTCCAGAAGGACGACGGATCGGGGGGCCCGCAGGGCGCCTTCTACGCGGCGTGGTTCATCCTCTTCGCCGCCATCACGATCGCCATCGTCGCCAGCGGGACAGCGGGTCGGATGAAGTTCACCTCGTGGGTGATCTTCGCCGCCATCTGGCTGACCCTGGTGTATTTCCCGGTGGCGCACTGGGTGTTTGCCGCCGACAGCGACGGACACAAGGGCGGCTTCTTGCTCAACGACCTCAAGATCCACGACTTCGCCGGTGGCACGGCGGTTCACATGAACTCCGGTGTCGCCGCTCTGGCGGTCGCGCTCGTCATCGGTCGACGTCGAGGTCGGGCCGAACGGCCACACAACCTGCCGCTGGTACTGCTCGGCGGTGGCATTCTGTGGTTCGGCTGGTTCGGGTTCAACGGGAGTTGTGCCGGCGGTGCGAATTTCGTTGCGCAGTACGTGATCCTCAACTCGTTGCTGGCCGGAAGTGCGGGAATGATCGGGTTCCTCGTCGTCGAACGAATCAAGACCGGGCACGTCACCACCCTCGGCCTGATCACCGGCGCCGTAGCCGGGCTCGTCGGGATCACCCCGTCGGCCAATGCCGTCAGCCCACTGGGCGCACTCGCCGTCGGTGTTCTCGCCGGCGGTGTGGTCTGTGCGGCCATGGGTCTCAAGAATCTGCTGCGCGTGGACGACACACTCGACGCATTCGTGGTGCACGGGCTCGGCGGCATCGTGGGCACCCTGTGCATCGTCGTCTTCGCCTCCTCGTCTGCACCGGCGGGTGTCAAGGGCATCCTCTTCGGCGGCGACATCTCGATCCTCTGGCGCGAGCTCGCCGGGATCGTCATCACCTGCGTCTTCTCCTTTGTGGTCACGTGGCTCATCGCGACGGCACTGGACAAGACGATCGGACTGCGTGTGGATGCCGAGACCGAGCGCACCGGCCTGGACTCGGTCATCCACGCGGAGTCGGCCTACGAGATCCACGCGCCCGGCGTCGGACATGCCGGACCGGGGACGTTGCATCCCAAGGCTGCCTCGAGGGCCCTCGACGCCGTCGAGGCCCACGGGGTCGAGTCGGTGACGACGACCAGCTGAGAGCCTGTCGCAGGTCGCGCCCGGTTCGGTCGGCTCGCGCCGGCTAGCGGCGTGCTCACGCGCGATCCGCAGAATGCACTGCTGGACTCCGGTCCCGGCACATCGGTGTGCCGGGACCGGAGTCGTGTGCGAGTAGGAGTCGTGTGCGTGTGAACGGTCGATCACCGGGGATGTGTCACCGACTCATCATGCAACCGAAACATGAGCGCAATCGTCGGCGGGTCTACTATTTGTAGACAGTGATTCATGCGAGTGGACCCACGCGGTGCATCGCAGCGGTGCAGCCGACTGCAACCGGCTCAGCGCCGCACCACTGCCCACACTCGACCCCCTCACCAGATCCGCAGAGCAAGGACCGATGGCCATGACCAGAACACAAGATCTCGCCGAGCGGTGTGCGGCGACCGGAACCACCTTCATCCTCGCCCTCTTCGTCGACCTGCGCGGAAAGCCCTGCGCCAAACTGGTTCCCGTCGAGGCCGTCGACGAACTCGCCAGCGACGGCGTGGGTTTCGCCGGCTATGCCGTCGGCGCGATGGGCCAGGAGCCCAAGGATCCCGACCTCGTCGCCATTCCCGATGTCGAGTCGTTCACCCCCATCCCGTTCGTGAAGGAGGGGCTGGCGATCGTGCATTGCGATCCGCATGTCCAGGGCCGCCCGTGGCCGTTCGCGCCGCGCAACATCCTCAAGACGCTCATCGCCGCGGCCGGTGACGCCGGCTTCGAGCCGTGGGTGGGTGCCGAGGTCGAATACTTCCTGCTCAAGCGTGATGAGCAAGGGCGACTGGTCACCGCAGACGATCACGACGACTCCTCCCAGCCCTGCTACGACGTGCGCGGTCTCACCAGGATGTACGAGCACCTCACCTCGATCTCCACCGCCATGAACGCGCTGGGCTGGGGCAACTACGCCAATGACCACGAGGACGGAAACGGGCAGTTCGAGCAGAACTTCGCCTACGCCGACGCGCTGACCACCGCGGACCGGGTGACGACGCTGCGCTACCTGCTCTCGGTGTTCGCCGCCGAGCGAGGGATGATCGCCACTTTCATGCCCAAGCCGTTCGCCGATCGCACCGGGTCGGGTCTGCACCTGCACATGTCACTCACGTCGGCGGGCGCTGCGGTGTTCCCGTCCGCCGAGGACGAGCGGGGTCTCGGATTGTCGCCGACGGCATATGGTTTCGTCGGCGGGATCCTCGACCACGCCTGCGCGCTGCAGGCGCTGATGGCGCCGACGGTCAACTCCTACAAACGCACCGGTGCGGTCTCGACCCGCTCGGGCGCCTCCTGGGCGCCGCGCCGGCCCACCTACGGCGGTAACGACCGCACGCACTACCTGCGGATCCCTGACGATCAGCGGGTGGAGTTGCGCGGCGGCGACGGTTCGGCGAATCCCTACCTGGCGATCGCGGCCGCACTCGGCGCCGGTCTCGACGGCATCAAACGGAGTCTGGACCCCGGCGCACTCGGGTCGTGTCCTGATCACGTGGGCGAGCTGCCGCTGACACTTCTGCACGCCGTCGAGGCGCTCGAGGCCGACCCGGTGGTCTACGGGGTGCTCGACGCCGCGCTGCCCGCGGACTGGCCCGCCGAGGCACTCACGGTCGGCAAGTACTTCACCGGTCTCAAACGAGACGAGTTCTTCGACTGGCATTCGCAGGTCTCCCCGTGGGAGATCGACTCCTACCTGACGGCCTTCTAGGCCTCGCAACACTCGGCCTTCTGGGCCACCCAACGCACGCAGCCAAACGAAAGAGGACAGACCATGTGCGGAATAGTCGGGTTGCATCTGCGCAACCCCGATCTCTATCCCCGACTGGGGGAGTTGCTCGCCGGCATGCTCGGTGAGATGCAGGACCGCGGAGCCGATTCGGCCGGTGTGGCCGTCTATGGCGATCCGAAGTGGGCGCCCCCGGGTCGCGGCTGTGTATGCCTGCTCGAGGTGGTCGCGACCGCCGAGGACGCCGCGGCGGCGGTGTCGGAGGCGCTCGGTACACCGGTGTCGGCTCGGCTGATCGACGAGACCCTGGTTCTGACCGCGGATACCGACGCCGAGACGCTGCTGGCGGCCGCGCGCGGCGTCTTCCCGCAGGCGCTTGTCGCGGGATTCGGGCGCGACATCACAGTTCTCAAAGGGGTGGGTGCACCGCGCGATCTCGCGCAGCGATGGGATCTGGCAGCAGCATCCGGATGGCAGGGCGTGGGACATACGCGGATGGCGACCGAGTCGGCGGTGACCCCGTCGGGTGCACATCCCTTCGCCGTGGGTCCCGAGCAGTGCCTGGTGCACAACGGATCGTTCTCCAACCACGCGGGTATCCGACGTGAACTGCGTGCCTCCGGGGTGCACTTCGACTCCGAGAACGACACCGAGGTCGGGGCGCGGTTCGTCGCCGCACAGCTCGCCGCGGGTCGCGACGTCGAGACGGCGCTGAAAGAACTCTGCGCCACCTTCGACGGCTTCTACACGCTGCTGGTGTCCAACCGCGACTCCTTTGCCGTGGTCCGTGACGCGATCGCCTGCAAACCGGCGGTCATCGCCGAAACCGACGACTGGGTGGCCATGGCCAGCGAGTACCGCGCGCTGGCGCATCTGCCCGGAGTCTCCGACGCCCGTATCTGGGAACCCGAGCCCGAGGTGGTCTACGCATGGACACGATGACGTTCGATCTGTCGACAACCCCACTGCGCGAGCTGAACTGCGCGCTACACGCCCCCGACGTGTGCGGCGAGGTCATCGTCGACAACCCGGCGGGCGCACATTCGGTGGCCGTCGGCGTGGACGCGCCGGTCAAGGTGACCGTCAACGGCCATGTCGGCTACTACGCGGCCGGGATGAACCAGCGCGCGGAAATCGTGATCAACGGCAATGCCGGCACCGGCGTCGGCGAGAACATGATGAGCGGCACCGTGGTGGTCAAGGGCAACGCCTCGCAGTCGGCGGGTGCGACCGCGCACGGAGGACTCCTGGTGATCGACGGCGACGCCGCCGCGCGCTGCGGCATCTCGATGAAGGGCGTCGACATCGTGGTCGGCGGGAATGTCGGGCACAACAGCGCCTTCATGGCACAGGCCGGGCGACTCGTGGTGCGCGGTGACGCCGCCGACGGACTCGGCGATTCGATCTACGAAGCTCGGATCTACGTCCGGGGCGACGTCGCCTCACTGGGCGCCGACTGCATCGCCAAACCGATGGGTGAAGAACACCGCGAGGAGCTCGCCGGCTTGCTCAAGGCGGCGGGATTCGGCGATGACGATCCCGGTGACTACACCCGCTACGGGTCGGCGCGCGAGCTCTACCACTTCCACGTCGACAACTCGTCGGCCTACTGACCCGCCCGTTCCACCTTTCCCGACAGGAATCTGATGACCGAGAATCTGAGCATCCAACAGCGCGGGTTGCGTGAGTCGGCGACGTTCGACCGCACCACCATCGCCGCGATCCAGCGCGCCGCCGAGACCGGCGTCTACGACATCCGCGGCTGGGGTGCCAAACGGGCACTGCCGCATTTCGACGACCTGCTGTTCCTCGGCGCGTCGATGTCGCGCTATCCACTCGAGGGCTACCGCGAGAAATGCGGCACAGACGTGGTCCTCGGCGCGCGCAACGCGAAATATCCTTTGCACCTGGACATCCCGGTCACCATCGCCGGGATGAGCTTCGGGGCGCTCTCGGGTGCGGCCAAGGAGGCGCTCGGACGGGGTGCGTCGACCGTGGGCACCTCGACCACCACCGGTGACGGCGGTATGACCACAGAGGAACGCGGCCAGTCCAAACACCTCGTCTACCAGTATCTCCCGTCGCGTTACGGGATGAACCCCGATGATCTGCGCAAGGCCGATGCGATCGAGATCGTCCTCGGCCAGGGCGCCAAGCCCGGCGGCGGCGGAATGTTGTTGGGGCAGAAGATCACCGAACGGGTTGCAGCGATGCGCACGCTGCCTGAAGGTATCGACCAGCGCAGCGCGTCCCGCCATCCCGACTGGACCGGTCCCGACGACCTGGCGATCAAGATCGCCGAACTGCGCGAGATCACCGACTGGGAGAAGCCGATCTACGTGAAGGTCGGCGCGACCCGGACGTACTACGACGTCAAACTCGCCGTGCACTCCGGAGCCGACGTCGTGGTGGTCGACGGTATGCAGGGCGGCACCGCGGCCACTCAGGAGGTGTTCATCGAGCACGTCGGCATCCCGACGCTCGCGGCGATTCCGCAAGCGGTGCAGGCATTGCAGGAACTCGGTGTGCACCGCCATCGCGAGGGCGTCCAGTTGATCGTGTCCGGCGGGATCCGCAACGGTGCCGACGTGGCCAAGGCGATGGCGCTCGGTGCCGATGCCGTCGCGATCGGCACCGCCGCACTCATCGCACTGGGCGACAACGATCCTCGCTATGAGGCCGAGTACGAGGCACTGGGTTCGGCGGCCGGCTACTACGACGATTTCCAAGACGGCCGAGACCCCGCCGGCATCAGCACCCAGGACCCGCAACTGTCGGCCCGCCTGGATCCGGTGGCCGCGGGCAACCGGCTCGCGAACTTCCTGCGGGTCACCACGATGGAGGCCCAGACCATCGCCCGCGCATGCGGTAAGGCCCACGTGGCACATCTGGAACCCGAAGACCTGGTGGCGATCTCGATCGAGGCGGCGGCGATGGCCAGGGTGCCGCTCGCCGGGACCAGTTGGATCCCCGGTACCGGGGGAGGGTTCTGATGGCCCGCGCCGATTTCGCCTCGGTCGTGATCGTCGGCGGCGGTCTGGAGGGTGCTGCGGCGGCGTGGTCGTTGTCGCAGCGCGGTGTGACCGACGTGCTCGTGCTCGAGCGCGACACCGTCGGCGGCGGGATGACCGGCAAGTCGTCGGGGATCGTGCGCTGCCACTACGGGGTCGGTTCGCTGGCGGCGATGGCCACCGTCGGTCTGGAGACCTTCGAGAAGGCACACGAGATCTTCGGCACCGACATCGGATTCCGTCAGACGGGCTATGTGGTCGGCGTGGGTGAACCCAATGTCGAGAACCTGCGCGCGAGCATGGCCGCACAGCGCGAGGTGGGTGTGCAGACCGAGGAGATCAGCGCGGCCGATGTCGCGCAGATGTGGCCGACCGCCGACCTCGACCCGTTCGCCGCCTTCGCCTGGGAGGAACGCGGAGGCTATGGCGACGCCTATCAGACAGCGCAGGCCTTCGCCGTCGCGGCCCGTGCGGCCGGGGTGCGCATCCGCCAGGGTGCGCAGGTGGCCGAGGTGATCGTCGATGCCGACCGCGCGACCGGCGTGCGCCTGACCGACGGCACCGTGGTCGGTGCCGACACCGTTGTGGTGGCCACGGGCGCCTGGACCCGACCGTTCCTCGCGCCGCTGGGGCTCGACGTGCCCATCGAGGTGCACCGCGAGCAGATCGTGATGATCGATCCCGGCGTCGAACTGGGTCCCGTGCCGGTGTTCTCGGATCTGGTGACGCTGCAATACATCCGGCCGGATGTGCGTGGCGAGGTACTGTTCGGCAACAGCGACCTCGCCGAACTCGAACCAGCCGACCCCGACGGCTATCTCAACCGCGCCGATGACGACTTCCTGGAACTGACTGCCGAGAAGGTGGGCACCCGCTTCCCCGGATTCGGCGACGCGGCGGTCGCGTCGAGTTATGCGGGATGCTACGACGTCACACCCGACTGGAACCCGATCATCTCCCAGACACCGATCGACGGGCTGATCGTGGCGGCGGGCTTCAGCGGACACGGCTTCAAGATCTCACCGGCAGTCGGGCGACTGGTCGCCGATCTGGTGGTCGACGGCCGCAGCAGTGACCCCCGCATCCCCGAGACCGACTTCCGGTTCACCCGATTCGAGGAAGGTGACCTGCTCACGACGCGCTTCCCGTACGTGGGGGCCGGCGAGATGCGCTGAAATGGAGGTATGAGCACCCCACGATCAGCCGCACACGACTCGGTACGGGCCGTCGACTACCACACCGCGGGCGAACCGTTCCGCATCGTCGCGCAGCCGCCCGTCGCACTCGACGGCGACACGGTGGCCGACCGGCGCATGCGGGCCATCGCATCGCCGCAGGTGCAGGAGCTCCGACGATTCCTGTGTTGGGAACCCCGTGGCCACGCCGACATGTACGGCTGCTTCGTGACGCCGCCGGACGACGCCGACGCTCATCTCGGTGTGCTGTTCTGGCATCGCGACGGCTTCTCCACCGCGTGCGGACACGGCACCATCGCAGTGGGCGCGTGGGCGGTCGAGAGCGGCCTGGTCGCCGCCGATGCCGACGGTGTCACCGATGTGGTGATCGATGTGCCCTCGGGTCGGGTGACCGCGCGCGTCCACCTGCGCGACGGTGCGGTGACCGGTGTCGACTTCCTCAGCGTCCCGAGTTGTGCTGTCGCGCTGGACATCCCGGTGACGCTCGAGCGTTACGGCTTCGCCGCCCCGGAACTCACCGTCGACATCGGCTTCGGTGGCGCGCTCTATGCGCACGTGGACGTGACCGACATCGGACTGTCGGTGCGTCCCGAGGCGTTGGGCGAGCTGATCGGCGTCGCCGGTGATGTGAAAGCCGCGTTGGCCGACACCGAGTGGACGCGATTCGCCGCCGACGAGAGACTCGCGGGCATCTACGGAGTGATCTTCTTCGAGCGTGAGACCGGGCCCGACGCCGGCGACGAGGCGCTACGGCACCGCAACGTGACGGTGTTCGCCGACGGACAGGTCGACCGGTCGCCGTGCGGATCGGGCACCGCCTCACGTGTGGCGGTGCTGGCCGCGCGGGGTGAACTCGATCCCGGCCGGCGCCTGGTGCACACGTCGATCATCGATACCGTCTTCGAATCGTCGTATGTCCCAGCAGATCCCGATGCCGGTATCGGCACTGATGGGACGGGCGGTTCCGACACTGGGCAGGCCGGGTATCCGGTGGTGTTGCCCACGGTGAGCGGCAATGCCTATCTCACCGGTCGCCACGAATTCGTGACGGCACCGGGTGATCGGCTGATTCCGGGATTCCTGCTGGAGAGGTAGCGGCCCACTCGTCTGTGACTAGTCGACGACCTCGTGGTTGTCGGGATAGGCCGTCACCGACAGGAAGCGGATCGGGACGCGGACGAGATCGGTGGGGCCGTGCACACCCTCGCCGTCGATGAGCATCGAATCCCCCGGTCGCAGCGTGAACTCGGCACCCTCGTGCTGGTAGACCATCACGCCCTCGAGCATGTAGAGCAACTCGGTACCGGCGTGCTGGAAGCGGGGATGGGTCTCGCTGGACTCGGTGAGGGTCACCAGCACCGGCTCCAGACGTCGATGCTGTCCGCGCAGCGCACCGAGCAGTTCGTAGTGGTGGCCCACCCGCGTCCCGCGGCCCACGATCACCGCGCCGCGTCCGTTCTCCACGTACACCGCCTCACGAGGGGCGTCGGCGCCGCGGAACAGAGTGGTCACCGGCACGTCGAGACCCGTCGCCAGCCGGGACAGTGTCGACAGGCTGCAGGAGGTCTGCGCATTCTCGATCTTGGACAGCATCGCCTTGGAGATGCCGATCTTCGCGGCGAGCTCGCCGACCGACAGGCCCGCCGATTTGCGCAGGTTGCGCACCTGGACGGCGATCACATCCTCCAGCGCGACCGGCGATGTGGTGTCGTCGGGCAGTTCGCGATGTTCGGGAGTCGGATTGTCGATCACCGGACGCTCGTCGGTACGCGTCGCAGCGTCCGCGGTGGTCTCGGGAAGGTCGGGGGTGTTCACGATCGCCAGACTACCGTGCGTTTCCTCAGAGGAAACGCGTTCCGCGTTCCCGCGGTCGCGCTGCCGGCTGCCGCTCGCTCAGCGGGGATGACGATCGCCCGTCGGTGCGCCGGTACCATCAACGGCGGCAAGACGTACCCGACGGTGGGAGGACAGTGTGGCGACCTTGTGGGCGGTCAGCGACCTCCACGTCGCCCACCGCGGAAACGAGTCAATCCTCGACGGCATCGTGCCCGAGGGTGAGGACGACTGGTTGATCGTCGCCGGCGACGTCTCCGAGCGCACCGACGACATCGTGGCGACGCTGCGCTCGCTGAGAGCACGCTTCGCGACCGTGATCTGGGTGCCGGGTAATCACGAGCTCTACACCACGTCGAAGGATCCATTGCAGATCTTCGGTGTGGCTCGCTATGACTATCTCGTTCAGGCGTGCCGTGACATCGGTGTGGTCACACCCGAGGACATCTATCCGCTCTTCGATCCGGGTGACGGCACGACTCCGGTGCGGGTGGTGCCGATGTTTCTGCTCTACGACTACACATTCCGTCCCGAGGGCACCTCGACGAAACTCGAGGCGCTCGCGGTGGCGCGTGAGCGCAACGTGGTGGCCACCGACGAGTTCCTGCTCTCGCCCGAGCCCTATGGCACGAGGGACGCCTGGTCGCGAGCGCGGATCGAGCAGACGCGCGCACGTCTGGATGCCATCGACCCCGCCGAGGCGACGATCCTGATCAATCACTGGCCGCTGCGGCGCGAGCCGACCGATGCGCTGATGTACCCGGAATTCGCACTGTGGTGCGGCAGTGAACAGACCGCCGATTGGCACCTGCGCTACCGCGCACAGTGCTGTGTGTACGGCCATCTGCACATACCCCGGACCACCTGGTACGACGGTGTGCGCTTCGAAGAGGTGTCGGTGGGCTATCCCCGCGAGTGGAAGCGGCGCGGACTGCCCGAACCTCTGCTGCGCAAGATCATTCCCGACGACGGGCCCAGCGCCGAGGACCTGCCCGAGCACGGTGTGCGTTTCGAGTTGCCGCCCGACTATGCCGAGCGCGCACAGGAATTCGCCGATCGCGTCGCCGCGCGGCAGGCGCGCCGCCGTGAGAGTGGTCGTGGGGACCGGTCATGATCGATCAGCTGCTGGCGCCGGGAATAGCCTCGGCCGAATCTTTCGGTGACCCCGATGGTCTGGCGCCGCTGCCAGCCGAGGAGTCGCTCATCGCACGGGCGGTTCCCAAGCGGCGCAACGAATTCGTGACCACGCGTCATTGTGCGCGACAGGCACTCGGGTCGCTGGGCATCGATCCGGTGCCGATCCTGCGGGGGGATAAGGGGCAGCCGCTGTGGCCGACGTCGGTGGTGGGCAGCTTGACCCACTGCGACGGATACCGGGCGGCGGTGGCAGCCTATGCACTGCAGGTGCGCTCGCTGGGTATCGACGCCGAACCGCATGAGCGGCTCCCGGACGGAGTCCTCGACCACGTGTCGTTGCCGACCGAACGTGACGATCTCGCCGCGCGCACCCGCGACGGCTCGGATTCGGTCCAGAACGATGCGAGCGAGGCCGATCCACCGGTGCACTGGGACCGACTTCTGTTCTGCGCCAAGGAAGCCACGTACAAGGCATGGTTCCCGCTGACCGGCCGATGGCTGGGATTCGAGGACGCCCACATCACCTTCGAGCGCACCGGGCCAGGGGGCGGCACCTTCCACTCGCAGCTGCTGGTGGATGGCTCGACACACGACGGCGGCACACCACTCACCGAGTTCAGCGGCCGGTGGCTGGTGCAACGGGATCTGATCCTCACCGCCATCACCGTGTGACCCACCGGGTCGACCGGCGCGGAGCCGGTGCGATCGCGCGGTCGGGCCGCCCGAGACGTGATCGAACGGTATACGAGAGAACCAACGACATATGAGAGAACCACCGTCGACCGACCGGCCTGCCGAAGGCTGTTCGATCGGCTAGAGCAGCCGAGGAGTGCATGATGGCGCGGCGAGCCGGACCCGAGACGATCGACGACGCCGGTGTGGTGATCGTCGACAAGGCGCCCGGGGTGACCAGTCACGACGTGGTGTCGTCGATGCGCAAACTGTTCAACACCCGCCGTGTCGGACATGCCGGGACACTCGATCCGATGGCCACCGGGGTGCTGATCATCGGTGTCGAACGCGCGACGAAGATGCTCGGGCTGCTCGCGCTGGAGACCAAGGAATACACCGCGACCATCCGTCTCGGTGCGGCGACCGACACCGACGACGTGGAGGGCACCGTACTGTCGACCGCCGACGCCTCGGCGGTCACCGACGAGCAGATCCACCAGGCGGTGGCCCGCTTCCGCGGCGACATCGACCAGGTGCCCGCCAAGGTCAGCGCCATCAAGGTCGACGGTCGTCGTGCACATGCGTTGATGCGCACGGGGGAGGAGTTCGACCTCAAGCCCCGTCGAGTCACGGTGTCGCGCTTCGACATCGTCGCGATCCGCCGTGCGGTCGGTGGTCCCGTCGACGTCGACGTCGAGGTGGAGTGTTCGACGGGGACCTATGTGCGGTCACTGGCCCGTGACGTCGGTGAGGTCCTCGGCGTCGGTGGACATCTCACCGCGTTGCGCCGTACGCGGGTCGGTCCGTTCGGTCTCGAGCACGCCCGCACGATCGAGGAGTTGACCGAGAAGCCGTCACTGAGTCTGACCATCGACGAGGTGGCCACCCTGGCCTTCCCCCGCCGGGACATCACCGACGCCGATGCCGAGTCGATCAGTCAGGGCCGGTGGCTGGAACCGGTCGGCATGAAGGGCGTGTACGCCGTGGTCGATCCGCACGGGCAGGCGATCGCCCTTGTCCAGGAGAAGGGGCGTCGTGCGAGTTCGGTGATGGTGGTGCGGCCGGCGACGCTGCGCCGACCCCCCGAGTCGTGACCTAGCGGTCGCGGGCGTCGTCGATGACCAGCCAGATCGCACGCGCGGCGATGTCGCCGATGTTCACCGGTTCGTCGCCGTCCACGCGGATGCACACCGTCCCCGCGAACGGTCGGTGCTCGACCACGTCCACGCGCGCATCCGGGCGGATGCCGAGGGAATCGAAGTAGCGCAGCATGTCCGGGTCGTCGTCGGAGATGCGTGCCACGACGCCCTGCGCCCCGGCGTCGAGCTCGGCGAGCACCGCCGCCGGGGGAGTGGGGACCGTCCCGTCCTGACCGGGGATCGGGTCGCCGTGCGGATCGCGGACCGGGTGACCCAGTTTGGCGTCCAGTCGCGCCAGCAGCCGGTCGGATACCGCGTGTTCGAGGATCTCGGCCTCGTCGTGTACCTCATCCCACCCATAGCCGAGCTCGTTGACCAGAAATGTCTCCAGGAGCCGGTGCCGCCGGACCATCGACACCGCCGCTGCGCGTCCGTCGTTGGTCAGCGACACCGCGCCGTAGCGGGCGTGGGACACCAATCCCTGATCGGCGAGTTTGCGGATCGCCTCGGAGGCCGTGGATGCCGAGACCCCCAGCTTCTCGGCGAGCATCTTGGTGGTGACCTTGGTGGCATCCCACTCCTGGGTGGTCCAGATGACCTTCAGGTAGTCCTGGGTGACCGTCGAGAGTCCCGCCACAGATGCGAGACCAGGGGCGAGATCAGGGGCCGGACCAGAGCCCTGTGCGGGATCGTCGGCGCGTGAATCCGCGGCGGTGTGTGCCATGCCACCAGCTTAGGGCTGCCTTGGCGGCGACGGTCCGATGGTGGCGAGGCGACGCGCGGGAGACGCGCGGATGAGGCAGACACCGCCCCCGGTTAGGCTGAACCAGTGCTGCGTTGGCGAGGACTCGACGACATCCCGGCGGGCTGGGGACGATGCGTGGTCACCATCGGCGTATTCGACGGTGTACACCGCGGACATGCCCAGCTGATCAACCGTGCGATCGAGGCGGCGCGTGCACGCGGTGTCCCCGCGGTGATGATGACCTTCGACCCGCATCCCGCCGAGGTGGTGCGACCCGGTTCGCATCCCGCCCAGCTGACCACCCTGACCCGGCGGGCCGAACTCGCCGAACAGCTCGGTGTCGACGTCTTCTGCGTCATGCCCTTCACCCCCGCGGTCGCCCACCAGTCGGCCAAGGACTTCGCCCATGAGGTCCTCGTCGAGGGCCTGCATGCGGCCGAGGTGGTGGTTGGCGACAACTTCACCTTCGGGCACAAGGCGCAGGGCACCGTCGAGGTGCTCACCGAGTTGGGCAAGCGGTTCGGGTTCGAGGTGCACGGGGTGTCGTTGCTGTCCGAGCATGCGGTGACCTTCTCGTCGACCTACATCCGCGCCTGCGTCGCGGCCGGTGACGTGGAGGCCGCCGCCGATGCGCTTGGTCGACCGCACCGCGTCGAAGGCGTCGTGGTCCGCGGTGACGGGCGAGGCCGTGAGCTGGGATATCCGACCGCCAACATCGCGCCACCGATGCACGCTGCGATTCCGGCCGACGGGGTGTATGCAGCCTGGTTCACCGTTCTCGGCGCCGGCCCGGTGGTCGGACAGGTGGTGCCGGGCGACCGTTACATGAGCGCGGTCTCGGTGGGGTCCAATCCGACGTTCTCCGGACGCACCCGAACGATCGAGGCCTTCGTACTCGACACCGCCGCCGATCTCTACGGGCAGCATGTGGCGGTCGATTTCGTGTCGCGGATCCGTGAGATGGAGAAGTTCGACTCGGTGGACGCCCTGGTCGACCGGATCGGCGACGACGTGGCCGACACCCGCACGATCCTCGAGAAGGACTCCTCGCAACAGTGAACCGGCCGCGGCCGGGTCCGGTGATGTCGGCGGAGTCGCGCATTTTGGTTGTCGACCTGCGTCGCTGGTAACCTGGACGATCGGTGTGTGCTGCGGTTCGCGGCGGCCACGTCGAGTGATTTTTTCGCGCGAACTGAAACAACAGGAGAACATTCGTGGCTCTGACCGCAGAAGACAAGAAGCAGATCCTCGGTGAGTACGGCCTGCACGAGGGCGACACCGGTTCGCCGGAGGCCCAGGTTGCACTGCTCACCAAGCGCATCTCGGATCTGACCGAGCACCTCAAGGTGCACAAGCACGACCACCACAGCCGCCGCGGACTGCTGCTGCTCGTCGGTCGTCGTCGTCGCCTGCTCAAGTACGTCGCCGCAGTCGACGTGCAGCGCTACCGCAACCTGATCGAGCGTCTGGGCCTGCGCCGCTGACCTCGATCGCCATCACGTCTGTCGAACGCGTCCGACCTCTCGGGGCCGGGCGCGTTCGGCTGTCGTGAGAACCCCGGGTGATAAAATCCACCTGGACGATTCGTCTGCGTACCGCCGACACTCGCGCGTCGCGACCATGCAGCGGTCCTCGGTAGTGGCCGCCGGAACATCTGGTTCCGGCCGCTTCGATCGATGGCCGTTCCGGCCGCATGCGTCCTCGCCCTGACGATCAGGAGCGAGATGAGTGCCCGGCTGTGCCGGTGTACCCGCCCCAGCTGCGGGGGACCTGTGCGCGGTCGAGTCGCACCCGCGTGTCGCCGACATTCCTGGGCACACGCGTACCGACGAGAGGATTGAGACTCTTCATGACTGATGTGAACACATCCGGTGACGTCGACACCGCTGACTACGACGACGAGATCACCGAGGCGACCGCTGTCATCGACAACGGCAGCTTCGGCACCCGCACCATCCGCTTCGAGACCGGCCGGCTGGCACTTCAGGCCGCCGGTTCGGTGACCGCCTACCTCGACGACGAGACGATGCTCCTGTCGACCACCGCGGCATCGAAGCACCCCAAGGAGCATTTCGACTTCTTCCCGCTGACCGTGGACGTCGAAGAGCGGATGTACGCCGCCGGCCGCATCCCCGGATCGTTCTTCCGTCGCGAGGGACGCCCGTCGACCGACGCCATCCTCACCTGCCGTCTCATCGACCGACCGCTGCGTCCGTCGTTCGTCGACGGCCTGCGCAACGAGATCCAGGTCGTGGTGACGGTGATGAGCCTGAACCCGCAGGACCTCTACGACGTGGTCGCGATCAACGCCGCGTCGGCATCCACCCAGATCGCCGGTCTGCCGTTCTCCGGCCCGGTCGGCGGTGTGCGCGTGGCGCTCATCCCCACCGAGGAGAACAAGGCCGGCCAGTGGGTCGCCTTCCCGACCGTCGACCAGCTCGAGGGTGCGGTCTTCGACATGGTGGTCGCGGGTCGTATCGTCTCCGGATCCGGTGACGACGCCGACGTCGCGATCATGATGGTCGAGGCCGAGGCCACCGAGAACGTGATCGACATCGTCGCCGGTGGTGCCCAGGCACCGACCGAGGCGATCGTCGCCGAGGGACTCGAGGCCGCCAAGCCGTTCATCGCCCGTCTGTGCGAGGCGCAGAAGCAGCTCGCCGACGCGGCCGCCAAGGAGACCGGCGACTTCCCGCTGTTCCCGGCATATGAGTCCGACGTCTACGACGCCGTGGCCGAGATCGCCACCGACAAGCTCGCCGAGATCCTCACGATCCCCGGCAAGCAGGAGCGTGACGACAAGACCGACGAGCTCAAGGCCTCCGTCCTCGATCAGCTCGGCGACAAGTTCGCCGGACGCGAGGGACAGATCGGCGCCGCATTCCGCTCGCTGACCAAGAAGCTCGTGCGCCAGCGCATCCTCACCGACCACTTCCGCATCGACGGACGCGGCATCACCGACATCCGGTCGCTGTCGGCCGAGGTCGCCGTGATCCCGCGGGCACACGGTTCGGCGCTGTTCGAGCGCGGTGAGACACAGATCCTGGGTGTCACCACCCTCGACATGGTCAAGATGGCCCAGCAGGTCGACTCGCTGGGGCCCGAGACCTCCAAGCGCTACATGCACCACTACAACTTCCCGCCGTATTCGACCGGTGAGACCGGTCGTGTGGGCTCGCCCAAGCGCCGCGAGATCGGCCACGGTGCGCTCGCCGAGCGTGCGCTGGTTCCGGTGATCCCCAGTGTCGAGGACTTCCCGTACGCGATCCGTCAGGTCTCAGAAGCGTTGGGCTCCAACGGTTCCACCTCGATGGGTTCGGTGTGCGCGTCGACCATGTCGCTCTACAACGCCGGTGTTCCGCTGCGGGCACCGGTCGCGGGCATCGCGATGGGTCTCGTCTCCGACGAGGTGGAGATCGACGGCAAGACCGAGAAGCGTTATGTGGCGCTCACCGACATCCTCGGCGCCGAGGATGCCTTCGGCGACATGGACTTCAAGGTCGCGGGCACCAAGGATTTCGTGACGGCGCTGCAGCTCGACACCAAGCTCGACGGCATCCCGTCCAAGGTCCTCGCCGGCGCATTGAGCCAGGCCAAGGATGCGCGCCTGACCATCCTGGATGTGATGGCCGAGGCGATCGACGAGCCCGACGAGATGAGCCCGTACGCACCGCGGATCACCACCATCAAGATCCCGATGGACAAGATCGGTGAGCTGATCGGGCCCAAGGGCAAGACGATCAACGCGATCACCGAGGAGACCGGCGCCAACATCTCGATCGAGGACGACGGCACCGTGTTCGTCGGCGCCACCGACGGCCCCTCGGCCCAGGCTGCGATCGATCGCGTGAACGCGATCGCCAATCCGCAGCTGCCCAAGGTCGGCGAGCGTTTCCTCGGAACCGTCGTCAAGACCACCGCATTCGGCGCGTTCGTGTCGCTGCTGCCGGGTCGTGACGGACTGCTGCACATCAGCAAGCTCGGTAAGGGCAAGCGAGTGGGCAAGGTCGAGGACGTGGTCAACGTGGGCGACAAGATCCAGGTCGAGATCGCCGACATCGACGATCGCGGCAAGATCAGCCTGGTGCCCGTCGACGACAGTGCCGACGCCGATGCCGGTGCCGACACGGTCGGAGCGAGCTCCCACTGAGCGCAGTGACCGAAGGCACTCGAGATCGGCTGGTCGAGCCGATGTCACGACGCCGATCCGCCACTCGCGGTGAATCGGGCACCATCCGCAGGACCTCCCTCCCGGGCGGCCTGCGGGTGGTGACCGAACACGTTCCCGCGGTGCGATCGGCGTCGATCGGTCTGTGGGTGGGTGTCGGATCCCGCGACGAACGCCCCGCTCTCGCGGGTGCGGCGCATTTCCTCGAGCACCTGCTGTTCAAGTCGACGCCGACGCGCACCGCCGCGTCGATCGCCGAGGAGATGGACGCCGGGGGAGGCGAACTCAACGCCTTCACCTCCAAGGAGCACACCTGCTTTTACGCGCACGTTCTCGACGACTACGCCGACGATGCGATCGATGTGATCGCCGACGTCGTGCTGCGCGGTCGATGCGAGGCCGCCGACGTCGACCTCGAACGTGACGTGGTGCTCGAGGAGATCGCGATGCGTGACGATGACCCCGAGGATCTGCTCGGCGACATCTTCGCCGGAGCGATGTTCGGTGATCATCCGATCGGACGTCCGGTCATCGGGTCGAGCGAATCGATCACTGCGATGTCACGAGCCCAGGTGCGTTCCTTCCACCAGCGCCGATACACCCCCGACCGGATGGTGCTCTCGGTGGCGGGCAATGTGGAACACCGCGACGTGGTTCGTGCCGCCCGGCGCGCGTTCGCCGGTCGCCTCGACGGCGAACGCCAACCCGCGCACCGCCGTAGCGGCTCACGGGCGTTGACCGGACGTCCCGGCGTCGACGTGGTGTACCGCGACATCGAACAGGCACACATGCTGCTCGGCGTGCGGACCGCCGGTCGCGGATCGTCGGACCGCTGGGCACTGTCGGTGCTCAACGCCGCACTCGGCGGCGGTCTGAGTTCTCGTCTCTACCAAGAGGTTCGAGAAGAACGGGGACTCGCGTACTCGGTGTATTCCGGACTTGACGCCTACCACGACGTGGGCACGTTCTCCGTGTACGCCGCATGCTCGCCGGCACGTCTGGCCGACGTGGCGGCGGTGACGCGGCGCGTCCTGAGCGATGTGGCCGAACACGGTATCACCGACGCCGAGTGTGCCCGCGCCAAAGGCTCGCTGCGCGGCGGATTGGTTCTGGGACTTGAGGATTCGCAGTCGAGAATGCATCGGCTCGGACTCAACGAACTCGAATACGCGCGCAAACGTCCGGTGTCGCGGTCGTTGTCGGCGATCGAGCGCGTCACGCCGGCCCAGGTGCGTGCGGTGGCCGCCGAGGTGCTCACCAGGCCGATGGGAGCCGCGGTCGTCGGACCGTACCGCGGCGTCCGCAACCTGCCGAAGGCGATCACCGAACTCGGTCGCTGACCTCGGCGCCGCCGACACACCGGGGATGTGCACACATCACGGATCGGGCCGCAGCAGATGAGATCTGCTGCGGCCCGATCCGATTCGTATGACGCGCTGGCGCTCAGCTCTTGGCGTCCTCGGTGGTCCACGCCGGTCCGAGTTTGCCGCCGGTGTGGTCGTTGACGTTGCCGCGAATGGCATACCACCCGCCGATCATCACCACGGCGATGACCGGGATGCCGACCACCACGACGTAGAAGTCCACCTTGTCCTCACTGAGCCACCCCGAGATCGCCAGCATGACGATCACCGAGACCAGGAACACCAGACCGATGATCGAGGTGTACGGGTACCCGGGCGCCTGGAATGAACTCTTCGGTATGACTCCGCGATTGACCAGCTGACGCAGCCGCAGCTGGCAGGCGAAGATCGTCCCCCAGGTGAAGGTGATACCCAGCGAGGAGGCCTCCAGCGCGATGTCGAAGGCCTTTCCCGGTGCCACGGCGTTGAGGATCACGCCGAGCACGAAGACGATCGAGGTGACCCCGATACCCACCCAGGGGACGCCCGAGCTGCTCATCTTCGTCATGAACCCCGGTGCCTGCTTGGACAGTCCGAGGCTGCGCAGGATTCGCCCGGTGGAATAGAGACCGGAGTTCAGGCTGCTCATCGCCGCGACGATCAGCACCGCGTTGATGACGCTGCCCATCCACCCGATACCGAGTCGGCTGAACACGGTCACGAACGGGCTCTCGCCGGACTTGTAGGCGCTGGTGGGCAGCATGCAGATCAGCAGCAGGATCGATCCGCAGTAGAACACGGCGATACGGAAGATGACGGAGTTGACCGCGCGCGGGACCTCGCGCTCGGCGTTCTCCATCTCGCCCGCGGCGACGCCGACCAGCTCGATCGCGGCGTAGGCGAAGACCACGCCACTCATCACCAGCAGCGGTCCGTACCAGGCGTACGGGTCGGCGGTGGGCCAGAAGCCGCCGTTGGACCACAGGTTGGAGAAGCCCGCCTTGTGATCGCCGACGTGGATCGCGCCGAACACCACGACGATGCCGACCGCCAGGAAGATCACGATCGCGGTGACCTTGAGGATGCTCGCCCAGAACTCGAACTCGCCGAATGCTTTGGCCGAGAGCAGGTTGATGCCCAGCACCACCACCAGCGCGACCAGCGCGCTGGCCCAGTTGGGCATCGAGGGCACCCACTTGTGGAAGTACACGCCCACCGCCGACAGCTCGGCGATGCCGGTCAGTGCCCAGTTCAGCCAGTACATCCAGCCGGTGACGTACGCCGCCTTCTCACCGAAGAACTCACGCATGTAGGACACGAATGCACCCGAGGTGGAGCGGTGCAGGACCAGTTCTCCGAGTGCGCGCATCAGGAAGTACGCCATCAGGCCGGCGAAGGCGTAGCTGAAGAGCAGCGCCGGACCCACCGAGTGCAGGCGCGAGGCCGAACCCAGGAAGAGGCCGGTTCCGATCGCGCCGCCGATGGCGATCATCTGGACGTGGCGACGGCCGAGGGACTGCTTGTAGCCGGCCTGTTCGTCGAGATGTGCGGTCGTACTCGTGTTCGTGGTGTCAGTCATATTCGTTTCGATCCTGACTGTCACGTCAAGTGACTGTTCATTCGGACTTCGGTTGTCGAGATGACTCGGTAGTCGAGATGACTCGGTTGTCGAACGCCATTCGCACTGTGTTGACGTCGCGGCCACAACGCTCGTTGTGACGGGTGCTCGTTGTGGCGGGTCAAGCCAGAGTCATTGCGCCTCACCAGCCACCACGTGTCGGTATGGGCATGTCTCTGTCCTGGCTCGTCACGGGATCTGCACGCGGGGAGTGCCCCGGTGCACAGTGCCGACCGCGGGGCTCGTACTTCTTCAAGCCCTCACCACGACCAGGCACGAATTGTCTGAAACGCATATTTCCGAATTGTTACAGGCATGAGTCGCGACGTTTCCTGGGATGTCATGTTGAGATCGTGTGTCCATTCACCAAAGAGGTGTTAAAGAGAAATCGTCTGAAATACTCACTCCGGTATCGAGGGCGGGTATGTGCGCGGAGTCGTGCGGATTTCTCGGCGCGCGAGCGTTGCCGTAGCGCAGGTGTCGAGGGGTTCTGGGACGATTGACGGCATCACGTGGGCAACCCGGGCGGTCGCGGGTGCGGTGCGGCGAGCGCCGGTGGGCGAGAGGGAGTGGATGAGCGAACTCGGTGATTTTCTCGCGCGTCATCCGCCGTTCGACACGCTCGATGACGACGCCCGAGAGCGACTGGCAGCCTCGGCGTCGGTGGTGCGTTATGACTCGGGTGCGGAGATCTTCAACGCCTTCGTCGAACCGATCCGCTCGTTGTCGGTGGTGCTCACCGGTCGGGTGGAGCTGTGGAACAGCCCCGAGGCCTACGAGATCACCGAACCCGACGAGATTCTGGGGGTGGGCGGAGTGTTCGGGTACTCGTCGTTGCTGACGCGGGACCTGAAGGGGCCACGGGCGGTGGCTTCGGGGCCGGTGCGGCTGTGTCAGATCCCCGAGGATGACGTCCGGGAGGTGTTCACCGGACAGTCGGGTGCGGTGTTCCTCGCGCGGCAGCTGTCGGTGCGGCGCCGGCGCAGCGATCCGACGCCCGCACACGGCACGGTCGACGAACTCATCCGCACCGCACCGGTGGTGGGGCAGCCGTCGATGACGGTGCGGCAGGCAGCCGTCACGATGTCCGACCACGATCACGACTATGTGGTGATCCCCACCCGTTCGGGGGAGTTCGGCATTCTCACCGACGGCGACATCCGTGCCCGGGTGGTGGCCCCCGGACTCGACCTCGCCACGCCGGTGTCGGAGGTGATGACGGTTCCCGCCCTGACGGTGCCGGCGAACTCCGCCGCCGCCGACGCACTGACGCTGATCCTCGAACACGATCTGACCTGTGTGCCGGTGGTCGGGCCGTCGGGGGAACTCGTGGGTGCGGTGGGGCCCGGTGATTTCGTCGTCGCGCCCGCCGGCCCGAGTGTCACCTTGCGTCGGCAGGTGATCGAGGCCTCCAGCGTCAGTCGCCTCGCCGACCATGCCCGCCGGATGCCCTATCTGGTCGCCGATCTCGTGCGCAGCGGTGAGCCCTCCTCGGAGATCACCCGAGTCCTCTCGCTCGTCCACGACGCGGTGATCCGCCGCGCACTCGAACTGGTACTGGCCTCACACCCCGAACTCGAGCCCGACGCGATGACGTGGATGTCATTGGGCAGCAACGCTCGTCGCGAACCTGTGCTCAGTTCCGACGTGGACAGTGCGGTGTCCTTCGACGACGCGGTGTCCGACGAGATGATCGACCGCTACCGCGCGGCATTCCGAGAGGTCGACGACGTACTGCGGTCGTGCGGACTGCCCATCGACGTGAACGGGGCGATCGCCTCGATGCCGCTGTTCGCGCGTAGACACGGCGACTGGCGCGCCGCGGCGCGGACCTGGCTCGACGCGCCGCTGGACAACCAGGGCATGATGTTCACCTCACTGCTGCTCGACGGCCGGCCCATCTGGGGCGATCAGGGGCTCCTGGCAGTCGCCGAGGTGTTCGCCGATCTGCGATCCCATCCGGGCACGCTGCGACTGCTGCTGGCCGAGACGCTGACCTCCAAGGCCCGTCTGCGGTCGATGCGCGACGTGCTGGCGCGCCGCGGGGGGACCTTCGACATCAAGAATCACGCACTGACCCCGCTGGTGAACATCGCGCGGTGGGGTGCGTTGTCGGTCGGGTCATCGGAGGTCGACACCCGGTCGCGACTGCGTGCGGCGGCCGGGTCGACGATGCTCAGCCAGGACAGTGCCACGACGCTGGTGGAGGTCTTCGACACGCTGCAACGCATCCGGCTGGAGAATCAGGTGGACCAACTCGACCGGCGCGAGGATCCCTCCGATGTGGTCACCATGCGCAGACTCTCGCCGCTGGACCGCAGCCTCATCGCGCAGAGTGTGCGCGAGATCGCCGCGGTCCAGCGGCGGATGGGGAACACGTCTCAGTACACCCCGGTCACCGAGTGGGGCTCGGGGGCGCGCTCGGGGTGAGTGGTGGGGATCAGATCTGCGCGAGCGGCAGATCGAGGGCGGCGGCGACCTCGGCCGAGTACAGCTCGCCGTCGTGGGTCGACAGACCGCGTGCGAGTGCCGGATCGGTGTCACACGCCGCCTGCCAGCCCTTGTCGGCCAGTCGCAGTACATAGGGCAGGGTCGCGCCGGTGAGCGCGAGTGTCGAGGTGCGCGCGACCGCGCCGGGCATGTTCGCCACGCAGTAGAACAGCGAGTCGTGCACGCGGAAGGTGGGGTCGTCGTGGGTGGTGGGGTGCGAATCCTCGAAACATCCGCCCTGATCGATCGCGATGTCGACGAGAACCGAACCCGGCTTCATCTGCGCGACAAGGCTGTTGGGAACCAGCACCGGCGCCTTCGCGCCGGGGATCAGCACCGCGCCGATGACGAGGTCGGCGTTGGTGACCGCCTCGGCCAGCGCCAGCGTGGTGGAGTAGCGGGTCTGGACGCGTCCGTTGAAGCGGGCGTCGATCGCGCGCAGCTTGGTGATGTCAAGGTCGAAGACGGTCACCGAAGCGCCCATACCGACCGCGATGGTCGCGGCATTGACACCGCTGACACCGCCACCGATCACCACGACGTCGGCGGGCTCGGTGCCGGGCACACCGCCCATCAGCACGCCGCGTCCGCCCGCCGAACGCATCAGGTGGTACGCGCCGACCTGCGGTGCCAGGCGACCCGCGACCTCGCTCATCGGTGCCAGCAGCGGCAGTGAGCCGTCGGCCAGCTGGACGGTCTCGTAGGCGATCGAGGTGGTTCCCGAGGTCAGGAGCGCATCGGTACACGGCCGACTCGCGGCGAGGTGCAAGTAGGTGAACAACACCTGGTCGCGGCGCATGCGGCCGTATTCCTCGGCGATGGGCTCTTTGACCTTGAGCAGCAGGTCGGCCTGCTCCCACACCTCGTCGGCCGAGGCGAGCATCGTGGCGCCAGCCTCCTTGAAATCGGCGTCGTCGATCGCCGACCCGGCGCCCGCGCCGGCCTCGATCACGATCTCGTGTCCGTGTCGACGCAGCTCGCCGACACCGGCGGGGGTGATCGCGACGCGGAATTCGTTGTTCTTGACCTCGCGGGGGATGCCGACGAGCATGAGGGTCTCCTGGAAGAATCGGTGATTGTGTGGACTAATTGTCGAAGGTTCATCGACACCGGTTCAATACGAGTGCGGTAAATTCTCTGATACACCGTCAGGCGTGAAGACTGTTCGAGCAGGGAGGGGTGACGGATGTCGCAGCCGAAGAATCTTCGGCAGGTGCGTGGCGGACCCGCGTCTCGCGGAAGCCAGGAGGTGATCCTCGACGAGATCGACCGGTCCCTGCTGAGGCTGCTGCAGGCGGATGCGCGGGTGTCGAACGCCGCGATGGCCGAGGCGGTGGGCATCGCGCCGTCGACCTGCCACGGGCGGGTGCGACGACTCCTCGACGAGGGTGTGATCCGCGGGTTCTTCGCCGATGTCGACCCGGCGTCACTCGGACGACCGTTGCGGGCGATGGTCGCGGTGAGCCTGCAATCCGACGCCCGTGGACGCATCCGGCACTTCGTCGGCGAGGTCGCCGGCCACGATGCGGTGATCGATGTCTTCTTCCTCGCCGGGGCCGACGACTACATCCTGCACGTCGCCGTCGCCGACACCGACGAGTTGCGCGGATTCGTCGAGACGCTCAACTCCCGGCGGGAGGTGGCCGGGACCACCACCTCACTGGTGTTCGACCACGTCCGCGGCTCCGCACCGGTCTACTGAAGCCGCCCGCCGCGGCGGCATCGCCGCGTTCGGGGTCGTTCACATGCACGTTTAGACTTGGTGGCGCAAGACGAACCGCTGGGATGCGACGAGAGAACGGGTGTGAGGGTGAGCGAGACCATCAAGGTCGGTGTGCTCGGCAGTAATGGCAAGGTGGGGCAGGCCATCGTGGCAGCGGTCTCCGACGCCGACGATCTGACCTACACGGTCGGCGTGGACCGTGGGGACGCGCTCACGTCCTTCGTCGATGCCGGCACCGAGGTGGTGGTCGATTTCACCCACCCCGACGTGGTGATGGACAACCTGAAGTTCTTGATCGACAACG
Source organism: Gordonia jinhuaensis (assembly GCF_014639795.1). GTDB lineage: Bacteria > Actinomycetota > Actinomycetes > Mycobacteriales > Mycobacteriaceae > Gordonia_B > Gordonia_B jinhuaensis. The sequence continues at coordinate 134,225 of NZ_BMGC01000006.1, read as the reverse complement.
GCATCCATGCCGTGGTCGGTACCACCGGGTTCACCGAGGAGCGGCTGGAGCAGGTGCGCACCTGGCTCGGCGACCAGCCGCGTTCCGGTGTTCTCATCGCTCCCAACTTCGCCATCGGTGCCGTGCTGTCGATGCGATTCGCCCAGCAGGCCGCCCGCTTCTACGAGTCGGTCGAGGTCATCGAGCTGCATCACCCGCACAAGGCCGATGCCCCCTCGGGTACCGCATTTCGCACCGCGCAGCTGATCGCTGACGCGCGCGAGGATGCGGGTCTGGGTCCGAGTCCGGATGCGACCACCAGCGAACTCGAGGGCGCCCGCGGGGCGACGGTCGGCGGGGTGCACGTGCACTCGGTCCGACTGGCCGGTCTCATCGCCCATCAGGAGGTCCTGCTGGGGACCTCGGGCGAGACGCTGACGATCCGCCACGACTCCATGGACCGGGCGTCCTTCGCACCCGGTGTGCTCCTGGGTGTGCGCCAGATCGCCACCCGCCCCGGGCTGACCGTGGGCCTCGACGATTTCCTCGATCTGTGAGCGATCGGCGCACAGTGAATGAGGCGCACAGTGAGTGACGAGCATCAGCCCGGCGGTGACCACGCGCCGGACTCGTCGGCACCCGCCGGTCAGAGGCAAACGCCGATCAAGGCCAAGGATGCGCGTCCGATCGTCATCGGCATCGCCGTTCTGGTGGTCGCACTGTGCTTCTACTTCGTGCTCCTGGGCAAACGCGGTGTCGATCTCATCACCAGCGGCAACGCCGCCGGTGTGGGTATCGGGATCGGCGTCCTGATCCTGCCGCTGCTGGGGATCTGGATGGTGGTCGCGACTGTTCGCGCCGGGATCTCACATCAGCGACTCGCGGCGCGTATCGCCGACGAGGGCCGGGAGATCGACGTGTCGAGGATGCCTCGCCGGCCGTCCGGGCGCATCGAACGCGACGCCGCAGACTCACTGTTTGCCCAGGTCAAAGCTGAGTGGGAGGCCGATCCGGACGACTGGCGCAACACTTATCGCATCGCTCGGGCTTACGACTACGCCGGCGACCGGTCGCGGGCTCGCGAGATGATGAAGCGCGCTGTCGCCCAGGAGCGCGCCGAACGCAAGGGCTCCCCGGGAGACCGCTGATGTCACGTCTGCTGATCGTGCACCACACCCCGTCGCCGTACTGTCAGGCGATGTTCGAGTCGGTGATCGCCGGAGCGACCGATCCCGAGATCTCCGGCGTCGAGGTGATCCGGCGTGCGGCGTTGTCGGTGAGCGCCACCGACTTCCTCGCGGCCGACGCCTACCTGCTCGGTTCGCCGGCCAATCTCGGGTACATCTCCGGGGCGCTCAAACATTTGAGTTGCGATAACCCCGCTATTACGTGTTCTTGGAGGTCGGCGGCATGAAGCGCTTGCTGATCATCCACCACACGCCCTCGCCGCACTGCCAGGCGATGTTCGAGACGCGGACGGGTACATCATGCACGTCGGCACTGACATCGGTGGTCGGTATCGGTGGGGTGAGCTGTCGGTGCCGCTCACGCCCGCACGCCCGCTGGCGTGATACCGAAGGTGCCCGGCGTCGCACCGCTCCTGATGTTGGCGAGTGCGAACGCTCGCGCGTCGGGGTCGTCGGCGGGCAGGAACAACGCTCGGTCGGCGTCGGTCTGCGAGATCTCGCGCTCGGCGTACAGGACTCGCGCCAGCCCGGTGATGCTCGGCCAGCAAGTCGCCACCAGCCGGGGTACCTGCCCGCTGTGGTCGCCAGCGGCGCGGATCGCTCGGGCGTCGTGGGGGTTTCGCGCCATCACCATCCGCAACCCGCGCGGTGTGGGCGGGCCGCCGTGGCGGGCGAACGCTTCGCTGTAGACGCCTGCGAACAGAATGTCGGCGCGGCGCTGGCCGGTGACGCGGGTGCTGTACTCGGTGAGCCCGGCGCGTTCGGGATCATCCGGGGTCACCACTGCCCGGTCGATGGTCGCGCCGAAGATCGTTGCGGCCACACAGTGACCGCTCTCGTGTAGCGCCGTCAGCATTTCCTCACGGGCGCTCGGGGTCATCGCGGTCGTCACAGCTTCTCCTGGGGGTTGAGGTTGACCGACACCCGGCAACGCGGACCGTATCCAGGCCGTTGCCGGGTGTCGGGGTGGGGCGGTGCGAAAGGACCGGACGCACTGCCCCTCGGTCAGATGGTCAGGGGGTCAACGTCGCAGCGCCGATGGACTTCTCGTAGCCGACGACCACCGAGCGTTCGGCGACGGCGACGAACTGGTTGAATTTGGCCTCGATCGTCTCGCGGACCTCAACGGTATTGCGCCAGCCGAAGGTCGGCGACGTGCCGACGATGGTGTCGCCCAGACCCTCGACGTACCCGCCGCCGAACACCCAGGTGTGTCCCAGTGGCGACTTGAGCACGCCGCCGTTGCGGATGATCAGGCCGTACCGGTCGGCCAGGGAAGCGAGACCGGCGCTGGCGTGGATGAGGCCGGTGGTGTTGGTCTTGGCGAACTCGGCCTCGATATGGCTCACCGCCGCAACGATGTTGGCGGCGGCCTCGGGGGTGCCCGCGTCAGCGAGCAGGCGGGCGGCGAACTCGCGCTCCACCGCGACGGGCTCGATCAGGCGCAAGTTCTGTGCCGCGCGTTCGCGGACCTCCTGCTGGGAGGGCAGGGTCAAGTCGCATTGGTCGAACGCCCACACGGTCAGCGCGTCGAACGGGTCCGGCAGGCCGGGTCGCTCGCCGTCCTTGATCGAGTCGCCGGGGTCACCACACCACGGGGCGTCCCAGACACCGAACGCCTCCTCACCGCCGTAGTTGTGTGGCCGGACGCGTACGCCCTCAGCGAGCCAGCGGGGCACGTCGGACGCCTGGGAGACGAACGTGGTGACGGTGTAGAGCCCGTTGGGGCTCGGGTTGACCAGCGGTGCCTCGTACTCAACGGGGTTGAGCGTCTGTGCAACAGGGGTGGTCATCGGTTGTCCTCCAACTGGACTCCGAGGTCGGCCAACGTGGCGCGGGCGGCCTCGGGGTCGTCACGCTCAGACTGGCTGGGCGCGTGTGGGTTCTGGGAGCGGAACAGCAGGGTTCGATCGATGCGACGGTCGAGGTCGAGAACAGCGCGGTCGAGCAGGCGAAGTGCTTCGACAACGGCATCCGATACCGAGGGATTCGCCCGGCCAAGAAGATTCGCGAGCGGTGCGGACAGCGGTTCGGACATGTCGGCGAGCATGTCGGGCCACGATCCATCGGCGAGGGCGGCTCGGGAGATCTCGGGGACTGGCTGCTTGGTGAGGGTCTTGAGTGCAGCGCGCGCACGGCTCCGGCTGGCGTAGTCGATACGAGAGATCTTGGCGTCGTTGAGGAGATCGGCGCAGGTGACACACAGCTCCCGTACGGCCTCGGCGATCTCGTCGACGTCGCCGATGAGTCCGGCGGCAGTGAGCCGGTCAGCGACGGGCCGGATGACGCCGCGAATCTCGTCGGTGAGGCCGAGGTCGCGGCCATAGCGCACCGGTAGGTGTCGGCGGCGACGCGTGCGCTTCTCGTCCTGAGAGAAGGTCTTGGCGGGCGGGTCCAGGAAAATGCGGGGCCGTACCCCGAATCCGGTAGCAGGCATGGTGGTCAACTCCTCACGAGTCGTTGTTGTTGAGTAGGGCAAGGCAATCGGTGGTGGCGGTGGTGCGCGGCCTGGTTGCCGACCGGCGGGCCGTGACGATCAGGGCCGTGACGGCGGCGACGATGATGTCGCAGACGTCTCGGGCAACCCAGGCGGCGATGAACGTGGCGATAGCGCCGGTCAAGGGGCTCACAGGACCAGCAGCTCTCGAGGCTGGCCGCGTCGCGTGCTGGCCAGGTCAGCGGCCTTGCAGAACTCGTCGCAGATACCGACGTACGTGCGTCCGTTGATCTTGACGGTGACCACATCGCCCTCTTCGACGAGGGACTGGAGAGCTTCGACCTGGCCCCAGAAGGTGCCGGTCAGATGGCGGCGGATGGTGCTCCACGGCACCAGTTCCTCGTCGGTGGGGTCGAGTCGGTGCAGCTGGTCGAGGATCTGGTTCTCGAGGGTGGTGGCGGCGGTGGTGGTCATGCTTAATCTCCTCGGTGCATGAACGAATTACGGCGTCGTGCTGGGGTTGTCGTCCGCACCGCTCGCGCCGAGGCTCGCTCGCGATGCACCGCTACTCGCGGTGTGTGGGGTCAGGTCAGCGCCGACCTCCGTCGAGCCGGAGTTGCAAGTCGGCCCGGTCCGCCGACGACAGCGCCGGAGCCTCGACGTCGAGCACGCGACGAATGCGCCAGTACGACAGGGCTTCACGGCACCACCGCACCCGAGGGTCAGTCTCGCTGACGCCGCGCGACGCGAGCGCAGCCAACTTGCTCGACCACTGGCCCGGCGTCAGTTCATAGCTAGCCGGGGTCGGTGCGGGTGCGGTGGTGCTCATGGTCCCAGGATGACACGTGCGTTGCCGCTGCGCAACGACGCCACGACGCTAATTCGACTGTCGCACAGTCATATTGCCGACAGTGCTAGGTGTTGTGCCGGGCGGAAACTGTATTGCCGGTGTTGTCGCGACAGATATTGGCTCGGGCCGCCCGGCGGGCCGACCGGGGGCACCTGGCTACGGGCTTCCGCGCATCCCCGGTCGACCCGCAACTGATCATGCACCGATCGGGTGCAGGGGCGGCTCTACAGGCCGATCAGGTCACTGGCTCGCGCCGGATCAGGCGCGCCACGGACGCCGATGACCAGCGGCCACCCTTGCGCGTGGTCAGACCCTCCTCGTTGATGACGTCGGCGATGGCACGGGTCGCGAGCCCTTCGGAGTGAAGCGAGCGCATGCGGGCGAGCACAGCCTGCTCTGCCTCGTCGGGTACCAGTTCGCCCGAGGAGTCGCCGCCCCGGTAGCCGAACGGGGGCTGTCCGCCCGCGTAACCACCGCTGGCCTTCTTGATCCGACGCCCTGCCTGCATCCGCTGCACGATCATGGCTCGGTCGTACTCGTTGATCGCGGCCATGATCGTGCGGATGAGCTTGCGCTGGGGGTCCTCGGGGTTGTCGAGCATCGCCTGCTCCTCGCCCGACGTCGAGAACAGCACCGCGTCACAGGTGGCCATCTGCTCGATCGTCAGCTCCAGGCGAACCTGATCGCGGGACAACCGTGAGAGGTCTGAGACCACAACACCATCGGCCTCGCCCGCACAGCACCGATCGACCGTGCTCAGCCATGCCTCACGTTCGAACGGGGCGACGGTGCCCGAGACGTCTTCGACAACCTCGGCGACGATCCGGTGACGGTTGCGTTTGGCCCACTCGATGATCGCCTCCCGTTGACGGGCAGGGCCGTGGGCGGCGAGCTGGTCGCGGGTGCTGACGCGGATATAGGCGATCACCTTCATGTCACCAACCATATATCGCCCTGACCAGCAACGCGATATTTACTTTTAAGTATCTAGCGCAGCGTTGTGTCCGTTGACGATTCCGCGACGTGACTGTTGGAGGCCCTACTGGTCGCCGAGACCAGGCACGTCGGTGCGGATCTCGGTAACCGGTCGGCGACGCCCGGTGATCGGGCGTGCCAGCGGGTTTACGCCGGGGCTGTAGTAGCTTCCAGCGGGCATCCGGAAAGTTTTCTGGGACGAGGTGGTGCGCTCGATCTCCACAGGCGCGGTGGGCTCGGCGTCCTCGTCGTCGCCAGCGGGTTCCTGCCGGGTTGGGGGTAGGTCGGCCTGGGGCATAGCCTCCTGGCCCGTCAGCGGCCTACTGGACGCTGGAGCGGGGTCCACCTCGGCATCCCACGGCTCCGGCTCATCGAGGGCGTCTGGTCCAGCTACGGGTGACGCGGTACCGAGGATTCGATCTGGGTAGGTTCCGTCGCCGAGGTCGGCCCACCGGGTGGAGTCGTGGATCTCGCCGCGCAGCAACGCGGTCCGGATCTCCTCGCCGGTCAACATGCCCAGCGCGAGGACCTGCTTCGCGACGGAGCGCCACAGCCCCGTGTGCGGTCCGTCGCGGCTGACGTCGAGGAACATCTTCGCCATCGCTTCGGCGAACTGCATGTCGAGATCGTTGGTGGACGTCTGCCCGATCGCCAGCTCGCGCGACGAGTCTGCCGACGCGGCCAGCAACGCCAGAGCATCCTCATCGGGTTCGTTCTCGGCGATGGCTCGGGCCACGCCGACCGTCTTGCTCATCGTGGACTTCTTGTCGGTCATTCCTCGACTACCTCTCCGTCGAGCGTGTTGAGCAGCTTCTGCTCCAGTTCGTTGAGGACGTCGGCGGTCGTCGTGGTGACCACCGCCTCCACCTGGTGACGCTCGGGGCTGTTCGCCCCGGTCAGCTGCGCCCACTGCGACAGGTTGCGGTGGACCTCGCGGGCCAGCTTCACGAGCGTGTCGTCGTCGCCGCGCTGGCTCGCCGAGGCGAACCGGCCCATCAGGACCGAGCGGGTAATCCGCAGAGTCTCGCCCGCCGACCGGCGCACCTCCTCCAGCGACTCGCCGGGCTCGGCCTCCAGGTATCGCTGCACAGCCGTTCGGGCTGCGCTACGCGAGCGGAAGCCCTCGGCGTCGGCGACCTCCTGCCACGACCGTCCAAGGGCTCGCAGGCGGTGAGCGCGTTCAGCTCGACGGCGCGAGTCCTCGCGGCTCATGACGGGTCCAGGTCTCACCATGTGCTCATTATGTTCCAATTAGGTGCAACCAAAGAACGCCTCAAATGTCGGCGTTGTGCGTTGGGGGCGTGGATGATTCACTCGGCACAGCCATCTACCCGGCTCGCGGATGCGGAGCTGTGTAACGGTCTCAGGGGCGCGCTCGGGCAGACGTAAATCAGGTAAATCAGGTAATCCAGCAAACTTCTCTGCCCTATGAAATATCTCCCTCTTCATCCTCACAACCAACTTTCTTGATTTACCTGATTTACCTGATTTACCTACCAAGGCGGAGGAGGCCGAATACCCCGCACAGCCTGCGCTTATGCGCGCCGGGTGGGTGTCCCCGACGGCGCGATCCGAACTGATTTACCAACTGATTTACCGGTGATTTACGTCCCCGATCGCCGGGGTGCAGCGCCCGATCGGGGCACCCGCAGCCCCATCGCCGCCGTCGCCGAGCCGCTCTGAGCCCCCGTAAATCAGTCTGCGACCGCCCGTAAATCAGCCGGTAAATCAGCTCGCGGGTGATCCGCAGCACCCGCAGCAGTCCTGCCCGAATGACCACAACACCGACTAAGTCGGGATTGTAAGGGCCGCAACGACTTACGGCGCGTCAATCGTTGCCCCGGCGTTCTCGAACGGGCTAAGATGGGTCTCAATAAGTCGCACCGGCGACGACCATCTGTCAGGTAGCCGGTACGCACATCACGCGCCGGATGAACCGCCTGACCGAGATGGCGGCATTCGGGGAGTGATGTCCCGCTTGCCAGTCGGGTGCTCGACGCAGCACCCACGCACGCTGACCTGAGGGCCGAGACAGACGGCCCGGCTCGGGGATTGCTGCGGAACTCCTTCACGACCTCTGGAGCCCGCAGTGTCAGCACCAGCACCCACCATCTCGTCGCGCCTTCTCGACTCCGACGACATCGCCCAGCGATTCAGCACCACCCGCGAGACCGTATACAAGCTCGTGCGTGAGGACGGCCTTCCCGCGCACCGTATCCGCCGCCGCCTGCTGTTCGACCCTCAGGAGGTCGATCAGTGGATGCGATCGCAGGACGGGTCGCCGGGTGGCATGTCCACCACCGACGCGAAGACCGCCGTATTGTGGTCGGATTCCTGGGTGTCGCAGCAGGTCTCGAAGTTCGGACCCGACGACCTGCGCCGCGCGGCGGTGCGACGCCGCCGACAGCGGGCGCGGATGACCCTTCGGGTGGCCTCGGAAACCTCCCCACAAACACGAGATCGCCCGCCCCACGCCGAGATTCGCGGGACGGGCGAGACAACCCGAGTCAACGAGATGAAGGCCGACCAGTGACCCTCAGCACCCAGAATAGCACCGCCACCGACACCAGCGCGGACACCGAGACGGCCCAGCACGTCGCGGGGGCACATCTCGCCGACCTCCTGAGCAAGCCACAGAGCACGCGCATTCTGGATCTGCTCGGCGATGAGATCGGGCAGACAGTGGTCGACTGGAACGTCCAGACCATCCGCTACGGGACGATGTTCTCCGACTACGACCCCGCCAAGCGGCGGGTGAACACGTCCGCAACCGGCAGAGTGCAGACCACCGACAACCCCGTGGCCTCCGAGGTTTTGGCTGTGCCCGTCGCCCTCGTCGAGGAGATCCTGACGGACACCGGTATCGCCGTGCCTTCCCGCGACGACTGCATCGCGTGGGCCGAGGCCGATCGGGCAGACGGCGGTGACGGGACCGATCCCGAGCAAGCTGTCCGGCGGGCTGTATACGTCGCCGATCCCGACCTCATCGGCACCACTGGACCCGCCGAGGCGCGAGTATGCGGTGTGCCCCGGTCGATCTTCGACGGGCTGGAATCCCACGAGCAGCGCTCGGTTCTCGACGGCAAGGTGATTGGTGGTCCGAACTCGCCGATGGCCGCCGCGAGATGGTTGGCCCGGCAACACTTCACGAAGAAGATCCGGGTCAACGGCAAAGGCCGCCGGTATCGGACGATCCGCGCCCGCACGCTGGTCCGGATCGATCAGACCTGGTACGAATATGCCCGGCCTGCCCCTGGACAGCCTGAACGATGGATTGCTCGCGCAGATCCCGAGTGGATGGGCGGGAAGCTGCGCCGCATCCTCGGCGAGATGCGCTACCTCCACACGCGACGGGAGAACAAGCAGAACGTCTACTCGGTGCGGTGGTGGAACCCGACCGAGAAGGCCATCGTCGAGGTGGAGAAGGCACTGGCCGGGATGCTTGCTGCCGGTTCGGGCACCCACGCTCGGGAGCTTCCTGACTTCTACGGCGTCGGGCAACGGTTCTACGCCGGTTCTGATACGTGGGCGCTGTGCCGCAACGGGGTTCTGGACGTGTCGACGGGGCGGCTGCGCGCCGCGTCACCGCTCTGGTTCAGCCTCACCCGCATTGAGGCCGACTACGACCCGCACGCGGACCCGAACGCGCCGTGCCGGTGGCTGGACGCACTGCGCGCGCAGTGGGGTGACGACCCCGCCGCGATCACCTGCCTCCAGCAGTGGTTCGGATACGTCCTCAGCGGTCGTAACGACTTGCAACGCTGGATGATGGTCTACGGCCCGAAGGGCAGCGCGAAGTCCCTGATCGCCACCGTGTTGTCGGCGCTGATCGGCAACGTCTCCGAACTCGGCCTCAAGTCGCTCAATCTCGACTTCGGCCTCCAACAGGCATACGAGTCGGGCGCGACGCTTGCGGTCATGAGCGACATGCGATTCGGTGGCCGCGACACCAGCGCCGCCCTCGGGCGTCTCCTGGCGATCACCGGCGGCGACATCGTGGACGTGCAGCGCAAGTACAAGGCGGCTGTGTCGCTCGTGCTTCCGATGCGGTTTCATGGCTCGGCCAACGAGATGCCGCGTATCTCCGACCGCAGTGGCGCGTTGCTGTCGCGGATGCTGGTGCTGCACACCAACCGGGTGTTCCGAGGCACCGAGGACGACGACCCCGGCCTCACGCGCGAGATCCTGGCCAATGAACTGGGCCAAGTGCTCCGATGGGCTGTCGACGGCCTGATGCTGCTCAACGCCTCCGGCGGGACGTTCACGATCAGTGCCGACGCGCCGGAACTTCTCGATGAGATCGCCGACGATATGTCCAACGTGCGGCAGTTCGTAGGCGAGTGCTGCGAGGTCGACGGTGGCGATAGCGGCCACTTTGTCACCCTCACCCAGCTGTTCCGCGTGTGGAAGGCATGGGCCGAGGAAACCCGAACCGGCGAACGCATGAGCCAGAACGCCTTCTTCAAGGCACTGCGCTCCTACTCAGACGGCAACACCGACACCCCGATCCGGGTCGGCCAGACACGTTCGCTGGGCAAGGTCGTCCACGGGATCAAGGTCGCCCGATTCGAGATCACCGACGATAACCGGGCGTTGGGTGAGGTGTCCCGCGCCGTCTCTACAGCCCAGCACCAGACCAACTTTGAGGAGATCAAGTGACCATTGACGATTATCACGCGAGCCAGCCCGTTGTGGACACCGCGACCATCCAGCAGGTACTCGACTCGTACCCCGGTCTAGGGCACCGGGGGTACTTTCCCAACGGCACTTCGTATGGCGGTGAGCACGTCGATAATCGCCTGGAGCCGTTCAGCGTTGAGGCGGTGGAATGGTGCGCGTTGGTGTTGCGGAGGAACTTCACCCCGCTGCTCAAGCCCAGTGCGGCGGTAGTCAGTCACCAGGTTGCGCGGATCATGGAGCGTCGTCGTGCGGCCACCGGTGAGGTGAAAGATCCGTACGTCACCGAAGGTGAGTTGGTCGTCGCGGCGATCATCGACGGGTTCCCGGTCTGCCCCGACCTGACCGGATCGACAGGGGCGTGCTCGCTCGGTATCTCACCCCGAGCCTTGAAGATGTTTGACGCACGTTCACAGATCCAGGCGAGTGGAGGTGAGACGTCGTGCTAGGCGCTACCCGACTCACCGCCGTACTCGGGTCGGGCGTCGACCCCACCGACCGCGAGGCCATGCGCAACTACCTACGCGAAGGTGCCAGTGCCGGTCTGTCGCTGCTGTTCGTCCAGCCGAGCACCAAAGTTCCTGCCGATCCGCGCACCGTGCGGTCACGGAACCGAGCCAACAAAGCCGCGCGAGAAGCTGCCCAGGCCGCCGGACGCGGCGACTGGCGGAAGGTCAGAGCCCCTGCAGGTTTGGCCTTGGCCACCGCCAAGGACCGGACGCTGCTCGCTTACCTCGACCAGTACTTCCACGACTATCCCGGCCAGCCGGTCAACCTCGCCGTCGAAGTGGGCGGGTCCAGGCTGATCGTCGTCGACTGTGACACGCCTCAGCAACGCGCAGCTTTCCTCGGCATGGCTGAGGCACCTGATGTGCCCCCGACCATCGTCACCCCCGGTGGTGGCGGGCACTTCTATTTCACGGTGCCTGAGGGGATCGAGCTGCCGAGGACAGCCGGTGCGATGACGCTGGGACACGGTGAGGGCGCGTTCGCGGTGCTCTGGGACCGGCGCTACGTCCTGGTTCCGCCGTCGATCGTGGACGGTAGGCGCTACGAGGCGCTGGGCCGTGAGTATCCCGCCCCTGATTGGCTCATCGAGAAGATCATTGAGCGCGGGCATGCGCGCCACGAACGCCGCATCGCCGAGGATCATTTTGCTGAGGGTGTGGACCTGTGGGCCGAGATGACGCCCTGGTCGATGATCTTGGAACCGCTCGGCTGGACTCGTGTAGCGCGGCCTGACAGCTGTGGCTGCGACGTCTGGACCGCCCCCGGTGAGCGACGCACCGCCCGGTCGGCTACCGCTCACGACTCCGGTTGCTCGCTGGGCCGCTACACCGAGATCAATGCGCCGCTGCACATCTGGTCGCACTTCGTGGGCGAGCCCTTCGAGCGCTATATCGACGAGCGAGGCACCTACACCCTGAGCAAGCTCCAAGCCGTCACATACGCCGACTTCGACGGTGACACCGCCTGGGCAGTCTCACAGCTGGAGTTGCTGCCTGACGTCGAGATCGACTTCGCGGGTGTCGCGGCGCTGGGCTGAGTAGCCCGCTTCAACGCGGAGCGCCCCGCTCGCAGACAATCTCGCACATTCGGCCCCCGAGGTACCGGGGCAGTGCGGACGTCCGTGAGCGGGGCGCTCTGGCGTTCTGGTCCTATCCCGCGTCGCCGGGTCGGCGTGGGGTGATGGTGATGGCGTCCGAGGGCTTGTGCCAGCGGCCCCGGCCCACGCGGTCGATGGTGATGGTCATGGTCGACCGGATGAACTCGCGGCGGGCGATCAGGGGTAGCTCGCCCCACAGCGCCATCGGGTCGGGAGCCGTCGCGAGATCTCGCACCACGGGGTCGGTGAACACAGGAGTCGCTTCGGCCTCGGCGTCGGCGATCTGGGATTCCAGGCGGGTCGCCACTCGCGCCCCGGTGCTCGGCGGCATACGGCCCTCGGCGATCTCGTTCTCCACGTCCCCCAGACGTTGACGTAGCTCGGCCAGTCGTGCCGGGGCGGTGGGGTCAGACGCCGGGATCTCGGCGAGGGCGGCCAGCGACTCGGGCGTGGTCAGGATGCCCTCGACGACAGCTAGGATCACGCCGTCCGTCGCCTGCATATTCCGCCCGACGCAGTGTGACTTGCACTGGTAGACCTCGTAGTTTCCGCCGTCCCTGCGACGTCCGCCGCGCGCCTTCCAGACGTACTCGCCGCACACCGCGCACCGCGCGATACCGGTCAGGAGATGCTTCACCGGCCCGCGCGGGCCGGTCTTGCGCCCGGCGAACAACGCCACCAGATCGTGGTGCTGTTCGTCGGTGAGAATCGGCTCCCAGGTGCCCTTGCCGTGGATCTCCTGCGGGCCGCGCTTGCCGTCGACCTTCGCGCTGACGGTCCGGTACCCGGCGTAGGTCGGGTTCACCATGATCCGGCGCAGCTTCGCCGAGTCCCAGCCGAGCGGGTCCTGAGTTTCGATCCACCGCACCACCGACCCGAAGCTGTGCCCATCGAGCACGCGCCGCGCTGCCTCGGCGACCAGGGGAGCGCGCGACGGGTCGGGGACGCGGCCCGTCGACTTGCCGGTGTCGGGGTCGCGAACGATCTTGTAGCCGTAGGGAACTCGCCCGTGGGGCTTGCCCTGGGCCAGGTTCTCGCGGTGGGCGCGCTTGATCCGCTTGCGGATGTCTTCGGCTTCACGCTCGGCGAGCAGTGCGTCGAGCCCGGTGGTGAAACGGTCGTCGCCGTCTTCGAGATCGAACAGCCGTCCGCTGTAGGACAACATCACCTGTCGATCGGTGCAGAGGCGGCGCAGATCGACGTAGTGGTCCATCGACCGGCCAGCGCGTGAGGGCTCCCAGACCACCAGCACGTCGCCGGGGCGCAGCACCTCACTGAGCCGGGCGTACTGCGGGCGGTCCTTGGTGGCGAAGCGGGTCGCCGACCGATCGTTGTCGGTCAGCACCTCGGCGACCGGCCACCCATTGCGCTCGCATACCGCCCTGCACTCGGCCTCCTGCTCGGCGACCGAGCGGCCACCGGCCAGGTCGCGCGAGACGCGCGTGTAGATCACTGCGCGGGTCGGCGCACGTCGGGACTCGGTGTAGGTGCTGGTCAGCGCGGTGCTCATAGTAAGAGAGTTTACGAATAATAAACACGCCTTCGACTCGTCGTACTACCAGATCCTCGACTCCACTCGCGGCCGCCCGTTCGGCTGTTATCTCCACGCGAACGAGGGTGCCGAGGGCGCCGAACGGGCCGTCGAGACCATCACCACCGGCCTCGGCTGGACGCGGGTGGCCCCGAATGTGGTGGTGTCGGGCACGCCCTCCAAGGATGACCTCGAATCGTGCTGGGAACTCGGTGCGACGATCGCGGCGGGGCTCATGGGATGACGACTGTGCCGAGCCGGGTGGTGTCGGCGTCACGTCGCCGGGTGTGAGCCCTGATCTGAGGAATCCGGCCGCATCAACTCCACCACGGCGGCGACATCGCGGTCGGCGTAGCCGTGCGCTGCGGCCTCGCGATAGCGCTCCAGTGCGGCGAGCGCAGTCGTCGGCGTGACGTTTCCGGCGGCGGCGATGTCGACGAACAGGCCCAGATCCTTCGCCCCCAGCGGGGTGGCGAACCAACCGTCGTGGTCACCGCCGATGACGTCGTCGAGCCGGTTGCGCAACCCTGGGGCCATCATCGGACTCGACGACAACACCGAGGTGAGGGTGTCATCGTCGAGTCCGGCGGCCTGCCCGACGACGACGGCCTCGGCCAGCGCCTCCAACCCGGTCAGCAGCAGGTGGTTCGACAGGAGTTTCACGACGCTGGCCCGTGCCGGGTCGTCGCCGCAGTCGAGAACCTTCGCGGTCAGCGCCGGCCACACCGGTTCGAGAGCGGCGCGGGCGGTGGCCGGCCCGGCCACCACATACGTCGCCGTGCCGTCGGCCACGGCCTGGGGCGCACCGAGGATCGGGGCCGCCACGAACGCCGGGTAGGTCTGCGCCATCGCGGTGGTGCGATCGGGGGCCGACGTGGTGCAGTTGACCACGGGCACCGTCACGTCGGTCGCGGCGATCTCGTCGATCAGCGATGCGGCCGCGTCGTCGTCACGCACCGAGATCAGCACCGCCTCGGCGTCGCTGACGGCCTGCGCGACCGTCGACGCACTACGAGCCCCCGCGTCGACAAGCGGCTTCTCGCGGGAGGCCGTGCGGTTCCACACCACCACGTCGTGCCCGCCGTCGATCAGCCGCCGCGCGATCGACGACCCCATGTTGCCCAGTCCGAGTACCGCGATCGTCATCCTGCATCCCTTCTGCGAGCTGTGCCTGTCGAGACATGTCTTGTCGAGCCGCTGTCAGGGTCTGCGCGCCGACCCCCTCATTCGATGATGCTCCGGGCCCGCCTGGGGTGGGGGTGGCGAAAACGCCGAGCACGTACCAGGGGCATCGGACCGGAGTCGCTAGACTCGGCGTCTGTGACACCCCCGATCCCCACGCCGTACGAGGACCTGCTGGCCGACGTCCTCGACAACGGCACCGCCAAAGCCGACCGCACCGGCACGGGGACGCGCAGCGTGTTCGGCCGGCAGCTGCGATTCGACCTCGCCGAGGGGTTCCCGCTGATCACCACCAAGAAGGTGCACCTCAAATCGATCGTCTACGAGCTGCTGTGGTTCCTGCGCGGCGACTCCAACGTCGGGTGGCTGCAGGAACACGGCGTGAGCATCTGGGATGAGTGGGCCGACCAGAACGGTGAACTCGGTCCGGTCTACGGCGTCCAGTGGCGAAGCTGGCCCACCCCATCGGGTGAACACATCGATCAGATCTCGGCGGCGCTGGATTTGCTGAGATCCGACCCCGATTCGCGCCGCAACATCGTCTCGGCCTGGAACGTGGGGGAGATCCCGCAGATGGCGTTGCCGCCGTGCCACGCCTTCTTCCAGTTCTACGTCGCCGACGGCAAGCTCTCCTGCCAGCTCTACCAGCGCAGCGCCGACCTCTTCCTCGGCGTGCCCTTCAACATCGCCTCCTATGCGTTGCTCACCCACATGATGGCCGCACAGGCCGGATTGCAGGTGGGGGAGTTCGTCTGGACCGGCGGTGATTGCCATATCTACGACAACCATGTCGACCAGGTTCGTGAACAACTCTCACGAGATGCCTACCCCTATCCGACTCTCGTGCTGGCGCAGCGTGATTCGATCTTCGACTACGTCTACGAGGACATCGAGGTGAAGGACTACCAGTGTCATCCGGCAATCAAAGCCCCAGTCGCAGTCTGAGTCTGGCCCTCATCTGGGCGGCCGACCGGACCGGCGGCATCGGTCGTGACAACGCCATCCCGTGGCGGATTCCCGACGATCAGAAGCGTTTTCGCGAGATCACCCTGGGCCATCCGGTGATCATGGGGAGGCGGACGTGGGAGTCGCTCCCGGCGAGTGTGCGCCCGTTGCCCAAGCGGCACAACATCGTTGTCACCAGTGGCACCGCCGCGCTGGGTGACGGAGTCTCGACCGCCAGGGATCTGGGCGCCGCACTCGACATCGCACGCGACGAGGATGAGGAAGCGTTCGTGATCGGCGGTGCAGGCGTCTATGCCGAGGCCATGCCGTATGCGCAGCTGCTGTACGTGACCGAGGTCGACGCCACCGACTCCGGATGCGACACCTTCGCGCCCACCATCGACCCGGACATCTGGGTGGGCCTGTCCGGGCAATGGCAGACCACCGACGAGGGCCTCCGCTACCGCTGGGTCGACTACCGCCGACGGTGAGCGCGGCGTGTCGGAGGTGGCGGGCACAATATGCGCCATGCCCGAGATGACGATCGCCGTCCGCGGAACCGCCTCCCTGAGCCTGCCTGCACAGACCGCCACCCTCCGGCCGATCATCCACTGCGAGTCCGATGAGTCGGCTGCGGCCGCTGCGGCATCGGCGAGTTCGGCGGCCAATGAACTCTCCGAACGGCTCGATGCGCTCGCCGAGCGCGGTGTGGTGGACACCTGGTCGGTCGGCGGTGTGCACACCTGGCAGTCGGCGCAGCAGTACGAGATCGTGACGGCCGACGAGATCGAAAGTGTCGCCGAGATCGAGAGTGTCGCTGAGGTCGAGAGTGCCGCCGACGACGATGGACCCGGCGAGATCGACGACGCGGACCGTGCCGACGAGACAGGTGAGTACCTGGTGGAATACGTCGAGTACACCGCCGAGGTGCGGGTCGACGTGCGATTCGTTCGCCTCGGCGCCGACCTCGACGAGTTCGTGACCGATCTGATGAGCGACTCCGCAGTCCGGGTGAGTCACATCGCGTGGGGGTTGCACACCGAGGACGAGGAGGCCGCGCGGACACGGATCTATGCGCTCGCCGTGGACAATGCCGTGCAGAAGGCGAACGCCATCGCGGGGCCGCCGGCTGCGCGGACCCGGTTCCCACGTCGATCGTCGAACCCGATATGAGCAGTCCGGTGCCGACATATGAACGATCCCCAGCCGCACTCGGTGCGCCCGCGCCGCGCGCGTTCACCGGCGACGACCAGCCTCCGGTGCTCGCACTGCGGCCCGAAGAGCAGCGACTGTGGGCGATGGTCGAGGCCACGTTCACCGCCGTGCGGCCATGAGAATCGGTGCAGCCGGTCTGTCGGTCGCGCAAGCACGCCGGATCGCGCTCGCCGCACAGGGTTTCACCGACCCGCGACCTGCGTCGCCCACCCGGCGTCATCTGCAGCGAGTGCTCGGACGTATCCAGCTGATCCAGATGGACTCGGTGTCGGTGGCGGTTCGTGCGCACTACATGCCGCTCTACAGCAGGCTCGGCGCCTACGACCGGTCGCTGCTCGACAAGGGCGCATGGATGCCGACGTCGACCTCGCCGCGGCTGCTCGTTGAGTACTGGGCGCATGAGGCGGCGCTGATCCCGGTGGCGGACTGGTCGCTGTTCGGGTGGCGGCGCGAGGACTACGCCGACGGGCGCTGGTGGAAGGCCAGCGTTATCGAGGAGACCCACCCGGGCCTTCGCGCGGCCATCCACTCTGCGATCGCCGAACTCGGGCCGTCCACGAGCGGTGTGCTGGAGAAGCACCTGGGCCACGTTCCGGCCGCCGAGCGCGGCACCTGGTGGGATCGCAGCGCTGTCAAACGCATGTGCGAGGCCATGTTCGCCAGCGGTGAGCTCGCGGCGACGCGGGACACCGGTTTCGCCCGCCACTACTGCGAGCCCGCGGACGTGATCGATGCGCCGACCCTCACCGAGAAGATCTCCCGGCCCGAGGCGATGGTCGAGCTGATGCGCCGATCGGTGCGGGCGCTGGGCATCGGAATCGAGGCCGACCTTCGCGACTACTACCGGCTGCCCGTCGCCGATGCGCGTGCGGCACTGGCCGAACTGGTCGCCTCCGGCGAGGTGGAACAGGTGGCCGTCGCGGGCTGGAAGCAGCCCGCCTATCTCGACGCGTCGGCGCGGATGCCGCGGCGTGTCGAGGGGGACACCCTGCTCAGCCCGTTCGACTCACTGATCTTCTTCCGGCCGCGCGTACAGCGATTGTTCGACTTCGACTACCGCATCGAGATCTACGTTCCCGAACACAAGCGGGTGCACGGGTACTACGTGTTCCCTTTCCTGATGGACGGCGAACTCGTCGCCCGTGTCGACCTCAAGGCCGACCGGGCCGCCGGCGTGCTGCGGGTGCAGTCCGCGCATGCGGAGGCGAATGTCGGCGCGGGTGCGGATGAGGTACCCGCACGGCTCGCGGCGAGTCTGCACGACTTCGCCGGATGGCTGGACCTCGACGACGTCCTGGTCGCCGATCGGGGTGACCTCGCGCCCGCGCTACGCCGCGCCCTCGCCTGACCCCGACTGGTCTGGGTGCCCGGTGTCCGGGGTCGATGCTGTCCCCGACGTGGGCGTCGGGGACAATCAGGATGTCTGATGCACGATCGCGAGGGAGAGCTGCGTTGCCGGAAATGGTGTCACTGAAGGTCCAGATGGTCGCCAAGACCGACTTCGGCGCGCCCGGCGACGTGCCGTGGGAGACCGACGCCGACGGCGGCGAGGCGCTCGTCGAATTCGCCGGCCGCGCCTGCTATCAGAGCTGGGACAAGCCCAATCCCCGCACCGCGACCAACGCCGGGTATCTGCGCCACATCCTCGAGGTCGGACATCTGTCGCTGCTCGAACACGCCAACGTCACCTTCTACATCACCGGTATCTCTCGATCATGCACTCACGAGCTGATCCGCCACCGCCACTTCTCCTATTCCCAGCTCTCGCAACGCTTTGTGCCCGAACATGATTCGAATGTGGTGCCGCCGCCCGCGATCGCCGGCGACGCCGAACTCGAAGCGCTGTTCGCCGAGGCGACCGACGCCTCCCGTAAGGCCTACGGGGAACTGCTGGCGGCTCTCGAGGCGAAGTTCGCCGACGTGCCGAATGCGATCCTGCGACGCAAACAGGCGCGGCAGGCTGCGCGGTCGGTGCTCCCGAATGCCACCGAGACCAAGATCGTGGTCACCGGGAACTACCGCGCGTGGCGGCATTTCGTCGGGATGCGCGCGACCGAACACGCCGATGTCGAGATCAGGCAGCTAGCGGTGGAATGCCTGCGCCAGCTCAAAGAGGTCGCTCCCACGGTGTTCGGTGACTTCGAGATCGGCACACTGGCCGACGGCACCGAGGTCGCGACCTCGCCGTACGTGTTCGAGGGCTGAACGACACCGGGACCACCACCGCCGGTGGAGGTCCCACCCGTCACACGTATCGCGTGGGTCTTCCCGGGAAGCAGATCGGGGCACGGTAGCCTTGACCACCATGGAGCCAGGTCAGGCAGAGCAGCGCACGCACCCGTTCGGGACCGTCGCGGTTGCGATGGTCACCCCGTTCACATCGGACGGAAAGCTCGATCTGGACAAGTCGGCCGAGTTGGCCGACCGTCTCGTGCGCGGCGGATGTGACGGTCTCGTCGTCTCGGGTACCACCGGCGAATCCCCGACGACCACCGTCGAGGAGAAGATCGAGCTGCTGCGCGTGGTCCTCGACGCGGCCGGCGACCGTGCCCGCATCACCCAGGGTGCCGGTAGCTACGACACTGCCGAGAGCGTGCGGTTCTCCATCCGCGCCGCCGAGGCCGGAGCGCACGGACTACTCGTGGTGACTCCGTACTATTCGCGGCCCCCGCAGCGTGGACTCCTCGGTCATTTCCGTGCCGTCGCCGACGCCACCGACCTGCCCGTGATGCTCTACGACATCCCGCCTCGGTCGGTGGTGCCGATTGAACGAGACACGCTGATCGCACTCGCCGAGCATCCCCGGATCGTTGCGGTCAAGGACGCCAAGGGCGATCTCGCGCAGGCCGCCGATGTCATAGCGCGCACCGGCATCGAATACCTGTCGGGCGAGGATGCACTCAACCTGCCGTGGTTGTCGATGGGCGCATCCGGATTCGTCAGCGTCATCGGCCATCTCGTCCCGGATCGTTTGCGCGACATGCTCGAAGCGGTCGACAAAGGCGATCTGGCACGCGCACGCGAGATCAACGTGTCGATGCTGCCGTTGGTTCGAGCGATGGGTCGTCTGGGTGGAGTCAGCATGGTCAAGGCAGCACTGCGGTCGACAGGACTGGATGTGGGTGATCCCCGACTGCCCCAAGTCGCTCCCGAACAAGCCCAGATCGATGCCCTCGAGGCCGATCTCCGTGCAGCGCAGGTGATCTCGTGACCGATCAGTCAGGTGAGAAGAAGCGGTCCACGGCGGCACGCCGCGGTCGCGCCGTACGCAAGGCCGGACCGCCGCAACCGGCCCCCGCAGTGGTCGAGGTTCCGGATCCGGCGACCGAGGCGACGGTAGTGAATCCGCCAGTAGTGGACCCCCCGGCGGCCGCGGACTCGGCAGACAAGGCCGCTGCGGCCCAGGCGGATTCGGCGTCCTCGTCCTCCGCGCGTTCACCCAGGTCGAAGTCGTCGCGTGGCGGTTCGTCTCGCGGCGCCTCCCGCGGTTCGTCGCAAGGCGGTTCGTCCCAGGGCGGTTCGTCCCAGGGCGGTTCGTCGCACGGTGGTTCGACCGAGCAAGGATCCTCGAAGGGCTCCAGCCAACAGCGCAACCGGCGGGGCGGCGGCGGACGCCGTACCGCCAAGCCCGAGAAGCCGGCCGCGGCGATCGATCGGCTCGGCCCCCCGCCGAAGCTGCCGCGCGGTGGTCTGCGTGTGGTGGCACTCGGCGGCATCGGCGAGATCGGTCGCAACATGACCGTCTTCGAGTACAACGGCCGGCTGCTGATCGTCGACTGTGGCGTGCTGTTCCCCGAGGACGCCCAACCCGGTGTCGATCTGATCCTGCCCGACTTCACCTACATCGAAGACCGGATGGACGACGTCGAGGCCATCGTCTTGACGCATGGACACGAGGACCACATCGGTGCCGTGCCGTTCCTGCTCCGGTTGCGCACCGACATCCCGGTCATCGGCTCGAAATTCACCCTCGCACTCGTCGACGCGAAATGTCGTGAACACCGACTGCGTCCGAAGCTCGTCGAGGTCACCGAGGGGCAGAAGACCGAGCACGGACCGTTCAGCTGCGAATACTTCGCGGTCAACCACTCCATCCCCGATGCCATCGCTGTGGCGATCCGCACCCCGGCAGGTGTCGTGCTGCACACCGGTGACATCAAGCTCGACCAGTTGCCGCTCGACGGGCGACTGACCGATCTCGCCGGGTTCAGCCGGCTCGGCGACGAGGGTGTGGACCTGTTCCTGGTCGACTCGACCAACGCCGAGGTCCCGGGCTTCGTGACACCCGAGCGCAACATCGGCGGTGTTCTCGACACGGTGATCGGCAAGGCCAAGAGCCGCGTGATCGTGGCCTCCTTCGCCAGCCACGTGCACCGCATCCAGCAGGTCGTTGACGTGGCCGCCGCGCACAACCGGCGCGTGTGTTTCGTGGGACGCTCGATGGTCCGCAACATGCAGATCGCCCAGGACCTGGGATATCTGCACGTGCCCGAGGGCATCGTCGTCGACATGGACACCGCCGCGACGCTCCCGTATCACCGGCTGGTGCTGATCTCCACCGGCTCGCAGGGTGAACCGCTCTCGGCGCTGTCGCGGATGGCGCGTGGCGAACACCACCAGATCAACATCCGTTCCGACGACCTGGTGGTCTTGGCGTCCTCGCTGATCCCCGGCAACGAGAATTCCGTCTTCGCCGTGGTCAACGGGCTAGCCAAGCTCGGTGCGACCGTGGTCACCCAGGCCAGCGCCAAGGTGCATGTGTCCGGCCACGCGTCGGCCGGCGAACTGCTCTACCTCTACAACGCCGTGCGGCCGACCAACGCCATGCCCGTCCACGGCGAATGGCGGCACCTGCGTGCCAACGGCGCGCTCGCGGTCGCCACCGGCGTGCAGGAGGAGCGGGTCGTGCTCGCCGAGGACGGTGTGGTGGTCGACCTGGTCGACGGCCTCGCCGGGATCGTCGGACGAGTGCCGGTCGGTTACGTCTACGTCGACGGACTGTCGGTGGGCGACGTCGGCGAGTCGACGCTGTCCGAACGTCTGGTTCTGGGCGAGGGCGGATTCATCGCCATCACCGTCGCGATCGACGCCTCGACCGGCGAGCTTGCGAGTACGCCGGAGATCTCCGGTCGCGGATTCTCCGACGACCCGGGTGCGCTGACCGATGCGGCCGAACTGGTCGACAAGGCGCTCGGGGAGCTGGCCGCCGAGGGCGTGACCGACACCCATCAGATCGCTCAGGCCATCCGCCGGGTGGTCGGACGCTGGGTGTCCGACACCTATCGCCGCCGCCCGATGATCGTGCCGACGGTCCTCGCCGTCGGCGAGTGACACCGCATCGACCGGTGCTTCGGCACGCCACGGGTCTCGAAATCTGAGGCGGCTGTTCCACTGAGTGATATCTGGGCCTGGAGATGGACCCCACGCCCGAGGCGTCGGCCCGAATCGGTGGCGCCTGAGGGGTTTGCTGGTAAGCATGGGGCATGAGCTTCGCCCATCGGGAACGTCTCGCGCTGGTCGGCACGGCCTCTGCGGCCGGACCTCAGGCCCCGACACTGTGTGAGGGGTGGGATGTCCGTGCGCTGCTCGCGCATCTGGTGATCCGCGAACGACGCCCCGACGCAGCGGTCGGGATCATGGTGCCGCGCCTGGCTGAGCACACCGAACGTGTCCAGTCCGCGACCGCGCAACAGCCCTGGCAGGAGCTGCTGGACGATGTCGCGTCGGGTCCGCCGTGGTGGTCGCCGATGAAGCCGCTGGATTCACTGGTCAACTCCGCGGAGATGTTCATCCACCACGAGGACATCCGACGCGCACAACCGGGCTGGCAGCCGCGCATCCTCGACGACGAGGACGCTGAGTCGCTGCGCACAGCGGTCAAACCCATGTGCCGCTCGCTCAAGAAGTCCGGTGCACGCGTCACGCTCGCCGAACCCGACGGATCGGCGCTGGTGACGGTGGGGGAGGGGCCCGCGGTGACGGTGACCGGGGACGTCGGTGAACTGTTGCTGTTCGTCAGCGGTCGCGACGAGGTTCTGGTGGCCTTCGACGGCGACGAGAAGGCCGTCGCCGCGGTGACGGCCTGCCAGCGCGGTATGTGAGCAGCTCGGTATGTGAACGGCCGGGTCGGGCACGACCGAGGCACGACCTCGCGCCGCGTCTGACAGCGGCCGTGCCGGTGCTCCGGCACGAAAAGGACACGATCTCCTGGGGCAGGTGTGACCGGTGAGGTTTGTGGGGCCACTGGCGACTATGGTGAGACCCATGTCTGCGAAGCCCACGACACGCACGCGTGCCAGCTCGTCCCGAGGCGCACCGGCCAGCCGCGCAGCTGGTTCGCGCGCGACGTCGGCCACCTCGGGCGGTCGCGGGACGTCGGCGGGACGGTCGACGTCCGGGGGTCGATCCTCACGGTCGGCGTCCGGCGGTCGCAGCGCCCGGGCCACGCCCCAGTCGGCGCCGCGTACCTCGGTTCTCGGCGGTGTCGGACGCGGCGTCGGGGCCGGATTCGGGCTGCTCGCCCGCGGGGTGGGCAACGTGGTGCGCAGCGGATCCAAGGAATCGGGTTCCAAGGAATCGGGGTCCAAGCAAGCGGGATCCAAGCAAGCGGGTTCCAAGAACGACAGGGCGACGCGAGAGAGGACCGGGCACGAGGACGAGTTCGGTGGCGCCGAGGCGTCACCGCCCCGGCGCGGTTCGACAGAGTCTCGGCGTGGTTCGACAGAGCCGACAGACCCGGCGGACACCCGTCCTGGCCACACCCACGGTCGCGACGCCCTTGCCCTGGTCATCATCGTCATCGCACTGGTGCTCTTCGCCGCCGTCTGGTTCTCCGCCGGTGGACCGATCGGGAGCTTCTTCGATGCCGCCATCAGATCGCTGGTGGGCTCGGCGGCGGTCCTGGTTCCGCCGCTGCTTCTGGTGATCGCATTGATCCTCATGCGACGTGCGCCGAACCCGAACCGCCGCGGTGCCTACATCGGTGCGGGGCTGCTCATCGGGCTACCCCTGGTGGGTCTGTGGCACCTGGTGTCGGGATCGCCGAGCGGATTCGATGCGCGTGCACACGCGGGTGGGTTTCTCGGCTTTGCTGTCGCCGGCCCCCTGACCACGGGTGTCACCGCATGGATCTCGGTCCCGATCCTGGTGCTGTGCATGGCATTCGGTGTGCTGCTGGGATTCGGTCTCACCGTGCGTGAGGTGATCGACCGGGCAGCGCTCTACCTGGGGCTCGGTGACAGGGGTCATGGTGAGGACGACCTCGACGATGACGATGCGCTCGAGGAAGACCTCGGCCCGGAACGGTTCGACGACGACCCTGATCTCACGCGCAGGCTGTCTCGGGGGTCCCCTCGCGCCGCCTGGTCGGCGACTGTCGGCGACGTCCCCTCGGATGCCGATCTCTACGGGGATCCTGGGGCCGCCGATCCCTACCTCAACTACCCGCCCGACGAACCGACCACGCGTATCGATCCTGCCGCGTCGGCCCCGGCGCCGCGCAGGTCGCGCACGCGCACCGCAAGCGCCCAACCGGACGCGCCGGCGGCCGGTGTGGCCGACGACGGCAGTGCCGGCTACGCACCGGCCGACGACGCCGAGGCTCAGCCCGCGGCGCCGGCGCACTCGGCACGCACCCGCGTCATCGACCGGACGGCCGCACGACAGTCGGCACGGGAGCCCGAGCCCGCCAAGACGCCCGCCGAGGAGTTCGCCGGCAGTCTCGTCGAGCGTGACGACGACAGCGATTACCGGCTGCCGCCGGCGTCACTGCTCGTCGACGGCGATCCACCCAAGGCGCGCAGCGCGGCCAACGACGAGATGATCGAACGCATCTCGGCGGTGCTCGAGCAGTTCAAGATCGACGCGGCGGTCACCGGCTTCACCCGCGGACCCACCGTCACCCGCTATGAGGTGGAACTGGGTCCGGGTGTGAAGGTCGAGAAGATCACCGCACTGCACCGCAACATCGCCTACGCCGCGGCGACCGACAACGTGCGACTGCTCGCGCCCATCCCGGGCAAGTCCGCGGTCGGCATCGAGGTCCCCAACGCCGACCGCGAGATGGTGCGTCTGGCCGACGTGCTCAAATCGCCGTCGACCCGCAAAGACGGCCATCCGCTGATCATCGGGCTGGGCAAGGACATCGAGGGCGACTACGTCAGCGCCAACCTGGCGAAGATGCCGCATCTGCTGGTGGCCGGTTCCACCGGCTCGGGTAAGTCGAGCTTCGTGAACTCGATGCTCGTGTCGCTGCTGACACGTGCGACACCCGAGGATGTGCGGATGATCCTCATCGACCCGAAGATGGTCGAGCTCACACCCTATGAGGGCATCCCGCACCTGATCACGCCCATCATCACCCAGCCCAAGAAGGCGGCAGCGGCGCTGGCCTGGCTGGTGGAGGAGATGGAACAGCGCTATCAGGACATGAAGGCCTCGAAGGTGCGTCACATCGACGACTTCAACGCCAAGGTCCGATCCGGGGAGATCACCACCCCGCTGGGATCCGAGCGGGTCTACAAGCCCTATCCCTACATCCTCGCGATCGTCGACGAGCTCGCCGACCTGATGATGACCGCCCCCCGCGACGTCGAGGACGCCATCGTGCGGATCACCCAGAAGGCGCGTGCGGCCGGCATCCACCTGGTGCTCGCGACCCAGCGACCGTCGGTCGACGTGGTGACCGGTCTGATCAAGACCAACGTGCCGTCCCGGTTGGCCTTCGCGACCTCGTCGCTGACCGACTCACGCGTGATCCTCGACCAGCCGGGAGCCGAGAAGCTCATCGGTATGGGTGACGGGCTGTTCCTGCCGATGGGGGCGAGTCGGCCGGTGCGCATGCAGGGTGCGTTCATCACCGACGAGGAGATCGCCGCGGTCGTCGACTTCGCCAAGGAACAGGCCGATCCCGAGTACACCGAAGGCGTGACGACGGCCAAGGCCGGCGACAAGAAGGAGATCGACGCCGACATCGGCAACGACCTCGACGACCTGCTGCAGGCCATCGAACTCGTGGTCTCCAGCCAGTTCGGCTCGACCTCGATGCTGCAACGCAAGCTGCGCGTCGGGTTCGCCAAGGCCGGGCGTCTGATGGACCTGATGGAGACGCGCGGGGTGGTGGGCCCCAGCGAAGGGTCCAAGGCGCGTGAGGTACTCGTCAAGCCGGAGGATCTCGCCGGTGTGATCGCCTCGATCACCGGCGGGGGCGAGGCGGACGAGCCCACGGAGCAGTGATCGACCGACGGTTGCCGCGCTCGTAAAGAGCCGGTAACCTTCACGGGGTCACTGAGGGGAGTATCCCTGTCGCGACGGGCTCGTCAATACGGCCGCACCCGGTGCAGCCCGGACCCGTCGGCGTGGTTCGTCCACGCGGGAGAGACCTCTGGCACACAAACGTAAGTTGTGAGCTGGAGGTTCATGTGCACGTTTCTCTGACCGTCTGGATCGTCACCTGCGTGGTGATACTCGGACTCTTCGTCTTCGATTTCTTCGCCCACGTGCGTACGCCGCACGCGCCGACCCTCAAAGAGTCCGGCATCTGGTCGGCGGTCTACATCACCATCGCGATCCTCTTCGGACTGTTCGTCTGGTGGCACTGGGGCGGCACGTACGGCGGCGAGTACTTCGCCGGATACGTGACCGAGAAGGCGCTGTCGGTCGACAACCTCTTCGTCTTCGTGGTCATCATGTCCAAATTCGCGGTGCCCCGCGAATACCAGCAGAAGGTGCTGCTGCTCGGGATCGTGATGGCACTGGTCATGCGCGGCGCCTTCATCGCGGTCGGCGCCGCGGCCATCGACGCCTACAGCTGGGTGTTCTACCTGTTCGGTCTGTTCCTGGTGCTCACCGCGGTGAAGCTACTGCGCGAGGGCGACGATCCGGTCGAACACGAGGAGAAGCGGGAGACCAGGCTCGAACGTGTGGTCAAGCGGGTGTTCCGCACCACCGACGAATTCCAGGGCGACCGGCTGACCGCCCGCGTCAACGGCAAACGGATGATCACCCCGATGCTGCTGGTCCTGGTGATCATCGGCTTCACCGACGTCTTGTTCGCTCTCGACTCGATTCCCGCCATCTACGGGCTCACCCAGGAGCCGTACCTGGTGTTCGCGGCCAATGCCTTCGCGTTGATGGGCCTTCGTCAGCTGTACTTCCTGCTCGGCGGACTGCTCGATCGCCTGGTGTACCTCACCTACGGACTGTCGCTGATCCTCGCCTTCATCGGTGTGAAGCTGATCCTGCATGCGCTGCACGAGAACACGCTGCCGTTCATCAACGGCGGTCATCACGTGGCCGTCCCGGAGATCTCCACGGCCGTCTCGCTCGGGGTCATCGTGGGCACTCTCGTCATCACGACTGTGCTGAGTCTGGTCGCCTCCCGACGCGCCGAACAGCGGGAAGCGGTCGATGCGGCGGCATCACAGCGATCGTCGCAGGAGCAACCGAGCCTGCACGAGCCGAGACAGCGAGATTAGTGCGGAACCGTGGGTGTGGGCTCGGTGCGCGTCAGGAGAACGGGCTGTAGACGTTCACCCACTCGTCGACGCGCACATCGGCGATCGCCTGCGCACGCGCGAACGGATCGTCGGAGAGGGTTGCGCGCAGCTCGTCTGCGGTGTCGGCCTCGAACATCAACAGCGCGCCCAGACCGTCGGCGTAGGGACCCGAGAGCTTGAGAACGCCGGTGTCGTAGAGCGACTTGAGCCATTCGCGGTGGGCCGGGCGGTGCTCGTCGCGGATCCCGGCGTGATCAGGGGAGTAGGTGTGATGCACGGCGAACAGCGGCATGGCGAGAACGGCCTTTCGGGGTCGGTGAACGGGATGGTCGGCATGAGCTCGGTGATCGGGACGGGCGGGGCCGGTGCTGATCAGGCTGATCAGGTGGTCGGCCCGATGCCCGACCCGTGGTCGGTCTCGTCGAGTACGGCCAGCATGCGGGTGTTTCCCAGGGTGTTGGGCTTGACGTAGCTCAAGTCGAGGAATTCGGCGACGCCCGCGTCGTAGGAGCGGCACATCTCCTCGTAGACCTCGGCGGTTACGGGGGTGCCGTCGATTTCCCGGAAACCGTGCCGGCCGAAGAACGACGTCTCGAAAGTGAGTACGAACACCCGCGACAGTTGCAGTTCGCGGGCGACGTCGAGCAGCCGCGCGACCAGTTGATGGCCGATTCCGCGTCCCTTGCACACCGGGTCGACGGCGACCGTGCGCACTTCGCCGAGATCGGCCCACAGCACGTGCAGTGCTCCGCACCCCACGACGGTGCCCTCGACCTCGGCCACCCAGAACTCCTGCACCGACTCGTAGAGCGTGACGAGGTTCTTCTCCAGCAGGATCCGGCCGGAGAAGATGTCGATGATCTCCTTGATCCGGCCGACGTCGGACGTGCGTGCCCGACGGATCAGCGGCGGCGTGTCCGTGGATGCGGAGTCGCGTGTCTCGCAGGAGGACTCGTCCGAGGTCATGACAGACGAGGTTAGAGCATCGCGGCGGCGTGTCGACGAGTGTCGCGGGGTGATCTGCGCCCACCGTCTCGACAGGCAGCCGGTGTGATCAATCGTGTCGGTCACGGCCGTGATGACGGTTGCCGGTCGCCGGGACGGGCTCCTCGTCTAGGCTTGACGGCGTGAGTGCAGGCGCGAACGTGACAATTCCGAGCGCGTCCCGGCCGTGTCGTCCGATCTCCGGGTGGTCGCCCCGACGTCCGACGCCGATGTCCTCGAGTGGTGTGCACCCCGTGGCGCGTCGGCAGGGGATCGCATGAGTGCCGGCACGTCCGAGTCGCGTCCGGGTTCGGCGGCGCGCGGACCTGACCCGATCACCGACCCCGTCAACTCGGTGCCGGTGGTCAACATCGCCAACATCCTGACCTCGTTTCGCATCGTGCTCGTCCCGGTCTTCCTCGTGGCGCTGTTCGCCGACGGCGGTCACAACACGGTGTGGCGCATCGTCGCGTTCGCGATCTTCGCGGTCGCGGCGATCACCGACCGCTACGACGGGATGATCGCCCGCTCTCGTGGCCTGATCACCGATTTCGGCAAGCTCGCCGACCCGATCGCCGACAAGGCGCTCATGGGTTCTGCGCTGATCGGTCTGTCGATCCTCGGCGATCTGTGGTGGTGGGTGACCATCGTGATCCTCGCCCGTGAACTGGGTATCACCGCTCTGCGGTTCTGGGTGCTGCGCCACGGGGTGATCGCCGCGAGCCGGGGCGGAAAGCTCAAGACCCTGCTTCAATCGATCGCCATCGGGCTCTACATCCTGCCGCTACCGGCTGCGGGGCATGTGGTCGCGGTGGTCATCATGATGGCCGCGCTGGTGGTGACGGTGGTGACCGGTGTCGACTACCTCTGGCATGCGCTGCTGCTGCGGGCCCGCGGACGCGCAGCCGCCGACGCGGCACGTCGGCACGACGCGGCCGTGAGCGATCCGGCATCGACTGCCGACCACTCATCGACGGGCAGCCGCTCGTCGGCCGGTGAGCGCGACGCGCGGTGACGTCGCAGTCATCGGCATCATCGGAGTCACCGGCTGCTTCAGCTTCATCGCAGTCACCGGCCGCGGGCGACCCGTTGGTCGGGCAGATCCGCGCGCGGGAACTGGTCGCAGCCCTGACCGGACGCGGGGAGACGGTGGCCACGGCCGAGTCGTTGACCGCGGGACTGCTGGCGGCCTCGATCGCCGGAGTGCCCGGGTCGAGTGCGGTCCTGCGCGGCGGACTGATCGTGTACGCCACCGATCTCAAACACTCGCTGGCCGACGTGGACGAACGCACCCTCGCCGAACACGGACCGGTGTCGGTGGCCACCGCTCGTGCGCTGGCACGCGGGGCGATGCGGCGCTGCGGCGCCGACTGGGGCGTGTCGTTGACCGGTGTCGCCGGTCCCGACGCCCAGGACGGTCACCTGCCCGGCGAGGTCTACTGCGGCCTGGCCTACCGTCACGCAGGGGTCGACGACACCCGCGTGAGCAGGCTGGCGATCGAGGGCGACCGATGGGACGTCCGGTCACAGTCGGCAGCACACGCCACCGATCTGCTGCTCTCGTGGATCGCCGACGCGCCGGTGCCGCCGCAGGCTCGTTGATCGCCGAGGGAACCGATCGGGCCCTCGATGCGTTGCACGTGCAGAGGTGAGGAGAAACCGAATGGCATTACTGCTTCGTGAAGCACTCGGTGACCGCCTGCGCCGGACCAGGACAGATCAGGGACGCACGCTGCGTGAGGTGTCGTCGACGGCTCGCGTGAGCCTGGGCTACCTGTCCGAGGTCGAGCGTGGGCAGAAGGAGGCCTCCAGCGAGCTGCTGGCGGCGATCTGTGACGCCCTCGAGGTGGAGATCGCCGACGTCCTCGAACAGGCGGGCACGGTGTTGCGGGGGGATTCGGCCGGCCGGTCGCAGACCTCGGGTGCGGTTGCCCTCGATCCCGACACCAAAGTGGTCATCCCTCGTCCGGTGCCCGCGCCGCTGCGCGCGGCCTGAATCGATCCATCCCTGTCTCCGGGTGGATCCTCGGGGTGGATCTCAGGGTCTGCGATCGACCACCAGTGAGGCTGAACACGCTAGATTGGACGTGATCGGTTTACCTTCTCGTTGCCGGTCGTCGGGTCTCAGTGGTCGTCGGTTCCCAGCGGAGGCGACACATCCGCTGGGTCCCGTCCTTTCCACCCGACAGTCCACACCGACTGCCAGTACCGACATGGAGCAGCGCACACCGATGGCCAAGCCGAACCCGTTCGTGAAGGCGTGGAAGTACATGATGGCGTTGGGTAACGCCAAGGTCGACGAGTATGCCGACCCGAAGGTGCAGATCCAGCAGGCCATCGAGGACGCGCAGCGCCAGCATCAGGCGTTGTCGCAGCAGGCCGCCGCGGTCATCGGGAACCAGCGTCAGCTGGAGATGAAGCTGAGCCGTCAGCTCGAGGAGGTCGAGAAGCTCGGCGCCAACACCCGTCAGGCGCTGACACTGGCCGATCAGGCCACCGCAGCCGGTGACGTGAAGAAGGCCACCGAGTACACCAACGCCGCCGAGGCGTTCGCAGCTCAACTCGTGACCGCCGAGCAGAGCGTCGAGGATCTCAAGGCCCTGCACGACCAGTCGCTGCAGGCGGCGACACAGGCCAAGCAGGCCGTCGAGCAGAATTCGATGATGCTGCAGGACAAGCTCGCCCAGCGTTCCAAGCTGCTGACCCAGCTCGAGCAGGCCAAGATGCAGGAACAGGTCAGCGCATCGCTGAACCAGATGGACGAGCTCTCCGCGCCGGGTAACACACCCAGCCTCGACCAGGTGCGAGACAAGATCGAACGCCGCTACGCCAACGCGCTGGGGTCGGCGGAGTTGTCACGCAACTCTGTGCAGGGCCGCATGATGGAGGTCCAGCAGGCGAGTACGCAGATGGCCGGACACAGCAAGCTCGAGGAGATCCGCGCAAGCATGCGCTCCGAGGCGCTGCCGAAGGCCCAGAGTGCCGAGCAGACGCCGCAGATCGGGCAGGAGACGCCCGACAAGCAGGTCGAGGGAAACTGAGTCATGTGGTGGAAGGTCGCACTGGCGATCGTGGTGGTCTGGCTGTTGTTCGGGGTGCTCGCCGCCGCGATCAAGGGCATCGCCGCGATCGTGCTGCTGATTCTCGCAGCGATCGGGACCATCACCGTCGTCCGCTGGTTCACCGGATCCGGCTCGAAGTCCGGCAACCACACGTCCGGCAACCACACGCGATACTGATCGCCCCGGGGGCGGCGTGCGCATAGCGATCGTCGCCGGACCCGATGCCGGTCATGCGTTCCCCGCACTCGCACTGGCCGAGCGTGCCGCCGATGCCGGGGACGAGGCGATCGTGTTCACCGGTCAACGTTGGCACGATGTCGCGGTGCCGGTCGGCGTACGGGTGTGTCAGCTGCCCGGTGTCGACGATCCGCCGACCGACGACGTCGACGCCGGTGCGAGGCTGAGTGTGCGGGCAGCGGCGATGACCCTCGACCTCCTCGAACCCCTGCGCGCGGCCGCTCCCGACCTGGTGGTCTCCGACGTCCTCACGGTGTGCGGGGGATGGGCGGCGGCAGCCCTGGGGATTCCCTGGGTGCAGCTGTCACCGCATCCGCTCTACGAACCGTCGCGCGGACTGCCGCCGATCGGGTCCGGTCGTGCGCCTGCCGATGGCCTGTTCGGGCGCGCCGGCGACGCACTCGCTCGGGCGTTGACCGCGCGCTCGCTGGCCACCGGTGAGCGACAGCGCCGTTCGGCGCGCGCGGCGGTGGGCCTGCCGCCCGACATCCCGCGCCCCGATGCCCATCTGATCGCCACGCTGCCGGGTCTGGAGGTTCTCCGCCCCGATTGGCCGGCGACCGCGCATCTGGTCGGACCGCTGCTGTGGGAACCCACCGACACCGAGTTCACTGTGCCGCCCGGACATGCGCCGCTGGTGATGGTGGCGCCGTCGACAGCGGTCACCGGTGTCGCCGATCTGGCTGATCTCGCCGTCGAGGCATTGTCCGGGCGCGGTGTGCGCATGGTCGTGTCCACCATCGATTCCGATTCCGGGTCCGCCACCGACTCCGGGCCCGCCACCGACTGGCTGGTCGCCGGACACGGACGGCAAGACCACCTGCTCGCACATGCCGCCGTCACGATCTGCGGTGGGGGACACGGGATGCTGGCGAAGTCGTTGCTCGCCGGGGTGCCGGTCGTGGCGGTGCCCGGTGGCGGCGATCAATGGGAGCTGGCGCAGCGGACCCGGCGGGCCGGCGCCGGGCTGTCGGTTCGACCACTGAGTGCGGCGGCACTGTGGGCGGCGGTGCTCGAGGTACTCGGCGATCCGGCGTATACGCGGGCCGCGCGGGCGATCGGCGAGTCGATCGCCGACACCGTCGACCCGATCCGGGTGTGCCATCGGGTGGCCGCATCGGTGTGAGAGTGCCCGGTCGTGTGGGGTCGTGTGGGTGGTCCACGCATCGCTACGCTGGTGTCGATGCGACTCACCGAATTCACCGAACTCGTGCACACCCAGTTCGGTAGTCAGGCAGCCGACTCGCTGCTGATCGACCACGTGTTGATCGATTTGGGTGGCCGGACCGCCGCGCAGGCGATCGAGGACGGCGTCGACCCGCGTGACGTCTGGGTGGCCCTGTGCAGGGACTTCGACGTCCCCCGCGAACTCTGGTGACTTCCGCCTGATCCGGCGGCCCGGCGTCTCGGCGGGTCCTCTCCCCGGCGTGTCGGCACTCGAAATCCTCACCTCGAACACCTGTTCGTCTACAGTGTTCGGTGTGCACGAGGTGGATTGTCGGTAGGCACATCTAGCGTCTCGGGCATGACCCAGAAGCGTGGGACCACGAAGAGAACGCGGGCCGATGTGAACACGTCCACCGCCGGAGAACCCGGCGCCACCCCGGCCGGCCCGCGGAAGCGAGCAACGGCCGACCCGACCAGGAGAGCAACCATGGCAGCTGTACCCCAGGACCGCGAGAAGGCACTCGATCTGGCACTTGCCCAGATCGACAAGAACTTCGGCAAGGGATCCGTGATGCGCCTCGGCGAGGAAGCGCGTCAGCCCATCGAGGTGATCCCCACCGGGTCGATCGCACTCGATGTCGCACTCGGCATCGGTGGCCTGCCCCGCGGGCGCATCGTGGAGATCTACGGCCCGGAATCCTCGGGTAAGACCACCGTCGCACTCCACGCGGTGGCCAATGCCCAGGCCAACGGCGGTATCGCGGCGTTCATCGACGCCGAGCACGCCCTCGACCCCGACTACGCATCCAAACTCGGGGTCGACACCGATGCACTGCTGGTGTCGCAGCCCGACACCGGTGAGCAGGCACTCGAGATCGCCGACATGCTGATCCGCTCCGGCGCACTCGACATCATCGTGATCGACTCGGTGGCTGCGCTGGTGCCCCGTGCGGAGATCGAGGGCGAGATGGGTGACAGCCACGTGGGTCTGCAGGCCCGCCTGATGAGCCAGGCGCTGCGCAAGATGACCTCGGCGCTCAACAACTCCAACACCACCGCGATCTTCATCAACCAGCTGCGCGAGAAGATCGGCGTGATGTTCGGCTCCCCGGAGACCACCACCGGTGGTAAGGCGCTGAAGTTCTATTCGTCTGTGCGCCTGGATGTCCGACGCATCGAGACCCTCAAGGACGGCACCGAGGCGGTGGGTAACCGTACCCGTGTGAAGGTCGTGAAGAACAAGGTGTCGCCGCCGTTCAAGCAGGCCGAGTTCGACATCCTCTACGGCCACGGCATCAGCAAGGAGGGTTCGCTGATCGACCTGGGTGTGGCCGAGGGATTCGTGCGCAAATCCGGATCCTGGTTCACCTATGAGGGCGATCAGCTCGGTCAGGGCAAGGAGAACGCACGGAAGTTCCTCCTGGAGAACACCGACGTCCGCGATGAGATCGAGAAGAAGATCAAAGAGAAGCTGGGCATCGGTGCGGTGTTGACCGAGGACGACATCGCCCCCGCGCCGGTGGACTTCTGACGGACCGATGCGTCGATGGCACCGATCGTGTACGAGCGAGCTGATCTCGTACAACGCTGATGTCTGACACAGAACGCCACCGCGAGGATGTCCGCAGACGGCTAGCCGCCGCCACCGCGGACATCCTCGCTCGCGATCGTGGGCATCGCGATCAGGGGTCTCATGGTCCAGGCCGATCGGCCGATACCACGCGAACGTCAGCCATCCACCTGACCGAGAATTCGACAGACAAGTCGAGTCATGGCCCGTCGACCGCCACCGCGGACGAGGGGATGACTGATGACCGGTCCATCTACGACGCGGCGCTACGACTGCTCGCGGTGCGCGCACGCAGCTGTGACGAGATGCGTACCCGCTTGTTGCGCAAGGATTTTGCGACCGAGCAGGTTGACGAGCTGATCGACCGCCTCCTGCGCGAGCGACTTCTCGACGACACCGACTTCGCCACCGAATGGGTGCGTTCCCGTCACGAACACAGCGGCAAGGGACGCACGGCCCTACGGCATGAGCTGCGCACCAAGGGAGTGGCAGCCGAGGTCATCGAGGGTGCGCTCGCCGAGATCGACACCGACGACGAACGTGTGCAGGCCATGCGACTGGTCGAGAAGAAGGTAGCGCGACTCGACGCCGTCGACCTCGTCGATCGCGACGACAGACTGCGCCACCGGCGGCGACTGGTCGCCATGCTCGCCCGCCGAGGGTTCCCGGCGCCGATGTCCATCGAGATCGTCGACGAGGCGCTCGACGCACTGGCGCATTCGGCACCTCACTGAACGCCGAACCTCACTGAACGCCGAACCTCACTGAACGCCGAACCTCACTGAACGCCGACTATCGGGATCCGGCCGCCGCCGACAAGTGTTGTCGCGGTGGCCGGATCGTCGCAGCTCAGTCGCCGTAGGTTATCGGATCGCCAGCGGCCGTGGTGCGTTCACCCTCACGGACCTTGGTTTCCGCACTCGGCTCCGGGTCGGGTTGTCGTCGGCGCCGACTGCCCTGACGCACGCGTCGTTCGATGCCGGTGGCCGCGCTCGACAGGGAGAAGTTGATCACGATCATGATCAGCGCCACCACCACGAGTGCCGGCAGATAGTTGCCGTAGTAGGACGCCGACTGGATACCCGACCGCACCACCTCGACGTAGCCGATCGCGTAGCCCAACGCGCTGTCCTTGAGCGCGATCACCATCTGCGACACCAGTGCCGGGAGCATGGCGGTGACCGCCTGGGGCAACAGGATCATGCGCATCACCTGGGACTTGCGCAGGCCCAGTGCGTACGCGGCTTCTGACTGTCCGCGCGCCAGGGAGTTGATGCCCGAGCGCAGGATCTCGGCGATCACCGAGCCGTTGTAGAAGGTGAGGCCGAACACCACTGCGGCGAAGGACAATTGCGTGGCGGGGAATATCGCGTAGTGCGCGAACAGGTAGTAGGCGAAGATCATCAGGATCAGCACGGGGATCGCCCGGAAGAACTCCACGATCGCGCCGCTGATGATGCGCACCCAGCGGTGATCGGAGAGCCGGCCGATGCCCAGCACCGCGCCGAGGACCGAGGCGAACACGATCGACAGCAGTGCCGCCTTGATCGTGCCCCACAGGCCGGGCAGCAGGTACGTGGTCCAGGTGGTCGACTTGATGAACGGCGACCATTTCTCGGAGGCGAGCTGACCGTTGTTGCCGAGGGTGACGAGGATCCAGACGACCAGCGCGATCACCAGGATCGAGAAGATCACGGTGATGATCCGGTTGCGGGCCCGCGCCTTGGGGCCCGGCGCGTCGTAGAGGGCTGTCGCACGTGTGGTCATCGCCTGACCTCCCATCGTTTGGCCAGATATCCGAACACGAATCCCTCGATCAGGGTGATGATCATGAAGCCGATGGCGATGATCACGAAGATGGCGATCACCTGGTCGGCGTGATTCTCGATCTGCTCCTTCATCAGCAGCGACGCCTCGGCCACTCCGATCGCCGAGGCGATCGTGGTGTTCTTGGTGAGTGCGATGAGCACGCTGCCCATCGGGCCTATCACCGTGCGCATCGCCTGCGGCAACACGATGATCCCGAACACCTGGATGAACGACATACCCAGCGATCTCGCTGCTTCGGCCTGTCCCACGGGCACGGTGTTGAAGCCCGAGCGCAGTGTTTCGCAGACGAAGGTCGACGTGTAGATCACGAAGCCGAGCACCGCGAGCCAGAAGTTGTTGTTCTTGATGAAGTTGTCGTTCTCCGGGGCGAGTGCCAGCCCCAGATTCTGATAGAGGCCCACCGAGCAGAAGATCACGATGAGGGTGAGGGGGGTGTTGCGCACCACGTTGACGTAGGCGGTGGCGAAGGCGCGCATCACCGGAATCGGTGAGACCCGCAGTCCCGCGAGGATCGTGCCCCAGATCGCCGAGCCGATCGCGGCGTAGAGGGTCAGCTTGAGTGTCGTCTCGAATGCCGGCCACAGCTGCGGGCCGATATCCGACCAGAGATCGTTCACGAGAGCTCCTTGGGGCACGGTGTCGACGGCGCGTCGAGGAAGGACAGATTTCCCGGTTGGGGAGTGAAGGTGTACTTCGATCCCGAGCTCCCCGCACGTTCACGCATCCTGTTGACCTCCTCGGCTCCGACGGCCTTCTGCAGTGCGTTCGACCACGGGGAGACCGAGGAGCCCGTCGCCGGGGTGAGCATCTGCTGCAGCACGGAGTTGACCTCCTTGACCGTGTCGGGCTGGTCCTTGGCCATGCCGATCCCGTAGTACTCGGTGGAGAACGGGGCGCCGGCCTTCTTGTAGGTGTCGTTGACGCAGGTGTCCTTCGCATACTCCATCCCGACCAGCTTGAACTTGCCCGGATCGAAGTTGGAGAAGCCGGCGAGGATCATCTCGTCGGTGGTCATCGCGTCGACCTTGTTGCGCTGCAATGCCTCGACGCATGAGGAGTAGGAGTCGTATTCCTGCAACTGCACACCGGGGAGCTGCTTCTTGACGTTCTGTGCCGGGGTAGAACCGGTGACCGAGCACAGCTTCTTACCCCGGTTCAGGTCGGCGAGCGTCGTGATCGACGTGTCGTCCTTGCGCACCATCAGTCCCTGATAGGTCACCAGATACGGCCCGGCGAAGGCCACTTTCTTGGCGCGTGAGGGGGTGATGGAGTAGGTGGCGGCGATCATGTCGACCTCGCCGTTGCCGATCAACGTCTCGCGCTGCGCCGACGGCGTCTCGCGCCAGGTGATCTTCGGGTGTTTCACACCGAGTCGGTCGGCGATGGTGTCGACCACGTACTCCGAGACCGACACGTCGAATCCGCTGAACTTCTTGTCCGGGTGGCGAAGACCCAACCCGGGCTGGTCGTACTTCGTGCCCAGGATCACCGAACCGCTGCGGATCGAATCGATCAGGTTGCGAGGTTCACTGCTGCCGCAGGCACTCACCAGCGACGCGGACGACACGGCGGCGACAGCCAGCGCCAGCGTCGCGCGGACACGAAAGGCTCTCCGCATCTCAGTGCCCCAGGATCTTGCCGAGGAAGTCCTTGGCGCGCTCGGACTTCGGTGCGGTGAAGAAGCTCTCCGGGTCGGAGTCCTCGACCACGGCGCCGTTGTCCATGAAGATGACCCGGTCGGCCGCACGGCGGGCGAAGCCCATCTCGTGGGTGACGCAGACCATCGTCATACCTTCCTTGGCCAGTGAGACCATCACGTCGAGGACCTCGTTGACCATCTCGGGGTCGAGCGCCGAGGTGGGCTCGTCGAAGAGCATCACCTTCGGGTTCATCGCCAGTGACCGGGCGATCGCGACACGCTGTTGCTGGCCGCCCGACAGCTGCGCGGGATATTTGTCCTTCTGCCCGGCGATGCCCACGCGTTCGAGCAGCGCGAGTGCGTTTTTCTTCGCCTCGTCGCGTGAGAGCCTGCGCACCTTGGTCGGTGCGAGGGTGACGTTGTCGAGGATGGTCTTGTGGGAGAACAGGTTGAACGACTGGAAGACCATGCCGACCTCGGCGCGCAACGAGGCCAGCGCCCTGCCCTCCTCGGGTAGCTGTTCGCCGTCGACGTAGATCTCACCCGAGTCGATCGGCTCGAGACGGTTGATGGTGCGGCACAGCGTCGACTTGCCCGAACCCGACGGGCCGAGCACGACCACGACCTGACCGCGGGGGATCTCCAGGGTGATGTCGCGTAGGACGTGGAGCTCGCCGAAGTGCTTGTCCACGTGGCGCATGGAGATCATCGACGGCGCCTGTGTCTGGGCCTGCGCCGAGGCAGTGCTGGGTGAACTCGCAGGGGGAGAGCCCGGTTCCGAAGAAGGAGGAGGGGTCATGCGCTGACGATACCCACGAGCGGTGGCTGATGTGATGCGACGCACCGCCGCTGACGTGCGAGCTTTGTCCAGAGTTTACTGTTCTCCTCGCGGTCCGGGGTCGTCGGTGACGCCGTTGCCGGGCGGATTCTGGCCTGTTCGTCTCGGCAAGTACCCTGGTCAAAGTGAGTAGGGCAGCAGTGACCGGGTCGGGTCGCACCTTCGATGTGCGGACCTACGGATGTCAGATGAACGTGCACGACTCCGAGCGGATCGCGGGATTGCTGGAATCGGCCGGCTACGTCCGCGCCGCCGATCCCGCCGACGCCGACCTGGTGGTCTTCAACACGTGTGCGGTCCGGGAGAACGCCGACAACAAGCTGTACGGCAACCTGTCGCATCTGGCCCCGGTGAAGTCGCAGCGCCCCGACATGCAGATCGCCGTGGGTGGCTGCCTCGCCCAGAAGGACCGCAGTGCGGTGATCGACCGTGCGCCCTGGGTCGACGTGGTCTTCGGCACGCACAACCTCGGGTCACTTCCCGCACTGCTCGAACGCGCCCGGCACAACCAGCACGCCGAGGTCGAGATCCTCGACTCCCTCGAGACCTTTCCGTCGACGCTGCCCGCGCACCGCGAGTCGGCCTACTCCGGGTGGGTGTCGGTGTCGGTGGGCTGCAACAACACCTGCACCTTCTGCATCGTGCCCGCACTGCGCGGTAAGGAGGTCGATCGCCGACCGGGTGATGTCTTGGCCGAGGTGCAGGCACTGGTCGACGAGGGGGTCGTAGAGGTGACCCTGCTCGGCCAGAACGTGAACGCCTACGGGATGTCGTTCGCCGATCCCGACCAACCCCGTGACCGCGGCGCGTTCGCCGACCTCTTGCGTGCCTGCGGGCGGATCGACGGCCTCGAACGTGTGCGGTTCACCTCGCCGCATCCCGCCGAGTTCACCGACGACGTGATCGAGGCGATGGCGGCCACGCCGAATATCTGCCCGCAGCTGCACATGCCGCTGCAGTCGGGATCCGATCGAATCCTGCGGTCGATGCGGCGCAGCTATCGCACGACCAAATTCCTCGGCATCCTCGACCGTGTGCGCGAGGCGATTCCGCATGCGGCGATCACCACCGACATCATCGTCGGCTTCCCCGGTGAGACCGAGGAGGACTTTCAGGCGACCCTCGATGTCGTCGAGAAGGCCAGGTTCTCGGCCGCCTTCACCTTCCAGTACTCACCCCGCCCGGGCACACCCGCCGCCGACATGGACGAGCAGGTGCCCAAGGAGGTGGTGACGCAGCGATACCAGCGTCTGGTCGAGCTGCAGGAGCGGATCTGTCTGGAACAGAACCGTGCACTCGTCGGGTCACAGGTGGAACTGTTGGTGAGCGCCGACGACGGGCGCAAGAACTCCGAGACCCGGCGCATGTCGGGTCGGGCCCGGGACGGTCGACTGGTGCATTTCGCCGCACCCGAGTCCGGTGCGGTGCGCCCCGGTGACGTGATCGAGACCGTGGTGACCGGTGCTGCACCGCATCATCTGGTCGCCGACGGGACGCTGATCTCCCATCGCCGCACCCGCGCCGGGGACGCCCACGAGGCCGGCCGCACCCCGCAGACCCCGCCGATCGGGGTCGGGCTGGGCATGCCGGGGATGGGTCGGCCAGAACCCGTGGCGGCCACCGCCGGATGTGACACAGGATGCGGGGCATGAGCGTGACGGATCGAAGCGGCGATTCTGCTGGGGACAGGGCTCCCGAGAACAATCTGACCGGGGACGGGATCGCCGGAAGCGACGGCTCGGCCGCGCGCACCCCTCATACCGGTGAGGCTCACCCCGAGCCGATCAGCGACAACCGTCCGGTGTCCGACGGTTTCGAGCAGTTCGAAGCGCAGCTGCGTCGCACCGAACGCAAGGTCGCCGGTGAGATCGACCCCGGTGCGCGCGCGGTCGTGGTGGCCGTGGCGGTGCTGGCGGTGATCGTGTCGCTGGTCCTGCCGCACACCGGTCACGCGTCGGGGATCGACGTTCTGACCTTCAGTGACGCGGCCCGTGACGAGCGGGTCACCGTGACCTCACGGGTGTTCGTGTGGATGGAGGTGATCTTCGGTATCGGCTTCTCGGTGGTGGCGCTGCTCACCCGGCGGTGGACGCTGGCGTGGATCGCGCTCGCCGGATCGGCGGTCACCTGCGTGGCCGGAATGCTCGCCTGGTGGTCGAGAAACACCCCGGGCGTCAACGGGATCACACCACCCAGCGGTGTGGGCGCGGGTCTGGTGATCGGTTGGATCGCGATGTTCGTCCTCACCTTCCACTGGGCGCGCGTGGTGTGGAACCGTACCGACTATCAGCTGGCGCTCGAACAGCGCCGCAGGCTGGAGGCCCAGCGCAACGAGGTGCGCATGGTCGAACTGCAGCAGCGGCGACGGGCAGCGGCCAAGAACGCCGAATCCCGGGCTACCGACTCCAGCACCACCCAGTCGAGTACAAGCCCGTCGAGTGCAACCCCGTCGACGTCGGATACGCAGCCCCCGGCAGCCGGCACCGACTCGGCAGATTCCGCCTCCGATCTCACGGAGAAGTCCGGTGACCAGGCAGGTGACGGGCGCGACGAGGACTGAACCTCGCGGGTTGGGCGGGCTGATACCCGCGTCGCGCGGGTCTGCCCGGGTCAGCGGTCGGAGATGGCGCTCTCCGCGGCGCGAGCCCATTCGCGCCACTGCACCGCCTGCTCGCGCAGCTTGGCCGCCTCCTTCGTCTTGCCGCTCGCCTCGGCCTTGTCGGCCTGCTCTTCGAGCTGTTCGACGCGGCTGGCGAACTGTTCGGCGCGCGCTTTCGCCGCCGGGTCGGTGCGATGCCACCGCGCTTCCTCGGCGTCGCGAATCCGCTTCTCCAGCGCACGGATCCGTGACTCGAGCGATGCCATCTTCTCCCGCGGAACCTTGCCGATCGCATCCCAGCGATCGCGGATCTCGCCGAAGGCACGGCGCGCCGCATCGAGGTCGGAATCGGGGTCGATGGTCCGTTCGGCCTCGGCAAGAAGTTCTTCCTTCGCCTCGCCGTTGGCGGTGAACTCCGCGTTCTGCTCGTTGTTGGCCGCCTTCCTGGCGGCGAAGAACACATCCTGGGCTGCCTTGAAGCGGGCCCACAGTGCGTCGTCGGTGTCGCGGGGAGCGCGTCCGGCGGCCTTCCACTCGGCGAGCAGCTCGCGGAAACGTGCCGACGTCGCAGCCCAGTCGGTGGAGTCGGAGAGCTCCTCGGCGGCCACGATGAGTTCTTCCTTGCGCGCCTTGGCGCCCGCGCGTTCACGGTCGAGTTCGGCGAAGTGGGCTCCGCGGCGACGGTTGAACGCGTCGCGCGCCCGCGAGTAGCGCTTCCACAGGACGTCGTCGGTCTTGCGGTCGACGCCCTTGATCGTCTTCCATTCGTCGAGGATCGCCCGGAGCCGATCGCCGGCGACCTTCCACTGTGTCGACTCGGCGCCGATCTGTTCGGCTTCGGCGGCCAGCGTCTCCTTGCGCGCAATGGCTGCCGCGCGAGCCTGTTCGCGACGCTTGTTCTGCTCGGCTGCTGTCGAATCGGCGCCGTCGACCAGCGCCCGCAACTTGGCCTCCAGCGCGGCGACGTCACCGATCACCGCGGCGGTGGGCAGTCCGTCCAGCACTGCCTGGGCGGCGGACTTGGTCTTTCGCGGGTCGCCCGAACCGGCTTCGAGACGTTCCTCGAGGATCTCGACCTCGGTCGCCAGGTCGTCGTAGCGGCGCCCGAAATGCGCCAGCCCCTCGGCGACCGTGCCCGCCTGCCAGGACCCGACCTGATGTTCGCCCTCGGGGGTGATGAGCCACACCACGCCGTCGTCGTCGATGCGCCCGAATGCGGTCGGATCCGACGCCGGACGTGCGGGTGTGGGGTCGGCCGCGGCGACGGGTGCGGGGTGCGCGCCCGGCTTCGGTCCGGGCTTGGGTGCGCCCGGGCGGGGACCGGGCTTGGGTCCCGGCTTCGGCGTCGCAGCCGGCGCCGCCGGGGATGCCTCAGAGGCGGGTGCTGTGGCAGGGGACTCCGGGGCTACAGAGGATTCCGGGGCGGCAGGGGATCCGGGACTGGCTGCCGAGTCCGGCTCATGTGCTCCGGGTGTCGTCTGCTCGCCTGTCATGTCCTCACACCTCTCGTCCCTCGCCGCGCGTCACGGCTGCCGTCCCGACCAGTCCCCGCGCCGATGCCGACCCGGTTTCCTCCATTCAAACAGGTCGTCGGCCGATACGTGTCGCGGTGGCGCATACGCGCCACCCGCGTCACTCGCTACCCCCGTGCGTGAGGCGGGTGAGGCGGTGATCGTCGTCTAGCGTGAATGCCGTGCTGACCGATGTGGCTGTGGTGCCCGCCGCACCCGTACTCGTCCCGGAGCTCGCCGGCGCCGGTGCCCTCGAGATCGCTGCGGTGCGTGCGGCCGCCGTCGCCCGGGTACGCCGGCTCGCCCAGGCCGCGCCGTCGTGGGTGGTGGTGGGTATCGACGACACCCACGCGGGACCGGCGCGGACAGGCGGCATCGGAACCTTCCGAGGGTTCGGCCGCGATGTGGTGGTCACGCTGCGATCGGCGAACTCCGACGGGTCGAGTGCCGCCCCCGACCC
This sequence comes from Gordonia jinhuaensis, assembly GCF_014639795.1. GTDB lineage: Bacteria > Actinomycetota > Actinomycetes > Mycobacteriales > Mycobacteriaceae > Gordonia_B > Gordonia_B jinhuaensis. The sequence goes on along the minus strand of NZ_BMGC01000006.1, from coordinate 91,248 downwards.
GGAGATGCCTCTGCCGCTGCTCATTGCCGGGTGGCTGCGCGGTGAGGTCGTCGGGCCCACGAGTGTCGAGATCGACCTCGACGCCTCTCTCATCGGTCTCGTCGATGCCCGGACCGCGCCGGAGGAATGCCGTCAGATCGGTAAGGAGCTGCGTCATCGCATCGACGCCACACCCGGGCCGGTCGGCGTGCTGCTGGTCGCCGACGGCTCGATCCGGCTGACCGACAAGGCGCCCGGTGGACCGGTGGCGGGGGCGCGTGAGTTCCAGGACACGGTCGACGATGCCCTGACCAGGGGCGACCTCTCTGCCATCACGTCCATGACCACCGCACAGGCCGACCGGTTCGGGTACGGCGGACGTGCCGCATTCCAGGTCGTCACCGGCCTGCTCGGCGACCAGCCGCAGCTGTCGGTCGAGGTGGACTACCGCGATGCGCCGCTGGGGGTTGGCTATCTGGTGGGGCGACTTGCTCCCACCCCTGCCCCCGCCGGTGGTGCGCCGGAGGCCGGAAAGGCCGGCCGGTGAGTGCCGTGGCCCCGGTTGCGGTCATCGGACCCACCGCCGGCGGCAAATCCGACCTGTCACTCGAGCTGGCCGAACGTCTCGGCGGCGAGATCGTCAACGCCGATGCGATGCAGCAGTACCGCGGGATGGACATCGGAACCGCCAAACTCCCGATCGAGGAGCGTCGCGGTATCGTCCACCACCAGCTCGACGTCCTCGATGTGACCACCACCGCGACGGTCGCGCGGTATCAGGAGGCCGCGTCGGCCGACATCGAGGAGATGCTCGCACGCGACGTGACACCGGTGATCGTCGGCGGCTCGATGATGTACATCCAAGCGTTGCTTGATGAGTGGCGAATCCCCGCCACCGATCCGGTGCTGCGCGGTCGGCTCGAGGAGGATCTGGAGCAGCTGGGCGTCGCGGTGATGCACGACCGGCTGGCCGAGGTGGATCCCGTCGCCGCGCGCACCATCCTGCCCACCGACGGTCGCCGCATCGTGCGGGCACTGGAGGTGGTCGAGTTGACCGGGCAACCGTTCGCAGCGTCGGCCCCGCGCAAGGGAGAGCCGCGGTGGGGCACCAGGATCATCGGACTCGACCGCGACACCCCCGAACTCGACGCCCGCATCGCGGTGCGTACGCAGGCGATGTTCGATTCCGGACTCGTCGACGAGGTGCGCGCACTGCTGGGTCAGGGCCTGCGTTCGGGGCTCACCGCCGCGCGGGCCATCGGCTACGCACAGGTGCTCGCGGCACTCGACGGCGAATATCCGATGGCCACGGCGCAGGAACTGACCACGTCGGGTACACGTCGCTACGTCCGCAGGCAGCGGTCGTGGTTTCGCCGCGACCCGCGGGTGCGCTGGCTCGACGCATCCGACCCCGAACTCGTGCGCGCCGCCGAGCAGATCGCCGTCGGTGCATGAGGTCGGTTGGTGCATGAGGCGGGTCGGTGCATGAGGTTAGGCTTGATCTCGTGGGATCACTGCAGGCCAGCGGGCCGGAATTCGTCAAGGCGCACGGCACCGAGAACGATTTCGTCGTATTGCCCGATCTCGACGTCGCACTCGATCTGAGCCCCGTCGCGGTCGCGACACTCTGCGATCGCCGGGCCGGCCTGGGCGCGGACGGACTGCTGCGGGTGGCGCGGGCGGGTGCACTGGTCGCCGCCGGGGTGCTCGATGAACTGCCCGCGGCGGTCGCCGCCGACGACTGGTTCATGGACTACCGCAACGGCGACGGTTCGATCGCCGAGATGTGCGGCAACGGCGTGCGCGTATTCGCCCACTACCTCGTGGCCTCCGGGCTGGTCTCCGCCAGCGAGTTCACAGTGGGTACGCGCGCCGGTGCCCGCCCGGTGCACGTGTGGCATGCCGACGGTCACACCGCCGACGTCACCGTCGAGATGGGCCCGGTCCGACTCACCGGGGAATCGAAGGCCGATGTTGCAGGGCGCACCGTGGCCGGGGTCGTCGTCGATGTCGGCAACCCGCATCTGGCCTGCGTCGTGGAGGGGCTGGACAAACCCGCCCTCGACGCGTTGGTGCTGCCCGACGTCGTGGCCGTCGATTCCGACGTCTTCCCGGCCGGGGCCAACGTGGAGATCCTCACTCCGGTCCACGAGGGTGCGGTCGACATGCGCGTCGTCGAACGGGGGGTCGGGGAGACGCGCAGCTGCGGAACCGGCATCGTCGCCGCAGCCGCAGCGGCCCTGCGCGGTGCCGACGGGGCCGCACCACGCGCCGGTGCGCTGACCGTGCGGGTGCCCGGCGGTGTGGTCGATGTGGAGTTCAGCGACGGTTCGGCAACGCTGCGCGGCCCGTCTCGGCTGGTCGCGACGGGCAGACTCACCGCCGGATGGACCACCTCCTGAGCTGGATGCGCGACCACGGTGTGCCCGTCACGTGTGAGCGGCGGGCACAAATCGGATGCGTCCGACGTTGAGACAGTGAGACGATGGGATGGCCGTCGGCGACTCGCTGGCGGCCCGAATGCTCCACTGACACCGAAGCTCCACTGACACCGAACAAGGATTACGTGACCAGTACGACGCAACCGACAACCGGCGAACTCCAACTCGACGAGCGCAGCTCACTGCAGCGTGTTGCAGGGCTGTCCACCGAACTCTCCGACGTCACCGAGGTCGAATACCGCCAGCTGCGACTCGAGCGGGTCGTGCTGGTAGGGGTGTGGACCGAGGGAAGCGCCCGGCAGGCCAATGCGAGCATGACCGAACTGGCCGCACTCGCCGAGACCGCCGGGTCGGTCGTGTTGGAGGCCGTCATCCAGCGGCGTGACCGACCGGATCCGGCGACCTACATCGGATCGGGCAAGGCCGTCGAATTGCGTGAGATCGTCCTCGCGACCGGTGCCGACACCGTCATCGCCGACGGCGAGCTGACCCCCGCCCAGCTGAACGCGCTGGAGAAAGTGGTCAAGGTCAAGGTGATCGACCGGACCGCGCTCATCCTCGACATCTTCGCCCAGCACGCGACCTCGCGTGAGGGCAAGGCACAGGTGTCGCTGGCGCAGATGGAATACATGCTCCCGCGACTGCGCGGCTGGGGTGAGTCGATGTCGCGTCAGGCCGGCGGTCGAGCCGGCAGCAATGGCGGTGTGGGTCTGCGCGGACCCGGTGAGACCAAGATCGAGACCGACCGTCGGCGTATCCGTGAGCGGATGGCCAAGTTGCGCAGAGAGATCCGCGAGATGAAGACCGCGCGTACGGTCAAACGCCATCATCGCCGCGAGGTCGGCGTGCCGGCGATCACGATCGTCGGATACACCAACGCCGGAAAATCGAGCCTCATCAACGCGATGACCGGAGCCGGTGTCCTCGTGCAGAATGCACTGTTCGCCACGCTGGACCCGACGACTCGTCGTGCCACCCTCGACGACGGCCGCGAGGTGGTGTTCACCGACACGGTCGGATTCGTCCGCCACCTTCCCACCCAGCTCGTCGAGGCATTCCGATCGACACTCGAGGAGGTGGTCGACGCGGAGTTGCTGCTGCACGTGGTCGATGCATCCGACGAGTTCCCGATCGGGCAGATCAACGCGGTCCGGCGGGTGATCGACGATGTGGTCTCCGAGGAGAACGCCACGATGCCACCGGAGATCCTGGTCTTCAACAAGATCGACGCCGCCGACCCGCTGACGTTGGCTGGGCTGCGCAGTGAGTTCGGGGATGCGGTGTTCGTCTCCGCGCACACCGGTGCGGGCCTGCCGGAACTGTTCGATCGTGTGCGTGCGGTGATCGGCCGAGACGACGTGGAAGTCAAAGTCCGCGTTCCGTTCTCACGCGGAGATCTCGTGTCGCGGCTGCACGCCGAGGGCGAGGTGCTGCACACCGAACACGACTCCGAGGGCACGTTGCTGACGGTTCGCGTCCCGTCGGCGGTCGCAGGACAACTGGCCGACCTCACACTGTGAGGCCGGCCAGGTCCGCGGATGACGCTCAGGCGTCGAGATCGGTGGCGACCATGTCGGCGATCTTGTCCAGTGTGGCCTGATCGTCGGAGCTGACCACCACTTTCATCCCCTTCTCGGCGCCCAGGGTCATGATCATCAGCGCCGACCCGGCATCGACGGGGTCCCCGCCCTGCAGCGCCAGGGTCACCGGCACGCCCGAGTCGGCGACCGCCTCGGCGATCAGGGTGGCCGGACGTGCATGCAGTCCGACTGCGGATCCGACGACGACGGTCGTGCTGCTCATGGTGACTCCCTCTCCTGGAATGTATGCGGTGTCGACGATAGTGTGCGCGGCTCGCGCGGTCACATGAGCGGTGCTCATGCGGTCACCGCGGTGTTCGCCACGGCTGCAGTCGTTGGTGTGGCGTCCGCCGACCTGCGTGTGCGCTGACGGATCTCCTTGAGTACCACCACGATCGCCGCGGCGATGACTGTTCCGGCCGCGAGCGCCACCAGGAACCACACCCAGTTGTTCATGGCGAAGAACACGAAGATGCCGCCATGGGGTGCCCGCAGCTGCACATCGAGCAGCATGATGAGCCCGCCGCTGACCGCTCCGCCGGCCATCATCGACGGGATCACGCGCAGCGGGTCGGCCGCGGCGAACGGGATGGCTCCTTCGGAGATGAAGCAGGCGCCCAACAGCCATGCGGCCTTACCGCTCTCGCGTTCGGCCTCGTTGAACAGGCCGGGGCGTACGGCGGTCGCCAGTGCCATGGCCAGGGGCGGCACCATCCCGGCGCACATGACCGCAGCCATGATGCGCAGGTCCGCGGCGCTGCCGGTGGCGATGCCCTGTACCGCGAAGGCGTAGGCGGCCTTGTTGACCGGCCCGCCGAGATCGAAGCACATCATCAGGCCCAGGATCACGCCGAGGAGGATGCGTGAGGTGCCGTCGAGGCTGCCCAGCCAGTTGGTCAGCTCGGTGGTGATCCACGCCAGCGGGCGGCCGAGGAACAGGAACATGATCGCGCCGGTGATCAGCGTGGCCAGGAACGGGATGATCACCACCGGCATCAGACCCTTGGCCCACTTGGGCAGCGGGATCTTGCTCACGTACAGGGTGACCACACCGGCGAGCAGACCGCCGACCAGTCCGCCGATGAAGCCGGCGCCGATGACCACCGCGACATAGCCCGCGGTGAATCCTGGTGCGAGACCGGGTCGTCCGGCAATCGCGTAGGCGATGTAGCCGGCCAGTGCGGGCACGAGGAAGAAGAACGCCAGCTTGCCGAGGTAGAACGACACGCCGCCGAGATACTGCAGGACACCGCCAGAGGGGAGGTGCCACAGGCTGTTGTGCAGCGCGACCGTGTACCCCAGCGGATCGGTGGCGCCCTCAGGCGTGAGACCCAGCTTGTATCCGCCGAGCAGGAAGCCCAGTGCGATGAGCAGACCGCCGGCCGCGACGAACGGGATCATGTAGCTCACACCGGTCAGCAGCGCCGCCTTGAGCTGTGTACCCAGACCCTGACCGCCTGCGCCGGACGTCTCTGTCGCCGCGGCGTCCCCGGCGACGCGTGTGGCGTTCGGATCTCCTGCGGCGGCGATGGCGTCGGCGACCATCGCATCGGAATTGTTGATGGCACGGTTGGTGGTCCCGGACACGAGGGGCTTTCCCGCGAACCGTTCCCGGTCGCGCACACCGACATCGACGGCGAAGATCACCGCGTCGGCAGCATCGATCCGCGACTGCGGCAACGGTGTGTCGTTACCCGATCCCTGGGTCTCCACCGCGATGTCCACCCCGGCACGTTCGCCGGCCATCGTCAGCGAATCCGCTGCCATGTAGGTGTGTGCGATGCCGGTGGGGCAGGCGGTCACGGCGACCAGTCGCGGCCGGTGTGCGGCATCTCCGGAACCGGTGGGCTGGGCTGTTGCGGGGTCGGCGACCTCATCGGCCGTGGCGTCGGTGGCGTCGGTCTGTGTCGTGGTCGGGGCGGGGGCGGTCAGTGTTGCCGTGCCACCGCCGTGCTGGGCGGCGGCGGAGGCCCCCGCCGTCGCAGCGCCGGAAGCCGGGCGGGCCGAGACCACATCGTCGACCAGCGCCACGATGTCGGCGGCCGAGTCGGCCGCACGCAGGGCCGCCACGAAGTCCGGTCGCACGAGGGCACGCGCCAGCGAACTGAGCAGACGCATGTGATCGCTGGCACCGTGTTCGGGTGCGGCGATGAGGAACACCAGATCGGCCGGACCGTCGGGTGCCCCGAAGTCCACCGCCGGGGCCAGCCGCGCGAAGGCCAGGCTGGCCGTGCGGACCTCGGCGACCCTGCAGTGCGGGATCGCCAGTCCGCCGGGAAGCCCCGTGGGGGACTGTTCCTCGCGGGACAGCGCGGCTGCGACGACACCCTCGGTGCCGCTCACCCGGCCGGCCTCCGCGAGCAGGTTGGCGAGACGGGAGATCACAGCCGCCTTGTCCGGGCCCGCATCGACGTCGAGTGCCACCAGGTCGGTGGTGATGATGCTTTCTGTCATGGTCTGACTTTCGTTGTGCCGACCCGTGCGTGGATCGGATTTTCTCTCTGGGGACGTGACATCGCCGTGATCGCTGGTCGCGACGGGAACCGTGCCGGCGGGGAGCCGGCGACGATGACGATGTCGGTTTCTGGGAATCGCGGGCACCGTTGAGCGCGGTCAGGCGGCTCCAGAGGTCAGTGTGGTGATCGTCACCTCGGACGGGTTCACCATCGTGGGCTGGGGTGGCTGGGTTCCCGGGAGTGCGGCGGCCGCGGCCCCGTAGGAGATCGCCAGGGCCAGCCGCTGCTCGGGGGGCAGTCCGTGGGTGTCGGCCAACAGGTAGCCGGCCAGCGATGAATCGCCGGCACCGACGGTGCTACGGGGCTCGATCGGCGGGGGCGTCCCGAACCAGGCGCCCTCGTCGGTGACGAGCAGGGCTCCGGCAGCCCCGAGCGTCGCGAGGACCGCGGCGCCGGAACGTTCGTGCAGCGTCGCGGCCGCGTCGAGGGCGGGGGTGAGGTCGCCGGCGGCGGCGCGGGTCTCGAGGTCGTCGGCATCGACCGCCGATGGTGCGTTCACGAGCTGGGCGAGCTCATGGCCGTTCGGCTTGAGCAGATGCGGGGCGGCCGTGTCGAACGAGGCGGCGAGCGCACACAGCGGAGCGTCGGAGGTGTCGACGGCGATACGGCAGCCCAGTCCGCGTAACCCGACGATGAGCTGGACGTACCAGTCCTCAGGCACCCCCGGCGGCAGCGACCCGCACAACGCCACCCAGTCCGCCCCGGACGCGCGCGAGACGATGAGCTCGGTGAACTGCGCCCGGGTGGTGTCGGTCCACGCGGTGCCGGGCAGATTGATCTTGGTGGTGGTCCCGTCGCCTTCGGTCACGGTCAGGTTGGTGCGGACCTCGGTGGGGACCGGGACGCAGGCGTGCGGCAGACCGTCGGCGATCAGCTCGGTCACCAGTGGGTCGTCGGCCGCGGCGGGGAACAGCGCGCACACGTCGTCGCCGGCTGCGGCCACCGCACGTGCGACGTTGATGCCCTTGCCGCCGGGTTCGCGCCGGGAGCCGGATGCACGCAGCACCGCCCCACGGGTCAGCGTCGCCGCCAGGGCGATCGTGCGATCGATGCTCGGATTCGCGGTCACCGTGACGATCATGCGATCACCACCTCGACTCCCTTGTCGGTCAGTTCATGTGAGAACTCGGTGGTGATGCCGTCGTCGGTGACGAGGACATCGATGTCGTCGAGGGAGCCGAAACTCACCACGTCGTCGCGTTCGAGTTTGCTCGAATCGCAGAGCACCACCACACGATTGGCGGCGGCGATCATCGCGGCTTTCACCGCGGCCTCGTCGGGGTCGGGCGTGGCGAGGCCCTGCCCGACGCTCAATGCGTTGGTTCCCACGAATGCGACGTCCACCCGCAGGCGGGCCAGCGCGCTGACGGCACTCACGCCGACGGCCGCCTGGGTCAGTCCGCGCACACGTCCACCGAGAATGTGCAGATCGAGGGTGTGGCCGCCTCGACCGGCGGTCATCGTCATCGCGAGCACGCCGGCGACGGCCACCGAGTTGGTGAACACCGACAGGGTGCGGTCGCGGGGTAGTGACCGGGCCGCCTCGATCGTGGTGGTCCCGGCGTCGATGAGCAGGGTGCCGCCATCGTGCGGGGCGAACCGGGCGGCCGCGGCACCGATCGCACGCTTGTCCGCGGGGTTGGTCTCGGCGCGGACGTCGACCCCCGACTCGGCGATCCGGATCGCTCGCATCGGGACGGCGCCACCGTGTACGCGACGCAGGTGCCCGGATCGCTCGAGGACGTCGAGATCCCGGCGCACCGTCTCGCCGGTCACCGCGAAGCGTTCGGCGAGTTCGTTGACAGCCGCCCGCCCGTGTTCGGTGATCAGGTCGGCGATCGCGCGTTGCCGTTCCTCTGCGTACACAGTCCCTCTTCTCTGCTCGTGGTTCGACCGTTGCTCGGGCGGTGTGGAAAATTGTGGGTTTCAATCTGTGTATGGTTGGTTTTACACTTGAGTCTGTTGGCAAGTCAAGCAATAATTGTGCGGCCGATCACAGGAGGATCTGAAAGTGAACAGTGAAGTCACTGACAACCCCGCCCGCTCCGACCATCTGGCCGCTGTGGACACGGAGAAGCCGCTCAGGTCAGCGGGTGCGCCCTCGGCAGGCATGACCACCGAGCTCGCCGGTACCCCGGTGGTCCCCGGTGTGGCCTACGGCCCGGTGCTGTGGCCGGCATCGCGCCCGACTCTGCCCTCCGCCGACGCCGCGTCACTACCCGACGATCTCCGGGACGCCGAGTCGACCCGATTCGTCGAGGCTGCGGCCACTGTCGCCGACCGCCTGCGTGGGCGGGCGTCGGCGAGCTCCGGTGCGGCCGCGGAGGTGCTGACAGCGACCGCGGCACTGGCCCAGGATCGTGGCTGGATCGGTGCGGCAACGGCGTTGATCGCATCCGGCACGCCGGCGCCGGTGGCGACGGTGGCAGCGACCGAGAAGTTCACGACGCTGTTCACGCAGCTGGGTGGGCTGATGGCGGAGCGAGTGACCGACCTGCTCGACGTCCGTGACCGCGTGCTCGCCGAACTCGACGGTCTGCCCGAACCGGGAGTGCCGACACCCGAGGTGCCCTCGATCCTGTGTGCCGACGACCTCGCCCCGGCCGATACCGCGGGGCTCGATCCGTCGCGGGTGATCGCACTGGTCACACGTCTGGGGGGACCGACGAGCCACACCGCGATCATCGCGCGTCAGCTCGGCATCCCCTGCGTGGTGGCGGTCCCGCGTCTCCACGAGATCCCTTCGGCGACACTGGTGCTCGTCGACGGCGGTCGTGGGGTGATCGACATCGCGCCCGACCCTGATGACGCCCGTGGGGAGGTGGCGCGGGCGGCAGAGCGCGCGGAGGCCATCTCGCGGTGGCAGGGTCCGGGCCATACGGCCGATGGGCATCCGGTGGCGGTCCTGGCCAACGTGGCCGACGGCGTCTCCGCACACGCCGCGGCCTCGGCGCCGGTGGAGGGTGTGGGATTGTTCCGCACCGAGCTGGCCTTTCTCGACCGCACGTCGGCTCCGACGGTCGCCGAACAGACCGCGCTCTATCGAGACGTCCTTGACGCATTCGACGGTCAGAAGGTGGTGATCCGCACGCTCGACGCGGGATCTGACAAACCACTTGCCTTCGCGCCCGGAGACACTGAGGCCAATCCGGCCCTCGGAGTGCGCGGAATCCGCATGGCCACACCGTATCCGGAGTTGCTCGACGATCAGCTCGACGCGATCGCCGCGGCAGCGGCCGCCACCGACACCACACCGTGGGTGATGGCGCCGATGATCGCGACCGCCGCCGAGGCGCGCACCTTCGCAGCGGCGGTGCGGAGTCGGGGACTGATCCCGGGCGTGATGATCGAAGTACCCGCCGCGGCACTGCTCGCCGAGGCTGTGATGGCCGAAGTGGATTTCGTGTCGTTGGGCACGAACGACCTCACCCAGTACACGATGGCCGCCGATCGGATGTCACCGGCGCTCGCAGCGCTGACCGACCCGTGGCAGCCAGCGGTGCTCTCGCTCATCGCGACGGTGGGCTCAGCGGGTACGCGCACCGGCACTCCGGTGGGGGTGTGCGGTGAGGCCGCTGCCGACCCGTTGCTGGCGCCGGTGTTGGTGGGACTCGGCGTCACGTCGCTGTCATGCGCGCCCGCGGCTGCGGCCGCGGTCGGGTCGGCGCTGTCGACACTGACCCTGCAGACCTGCCGCGACGCGGCACGCGCCGCGTGTGCCACGTCGGACCCGGCCGCCGCCCGTGCCGCGGCCGAGGCGGTGATCCATCCGCACTGACGGCGGATAATTCAGACGCGGCGGATAAATCAGACGCGGCGGATGGATCAGACGCGGCGCATGACGGTGACGACCTTGCCGAGAATGGCGGCGTCATCACCGGGGATCGGCTCGAAGAGAGGGTTGTGCGGCATCAGCCAGACGTGACCCTTGGAGCGGTGGAAGGTCTTCACGGTGGCCTCGCCGTCGATCATGGCGGCGACGATGTCGCCGTTGTCGGCCACGTTCTGCTGCCGCACCACCACCCAGTCGCCGTCGCAGATCGCCGCGTCGATCATCGACTCGCCGACCACTTTCAGCAGGAACAGCGAGCCCTCGCCGACCAGTTCACGGGGGAGCGGGAAGACGTCTTCGACGGCCTGTTCGGCCAGGATCGGGCCCCCGGCCGCGATACGGCCCAGGACGGGCACGAAGGTCGGTGTGGGCAGCTCACCCGCGGCGACCAGCGCTGCTGAATCCTGCTGAGGCGACTCCCCGGCCACGTTCACCGCGCGGGGACGATTGTGGTCGCGCTTGAGGAATCCCTTGCGCTCCAGGGTGCGCAGTTGATGTGCCACCGACGACGTCGATTGCAATCCCACCGCATCGCCGATCTCGCGGATGCTCGGCGGGTACCCCCGGTCGCGCACCGAATCGCGGATGACGTCGAGTACCGCCCGCTGTCTGGGGGTCAGACTCGCTTCCGCGGAATCGTCGGTGGTGGACTGGTCGGCCATGTGTGCCTCCTCGGTGCGGTTGCCGCAGATGCCGGTGCGGCGTGGATCCGGTGACGCTGGTTCTTTTGTGACGCGGGTTCTCGGGTGACGCTGGGTGTTCTGGTGACGCTGGTTCTCGGGTGACGCGGTCGATGACGAGATAGCGGGTGTTCGGCGGGACGCTCGACGTCGGGCCGGTGTGCGGCCGGCCACGTTGTCCGGGGCGCGCCGAACACTCCGACGACGCCGTCAGCGTATCAAACACCTGTTCGAGAGTGTGTCGAATGCGCGTTCTCTGCGTGTCGGCCGAAGTTCGGGGTTGCGTCTTTGTCGGAGCCGGGTGATAGTAATCGAACGTACATTCCATCGAACGCCTGAGCGACCCTGTCGGGGTCTCGTGTTCGAAGGGTGGACACCGACGCCACAGACATCCTCCCCGGTGGGGCCAGGATGCGACTCCGGAGGAAGAATCCCATGACACGTGCACTTCTCGATCCGGCCCCCGCGATGGATCCTGTTCTCAGTGAGCTGTTCGCGCCCGCACGGTCCGCATCGTCGGCCGGCAGTGTTCGAACGCGCACCGCGGCCGCACCGACTGTTCCCGAACGCCGTCGGACCCCGGGCTCGCGGACGCGCCCGACCGATCGTCGCGCCCACGTCGCGACGCGTTCGGCCACCGTATGTGACGGGATGGCGGGTTCAGACGCCCTACGGACCCGCGCCGCGTCCTCGCTGCGGCCGGGCACTCGATGGGGGTCGAGGAGTTGGTGGGCCGGCATTGGAGCCGGTGTGCTGCTCGCGGTGCTGGTGGCCGTCTTCGCCGTCGTCGGCAGTGCACTCGAGCAGTCGCATGAGCCGCCGGCGCAGGTCGGCACGGCGGTGGTGTCGGCCGCGGCCGGCGAATCGCTGCACGATCTCGCCGCGCGGACGGCACCGGCCGAGCGTGTGTCCGACTCGGTCGCGGTCATCCGTCGTCTCAACCATCTTGACGGTGTGCAGGTGGCCCCGGCGTCGGTGGCGCTGCTCGTTCCCGTCTACCACGGCTGACACGTCGGTGACGGGTGTGCGAGGGCGCAGGTCGGTGTCGGCTGTGGCGGTATTGTCGGAGGTACTGGGTGGCGCCGATACGGCGCACCGTGCTCCTGCCGGTGACGAGCGGGGGTGCCCACGCAACCGGCACAAGGACACACCGATGCACTGCCCCTTCTGTAAACACGAGGACACGCGGGTCGTCGACTCGCGCGTCGCCGACGAGGGGCAGGCGATCCGCCGGCGTCGCTCGTGCCCGGAGTGCGGCCGCCGCTTCACGACGGTGGAAAGTGCCGTCCTTGCGGTGGTCAAACGCAACGGTGTCAGCGAGCCGTTCAGTCGCGAGAAGGTCATGCGGGGTGTGCGGCGGGCGTGCCAGGGGCGCGACGTCGACGAGGATCGTCTGCAAAAGCTCGCCGCCCAGGTGGAGGACACTGTCCGCGGTTCCGGTTCGGCGGAGGTCCCCAGTAATGAAGTGGGCCTGGCGATCCTCGGGCCGCTGCGCGAACTCGACGAGGTGGCTTATCTGCGCTTTGCGTCGGTGTACCGCTCGTTCGAATCGGTCGACGACTTCCAGCGCGAGATCGACGATCTGCGCACTCGGCCTGCTCAGGACGCCACGGACGGTCGTACGTCCACCGGGGTCGATGCGTCAGCTGCTGACAAGGCCGAAAGTGTCGACGCCGAACGTGCCGACGCGGCAGCAGATTCTGAGGAAGTCAGCGTACCGCGCTGATTGCGCGCAGCACCCGCTTCTCCGATACCGGATAGGCGGTGCCGAGCCGTTGTGCGAACAGACCCACGCGCAATTCCTCCACCATCCACCCGATCTCGTCATTCGCGTGGTCACGTCGGTCGGCGGGCAGCGCGTTCACATGGTCGTTCCACCGTGCGGTCACCCGATCGATCACCGCCATCGACGACGCATCCCGGGTCGCCGATCCGGGAAGCTGATCGAGGCGTTCGATGATTCCGTCGAGGTAGCGGGGCAGCGCGCGCATGTGTGCGTACGGGGTGGATGAGACGAAACCGTCGAAGACGAGATTGTCGAGCTGCTCGGCCACGTCGTCGCGAATCGGTGCCGGGGTGACACGGAGTCGTTCCCGCACCGGCCCGACGCGCGCCAGCGCCTCGGTGACGGTGTCGAGGACGGTGATCGCCAGCGACGAGGCGTGTGGTCGCACCGATTCGACGAGTCGGGCGAAGGCGGCCGCGGTGCGAACGCCGGTGACATCGGCGGGCACGGTCGCCGCCACGGCGCAGCGGGTGCAGTCGCGCAGCAACGCATCGGTGGATGTGTACGGGCTCATGCTCAGGGCCAGTCGGGCGGTGGTCGGCAGTGCGGAGATCGCGGCCCGACCCGGCGGTGGTACCGCCGCACAGACGAGGGCGATGATCGCCTCGCGGGTCCCCTCGTCGCGGCGTCGGCGGTCGGGATAATTGTGCCGCGCGACGGCGTCGCCGGTGCGCGCTAATCCCGGATAGCTGGTGACCTGTTGTCCGGCTACGGTTTCGGTGGTGGAGTCGGCGAGCGTCCCGAGGCCGTCCGTAGTCCAGGTGGTGTACGCGCGCCCACCGACCGTTCGGCTGATCGCCGGTGTCGTCGCGTCCGGTGTCGAGATCAGATCGGCGAGGGAGTCAGCGGATGCGATCACCGCACCGGTCTTGTCGACCAGAGCGAAATGCATCTGCAAGTGGGTCGGCAGACGGGTGGGATCGAAGTCCTCGGGGCGGATGGCGGTGCCCACGAGCGCGGTGATCTCACGCGCGAGGCCGGCCAGCAGCGGTTCGCGGCGCGGCGTGAGTCGTGCCAGCACCGTGTCGGCGATGTCGGGCGCGGGCACCACGTGGCGACGAAGTTGTTTGGGGAGTGTGCGGATCAGCGCGACCACCAGCTCGTGGCGAAACCCCGGTACCAGCCAGTCGAAGCCGGAGTTGCGCACGCGCGGCGCGAGCGGTGCGGGGATCCGCACGGTCACCCCGTCGTCGACGGTGCCCGGTTCGAAACGGTAGTGCAGATCGAAGCGAAGGTCGCCCTGCTGCCAGGCGGTCGGGAAATCGTTGGGGGACAGCCCGCTTCCTGCGACGGCTGCGGGACTCAGATCCAGCAGCGTCGGATCGCTCGAGCGCGCCTTCTTCCACCAGTTGTCGAAATGTCGTGTGGAGACCACATCTGCGGGGATCCGGCGATCGTAGAAGTCGTACAGGGCGTCGGCGTCGATGACGATGTCGCGCCGGCGGGCGCGGTCCTCCATCTCGCCGGCGTCGTCGAGCAGTGCGCGATTGTGCTCGAAAAACGCGTGGTGCGTGCGCCATTCGCCGTCGACCAGTGCGTGCCTGATGAACAGTTCGCGGGACTGCTCGGGGTCGATGCGGCCGAAGTTGACCGGCCGCCGGGTCACCAGCGGCACTCCGAACAGCGTGACCCGCTCGTAGGCCACCGCCGATCCGCGTTTGGCAGACCAGTGCGGTTCGGAGTAGGTGCGTTTGACCAGGTTCGGCGCGAGTTGCTCGGCCCATTCGGGTTCGATCGCCGCGGCGGTGCGGGCCCAGAGACGCGAGGTCTCCACCACCTCGCCGGCCATCACGAAGCGTGGCGGCTTCTTGGCCAGCGACGAGCCGGGGAAGATCGCGAAGTGGGTACCGCGGGCTCCCAGGAACTCGCGGGTGTCGCCTTCGCGCACGCCGATCTGGCTGAGCAATCCTGACAGGATCGCGCGGTGGATCCCCGCGGCGTCGAGTTTCTCGTAGACGGGTCGGGGTTCGATCGGCTCCTGTGCGGATGGCTCCGGCGACGAGCCCGCACCACCGCGCGGCTGCCCCGGGTGCGTCTGCGATCGGCGCGATCGCTGATCCCGGCGGGACGGCACCGCGGTGGGGCTCCAGCCCAGTTCGACCACGATCTCGGTCAGCTGGCGGTGCAGGTCGCGCCATTCGCGGATACGCAACCAGTGCAGGAACTCTCGTTCACATCGCCGACGGAACGCTGACCCGGACAGTCCGGTGCGCATCCGTTCGAGGTAGTCCCACAGGACGAGATAGGTCAGGAACTCCGACCCCGGCGCCACGAAGCGCCGGTGTGCGGTGTCGGCGGCCTCGCGATGGTCGGCGGGGCGTTCGCGGACGTCGGGCAGTGACATCGCAGCGGCGATCACGAGCATCTCGTCGAGGCATCCGTTGGCCCGCGACTCGATCAGCATGCGGCCCAGCCGAGGGTCGACCGGGATCTGGGCGAGTTCGCGTCCGACCGCACTGAGGGTTCGGGTGTCGGCATTCGGGTCTTCCCAGGCCCCCAACTCGGTCAGCAGCGCCACACCGTCGCGCACCGACCGGTGCTCGGGGGGTTGGAGGAAAGGAAACTCCTCGATGTCACCGAGGTGCAGCGCGGTCATCGACAGGATCACCGCGGCGAGATTGGTGCGCAGGATCTCGGGATCGGTGAACGCGGGCCGGGCTTCGAAGTCCCGCTCGGAGTACAGCCGGATGCAGATGCCCTCGGCCACGCGCCCGCAGCGGCCGGCTCGCTGGCGTGCGCTGGCCTGGGAGATGGGCTCGATGGGCAGGCGCTGCACCTTCGTGCGGGTGGAGTACCGGGAGATGCGTGCGGTGCCGGTGTCGATCACGTAGCGGATGCCCGGCACGGTCAGCGAGGTCTCGGCGAGGTTCGTCGACAACACGATGCGCCGACCGTCCGAGGGGGTGAAGATCTTGTGCTGCTCGGCCGCCGACAGTCGTGCGAACAGCGGGACCACCTGCGCACCCTTGGTCACTCGGTGGCGCAGCGCGTCCGCTGTCTCGCGGATGTCACGCTCGGTGGGCAGGAACACGAGAATGTCGCCGCGCGCATGCGACCACAACTCGTCGATCGCCGCGTCGATCCCGGCGATCTGGTCCAGGTCGGCGTGGTCGTCGCTGCCCGTGTCGTCGCTGCCCGTGTCGTCGATATCGCTGTCGGTGCCGTCGGCGGCCCGGCCGTCGTCGATGTCGTCGGCCGACAGCGGGCGGTAGCGGACCTCCACCGGATAGGTGCGTCCGGACACGGTGAGCACCGGCACGGTGTCGTCGTCGGTGGAGAAGTGCTCGGCGAATCGCTGGGGGTCGATCGTCGCCGAGGTGATGATGACCTTGAGATCCGGCCGCCGGGGAAGCAGCCGTTTGAGATAGCCCAGGATGTAGTCGATGTTGAGGCTGCGCTCATGCGCTTCGTCGATGATGAGGGTGTCATAGGCGCGCAGCATCGAGTCGCGTCCGAGTTCGCGCAGCAGTATGCCGTCGGTCATCACCTTGACCAGCGTGTTCTCGCCGACGCGGTCGGTGAACCGCACCGAGAAGCCCACCGCGTCGCCGACCTCGGTGCCGGTCTCGTCGGCGATTCGCTCGGCCACCGAGCGCGCCGCGATACGCCTGGGCTGGGTGTGCCCGATCATCCCGCGGACACCGCGTCCGGCCTGCAGACAGATCTTGGGTAGCTGGGTGGTCTTACCGGAGCCCGTCTCGCCGGCGACGACGATCACCTGGTGTTCTGCGAATGCGGCCGCGATCTCGTCGCGGGCGGCAGACACCGGCAGATCGTCGGGGAAGGAGATCACCGGGACGTTCGCGCGGCGTGCTGCGATCCGCGAGCGCGCCCGGTCGAGGTCGCGGTCGAAACGCTGCGCGTCGGCGTCGCTGCGCACCCGGCGCCGGGAGAGGCGATGCTCGTCGACGAGGGTGAGTTCGGACAGGTCGGCCTTCGGGCGGTCGGTGTGCGGCGGTGTGCGGCGCGGCGACGCCTGGGAACGAGAGGCCATGATGGTTTCCAGGGTATGGGGCGGCAGACGACCGTGCGACGTGCGGTTGGCATGATGGCTCCCATGACCTCACCGCAGCTGCCCGACTATCCGCTCTGGCACGGCTTCGCCGACATGGGCGCCGTGAGCGCGTCGCCGTTCGTGGTCGCCCGTGGCGAGGGTGCCTACGTCTTCGACGCCGAGGGCACCCGCTACCTCGACTCGACGGCGGGCCTGTGGTTCACCAACGTCGGGCACGGCCGCACCGAGATCGCCGACGCGGTCGCCCGGCAGCTGTCGACGCTGGCGCATTGTTCGGGATTCGGTGATCTCACCTCCGACGTGACGCTCGCGCTGGCCGAGCGACTCACCGCTATCGCACCTGTCCCGGGGAGCAAGATCTTCTTCACCTCCGGTGGCAGCGACTCGATCGACTCGGCGGCGAAACTGGCGCGTCGGTACTGGCATGAGATGGGGCGCCCGGACAAGAAGATCATCGTCGGCCGCACCAAGGCCTATCACGGCATGCACGTGGCCGGCACCGCGCTGTCGGGGCTGCCGCCCAACCGCGAGGGCTACGGCGAGCTGATGGCCGATGCGGCCACGGTCGACTGGGATGACGCCAAGAGCCTGCTGGGTCTCATCGAGCGGGTGGGCGCCGACAACATCGCCGCATTCTTCTGCGAGCCGATCATCGGCGCCGGCGGCATCTACCTCCCGCCGGAGGGGTATCTGGCCGAGGTGCGTCAGATCTGCCGCGACAATGACGTGTTGTTCGTGGCCGACGAGGTCGTCACCGGCTTCGGCCGTATCGGCGGCGGCGAGTGGTTCGCCTCGACGCGCTTTGACCTGCAGCCGGACATGATGACCACCGCCAAGGGGCTCACCAGCGGCTACGTCCCGATGGGTGCGCTGTTCGTGGCACCGACCGTCGCCGAACCGTTCTTCTCCGGCGGTGTGTGGTGGCGGCACGGCTACACCTACGGTGGGCATGCCGGTGCGGCGGCCGCCGCGATGGCCAACCTCGATATCGTCGAGCGGGAGAACCTTCTCGACGAAGCTGCACGGGTCGAACGTGATCTAGCGACCTACTTCTCGCCGCTCATCGAGCATCCGGCGGTCCACGAGATCCGCACCGGGCTCGGCGCGGTCACCGCAGTACAGCTCGCCGACGCGCCGGCGGCGATGGCCGCGGTGGGTGCACTGCGCAAGCAGGGAGTGTCCGGCCGTGCGGCCGGCGCCGGCGCGCTGCAGATCTCACCCTCGTTCGTGATGACCACCGAACAGATCGAGGAGATGGCCGCAGCCATCGGCCGGGCGCTGGACTAGTCCGCCGCGGGTTCGGCCCGCCGGCGACTCCCGGTGTGTCACACCAGATCCGGAGGATTCGTCACAGATGTGGGGACGCAGGTCTGGCCGCTCGCGGCCGACACAGAATTCGCGGCCAACCGAGAATTCGGGGCCGACCCAGAATCGGCCGATCCAGAAGCGGTACCGACTGCGCGGCGAGGACATCGTCGCCGGACTCGCCCCGAACGTCGCCTGCTATGTGTCCGACCGGATCACCGTCGACGGCGCACCGGTGGGATACATGTCCCGAGACGTCGACGGCTGGTCATTTCTCGCCGGTGATGAAACGCAGGACTACGTCGACGACCCCGGCAACACCAGCCTCGTCTCGTGCAACACCGTCGCCAACTATGACCGCGCGATACTGCCCTATCTGGCTGCCCCGGTGGGTACCGGCTGGATTCGTCACGGGTCGGGGTTCCTACCCCTGTCCGACGAGCCGCCCGCGGACCCCGCATGCGTCCCGGTGTCGGGTGACCTCCGGTTTGCCGACGGCTGGGTCATCACCACCGAGAACATCACCTTCATCCGCCGGGAAGATGACACCGTGCAGTTGTGGTCACCGGGGCTGAGTCTGTGGCTCATGGCAGTCGGATCGGTCGCCCCCGCCGGTGTGGACCAGCGCTGCGATGCCCTCATGGCACAGAGCTCACCCGACCGCTATGACGAAAAGCGTTGGCGTGACGGAGGTCTCGAATACGTCTCGTATCGGCTGCACGAGGCGGATTCCGACGCGCGTTGTCCGGCGCTGCATGCGATCGTCGTCGGCCGATCAGGCCACGTCCGTGTCGCGGCGTACATCGACGCCGAGGCCGACATGGCTCGTGCGCTCGATCTGGTCGCAGGAATCCGGCTGCTGGCCTGAGATCACGTGGCTTGAGATCACCTGGCCGGGAGCACCACAACGAGTGAGGCCCCGCCGGTGACCGGCGGGGCCTCACTCGTGATCTGTGATCGTGCGGTTGCGGACTAGACGCTCACGCCACCGAGGATCTCGGCATTGGTGATCGCCTGCGCCACACCCTGCAGTGTCGCTGCGACCTTGACGGCCTCCCACACCTGCTCCTTGGTGAGGCCGGCATCGCGGACCACCTTGGCATGGGCAGCGGTGCAGTCGTGGCAACCGTTGATGGTCGACACGGCCAGGCTCCACAGCTCGAAGTCGGTCTTGTCGACGCCGGGATTGCCGATGATGTTCATCCGCAGACCCATACGCACCTGGGCGTAGTCGTCACCGAGGAAGCTCTTGGCGCGGTAGGCGACGTTGTTCATCCCCATGATCGACGAGGCGCCCAGAGCAGCGTTGTAGGCGTCGGCCGACAGGGTGTCGGCGGCTTCCTCGCTGACCTCTTTGAGCACGGTCGCGTTGCGGGTGGCCGCCGCCGAAGCCAGGAGCGTGCCCCACAGCTGCTGCTCGTTGAGCTCGGTGGAACGGGCGAGAGAGCCGAGGTTGAGCTTGAGATCCTTGGCGTACTCGGGGATCGCGTTCTTCAGGTTGTCGATGCTCATGTCGATCAGACCGCCGAGGTGAGGAGCTCGCCGGCGTCGATCGTCGGGTCACCCTTGCGCCAGTTGCAGGCACACAGCTCATCGGACTGCAGTGCGTCGAGGACACGCAGGACCTCGTCGACGTTGCGGCCCACCGAACCCGCGGTGACGGAGACGAACTGGATCTCGTTGTTCGGGTCGACGATGAACGTCGCACGATCGGCGACACCGTCGGCGTTGAGCACACCGGTGGCCGCCACGAGCTCACGCTTGAGGTCCGAGAGCATCGGGAAGGGGAGGGTCTTGAGATCCTCGTGCTGTGCGCGCCACTGGAAGTGGACGAACTCGTTGTCCACCGAGGCACCGAGCACCTGGGCGTCGCGGTCGGCGAATTCGTCGTTCAGCTTGCCGAAGGCGGCGATCTCGGTCGGGCACACGAACGTGAAGTCCTTGGGCCAGAAGAAGATGATCCGCCACTTGCCGGGGTGGTCGTCGCTGGTGACGGTGGTGAAGTAGTCGTCAGGCTGCTGTGCATCGACCTTCGAGAGATCACCGCCGATCACCGCGGTCAGGGAGTACGAGGGGAACTGGTCGCCGATGGTCAACAGGGCCATGAATGCTCCTTCGTGAGTTTCTTGGCCTCGCCCCGTACCGAACAGGTGTGAGCCGTGTCGAGGTTGGGGTGAGTGGGCACCGGTCTGGTGCCGTGCACTGTCGATCTTGCCGGATTCGGATCGAAAACGAAACGTGATGATTGGCACTATATTGATAGCCATGTCCAATCAGTCTTATCAACCGTCGATCGTCGGCCTGCGCGCCTTCGTGGCCATCGCGCAGAAGCGCCATTTCGGCTCGGCTGCTTCGGCTTTGGGTGTCTCGCAGCCCTCGCTGTCGCAGGCGCTCGCCGCCCTCGAAGAGGGACTGCACGTACGCCTCGTCGAACGGTCCACGCGACGGGTGATGCTCACCGCCGACGGTGAGCAGCTCCTCCCGCGGGCGGCCGCCGCAGTGGGCGCGTTCGACGAGTTCACCACAGCCGCTGCGGGTTTGGGTGATCCACTGTCGTCAGTGCTACGGGTGGGGCTCATCCCCACCGTTGCGCCGTATGTGCTCCCGGTGGTGTTGAGCGGGCTGGCCGAGACGTTGCCGGATCTGGGTCTGCGTGTCGTGGAGGACCAAACCGCACGATTGGTCTCGGCACTCGCCGACGGGTCACTCGACGTGGCGATCCTCGCACTTCCGGTGGAGGGGGGCGGTCTGGTCGAGATCCCCATGTACGACGAGGATTTCGTTCTCGCGCTACCCGGCGACCACCCGCTGGCCGACTCGACGAGCGTGTCACCGGAAGTACTGCGCGATCTTCCGCTGCTCCTGCTCGACGAGGGGCACTGTCTGCGCGATCAGGCGCTGGAGGTGTGTCGCCTCGCCGGTGTGCGACCCGATCTCGGCCACACCCGAGCGGCGTCGCTGGCCACGGCTGTGCACTGTGTCGAGGGCGGACTGGGTGTCACGTTGATTCCCGAGACCGCCGTCGGCGCCGAGACCGGACGCGGTCGGCTGGCGACCGCCACCTTCGCAGAACCGGTGCCCGGCAGGCGGATCGGGCTGGTGTATCGCGCCAGCAGTGGCCGCGACGACGCCTACGGAGTTCTCGCACGTACGCTCACCGGCCTGATCGGCGCTGCCCATCGGGTGACGCCGGTCGACCGGCCCGCACAGGTGCGACTCGAAGCGCTCGACGAGGTCGGTGGGCTGTCGTCGACGCGCGCGGTCAGCCGGCGATGATCGCGACGTCGCGCAGTTCCGGCTCGGCGTCGGGGGTGGTGGGTGCGTCGGCGCGAGCGGTGATCGCCCATCCGTGGTCGCCGGCCGGGTCGTCGATGGTCTGACGCAGGTGCCACTCGTCGCCGGACTCGTCGACACCGAACAACGCCGGACCGCGCGCGTCCGGCCCCGCGCCCACCGAGTCGTATTCGGCGAAGTACTCGTCGAACTCGTCCTCCCAGTCCACGTCGGGATACCGAGCGCGCAACTGTGTGTAATCCTCGCGGGCCAGCAACACCACGATCTGGAACATCTTGGTGCGCAACGCACGTCGCCACCCGCGCACGTCGGGTCCGGCGAACCGTGGCTGCTGCGCGGGGGCATCGGGCTCGCCGGGATGGATGAGTGCATCCCACTCGTCGATGAGCGACGAGTCGACCCCGCGGATCAGCTGACCGAGCCAGGCGGTGATCTCGTCGATCTCGTCATCGCGCACCGATGACGGCAGCCCCTGACGGAGTACCCGGTACACGTCGGTCAGATAACGCAGCACCACGCCCTCGCTGCGCGCCAGGGAGAAGCGCGCGATGAGATCGTTGAAGTCCATACCCTCCTCGATCATCATGCGCAGCACAGACTTCGGGCTCGGTGGTGATGAGACCCACGGGTGGGCGCTGCGGTAGATCGTGAAGCCGGCATCGATCAGATCGGCCAGCGGCATCGGCCACGTGATCTCGGCCAGTTCGGCCATCCGTTCCTCGTACTCGACGCCGTCGGCCTTCATCTCCGCCATCGCCGCATCGCGCGCCGCACTACGTTGCGCCATGAGCACCGGTCGTGGGTCGTCGACGGTCGCCTCGATCACCGAGATGACGTCGAGCGCGTGATCGGGTGCGTCGGCGTCGAGGAGTTCGAAGGCGGCCAGCGCGAATTCCGAGAGCGGGCGGGTCAGGGCGATGTCGTCGGGCAGGTCGGCGGTGAGCTCGACGTTCTTGCCGTCCCAGCGTGGATCAGAACTCGGTGCCGACGGGTCGCGGCGCACCACGATTCCGGCGTCGAGCAGGCCGCGATAGAGCTCGACGGTGTGCAGGATGTGCCGCCGTTGGCGCTCGCGCGGTTCGTGGTTGTCCTCGAGGAGATGGCGCATGGCGGCGAAACAGTCGCCGGGGCGGGCGATCACGTCCATGATCATCGCGGTGCTCACCCGGAAGTGCGATCGCAGCGGTTCCGGTGGTGCGGCGATCAGCTTCTCGAAGGTGCCCTCACCCCAGGAGACGAACCCCTCGGGCGCCTTCTTCTTGGTGATCTTCTTGCGGCGCTTGGGATCTGCGGCCACCTTCGCTTCGGCTCTGGCATTCTCCACGTCATGTTCGGGGGCCTGTGCCACCACGAATCCCTCGGTGTCGAATCCGGCGCGGCCTGCGCGGCCGGCGATCTGGTGAAACTCGCGGGCGCGCAGATGCCGTACCCGGTTGCCGTCGAACTTCGTCAACCCGGTGAACAGCACCGTGCGGATGGGCACGTTCACGCCGACGCCAAGTGTGTCGGTTCCGGCGATGACGCGTAGAAGTCCTTGCTGGGCAAGACGTTCGACCAGTCGGCGGTAGCGGGGGAGCATCCCGGCGTGGTGTACGCCGATGCCGGCGCGTACCAGCTTCGACAGCGTCTTGCCGAATCCGGCACTGAACCGGAAGTCGCCGATGGCCTCGGCGATGGCGTCGCGTTCCTCCCGCGTGCAGATGTTGGCCGACAGCAATGCCTGGGCGCGCTCCACGGCGGCAGCCTGGGTGAAGTGCACCACGTAGACCGGGGCCTGCTTGTCGGCGATGAGGGTTTCGATGGTCTCGTGCACCGGGGTGCGTACGTAGTCGTAGCTCAGCGGGACCGGTCGCTGGGTGCCCGTGATCGCCGTCGTCGTGCGGCCCGTGCGTCGCGTGAGGTCGTCGACGAAGAAGTCGACGTCGCCGAGGGTCGCCGACATGAGCAGGAACTGCGCGTGGGGCAGCTCGATCAGCGGTACCTGCCAGGCCCACCCGCGGTCGGACTCGCCGTAGTAGTGGAACTCGTCCATCACCACCAGACCGACAGGGGCCGAATCACCTTCGCGCAGTGCGATGTTGGCGAGGATCTCAGCGGTGGCACAGATGATCGGCGCACCGGTGTTGACCGCCGCATCACCGGTGAGCATCCCGACGTTGTCGGCGCCGAACTGCTCGCACAGATCGAAGAACTTCTCACTGACCAGTGCCTTGATCGGTGCGGTGTAGAAGCTGCGCTCACCGCGCGAGAGGGCAGCGAAGATGGCTCCTGAGGCGACCAGTGACTTCCCCGACCCGGTGGGGGTGGACAGAATGACGTTGTCGCCGGAGACCAGCTCGATCAGCGCCTCTTCCTGGGCCGGGTACAACTCGATCCCGCGACCTGACCACCAGTCGGTGAAGCGGTCGAACACCGTGTCGGCGTCGGCGTCGACCGCCGCGACGAGTGGTTCGGCGGTCACTCCCCGGCGCGCGGTGCGTCGCCGGGCGAGTCGTCACCCCGCAGGTCGCCTCGATCGTTGCCGTCCGGCTCGTCGCCGGTCGAACCCTCATCGCCGAGATGACCGGCCAGGAACCGTTCGAGTTCGGCGCCGATCTCATCCCCGCTGGGCAACGGCTGGTCGGCGGCGAGCAGGGACTCCGATTCGGCGCGCGAATCGGTGTAGGCGTCGTACTGCTCCTCGAGTGCGCGGACCACGGATTCGACCTCCGCGTTGCCCTCGACCTCGGCGTCGATCTGCGCACGCACGTCGGTCGCGGCATTGTCCAGCGCGGCGGTCGGCAGTTCGAGGCCGGTCACATCGCCGAGCGTGCCGACCAGTTTCGACGATGCGGCCGGGTACTGCGCCTGAGCCAGATAGTGCGGCACATGCACCGACAGCCCGGCCGTGTCGTATCCGTGCTGGGCCAGACGCAGTTCCAGCAGCGTCGAGGCACTGCCCGGGATCTTCATCGCGTTGCCCCACCGTGGCAGATCACCGAGCAGATGCTGCGC
The DNA here is from genome assembly GCF_014639795.1 of Gordonia jinhuaensis. Lineage (GTDB taxonomy): Bacteria > Actinomycetota > Actinomycetes > Mycobacteriales > Mycobacteriaceae > Gordonia_B > Gordonia_B jinhuaensis. The sequence goes on along the minus strand of NZ_BMGC01000006.1, from coordinate 66,826 downwards.
CGAGCCGTGTGCGGTGATGGTGGACGGGCGGGTGTGGGGGACTGCCATCGGGATGGCATTGAGGCCGACCACCGAGGACACGCCCAGCCGATCGCAGAGACGGCGGATCGCGGCGACGAACTGCTCCCAGCGCAGATCGGGTTCGGCACCCGAGAGCAACAGGAACGGCCGACCCGCGTTGTCGCGGATGGCGTGCATCGTCAGTGACGGCATCTGGACGCCGGTGAACTCGGCTCCGGAGAACGTCATGGTCGGCCGCCGCGAGCGGTAGTCGATCAGCTCGTCACCGGAGAAGGTGGCCAGCAGTTCGGAGTCGAGGCTCTGACGCAGATGTTCGGCGGCGATGGCCACGGCCTGCCCCGCGTCGGCGAACCCCTCCAGCGCGTGGACCAGGACAGGCCCGGTGCCCTCGTCTGCGGTGACGACCGGCGCAGGGAATTCGAGCTCGTACAGCGAGGAATCCGATGCGCCGTGTTCGGGAATGGACTGGTCGTCCTGTGGATCCGGGTGCTGATCGTCGTTGCTGGTCCCGGAGACGTTCATGGTGTCCTCCTCATGGTTCTTCCATTCTCCCGCATGCCGGTGAAGGGCCGTGCGCACGGGTGGCGGCGCGCGGCGAGACGGCTCGGCCGCGCCGGTGATCGTCTCGTGCGGCACCGGCGACACGGGGGAGTGCTGTGGCGTCGGCGGGATCGCCGGGCATCGGCGGTAGGCGCCCGCGACGCTCACACTCGTCGTCAGAACAACCCCGCCGGCGCCGCGAGGATTCCCGGCAGGTGGCAGGCAGGTGGGATGGGGATCGGCAGGCAGTCAGTGCAGCGGTACCGGCGCTGCCGGTAGGGCGGTTCGCGCGCTACGTCGGCACCGGTGTGGCAACCTGAGAACGCTGGATGGCGCAGCGGTCGACGAACCGCTGTGCCGTCGTGGGCGCGATCGGTCGCGATACGCGCCCGGTCGAACGACGAGACGGCCGAAAACTGACTACTGAGAGGGAGTGGCGAGATGACCGAGAAGGTCCGGGGCGTGGTGTCGATGAGCAAGGGGGCGCCCACCGAACTGGTCACGATCGTGCTGCCCGACCTGGGACCCAACGACGTCAAGGTCGACATCCAGACCTGCGGTGTGTGCCACACCGACCTCGCCTACCGCGATGGCGGCATCAACGACGAATACCCCTTCCTGCTCGGGCATGAGGCGGCAGGGGTGGTCGCCGAGGTCGGATCCGACGTGACACATGTCGAGGTGGGCGACTTCGTGATCCTCAACTGGCGTGCGGTGTGCGGCGAGTGCCGGGCGTGTAAGCGCGGTCGTCCGTGGTACTGCTTCAACACCCACAACGCCTCGGCACCGATGACACTCGAGGACGGCACCGAGCTGACCGCGGCACTGGGGATCGGCGCATTCGCCGACAAGACCGTGGTGCACGAGGGGCAGTGCACGAAGGTGGCCGCCGACGCCGATCCGGCCGTGGTCGGACTCCTCGGCTGCGGAGTGATGGCCGGACTCGGTGCTGCGGTCAACACCGGCGGGGTGACGCGCGGGGATTCGGTGGCAGTCATCGGCTGCGGCGGTGTGGGCGACGCAGCGATCGCCGGTGCACGCCTGGCCGGCGCGACGACGATCATCGCCGTCGACCGCGATCCGCGAAAGCTGCAGTGGGCCACCGAACTCGGTGCCACGCACACGATCAACGACTCCGAGGTCGACGACGTGGTCGCCGAGATCAAGGAGCTCACCGACGGCAACGGTGCCGATGTGGTCATCGACGCCGTCGGACGGCCCGAGACCTATCGCAACGCCTTCTATGCGCGTGACCTCGCCGGTGTGGTGGTGCTCGTGGGTGTGCCGACGCCGGACAAGACACTCGAGATGCCGCTGGTCGACTTCTTCTCCCACGGCGGTGCGTTGAAGTCCTCGTGGTACGGCGACTGCCTGCCCGAGCGTGATTTCCCCATGTACGTCGATCTCTATCAGCAGGGCCGGCTGCCGTTGGAGAAGTTCGTGACCGAACGGATCGGGATCGACGCCATCGAATCGGCATTCCACAAGATGGAGTCCGGCGAGGTGCTCCGGTCGGTGGTGGTCCTGTGAGCGGACTGCGGGTGGAGAAGGTCGTCACCTCCGGCACGTTCTCCCTCGACGGCGGCACGTGGGATGTCGACAACAACATCTGGATCGTCGGCGACGACTCGGAGGTGGTGATCATCGACGCCGCCCACACCGCCGCGCCGATCATCGACGCCGTCGACGGCCGGACCGTGCGCGCGGTGATCGCCACGCACGGCCACAACGATCACATCACCGTTGCGCCGGAGCTGTCCGATCACTTCGACGCCCCGGTGCTGCTGCATCCGGGTGACGAGATGCTCTGGCAGGACACCCATCCCGGTGTCGGACACGGGGATCTGGCCGACGGACAGCGGATCGCGGTGGCCGGAACCGAGCTCGTGGTGATCAACACCCCCGGTCATTCACCCGGGTCGAGCGTGATCTATTCACCCGAGGCCGGTGTGCTGTTCAGCGGTGACACGCTGTTCAACGGCGGTCCGGGCGCCACCGGCCGCTCGTACTCCAGTTTCCCGACGATCATCGAGTCGATCCGCGACAAGGTGCTGACCCTGCCTGCCGAGACCGTGGTCAACACCGGTCACGGTGATGCGACCTCCGTCGGCGGGGAATCCCCTCATCTGGAGGAGTGGATCGCCCGCGGCCACTGAGTCGCGCGAACCCGTCGGCCCCTGTCTGATTCGGTCGCTGTCTGATTCGGCCCGCTGTCTGAATCGAACCGCTGTCTGATTCAGTCCTTGTCTGGTGCGGGCGGGTGTGGCACGTCGCCGTCGCTGCGCAGTGTCGCGGTGACGGCGACGATGTCGCGTTCGGCCTCCTGCGCCGAAACACCCCAGATCCGACCCGGAAGACGTTCGAGTGTGGCGACTTTGGCGTCGGCGCGGTGGAGGTCGGTGTCGTAGTCGGGTGCGTCGCGGTTGCCGGCCAGTTCCACGAGCTGATCGTCGAGCGCGACCACCGCATCGTCGAGCTGATCGCGCGCGACGCTGGCGCTCTCGTCGCCGCTCACTGTCGGATTCTCGTGCACCGAGGCGATCGCGTACCGGAGGCGTTGGTGCAGAAGGGCTTCGGGTTCGGTCGAATGGGTCCACGACTGGGGGGCGCTGCTCGGGCGACCCGGGACCACGTCGGTCGACGAGGCGAACCGACGAATCCGGCGATCGGAGTCGAGTGCGTACCAGGCCGCGCCGGCGACGATGAGAATCGCGACCACGACGGTGACAATGATGATGGTGATCGCCACTGCGCTCATGACCCGAGTGTAGGGCACCGTCGGTGCCCGGCCAACCACTTCACGTCCGTAGCGCTGTGTCGATCCGCTGGTAACGCCGTGAAGGTGGCAAAGTGGACCCAATGAGCAGCCTTCGGTGTGCGAGACGTCTGTGGCTGCCGTTCGCGCTCGTGGTGGCGATCGCCCCGGCTGCGGCATGTGAGCGCCAGGTGAGCGGAAGTGCGGTGGCCGGCGGAGCGGATCTGACGGTCGTCGGGTCGACGGGGAGCGCGGCTCCGAGCGACGATCCCGGGTCGGGGTTGCAGTCGAGATCGCTGCGAGTCGACGAGTTCCCCGCCGGCTACTCGGCGGCGCAGATCCCCGCGGCGCAAGCCCCGAATCTGCTCAACGACCTCACCGGTGCGCGCCCGGGAGCCACGACCGCACCGGCGGGATGTCTTCCGGACTCTCTCGATCCGACAAAAGCGGTTGTGCTCGACGCGTTGTCGCCCTCCGGGGATGCGCATCTGAGCGTGGTGACCGCGACCGTGGACTCGCCGTTGGCGACGGTGGCCGATCAGGCCCGGCGCTGCCCGAGATACACGGTCACCTCCGGCTCCACGAGGACGTCGGTGGTCACCACGATGCTCCCGCCGGCACCGGTCACCTCGCAGGAATCGATCGCGCTGCGCCGCGAGGTACACCAGCTGAGCGCGCCCACGCAGCCGGTCACCACGTCGACGATCCTCATCGCACAGAACAACGGCATCCGGGTCTATGCGGCATATGTGGGGACCGGCGCCTCCGCCACCCCCGACGGTCAGGCTCTCGACGAGGTCTTCACCAAGGCGGTCAAGCGTTCCCGAGGACAGTGACCCCGTCAGGGTTGGGGACAGATCCGCGAACGTGGACAACTCGTGTTTCGGGCGTGCCGGCGGGCGCTGACAGACGCGACCGGGCGCGACGCTGGGGTCATGACATCCCGACGCCACGTGGTCTCTCTCCACGACATGACCGATCTGCTCACCGCGATACCCGGCATGCTCGGCTTCGTGCCCGAGCGGTCGCTGGTGCTGGTCGCCTTCGAGCCCGACAGCGCCCGCATCGGTGCGAGCATGCGCTTCGACATCCTGCTCGAGGGGCCCGGCGACAAGCTGCTGTCGCCCCATCTGCTCAGCGTGATCGACCACCTCGGTGCGGTCTGCGAACAGCAGGGCTTCGGCGACGTGTTCGCGGTGATCGTCGACGACCGCCACGATGGGCAGTCGGCGGTCTATCGTCGCGTGTTCACCGCGGTCGCTCGCGCGCTGGGGCCGACGTCGTATCTGTGCGTGGGGGTGGTGGTGCCACAGATGATCGCCGGCGCCCGCTGGACCGTCACGCACGCCACGCCCGAACACCTCGGTGACACCGGCGTCATCGGCGATCCCCTCATCTCTCCGATGGCGGTGGCTCAAGCGGTGATCCAGGGTCGCGAAACCCATGCCAGTCGGGCTGACCTGGCCCGCTCCCTGTCGCCTCGCGACGTCGAGGACTGCTCGGAGCCCACATGTGTGGTGCACGGCGACCGGATGGACCTGCCCGATCTCGCACCGGGTGAACTCCTCGCCGAGGCGATCACCGTGATCGCGGCGTTCGACGGTACGCAGACCTGCTGGGAACGCGAGGTGGTGCGACAGGCGCTGGCGCACATACATGTCCGTGACGCGATGATGGCGCTGGCCGTGACCGGGCTGAGTTCCCGCGCCGAACAGGTCTACACCGATCTCGTGAGGGCGCTCGATGGACCCGAACGCGCCCCGGCGGCAACGCTTCTGGGCCACCTCTACTACGTCCAGGGGCATGGCGGGATGGCCGGCACCGCCTTCGAGGTCGCGCTCGCCTCGTGCAGCGACTACAACCTCGCCTGTCTGCTCGACAGTGCGCTCGCGCGGGGAATGCACCCCCGAGAACTCGCCGGGATCATCGACTACAGCTATGACCTCGCCGACGAATTCGGTGTGACACTGCCTGCACCGGAATTGGATTGGGCATGCTGATACACATCCCCGGGTGGATGAGGTCGATGGAAGACGATCGGTCCCGGCTCGATCACCGGCCGACCTCCGCCAGGGTTCGAGCGCCCGGGCTCAGGCGCCAGAGTTCATGCGCCAGGGTTCAGGCGGAGGTGTGCTCGGCGAGGGTCCGGGTGAAGTCCCACGCGTCGGAGACGATGGTGGGCAGTTCGGTGCGCGTGGGCTTCCACCCGAGCTCGGCGATCGCCTTGTCGCTCGAGGCGATGAGCACTGCCGGGTCGCCTGCGCGGCGGGGTGCCTCCTGTACCGGGATGTCGATGCCGGTGACATCCATACATGTCGAGATCACCTCGCGCACAGAGTATCCCGTGCCGCTGCCGAGGTTGTAGACCGCATGACGGCCCGAGATGGCCGACTCGAGTGCCAACAGGTGCGCATCGGCGAGGTCGGCGACGTGGATGTAGTCACGGATCGCGGTGCCATCGTCGGTGGGGAAGTCGGTGCCGAAGATCTTGACGTCCGGACGGATGCCGAGGGCGGCCTGCAACACGATCGGGATCAGATGGGTCTCGATGGCACGATTCTCGCCGGCACCGCCGTAGGCACCCGCGACGTTGAAGTACCGCAGGCTCACCGCGGCCAGGCCGTGTGCATGGCAGTAGTCGGCGATCGCGTGATCGATCGCGAGTTTGGTGGCCCCGTACGGGTTCGTGGGACGGGTCGGCGCCGACTCGACGATCGGCACAACCTCGGGTTCCCCGTAGGTGGCGGCGGTGGAGGAGAAGACGAGCCGCGGAGTGACGGTCTGTCGCATGGCCTCCAGTAGTGCCAGCGTCTCCACGACGTTGCCGTACCAGTAGAGCTCGGGCTTCTCGACGGACTCGCCGACCAGTGAGCGGGCGGCGAAATGCACCACACCGTCGAACGATTCCTCGCCCAGCACGTCGGCGGCCACATCGGCCACGTCGCCCTGGACGAAGCGTGCGCCCGGCGCGACGGCCTCGCGGTTGCCGGTGGACAGATTGTCGATCACCGTGAGTTCGTGGCCGGCCTCGATGAGGACGCGCGAGCACACCGAACCCACGTAGCCGGCGCCGCCGGTGACGAGAAGTCTCATCGGTAGCGTCAGATCTTCTCGACGAAGACGGCGTGTGCCATGTCGCCCGACAGTTCGAGCCCCTCATGTCCGGGTGCATCGACCTTGACCGAGGACGGCGTGACGGTGACGGTCACGCGTGCGTCGGGAACGACGCCTGCCTCCCGCAGAGCCGTGATGACGTCGACGTCGGACTGGGCGTGTTCGGAGAGCCGGCGGACGATCACGGCCACCGGCTCACCCTGGGGCAGGTCGGCCAGACGTGTCGACGCGAACGCGACGGCGGCGGACGAGTCGATGCCCAGCCGTTCGAGTCCGGGGATCGGGTTGCCGTACGGGGAGGTGGTGGGATGGTCGAGCACCTCGACGAGTCGCCGTTCGACGTCCTCGCTCATCACGTGCTCCCAGCGGCACGCCTCGGCGTGCACGTCTTCCCACGGCATCCCGATGATGTCGACCAGCAAGCGCTCGGCCAGGCGGTGTTTGCGCATCACCGACACGGCGAGGGAACGACCCTTGTCGGTGAGCTCGAGGTGGCGGTCTCCGGCGACGTGGACCAGGCCGTCACGCTCCATGCGGGCGACGGTCTGCGACACCGTCGGGCCGCTCTGGTCGAGTCGTTCGGCGATCCGGGCGCGCAGTGGCACCACACCCTCTTCCTCGAGGTCGTAGATCGTGCGCAGGTACATCTCGGTGGTGTCGACAAGATCGTTCACGGCCATCCCTTCGGTCGTGTTCAAGGGTACCCTCCATGTCCGTCAATCCCGGCGCGGTGCGATGCGGTCGGCGCCGGTCCGATCGGCGCAGGTGGACCAGGGTTCGGTCACGTCGCCGTGGGTGCGTGTCCACAGCTCCCTCGACGGCGACAGGACCGAGGGACCGTCGCACGTGGCAGGCGCGGAGTGACAGGGGCGACAGTCGAAAACGCCCATGGCCCCCACGGCCGGCGGCATAGCCTCAGACTGTGAGTGCACACATGTCGCGGGCAGCACGTCGCGGATCCGACACCTCCGGGTTGTCCGAGGGCGTTCCGCTGCCGGATGAGCGCGTCGCAGACCGCGGAGGCCCGGGTGCCGGCGCGGCGCCCAGGCTGTCGGTGGCCGACGGCGGGTCGCCCTCGGATGCGGCGGTGATCTGGAGCGAGGACTTCCTCTCGTACCGGTGGACCCCCGATCATCCGATGAATCCCGTCCGCCTCGCGCTCACCATGTCGCTGGCCCAGAGCATGGGGATCCTCGACGGTGTCGAACCGGATCGGCCGTTCTACGCCGACGACCCGCTGTTGCAGCGTGTGCACGCGCGGTCGTACATCGACGCCGTGCGGGCGGCCGGCAGCGGGATGCCGGGGATGTCGGGGGAGACCCTCGCCCGGCTCTACGGCCTCGGTGACATCGACAACCCGGTGTTCTCGGGTATGCACGAGGCAGCCTCGCTGCTCGTGGGCGGTACCACCGCTGCGGCAGCCGCGATCGCCAACGGTGCGGCTCGTCGGGTGGTCAACATCGCCGGTGGCATGCACCATGCGATGCCGGCACGGGCAGCGGGGTTCTGCATCTACAACGACGCGGCGGTGGCCATTGACTGGCTGCTCGACCACGGCTTCGACCGGATCGCCTACATCGACATCGACGCTCACCACGGCGACGGCGTGCAGTACCGATTTCTGGCAGATCCCCGCGTGCTGACGATCTCACTGCACCAGCACCCGGCCACCTTGTGGCCCGGAACCGGCTGGCCGCATGAGGTGGGTGAACGTGACGGTGCGGGCTATGCGGTGAACCTACCGCTCATGCCCGGAACGCCGGATGTGTTGTGGCTGAGGGCATTCCATGCGGTTGTCCCGTCTCTGGTCAATGCCTTCCGACCGCAGTTGATCGTCAGTCAGTGTGGTGTGGACAGCCACCGCGCCGACCCGCTGACCGATCTGTCACTGACCGTCGACGGTCAACGGTCGGCGATGCTGACGATGCGCGATCTCGCCGACACCCATTGCGACGGACGCTGGCTGGCGGTGGGCGGCGGCGGGTACGGCGTGGTCGACGTGGTCCCGCGCAGCTGGACCCACCTGATCGGTGCGGTACTGCGCCGCGACATCGACCCCGCCACCCCGATCGACGAATCATGGTGTGCCCGAGCACATGCCGCTGCCACCGAGCTCAATCCCGCCTACACCGCCGAGCCGGTGGCGGTGATGACCGACGGCGGGGACACCGACTACGTCGCCTGGGACGGCGATGCCGGGGCGGATCCCCCCGACGGGGTCAGCGAACGCGCCCAGCAGAGCACCGACGCGGCCATCATCGCCACCCGCCGCGCGGTCTTCCCCTACCACGGACTCGATCCGGAGGATCCTCGTGACTGAGCATCAGCAGGCGGATTCGGTGCACACCGACGCCGGGAAACACGGGCCCGCCGATGTGCATGCGCCCGACGTTCCGCCGGGGGAGGTGGTGCGTGAGGCGACCAATCCCGACACTCCCGCACCCGACAAGCGCGGACCATGGGATTTCCCGGCGCACTGGGTGGCCGACGTGCTGGCGTCCGACGGCGGCGTGGTGCATCTGCGTCCCATCACCCCCGACGACGCCGACGGACTGCTGCGGTTCCATTCGCGGCTGAGTGAGCGCACCCGGTACATGCGGTATTTCGGGCCGTATCCGACCATCCCGCCGCGCGATCTGGCCCGGATGACCACGGTCGACCATCACGACCGCGTGGCGCTGGTCGCGGTGCTCGGCGGTGAGATCATCGCCGTCGGCGTGTACGAGAGTCTCAAGGCCGAAGGCAAGGCCACCACCGCGGAGGTGGCTTTCGTGGTGGCCGACGAACACCAGGGTCGCGGACTCGGACCGATCCTGCTCGAACATCTCGCCGGGGCGGCCGCGGAGAACGGTTTCGAGCGGTTCACCGCCGACGTGCTGGCCGAGAACCCCTACATGGTCGGCGTGTTCCGGGACGCGGGCTATCAGCTCTCGCGCAGCTTCGACGGCAGCACCGTGAACGTCGAGTTCACCATCGACCCCACCGAGGCACTGCTGACCGTGCGCAACGCCCGCGAGCGTGCCTCCGAGGCCCGCAGCGTGACGAATATGCTGCGGCCCACCTCGGTGGCGGTGATCGGCGCATCCACCGACCCCAAGAAGGTCGGCAACGCCCTGCTGGCCAACATCGTCGAGCACGGCTTCACTGGTCCGGTGTATCCGGTCAACGCCGAGGCGCGCGCGGTGCGCGGGATACGCGCCTATCCGACCGTCCGCGACATCCCCGACCCGGTGGACCTCGCGGTGGTCGCGGTGCCGGCCGGCACGATGGACGAGGTGCTCGCCGACTGTCTGCACAAGGGTGTCAAGACGCTGCTGGTGATCTCGTCGGGCTTCGGTGAGAGTGGCGCCTCGGGTATGGAATCCGAACGGCGCCTGGTGAAGTCGGTGCGAGAGCACGGGATGCGACTGGTCGGGCCGAACGCGCTGGGGGTGGCCAACAACGATCCGAGCGTGGCACTCAACGCGACCCTGGCGCCGCATGTGCCGGGCCGCGGGCGGATCGGATTCTTCTGTCAGTCGGGTGCGTTGGGGATCGCGATCCTCGACGCGGCGGCCCGGCGCCAGCTGGGTCTGTCGACCTTCGTCTCGGCCGGCAACAGGGCCGACCTGTCGGGTAACGACATGTTGCAGTACTGGGACTCCGACGAGACGACCGACGTGGTCCTGCTCTATCTCGAGTCGTTCGGTAACCCGCGTAAGTTCTACCGGCTCGCACGGGATGTGGCGCGGCACAAGCCGATTGTCGCGGTGAAGCTGGGTCGCGAGGCGCTGCCGCCGACCCAGGCCGCGCACGACTCGACCCTCGACGACGAGTCCGCCCGTGCCATCCTCGCCGAGGCCGGTGTCATCCAGGTGCGGTCGATCGAGGAGCTCTTCGACACCGCGATGGTCTTCGCCTACCAGCCGCTGCCGGCCGGACGTCGGGTCCGGGTGGTGGGTAACTCCACGGTCCTCGCGTCGCTCGCGATGGGGGAGGCGGCGGGATTCGGGCTCACCAACGCCGGACAGGTCGACCTGGGCCCGGGTGCAGGCGCCGACCAGTTCCGCACCGCGCTCGCCGAGGCGCTCGCCGATGACGACGTCGATGCGGTGATCGTGGTGTTCGTGCCGCCGGTCGCCGTCGCTCCTGACGAATATGCGCAGGCACTGATGGCGGCCAGCCAGGGTGCCACCAAACCCGTGGTCACCACCTTCCTGGCCGTCACCGGTATCGCACCGGGACTCACCGTCCGCGACACCGACGGCGCCCCGGCGCGCGGGTCGCTGCCGTCGTACTCGGGTCCCGAACGTGCGGCAGCGGCACTGGGGCGGTCCTGGCGTTACGCGGAGTGGCTCGCGCGGCCGGAGTCACCCATCGTGCGACCCAGCGGCATCGACGCCGAACGGGCTCGCGAATACGTTCGCGAGGCGATCAGCGGCGCGACCCCGGGACGGTCGATCACCCTCGACGACATCGGGTCGTCGCCGGTGCTAGCCAGCTACGGCATCGAGGTCACCCCGTTCCGGGAGGTGACCACCGCGGCGGCGGCCGTCGACGCCGCCATCGCGCTCGGTTTTCCGGTGGCCGTGAAGGCCAAGTCGCCGTACTGGCGTGGCCGGCTCGACCGCGAGGGCGCGCGGCTGGACCTGTCGGACACCACGTCGGTGGCCGCGGCGTTCACCGAGCTGACCCTGCTCACCGGCGATCGCACCATGCAGGTCCAGCAGATGGCACCCAAGGGTGTCGGGACCGCCGTCCGGGTGCGCGACGACCCGTCGTTCGGTTCGCTGATCTCGCTGGGGCTGGCCGGGGTCACCTTCGACGTACTGGGCGATCGTGCCTACCGCGGCACGCCGCTGACCGAGAGTGAGGCCTGGCGGCTGGTGAACGCGCCGCGGTCGGCACCGCTGCTGGCCGGGTATCGCGGCCAGCCACCCGTCGACCGCGCCGCGCTGGTCGATCTGCTCATCCGGGTGTCGACCCTGGTCGACGACATCCCCGAGGTCCGGGGTGTGGTGCTCGACCCGGTGCTGGTGAGCACCGCCGGCGCCGCGGTGCTCAATGCGTCCATACGGCTGGGCCCGGAGCCGACACGTGTGGTCGATTCCGGGCCCAGAAGGCTTCGCTGACAGGGGGGCATCAGCGTCGCCTCGCGCCCCCGCGCCGGCGCGGGACGTCTGTGCAGTTGTGTCGTCGACGCCGTGACCGCCTCAGGCGGGCCGCCACGGCGTCATGGCGTGAGGGTGCTCAGCCGACGTACGAGCTCAGCTGGCGTAGGAGCGCAGGCGCTCGGCACGCTCGCCCTGACGAAGTTTGGCCATCACCTCGCGCTCGATCTGACGCACGCGTTCACGTGACAACCCGAACAGGCGGCCGATCTGGTCGAGGGTGCGGGGCTGTCCGTCGTCGAGACCGAAGCGCAGCCGGATCACCTGCTGCTCGCGCTCATCGAGGGTCGCGAGCACGCTGCGCACATCCGAGTGCAGCAGACCCGCGATCACGGCGCTCTCGGCCGAGGTGGCCTCGGCGTCCTCGATGAAGTCGCCCAGCGGCGCCTCCTCGTCGCTGCCGACCGGCATGTCCAGGCTCACCGGGTCGCGGCTGTGATCGAGCAGATCGGCGATCTTCTCGGCCGGGATGCCCGACTCGTTGGCCAGCTCCTCGTCGGTGGCCTCGCGACCGAGCTGCTGATGGAGTTCACGCTTGATGCGCGCGAGCTTGTTCACCTGTTCCACGAGGTGGACGGGCAGCCGGATGGTGCGGCTCTGATCGGCCATACCGCGGGTGATGGCCTGCCGGATCCACCAGGTCGCGTAGGTGGAGAACTTGAAACCCTTGGCGTAGTCGAACTTCTCCATCGCGCGGATCAACCCGAGGTTGCCCTCCTGGATGAGGTCGAGCAGCGGCATGCCACGTCCGGTGTAGCGCTTGGCCAGCGACACGACCAGACGGAGATTGGCCTCGAGAAGGTGCGACCGGGCGGCCTCGCCCTGTCGGACCACGATGGCCAGATCCCGCTTCTTCGCCGCAGTCAGGCGCTTCTTGGTGGCGAGAATGTGCTTGGCGTAGAGACCGGCCTCGATCTGCTTGGCCAGCTCCACCTCCTGCTCGGCGTTGAGCAACGCGGTACGGCCGATGCCGTTGAGGTAGACGCGGACTAGATCGGCCGCGGGGCTTTGGGCATCCAGGTCCGCATCCGTCATGGCCGGCCGGATGGACTCCTGTGTCTCGACGTCCTTGATCCGGGTGGTGGTGGCGGTGGTGCGTTGCATGTCGGCCTCCTGCAGAGTGCGAATGACTTCATGAGGTTCAACGGCGCACATACCGAGAAAAGTTCCCGGTGGTGGATTTGAGAAGACTGTCTGACCTGCATCTATGCGGCGACGTACTGAGAAGTTGCTGAGAGATGATTAAGGTGTTCCGGCACTCGGCGCGATCCGGGCATGCAGACCGGACCGCCTGGCGTCAGCGCAGAAAGCCGTGGCGGATGAGGTCGGTGAGCACCGAGTGCACGGTGGCCGCGTCCAGATCGGCGCCGGTGGCGGCCTCGAGTAAGGCCACCGTGTCACCCACCGACAGCCCGTCGCGACGCAGACCGGCCAGCAGCGCGGTCACGATGTCGTCGGTCTCGTGCGACCACCGCGGCCCGTCGGTGCGATGCAGACGCGCGACGATCCGATCCCATGCGGGACCCTGCGGTCCGTCGGGTGAGTCACGTGCATCGGGTGCGGTGAGTGCGGAGACCTCCTCGAGCACCACGGTCGGCGGCGCCTGCAGGTGTGCGTCGGCCAGGTCGGTGGTCCTCAGCAGTTCGGTGCGGGCGAAACAGTCCGCCGCTTCGGGACCGAGCGGGTCGTCGAACGGCTGCATCATCTCCTCGGCGATCACCTCGGAGGGCCCGTCGACCCGGCGCAGATAGACGAACCCGAAGCCGACGGCACGTACGCCACTGCGCTCGAAGTGTTCGAGCCACTCGTCGGAGAGTGTGGCGCCCGCGCCCGTGCGGGGGTCGTAGCCCGCATCGCGCAGCCACGTTCCGACATACAGTGCGGGGTCGGCCACGTCGCGCTGCAGGATCCACGCCTGCACACCGTCGTCGGGAACCCACGAGGCGACGCGCTCGCGCCAGTCGTCGGAGGTGATCGCCCACGATGCGAGCAGGCTGGCCGTCCCGCCCTCGGTGAGGTGATCGGCGGCCTGCGAGATGACGATCTGACTGGCTCCGTCGAGGTCGAGTCCAGAATCGCGGTAGCTGTGCGTGACACGCGGTGGTCCCACCACGAACGGCGGGTTGGCCACGATGCGGTCGAACCGTTGACCGGCCACCGGTTCGAACCACGGACCGCGCGCGAGGTCGACCTGGGTGGCGTCGATGCGGTTGATCGCAAGTCCGGCGCGGGCCATGGCCAGCGACCGATCGGTGATGTCGGTGGCGGTGACGTGGTCGGCGTAGTCCAGGGCCGCCACGGCCTGCACGCCGCAACCGGTTCCGAGATCCAAGACGCGGTGACACGGTTCGGCGATCGTGGCCGTCAGCAGCGACAGTGAGGCATGACCCACGCCCAGCACGTGATCCTCGCCGATCTCGACCGGCCGCATGCTGCCGTCGAGATCGGAGAACAGCCATCGGGTTCCGTGGCCGATGTCGAGCGGCCGCACGTCGACGGCGGTCCGCACCATCGTGTCGTCCGTGTCATCGGGGCCGGGGTCGGCGCGGTCATCGGGGTCGGTGAGCAGCAGGCCACAGGCGAGAGCGTCGGTGACCTCGAGCGGCGCGATCGCTGCGGCGACCTCCGCACGATTCAGGGTGTCGGCCAGTAGGAACAGTCTGATCAGGGTGCCCAATTCGGCGAGACCGCGGGCGGCTCGTCGAACCGGTACCGGCTCACCGCGCCCGAGCGCGGCGTGGACGTCGGGGCCGAGGGCGTCGAGGATGCCGTCGGCGTCGAAGTGGTGGGCGTCGAAGGCCTCGCGCAACGGTTCGGCGATCAGATACAGCTTCGCCACGTCGCCCGAGCCGGGGCCGGCGGTGGTCACTCGCCGCGGTTGCGCTGTTCGAGCCGCCAGAGAGCGGCTTCGGCGGAGTTCTCGGGGTAGGGGCTTCCCGTCGAGGTGGACGCCGGCGATCCGGCTCCCCGCGCGGACTTCCCCGATCCGCGTCCGCTGCGCGGTGCGTCAGCGCCCGTTTCGGTGAAGGGGCCGTCGGTGTGGGAAGCGTCGGTGTACGTGCCGTAGCCGTTGTCGTCGAAGTCGAACCGGCCTCGCGGTGCGCCGAGTCCCTGCGGTCCGGTGTCGCGCGGTGCGTACTTGTACCGGGGGACCTCGCCGCGGCGGCGCGGCGGGCGGTCGTTGGCGATGAGCACGGCCATCCACGGGATCGGGATGGACACGGCCACGATCGCCAGCGCCCACAGACCGGATCCGGTGGTCGCGTAGACGATCCCGGCGATCACCAGAGCGGGGATGCGGATGGCCATCATGGCGAGATATTTGCGCACCCGTTCCCGATGCTGATCGTCCTGGGACGTCTCGGCTTCGGTGATGAGGATCGGCGTGCGATCGGACTCTCGTGCCACGTCCTCCACTGTTCCACTTTCATCGGTGTGACGCACGCCTCGCCCGTGGTCAGAACCGTTGAGACGGGTGCGGTGTGGGTACCCGTGTGGCAGATGTGGTGCCCGGACGCGGTGTGAGTGCCGGCCGGCCCGCGCGCGGCGCAGCGTCGGTGCGGACGACCGGGCGCAGGGGGCACAATGGCAGGTATGGGTACCCAGACGATCGAACGTCCGGACGTCCGGACCGACGAGACCACCGAAGACGACACTCCCGACGTATTCCACTACGTCAAGAAGAACAAGATCGCCGAGAGCGCGGTCATGGGCACGCGCGTGGTAGCGCTGTGCGGTGAGGTGTTCCCGGTGACGAAGTCGCCGAAGCCCGGATCACCGGTGTGCGGGAAATGCAAGAAGATCTACGAACGGATGAAGAAGGACGAGTGACCGGCCGACCTCAGTCGTCGGGAGCACGCCGATCGTCGGGTGTGCGCGGGTCGTAGGGCGTGTGCTGTTCCACGCGTCGCCGCGGCCTGCCCTCCGGCGCGGCCGGTGACCCGTGCGCGGGTCCCTGTGAGCGTGCCCGGTCGGTGACGAGTCGTCGCCGACCGGGCATCGCTGTTCTCGTGCCGGGGATCCCGGGATCCGATGATCCGGGTCGTCGGATCCGGGCGTCGGGCGTACTGCCCGCCGTGTCCGGCCCGCTGGTCTCGCTTCGTCGCCCCGCGTCTGCGTGTATCCGGTCGTTGTCCGGGACGGATGAGGCCGGGGCACACGGCTCTGGGGCCCGTGACTGCGGGGACCGGGCAGAGTCGGAGGGGTGGGGCGACGAGGTGCGCCGGATGGGGCCGGTCGGCAGTTTCGTCGGCCACACCTTGATTTGTTCGCTGATGTCGGCGGTCTGAGCGGCCATCCAGTCGCGCACCTGGTCGACATGGGTCGGTCCGGCCGGCCACATCTGCTGGATCACCGCGTTCAGCTCGGCTCCCAGGATCACCGAGAAGCCGAGGAAGAAGGTGAACAACAGGAAGGCGATCGGCGCTGCGAGCGCCCCGTAGGTGTAGCCGGTCGACGTCACGTAGGCGAGGTAGATGCGCAGGATCGTGGAGGCGCACCAGAAGACGACGCCGGCCAGGATCGCCCCGATCATCAGTCGGTGCCACGGCAGCGGTTTGGGCAGCGCGACTCGATACAGCGTCGTCAGCGCGATCACCAGCAGCAGACCGACCGCGGGGAAGTAGCCGTACTCGATGATGTGCGTCGACAACGGATGCCAGGAGTCGGGCACGATCCGACCGATGTAAGTGGGTCCGAGTGCAACCATCGGCAGCACGAAGACCGCCCCGATCAGAAAGAAGACATACAGGCCGAGTGCGAATATGCGCTGCCACACCGGATTCCGGACGGTGTGCTGATCATGCGCGGCGACGATCGAGTCGACGAAACTCGACACCGCCGACGAGCCCGCCCACAGCGACAACACGAAGCCGACCGAGATGATCTCGGCGCGTCCACGCCCCAGCACGTTGTCGACGGTGGGGGAGATGATCTGCGTCACCACGTCCTCGGAGAAGGTGCGGTTGGCGAACCCGATGATGCGCGAGTGAACGATGTCGATCGTGTCGGGTCCGAAGAGGCCGCCGATGTAGCCGATCGTCCCGAGCAGACCCAGCAGCAGCGGAGGCAGCGACAGCGTCTGCCAGAACGCGGCCTGCGCCGATCGGCCGAAGATCGAACCGTTCCAGGACTCCACGATGGTCCGCCAGATCACGAATCCGATGACCCGCACGACCCCCCGCGGACGCGTCGGCTCGCCGCGGTGACCGGTCGACGCCCCCGCGGTCGGTGGACGGCGCTGCGCGCAGTCGTCGTGACGACCTGATCTGTTCGTGATGAGTCCAGCATCGCCGATTCGAGTGCCTTGCGTGCGCACCCGATGGCGCGTGTCTGGCCGGGTGGGCCCGTAGGCGGCCGGGTAACATCGCTTCTCGTGCCGGTTCCCGCTGATGGCGGTGAACTCGGCGGCCCGGTCGAAACCCCGTACCACCGTGACGCGGCGTCTGATCGCCGGCGATGCGGGGGCGTCGCGACTGTGGCCTGGCGAGTGCGAGGAGAATCTGTACCTGTGGTGAGTACCCCGGCCGACATTGATGGACGTACATCCGACGAGCAGGTTCAGGGGGCCGCCACTGCGACCGCGGGTCCGGCCGGCGGGGCACTGCGCGCCTGGCAGCGGCGAGCGCTGACCAGGTATCTGGCCACCGGGCCGAAGGATTTCCTGGCGGTGGCCACCCCGGGTGCCGGTAAGACCACCTTCGGTCTGCGCATCGCCCAGGAGCTTCTCTCGGACCGAACGGTCGAGCAGGTGACGGTCGTGGCTCCCACCGAACACCTCAAACATCAGTGGGCGGCGGCCGCGGCGCGGGTGGGTATCGCACTCGACTCGCGGTTCTCCAACTCCGCGGGTGCCACCAGCGGGGACTACCACGGTGTGGTGGTCACCTACGCACAGGTGGCCTCGCATCCGTATCGGCACCGTGTGCGCACCGAGAACCGTCGCACGCTGGTGATCCTCGACGAGATCCACCACGGCGGTGACGCCAAGAGCTGGGGTGACGGCATCCGCGAGGCGTTCTCCGATGCCGAACGCCGGCTGGCGCTGACCGGAACGCCGTTTCGCTCCGACGACAGCCCCATCCCGTTCGTCAACTACGAGCCCGACGGTGACGGCGCGATGCGCTCGCGGGCCGATCACTCGTACGGCTACTCCGACGCCCTCGCCGACGGTGTCGTGCGACCGGTGGTGTTCCTCGCCTATTCGGGTCAGGCGAGCTGGCGCACGAGCGCCGGTGAGGAGTTCACCGCGCGGTTGGGTGAACCGCTGTCGGCCGAGCAGACCGCCCGGGCGTGGCGGACTGCACTCGACCCGCACGGCGACTGGATCCCCTCGGTGCTGCAGGCCGCCGACACCCGGCTCAAACAACTGCGCGCCTCGGGTGTGCCCGATGCCGGCGGACTGGTGATCGCCACCGACCAGAAGGTCGCCCGCGACTACGCCGAACTGCTGGGTGCAATCTCGCACACTCCGGTGACGGTGGTGCTCTCCGACGACCCGACCGCATCGAAGAAGATCGAACAGTTCTCCCAGTCCGACGATCACTGGATGGTCGCGGTCCGCATGGTGTCCGAGGGTGTCGACGTGCCGCGGCTGGCCGTCGGTGTCTACGCGACGAGTGCGTCGACACCGCTGTACTTCGCGCAGGCGATCGGCCGCTTCGTGCGGTCGCGGCGGCCAGGGGAGACCGCGAGTGTCTTCCTGCCCTCGGTGCCGGTGCTGCTGCAGCTGGCCAGTCAGCTGGAGGCGCAGCGCGATCACGTGCTGGGGAAACCGCATCGCGAGTCCGACGGTCTCGACGACGCGCTGCTCGCCGATGCGCAGAAGCAGAAGGACGAGCCGGGCGAGGACGAGCCGGCGTTCCAGTCATTGCATGCCGACGCCGAACTCGACCAGGTGATCTACGACGGCGCGTCATTCGGTACGGCGACGTTCGCCGGCAGCGACGAGGAGTCGGACTATCTGGGGCTTCCCGGGCTGCTCGACGCCGAGCAGATGCGCGCGTTGCTACGAAAGCGCCAGCAGGATCAGGTGGACAACCGCACCGCTGCCGCGGCGCCGTCGGTCCCCGCACCGGCCGCCGAACCCGACACCCGGGCGAAACTCAGTGCGCTGCGCCGCGAACTGAACAGTCTGGTCGCGATGCATCACCACCGCACAGGTAAGCCGCACGGTGTGGTGCACAACGAACTGCGCGCCAAACTCGGCGGGCCGCCGACCGCGATGGCCTCGGCCGACCAGCTGCAGGAGCGGATCGCCGCGTTGCGCACCTGGCGTTGACGAATTCGCTGACGGCGACGGCGTTGGACAACCCGCCGACGCCGATGGCGTGAAAAACAACGATGCCGAACCCCTGGGGGTCCGGCATCGTTGGTGTTCGACTCACATCGAACTCGACGACTTCTTCGTCGAGGACGGTCGACTAGACGAGTTCCTCGTCGTGGGTGGTGACAGTGGCACCCATGTCGACCAGACGTGCCTCGTGCTCGTTGAAGTGGTGGCGGCAGAACAGCAGTTCACCGCCTGCCGGGAGTGTGGCGCGTACACGTGCAGCAGCGCTGCAGCGGTCACACCGATCTGCGGCAGTGAGCGGCATGGAGATCGGGGGTGTTGTGGTCACGATGTCTGGCATTGGTTCCTCCGTCCCGGGCGAGCGTTGCGCCGTCCCTTCGCGAGCTGACGCACCAGGTCTGGCGCGTCACCCTCACTCTGTCAGACGTTTGGCGGCTCGGTATTGTTCCCACCCGCATTCTGCGAGTCTCGTCACTCATCCGTTACACGGCCCGTCGCGGACGGGGATGCTCGACACAAACGCGGTGCGCGAGCAGCGGGAATCGTGCAGCAGGGAATGTGCCAGCCCAGAGATGTACCAGCCCAGAAGACATACCAGCGAGGAAGCAGGAGTCGATCGCGATGGATCAGCAGGATGAGCAGATGGGCGGTGAGAAGGCCGGTGTGGTCGTGCATCTGTGCGGGCTGGCGGCGTGGGACGAGGCCAGAACCTCAGGAGAGGTGATCCCGCCGACAGCGGCGGCCGACGGATTCATCCACCTCAGCCAGCCGCACACCGTCGCTGTGCCTGCCAACGCCTTCTACGCCGGTCGCGATGATCTGGTGCTGCTGTGGATCGACCCGGCACGCGTAGACGGTGAGATCCGCTACGAGCAGGGATCACCGCCGAGCCCGGACGGCCAGGTGTTCCCGCATCTGTACGGCCGACTGCCGGTGGCGGCGGTGACCGCGACCAGTCGCTATCTCCCCGGGGAGGGTGGGGTGTTTGTCGCGCCGGCTCTGCCACCCGAGGTCACCGACTGAGATCTCGGGCGGGTGGGCACCGACTGCGGTCCCCGACGGAGTGCAGCTGCTGGCCGTCAGCGCTCCAGCCACAGTCGCTTGCGGGAGACGGCGCGCATCCTGTCGACCCGCGCCGGTGGGACGTCGACGGGAGGGGCGACCTCAAGGCTGTTCTGCAGTGTGACGAAGAACTCGGGCACGCTGAGGCCGAACTCCGACCGGATCTGGTCGGCCGGTCCGCCGCCGTGTTCGAGCCAGCGGCTCTCGAACTCGTACAGGCGACGAGGATCGATCGGTGAGGACATGGTGATCTCCTGCATCTGGATGTGACCCGCGCGAGCGACGTCTGACCCGGTGACTCCGGCGTCAGCGCAGTGCGCGGGTGGGATCGACGTCTCGCGATGCGACGACACTGCCGGCCGGTCGCTCACGCGGAGAACCCCCCGTCGGACCTCCAGAGTGCCACGGGATCGGCCGGTCCTCGGCAACGGAACGGCAACTATTGCCGCGGTAGGTGACATCGATTCGGTGTCCCCGCGCCAGTGGTCCTGTTCCCACGCCGGTGTCCCCACGCGGCTTCCGGCGGACGCGACTGCGCCCCGTCCGAGGGGACAGGGCGCAGTCGGTGGGTCCGAACGGGTGTCGGATGGTCGCTCGGGAGGAGCGGTCAGTCCAGGTAGTCGCGGAGGACCTGAGAGCGGCTGGGGTGGCGCAGCTTCGACATCGTCTTCGACTCGATCTGGCGGATGCGTTCACGGGTCACGCCGTAGACCTGGCCGATCTCGTCGAGTGTGCGTGGCTGGCCGTCGGTGAGTCCGAAGCGCAGACGCACCACACCGGCCTCGCGTTCGGAGAGCGTGTCGAGCACCGACTGGAGCTGGTCCTGCAACAGGGTGAACGAGACGGCGTCGACGGCCACGACGGCTTCGGAGTCCTCGATGAAGTCACCGAGCTGGCTGTCGCCCTCGTCGCCGATCGTCTGGTCGAGCGAGATGGGCTCACGCGCATACTGCTGGATCTCCAGCACCTTTTCCGGCGTGATGTCCATCTCCTTCGCGAGCTCCTCGGGAGTCGGCTCGCGGCCGAGGTCCTGAAGGAGTTCGCGCTGGATGCGGCCCAGCTTGTTGATGACCTCGACCATGTGCACCGGGATGCGGATGGTGCGGGCCTGGTCGGCCATCGCGCGGGTGATCGCCTGACGGATCCACCAGGTGGCATACGTGGAGAACTTGTAACCCTTGGTGTAGTCGAACTTCTCGACTGCGCGGATCAGACCGAGGTTGCCCTCTTGAATGAGATCCAGGAAGGCCATGCCACGTCCGGTGTAGCGCTTGGCCAGCGAGACCACCAGGCGCAGGTTCGCCTCGAGCAGATGGTTTTTGGCGCGGTTGCCGTCACGTGCGATCCAGGACAGGTCGCGGCGCTGGGCCATCGTGAGCTTCTCGCTGGATTCCATGATCCGACGCATGCGCTCGGTGGCGTAGAGACCGGCTTCGATCCGCTTGGCGAGCTCGACCTCCTCCTCGGCGTTGAGCAGTGCGACCTTGCCGATCTGCTTGAGGTAGGCGCGCACCGAGTCTGCCGACGCGGTGAGTTCGGCGTCCTTGCGGGCCTGGCGCAGCGCCTCGGACTCTTCCTCGTCCCAGACGAAGTCGCCGGAGGCCTTGTCGGACTCGCTGGGTTCGACGATGCCGTCGTCTTTCTTGCCCTTGTCGGCAGCCTTCGCCGGGGTCGTGGCCGACGCTGCCGGTGCGGCGTCGTCGCCGTCGGCCTCGTCATCGTCGTCGGATGCGGCCTCGTCGCCGGCGTCCTCGGTGTCATCGTCATCATCGAGTTCGAGGTCGATGTCGGCGTCGTCACCGAGTTCGTCGGGCTCGTCGATGTCGTCGATCCCGGCGTCGCCGTCGGCATCGCTGGGTTCGACGGAGTCATCGGCCTTCTTGGCGGTCTTCGCGGTGGCCTTCTTGGCGGCCTTCTTCGCTGGTGCCTTCTTGGCCGGTGCCTTGCGAGCTGCCTTCTTCGCCGGTGCTTTCGCGGCCGGTGCCTTGGCGGCGGCGTTGGCGCCACCCTCGGCCGTTGCGGTCTCTTCCGCGTCCGACGAGACGCTCTCAGTGTCCGACAGTGCCTGGGTGGTATTCGTGGCTGCCACGTACGACCTTTCGCGACGCTTCAACTTCACTGCGCCGTTGGTGGCAGGGCACGCTGAATGTGCTGTCCGGCCGGCGCAGGTGGGGGGCTTGAGTGGTCTGGGTTAATGCCAGACCACGCCATTGTAACGACACCGAGATCGAATTCGTCGCAGCACCAGGTCAGCCGCGGTGCACACCGGCAACGAGGGCACCACAGTGCCTCGTTCGGGCAGCTGTGCCGAGTCTGCGGGATCGCACGGGATCAGGTCGGTGACCAGCCGGGAGTCCGCTCGGCATCTGGCCGGGGATCGCGAATCAGGGATATCGCGAATCAGGGATGCAGACCCTGCTCGGCGGCCATCGCCGCACCGACGATGCCCGCGGTGTTGGCCAGGCTCGCCGGCACCACCGGCACGGTGTTGGTGAGCTTGGGAATCCACTTGTCGGACTTACGGCTGATGCCACCACCGGCGATGAACAGATTCGGCCAGAACAACTTCTCGTACTCCTCGAGAACTGTCGACACGTGCTTGGCCCACTTCTTGTACGACCAGTCCTTGTCGGTCTTCACTTTGGAACTGGCCTGCTTCTCGGCTTCCTTCTTGCCCACCTGCAGGTGGCCCAGCTCGGTGTTGGGCACCAGGGTGTCGCCGACCAGCAACGCCGACCCGATGCCGGTGCCGAAGGTCAGCAGGATCACCACACCGCTGACGTCGCGGCCGGCGCCGTAACGCTGCTCGGCCATCCCCGCTGCGTCGGCGTCGTTGAGTACTGACACGTCGTCTCGATCGAGGTACTCGGTGAACAGCTGTGTGGCGTCGACACCGATCCAGGAGTCGTCGATGTTGGCGGCGGTGCGCGCCACACCGTTGGTCACCACCGCCGGAATCGTGATCCCGACCGGACCCGACCACCCGAAGTGCTCCACCACCTCGCGCACACCGCCGGCGACCCCGTCGGGTGTGGCCGGATGGGGGGTGAGGACCTTGAAACGCTCGCCCACGAGCGCTCCGGTCTCCAGATCGACGATCCCGCCCTTGATCCCCGACCCGCCCACATCGACGCCGAAACCCTGCTTGGCGCTACTGGACTGCGTGGAACGACTGCTACTGGCTTCGCCGGACATGTTGGTCCCTTCGCTGGGTACTGTGCGGTGACTGGTGATGTCGTGCACTGCGGTGTGGAGTTGTCACTGCTCGTGAGTGGTCGCTGCTGTTGAGTTGTCACTGCTCTTGCGATGTCACTGCTGTGGAGTTGTCGGGGCGGGTGGATCAGTACACGCGGTGGTGCGCGGGTACCGAGTGGTCGCTGCCATCACGAGATCGCGCGGTAGTCGACGCTGTTCACACCCTCAGGCTAGTGGGCGCACCACGGGTGCGCTGCTGATCGACGCGCACTGAATTCGCTTGACCACCCGCGAATTTCGAATTGCCGGAATTTTTCGGCGACCACCCGTCCGACATGTCCGTTCGCGGTGGGATCGCCCACGCGGGCCGCGTCTGTGTCACGGTGTGTGGGTGACTGATGAGACCCACCACGTGGGCGCGCAACTCGATGCCGATGCCGGCGCGGATGAGACCGACACGGTCGCCGCGGACCTGACGACGATCGCGCGCGGACTCGCCGAGCGCGCCGCCGACCATGTCCGTGTGCGCCGTCGCGAACTGTTCGATCGCGACTCGCGGGGCGATACCGGCGAGCCGACGGCTGCGGCCGAACTGGTCGCGACGAAGTCGAGCCCGACCGATCCGGTGACCGTCGTCGACACCGAGACCGAGGGGCTGATCCGCGGGCAGCTGGCAGACCTGCGCCCCGACGACTCGGTGCTCGGTGAGGAGGACGGCGGCAGCGTCGAGGTTCCCGATGGGGTTCGCTGGGTGATCGACCCCATCGACGGCACAGTGAACTTCCTCTACGGCGTGCCCGCCTACGCGGTGTCGATCGCCGCGCAGATCGACGGTGTGTCGGTGGCCGGAGCTGTCGCCGACGTGGCGGGCCGACGGGTGTTCTTCGCGACGCGTGGGGCTGGATCCTTCGTCGCCGATCTCGGGTCGACGTCGGCGCGTCGACTGCGGGCCTCCTCAGCCGACAGCGTTGACCTCTCGCTGGTGGCCACCGGATTCGGTTATGCCGCCGCGCGCCGCCGACGGCAGGGCCAGATCGCTGCGGCGTTGTTGCCCCGGATCCGCGACCTGCGCCGAATCGGTTCGGCCGCACTGGATCTGTGCATGGTTGCAGACGGTGTGGTCGACGCCCACTTCGAGCACGGACTGAGTCCGTGGGACTGGGCGGCAGGCTCGCTGATCGCTGAGGAGGCCGGCGCGATGCTCCGGCTCCCGTCGGCGGCCTCGCGCTCGGATGACGGTGACCTCACCCTCGCGGCGGCGCCGGGAATCGCCGAGGAGCTCACAGCGCTACTCGACGAACTCGGCGCGCTCGACCCGATCCCGAAGTGATCTCGGCAGGCAGGTGGCCGCTGCCGGACGTGGTCAGGGGGCTGACAGCCCGCCAGGACCCGACAGATCGCCAGGACCCGACACATCGACGCGATTCAGCGCATCGACAGGACTCAGCACGCGTTCTTGTGTACCGCCCGCACGAGTGAGGGATCCACCGCGGTCTTCGCATTGTTCGGGTCGGCGGTACGCAATGCATCGAGCGCTGCCTGGGCGTCCTGGGACTGTTCGGTCGAGGTGTAGTGCTCCCCGAGCGCCAGGTCGACCACCGACCCGCTGCGTCCGTCGTTGACGAGTTCGGCGCAGGGTACCGCGACCCAGACCGCCGCCGCGGCGGCCTTGGTCGCGTCGCCGAACCGGATCTGCGCGACGCAATCCATCGGGTCGGAGTAGAGGGTGTCGTCGGCGTAGGGGTCGGTGGATGCCTGCCGGAATCCCAGCGAGGTCAGGTCGTCGAGCGCGTTCTGCGCGGCACCACGCTGGCCGGAGGCGTTGAGCACGCGTACCTGGAAGGTGGACAGGGCGGCGGGCTGCTCGCCGAGCATCGACGATTCGGCGACGACGGTGTGCTTGACCGGGACGGCGTTGGCCGCGGGTGCCTGACCGGGGGTGGCAGCGGTGGGGGAGGCCGATGGGCTCGGAGGTGCCGGGCAGGCGACGGGCACGGCGCTCGACCCTCCCGAGGCGGCTGCGATGATCCAGACCACGCCCGCGATCACCAGCAGGACTACCACTAGGACGATCGCAGGCGCATAGCGTCGGCGACGATAGGGACGGCCCCGTCTGTCGGTCGGGTGTCCGGTCGTGATCTGTGAAACCACCGTCTGCCTTCCGTGTCCGGCCGCGAGCGCGATTGCGCCCTCACCTTACGGTGCCCGCGCCGCAGGATACGGAATTGAGCGACTCTTGAAATCGGGGATGTCGTTTGGTAAGTTCCGTTCGCTTTCGATGGTGATCCGCCTACACCCCCCGATCGGAAGGTGTGGCGTATTTCACAAAATCGATTGCTGGCGACGGCAACGATTTCGAGTGCCTCGTCGTTTGTGCTGTGAGCATCGTCGGGGTTCAACGTCGGCCGCGTCGATCACATCGGAACCCGTCGGTCTGAAAACCAGCCCGAACGGTTCCGCTCGGTCACAAGCCGATCAACGGACGCTGCATCGACAGAGTGAGGCAACAACATGGCTACTGATTACGACGCACCGCGCCGCACCGAGACCGAAGACCTCGGTGAGGATTCACTGGAAGAACTGAAGGCACGGCGCAGCGAGGTGCAGGCAGCTTCCGTCGATGTCGACGAAAGCGACACCGCCGAGTCCTTCGAGCTTCCCGGTGCCGACCTGTCCGGAGAGGAACTCTCCGTTCGTGTCATCCCCAAGCAGGATGACGAATTCACCTGCACGAGTTGTTTTCTGGTCTATCACCGGAGCCGGCTCGCTCGTGAGAACGGCAATTCGCGCATCTGCATCGACTGCGCATGAGGTGACGGCCGCCCGAGCGGTGGCCGCATCAGGGACGACGCCTCGCCCCGGCCCCACGTGGGACGCAGCGTCTCCGGGCGCACGACAACGAACACGGACCCCCGACCTTCTGGGGGTCCGTTTCGTTGTGTCCGAAGGTTTTTCCTGAGGAGTTCCCCTGCGAGGCCCGGGCCGGCGGCGAGGCCGCTCGGGTCGTCAGCGCAGCTGAACCTGGCCGGCCGTCACGGTGTCAGTCGTCGTGTTCGTCGCCGGTCGACCGCGACGGCGTGCCCGAATCGTTGGATTCACCCGACTCCGTCAACGCATCGCGCAGACCGAGAGCGGCGATGACGCGATCGGGATGACGGGTGCTCACCAACCAATAGGGCGTCGGGTCGTCGGGATCGTCGAGGACCACCAGCACCATCGTCTTCACCCACGCGCGATGCATCAGGTATGCGGCAGGGTCGAGCTGGCGGCCGAGAGCCGCGGACTTCGCGCTGGCAGGAACCGAGGCGGCGCGGTCGATGACCGAGACCGGCAGGCGCGCCTTGTGCGCGATCAACTCGCGATCGTCGGTGACCGACACACTCACGCGCCCCATCGACCACAGCAACCACACGGCGATCACCGCGAGGACGATGTAGGCGACGGTGCTCCAGATCTGGTGTCCCGTCGCGATTTTCACCTCATAACCGACAACGCCGACCACCACGGCCGCACAGGGCCACCACCACCACGGCACATAGAGGCGTTCGTGGTAGCGCAGCCCCGCGCGGCGGTCGCCGGGTCGGGAGTCGGGGGTCGGGGAGTCGGACACGCCGTCAGCGTAGTCTGCCCGTTGTGACCAGCGATGCACCGCTCATCGAACCGGCCGCCGCCGGCGGCGCGACGAGTCCACGGATCGACGCGGTCGAGTTCCGCCGCCTCGACGACGGAATCCCCGCGCCCCATCGAGCCCATCCCGAGGACGCCGGCGTCGACCTCTGCTCGACCAGTGACGTCACCATCGCCCCGGGTGAACGCGCGGTGGTGGGCACCGGCATCGCGATCGCGTTGCCCATCGGCACCGTGGGCCTGGTGCACCCGCGGTCGGGACTCGCCGCGCGAGCCGGACTGTCGATCGTCAACACCCCGGGCACCATCGATGCGGGGTACCGCGGCGAGATCAAGGTCTGCCTGATCAACCACGACCCCCGGTCGCCGATCGAGATCGCGCGAGGGGATCGCATCGCGCAGCTGCTCGTGCAGCGCGTGGAGTTGCCGATGTTCGTCGAGGTGGACGAACTGTCGGACACCTCGCGTGGGGACGGCGGCTACGGCAGCAGTGGCGGACATGCGCTGCTGACCGCCTCGGACGACTCGACCGCGTCGGATCCGTCGACCTCCCGGGCGGCAGGCGAGGCGGCGACTGCAGGCGAGGCGGGGACGGGGCATGAGCCCGACCACGCGCGACCCTGACCGCGAACGGCACCCAAGATCGCACCACGAACCCTCGCACCACGACCCCGCCAGCCGGTGGCCCGGCAGGCGAGTGAACCTCAACAGATCGGAAGGACATCTGATGGCTCGACGAGACGACCACACGCAGACGCCCGAGAGTGCGCCGGCGCAGATCGGTCAGGGTCTCGGTCCCTACGACATCGCCGATTTCGGCAGTGACCCGGATCTGGAGAACTCACACCTCGACCTGGGCTCGGTACTCGTCCCGGTGGTGGAGGGTGGACAGGTCACGGTCGAGATGTCGCCGGATCACCAACCGCAGGGCGTATTCCTGGTGACGCCCTATGGGCGTATCAACGTGGCCGCCTTCGCCGCCCCCCGTAGTCCGGGACTGTGGCGCGAGGTGGTCAAGGAGCTGTCGGAGTCGTTGCGCAACGACGGTGCCACCGTCACCACCTCCGACGGTCACTGGGGACGTGAGGTCGACGCCGAGATCGCCGGCGGACGACACCACTTCATCGGCGTCGACGGACCGCGATGGCTGGTTCGCTGCGTGGCAAGCGGCCCGGTGGAGTCCTCTGAACAACTCATCCCGATCGCCCGTGCGGTGTTGAGCGAATCGGTGGTGCGTCGCGGAACAGAGCCGGCGCCACCGCGTGAGCCGCTGCCCGTGGTGTTGCCGCCGGTACTCGCCGAGCAGGTGGCGGCCGCCCAGCAGCAGATGATGGAGCAGGCGGCGTCGGGCGAGGGTCCCAACCCGTTCGTGGAGGGGGCTGTGGCCATCGACGAGAACGGTGAGGTCTCCGACGGCTCGGCGATGCGTCAGCTGCGCGACCAGCAGGGTGGCGATCGCTGAGATCCGGTGGTCTCGGGTGCGCGGGCGGCAGGGTGTGCCACCACGGTTCCCAGACGCGGCGTGCAACGGATGTCTGCGCAGCTCAGAGCTGGTTTTCAGGATGCTTCGCCAGCCGCGAACACGCCGGTCTTGGCCTTGGTGTCCCATCGGGTCTACAGTGGCGTGGATGAGCACGAGGACCGTGCCTGTGACGAGGTTTTCCCGGTCCGAAATGCCCTGAAAGTCGGCCCGGGCCGTTGTGGTGCGAACAAGCGTCGTCATCGCCGTGATCCGGGCTCACAGCCCGCCGGGTGGCCCCGGCACGACGTCACGTCAGCAGCCCACCACACACTCACACACCACTAAGAGGTAGCCATGAGCGCGACCGGATATCTCAAGCGACTGGGTCGCCGGCTCACCGAGGATCTCGACACCCTCGACGCCGAAGAGATCTCACAGGAGTCCAAGGCCGCCGGTGCGCGTAGCGCCGCCGACTGTGTCCGCGGCGAGGATGCCGTGATGCAGGGCGAGCTACGTTCGGTCGAGACTTGCTCGAAGGCGGCCAAGACCGGCGTCGCCGCGGAGTTCTTCGACGGGTCGGGGACCGTCACCCTCAAGTGGATGGGCCGACACCGGATCCCCGGCATCGAACCGGGCCGTAAGGTCGTGGTCCGTGGCCGCGTCGGCGAAAAGGACGGCCGCAAGGTGATGTACAACCCGTACTACGAGCTCCTCGGCGACGAATGACGACGCCGTCGGGACCCGGCTGAGTACGGGAACCGACGTAGGTGAGGACATGCTCGAGCAGTGACTGACGATATCGACGACGCGCGCGACGATCGCACTGACGACCGACGGCAGCCGCCGGCCGTTTCCGACGGCACTTCTGCGTCGTCAGACGCGGCAGGTGCGCACCAAACTGTCCCGGCCGGGCAGCGCTCGCACAATCCCGACCAGTTCGATCCCGACCAGTTCGATCCCGCTGACGATCCGCGTGTCGAACTCGTCGAGGCGGAGGAGGAATCGGCCACTCTGCTCGAGCAGATGGGCGGTATCTCCGGCCTCATCTACACCACCATCCCCATCCTGGTCTTCGTGCCGGCCAATGCGATCTGGAATCTGAAGGTCGCGATCATCGCAGCGCTCGCGGCGGCCGCGGTGATCCTGGTGATCCGGCTGGTGCGTCGCGACAAGCTGCAGCCCGCCGTCTCGGGATTCATCGGCGTGGCGATCTGCGCCTATATCGCCCACCGCACCGGGTCGGCGAAGGGATACTTCCTCTTCGGCATCTGGACCACGTTGGTCTATGCGGTCATCTTCGTGCTCTCGATCGTGGTGCGGTGGCCGCTGGTCGGGGTGATCTGGAACGGGATCAACGGCGCCGGGTCGAGCTGGCGCCACCGCCGGCGTACGCGTCTTGCCTATGACATCGCCACCGCGGTGTGGGCGGCGCTGTTCGCGATCCGTTATCTCGTGCAGTCATTCCTCTACGACCACAACCAGACCGGCTGGCTGGCGGCCGCGCGTATCGGGATGGGGTGGCCGCTCACCGCGGTCGCGGTCCTGGCCACGGTGCTGTTGGTGCGCCACGCCGATCGGGAGAACGGACGCGAAGCCCTCGCCGACGA
This sequence comes from Gordonia jinhuaensis, assembly GCF_014639795.1. GTDB lineage: Bacteria > Actinomycetota > Actinomycetes > Mycobacteriales > Mycobacteriaceae > Gordonia_B > Gordonia_B jinhuaensis. Next base: position 37,002 of record NZ_BMGC01000006.1, on the reverse strand, counting down.
GTCGGCCGCCGATGAGTCCGGCGCCGACGGAACCGGTCCGGCGCGAGACACCGCGGCCGAGCGCACCACCGCCGAGCGCGACGCCTGAACCGGGTCGAGCGCTGCGGACGCGGTGATACCGGCCGCCGATACCGGCAATCGCCGGCAGCGTCCTCAGGCGACGATGATCGCCTTGCGCAGGGGTTCCTCACCACCGTGTTCGACGATGAACACGAGTTCGTCGCCACCCTCCACCGGGTCGTCGGCCTGCGGCACGATCACCCGGCCGCCCCGCAGGATCGCGACCAGTGCGGCGTCACGGGGTAGTTCGAGTTTGCCGACGGGGCGTCCGGCCAGCGCGGTGTTGTCGGGCAGCGTCATCTCCACGAGGTTGGCCTGTCCCTGGCGGAAGGTCATCAGCCGCACCAGATCCCCGACCGACACGGCCTCCTCCACGAGGGAGGCGAGGATGCGTGGGGTCGACACGGCCACGTCGACGCCCCAGTCCTCGCCGAACAGCCATTCGTTGCGCGGGTCGTTGATACGCGCCACCACACGATCGACGGCGAACTCGGTCTTGGCCAGCAGGCTGACCACCAGATTCGCCTTGTCGTCGCCGGTCGCGGCGACCACCACGTCGAAGGTCTCCAGATGGGCGCGTTCGAGGTTCTCCAACTCGCAGGCGTCGGCGTAGACCCACGTCGCACCCGGGACGGCGGTCTCGTCGATGTGGTCGATGTCGCGCTCGAGCAGTAACACCTCGTGGGAGTTCTCGATGAGCTCGCGGGCGATGGAACGGCCCACCGCTCCGGCTCCGGCGATGGCCACCTTCATGATGTGGGCTCCTGGGTCTGTCAGGTCGGGTTGGTCAGATCAGGTCGGGTCAGGTCAGGATCGCGCGGGTCATCTCTCGTTCGGCCGGCCCTCGTTCAGTCGACCCTCGTTCAGTCGACATCGTCGGGACGCCGCCCCGCGATCGCCTGTGCGACGGTGTCGAGTTCGGTGCGCAGCGCCGCGACGTAGATCGTGTCGCCGTGCTGCAGCACGCTCTTGGACTCGGGCAGGATCGACCGGCCCTGACGTTTGAGGAAGGCCACCCGGCCGCCGGTGGCCTGCTGGAACCGGGCGAGCGGGGTGCCCACCCACGATTCGTCGTAGGGCAACAGTGTCACGGTCACCTCGCCGGTCGGGTCGACCCAGCCGGCGGCGTTCTCGCCCCGCTCGCCGAGTGCGCTGACGAAGCGTTCGGTGGTCCAGGGGACGGTTGCGACGGTGGGGATCCCCAGCCGTTCGTAGACCGCGGCGCGGCGCGCGTCGTAGATCCGCGCGACCACACGCTCGACGTCGAACAGTTCCCGCGCCACCCGCGCGGAGATGATGTTGGAGTTGTCGCCGGAGGAGACCGCGGCGAAAGCGTCGGCGGTCTCGATGCCGGCGGCGCGCAGCACCTCCCGGTCGAAGCCCACACCCTTGACCCGGCGACCGGTGAAGGAGTCGCCGAGGCGGCGAAACGCGGAGGGGTCCTTGTCCACCACGGACACCTCGTGACCTGCGTTGTTCATCGCCAGCGCCAGCGACGAACCCACGCGTCCGCACCCCATGATCACGACCTGCACACCATCTCCTCGTCCGGCTGCTGCGACTGTGGCGACACCGCTGCGACCCGGTGACCGGACGGCGGTGTCGCCACTCAGTATCACCCGCGCGTTGTCGAACCGGTGCCCGGCATGGCTTTCGCCCAGGCGAGGTCCTAGTCTTTGCGGAGTGTCAACGGTCTCCAAGGTGTCGGTAGCGGCCAAACGGCTGGTTCTCGGGCGCCCATTCCGCAGCGACAAACTGGGTCACACCCTGCTGCCCAAACGCGTCGCACTCCCGGTGTTCGCATCCGACGCGATGAGCTCGGTGGCCTACGCCCCGCAGGAGATCTTCCTGGTGCTCTCCACGGCCGGGCTGACCGCCTACAGCTACAGCATCTGGATCGGCATCGCGGTGGCCGTGGTGATGGCGGTGGTGGTCGCGAGCTACCGGCAGAACGTCCACGCCTACCCCTCGGGCGGCGGCGATTTCGAGGTCGCCACGGTCAACCTCGGGCCCAAGGCCGGTCTGGTGGTCGGGTCGGCGCTGCTGGTCGACTACGTGCTGACGGTTGCGGTGTCGATCTCGTCGGCCGCGGAGAACATCGGCTCGGCGATCCCCTTCGTCGAGGCCCACCGGGTAATCCTGTGTGTGCTGGTGATCGTCTTCCTGGCGGCCATCAACCTGCGCGGCATCAAGGAATCCGGTGCCGCGCTGGCGATCCCCACCTATGCCTTCGTGGCCGGGGTGATGGTGATGCTGGTGTGGGGTTTCGTCGACATCTACGGCTTCGGCCATCACCTCAAGGCCGAGACCGCCTCCTACGGCCTGCACGCCGAACATCCCGGACTCAAGGGCTTCGCCTACCTGTTCTTGATCGCCCGGGCGTTCTCCTCGGGTGCGGCGGCGCTGACCGGTGTGGAGGCGATCAGCAACGGTGTGCCGGCGTTCCGCAAGCCGAAGTCGCGCAACGCCGCGACCACGCTGCTGATGCTGGGCGTGCTGGCGATCACGTTGTTGCTGGGCATCATCGAGCTCGCCCGCGTGATCGGCGTCAAATACGTCTCCGATCCGGCGCGCGATCTGATCGGCGCACCCGAGGGCTATCAGCAGAAGTCGGTGATCGCCCAGCTCGCCGAGACGGTCTTCCACTCGTTCACGCCGGGCTTCTACTTCATCGCGGTGGTCACCGCACTGATCCTGGCGCTGGCGGCCAACACCGCATTCAACGGCTTCCCGGTGCTCGGTTCGGTTCTGGCGCAGGCCCGCTACCTGCCGCGGCAGCTCTACACGCGCGGCGACCGACTGGCCTTCTCCAACGGCATCATCTTCCTGGCGGTGGCCGCGATCATCTTCGTGGTCGCGTTCAAGGCCGAGGTGACCTCGCTGATCCAGCTCTACATCGTCGGCGTCTTCGTGGCGTTCACACTCAGCCAGACCGGGATGGTGCGGCACTGGACGCGACTGCTGCGCACCGAGACCGATCCGGCCGCGCGCAGCCGCATGCAGCGGTCCCGTGTCATCAACACCATCGGCCTGGTCATGACCGGCACGGTGCTGGTGATCGTGCTCATCACGAAGTTCACCGCCGGTGCGTGGATCGCCATCGTCGCGATGGTCGCGGTGTTCGTCCTGATGCAGGCGATCCACCGGCACTACATGTCGGTGCAGGCCGAACTCGACGAGTCCGACTACGAGGCGGTGCTGCCCAGCCGCACCCACGCGATCGTGTTGGTGTCCAAGCTGCACCTGCCGACCAAACGAGCGCTGATCTACGCGCGCGCCACACGGCCCGACACGCTCGAGGCGATCACCGTCAACGTCGACGAGGCCGACACCCGTCAGCTCGTCAACGAGTGGGAGAGCAGCGACATCAACGTGCCGCTCAAGGTCATCGCCTCGCCCTATCGTGAGGTCACCCGGCCGGTGGTGGACTATGTGCGCCGGGTCCGCAAGGAGTCCCCGCGCGACGTCATCACGGTGTTCATTCCTGAATACGTGGTCGGTCACTGGTGGGAGCAGATCCTGCACAACCAGTCGGCGCTGCGTCTGAAGACCCGTCTGCTCTTCGAGCCGGGGGTGATGGTCACCTCGGTGCCGTGGCAGCTGACCTCCTCGGCGCGACGCAAACAGACCGAGGATCAGCCGTTCGTCGGACCGGGGGACACCCGTCGCGGGATGGGCGGGGTGAGTCCGGACTCCTCGGTGTCGGCCCCGGCGACCGAACGCCGTAAGCGCGGCGGGACCGACCGGGATGTGAGTCGGTCGCGGTGAGCACCACGTCGATGCCGCCGGAGTCCTCCAGGGACAGCGCATTCGAGGTGCGCATCACCGCACCGGGCCATCTCGGTATCGGGATCGGCCGCCACGACGGGCGGGTGGTGTTCGTGCGCGACGTGCTGCCCGGCGAGCTGGTGCGCGTGACACCCGTCGACGATCGTGGCTCATTCGTGCGGGCCCGACTGCTCGACATCATCGAGCCCTCCGCCGATCGCATCCCGATCGCATGTCCGGCCGCTGCGCGCGGGGCCGGCTGCTGCGATCAGGCATATGTCACCGCCGCCGCGTCACGGCGGCTCAAACGCGAGGTGCTCGCCGACCAATTGCGCCGCATCGCCCATCTCGACGTCGACGCCTCGCCTCCGGGGCCGCTGCTCGGCGACGTCGAACGGATCGATCCGCAGATCCCGCTCGAGGCGGTCGTCGAGACCCAGTGGCGTACCCGCATGCGTTTCGCCCTCGACGCCGACGGCAGACTCGGTCTGCGCGTGCGGGAGAGCGACACCGTCGTCGAGGGCACCGACTGCGCACAGCCGGTCGCCGGTCTCACCGACGATCTCGAGGCTGCCGTCGCGGCCGGTCTTCACAGTCCGCCGGCGGGGACCGAGGTGGTCGTCGGGGTCGGCGACGGCGGGCGACGATCGGTGGTGGCGGTGGCCCCGCACCGTCGTGCCCACGACCGTCGCCGCGGCTCGGCCCGCCAGCATGCGCAGCGCCGACGCGCCCAGTCGGCCGCAGGACATGACCGCAGGCTGATCGCGGGGGAGCCGACACTGGTACAGACGGTGGGCGGACGGGTCTTCGAGGTGCCGGCCGACGGCTTCTGGCAGGCCCACCGCGGCGCTCCGGCGCGCTATGGGCAGGTGGTGGCGAGCTTCGCCGAGCAGGCCGCGGCCGACGCGCGGGTCGTCTGGGATCTCTACGGCGGTGTCGGGGTGCTCGGCGGGGCGGTGCTCGACACGCTCACCTCCGTGCGCTCCCTGACGATCGCCGACGCCGACGCCCGCGCCATCGACATCGCCGCTCAGACCTACGCCGGCGACGAGCGGGTGAGCACGGTGGCCGGACCCACCGTGCGCGCAACCGCCGATCTGCCCGCACCCGACCTGGTCGTCGCCGACCCGCCCCGGTCGGGGGCCGGATCGGCCGACGTGGCCGCGATCTGCGCTGCCCGACCAGGTGCGGTGATCCACGTGGGCTGTGATCCGGCGTCCTTCGCCCGCGACGTCGGTCTCTATGCCGCCCACGGCTACCGGATCAGCGCGCTGCGCGCATTCGACGCGTTCCCGCTCACCCATCACGTCGAGGCGATCGCGCTGCTCACGCCGAGCTGAGCAGGCGATGGTGTGGGACGCATGCGGTGCGCCGGGGCACCCGCGGGTCGGCCTCGCCGCGATTGTCGGCGCGTGCGCCGTAGACTGTTCGGCACATGGCCTCACGTAGAAGGAGCTCGTGCCGGTGTCAGTCCTTGATTCGGTTTCCACCCCCGCCGATCTGAAAGGACTCACGCCCGAACAGCTCGACGAACTCGCCGGAGAGATCCGCGAGTTCCTCATCGCCAAGGTCTCAGCCACCGGCGGTCACCTCGGTCCCAACCTCGGCGTCGTCGAACTGACGATCGCGATGCATCGTGTCTTCGATTCGCCCACCGACGCGGTCCTCTTCGACACCGGACATCAGTCCTACGTCCACAAGATCCTCACCGGACGCGCAGCCGGGTTCGACCAGTTGCGTCAGCGCGGCGGACTGTCGGGCTATCAGGATCGTGCCGAGAGCGAACACGACTGGGTGGAGTCCTCGCACGCCTCGGCCGCACTGTCCTATGCCGACGGCCTGTCCAAGGCCTTCGAACTCGCCGGCGAGGACCGCCACGTGGTGGCGGTGGTCGGTGACGGTGCGCTGACCGGCGGGATGTGCTGGGAGGCGCTCAACAACATCGCCGGCGCACAGCGGCCGGTGGTGATCGTGGTCAACGACAACGGCCGCTCCTACGCGCCGACGATCGGCGGATTCGCGCGGCATCTGTCGGGTCTGCGCCTGCGCCCCAGCTACGAGAAGGTGCTCGACGAGAGCAGGCGGATGCTCCAGCAGCTGCCGGTGGTGGGTTCGACGGCGTATGCGGTGCTGCACGGGATGAAGACCGGGGTCCGCGATCTCATCGCACCGCAGGCGATGTTCACCGAACTGGGGCTGAAATACGTCGGGCCGGTCGACGGCCACGATCTGGTCGCCCTCGAGCAGGCATTCTCACGGGCCAAGGCCTTCGGTGCGCCGGTCATCGTGCACACCGTGACCCGCAAGGGCAACGGGTACGCGCCCGCCGAGAACGACGAAGCCGACCAGATGCACTCCACCGGGATCATCGACCCGCTCACCGGTCGCCCGACGAGTGTCCCCCCGCAGGACTGGACCTCGGTCTTCTCCGGCGCGCTCATCGACGCCGGGAGCACACGCGAGGATGTGGTGGCGATCACCGCCGCGATGGGCGGCCCCACCGGACTCGCCGCATTCGGGGACCGCTATCCCGACCGGCTGTTCGACGTGGGTATCGCCGAACAGCACGCGCTCACCTCGGCTGCCGGACTCGCCGCGGGCGGCCTGCACCCGGTGGTGGCCATCTACTCGACATTCCTCAACCGCGCCTTCGACCAGCTGTTGATGGATGTGGCGCTGCTCAAGATGCCGGTCACCCTGGTGCTCGACCGCGCCGGGATCACCGGCCCCGACGGCCCCAGCCACCACGGCATGTGGGATCTGTCGCTGCTGTCACTGGTACCGGGCATGCGGGTGGCGGCCCCGCGCGACGCGATGCGGCTGCGCGAGGAGCTCGGCGAGGCGCTGGAGGTGTCCGACGGGCCCACCGCGCTGCGCTTCCCCAAGGGTGCGGTGCCCGAGGACATCCGGGCGGTGTCGCGTCTGGCCGATGGCGTCGACGTCTTGCACCGCCCGCCGCGCGACGCCCACGACGACGTGCTGATCGTCGCGGTCGGCGCATTCGCCGGCCTGGCGGTCGAGACCGCCGAGGGATTGTCCCGTGAGGGTTTCGGCGTGACCGTCGTCGATCCCCGCTGGGTGCTGCCCGTACCCGACTCGGTGGTCGAGCTCGCGGGTCGTCACCGACTGGTGGTGACCCTGGAGGACAGCGGTGTACAGGGCGGCGTCGGAGCGGCCGTCGACGTGCGCCTGCGCGAAGCCGGCATCACCACGCCGGTCATCCACCGTGGCATCAACCAGGATTTCATCGCCCACGCCTCGCGTTCGCAGATCCTCGCCGATCTCGGACTCACGGCCAAGGCGCTGACCCAGATGATCACCGGCGCCGCGTCGGGTCTGTCGACCGAGCCGCTGTCCGGTGACACCGGACGGTCACCGGAGGCCGGCGGATCGAGCGCGGTCAGTCACTCAGAGCGTCAGTGATCGGCTCGACGGTGAGCGTGCGCTGCCAGTTGCGGGCGTGCGCGGCCGCCAGCTCCGAGTCGACCGCCTCGACGGTCAGCGGCCCCTCGACGCCACGCCAGCACAGCCCGCGCACAGTGTCGGGGGCCAGTAGATTCTCCACCGGCACCTCGACCTCCTCGGCGATCTGCACCAACGTCGGACGGACGCGCGAATAGCGTTGGGCGGCTTCGGGATTGCGTGACTCCCAGCGGCTGGTCGGGGGGATGGCGCCGGTGTGCCGACGTCGGGGCAACTGCGAGTCGGGCAGGGCGCGCGCCCGGGCGATCGCCGCATACCACTCGCCGGCCGAACGACGCTGACGTGAGCCGCCGAAGACGGGCAGGCGAGTCAGCTCCTGCGGGCTCGCGACATCGGAGACCGCTGCGGCGATGATCGCCGAATCGGGCAGCACCCGGCCGGGCGCGATGTCGCGGCGCTGCGCCATCGCCTCGCGGGTCTCCCACAGCGACTTGATGATCGCGAGCTGGCGGGGATTCTTGATCTTGTGGATCCCCGAGGTGCGCAGCCAGCGGTCCTGACGCGGCGGCGGGGCCGGCTTGGTGCGCACGTATTCGAACTCCTCGCGCGCCCAGTCGAGTTTGCCGTTCTCCTCCAGCGCCGCGGCGACCGCGTCGCGCAGTTCGACGAGGACCTCGACGTCGAGTGCCGCGTAGTTGAGCCAGTCGTCGGGCAACGGGCGTGTCGACCAGTCGGCGGCGCCATGCCCCTTCGCCAGCCCCAGACCCAGGAAGTGGGCGACCATCGTCGCGAGGTTCACCTTGGGCAGGTTCAGCAGCCGTCCGCCGAGTTCGGTGTCGAACAGGCTCGCGCAATGCAGGCCCAGCTCCCGCAACGACGGAAGGTCCTGGTCGGCGGCATGAAGCACCCATTCCGGACCGTCGAGCGCCTCGGCGAGCGGACGCAGCGCGTCGGGATGCTCGATCGGGTCGATGAGATGAATGCCCGCCCCGGCGCGCCGGATCTGCACCAGATAGGCGCGAGGGGAGTAGCGGAAGCCCGACGCCCGCTCGGTGTCGAGTGCGACCGGACCGGACCCGTGCGCCAGCGCGTCGGCAGTGTGCGCGAAGTCGTCGGCGGAGGTCTCCACCGGTGGCACGCCTTCTGCGGGATGTTCCAGCGGGGTCGGTTCGGGCTCGGCGTGCGCCGCGACGGTGTCGGTCGGGGTCGATGATTCGCCGTGGCGGTCGTCGGAGCCGGTGTCGTGTGTTTCGTTGACGCTCATCGCCGCCCCTTCAGCCGACGGAGCTGGGGGCGCCCAGGCGGGTCACGCCCGAGGGCGGCAGCCCGGCGGCCGAGGCGAGGACGTCGCAGAAGGCCTCGACATGTGTCGCGAGATCGGGTTCGGTCGCCGTCCAGGAGGCGCGCAGTTCCAGCTGGTGGGCGCGGGGCGGGCCGGCGATGTCGCCGAACCGGACCGACGTGGTGGCGGTGACCGTCCCGCCGAGTGCGGTGACCGGCGAACCGGGTCGCGCGGCGTCGACGCTCTCACCCTGCGCGTCGGTGCCCAGTGCGTCGACCAGCCAGCTCCAGGCCACATCCGGCAGCAACGGGTCGGCGGCCAGCGCGGCCTCCACCTCGGCCTGGATGTAGGCGACCAGACGCAGTGTGCCGTTCCAGGCGTCCTGGCCGTCGGGGTCGTAGAGCAGGATGAGGCGGCCGAATGCGGTGCCGTCCGAGTCGGTGGGCACCTCGTCGGTGTCCGGGCGCACCTCGGCGCCCACCGCATAGCTGTAGGGCGCCAGCCGCTGCGGGGGCCGAATGCTGCCCACCTCGATCTCCGAACGGATCCGGGCAGCGTGCATGGAATCCACCGCACTGCGAAAAGTCGCAGGCTGCGCTGAGGCTCCGGAAGTCGTCACAAGGTCGACGGTATTGAAACTCCGACGAATGCGGTAGGAGGCGCGCCGCATCACGGGGTGTCGTCGCCGCCGGGGACCCGTGAGACCATGGACGCGATGACCAGGGCGCCTCGAACTCAGACTCGATCCACACCTCTCGTCGCTGCCGCGACCGGCGGGCAGACGACACGCAGACCGGTGTGGTTCATGCGGCAGGCGGGCCGTTCACTGCCCGAATACCGCGCCGTGCGCGCCGACCGCGGGATGCTCGAATGCTGCTTCGACACCGAGACGATCGTGGAGCTCACCTTGCAGCCCGTGCGTCGGCACCACGTCGATGCGGCGATCCTGTTCTCCGACATCGTGGTCCCGCTGCGCGCGGCGGGCGTGGGTCTGGAGATCGTCGCCGGCACCGGCCCGGTGATCGCCTCACCGGTGCGCACCCGCGACGACGTCCACGACCTGCCGGCGCTCGACCGGGCCTCGGTCGGTGCCATCGAAGCCGCGGTGACCGAACTGGCACGCGAGCTGAGTGACACCGACGTGGCGTTGATCGGTTTCGCCGGCGCGCCGTTCACCCTGGCCTCCTACCTCATCGAGGGCGGTCCGAGCCGCACGTATCAGCGCACCAAGGCGCTGATGCGCGAGGATCCGTCCACCTGGAACGACCTGATGGGCCGCCTGACCAACATCACCGTGGAGTTCCTGCGCGTGCAGCTCGACGCCGGCGTCGACGCCGTGCAGCTGTTCGACTCGTGGGCGGGCGCGCTGTCGGACGCCGAATACCGCACCTACGTTCTCCCGCATTCGGCGCGGGTGTTCGCCGAGGTGGCCGACTACGGTGCACCGCGGATCCACTTCGGTGTCGGCACCGGTGAGCTGCTGACCGCGATGGCCGACGCCGGACCCGAGGTCCTCGGCGTCGACTGGCGCGTGCCGCTGGCCACCGCGGTGAGCCGGGTCAACCGCCCGGTCGCGCTGCAGGGCAACCTCGACCCCACCGTGTTGTTCGCCGGTGAGACCGTGGTCGACCGGGAGGTGGCGCGGGTGATCGACGATGCCGACGCGGCGATCGCCGCCGGTGCGGTGGGGCATATCTTCAATCTGGGGCACGGCGTGCTCCCGGACACCGACCCCGGTGTCTTGACCCACGTTGTGGAGCTGGTGCATTCGATGTGAGCGGTACCGACCCATCACCGGAGTCCGGGCATAGAGCCCGCGTCGCCGTCGTCGGCGGTGGGGTCTCCGGACTCGTCGCCGCGATGCGCATGCGTGCGAGGTGCGGACGCGATGCGGTGATCGACCTCTACGAGGCGGGCGACGAACTCGGCGGTGTGCTGCACGCGAGGACGCTGGCAGGTCTGCCGGTGGACGTCGGCGCCGAAGCGTTCGTGGTGCGTCGCCCCGAGGTCGCCGATCTGGTCGGCGAACTGGGGCTGTCGCACCATCTGGTCCACCCCACCTCCGCCCGGCCGGCCGTTCTCGCCAGGGGAGGACTGCACCGACTGCCGCGTCCGGCGCTGATGGGCATCCCCGCCGACGCTGAGGCGATCGCCGAGGTGGCAGACGCCGCCGACGTCGAGCGCACCCGATCCGAGCCCACCCGCGGGCTAGCCTGGGATCCCCACACCGACATCTCGGTGGGGCAGCTGGTCGGCGAACGGTTCGGACGATCAGTGGTCACCTGCAGTGTCGACCCGATGCTCGGCGGCGTCTACTCGTCGCTGGCCGACGACATCGGCGTGCGCGCCGCGATACCGGCGCTGGCAGCGGCCCTCGATTCCGGGGCGCCCTCGCTCACCGCGGCGGTGGCGTCGCTGGTCGGCGCCGGAAGTGACGGACCGGTGTTCGGCGCACTCGACGGCGGATACCGCATGCTCGTCGCCGCACTCGAGGCCACCGGCGCTGCACACATCCTGCGCGACACCCCGGTGGCTGCGGTCGCACCCGAACCCACCGGCGCGGTGGTGGTCACCGAATCGGGTGTGGCGGCATCCTATGACGCGGTGATCCTCGCCGTCCCCGCGAACGTCGCGGCGCGACTGGTCGCCGCCACGGTGCCTGGCCTCGCCGACGCGCTGGGCCGGGTCCCGATCGCCGGGTCGGCAGTGGTGGCCATGGCGTGGCCGACAGAGGCCGCACTGCCGGCCAACTCCGGGGTCCTGATCGGCACCGACGAGGACTTCACCGCCAAGGCGTTCACCTTCTCCACCAACAAGTGGGCGCATCTGCGCGACGATGTGCAGGTGGTGCGGGCCTCCTTCGGGCGACTCGGCCAACCCGTCGAGGCCACCGACGACGAACTCGTCGCGACGGCCGTCGCCGATCTCGCGCGCGTCGTGGAGTTGGGTGAGTTCGAATCGGGTGTGCGCACACCGTCGCTGCCGGCCGGCGGTCCGGTGGACGCCCTCGTGCAGCGCTGGCCCAGCGGATTGCCCTCCTACGGTCCCGGTCACCTGCAGCTGGTCGCCGAGATCGAATCGCACCGCCCGGCGCGGATCGGTCTGGCCGGATCGGCGTATGCGGGAGTCGGTGTACCGGCATGTGTCGGGCGGGCGGGACGAACGGCCCGGATCGTTGCGGACGAAATGCGCAGTGGCACCATGGTGTCGTGACCCGCTTGGACTACTCCGAACTCAACTCCACCATCCGCTACCTGATGTTCTCGGTCTTCGCCTACCGGCAGGGAGAACTCGGCGACGAGCGTGACGTGGCCGTCGCGGAGACCGAAGGATTCTTCAAAGGACTGGCCGACCGCGGCGTGGTGGTGCGCGGCACCTACGACGTGTCGGGGATGCGCGCCGACGCGGACTACATGATCTGGTGGCACGCCGAGACCGTCGAGCAGCTGCAGGCCGCCTACGCCGACTTCCGTCGCACCACCCCGCTCGGGCGGGCCAGCACCCCGGTGTGGAGCAATGTCGCGTTGCACCGCCCGGCCGAGTTCAACAAGAGCCACATCCCGGCCTTCCTCGCCGGCGAGGAGCCCGGCGACTACATCTGCGTGTACCCGTTCGTGCGTTCCTACGAGTGGTATCTGCTCCCCGACGCCGAGCGCCGCAAGATGCTCGCCGACCACGGGATGGCCGCCCGCGGCTACAAGGACGTGCGCGCCAACACCGTGGCGTCCTTCGCACTCGGCGACTACGAATGGATCCTCGCCTTCGAGGCGCCCGAGCTCTACCGGATCGTCGACCTGATGCGTGATCTGCGGGCGACCGAGGCGCGCATGCATGTGCGGGAGGAGACGCCGTTCTTCACCGGTCCCCGGGTGTCGGTGGAGGTGATCGTCACCAGCGCTCCCTGAGCGTCAGGGATACACCACTCAGCGACGATGCCCTGGGCGAGACACGGTCTCGCCCAGGGCATCGTCGTCGGAGCAGGGGATCAGTCGTCGGAGCAGGGGATCAGTCGGCGCTGTCAGCGACTCCCGTGTCGGCACCGGCAGCACCCTGTTCCGTTGAGCCGGATCCGGATCCGGATTCGGCCGGTTCGAGTGTCAGGCTGATCGAGTTGATGCAATAGCGCAGATCGGTGGGGGTGTCATAGCCCTCACCCTCGAAGACATGGCCGAGGTGGCTTCCGCAGTTGGCGCACAGCACCTCCACGCGTCGCATACCCAGCGAATTGTCGACCCGCTCGATCACCGCATCGCCGGCCAGTGGTGTGAAGAACGAGGGCCACCCGCAGTGGGAGTGGAACTTCGAATCCGACCGGAACAGTTCGGCATTGCAGGCCCGGCACCGGTAGACGCCCTCGGTCTCGGTGTCGGTGTACTCGCCGGTGTAGGGGCGTTCGGTGCCCGCCTCCCGCAGCACGTGGTATTCCTGCGGGGTGAGCAGCGCGCGCCATCCCTCTTCGGTGGTGGGCAGCGCGGATTCGGTGGCGTCGCTGTCAGCGGTGTCGTTCTCAGCAGTGTCGTTGTCGGCGGCGACGGACTTGTCGGCGGTCATGACTTCACGGTAACCGCGTGTGCGCTCGGATGCTCGTGGCCGCTGGGTCGCCTGCTCAGCGCCCGGATGTCGAGTGCCCGGAACAGCAGCACACAGAACACCGCCACCATCAGCAGCGACCAGCCCCAGGTGACCTTGTTGTACTCCATGGCCCGGCCGAATGCGGCCCACCGGTGCGAGAGCATCGAATCCAGGCTCATGCACCCGTACACGCCCACCCAGGCCGGCCAGTTGCGCATCGTCGATCCGGAGACGAACACCGTCATCAGCAGCGGGAACAGCAGCATCGAGTAGTAGCCCTGCCCGAGGGACGACACCAGGAAGCTGGTGCACAGCAGCACACCCGCGGACGTGGTCATCCACAGCAACTCGTCGCTCTGCCGGTAGTAGCGGTAGAGGAACCACAGACTGAACACGGCCATGAGCACGAAAGCGATCCGCAGCACGTAGAGCAGCCACGGCGCGATGCCGAAGTACAGACCGTTGCCGGCGATCGAGCTGTTGTAGTAGTCGCGCACCTCGGCCAGATAGGGCGTGGTCCGGCGCAGGAACGAGGACGGGTCATTGCTGACCGGCCAGGCGATGAGCGTCAGCAGCAGCGGGATGCCGATGGCGGTGATGAAGACCTTCCACTGCCGGTTGAGCAGCGGCAGCAGCAGCAGGACCGCGAGTACCGGTTTGACCGCCAGGGTGATGCCGATGGGAACGCCGGCCAGCAGATCCCAGCGCTTGCGCATCCACATCAGGAACAACACCTCGCCGAGGAGGACGAAGGCGTTGAAGTTGGTGAACACCAGTGTATGGGTGACGGTCTCGGTGCAGAAGAAGAAGAGCAGGACCGCAGGCAGCACCCAGGAGTCCAGGGGCAGCCCGAAGAGCTTGACCAGCAGCACTGCCGATATCAACAGCACGATCACCGACGCGATGATGAACAGCCATCGTGAGTGTTCGGGGTCGATGTACGCGATCGGCGCCATCAGCAGGGTGCCCGAGGGCGGGTACAGGTAGTGCGGATCGACGGTCGAGTAGTTCTCCGAGTACACCGACTGCCCGCGCAGGAAGTGCAGCGCCGCGTTGTAGACGGGGGTGAAATCGTCGGTACGGTCGCCGTTCACGGCGAGGATCACCGTGCGGTGGGCGATCGTGAGGATCGCCAACGGCCACAAGATCAGCGTGAGGACGCGTCCACCACTCATCGTCGGGTGAAGAACCTTGTCGAGAACCGGCACTCGCGCACAGTACTACGAACCCCAGACCGAGCCGGAACCCGACACCGCTCCGATCAGGAGGGGCAGTCGGTGGTCGTGGGCGCCCGACCGCTCGACAGGTACTGCCCCACGGAGTCCACGGCGCAGTCCGAGCGTGTCGACACGCCGTAGGCGGGCCCGTTCCACCCGATAACGGCGAGTGTGCCCGACGCGTTGGTGATCGTCGCGGCGACCGACGAGACGCCGCCGTTGCCGTTGATCGGATCGCCGGCGCCGTTGAGCACCACCACCGGCACGTCGAACCCGGTCGGGGCGGGCGGCTTCGGGGCAGCGGGCCAGCCACTGCACCGCAGCAGTGACATCGCCGAGATCCCCGCCATCCGATACTGCCCGGTCAGCGACGCGATCAGCGTGGCGGCCTCATTGCGCCCCGGCGGCGAGGACGCATCGTTGCAGGTCGACACCTGCTGCCCGTCGGTGGCCCGCAACTCCCGTCCGGTGACCACCGCGGCGGCCAGCGCCCCGGTCGATCCTGATGCGGCCTGACTGATCATCGTCGACACGGCCGTGATCAGGTCGGTGCGCTGTGTCGGGCCCGTGGCGATCGCGGTGGTGATCGCCGTGAGCACGTCGATGTCGCTGAGCGAACCGAGACCGCCGGTTCCCGCGCGTCCGATCAGTGCCGCGATCGCCGCCGCCGGGTCTGACCCCAGTGAGCAGGTGACGGCCCGGCACTGGTCGGAGAACGCGCGCAGCGCCGCATCCACACCCGTCACCCGTGCGGTCGTCGCGTCGGCTGCGGTCGCAGCGTAGGGGACAGGGGTGTCGAGAACGAGGCGGCCCAGGTGCGTGCGATGGTTCGCCGCATAGGCCAGGGCCACATCCGACCCCTCGCCGATCGAGAGCAGTCCGATCCGGTTCATGCCCAGACGCGTGCGCAGCACCTCGATGTCGGTCGCCGCGTTCTCGGCGGTGTAGGCCAGTTGCAGCGGACTGATCTGATCCGAACAGGTCGAGAACGCCGATGCCGCTCGGGTGCTGAGTGAGTCCTGGCGTGCCGCAGAGGCCCCGACCTCGCCCGGCGGGTTCAGCGCGTCGGTCCACAGGGCCGTGCGCTGGGTGCGCGTGAGGCAGTCGAGCGCGTCGCTGCCCCCGATACCCCGGCGGTCGATCGCGATCACCGGATGCTCGCCGAGCAGACGTTTGCCCGAGCCGCCGACGAACGACATCAGCGTCGCCGAGGAGGCCATGTCGGTGCCCGAGGTCAGAACGATCGGCGCCGCATCTGCCGGCGTCGACGACACCGCGGCCCGCACCAGCCCGACCCGCACGCGGTCCACCGCCGAGCGGTCCGGCAGCGCCGGCGCCAGGATCGACGCACAACCGAGCTCGACGCCGGGGGTCCGGGCGAATGGGTAGGTGCTGCGCAGTTCTGCCGTGCAGTCGCGCCAGTCCAGCCGCGACGTCGGCGGGTCGAGTTGGGGGACGCTGGAGGTGTGCGGTGCCGCACTCACGCCATCGTTCCCGCCGTCGTCGCGCAACACCAGACCGGGGCCGGGGTCGGGTCCGATGGCGCAACCCGCCGCGACAGCGATCACCGCACACAAGGTCGCCACGATCGAGAGGCGTGAGCGAGCAGACCGTCGACGTGATGAGGTCAGCGGCGCGCGTGGCATACCGATGAGGTTAACGAGTCCGTCAGTTCTGCCTGCGCACCCAGCGGGTGAAGAGGTAACCGTCGTCGTCGGCGAGTACGTGCGCGCGGCGCATCCCGTGCAGCGCTCCCTCGGTGCTGGAGGTGGTGATCCGTCCGCCGTCGCCTCCGACGAGGGCGGGGCTCACGGTCAGGCACAACTCGTCGAGGAGATTCTCGTCGATCAGTCGGCCCAGCAACGTCGGTCCGCCCTCGCACAGCACACGCGGTCGGCCGATGGAGGCGAGATGATCCAGGGCGCGCGGCAACTCGACCGTCGACTCGCCGCAGTCCACGAGTGTGGCGCCCGCAGCGGTCAGCGCGTTCCTCGGTTGTACCGGCGCGGACCGGCAGGTGAGGATGACGGTGGTGGGTGCGATCACCGCAGGGTGGTCGAGGGGCAGATGCAGTGAACTGCTCAGGATCGCGAGCAGAGGAATCGGCTCCTGTCCGGCGGCCGCACGGTGTTTGGTGAACTTCTTGGACTTCTTCGTCGGCCCGTAGTCCTCAGCGATCACCGTGCCCGACCCCACCAGGACGGCGTCGGCCAGTCCGCGCAGCACGCGAAAGACGTCGTGATCACCGTCGCCACCGAGGGCTCCGGAGGTGCCGCGCACCGCGGCCGCGCCGTCGACGGAGGAGATCATGTTGCCGCGCACCCACGCACGCGGCCGTTTCGCACCGGTCACATTGTCGGGGTAGGCGTATGCGGCGATCAGATCTTTCGTGTCGAGTGTGACCTGGGTCGCTTTCTGCAGCGCGTACATCAGACCATTCTGTCGCGGTCGATAGTCTCTGGCCATGACCGACCGCCTGAGTGACCGCAACCCGCAGGTCGCTCCGCAGACATTGATCGACGAGATGGTTCCGCCGGCATCGTTCGACGGGGTGTCCTTCGACACCTACATCCCTGATCCGCAGCATCCGTCCCAGGCGCAGGCGGTCGCGACCTGTCGCGATTTCGTCGCCCGTGCCGCGAAGGTGCGCGCCGGCAAACGGAATCTACTGGGTCGCAAGCAGACCACCAACGGTATCGGCGTCTACCTCGACGGCGGCTTCGGCGTCGGCAAGACACACCTGTTGACCTCGGTCTACAACGCGATGCCCGAGCCGAAGTCGTTCGCGACGTTCGTGGAGCTGACGCATGTGGTCGGCGCACTGGGCTTCTCCAAGGCCGTCGACGAACTCGGCGACCGGTCGGTGCTGTGTATCGACGAGTTCGAACTCGACGATCCCGGCGACACGATGCTGGTGTCGCGGATGCTCAGTGAGCTCACCGCGCGCGGGGTGTCGATCGCCGCCACGTCCAACACGCTGCCCGGCCAGCTCGGCGAGGGGCGGTTCGCCGCCCAGGACTTCCTCCGGGAGATCCGCAAACTCGGATCGCTGTTCGAGACGATCCGGGTGGACGGCCCCGACTATCGCCACCGCGATCTCCCGCCGGCCCCCGCGCCGACGAGCGACGAGGAGCTGCGCGAGATCGCCGAGTCGACGCCGGGCGCCACCCTCGACGATTTCGACGCGCTCTGCGAGCACCTGGGGAAGTTGCACCCGTCGAAGTACAAGCAGCTGGTCGCCGGGGTGACGTTGGTCTGCCTGTCCGATGTGCATGCGGCCGACAACCAGTCGGTGGCGTTGCGTCTGGTGGTGCTCGCCGACCGGCTCTACGACGCCGGGATCCCGGTGGTGGTCTCCGGCGGCAAGCTCGACGAGATCTTCACCGACGAAATGCTCGCCGGCGGTTACCGTAAGAAGTACCTGCGCGCCACGTCGCGACTGCTCGCGCTGTCGCGGTTCGCCGACTCCAGCGACAGCTGAGGACAGCGCACAACAGCGCACCTCGTCGGCACCACCCGGTCTCTTTCAGGTGCCGGGTCAGGGTAGACGTCCGGTCAGAGCAGGCGCCGGGTCATCACGTAGTCGTGTTCGGTGCGGTTGCCCACCCGGAACGTCTTCGTCCCGGCGATGTCGAAGCCCATCTTGCGGTAGAAGCGCTGCGCGCGGACATTCTCCTGATTCACCCCGAGCCACGCCAGCGCCGACCCGTGGCCGGCCGCGAGGTCGAGTGCGGCGGCCATGAGCGCAGCCGAGACCCCGCCGCCGTGCCTGTCGGGCAGGACATACATCTTGGAGATCTCGGTGGCCGGTTCGGTGACCACCGAGAGCACATCGGGATCACGTGGCCGGGCGTACACCACCAGCGAGTAGCCGACGATCGCCGTCGAGTCGTCACGCGCAATGAGCACTTCCCGGTCATCGGCTGCGAGGTAGTCGGCGAATCGCTGCGCAGACAACGTGGAGTCGATGAACGCGGCGATGTCGGCCGGTGCCGACGACGGCGGGCAGGCCAGCGGGAAGGTCACCGCCGCGACCGCTGCCAGTTCGGTGGCGTCGGCCGGGTCGCGGGTGATGCTGACCGTGACTTCCCGCGCACTGACTGCGGCCATCGGTGTGTCGGGTCGGGCCGGCTCGGTCGAGGAGTCTGCCGGTGGCGGAACGCTGGTCACAGACCGAGCGTACGAGCCCCGTCGAGATACATGCCCAGCTGGTCGTGCTTGTCCAGCAGCGGCGGGATCTGCTCGACCCAGCCGTTGAGCGTGGCCATCCCGCCCACCGGATGAGCCCCGGCGGTCACGAAGTCGACCATCGCGCGGCGGATGTGGTTGGGATCGGTGACGATCAGCGAACTCGTGGCCCCCAGTGTGCGCATCAGCGATGTGGAGTACAGGGCATTGCCGACGGTCGATCCGGCGCGGGTCTCCGCGTGCACCCGGGAGGCCGGCAGTCCTCGGCCGACCAGCCAGCTCTTCATCGCCGCTGCCTCGGTGATGCCGTTCTGGGGATTGCCGCCGGTGACGATCACCGGCGAGCCGGGCGCGGCCAGTGCCTGCAGATAGCCGGTCGACAGACGCCCGATCAGATCGTCACGCATCGCGCCGTTGGGCAGCAGGCCGTAGCCCAGGATCACGATCGCGGTCTGCGGTCCGACCAGTCCGGGAAGTGGATTGGGGATTGACAGGGCTGAACTCGTGACCGCGCCGAGCATCACGTCCACACCGCTGCGCAATCCGCCGTCGATGGCCGAGAGCCGGTTGAGTGAGTCGGCCTTGGTGACGAGGTCGAGGTTGTAGTCGGCGACGACTGCCCGCAACGCCAGTGCGTCGGCATTGCGCGGCTGCGCTGCGACGAGGCCGTTGAGGGTGTTCTCGGCCGCGCCCGCGTTGTCGTTAACGAACTGATTCCACGCTGTGTCGTAGGCCGAGGCGGCCGAGGCCACCGGTGTCGCGCCGATCGTCAATCCGACGGCGGCCAGTGCGGCGAGCATCAGCACCGAGACCCGCGTGGCGATCGTCGAGCGCGTGCGTGGTCCGGCGGCGTACACGGTCATCGGTGGGTTCCCCTCGTCGGCGACTGGTGGTGCGGTGACAGATGCCCGTGAGAGAGTCTAAGGACCGACACGCTGTTACGGAAGTGAATTCTGGGGTTCCTGATAACAAAGATTCGTGCAGTCGTGATGTGGGGTGACCCGAATGTGCTGCTTAGCCGCCGCATGGGTCACCTGTAGATCACGGTGCCAGGGTTCGCGCGAAGCCCCGAAATCCCGGGGGATGAAGTGATGAACACCACAGCGGTCACCAGTCGGCGCGGATCAGATCCGCGCACTTCTCGGCCATGGTCATCACCGTGATGTTCGGGTTCACCACGGGCAGTTTCGGCATGGCCGACGCGTCGACCACGCGCAGACCCCGCACCCCTTTGACCCGCAGCGCCGGGTCGAGCACGGCCATCGGGTCGGCGACCGAACCCATCTGCGCGGTGCCGGCGGGGTGGTACACGGTGTTGTGGGTCTTGTGCATGTAGTCGATGAGATCGTCGTCGGTCACCGCATCCGGACCCGGTGCCAGTTCGCGGGCCACCCACTCCCGCAACGGGTGCTGGGCTGCGATATCGCGTGCGAGCCGCAGCCCGGCGAGCATCACCGACTCGTCATGCCCCTCGGGGTCGGTGAAGTAGCGCGGATCGACCCGCGCGCGATCGCGGAAATCGCGTGAGCGCAGCCGCACGGTCCCTCGTGATCGTCCCTGCGTGACATTGGGGGTGAGGCAGAAGCCGTTGTCGGTCGTCGGATATCCCCACCGCAGCGTGTTCATGTCGAACGGGACGCTGCCGTAGTGCATCATCAGGTCGGAGTGGTCCAGCCCCGCCTCGGTGGTCGCGAACAGCCCGATCTCCCACCATTGCGTCGACTCGGTGACCATCGGTCGCGATGCCTCCCAGAACACCAGCCCTTCCACGTGGTCGTCGAGGTTCTCACCCACGCCGGCTGCGTCGACACGTACCGGCACCCCCATCTCGGCGAGATGGGCGCCCGGGCCGATTCCGCTGAGCATCAACAACTTCGGTGTATCGATCGCGCCGGCGGTCACGATCACCTCGCGGTCGGCGGTGGCGATGTCGAATCCGGTGAGGTCGGGTCGCTGATAGCGGATTCCGGTGGCGCGCATCGTGTCGTCGATGAGTATCTCGCTGATCCAGCTGTCGGTGAGGACGGTGAGGTTGGGCCGTGTCCCGAGGATCGGATGCAGATAGGCGTGCGAGGACGACATGCGGATGCCGTTCTCGTCGGCGTTGATCTGCAGCCACCCCGCGCCGTTGGGTTCCCAGTCGCCGCGGTTGAAGTCGACCGTCGGCAGTCCGAGCGCGGCCGCGGCCTCGAGCACGGCCGCACCGCACGGGTCGACGGGTCCGACGTCACGGATGCGTACCGGGCCACTGTGTCCATGCGGGTAGCCCTGATAGGAGCCGTGCGCGGTGTTGTTCTCCACCCGCGACACATACGGCAGCACACCCTCGGGCCCCCACCCGGTTGCTCCTGCGGCTTCCCAGTCCTTGAGCCCCTGCGCCAACGGCCAGAACGCGATACATGAATTGTGCGAGGAGCATCCGCCGAGCACCTTCGCACGCGCATGGCGCAGGAAGCTGTTGCCCCGCTCCTGCGGCTCCACGGGATAGTCCCAGTCGTAGCCGGAGTCGAGCAGGTGCATCCATTCGCTGAGCACCAGGATGTTGTCGTCACCCACATCGCTGGGCCCGGCCTCGACGAGGCAGACCGTGACGTCGGGGTCCTCGGAGAGCCGGGAGGCCAGCACGCAGCCTGCGGTGCCGCCGCCGGCGATGACGAAATCGTAGGTCTTCTCCACGGTGTCAGGCCTCCTCGGCGATGGCCGAACCCGCGGTGGTGCCGGTAACCGCACCGTCGATCGGCGAGCTGACGCCCGACGTGGTGGCCGTCGCTCCCGCACCGGTGGAGCTGTGGCTGGCGAGGACCCCGATGTTGCGCCGTCCCACGGTCGCGTACCAGAGCAGGCCGGCGCCGAAGATCACCCCGATGTAGACGAAAGCGCCCCACGTGTTGAACCACGGTGTGCCGTACACCGATACGCGCGGCCAGGCGAGGTTGAGTGCCATCGCCACACCCCACACCACCGCGACGATGTTCACCAGCACCCCCCAGCGGCCCATGGTGAAGTAGCCGCCCTCGGCGAGGTCGGCCGGTGGCCATTGCCCGCGGGCCCGCTTGAGCAGCATCGGAGCGGTCACCAACAGGTAGGCGAGATAGATCATGATGATCGCGATCGAGGTGAGGACCGTGAAGATCTTGGGCTGGTCGATGTTGATCACCAGGATCACGATCGCCACCGCACCCACCACCAGGGCCGGCACCACCGGCGTCTGCCGCTTCGGATCGACGCGGGCCAGTCGCTCACCGAAGGGCAGCGCGTTGTCGCGTGCCATCGCGAACATCAATCGGATGGCCGCGGTGTGCACCGCCAGCGAGCAGACGATCACCGCGATGACGATGCAGATGAGGAAGACCTTGCCCAGCGGTCCCCACATCACCGATTCGACGATGTACTGCAGGCTGCCGGTGGGCTGGCCCAGTGCCGGATCCTTGAGGTCGGGTGCGGCCATGATGGCGAACACCAGGATCGCTCCGCCGATGACGAACGAGGCGAGGATGGCACGCAGGATCGCCTTCGGCGCGGTGCGGCGCGGCTCCACCGTCTCCTCGCCGAGCGAACTCGCGGTGTCGAATCCGTACATGACGTAGCCGGAGGCCAGCGAGGCGACCAGAAATGCGCCGAGGTATCCGCCGCTCTCGCCGGCCCCATAACCATGCGTGGAGAAGAACACCTGCGGGCCACGAGTCACGTTGCACGCGAGGATGATCGCGATGAGGATCGCGGCGATCAGCTCGACGAACACGCCGATGCTGTTGATGAGCGCCATGAGTCGCACGCTCCAGGCGTTGATCGCGGTGGTGATGGCGATCATGATGGCGCCCAATATCACTGCGTTGACCGCATAGTCGGTGGCGTTGTCGTCACTGCCGTAGAACTGGAACCCGCTCCACAGCCGGGGCAGGTTCAGCTGCAGTGCGAGCACCACTGCCGCAAGCGTGACCACCGACGCGGTGAACATCAGCCATCCCGCCGACCATCCCACGAATTGGGACCCCAGCCGCTTGGCCCAGTTGTACACCGATCCGGCGACCGGATACTTCGCGGCGAGCTCCATGAAACACAGTGCGACACAGAGCTGCCCGACGAAGACGATCGGCCACGACCAGAGATAGCCGGGTCCGGCGGTCCCGAATCCGAAGTAGAACAACTGAAAGGTGCCGGTGAGTATGGAGATGTAGCTGACCCCGGCAGCGAAACTGGCGAATTTGCCGATGCTGCGATCGAGTGACTGCTTGTACCCGAATTCCTCGAGTCCGTCCGATCCGCCCTCAGCCGTGCTGTCCGGTGTCGTCGTTCCTGATGTCGTCGTTTTTGATGTCGTCACGATGTGTCCCCTCCGAAGTGAACCACCGCGGCGCCGTCGGCGCAGTGTTGTGCCAGATATGTTTGGTCTCTTGGTATTCCGCCAAACCGGTTGGTCCGAGCTCACGTCCGTTGCCCGACTTGCCGAATCCGCCCCACTCGGCGGCTGGTGTGTAGTAGCCGAAGTCGTTGCACCACACGGTGCCGTGTCGCAGTCCGCGCGTCATCCGGGCCGCGACCGCGGCGTCGGAGGTCTGCACGCCGGCGGCGAGGCCATAGTCGGTGTCGTTCCCCAGAGCCAACGCCTGCGCCTCGGTGGTGAACCGTTCGACGGTGAGGATCGGACCGAAGGTCTCCTCGCGCACGATGCGCATGCTTCTGTCGCAGTGGTCGAAGATGGTGGGAGAGAACCAGTATCCACCGGGGTGGCGGTCCGCTGATTCCGGCGCGCCTCCGCCGGTGCGGAGTACGGCTCCCTCTGCCAATGCCGACGCCACATAGTCGGTCATCTTGTCCAGCTGTGCCTGCGACACCAACGGCCCAGTGGCCGATCGGGGGTCGAGGCCGTCGCCGATCCGGATCTGCGATGTGGCGGTGACCAGTGCATCGACGAAGTCGTCGGCGATCGACTCCTCGACGATCACACGTGTGCCCGCGGAACACACCTGCCCCGAATGCAGGAACACGCCGGTGAGCACGAGATCGACGGCGGATTCCCAGTCGGCGTCGGCGAACACGATGTGCGGATTCTTGCCGCCGAGTTCGACAGCGACCTTGGTGATGTGCTGGGCCGCGGTCGCCGAGATCACCCTGCCGGTGGACAGCCCGCCGGTGAAGGAGATGAAGTCCACGTCGTCGGTGTCGGTGAGGGCCGGACCCAGTGACGATCCCGCTCCCTGCAGCAGGTTCAGCACACCCGGCGCCACCCCGGCCTGCTCGCACAGTAGGACGAACGCGATGGTCGACAACGGCGTCACCTCCGAGGGCTTGGCCACCATCGTGCATCCGGCGGCCAGGGCCGGAGCGATCTTCCACGACATCTGCAGGAGCGGATAGTTCCACGGAGCGATGAGCACGCAGACACCGATCGGTTCACGGACCACGCGACTGATCACCGCCGGGTTGCCCACGTCGACGGCGCGGTCGGCGGTGACCTCCACCAGACTGGCGTAGTAGCGCAGCACCGATTCGACGTCGGTGAGGTCGATGAGGCTTTCGGCCAGCGTCTTGCCGGTGTCGAGTGTCTCCAGCCGCGACAGTTCCGCTCTGTTGGCCGCCACCAGGTCGGCGATACGCCGCAGCAGTGCCGCACGCTCGGCGACCGGTGTCCTCGGCCATTCCCCGTGATCGAATGCCCGCCGGGCGGCGGTGATCGCTGCGGTCGCATCCGCCGGTGTGGCCTCGTCGACCGTCATGAACGTCGCGCCGGTGGCGGGGTTGACGATGTCGCGGGTGGATCCGTCGCTGGCGTGGCGCCATCGACCGTCGATGTAGAGCTGCGTCTCACCGATCAGCGGTGAGGCGGTGGTCTGCTCGGACGAACGTGTCTCGGACACTGTCAGTATGCACCTCTCGTCTGGGGCGGGGTGGGGCGATCCGGCAGCTGCCGGGATCGCTCTCGGTGGTCGCCCATGCGCTCAGAAGTCGATCACGACCGGAGTGAGCGGCTCCGAACAACACAGCAGGATCTTGCCTGCAGCGATCTCGCGCGCCGCGATTCCCCCCTGATGGTTCATCGCCACCTCGCCGGAGACCTTGGCCACCTTGCACGACCCGCACACCCCGATGCCGCAGGAGGACGGCACCGTCACCCCCGCGGCGGCGGCGGCCGCGAGGATCGTCGAACCGGGCGCCACGGTGACGTGTCGTGCTCGTCGGCTGAAATCCACCCGGAGACCACAGGTGGCCGGTTGGGGCATCGCGAACCCGAAGCTCTCCTCGTGAATCCTGGCCAACGGCACGCCCGCGGCGAGTAGGTGGGTGCGCACATGCGCCCGGAATCCACCCGGCCCGCACAGGAAGACCTCCCGGGTCGCGAGGTCGCCGCAGATGTCGCCCAGCAGTGTCGCGTCGACACGTCCGCTGCGTTCTTCAGTTCGCCGGTCCTGCGGCTCTGCGCCGCCCGGCGCAGCGGTGGTGGCGCCCGAATAGGCGAGGGTGAGCCGCAGGTTGGGGTGCAGTCGCGTGAGTTCCTCGAGCTCGTCACGAAAGGCGACCTCGGCGGCGGTGCGGGCGACGTGGAGGACCACGACGTCGGCGGGCCGGTGGGCCGTGGATCCGGCGGCCGACGCATCGGTGAGTGAGCGCAACATCGACATGATCGGCGTGATGCCGCTTCCCGCGGAGACGAGAAGCAGTCCGCTCGTCGGTGTCTGCGGCAGGGTGAAGCGACCGAGCGGGCCGAATGCGTGCACGCATGTCCCCGGTATGAGGTTCTCGTGCAGCCACGTCGAGACATACCCGTTCCCACCATGTTTGACCGCGATGGTCAGTTCGTCACGGCGGCCCGCTGCCGAGGTGATGCTGTAGCAGCGTTCGATCCGCCGCCCGTCGATGTCGAATGCGAACGTGAGGAACTGTCCGGCCACGAACTCCACCGGCCGTTCGTCGAGCGGGGTGAAGGCGAACTCGGTCATGGCCTCGGTCAGTGCCCGGCGTCCCGAGCACATGAGCCGCAGCGGTCCCTGTGACCTCGTCATCGGTGGCTCCCGTCGGGGTCCTCGGCCGCCTGCGGCCAGGTGTGTTCACCGCGCAGTGCGCGCACATACCAGTTCACGAAGGCCTCGACCTGGAATTCGGAAGGACCATAGGGCCCGGGAACATAAGCAGGACTGGCGATCCCGCTGTGGGCGAGTTCCACCAGATCGGCGTCTTGTCTGTTGGTGACATCCCACACCGAGGTGAGTCGGTCGAGGTCGTAGTCCACCCCCTCGACCGCATCGCGATGGACCAGCCAGGTGGTGCGCACCAGTGTCTTGTCGGGGGCCAGCGGGATCACCGAGAACAACAGACCGTGGTCGCTGGTGATGTGCAGCCACATATTCGGTTGCATGTGCATCGAGACCCGTCCCAGTCGGGCTTCGCCGAGGTCGGTGAGCAGTCGCGTGCAGGCCAGCGTGCCGTCGAGGGTGAACGATTCGCCGGCGAGGTCCATCGCCTCACGTTCGATGTGGAATCCGGTAGGACGGGTGTCGAGCTGGGCGATCCGCTTGTGCGGCAGGCCGAGTCGGTCCCAGACGGACACCAGTTCCTCGGTCGCCTGGCGGTACCGCGACATCACCGGGCCCAGCCGCGGGGGTATCGCGTCGGTGTCGCTGTATCCCCAGGTGGGGAAGAAGACGTTGAGCAGTTCCGGATGCCCGCCGCAGTGATAGCACTCGCGGTTGTTCTCCATCACCAGTTTCCAGTTGCCGTTCTCCACCAGGTCGGTCTGCCTGGCGACCTTGGCATTGGCCAGGTCGTGCGGGCGCAGGTACGGCTCGACGATGTCGGCGAGATCATCGAGGTCCGCCGGTGGCTGGTCGGCGAGGCAGATGAAGACGAGACCGGCGATGGTGCGCACACGTACCGGACGCAGCGAGAAGCAGGTCTTGTCGAAATCGGGGGCCTGCGCATCGGCGTAGGTGAGGTTGCCGTCGGTGCCGTAGGTCCACGAGTGGTAGCGGCACACGATCGTGCCCGTGGAACCGGCAGGTTCGGTCAACAGGCGCGCTCCGCGATGGCGGCACACGTTGTGATGTGCGCGCACCTCGTTCGCATCGTCACGGATCACGATGATCGACCGGGTGGCGAACGTGACGGTCACGAAGTCGCCGGGTTCGGGGATCTCGGCTTCGGCGGCGGCGAAAATCCAATGCGCGGAGAAGATCTCGTCGATATCGCGGGTGAACCACTCGTCGCTGACGTAGAACGGCGCCGGCAGACTCTGACCGCTCACCCGATGGACGAGCTCCGGCGGGGGTGCGGGGTCGCCGATGCTCGGGGCGTTCGCTGCGGCAGCGGGCAACTGTGACATGAGAAACGGACGCCTCTCGGACGGACACTCGACGGTGTCACCCAAACGCGGACGATGGTGCCCCGCACGCCTGCCCCGCGAGTGAGGCGCGATCGGCACCGACGCGGCAGAGTCGGATGCCCTCGTTGCGCGGTGGTGGTGGTCTGTCGCCGATCGCGCGACGTGTCCTCGAGTTGCGGAGTGGGGTCGGTGGCGGAAGAGTGCTTGTTGCTACATACGCAACACTGCGCGGTAGGTGCAACAAGTGTGCGATGGCCGATGAGGGGTGTCAACCCGACCTGGCCACCGCAGACGCGTGAAAGCGCAGGTCTTACACGGTGTTTACGTGACAGTCGGCGATCGGTCCGTCCTGTTGCGTCATCGACAACATGCCCCGGGAATACGAGTGCAGGAGTACGCCATGGCGACGAGTGACACCGACCGCGCGGCCGACGCCGCCATCGTCCAGTCGGTCGACCGTGCGGCGCGGATACTCGAACTGCTCACCGACCACCCGGAATTGGGCGTCAGTGACATCGCGCGCGATCTGGGTGTGCACCGTTCGACGGCGTTCCGGCTGCTCGCCACTCTCGAATCCCGCAACCTCGTGGAACAGGAGACCCACCGCGGCACCTACCGGCTGGGGCTCGGCGTGCTGCGCCTGGCCGGCACGGTCGCCGCCCGCATCGACCTCGTCGGCGACGCGCAGGTGGCCTGCGACCGGGTGGCCCAACGTCTCAACGAGACGTCGAATGTCGCCATCCTCGACTCGGGTGCCGCGGTGAACATCACCCAGACACTCGGCGCTCAGATGGTCGCGGTGACCAGGCAGTACGTCGGCCGCCGCACTCCGCTGCACTGCACCTCGACAGGCAAGGTGCTGCTCGCGCACGCCACCGACGACGTCATCTCGCAGGTGCTGTCGGCACCGCTGGAACGCTTCACGCACGCGACCCTCACCGATGCCGAGTCGCTGGGTCGGGAATTGGTCAGGGTCCGGACGAACGGATGGGCCGCGGCGAACGAGGAATGGGAGCCCGAGACGAATGCGGTGGCTGTACCGGTGTACGGGGCCTCGCCAGCTGGACGCCGGTCGGACGGGGATGCGGTGGTGGCAGCCTTGTCGATCACCGCGCCGGCCTTTCGTCTCGCGCCGAGCGCCTTCGTCGACGCCGCAGCCGTATTGCGCGAGGTTGCTGACGAGTTGGGTGGCCGCCTGGGACACGTGGTGCCGACCGCGCCCGTTACGGGTCGGTAAACACCTGCTCCCGGGCGTGAAACGGGATTGCTGGCGTGTGTGGTTGCGCCTAGCCTGATCGCAGATCGAGTATGTTGCGTACTGCAGAGCGGGAGTGCGTCATACGCAACAAGACCTGTGCAGTCGCAGGAGATGCCCGAGCTCGCCCCGAGCTCCCGGGCTTGCCCGTCGACTCGGCTCACCCCACGGAGGTCCGGCCATGAGCCTCACAGCAGTTCCCCGCGTCGTGATCATCGGCCTCGGTGTGGTCGGTGCCGCCCTCGCCGACGAGCTGGTGCTGCGCGGGATCACCGACGTCACGGTGGTCGAGCAGGGTCCGTTGTTCGTCACCGGCGGATCGAGCTCGCACGCACCGGGTTTCGTCTTCCAGACGTCGCCGAACCGCGTGATGAGCACCCTTGCCCAACGCACCCTGGACAAACTCGACGGACTGACCGTCGACGGCGACTGGGTGATGAAACGCGTCGGCGGCCTGGAGATCGCGACCACACCGGAACGTCTGACCGACCTTCGGCGACGCCACGGGCTGGCGAGTTCGTGGGGGATCGACTCGGCACTGCTGTCGCCGGAGGAATGTGCGCGCCTGTGGCCGGGCCTGGACCAGTCGAGTGTGCTCGGCGGCTTTCACACGCCGTCGGATGCGGTGGTCAAGGGTGTGCGGGCGGTCGCCTGGCAGGCGCAGCGCGCGATGGCGGGCGGTGCGCGGATCCTCGGGCACACCCGAGTGGTGGGCATCACCACGGCCGGATCGCGGGTGACCGGGGTCGAGGTGGTCGGGGTACCCGCCGCCGACGCGTCCCGACGGACCATCCCCGCCGACGTGGTCATCTCGTGCGCCGGACTCTGGGGCCCTGGTCTGGCGCGCGACCTGCTGGGTTTCGAGCTGTCGATGATGCCGATGGAGCACGGTTTCGGGTGGAGCACTCCGCTCGCCTCGCTGGCGGGGCTCGACGAGGCGACCGAGCTGGTCAAGCCGATGCTGCGTCATCAAGACCATGCGATGTACCTGCGCGAGTGGGGTCCGACGATCGCGATCGGCGCCTACGAGCATCGCCCGATCCCGGTGGAACCCGAGCGGATCGCCGGCGCCGACGACTTCGCCGCCACCGGCACGCACCCGTCGATGCACGACTTCACAGTCGATGACTTCGCACCCACCTGGGCCGAGGCACAACGGATCATCCCCGAACTGCGCTCGGCGGACCTCGACACCGACCGCTGCTTCAACGGGATCTTCTCCTTCACACCCGACGGCGGTCCGATGCTCGGCCCGGTCACCGGGGTCGACGGATTGTGGCTCGCGCAGGCAGTGTGGGTCACCCAGTCGGCCGGGGTCGCGCAGGTCGTCGCCGACTGGGTGACCTCCGGCGACCCCGGCATCGACACGCACGGATTGGACTACCGCCGATTCGACCCGGCGGTCGTCAGTCACGACTTCACCGTCGCGCGGGCCTGCGAGGCCTATGACGAGGTCTACGACGTGATCCATCCCCGCGCCAGCACGCTGCGGCATCGCGCCCTGCGGACCACCGGATTCCACGACCGTCAGGCCGCACTCGGCGCGGTGTTCGGTGAGGTCGCCGGGTGGGAGCGGCCGCTGTGGTTCGAGGCCAACGCCGACCTCCCCAGACCTGCTGTCGCCGAACGTGATCGGTGGTCGGTGCAGTTCTGGTCGCCGATCGCGGCCGCCGAGGCGATGGCCACGCGGACCACGGCCGGGTTGTTCGACATGAGCGCGCTACCGCGTCTGGAGGTCTCGGGTCCGGGGGCGACCGCACTTCTGGACTCGCTGCTGAGCACGAGCGTGGACAAGCCGATCGGCCGGATCGTCTACGGACTGCTGTTGGACAACTCCGGTGGCGTGCTCTCCGATGTCACCGTCGCGCGCCTGGGCGCCGAGCGCTATCACCTCGGCGTCAACGGCAACCTCGACGCGCAATGGATTGCCTCACATCGTGATCCGCAGTCGGCGGTACAGGTGCGCGATGTCGGTAGCGGCTCCTGCGGGCTGGGCCTGTGGGGTCCGCGGGCGCGTGACATCCTGTCCGCGCTCACCGCCGACGATGTCAGTGACGAAGGGTTCGGGTTCTACCGGGCCAAGCAGATCCGGGTGGCCGGCGCGCCGGTCCTCGCGCTGCGGCTGAGCTATGTGGGCGAGCTGGGCTGGGAACTCTACACACCGGCCGAGTTCTCCCGGCACCTGTGGGATGCGTTGTGGGAGGCCGGACGTCCGCACGGTCTGGTCGCCGCGGGACGCCGCGCCTTCGAGAGTCTGCGCCTGGAGAAGGGCTACCGACTGTGGGGCACCGACCTCACCCGCGAGGACACCCCCGAGGAGGCGGGTATCGGCTTTGCCGTCCGCCCCGGTGACCGGTCGTTCATGGGACGCGATGCGTTGTCCCGACGAGAAATTCGACGACGCCTGACCTGCCTGACCCTCGACGACCCCGACCGTGTGGTCCTCGGCTCCGAACCCGTCTATCACCACGGTGACGTGGTCGGTTATGTCACCAGTGCTGACCACGGATACACCACCGGCCTGTCGATTGCCTACGCCTGGTTGCCGCCGGAACTCTGCGCGGTGGGTACGGGTGTGGAGATCGAGTACTTCGGTCGGCGACTGGCGGCCACCGTCACCGCCGAACCGATCTTCGATCCGGAGTCCAAACACATGCGCTGTTGACAGATGCCGTATGGACGCTCCGTGTCCGACGGTGGACGAGGAATGCTCAGCAGCACGAACAGAAGGTGGGAAGTGGACAGTTACGACGTCATCGTTATCGGTGTCGGCTCGATGGGTGGCGCGGCGTGCAACGCACTGGCCGAGCGCGGCGTGTCGGTCCTCGGGCTCGAGACCTATCAGCCCGGCCACGACCAGGGGTCGGCGCACGGCGGGACACGGATCATCCGTCAGTCCTACTTCGAGGATCCCGCCTATGTCCCGTTGCTGCGCAGCGCCTATGACGGCTGGCGGAAACTGGAGACCGAATCGGGCCGTTCGATCATGAACCTGTGCGGCGGCATCTACATCGGCGACCCCGAGAATCCGGTGTTCGCCGGCAGCCGCGAGGCGGCCGAGAAGCACGGCCTCGCCCACGAGATCCTCGACGCGTCGGAGATCCGCAGCCGGTTCCCGACCATGGACCCCGCCGACGACGCGCTCGCGCTCTACGAGGACAACGCCGGCTACGTGCGCCCCGAGGAGACCACGATCGCCAACGCCGAAGTCGCCGCGCGCAAGGGCGCCACGCTGCGCTTCGGTGAACCGGTGATCTGGTGGGGTGCGACCCCCGGTGGCGGGGTGGAGGTGATCACCCCGCAGGGTCGATACGGCGGCGACCGACTGATCGTGACACCGGGGGCGTGGGCACCGCAGATGCTCGCCGACATGGGGCTTCCACTGTCGATCGAACGCATGATCTTCCATTGGTTCACCCCTGACTTCTCCGCGGTGCCCTACGAGTACTGGCATGAGGACAGGCATCCGATCTACGTCGAGGAAACCCACGCCAATCAGCAGATCTACGGATTCCCGATGACCGACGGCCGCGACGGCGGATTCAAACTCGGCTTCTTCCGCGTCGGGACACCCACCACCGCCAACACGATCGACCGCGTGGTCCGCGACGAGGAGAACGAGACGATGAGAGATCGTGCGCGCCAACTCTTCCCGCATCTCACCGGACCGGTGGTGCAGGCCAAGACCTGCCTCTACTCGGTGACGCCCGACGAGCATTTCGTGGTCGGGACCCACCCCGCACACGAACAGGTCAGTGTGGGTTGCGGTTTCAGCGGACACGGCTTCAAGTTCGTCCCGGTGATCGGTGAGATCCTGGCCGACCTCGCCACCGCCGGACGCACCGATCACCCGGTCGCGCTGTTCGATCCGCGCCGACCCGCACTGGCCGCGATATGACCGGACACGACCGTCACCAGCGGTGACCGTCACGAGCGGTGGCCGGGACCAGCGGCACTGGGGCCCGCGACGACACCGCCGATCGGCTCCCTCACCGCCTGACACCGTGCAATACTCACACCGACTTCACAGAGTTCGGTAGGTGCGGCGGCGCAACGTGCGCGGATGCATTCGGAGGTTCGGGTGGCGGTGGCGGTGGCAGGCAACCGGCGCGGCCGGGTCGTGACGGGTGTGATCGCGGTGGTGTCGACGGGGCTCGTCTCCGGCGGCGCGGCGGTGGCCGCACCGGCCTTCGCGGGCTCACCGGATCTACCGAGCTCGGGATGCGTCAACGACAAGCCCGCACCCGATGACGGCGGGACCGGGTCGGCCGGATCCTCGGTGCTGCCGGAGAAGATCACCATCGGCATCCCGTATCCGCACGTGTTCACCGTCCCGATGCCCGCGCCCGCAGATCCTGCGCCGGTGCGGATCCCGTCGCAGAAGCCGCTACCGAACATCTGCGTCGATCCGTGTCCCGACATCACCGGCACACCGACTCAGAACGCGCTCACGTCTGGATCTGCGTTCATCCGGATTCCGAAGGTCCAGGTCACCCCGTCACCGATCAACATCGCGATCCCGGTTCCGAACCCGAATCCGCCGGTGCTCCCGCCGCGACCACCCGCCGCCGCTCCGGGAACCGCCCCGGCACCACAGGCGGCGCGTCCCTCGGCACCGTCGGTGTCGGGGCTCACGGATGTGGGAACGGTGACCGGTCGCGGGTCGACCAGTCGCACCGACAAGCGCTGGCAGATCAACGGCACCGATCTGGGGATCATGTGGCAGGCTGCCCCGGGCAAGGTCGCGGTCGCTTTCGGAGACACCTTCGGTCAGGGCTTCACCCCGCCCGGTGCCAACGGAACCGACTGGCGCAGCAACGTTCTGGGCTTCTCGGGCACCACCGATCTCGACAAGGGGCTGTTCATCGACACGATGGTGCAGGACAGCCGATGTCACGCCGCGCAGGGTGTCGAGTCGCAAGATCGACGGTATCGAGCTGACCACCATCCCGACCTCGGGGTTCGCGCTGGGCAACCGTCAGTACATGAGCTACATGTCGGTGCGCAGTTGGGGACCGGTGGGTGGCGTGTGGCGCACCAACTACGGCGGCCTCGCCTACTCCGATGACGGTGGGTCGACCTGGGTACGTGATCCGTATGCGGTGTGGGACAACATCTTCGGACTGTCCAAGTTCCAGGTGTCGGCGATGGTGCCGCATGAGGGCTATGTCTACATGTTCGGCACACCCAACTCGAGGCTGGGAGCGGTGGCTCTCGCGCGCGTGCGCGACACCGACGTCCTGAACAAGACCGCATATCAGTACTGGAATGGGGGCCGTTGGATCCCCGCCACCGATCCGAACGTCGCACAGACATTGTTCAGCGCGCCGGTGGGGGAGAGCTCGGTGCGCTACGACGCCGCCCGACACCGTTGGCAGATGACCTATCTCGACGTGGTGCGGGGTCAGATCCTGCTCCGCGAGGCCACCGAGCCGCAGGGCGTCTGGTCGGCTCCGGTCCCGCTGGTCTCGTCGGCGCAGTACCCGCAGCTCTACGGCGGGTTCATGCACCCGTGGTCCAACGGCCGTGACCTGTACTTCACGATGTCGTCGTGGGTCACCTACAACGTCGAGCTGATGCGGGTACGACTGAACTGACCGGCGGCGGGACGCGCGGAGATTCGGGCAGAAGCCGAGTGCCTCAGAGAGAGGCTTCCAGGCGTGCGATCTCGATCCGACGCACCGCCTCGCGCAGCGCCTGGTCACGCTCGGCGATGTCGCTGTAACGGCGGGTGATGGGCAGCAGCTGGGTCACCACCTCGGTGCCGGTGACCGACACGTCGTTGGCGGTGGCCCAATCAAGGGTGAACTGCAGGATGTCGCGGTCGAGTGTGTCGTTCACGCCGATGTTCCTCATCGAGATTCAGTGTGGATAGTGCGGGCTGGCGTCGTGGCACGGCGCAAACAGCCGCATCGAGCCACAAACGATCCGACTCTATCACGGGAATCACACTCGCGCGAGTTGTTCCTGCAGGTCAGCCCGTCGGCTGAGGCAGGCTCGCCTGGCATTCGCCGATGCTATGCGTGGCGATGCACTGCTGCCATTGCTCTTGTGACCATTGCCCCTGTGGCCATTGACCCTGGGAATACTGACCCGGGGGCTGCCGGCCCTGGTCGTCGACCCACGGATGCGTAGGAGGCTCGGCGTTGCCGGCGCGCCAGCTGTAGTCATCGCACACCACCTGCCGGCCCGACGCATCGGTGGTCGCCATCCCGATCTGATATCCGAAGCAGCGGCTGCCCACACTCGGTGCGGTCACGGCCGGAGCGGTCGGCGTGGGGATCGTCGCCGGCGGTTGGGGCGAGGGCGGCGCGGGGCTGTCGGGGTGCGTGCCCACGGGTCGCGACCAGACGTAGAGATCTGTGCCCTCGAGCAGGCTGCAGGTGGCGGTTGCACCGTCGGCCATCACCGCAGTGGCCCCCGCGTTGCCGCATCGAGTTCCGGCCTCGACCGGTTCTGCAGTGCTCGGCTCCGTCGTCGAGTCGGTCGGTGTGTTCGTCGGGGGTGATGCTGGCGTGGACGGAGCGTCGGTGAGACCCGGCGACGGTTGGGTGGCACGGCCGGGGGAGTCGGTCGGCCGCATGGCCAGAGGGGAAGCCGGGGTCGAGGACGAAGACCTCGCGACGTCACGGCCGCCGCCGCACGCGGCCAGGAGGAGTACCAGCACAGTGATGCCGACCACCGGCAGCAGTGCGGGACTCAACCTCATGAATTCAGTATCACGAAGAAGGGCTGTGCCACTGCGGAGAATGCCGACTGGTCGCTGCATTGTGACCTCACATCCTCGCGTGACCCCCGAGATGCGACCCTGAGGAGTGACCTGCTGAACGGCACCAGGCGCGGGACCAGAAGGCTTGCAACACTGCCATCGCCGTCCCGCTTGGTGCACGCAATGGTCACGGATACAAGAAAGGCCCGGTGAAAACCGGGCCTGACCTGCAATGACTCTGGTGCGCGATACTGGGATTGAACCAGTGACCTCTTCCGTGTCAGGGAAGCGCTCTCCCACTGAGCTAATCGCGCCGGACCTATGGGTGTGGAGGTGGCGACGGGAATCGAACCCGTGTACACGGCTTTGCAGGCCGTTGCCTCACCACTCGGCCACACCACCACGGCGATTTCTCGCTCCGAGCGGATGACGGGATTCGAACCCGCGACCCTCACCTTGGCAAGGTGATGCGCTACCAGCTGCGCTACATCCGCGTGCCCCGCGGTGAACATTTCGTTCTTCGCGGTGCGGGTCAGAACATTATCCGACGCATCTGTACTTGCCAAATCGCCTGGTCAGACGGGCAGATCGGCGCTCGTGCCGTGCTCGCGTGTGAGGGTTGAAGTGAACGCGCGGCGATCACCGACCGGATTTGGTGAATGAAGGGTATGTCGTGTTAGTGTCTGTCCTCGCGAGAGCCGAGAAATCTTCGGCACGCGGTCCCGTGGCTCAGTGGAAGAGCGTCCCGTTCACACCGGGGAGGTCGCTGGTTCGATCCCAGCCGGGACCACAACGATAAACCCGCTGGTGACAGCGGGTTTTTTGCTTTCCACCGGACGAGGCGAGACCTGGTGGTATCTGGAATGCGGAACCTCGCCGGATGTCGCGGCAACTCACATGTCGTCGGAACCACTTGGTTCCAATCGGCTTACCGATACTTGTGCCATCTCGGAGATCTCTTGGGTCCAGAAAAACTGGGCGCGCCTAGTTGTACTGACCATAGAGGTTGGTGACGGCGTGGCGAGCTGACGAGACGAAGACCTCCGAGTTGTCCATCTCGGCCTGCTCAGACGGCTTGAACGCCACTCCTTCTTCGGCATGCGGCGATGGACCTCGGTCAGCGCGTCAGTGTCCCCATCGAAACCAGCGCGCGGGTGATGGCGGCCTCGATGATCTCAATGATGAAGGCGCGAGCGGGGGCTGAATGCTTCGCAAGTCGACGCACGGGACTTGTCGTCG
Organism: Gordonia jinhuaensis; assembly: GCF_014639795.1. Taxonomy (GTDB): domain Bacteria; phylum Actinomycetota; class Actinomycetes; order Mycobacteriales; family Mycobacteriaceae; genus Gordonia_B; species Gordonia_B jinhuaensis. Next base: position 972 of record NZ_BMGC01000006.1, on the reverse strand, counting down.
CTCTCGACCTGGTAACTCTGTCCTCATGGACGATCGCGAGTTCAGTGACAGCATCCGTAAGGAGTTGGCCAGCCGCGATGAAACCGCCAGCTTCTTGCGTGAGCATTGGAGCCACCACGCCGACGCCGGAAGTGACTTGGCCGAGGATGAGACGCGCTTTCCCGACATCTGGGCCGCCACCGTTGCTCGACGGCTGCTTCTGCACGCGAATGAGTGCATCGAGGCTGGGAGCCTGTTGATGCTGAACGGCGACTGGGCCGTTCCTCAGTTCGCACTATTGCGTGCCGTGTATGAATCGGCTGGCAGTGCTGTGTGGCTACTGCAACCCGAAGACGCCGATGTCAGGCTCGCGAGACTGCTCTCACAACATCGAGAATCCTGGCGCTACTCAGAGAAGGCCTACCGGGGAGCGCCTCTCGACGTTAGCGAACAGGAGCAACGCCAGCGGTGGGCAGATTCCGCGGCAGCCAGACTTGGCCTCGATCTCAAATCGGCTAAAGCCGGAGGCTACGAGAAGTTGATCGAGGCGGTCGACGACCTGCCTGCGCACCCAGAGTCGCTATTGACGGCATGGCGGTTGTGCTCAGGTGTCAGCCACGCGAAGACCTGGGCGCTCAACGAGGTCACCACTGAGATCGGCAGTCACGCGATGTACGAGCATGGGCGCGTGAGCCAACGGATTCCCAATCGGGAGCTGTTCCTGACCGACTTGCGGATTGCGCGCCGTACGATCCAACACGCGTTTGTGCTGTACCGCATCCGCACAACCGCGAGACCTCACGACCTCGTGCTCAGGCTGGTTCGTCTCGATGCCGACGGTAGCGAGGTACCTGACTAAACCTGTCAGCCGGGTCTCCAACTCCTAACTGGGGCCTGGTGCACGGATAGGTGACAGGGTTAGTCACGCGGCCTGAGGGGCCTCGTGGTTGATGATGGTCTCGAATTCAATGGGGGTCAATCTGCCGAGGCGGT
>NZ_BMGC01000005.1 GCF_014639795.1 Gordonia jinhuaensis | reverse complement strand
TCACGGCGCTCGTCATCGGTCAGAACAATATCCACTGCTCGCGGACCCCGGGTTGCCATTCCCCAGTCTATCAACCGAATGACAATTAATGACTCAGGACACTAGGCTCACCCCGCCCAGCGCCAGCGCGCGGGCGTGGAAGTCCTTGCGCGTGTGGCCGGGGTGGGCGTCCAGATACGCCTGACGCACCTCGCGCCACACCCGCTGGCCGAGTGCGTAGGACGGTGCCTGGCCGGGCCAGCCCAGGTAGCGATCGAGTTCGAAGCGCAGTGTCGAGCGGTTCATCGCGACGTTGTCGGTGAGGAACTGCCAGGCCTTGTCGGCGTCCCAGATGCCACCGCCCACCGACTCGGGGGCGGTGAGCCGGCAGTGCACGCCGATGTCGACGATCACGCGGACCGCACGGAGCCGCTGGGAGTCGAGCATCCCCATCCGGTCGCCCGGGTCGGTGAGGCGGCCGAGTTCATCCATCAGTCGTTCGGCGTAGAGCGCCCAGCCCTCGCCGTGACCGGAGGTGAACGACGCCTGTTTGCGCCAGCGGTTGAGCTCCGGCGAGATCATCGCCGCGCCCAGCTGCAGGTGATGCCCCGGAACACCTTCGTGGAACACCGTGGTGGTCTCCTGCCAGGTGTGGAACTCGTTCTGATCGGAGGGAACCGACCACCACATGCGCCCCGGCCGGGTCAGATCCGCGCTCGGGGCGGTGTAGTAGATGGCGCCGGTGCTCGACGGGGCGAGTCGGCACTCGATGTGGCGGAGTTGTTCGGGGATCACGAATTCGGTGTCCCCGAGGTCGGCGACGGCCAGATCGGCGAGCGATTGCATCCAGTTCACGAATGCGTGCTTGTCGGTCATCGTGTACCGGGCGTCGGCGTCGAGAGCGGCCATCGCCGCGGTCACGTCGTCGCTGCCGGTGACTTCCTTCGCCAGCGTTTTCTGTTCGGCCACAACGGAATCCAGGTGATCCAGGCCCCACGCGTAGGCATCGAGGGGATCGATGTCATCGGACAGATACAACCCGAGTAGCGGGCGGTAGCGATCGATACCCACGGCGTCGTCGACGGCGGCAACCGGCGCGGCCTCGGTACGGAGAGCATGCGCGTACCGGGCGAAGGCCGCCGCCGCGTCGGCATGTGCGGCATCCAACGCCGCCGACAATGACGAGGCGTCGCTGCCGGCATCGGCCAGCGCCCGATCGATGTTGTGTCGCACCGCCGCCGGTGCATCGTCGGCCTGCTCGGCGACCAGATCCACCTGCCTTCGTGCGATCGAGGGGCCGTGGGCGAGCCGATACCGCAGACCCTCGATCGCCGAATCCAGCGACCCCGGAATGGCACGCACGCGGGCGAGCACAGCCGCACGCTCGTCGGCGGTGCCGGTGGCCATCACGTCGAAGACGTCGCGCACGGCCTGCAGCGGCGACTCGATCACGTTGACCTCGCCGACGCTCTCACCCGCCTGCGCGACCGTGATCTGGCGTCCGAGCGCATCGCTCATCGTCGCGACCGTCACGCGGTCGACGTCGTCGGCGATCTGCGCGCGGCTCAGCGCGTCGAGGACCGCCTGGGCGTCTGCGGTCCGGGCGGCGACGGCCTCGGGGGAGAAGTCGGTGAGCAGGTGGTCGTGATCGCCCACGCCGAGGTGGGTGCCGGTGATCGGGTCGGCCGCAGCGATCCGCTCGAGGTAGGCATCGGCGATCTCATCGATCGCCGAGTTACGACTGCCGGGGGTGTCCGATGAGCTGTCGCCGCGGCGGTGTCGGCCCTCGCTGCGTCCGGTGTCGGGATTCGGGTTCTGATCGGGATTCGACGCGGTGCTCATCCCTCCATCGTCACATCGACCGCGCCACCGTCGCATCGACGGGTTCGTCGAGGGGCGGCGCGATGGGAGAACCGGAGGTCAGAGGTTGTTCGTGGAGAACGTGTCACATGCGGCCGGGTCGCCGCCGGCGTAACCGTTCTCGAACCACCGCACGCGTTGCGCCGACGAACCGTGTGTCCAGCCTTCCGAGTTCGGTCCCGACAGTTTGTCGTCGCCGATGGCCTGGGCGGTCTGGATCACCTGGGAGATCTGGTCGGGCGTGATGGGTTCGAGCATGGCGTCAGAACCCTTGTCGGCGTGGTAGGCCCACACGCCGGCATAGCAGTCGGCCTGCAGCTCCAGTCGTACCGATCCCGACTTGGCGCCCTGGGAGCCCATCGAGTCGGCCTTGCGGTTGGTGCCGAGCAGATTCTGCACGTGATGGCCGTATTCGTGGGCGACCACGTATTCCTGCGCGAGAGGGCCGTTGCTGCCACCGAGCTGATCGTGGAGCTCGTCGAAGAAGGACGGATCGAAATAGGCGGTCTGGTCGGCCGGGCAGTAGAACGGACCCATCGCCGACGTCGCCGAACCGCAGCCGTTGGTGTTCACCTGGCCAGAGAAGATGACCGTCTTGGGAGGTGTGTAGCCCTTCACGAGAGTGGGCCACACCTTGTTCAGGCTGTTGGTGGTGGCCACGATGCGGCAGATGGTGTCGCTGTTGGCCTTCTCGATGGTGCAGCTCTGGATGTGGTCCTGGATCTCGGCGTCGTTGCTGCCGTACCCCGACTGGCTCAGGCTCGACCCCGATCCCGATCCGCCCCCCATCAGGTCACCCGGATTGATGCCGAACAGCAGCGCGACCACCGTGATGATCAGGCCGGCACCGCCGCCGATGGCAAGCCGGCCGCCGCCTCCGCCGCCCCCGGACACCCCGGAGCTGTCGAGGCCACCGCTACCCCTGAAGGTCATCACTGCTCCTTGGTCGAGTTCGCCGATGGGGTTCGCCACGGTCAGGTCACCCGGCGACACCCGGACCGGTGACGGATCACACTATGCCGCACTCCGTAGGATGTGCCGTGACCATTCTGTATTGCTGACACGTCGACGTCGGAGAGGTCGCCGACGTGTCGACCATGCCCGCGGGGTAGTTGCACCCCGAGGTGGAGAGGATTTACCCGGTGCTGCGCACGAACTTTGCTGGATCGCTGCGGAAGCAGAACGCTTCCGATGTCGTCACCGTCGCCGGATGGGTGGCGCGGCGGCGAGATCACGGCGGGGTGATCTTCGTCGATCTGCGCGACAGCTCCGGCATCGTGCAGGTGGTCTTCCGCGACGAGAAGGTCGCCGAACAGGCCCACCGACTGCGCTCGGAGTACTGCATCCAGGTGACCGGTGTCGTCGAGGAGCGTCCGGCGGGCAGTGAGAACCCGAACCTGGACTCCGGGGACGTGGAGATCAACGTCACCGACCTGGTGGTGCTCAACGAGTCCGCCCCGCTGCCTTTCCAGCTCGACGAGACCGCCGGGGAGGAGACCCGCCTCAAGTACCGCTACCTCGATCTGCGCCGCGACAAGCCGGCTGCGGCGATCCGGTTGCGGTCGAAGGTCAACGCCGCGGCGCGCGGTGTTCTGGCCGCCCACGACTTCGTCGAGATCGAGACGCCCACCCTCACCCGCTCCACACCCGAGGGTGCCCGTGACTTCCTGGTGCCCGCCCGCCTGCAGCCGGGGACCTTCTACGCGCTGCCCCAGAGCCCGCAGCTGTTCAAGCAGCTGCTGATGGTGGCCGGGATGGAGCGGTACTACCAGATCGCCCGCGCCTACCGAGACGAGGATTTCCGCGCCGATCGCCAGCCCGAGTTCACCCAGCTCGACATCGAGATGAGTTTCGTCGACGAGAACGACGTCATCGCGCTGGCCGAGGAGATCCTGGTGGCCCTGTGGCGTCTGATCGGCGTGGAGATCCCCACTCCGATCCAGCGGATGACCTATGCCGACGCGATGCGCCGATTCGGTTCGGACAAGCCGGATCTGCGGTTCGGGATCGAGCTGGTCGAATGCACCGACTACTTCTCCGACACGCCGTTCCGCGTGTTCAAGGCGCCCTATGTCGGTGCCGTGGTGATGCCCGGCGGCGCCTCTCAGCCCCGGCGCACCCTCGACGCCTGGCAGGAGTGGGCCAAACAGCGTGGCGCCAAGGGGCTGGCCTATGTGCTGGTCGGCGAGGACGGGACGCTCAGCGGCCCGGTCGCCAAGAATCTGTCGGATGCCGAACGTGACGGACTGGCCGACTTCGTGGGCGCCGCGCCCGGCGATTGCGTGTTCTTCGCCGCCGGCCCGGTCAAGGCGAGTCGGGCCCTGCTCGGTGCCGCCCGCGGTGAGATCGCGCAACGGCAGGGATTGATCAAGGACGGTGACTGGGCGTTCACCTGGGTCGTCGACGCGCCGTTGTTCGAGCCGGCCGACGATGCGACCGCCTCGGGCGACGTGGCCGTCGGTGACGGTGCCTGGACCGCCGTGCATCACGCCTTCACCTCGCCCAAGCCCGAGTCACTCGACACCCTCGAGTCCGATCCGGGATCGGCGCTGGCCTATGCCTACGACATCGTCTGCAACGGCAACGAGATCGGCGGTGGCTCGATCCGTATCCATCGCCGCGACATCCAGGAGCGGGTCTTCGCGATCATGGGGATCGACGAGGAGCAGGCGCAGGAGAAGTTCGGCTTCCTGCTCGACGCATTCGCCTACGGCGCACCGCCGCACGGCGGTATCGCCTTCGGCTGGGACCGCGTGACGGCGCTGCTGGCGGGCGAGACCTCCATCCGTGAGGTCATCGCCTTCCCGAAGTCCGGTGGTGGTATCGATCCGCTGACCGAGGCGCCCGCCCCGATCACCGCCGAACAGCGCAAGGAGTCGGGGATCGACGCCAAACCCAAGCCGCGTGGACCCGAGACGCCGGCCGCCGACGCCACGGCGGCGACGTCGACCGAATCCTGAGGACACCCTGACACTCACCGCCGACCGCGCCCGCGTGTCGGCGGTGAGTCGTCTCCGGGGTCGTCTCGCCGCGCACCGGAGCCTGACACGGTCGCCGGACCTCGACGGCCACCGCACGCGCGTCCGGCGGCGCGGTCGGGTCGGATCACAGCCGCCGAGCGGGCGAGTGACGGTGTTCTGTGATGTGATTTTGATCTGCCGCATCCGGCGATTTCCGGGCGAAGTGGAGGGAGTGGTCCGTGACCATCAAGGTGGCAATCGAGCACCGCACCAGTTATGTGTTCGACCGACCTGTCAAGGTCTTCCCGCACGTGCTCCGGTTGCGGCCCGCCCCGCATTCACGCACACCGATCGAGGCCTATTCGCTCACCGTCGACCCGGCCGAGCACTTCCTCAACTGGCAACAGGATGCCTTCGCCAATTATCAAGCGCGGCTGGTGTTTCCCGAGCGGACCACCTCGCTGGGCTTCACGGTGTCGCTGGTCGCCGACCTGACGGCGATCAATCCGTTCGACTTCTTCATCGAGGACTGGGCGGAGAACTACGGATTCGCCTACCCGCCGGAACTGCGCCGCGATCTGGAGGCCTATCTCGAACCGATCGGCGCACCGGACGAACCGCTGGTCTCGGCGTGGGTCGAGCGTCACCGGCCACGCGGCACCATCCGCATCATCGACTACCTCGTGGAGCTCAACCAGTCCATCCGTGAGGACGTCGACTACACCGTGCGCCTGGAGGCCGGTGTGCAGACCCCGCAGGAGACCCTGGCCAAGGCGATCGGGTCGTGTCGTGACTCGGCCTGGCTGCTGGTGTCGATCCTGAGGCGGCTGGGGCTGGCGGCCCGCTTCGTGTCCGGATACCTGGTGCAGCTCACCTCCGATGTGAAGGCACTCGACGGGCCGTCGGGCCCCGACGCAGACTTCACCGACCTGCACGCGTGGACCGAGGTGTACCTGCCCGGCGCAGGGTGGGTGGGTATGGATCCCACGTCGGGCCTGTTCGCCGGCGAGGGACACATCCCGCTGGCCGCCACCCCGCATCCCGCCGCGGCGGCGCCGATCACCGGCGCCACCGAGAAGTGCCACGCGGTGATGGACTTCTCCAACGAGGTGACCCGCTTCCACGAGGACCCTCGGGTCACCCTGCCCTACACCGGCGACCAGTGGGACAAGATCTGCGATCTGGGACGAACGGTCGATGTGCTCATGGCCGAGGGGGATACGCGTCTGACGATGGGCGGCGAACCCACCTTCGTCTCCATCGACAACCAGACCGACCCGGAGTGGACCACCGACGCCGACGGCCCGCACAAGCGTGAGCTGGCGTCGGTGCTCACCGGCCGGCTCAAGAAGGTGTGGGCGCCCTCGGGAGTGATCCGCCGGGGTCAGGGCAAGTGGTATCCGGGCGAGCCGCTCCCGCGCTGGCAGATCGACCTGTTGTGGCGCAAAGACGGGAAAGCGCTGTGGCGCAACGAGGATCTCATCGACGATCCGTGGCGTGACCGCGAGGCAGCCCAGGCCACCATCGACTGGCAGTCGCCGGGCGGACTCGGTCCGGTCGATCCGTCGGCGGCCGTGGCCGCCAAGGAGTTCATCGCCACCATGGCCCGGCGACTGTCGCTGCCCGATTCGCAGGTGATGCCCGCCTACGAGGACCCGCTGCTGCGGCTGGCCGAACTGGTGCGCCTGCCGCCCGGGCAGCCGCCGCTCAAGGAGGCCGCGGCGCTCGAGGCCACCGACAAGGATCTGACCCCCGACGTCGACTCGCCGGATCGCCGCCAGGCACTGCTCGACGAACTCGACTCGTCGGTGTCGACGCCCACGGCATATGTGATGCCGCTGTCGCGGGCGGCCGACGGGGTGTCGTGGGAGAGTGCCCTGTGGACCACCCGACGTGGCCGTCTCGTGCTGACCCCGGGCAATTCGCCTGCGGGACTGCGACTTCCGCTGGACTCGCTGTTCTGGCAGGGTGCACCACAGTTCATCCCGGCCGACCCGACAGCGGTGCACTTCGATCCGCTGCCGCCGCTCGGTGAGCTTCCTGACTTCGCGCCGCCACCGACCGAGGACGACCTGCGTGGCGGCCTCGACGACGAGGCGGACGCGGACCTCGACGAGGTGGCCGACGACCTCGCCGAGGACGACGCATCTGAGGACGACGCATCCGAGGACGACGTATCCGAGGACGACCGTGCGGGCCATCGACGGTGCGGGACTGCTCGACGACTCCACACGCGCAGACATGTTGGGTAGCTCCACGACCGTGGGTCCGTCGATGGAGACGGTCTGGTACACCCCCGAACAGCGTGCGGCGATGGAGGCGGCCGAACGGGCGGCACGGGCGACAGCGCGCAGGAAGGCCGGTGCCGGGGATGCCGACGCTGCGCAGGACGGCGACACGGAAGCGGACGCCGAGACCGATGCTGCCGAGACCGATTCCGCCGATTCCGATGCCGATTCCGGTGCGTCGGCCGATGCCGGATCCTCGACGGCGCACGGTGGTCCGACGGTCGAGGTCTTCGCACCGACCGCACGTCTGGTGAACGGTGTCGCGCGGACCGCACTGGTCGCCGAGCAGCGCGCCGGCGTGCTCTATGTCTTCCTCCCGCCCACCGAACGCGCCGAGGATTTCGTCGAGCTCGTCGCACTGGTCGAGCGGACGGCCGACGAACTGGGCACCCCTGTGGTACTCGAGGGGTATGCGCCCCCGCACGACCCGCGGATCACCTCGATGAGGATCACACCCGACCCTGGCGTGATCGAGGTCAACATCTATCCCACCGCATCGTTCGCCGAACAGTCCGAACAGCTGGAGACGCTCTACGACGAGGCACGCCAATCCCGCCTGGGCACAGAGGCGTTCGATCTCGACGGCAGCCACGGCGGTACCGGTGGCGGCAACCACATCACCCTCGGCGGCGCCAGTCCCGTCGAGTCGCCGATGCTGCGCCGACCCGATCTGCTGGTCTCGATGCTCACCTACTGGCAGCGTCATCCGGCCCTGTCGTACCTGTTCTCCGGAAGGTTCATCGGCACCACTTCACAGGCGCCGCGCGCCGACGAGGGACGTGAGAGTGCGATCTACGAAATGGAGATCGCCTTCGCCGAGATCGACCGCATCGAGAAGGAGATCGGTGCGGGCGCGACCGGCTACCACCTGCCGTGGGTGACCGACCGCGCGCTGCGTCATCTGCTCACCGACATCACCGGCAACACCCACCGCGCCGAGTTCTGCATCGACAAGCTCTACAGCCCCGATTCGGCCACCGGACGGCTGGGCATCCTGGAACTGCGCGGCTTCGAGATGCCACCGCACCACCGCATGGCGATGGTGCAGTCGCTGCTCGTCCGCTCCCTGGTCGCCTGGTTCTGGGATCAGCCCTACCGAGCGCCGCTGTTGCGCTGGGGCGCCGACCTGCACGGCCGACACCTGTTGCCGTACTACGTGATCGCCGACATCGCCGCGGTCGCAGCCGACCTGCGCGAGGCGGGCCTGGACTTCGACACCGCCTGGCTCGACCCGTTCACCGAGTTCCGGTTCCCGCGGCTGGGTACCGTGGCGATCCGCAATGTCGAGATCGAGCTGCGCGGGGCCATCGAACCGTGGAATGTGCTCGGCGAGGAGGCCACCGGTGGGGGCACCGCGCGGTACGTCGACTCGTCGGTCGAACGAGTGCAGGTCCGTGTCCTCGGCGGCACCGACGACCGATATGTGCTCACCTGCAACGGTTTCCCGGTGCCGCTGGTCGCGACCGACCGGCCGGGGGAGACCGTCGCCGGCATCCGGTTCCGTGCCTGGCAGCCGCCGAGCGCACTACACCCGACGATCACCGTCGACACCCCGCTGGTATTCGATCTGATCGACACCCACACCGGCCGCTCGGTGGGCGGGGCGACCTACCATTCGGTGCACCCGGGCGGCCGTGCCTACGACAAGCCACCGGTCAACGCGGTGGAGGCCGAATCGCGACGCAACGGCCGCTTCGAGGCGTCCGGTCACACCGCAGGTCCGGTGGACATCGGACTGTTGCGCGAACACCGTGCCCGTATGGCCGTGGACTCGTCGGTACCGATGATCCTCGACCTGCGGCGGGCACGTACAGTACTGCAGTGACCTGCCGCGCGGCCGCGACGGCCCGTGGCGAGATGTGAGGATCTGTTGACGTCCGTGAGCACCACCGGTGCCGGTGAGGTGTTCGACCGGTATCTCGCGCAACGCAACACGGTGGCCCTCGACGGGCCCGCTCGTGTCGACGAGCTGATGGCCGACGACGGGACCATCCGTGCTGCCTGGGCAGAGTACGTCGGAGACGTGTCGGTGCGCGGCGACGAGGGATTGGCACGCTCTGCGCGGCGGCTGTCGGCGCTGCTGCGCGACGACGGTGTCACCTACAACACGGTGCAGGGCGACACGACGGTCGCGCGCCAGTGGGAGCTGGATTCGGTCCCGCTGGTCATCGACGGCCACGAGTGGGCGGCCCTGGAATCAGGTCTGACCCAGCGTGCCGAACTCCTCGACGCACTGCTGGCCGACATCTACGGCGACCAGGCGACGATCGGCCGGGGGAAGCTGCCGCCGGAGCTGGTGTTCGGTCACCCGGGCTACATCCGCAAGGTCGCGCGTCTCGGGATCGCCGGCCGGTCGCTGTTCCTGCACGCCGCCGACCTCGGGCGTGGACCCGACGGCCGGTTCATGGTCTTCGGCGACAAGACGCAGGCGCCTTCGGGTATCGGCTATGCGATGGCCGACCGCAAACTGATGTCGCGGGCGGTGCCGCGGGTGTTCCAGCACTGCGGCCCGCGGCCCATCACCACTTTTGCCCAGACGTTGCGATTGGCGCTCACCGACTCCGCGCCCAGCGGCGTCAGCACACCGACGGTCGCGGTACTGAGTCCGGGAAGTCTGTCCGAGACCGCCTTCGACCAGGCCTATCTCGCCTCCAACCTCGGCTATCCGCTCGTGGAGGCCGGCGATCTCGTGGTGCGTGACGGAGCGCTCTACATGCGCTCTCTCGGCCGGTTCAAACGCGTCGACGTGCTGCTGCGCCGCGTCGACGCGGCCTACTGCGATCCGCTGGATCTGCGGACCGATTCGCGGCTGGGTGTGGCGGGGCTGGTCGAGGCCATCTCGCGCGGTCAGGTGTCGGTGGTCAACACCCTCGGCAGCGGCGTGCTGGAGAATCCGGCGTTGCACGTCGTGCTCGGCGACCTCGCCCGCGACCTGCTCGATGCCGACCTCATCCTGCCGTCGGTGCCCACGCTGTGGGCGGGCGACGAACTCGCGCGCACCAAGATCACCGCGGAACTCGGCGACCTGCTGATCGACAACTTCCACACCGGCGAACAGCTGATCGGGCCGTTCCTCGGCTCCGACGGCCTCGACGAGCTGCGCAGGCGAATCGAGGCGCAGCCGTGGCAGTGGGTGGCGCGCACCCTGGAGAACTTCTCGCAGGCACCCTCGGTCACCCCGTCGGCCCGCCGTATCGGTGCCGACATCCTGCGCCCGGCGCCCACGTCGCTGCGCACCTTCGCCGTCGCCCACGGCAGTGGCTACTCGCTGATGCCCGGCGGGCTGGGGGCGGTTCTGCTCGACGGGCCGGCCGGGTCCGCGCTGGGCTCGACTGCGTCGAAGGACGTGTGGGTCACCACGATCGAATCCGGCCACCAGTCACGCGTCCCCTCCGGCGAATTGCCTGCCGACGAGGTCGATGCGTTGTCCGATACCCAACGTGCACAAGTACTCTCGGCCGGATCGCTGGCCGGCGCACCGCCGCGCGTGCTGTCGGACATGTTCTGGTTCGGCCGCTACGGCGAACGCGCCGAGTCGACCACCCGCATGCTGTCGGTGGCCCGCGAGCGCTACCACGCGATGCGGTACCGGCCCTGGATGAGCGGCACCGCCGCGGTCGGGGTGTTCCTGCGCGCCGTCGCCGAGACCACCACCACCACCTCGCTTCTCGCCGATGTCGACACCGAGCGGATGCCCGGGCCCGGTGAGACCGACGCCGCGATCGACGCGCTGGTCGCGATGACGGTGGCGCGCCACTACCCGGGCACCGTGGCGCATGCGGTGGATCGGCTGATCGCGGCGGCCCGTGCCGAGCGTGACCAGATGTCGACGAGCACGTGGATGATCCTGGGCTCGATCGAACAGGCGCTGGTCGATCTGGCTCCCGATCCGCGGCAGCGTTCGATCCGGCCGGCGTCGGTGGAGACCGACGGCGAGCCGGTGGTACCGGATCCGCTGGCCGGTCTGCATGCCGACGCCGCTGACACCATCGGTTCCGTCGGCGACGCCGCGGACCCGGGCGCGGATCTGATCGTCGCGCATGCGCGGATCATGCACGGACTGCTCGCGCTGACCGGTGTGCAGGCCGAGTCGATGGTCCACGATCCCGGCTGGCTGATGATGGATGCGGGCAGACGTATCGAACGCGGCATCCTGCTCGCGGGTCTGTCGGCGGCGGTGCTGGTCACCGCGCACGACCCGGAGACCGAGCAGGGGTTGCTGGAGGCCTACCTCATCGCCAACGAGTCCAGCGTGATCTACCGTCGTCGCACCCGCGGGGTGATCCAGCTCGCGGCGGTGCTGACGCTGATGATGTTCGACGAGTCCAATCCGCGGTCGATGATCTTCGCGCTCACGGCGCTGCGACGCGACCTGACCGCGCTGCCCGACGAGATCCGCTCGGCGTCGGCCGAACGTGAGGTCGACGATCTCATCGCCGAGCTGCGCCGAGTCGACACCGCCGATCTGGTGTCGGTCTCCGCCGATGGCCGGCGAGTGGAACTCGCCACCCTGATGACCACGATCAGTGCGGGACTGGTGGCGCTGTCGAGCCTCATCGAACGCACGCGGTTCGCCTCGCCGACGGCGCTGCAGCCGCTGTGGGGCGCCGGGATCGAGGAGCTGCCATGAGCGACGATCACGCGGTGTTCACCGAACCGGGCCCAGTGTCGCGCGCCTATCGCAACGCCGGCGACGCCACCACCCGCCGCTACCGGGTCACCCACACCACGCGCTACACCTACGACGACGTGGTGAGCTCGTCGTATGGCCGGTGCTATCTGACCCCTCGCGACACCGTCGGCCAGCGCGTTCTCGACGACGGCGTCGACATCGCCCCGGAGGCGGCCGACCGATCGAGCGGTGTCGACGCCTACGGCAACCGCGACACCTATTTCCACGTCCGCAGCTCCCACCGCGAGCTGGTGGTCACCGGGCATTCGGTGGTCGACGTGGACCCGCCCCGGCGATCGGATCTGACGAATCCGGGACTGCTGGCACGGTGGGAGTCCGCTCGCGACGACCTCGCGAACGACCCGCGTGCGGTCGAGTTCGCGCTCGACCTCACCCCTCCGGAGATCACGCCGACGGTGTCGGACTACGCCGCCGAGATCTTCGTCCCCGGCATCTCGCTGCTGGAAGCCGTCGGCAACCTCACCTCGCGCATCTACCGCGAGTTCACCTATCGGTCCGGATCCACGGCCATCAGCACCCGCGTGGAGACGGTGATGCGCAGGCGCGAGGGCGTGTGCCAGGACTTCGCGCGGGTGGCCATCGCCTGTCTGCGCTCGCAGGGACTCGCCGCGCGGTACGTGTCGGGCTATCTGGCCACCGACCCGCCGCCGGGCTCCGAGCGGATCGTCGGCGCCGACGCAAGTCATGCGTGGGCAGCGGTGCGCATCCCCGGCGGGGCGTGGCTGGCATTCGACCCGACGAATGACAAACTGGTCGACGAGCGACATGTCACTGTCGCCTGGGGGCGCGACTACGACGACGTGCCGCCGCTGCGCGGCGTGATCTACACCGATGCGGCCAGCAGCAAGATCGATGTGTCGGTGGACGTGGCACCCATCGATCCCACCGGCAACGGTGAGTTCGCCCAGCGCACCGACGAGAACGCTCGATTCGTACAGCTGTCCGGTCAGAAACACGGGGCAGATCGAACCGGAAACGACCCCAACGAGATCGACCACAGTGTCGGTCATCTTCGGTAGGTTTGATCCCGTGGTCCGGCAGTTCGTCGGACCGAGAATTCTGTGAGGGAGTTGTCATCACGCGATGACCGTCATAACCGATCCTCGTGCGTCGAGTGCGGATCGAATGGCTGCGGCGGTACGGATCGCCGAGCGTGTCCTGTCTGCTCGCGCCGGAATCACCGTGACCCTGGCCGACCCGGTTGACCTGGGCGGAAGTGGTCGTACCGAGGTCGTGCGGGTCCGCGCACCCCAGAATCCGATCTCCCAGGACCGCTCCCTGGTGATCAAGGTGCTGCCGTCGTCGGACGATCTGCCGGGGGCGGCCCAGACCCGCGAATCCGCCGCCGGCCGCGCCTACGACGACCTGTCCTTCGCCCGCGAACTGGCCTCCTACAAATACGCCACGGCGCTGCCCATCGCGTCGCGTCCGGGGCCGCATCTGATCGCCTACGACGCCGCCGAACGCGTGATCGTCCTGTCGGATCTGGGTACCGGACGATCGATGACCGACCTGCTCGGCAGCGCTGACCGATCGGCAACCGAACATGCCGTCAGCGCGTGGGGTCAGGCCCTGGGGCGTATGCATGCCGCGACGCTGGGCGGCGAGGGAGACTTCGCCGCGCTGCTGCGGCAGAACAGCGGCCGCGACACCACCGACGTGCTGGCACATCAGGCGCGCTCGGCGGTCGACGTGTGCGGTCAGGTCTTCGACGAATACCTGTCCTCGGCCGCGCCGCAGGTGATCGTCGACCTGCTCGACGAAGCATGTGCACTGTTCACCGACGGCGATCATCGGGCGTTCAGCCCGTCTGACGTCGGCCCGGAGAACATCATGATCAACGCCGACGGCGTGCAGTTCATGGACTACGAGTGGGGCGGTTTCCGCGACCCGTCCCTCGACGTCGCCTACGCACTGGTCACCCTCGGCCCGCACCTGTCCTCGGCGCGCGCGGTCGATCGCGGCAACCTGGAGGCGGCGCTCATCGAGGCCTGGCGGTCGGAGGTGCGCGCGATCTGGCCGGCGCTGCAGCGCGATGCCGAGTTGCACCGCCGCGTGCTCACCGCCCGCGCCATCTGGGTGTGGCTGTCGACGGTGTGGATGCTGCCGGTGGAGACCCCGGGAACCGGTGAATCGGCGACCGACGCGGCCGCGACCGCCGACCAGCTCGCCGAGGAGACGATGTCGCACGGGCTGGCGCTGCACACCACCTCCGCACGACAGGTCGTCGGTCGCTGGCGCGATCTGCGCGAGGCCGCGATCCTGGCCGGTCGCGCGGACGTGGCAGCACACGCCGACGACGTCGCGGGCGCTCTCGAGTCGGCGTGGTTGCGCTGACCCACCGGCGATGATGGCGACCGGTCCGCAGGATCCCGCGGACTCACTGTTCGACATCAGACCCGCCGACACCGACGAGGACTCGCGAGCCGCCGAGGCGATGCGCGCCGAACCGCAGCGCCCCGACGCCCCGCTGGCGGTGCGGATGCGTCCGCGCAGCCTCGACGAGATCGTCGGCCAGGATCACCTGCTGGGAGCCGGGTCGCCGCTGCGGCGGCTCATCGACGGGTCCGGGGTGTCCTCGGTGCTGCTCTACGGTCCGCCGGGAACCGGCAAGACCACGATGGCCTCGCTCATCTCGGCGGCCACCGGGGGCACCTTCGAGGCGTTGTCCGCACTCTCGTCGGGCGTCAAGGAGGTGCGTGCGGTCATCGACACTGCGCGTCGGCGGCTGGCCAACGGCAGACAGACCGTGCTGTTCATCGACGAGATCCACCGCTTCTCCAAGACCCAGCAGGATGCGCTGCTCGACGCGGTCGAGAACCGGATCGTGCTGCTGGTCGCGGCGACCACCGAGAACCCGTCGTTCTCCGTGGTGGCCCCTCTCTTGTCACGGTCGCTGGTACTGCAGCTGCGCTCACTCGGCGACGACTCGATCGTCGAGTTGCTGCGCCGGGCCCTGGCCGACCCGCGCGGGCTCGGTGCGGCTGTCGACATCGACGACGCCGCGATGACGCATCTGGTCGCAGTGGCCGGCGGTGACGCGCGCCGGGCGTTGACCGCGCTGGAGGCCGCCGCCCAGGTGGCCACTGGTCGCCAGACCGCCGGCTCCACGGATTCCGCCGATTCCTCGGGGGGCACAGACGATTCCGACGACACGATCCGGCCTGTGATCATGCTCGCCGACGTCGAGTCGGCGATCGACCGGGCGGCGGTGCGCTACGACCGCGACGGCGACCAGCACTACGACGTCACCAGCGCATTCATCAAGTCGATCCGCGGATCCGATGTCGATGCCGCGCTGCATTACCTGGCTCGGATGATCGTCGCCGGTGAGGATCCGCGCTTCATCGCACGGCGGCTGATGATCCACGCGAGTGAGGACATCGGCATGGCTGATCCGACCGCGCTGCAGACCGCGGTCGCCGCCGCGCATGTGGTCAACATGGTCGGCATGCCCGAGGCCAAACTCGCACTCGCGCAAGCGACTATCCATCTGGCATCGGCCCCGAAGTCGGCGGGGGTGGTGTCGTCGATCGGCGCGGCGATCGCCGACGTCCAGGCGGGGAAGGCGGGCGCCGTGCCCGCACATCTGCGCGACGGTCACTATGCGGGCGCGAAGAAGCTCGGCAACGCGGTGGGCTACCGCTATCCGCATGATGATCCCGACGGTGTTGTGCGGCAACAGTATCCACCCGACGAACTCGTCGGCGTCGACTATTACGAACCGACCGGCCGCGGTGTCGAGCGCGAACTGTCGACCCGGCTACCGAGGCTTCGCGCGATCGTCCGCGGGCTCACCGGTCGCCGCTGACCGCGCGCCTCGCCACAGCACGCCGATCGCAGCGCACATCCACACGGCGTGGCGTGTTCTCGGTTCAGCGGTGCAGGTGTTCAGCGGTGCAGGTGTTCGTCGGGCTGGGTCCATCGTAAGTCCGGTTCATCGCGACTCTGACTCGCCGGAGCATGCCCACCGAGAGCACCCGCAGCGTCATCGTCAGGTCTTGATCGGCGGCCCGGCCACCGACCACATTGCCGACGCCACATCCGGCATCGCGTCGAGAAGGCCGAGGATGTCTCGGCGCACACCGGGCACCCGGCGATGGTTGGCCCTCACGATGCCGCGTTCGGCGGGGGCCACTGCCGCACGCCGGGAACGGAGGAAGTCGCCGAGGGCATCCGCAGCGGTCGGGGAGGCGGTCTCGGAAGCGGTCGAGAAGGACATGACTCCATGGTGCGACGTCGGCCCGGATTGTTCCTGCTCCCGTCGGTGACAGGCTGACCAGTACCGATCGCCGCCGGACACGACCGACGGCGGGGACCGGGCGCAGGGGCGGGTGCGGGTAGGGTTGACGACGTTCTTGAGTTCATCAGGGCGTGCTTTGTCGTGCGCCCACCACGGCGACAGGCAGGCAGGTCACGGTGCAGACGCACGAGATCAGGAAGCGGTTCCTCGACCACTTCATCGCGGCAGGGCATACCGAGGTGCCCAGCGCATCGTTGATCCTCGACGATCCGAATCTGCTGTTCGTGAACGCGGGCATGGTGCCGTTCAAGCCGTACTTCCTCGGCGAGCAGACGCCGCCCTTCTCACGCGCCACCAGCGTGCAGAAGTGTGTCCGCACCCTCGACATCGAGGAGGTGGGCATCACCACCCGTCACAACACGTTCTTCCAGATGGCGGGCAACTTCTCCTTCGGCGACTACTTCAAGCGCGAAGCCATTCACTTCGCCTGGGATCTGCTGACTAAGTCGGTCGACGACGGCGGCTACGGCATCGATCCGCAGAAGTTGTGGCCGACGGTGTACCTCGACGACGACGAGGCCTTCGGGATCTGGCGCGACGAGATCGGCGTGCCCGCCGAACGTATCCAGCGCCGTGGCATGAAGGACAACTACTGGTCGATGGGTGTACCGGGTCCGTGCGGTCCGTGTTCGGAGATCTTCTACGACCGCGGCCCCGATTACGGTCGTGAGGGCGGCCCGGAGGCCGACGAGGACCGCTACATCGAGATCTGGAATCTCGTGTTCATGCAGAATCAGCGCGGCGAGGGCGGTGCCAAGGAGGACTACGAGATCCTCGGGCCGCTGCCCAAGAAGAACATCGACACCGGCATGGGTATCGAACGCGTCGCCTGCCTGCTGCAGAACGTCGACAACGTCTACGAGACAGATCTGCTCAAGCCGGTGATCGACACCGCCGAGCGGCTCACCGGCAAGACCTACGGGGCGCCGAATTCCGCCGACGACGACGTGCGTTTCCGCGTGATCGCCGACCATGCGCGTACCGCCGTGATGCTCATCGCCGACGGCGTGCTGCCCAGCAACGACGGCCGTGGCTATGTGCTGCGTCGTCTGCTGCGCCGGATCGTGCGCTCGGCGCGACTGCTCGGGGCGACCGGACCCACCATGGCTGCCTTCGTCGACAAGGTCATCGAGACCATGTCGCCCAGTTACCCCTATCTCGCCGAGCAGGCCGACGAGATCCGCGCGGTCGCCGTCGGTGAGGAAGACGCCTTCCTCAAGACTCTCTCGGCCGGCTCGAAGTTGTTCGACGACGCGGCAGAGGCGACGAAATCGCGTGGCAGCAGCCAGATCACCGGCTCCGACGCGTTCACACTGCACGACACCTACGGCTTCCCGATCGACCTGACCCTCGAGATGGCGGCAGAGGCCGGGCTCAGTGTCGACCAGGCCGGGTTCACCGAACTCATGGCCGAGCAGCGCTCCCGGGCCAAGGCCGACGCCACCGCACGCAAACACGGTCACGCCGACATGAGCGTCTACCGCGACTTCCTCGACCGCGGCCCCACAGAGTTCACCGGTTACACCGAACTCGCCTCGGAGGCAAAGGTTCTCGGCTTGGTGTCGGCTGGTGAGCGGATCCAGGTCGCCCACCCCGGCGACGAGATCGAGGTGATCCTCGACCGCACACCGCTGTACGCAGAATCGGGTGGCCAGATCGCCGACCGTGGCGTGATCACCAGCGCTGACGGCGTCAAGCTGACGGTGACCGACGTGCAGAAGGTGGGAAAGTCGGTGTGGCGCCACCGCGTTCGGGTCGACGCCGGTGAGGTCTCCGAAGGCGCCGACGTGCTGGCCCAGGTCGACCAGTCGTGGCGTCACGGCGCGACCCAGGGGCATTCGGGAACCCACATGGTGCACGCCGCGCTGCGCGAGGTGCTCGGACCCGGTGCTACGCAGGCGGGTTCACTCAACCGGCCCGGATACCTGCGGTTCGACTTCCATTCCCAGGGCCCGGTGACCGACTCCCAGCGCGCACAGATCGAGCAGATCGCCAACAGCGCCGTCGAGACCAACTATCCCGTGCACACCTTCGAAACCGGGCTCGACGAGGCCAAGGCGATGGGTGCGCTCGCGCTGTTCGGGGAGAACTACGGCGACGTGGTGCGCGTGGTGGAGATCGGTGGACCGTTCTCCATGGAGCTGTGCGGCGGAACGCATGTCGGCTCCTCGGCGCAGATCGGCCCGATCACGATCCTCGGCGAGTCCTCGGTCGGCTCGGGCGTGCGTCGTGTCGAGGCCTATGTGGGTATGGACTCGTTCACGTACCTCTCACGAGAGCGGGCGCTGCTCGCCGGACTGGCGTCATCGCTGAAGGTGCCGTCCGAGCAGGTGCCCGACCGGGTGGAGAATCTGGTCACGCGGCTGCGCGATGCGGAGAAGCAGCTCGAGAAGCTCAAGGCCGAACAGGCCCGCGCGTCGGCGTCGGGGTTGCTGGACTCCGCGGTGCGTGCCGGTGACATCCGGGTGATCGGCGGGCGGGTGGCAGACGGACTCGATGGCGGTGAACTGCGTTCGCTGGCAACCGATTTGCGCGCTCGCGCCGGCGCCGATCCCGCAGTGGTCGCGCTGTTCTCGCAGACCGGTGAGAAGCTGCCCTTCGTGGTCGCGACCAACGAGGCCGCACGTGAGAAGGGCGTGCGGGCAGGCGATCTGGTCAAGGAGGTCGCACCACTGGTCGGCGGTCGCGGTGGCGGCAAACCCGACCTCGCCCAGGGTTCGGGTGTCGACGCGGCCGGTGTCGACACCGCACTCGCGCGAATCGTGACGCTCGCGGGCGAGTGACGGCGGAGCAGGACAGCATGACGCTGACTCCTCGGGGGCGACGACTGGCCATCGACGTGGGCACGGTCCGAGTCGGGGTGGCCACCTGTGATCCCGACGGCATCCTCGCGACGCCGGTGGAGACGGTTCGCCGATCCGACGACGGCTCCGACATCGATCGCCTCGTGGCGCTGGTGGACGAATACGATGCCGTCGGTGTGGTGGTCGGCAGACCGGTGACGCTGCGAGGCGAACGCGGGTCGTCGGCCCGCGACGCCGAGGGCTTTGCCGCGCGTCTGGCGGCGAAGATCACGCCGATCCCCATCGAGTCGTTCGACGAAAGACTGACCACGGTGACCGCCTCGCAGGCCATGCGAGCGGCCGGCCGCAACGCGAAGAAGCAGCGTGAGGTGATCGATCAGGCGGCTGCCGTTGCAATCCTGCAAGGGTGGCTCGACCTGCAACGGGCACGAGCTCGCCGGGCGTCCGATGAGGGGCGACCGGCGGGGATGGGGGATGAGAATCGGTGACTGACGACCCGCACGGCCATCACCGGCGGAGTCGCGGGGGGTATGAACCGCATGGTGCGCCCTCACCCGACGAGAATGCGCTGACCGAGGAGGAACGGCTCCGGTATTTCACCAGGTCGTCGCCGGCCGGGGTGCGGAGGCATCGCCGAGGACGGGACGAGGATCCCGACACGGGCAGCTTCGACTGGCGTGCACTGGCCGCCGAACGTGCGCGCGCTGAGCAGGCCCATGCGAGCGATGCCTCCAGGACGGCACCGCCGCGACGCGCCCAACCCCAGCGCATCGAACCGCAGCGTGGTCAGGGCCAGCGTGGCGCGCCCCAGCGCGGTGAACCCCAGCGCGGTCAGGCCCAGCGTTCCGAGCGGCAGCGGGCCGACGCCCGTCAGGGCGTGGACTGGTCTGCCCCTGATCGGTCTGCCCCTGATCGGTCTGCCCCCGACCGGTCTGTGCCCGATCCGACTGCACCCGATGTCTATGACTCCGGCCGGTATGTACTGGGTGCCTATCGCGGTGGCCCGGCCGTCGAGCCACGCCAACGGCTGGGCAACCAACACAACGCCGCGGATTCCGCTCCAACTGCTCCCGCCCCAGCCGGCACTCCCGCTCCAGCCGCTCCCGTCTCAGAACAGTCGAGTCCAGGCGCGTCCTCGCGTCGCCCGTCGCGTCGCGAGCGTTCCCGGCGCGGTGGTGGCGACACGGCTCGCTCGCCTCGGCGCAGACGTCGCAGCGTGGTGATCGCTCTGGTCGCCGTGTTCGTCCTCATCGTCGCCGGAGCGGGAACATGGGCGGGGCTGCGCGTCACGGGGTTCTTCGTCGACGACGCCGACTACAGCGACACCGCTGGTCGCGCCGACGTGCTGGTGGAGGTGCCCCAGAACGCGACGCTGACCCAGACCGGGACGATCCTCACCGACCAGGGTGTGGTGGCCAGCACCGTCGCCTTCACCCGCGCCGCGGGTGATAACACCGTCGACGCCGGCTTCTATCAGCTCCGCACGCACGTCTCGGCCAAGACCGCGGTGTCCATGCTGTCGGGCGATGACCATCGGGTGGGTCGACTCAACGTGCCGCCGGGCCGTCAGCTCGACTCGAAGCCCGGCATCGACGGGAAGACCACCCCGGGAATCTTCGCGATGATCGCCGATGCGAGCAGCTACACCCTCAACGGGCAGCGACACGGGGTGACCGTCGAACAGCTGGCCCAGGCCGCCGCGACCGACACGCCCGCCCAACTCGGGGTGCCCGGCTGGGCGACCGCACGGGTGCAGGCGCTGACCGGCGACCATCGACGGATCGAGGGACTCATCGCCGCGATGACCTTCGAAGCGCTCGACCCGTCTCTCGACGCCACGGGCGTGCTGCGTCAGATGATCACCGCGAGCGCCGCACAATTCGACACCTGGGGTCTGACCACACCGAACACGACCGGCCTGGATCCCTACGACACGCTGACCGCGGCGTCGGTGGTCGAACGCGAAGTGCCCGCCGGTGACTACGCGAAGGTCGCCCGCGTGATCGTCAACCGGCTCGGCGCCAATCAGAAACTGGAGATGGACTCCACCGCCAACTATGCGGCCAAGGTGCAGAACATCGACGTCTCCGGCGACAGCTACACCAGCGACAACAAGTGGAACACCTATCAGCATGTGGGGCTGCCGGTCACTCCGATCGGCTCGGTGGGGCAGGCCGCGTTGGCGGCCACCCGTGATCCCGCACAGGGCCGCTGGCTGTACTTCGTCACCATCGATTCCGGTGGCACCACGCTGTTCGCGGACAATTACGAGGAGCAGATCGCCAACCGCAGGCATGCATGTGCCAGCGGACTTCTGAAGACGGGGTGCGATGGCTGAGAACGAGCGAACGAGCGGTGACATGCCCAGCGGTGACGGTGCAAGTGGTGATGCGGCGAGCGGTGACGAGGCAACGGTGGCCGCACATGCACGGTCCAACGGTGACGGCGCAGCCCATCGAGCGGCCGTCGTGGGATCGCCCGTCGCACACTCGAAGTCCCCCGATCTGCACCGGGCCGGCTACCGCGAACTCGGTATGACCGACTGGAGCTACGACCGGATCGACTGCGCCGAGGACGGCTTCGCCGAGATGGTCGATCGGCTGCCCGCCGATGTCGTGGGTCTGTCGGTCACCATGCCCAACAAGAAGGCCGCGCTGGCCTACGCGACCGAGGTCACCGACCGGGCACGCGCGGTCGGTGCGGCGAACACGCTGGTCAGGACCGACACCGGCTGGCGCGCCGACTGCACCGACGTCGACGGTGTCACCGGCTCGCTGCGCGAGCTCGGCTACGACTCCGACCTGCGCGAGCTCACCGGGTCCACGGCAGTGCTGGTCGGAGCCGGTGGCACCGCACTGGCGGTTGTGCAGGCCCTCGCCGAGGCGGGCGTGGCTTCGATCGCGGTCGTGGCGCGCGACGCCGATCGGGCGGCCGGGGTTCTCGAGCTCGCGCGCGCACACGACATCGACACCCTGCTCGTCGAGTTCGCGCCGTCGACGCAGCTGCGGGCGCTGTGCGGCCGCGCCGCGGTCACCGTCAACACGGTTCCCGTCGCCGGGGTCGCGCCGCTCGTCGACGATCTCGCAGTGTCCGGGCGCGTACTCGACGTGATCTACGACCCGTGGCCCACCCCGCTGGCCGAGGCCGTCGAGGCACAGGGCGGTCTGGTGGTGGGCGGTCTGGTGATGTTGCTCAACCAGGCCTTCGGACAGTTCGAACAGTTCACCGGACGTGCGGCACCGCGGGAAGCGATGGCCGACGCGATCGGACTCTGATCCGCCTCTCCTGTCCACAATCGCCCACCTGTCCACAGGCTCGACCCCTGTCCGCGCGACAGGGCACCTCGACAGCGTCGCCATGCGCCACGATCGGCGCATGGATGTGGTCACTGCAAGCGTGGCGGCATGGCTGTGTCTGCTCTCCGTCACCGATCTGGTGTCGTTGCGGCTGCCCAACGTTGTCACGGTTCCCGGATGTCTGGCCGTGGCGGCGTCATCGGTACCGCACCCGCATGTGGGACTGATCGCCCTGGCGGTCACCGTGCCGTACCTGCTGGCGTGGTGGTTCGGCGGCTGTGGCGGGGGAGATGTGAAGCTCGTGTTCGTTCTGGGCGCGCTCGCCGGTGACCTGCTCACCGCGATGGCGGTGGTGGTCGTGGCGGCCGTCGTGACAGTGTGCGTCGTCGTCGGGATGCGCGTGTGCCGCCACGGAGGACGGTGTGTCGCCGCACACGGACCGGCGCTGGCGGTGGCCGCGGCCGCCCTGATTTTCTGACGTGGAAAGATGTGTAGTCGTGTTGCGCTGGACTACCGCAGGAGAATCGCACGGACCCGCTCTGGTCACCGTGCTCGAAGGCATGATCGCCGGCGTCGAGGTCACCTCCGCCGAGATCGCCGAGCAGCTCGCGCGCCGGCGCCTCGGCTACGGCCGCGGCGCCCGGATGAAGTTCGAGGCCGACAAGGTCACCGTCATCGGTGGCGTGCGGCACGGACTGACGCTCGGGGGCCCGGTGGCCGTCGAGATCGCCAACACCGAGTGGCCCAAGTGGCAGGAGGTGATGGCCGCCGATCCGGTGGATCCCGAGCAGCTTGCCGACGTCGCCCGCAACGCCCCGCTGACCCGGCCGCGGCCCGGCCATGCCGACTACTCGGGCATGCTCAAATACGGGTTCTCCGATGCGCGTCCGGTGCTCGAGCGGGCGAGTGCGCGCGAGACGGCCGCGCGTGTCGCCGCAGGCACCGTCGCCCGCAACTTCCTGCGACAGGTGCTCGGCATCGAGGTGCTCTCGCACGTGATCTCGATCGGCGCCACCAAGCCCTATGACGGTCCCACGCCGACCGCCACGGATCTGATCGCCATCGACGAGAGCCCGGTCCGGGCCTTCGACCCGACCTACGGCGAGGCGATGATCGCCGAGATCGACGCGGCCAAGAAGGACGGCGACACCCTCGGCGGCGTCGTCGAGGTGGTCGTCACCGGTGTCCCGGTGGGCCTGGGCACCCATGTCAACGGTCTGGATCGTCTCGACGCACGCTTGGCCGGCGCGTTGATGGGCATCCAGGCGATCAAGGGTGTCGAGGTGGGTGACGGGTTCGAGACCGCGCGACGTCGGGGCAGTCTCGCCCACGACGAGATCATCGCCGGACCCGACGGCGTGCTGCGCTCGACCAACCGCGCGGGTGGTATCGAGGGCGGTATGACCAACGGCGAGAGCATCCGTGTGCGCGCGGCGATGAAACCGATCTCGACCGTTCCGCGGGCACTGGCCACCGTCGACATGTCGACCGGTGAACCCGCGACCGCCATCCACCAGCGTTCGGATGTGTGTGCGGTGCCTGCGGCCGGGGTCGTCGCCGAGGCGATGGTCGCACTGGTCGTCGCGCAGGCGGCGCTGGAGAAGTTCGGCGGCGACTCGGTGACCGAGACCGCCGACAATGCGCGCCGTTACCGCGAGGCGATCGACGCGCGTATGGAACGGCCGTGACCACTGGCCCGTCGGGTGTGGTCGTCCTCATCGGGCCGATGGGGGCGGGCAAGTCGACGGTCGGTGCGCGCCTCGCGGCGTTGACCGGCACCGATCTGGTGGACACCGACCTCGAGATCGTCCGACGCACCGGCCGCACGATCCCCGACATCTTCGCCGCTGACGGTGAAGCGGGCTTCCGCGCCATCGAACAGGAGGTGGTCGTCGACGTCCTCGGACGAGGAGAGGGCGTCGTCGCACTCGGCGGCGGTTCGGTGCTCTCGGCGGTCGTGCGTGCGGCGCTGCGCGATCATCACGTGGTGTATCTCCAGGTCGACCCGTCGGTCGGGTTCATCCGGGCGCACGGGGGCGCTCGTCCGCTGCTGGCCGCGGTCGACCGCGACGATGCCCGGCGACGCTATGAGCAGATCCTGGCCGAACGTGCCGAGCTGTACCGGTCGCTGGCCTCGCAGATCGTCGACGGGGCCGACGCGGCCGAATCCGTCGCCGCCGCGATCGACGCCCACCGACGTAGGGCCGTCGCGCACGACACGACCAGCGGGCACGACACGACCATCACCCGAGATCGAGATCGCCCGACATCAGAATCCGACGCCGACCGGCAAGGAGCGCAACACCCATGAGCTCACGACCCGCAGACACTCCCACCACGATCACCGTCGGCGGTGAACATCCCTACGACGTGGTGATCGGTCGCGGCCTGCTCGACGATGTGGTCGCCGGGTGTCAGGGGGCGGATTCGGTGGCCGTGCTGTACCAGCCCACTCTGGCCCAGACCGCCGAGGTCATTCGAGAAGCGTTGGCCGACAAGGGTTTCGACGCCCATCGCGTAGAGATTCCCGATGCCGAGAACGGCAAGGACCTCTCGGTGGCGGCCTTCTGCTGGGATGTCTTCGGCCGGATCGGGCTCAAACGCAACGACGTGGTGGTGTCACTGGGTGGGGGAGCGGCCACTGACCTCGCCGGATTCGTGGCGTCCACGTGGATGCGCGGTATCGGTGTGGTGCATGTCCCCACGACCCTGCTCGCGATGGTCGACGCCGCAGTCGGCGGCAAGACCGGCATCAACACCGACGCGGGCAAGAACCTGGTGGGGACCTTCCATGAGCCGCGCGCGGTGCTCGTCGACATCAACACGCTCGAGACATTGCCGCACAACGAGATCGTTGCCGGGATGGCCGAGATCATCAAGACCGGCTTCATCGCCGACCCGGTGATCCTCGACCTGATCGAGGCCGATCCCGACGCGGCACTCGACCCGACCGGTCCGGTGCTGGTCGAACTGGTCGAGCGGTCCATCCGGGTCAAGGCGCGTGTGGTGTCGGCCGATCTGCGCGAGTCGTCGCTGCGCGAGATCCTCAACTACGGACACACCCTCGGCCACGCGATCGAGCGGCGCGAGCGCTACCAGTGGCGCCACGGCGCCGCGGTGTCGGTGGGGCTGGTGTTCGCCGCCGAGCTGGGTCGGCTGGCGGGTCGACTCGACGACGCGACCGCCGATCGGCATCGCGCCGTTCTCGCGTCGGTGGGTCTGCCGACCGCCTACGATGCCGACGCTCTACCGGTGCTGTTGGAATACATGGCCGGCGACAAGAAGAATCGCTCGGGGATGCTGCGCTTCGTGGTCCTCGACGGACTCGCCGACCCGGGTCGTCTGGAGGCGCCCGACCCGGCACTGCTGGCTGCGGCGTATTCGGCCGTCGCCCGCGAGGAAGACGGTCCGCGCGCCACCACCACATTCCTCTGACGAGATTCCTCTGGCGAGAGGAGTGTCGCCGGTCCCGGGACAGGGTCGGGACAGATCCCTGACCCCATCCTCAGGGGTGGTTGAGCGCCCCCTCGAGGGTGATCCCGATCGTGACACAGGCGGTGAACACCGGCCGGCGCATCTCGGTCTCGACGAACTGCACGGTCGTGTACAGCGGCGTCGATGATCGGTAGGTGTAGGTGATCACCCGGCGGAGGTCGACACATCCCCTGGGTGCCTTCAGCGTGACGACCGAACCGCTCACGATCGACCGGTCAAGTGGGTACGGGGTGGTGGTCTGCAGATGTCCGCCGACGATCGGCAGAGAGCCGTCCTTGGCCACCTTCGTGCCGGTGACGATGGTCGTCGAGAAGGCACCCACGCCGTCTCCGGTGTACATACCCAGATAGCTCCACGAGGTGCCTGCCGTGGCCGAGCGGAATCCGGTGAGCCGATAGTTCAGGTAGACGTCGGCGCCGGCCGGTGCGGTGACCGACCCGGCGACGGCCGCAATCCCGAGTACGGCTACCAGAGCCGCGCGCAGCGACCAGCGGGGCATCTGCCTGCGCCGACGCACTCCGGTGATGACATGCCGGTGGGTACGGTCCCGGTTCGTCGTCTGAACGGGTGTGCCCTCATCAGCCACTTCCGTCACAGGTGCGGCAAGCCTCACAATTCCCCCTCTGTCGGCATGCACGGATTATCGCGCAGATCGTGGCTTCGTTACGGGTGGACCGCCATGTCGGCAGACGGGCACCGACCGGGCGTCAGCCGTGCGCGACCTGTTGCCTGGACGCGTGCTCGGGATCGTCACCGGCGTTGTTGTGGGGGGCGTTGTCGTCGGGGGCGCCGTTGTCGGTCGCGTTGTTGTCGCCGGCCTGAGCGTGATGGTGTTCGCCGACGTTGCGGTACTGACGGCGCACGAGCCAGCGGCCGATGGCGGCACCGACCATGGCGGGCAGCAGGATCAGCAGCGCAACGAAGGATCCGCCGGCGACGATGTCGACGGCGAGATTGCCCTCACCCATGCCGGGCAGCGTCGTGCGTCCGAGAACCCAGCAGATGACGGAGGAGACGACTCCTGCGAACAGCCCGGCCTTGAGCCAGCGCATCAGCAGGTCGTTGTAGTCGTCGGGATCGGGATGGGCGCGCGCGTCGAGGATCCCGTCGATGCCACCCCAGCAGAACGCGATGAGCACGACCGCTGCGATCGCCGCGACCTTCCAATAGGTCCCCTCGAGCGGCCACTTCACGATGGCCAGCGCCAGCAAGACCCTGGCGACGACGTGTACGGCGGTCATAGCGAGACCACGCAGCAACCAAGCGACCATGGTCACAGAGCCTAACCGACGGTGACCCAGCCCTACCGTCACACCGCCGGATTGCGCTCGTCGCAGGCCCGGGGTGCCCGGCGGTAGCGTTGACCAGGTGACCACCGACTCCTCATCGCCCACGGCCGCCGAACCGGTCGACGGCGCCCGCACTCTCAGACCCTCATCTGACCGCATCGTCCACGACCACGGTGCCCGGCGAGAACGTCTGCGCTCGGTGATCCGTGAGCGTGAGCTCGGCGCCTTCGTGGTCGCCGACCTGCTCAACGTCGAATACCTCACCGGGTTCACCGGTTCGAATGCCGCGGTCATGATCGCCGCCTCCGGTGCCGACGACGACCACATCAGCACGGATGGCCGCTATCTCACGCAGGTCGCCGAGCAGACGCCGGACGTGCACGCGGTGATCGCCAGGGACTGTGTGGCGGAGTTGGTGGGCCTGGCCGGCGCCTCGGTCGAGGCGATCGGGTTCGAGGCGCACATCGTCACCGTCGCCGGGCTGCGCGATCTGCACGCCCGCCTGTCCGATACCGGGCCGTCGGATCGTCTGGTCGCGACGACGGGACTGGTCGAAGGGCTGCGTGAGGTGAAGGACCCCGGTGAGGTGGAGCTGCTGCGTCGCGCCTGCGCGGTCGCCGACGATGCTCTCGCGGCGATCTTGCCGACCATCGCCGCGGGTCGCACCGAACGCGAGGTGGCGCGCGCACTGGAGTGGGAGATGTTCGCGCGGGGAGCCGACGAGATCTCCTTCGAGACGATCGTTGCCGCCGGCGCGAACTCGGCCATCCCGCACCACCGCCCGACCGAGGCGGTGCTGGCCGCAGGTGATTTGGTCAAGATCGACTTCGGCGCCACCGTCGCCGGCTACCACTCGGACATGACGCGGACCTATGTCCTCGGTGAGCCGGCGGGGTGGCAGCGCGAGATCTACGAGCTGGTCGCCGCCGCACAGCGGGCGGGATCTGAGGCGATGGTGCCGGGCGCCGCGCTCGCCGACATCGACGCCGCCGCCCGGTCGGTGATCGACGCGGCCGGCTTCGGCGAGTACTACGTACACGGGCTCGGTCACGGGGTGGGACTGGAGATCCATGAAGCCCCCGGAGTCGGCAAGACCGCTACCGGTACACTTCCATGCGGTGCTGTGGTGACTGCTGAGCCCGGTGTCTACCTGCCCGGACGCGGCGGGGTGCGCATCGAGGACACGCTCGCGATCACCGACGCCGGCCGTGAGGTGCTGACGACGACCGGCAAGGCCCTGACCGTCCTGTGATGGCTCGCGGCACCCGACCGTCGACCCCTCACCGAGGGCCGCCTCACCCGGCGCCCTCACCGAGTACCACTCGGCACCCGACCAGCCCGACACCGACAAGGAAGTACATACGCGCGTGGCAACTACCGCAGATTTCAAGAACGGCCTCGTCCTGCAGATGGACAACGGACTCTGGCAGATCCAGGAGTTCCAGCACGTCAAGCCCGGCAAGGGTCCGGCCTTCGTGCGTACCAAGATCAAGAACGTCCTCAGCGGCAAGATCGTCGACAAGACCTTCAACGCCGGCGTCAAGGTCGAGACCGCGACGGTCGACCGCCGCGACATGACCTACCTGTACAACGACGGCTCCGATTTCGTCTTCATGGACGACGACACCTACGAGCAGTACCCGATCTCGCCGGAGACCGTCGGCGACGGCGCGCGCTTCCTCCTCGAGAACATGGGTGTGCAGGTCGCGATGCATGACGGCGCGCCGCTCTATGTGGAGCTCCCGGTCACCGTCGAGCTCGTGGTCCAGCACACCGATCCGGGCCTGCAGGGCGACCGGTCGACCGGCGGCACCAAGCCCGCCACGATGGAGACCGGCGCCGAGATCGCCGTGCCGCTGTTCATCAACACCGGCGACAAGCTGAAGGTCGACTCGCGCGACGGCAGCTACCTGGGCCGCGTCAACTCCTGACCAGCCAGCACGAGTATCGAGCCACCAGAGTATTGAGCAGCGACCAGTGACCAAGAAGTCCGGAACAAAGAAGCGCGGCACGCGCCACAAGGCGCGTCGGCGTGCCGTCGACCTGTTGTTCGAGGCCGAGGCCAAAGACGTCTCACCCCTCGACCTCGTCGAGCAGCGTCGTGAGTTGTTCGTCACCGACGACAGCATCGGCGCGATCAACGACTACACCGAGCGCGTGCTCAACGGTGTCGTCGCCGACAGCGACGAGGTGGACTCGGTGTTGTCCTCACATCTGGAGAAGTGGACGCTGCCTCGGCTCCCCGCGGTCGACCGCGCGATCCTGCGGCTGGCGACCTGGGAGATGTTCCATGCCGACGACGTCGACCCGCGTGTGGTGGTCGACGAGGCCGTCGAACTGGCCAAGGAGCTCTCGACCGACGACTCACCGGCGTTCGTCAACGGTGTGCTCGGTCGGATGCTGGGCCTGGCCGGGCAGGTGCGTGCAGCGGCCGCGGCACAGGCACCCGAGGAGCGCTCGGGGGATGCCGGCGGGAGTTGAGCCCCCGCTCTGCTGCCGGTCCCCGCTCCCTGTCGGGCGTTGCCGGTCTGCTAACGTCGACGTCGAACTTCTTCCTTTAAGAGCCGTCCTGTGAGGCGGAGAAGGAGGTCGGTGTGATCACACCTGCCCAGGGTGACGCGGATGCCGGTGCGTCGGGAGGTCGAATCCTCCTCGACGCCGCCGATGTCACCCGCACCATCGCCCGTATGTCCCACCAGATCATCGAGAAGACCGCGCTGGACTCGCCTCAGGCGCCGCCGGTCGCGTTGGTCGGGATTCCCACCCGCGGCACCCATCTGGCCCATCGGCTGGCCGCGAAGATCGCCGAGTTCACCGGTGTGACCGTTCCCACCGGTTCCCTCGACATCACCCTCTATCGCGACGACCTACGCGCCCAGCCCCACCGCGCTCTGGGGCTGACGACCCTGCCCGAGGGCGGCGTCGACGGAGTGGTGGTGATCCTCGTCGATGACGTCCTGTACTCAGGTCGTACCGTGCGCGCCGCACTCGACGCGTTGCGTGACCTCGGCCGTCCGGCCGCGGTCCAGCTGGCGGTCCTCGTCGATCGCGGACACCGCGAACTGCCGATCCGCGCCGACTATGTCGGCAAGAACGTCCCCACCTCGCGCAGCGAGGATGTCGAGGTGCATCTGATCGAGGAGGACGGCGTCGACGAGGTCGTCCTGCGACCGGTCGAGCGCGCGCAGCGGACGGCAGGGCATGCGGCGAGAGAAGAGGGATTGTGATGCGTCACCTGCTGTCGGTCGCCGATCTCGATGCTGATTCGGCCACTGCGCTGCTCGACGAGGCGCAGCGGTTCGAGGAAGCATTGAGGGGCCGCGAGATCCGCAAGCTTCCCACCCTGCGCGGGCGCACGGTGATGACGGTGTTCTACGAGAACTCCACACGTACCCGGGTGTCGTTCGAGGTGGCCGGGAAGTGGATGAGCGCCGACGTCATCAACGTCAGCGCCTCGAGTTCGTCGGTGAACAAGGGCGAATCACTGCGCGACACCGCCAAGACCCTCTACGCCGCGGGCGCCGACGCGTTGATCGTGCGTCATCCGGCGTCGGGCGCCGCACATCAGATCGCCGCCTGGACCGACGACAACGGCCGCGGGCCCGCGGTCATCAACGCCGGTGACGGCACTCACGAACATCCCACCCAGGCGCTGCTCGACGCGCTCACGCTGCGCCAGCGTCTCGGCTCACTGACCGGGCGGCGCATCGCCATCGTCGGCGACATCCTGCACTCCCGGGTCGCGCGCTCGAATGCGCTGCTGCTGCGCACACTCGGCGCCGATGTCGTGTTGGTCGCGCCGCCGACACTGCTGCCGGTCGGTGTGTCGCAGTGGCCGGTGGAGGTGTCCCACGATCTCGACACGATCCTGCCGACCGTGGACGCGGTGATGATGCTGCGCGTCCAGGCGGAGCGGATGAACGGCGGATTCTTCCCCAGCTCACGCGAGTACTCGGTGCGGTACGGGCTCAGCGAACGCCGGGCGGGGCTGCTGCGCGACGACGCGGTCGTCCTGCACCCGGGTCCGATGCTGCGCGGTATGGAGATCGGCTTCTCGGTGGCCGATTCGCCGCGTGCGGCGATCTTGGCGCAGGTGACCAACGGTGTCCACGTGCGGATGGCGGTGCTCTTCGGACTGCTGGTCGGCACCGAGAACGGAGGTGCGGTATGAGCGATCTGGTGATCCGGGCGGTGCGCCCCTACGGGGAGGGCGACCCGGTCGATGTGCTGGTCCGCGACGGGATGATCGCCGCGATCGGTGCCGGGGTCGCCGACGACGCCACCGACACCGATACAGACACCGAGGTGATCGACGGGGGCGGTGGAGTATTGCTGCCCGGCTTCGTCGACATGCACACCCATCTGCGTGAGCCGGGGCGCGAGGACACCGAGACCATCGCCAGCGGCTCGGCGGCTGCAGCGCTCGGCGGATATACGGCCGTGTTCGCCATGGCCAACACCGACCCGGTCGCCGACAGTGTGGTGGTCACCGACCACGTGCACGCCGTCGGACGGCAGGTCGGCTTGGTCGACGTGCATCCGGTCGGGGCGGTCACCGTCGGGCTCGGCGGTACGCAACTGGCCGAGATGGGCACGATGGCCGCCGGCACCGCCGGCGTCCGGATGTTCAGCGACGACGGCAAATGCGTCCACGATCCGCTGGTCATGCGACGCGCGCTGGAGTACGCCCGCGGACTCGACGTGCTCATCGCCCAGCATGCCGAGGAGCCGCGGCTGACCGTCGGCGCGGTGGCCCATGAGGGTCCCACCGCCGCACGGCTGGGCCTGACCGGCTGGCCCCGCTCGGCCGAGGAGTCGATCGTGGCACGCGATGCGATCCTCGCCCGCGACGCGGGCGGGCGCGTCCACATCTGCCACGCATCCACCGCCGGCACCGTCGAGATCCTGAAATGGGCTCGTGCGCAGGGTATTTCGATCTCCGCAGAGGTCACCCCGCATCATCTGCTCCTTGATGACTCGCGGTTGGAGACATATGACGCGGTGAACAAGGTGAACCCGCCGTTGCGGGAGGCGTCGGACTGTCGGGCGCTGCGCGAAGCCCTGGCCGAGGGCGTTATCGACTGCGTGGCAACCGATCACGCACCACACGCGGCACAGGAGAAGTGTTGTGAGTTCGCCAATGCGCGACCGGGCATGCTCGGGCTGCAGACCGCATTGCCGATCGTGGTGGAGACGATGGTGACCCCGGGCCTGCTCGACTGGCGTGGTGTGGCGCGCGTGATGAGCGAACGCCCGGCGCAGATCACCCGGCTGCCCGACCAGGGCCGCCCGATCGCGGTGGGCGAACCCGCCAACCTCACCATCGTCGATCCCGAGACCTCGTGGGTGGTGCGCGGCGACGAGCTGGCCAGTCGATCCGCCAACACCCCCTATGAGGAGATGACGATGACGGCCACCGTCGTCGCCACCGTGCTGCGCGGCCGGATCACCGCCCGCGACGGCCACGCAGCTGTGCCGGCCGACGGGATGGAGACGCTGTGACAGGCGCGATCGTCGCCGTCGTGGTCATCCTTCTGTGGCTTGGTGTCATCAGCCTGATGCTGCGCGGCTGGCGCAACCGGGGACGCCGCCAGGCCGACCAGATCGGCGCCTTCCCACCGGTGCCCGCCGATCTCGGCGCACCGGAGCTCGGTCCCGACACCGGCCTCTACGTCGGGTCGACCATCGCGCCGAGCTGGCAGGACCGGGTGGCGGTCGGCGACTACGGCGACCGCGCGTCGGCCTCGATCGCGCGCTACGACGACGGCATCCTGATCGACCGCACCGGCGCCAGCCCCATCTGGATCCCCGAGGATGCGATCGTCGCGGTGCGCACCGAGCGCGGTCTGGCGGGCAAGGTCATGACCGCAGACGGCGTGCTGGTGATCCGGTGGACGTTGCCCACCGGCACCGAGATCGACTCCGGCCTGCGCGCCGACGACAAGACCATCTACCCCGCATGGGTGAGCCACCGCCGAGCCCGGGCGGAGCGACCCACCGACACGGCCCACTCCGACGGGTCGGCAGACGAGAACGGAAGAACCCAATGAGTTCGACAGTGTCCCCGGCAGTGCTGGTGCTCGAGAACGGTCAGCGCTTCACCGGAGTGGAATTCGGGGCGCGCGGGCAGACCCTCGGCGAGGCGGTCTTCTGCACCGCGATGACCGGGTATCAGGAGACGCTCACCGACCCGAGCTATCACCGGCAGATCGTGGTGGCCACCGCACCGCAGATCGGGAACACCGGCTGGAACCGCGAGGACGGCGAGAGTCACGACCCCGCTGCGGCACCCGGCGACGAGACCGGACGCATCTGGGTGGCCGGGTACGCGGTGCGCAACCCGACGCGACGCGTGTCGAACTTCCGCGCCACCACCTCGCTGCAGGACGAACTGGTCGAGCAGGGGATCGTGGGCATCGCCGGCATCGACACCCGCACGGTGGTGCGGGTGTTGCGCGAACACGGTTCGATGCGCGCGGGCATCTTCTCCGGCGACGCGCTCGCCGAGCCCGACGAACTCCTCGAGCGGGTGCGCACCCAGCCGTCGATGGCCGGCGCCGACCTTGCCGGCGAGGTCAGCTCGCCCGTCGACTATGTGATCTCCCCCGATGGTGAGCCGCGCTTCACCGTGGCCGCGATCGACCTGGGCATCAAGACCAACACGCCCCGGATGTTCGCCGAACGCGGCGTGCGCGTGCACGTGCTCCCGGCGTCGGCGACCCTGTCCGACATCACCGCCCTCTCACCCGACGGTGTGTTCCTGTCCAACGGTCCCGGCGACCCGGCCACCGCCGACCACGCGGTGGAACTGACCCGCGGCGTGCTCGGCGAGGACATTCCACTGTTCGGCATCTGCTTCGGCAACCAGATCCTCGGCCGCGCTCTGGGACGGTCGACCTACAAGATGAAGTTCGGCCACCGCGGCATCAACATCCCGGTCATCGACCATGCGACCGGGAAGGTGTCGATCACGGCCCAGAACCACGGCTTCGCCCTCGAGGGGTCGGCGGGCGAGGAATTCGACACCGACTTCGGCCGAGCGCGGGTGAGCCACGTCTGCGCCAACGACGGCACCGTCGAGGGCGTCGAATTGTTGTCCGGCCGAGCGTTTTCCGTCCAGTACCACCCGGAGGCAGCGGCCGGCCCGCACGATGCCGCCTACCTCTTCGACCGTTTCGTCGCTGTGATGCAAGGGGAGAACGCCTGATGCCACGCCGTACCGATCTCTCGCACGTCCTCGTGATCGGCTCCGGCCCGATCGTCATCGGCCAGGCCTGCGAGTTCGACTATTCCGGCACCCAGGCGTGCCGCGTCCTCAAGTCCGAGGGGCTGCGCGTGAGCCTGGTCAACTCCAACCCGGCCACGATCATGACCGACCCGGAGTTCGCCGACGCCACCTACATCGAGCCGATCACCGCCGAATACGTCGAGAAGGTCATCGAGGCCGAACGCGACGCCGGACACCCGATCGACGCTGTGCTGGCCACCCTGGGCGGTCAGACCGCACTGAACACCGCGGTGGCCCTGCATGACCGCGGATCGCTGGAGAAGTACGACATCGAGCTGATCGGCGCCGACTTCGACGCGATCCAGCGCGGTGAGGACCGGCAGATGTTCAAGGACATCGTCGCCAAGGTCGGCGGCGAGAGCGCCCGCTCGGCCGTGTGCCACACGATGGAGGAGGTCCACGAGACGGTCGCCGAACTCGGCTACCCCGTCGTGGTGCGCCCGTCGTTCACCATGGGCGGGCTCGGCTCGGGTATGGCCTACGACGAAGAGGACCTCGATCGCATCGCCGGTGGCGGCCTGGCCGCCTCGCCGACCGCGAACGTCCTCATCGAGGAGTCGATCCTCGGGTGGAAGGAGTACGAACTCGAGCTGATGCGCGACAACCGCGACAACGTGGTGGTCGTCTGCTCGATCGAGAACGTCGACCCGGTCGGCGTGCACACCGGTGACTCGGTGACCGTGGCACCGGCGATGACGCTGACCGACCGCGAATACCAGAAGATGCGCGACCTCTCGATCGCCATCCTGCGCGAGGTCGGCGTGGACACCGGCGGCTGCAACATCCAGTTCGCTCAGGACCCCACCGACGGCCGCCTGATCGTCATCGAGATGAACCCGCGCGTCTCGCGGTCCTCTGCGCTGGCGTCCAAGGCAACCGGCTTCCCGATCGCCAAGATCGCCGCGAAACTCGCCATCGGCTACAGCCTCGACGAGATCACCAACGACATCACCAAGCAGACGCCGGCCTGCTTCGAGCCGACGCTGGACTATGTGGTGGTCAAGGCGCCGCGCTTCGCCTTCGAGAAGTTCCCCGGCGCCGACGACACGCTCACCACGACGATGAAGTCGGTGGGTGAGGCCATGAGTCTGGGACGCAGCTTCGCCGAGGCGCTCGGCAAGGTCATGCGCTCGCTGGAGACCAAGGCCGCCGGGTTCTGGACTGAGCCGCGCGAGGAGATCGCCGACCTCGACGAGTACGTCGCGTCGCTGTCGGTGCCCAAGGACGGCCGGCTCTACCGGGTGATGGCCGCACTCGACGCGGGTGCGAGCATCGACAGCATCTACGAGGCCACCAAGATCGACCCGTGGTTCCTGGCAGAGATGGCAGGCATCGGGGAGGTCGGCGCGATGGTCCGCGATGCCGACGAGCTCGACGAGACGCTGCTGCGTCTCGCGAAGTCCACGGGACTGTCCGACCGACAGATCGCGGCGTTGCGCAACGACTTCGCCGACGAGGACGCGGTACGCGAATACCGGTGGGGGATGGGCGTTCGGCCCGTGTACAAGACCGTCGACACCTGCGCCGCCGAGTTCGAGGCACGCACGCCGTATCACTACTCCACCTACGAACTCGACCCCGCGGCGACCACTGAGGTCGCACCCCAGACCGAGCGCCCCAAGGTGCTCATCCTCGGCTCGGGTCCCAACCGCATCGGGCAGGGCATCGAGTTCGACTACTCATGTGTGCATGCGGCGCTGTCGCTGAGCGACGCCGGATACGAGACCGTGATGGTCAATTGCAATCCCGAGACGGTGTCCACCGACTACGACACCGCCGACCGCCTGTACTTCGAGCCGCTGACCCTTGAGGACGTGCTGGAGGTCTACCACTCCGAGTCGCAGTCGGGCACCGTCGCCGGCGTGATCGTGCAGCTCGGCGGTCAGACGCCGCTGCGCCTGGCCAAGGAGCTCGAGCAGGCCGGGGTACCGATCGTGGGCACCTCGCCCGAGGCCATCGACCTCGCCGAGGACCGCGGCGAGTTCGGCACGGTCCTCGACAAGGCCGGCTTGCCTGCTCCCGCCTATGGCACGGCGACCTCCTTCGAGGAGGCGCGCCAGACCGCGCAGCGCATCGGCTATCCCGTGCTGGTCCGCCCGTCCTATGTGCTCGGCGGACGTGGCATGGAGATCGTCTACGACGAGAAGTCCCTGCAGGACTACATCTCCCGTGCCACCGAACTGACCCCCGATCACCCGGTCCTGGTGGACCGCTTCCTCGAGGACGCCGTGGAGATCGACGTCGACGCGCTGTGCGACGGCGACGAGGTCTTCATCGGCGGGGTGATGGAGCACATCGAGGAGGCCGGCATCCACTCCGGTGACTCCGCCTGTGCGCTGCCGCCGGTGACGCTGGGTCGCAGCGATCTCGAGGCCGTGCGCCGGTCCACCGAGGCGCTCGCCAAGGGCATCGGAGTGAAGGGGTTGCTCAACGTCCAGTACGCCCTCAAGGACGACATCCTCTACGTGCTCGAGGCCAACCCGCGGGCCAGCCGCACGGTGCCGTTCGTCTCCAAGGCGACGGCGGTGCAGCTGGCCAAGGCCTGCGCGCGGGTGATGATGGGCGCGACCATCGCCCAGCTGCGCAGCGTGGGACTGTTGCCGGCCTCCGGTGACGGACTCGAGACACCCGAGGACGCCCCGATCTCGGTGAAGGAGGCGGTGCTGCCGTTCAACCGGTTCCGCGCCGCCGACGGCAGCGGGGTGGACTCGCTGCTCGGGCCGGAGATGAAGTCGACCGGTGAGGTGATGGGGATCGACGCCGATTTCGGGCGCGCCTTCGCCAAGTCGCAGACCGCGGCCTACGGTTCGCTGCCCGAATCGGGACAGGTCTTCGTGTCGGTGGCCAACAAGGACAAGCGCGCCATCATCTTCCCCGTCAAGCGGCTGGCCGATCTCGGCTTCTCGGTGCTGGCCACCGAGGGCACCGCTGCGGTGCTGCGCCGCAACGGAATCGAGTGCACCACGGTGCGCAAGCAGTTCGAGAGCGCCGAGGGGGAGCAGACGATCGTCGATCGCATCCGCGCCGGCGACGTGGCGCTGATCATCAACACGCCCTACGGCAATTCGGGTCCGCGCGTGGACGGCTACGAGATCCGCAGCGCCGCGGTGTCGAAGAACGTCCCGTGTGTCACCACCGTGCAGGGTGCCAGCGCAGCGGTGCAGGGTATCGAAGCCGCGATGAACGGTGGTATGGGTGTGTTGTCACTACAGCGACGTCACCTGGCGATGGGAGCGCAGCGATGACCTTCGCATCGCAGTACCGTGCGGCGGTCGCCGACCGCGGCCGGTTGTGTGTGGGTATCGACCCGCATCCGGGTCTGCTCGAGCAGTGGGGGCTGCGTGCGGATGCCGACGGGCTCGCCCGGTTCGCCGACCGCTGCGTGGAGGCCTTCGGCCCCACCGCCGCGGTGATCAAACCGCAGGTCGCCTTCTTCGAGGCCTACGGCTCGGCGGGGTTCGCCGTTCTCGAGTCGGTGATCGCGAGATGCCGTGACCACGGCGCTCTGGTGCTCAGCGACGCCAAACGCGGTGACATCGGGTCGACGATGACCGCATACGCACAGGCGTGGCTCGGTGCCGACGCCCCGTTGAGCTCCGATGCGGTCACGGTCTCGCCCTACCTCGGCTTCCGCGCGCTGACGCCGGTCCTGGAGCTGGCCCAGCGCAACAACCGCGCGATGTTCGTCCTGGCACGCACCTCCAACCCCGAGAGCGTCGCCGTGCAATGCGCGCTGTTCGAGGGGCAGACCGTGTCACAGGGCGTGGTCGACGAGGCGGCCACGATCAACGGTGACGGCGCCGCGACGGTCGGAGTCGTGGTCGGCGCGACCACCGCGCAGTACCGGGTTGACCTCTCCGAGGTGGGCGGACCGATCCTCGCACCGGGACTCGGTGTCCAGGGCGCACGGCCCGAGGACCTCCCTGAGCGCTTCTCGTCGGCCGACCGCAGCTGGCTGCTGCCGGCGGCCTCCCGCTCGATCCTGGCCGCCGGACCCGACGTCGACGCGCTGCGGGCCGCCGCAGCCACCACCCGCGACGCCGTCGAGGCCGCACTGGGCTGACCGACCGCCCGGGCTGATCGGCCGCTTGCTGCCCACCGCACCGGCGAGGACACCCAGCGTGTTCGCCGGTGCCTGTGTGCGCCCCGGGACCGTGCGAGGTGACCGTCACATCGGCACGCCACGACGACCCTGTCACACCCTGGACGTGCAGTTCCTCGCCGTCCGAGGCGGTCGGAACGGCCGCGTCGACGCAGGTCTCGACCGCGACGGGAGGCCCGCGGGCGCGCGACACGCGCAACGGTGCGCCGCGGACTTCGACTTTTCCCGGCGGCTGCCGGCG
This sequence comes from Gordonia jinhuaensis, assembly GCF_014639795.1. Lineage (GTDB taxonomy): Bacteria > Actinomycetota > Actinomycetes > Mycobacteriales > Mycobacteriaceae > Gordonia_B > Gordonia_B jinhuaensis. The sequence continues at coordinate 181,461 of NZ_BMGC01000005.1, read as the reverse complement.
TCGGATCGCACGCCACGTCCAGCACATTCCGTGTCAATCGCCCGAAACCGGGCACCGCAGCGAAAGTGCTTGCCGTTCACCGTGATTCGACGCCGCCATGGTGTGATCCGGTGATCGGCGGCCCGTGGTGACAGACACCCGGCCGGGAGCCGCGGCGAGGCCATACAACACGCGTTGTCGTGGGCTTTTGACGGGGTGGGCGTGGCAAATCGCAGTTCACGTGGGTACGGTCGCAGTCGCTGCCCTGATGGGCGGTGTAGGAGTTTCCACAGAATGAAAACGGAGGAACCGTGGCTCTTCCCCAGTTGACCGACGAGCAGCGTGCCGCTGCATTGGAGAAGGCTGCTGCCGCTCGGCGCGCCCGCGCAGAGCTCAAGGAGCGTCTGAAGCGTGGCGGTACCGATCTCAAGCAGGTTCTCAAGGATGCAGAGACCGACGAGATTCTCGGCAAGATGAAGGTCTCGGCACTGCTCGAGGCCCTGCCGAAGGTGGGCAAGGTCAAGGCTCAGGAGATCATGACCGAGCTGGAGATCGCGCCGACCCGTCGTCTGCGCGGCCTCGGTGATCGACAGCGCAAGGCGCTGCTCGAGAAGTTCGATCAGAACTGACGCACGAGGTCACGATCCGGCGATGACGTCCGACCCGAGCGCCGCGCCGTCCACCAGGACGCATGCGGACATGTCAGACATACAGCCCGGACAGAGGGGTCGACTGGTGGTACTGGTCGGCCCCTCTGCCGTCGGCAAATCCAGCGTGGTGACGCGGGTGCGCGAGCTTCTCCCGCAGATGTACTTCTCGGTCTCGGTGACCACCCGGTCACCGCGCCCCGGCGAGGTCGACGGTCGCGACTACCACTTCGTCACCGCGCAGAAGTTCGACCAGATGATCGCCGACGACGAGCTGCTCGAATGGGCGGAGATCCACGGCGGGCTGCAGCGGTCGGGTACGCCGTCGGCGCCGGTGATCAAGGCGATCGAGGCCGGCACGCCGACGCTGGTCGAGGTCGACATCGCGGGTTCGCGCAACATCGTGGCGAAGATCCCGACGGCGATCACCGTCTTCCTCGCGCCGCCGAGCTGGGATGAACTCGTCGCCCGCCTCACCGGCCGCGGTACCGAGAGCCCCGAGGTCATCGAGCGCCGTTTGGCCACCGCGCAACACGAACTCGCCCACACCGACGAGTTCACTCACGTGCTGGTCAACGACGATGTCGACCGAGTCGCACATGAGTTGGTATCCTTGCTGGTCGGACACGATCACAATGGACACGATCACTCGGACCGCACACGCTGACGCCGGTGACCGCACCCCGTGGTCCCCGGCGCGTCGCGGCCCCGCACGTGACGCCCGCATTCGGGTCGGACACCCGTACAGCCCTCGTCGGCCAGCCGTCGGCGAGCGCCCGCCATCATCGAATGCCACCGCCACCTCACCGTGGCAACGCACCAAGGAGTCTCGCGTGAGCACCACCACCGACACCGCGTCGACCTCGATCCACGACGCACCCCCGTACGACCCGCCGGAGGGTCTGACCAACCCGCCCATCGACGAACTCCTCGAGCGAGTCTCCTCGAAGTACGCGCTGGTGATCTTCGCGGCCAAGCGTGCCCGTCAGATCAACGACTACTACAACCAGCTCGGCGACGGCATCCTCGAGTACGTCGGCCCGCTGGTCGAGCCGGAACCGCAGGAAAAGCCGCTGTCGATCGCCATGCGCGAGATCCACGCGGATCTGCTCGAACACACCGAAGGCGAGTAGGGCTCACCGGCGTGAGCAGGATCATCATCGGAGTCGGCGGCGGGATCGCCGCCTACAAGGTCTGCTCGGTCATCCGTCACTTCACCGAATCCGGGCATGATGTCCGCGTGATCCCCACGCGCGCCGCGCTCGGATTCGTCGGCGCGGCGACATTCGAGGCACTGAGCGGACATCCGGTGTCCGCGGATGTGTTCTCCGCCGTCGACGAGGTCGCCCACGTCCAGCTCGGACGCCACGCCGACCTGGTGATCGTCGCGCCGGCGACCGCCGATCTGATGTCGCGCGCCGCTGACGGCCGCGCCGACGATCTGCTCACCGCATCGCTGCTCACCGCGACCTGCCCGGTCATGTACGTGCCGGCGATGCACACCGAGATGTGGGAGCATCCGGCCACCCAGCGCAATGTGGCGACGCTGCGTGCCGACGGCGCGACCGTCATCACTCCGGCCGCCGGACGGCTCACCGGGCCCGACACCGGATCGGGCCGGCTGCCCGACCCGCAGGAGATCTCGCTGCTCGGAGAGGTACTGCTGGCCCGCCGCGACGCCTTCCCCCGCGACTTGACCGGGGTGAAGATGGTGGTCAGTGCCGGCGGCACCCGCGAACCGCTCGACCCCGTGCGGTATCTGGGCAACCGCAGCTCGGGCAAACAGGGTTATGCCCTCGCCCGTGCCGCCGCCCAGCGGGGCGCCGAGGTGACACTGGTCGCCGGCTCGGTCGCCGACCTCGCCCCGCCCGCCGCGGTCGAACTCGTTCGCATCAGGACGGCCGAGGATCTCGCGGCCGAGATGCGCAAACGTGCCGTCGACGCCGACGTGGTGATCATGGCCGCAGCAGTAGCCGACTTCCGCCCGGTCAACTTCTCCGATTCCAAGATCAAGAAGAAGGGCACCGACCCCGATCCGATCGAGCTGACCACCAACCCCGACATCCTGCGCGAGCTGGTGACGGCACGTTCGGCCGGCGAACTGTCGTCGGAGACCGTGCTGGTGGGATTCGCCGCCGAGACCGGTGACGAGAACGGTGGAGTCCTCGATCACGGCCGCGAGAAGCTCGCGCGTAAGGGATGCGATCTGCTCGTGGTGAACGCGGTGGGGGACGGCAAGGCGTTCGGCACCGACGACAACACCGGCTGGATCCTCACCGCGGACGGCCACGAGACCGCGCTGCCGTTGGGAACCAAAACACTCATGGCGACCAGAATCCTTGACGCGGTGACGCCGCTGTTGCCCACTAGCTCTGGCTGACCCGGCAGCACCCGGCCGGCCACGCGCACCGCGCCGGCAGCCCACACCGCTGTGGCCTGTCGAACCTGCTGTGGCCCCGCGTCACACCGCGTGTGTAGGTTGACCCGCGTGTAGGTTCATATGTCGGCTTGACCGGGTGTCCGCGTCCGCACCGCGCTGATGACGACACCCGCCGCCGCGATCGAACGATTTCCGACGAGTATTCCGCTTCATTCCGAGAGGACACGATGACCGTCACCGGTTCTGCGTCACGACTGTTCACGAGTGAGTCCGTCACCGAAGGGCACCCCGACAAGATCTGTGACGCGATCAGCGACTCGATCCTCGACGAGATGCTCGCCCAGGATCCGCGTGCCCGCGTGGCGGTGGAGACACTCGTGACCACGGGCCAGGTGCACGTCGCCGGTGAGGTGACCACCGAGGCCTACGTCGACATCCCCAAGATCGTCCGCGAGAAGGTCCTCGAGATCGGCTATGACTCGTCGGCCAAGGGTTTCGACGGCAACTCGTGCGGAGTGAACGTGGCGATCGGCGCCCAGTCGCCCGACATCGCCCAGGGTGTCGACACCTCCCACGAGCACCGCGTGGACGGCATCACCGAAGACCAGATCGCCAGCCAGGGTGCCGGCGACCAGGGCTTGATGTTCGGCTATGCCACCGACGAGACCCCGGAGTACATGCCGGTGCCGATCGCACTCGCACATCGGCTGTCGCGACGTCTGACCGAGGTGCGCAAGACCGGCCGGCTGCCGTACCTGCGCCCGGACGGCAAGACCCAGGTGACCATCGAGTACCGCGGTGACCAGCCGGTGCGTCTGGACACCGTCGTCCTGTCGACCCAGCACGCCGCCGACATCGACCTCGACAACCTCCTCACCCCCGACATCCGCGCGAATGTGCTGCAGCCGGTGTTCGAGGAGTTCACCGTCGACGGCCTCGACACCTCGGATCCGCGCCTGCTGGTCAACCCGACCGGCAAGTTCGTGCTCGGTGGACCGATGGGCGATGCCGGGCTGACCGGCCGCAAGATCATCGTCGACACCTACGGCGGCATGGCCCGTCACGGCGGTGGCGCCTTCTCGGGCAAGGATCCCTCGAAGGTGGACCGCTCGGCCGCCTATGCCATGCGCTGGGTCGCCAAGAACGCGATCGCGGCCGGACTCGCCAAGCGCATCGAGGTCCAGGTGGCCTACGCCATCGGCAAGGCAGCGCCCGTGGGCCTGTTCGTCGAGACCTTCGGTACCGAGGCCACCGATCCGGCCGTCATCCAGAAGGCCATCTCGGAGGTTTTCGACCTGCGCCCGGGCGCGATCATCCGCGACCTGGACCTGCTGCGGCCGATCTACGCTCCGACCGCCGCCTACGGACACTTCGGCCGCACCGACATCGATCTGCCGTGGGAGCGCACCGACCGAGCCGACAAGCTCCGGGCCGCCGCCGGGCTGTGAACCCCCGCGGCGGGCGGATGACCGCGCTACGCCGGTGACCAGCTCGTTCTCGGAGACCGGCTCCTCGCAGGGCAGCTCGTCGAAGACTCGCGCGCCGGGTGCCTCCGGCCTGCCCGCGAGCTCGCGCGCAGTAGGCGGCGCGCGGCGCGGGGCGCGGACACCAGCCCCCCATCGCCCGGTCGCGAGGGTGCTGCCGATGCTGGGCCTCTCGCACCTCGACCGGCCCTTCGACTACCTCGTCGACACCGATCTCGACGAGATCGCGCAACCCGGCGTACGCGTACGCGTGCGATTCGCGGGTCGGCTGGTCGACGGCTATCTCCTCGAACGCCGCGACGACACCGACCACGACGGCGCACTGGCCTGGCTCGACCGGGTGGTGTCCGCCGAACGTGTGCTCACCGAGGAGATCGCCGCCGTCTGCCGTGCGGTCGCCGACCGCTACGCGGGGACCATGTCGGATGTGCTGCGGATGGCCGTGCCACCCCGGCACGGCCGCACAGAGACCGAACCGGTGGTGCATGCCGCCGTCGCCGCACCGGCAGCACCGGATCTGTCGGCATGGCGGGAGACCTACGAGGCGGGTTCGGCCTTCGTCGACGCGCTCGCGGCGGGAACAGCCCCGCGGGCGGTGTTCGACGCGGCGCCGGGGGAGGACTGGCCCGCCCGCCTCGCCGAGTTGTCCGCAGTGGTCTGCGGTCAGGGCCGCGGTGTGGTGATCGTGGTTCCCGACCAGCGCGACCTCGACCGGCTCGAGAAGGCCTGCGTCGAGGCGCTCGGCGCCGAGGCGGTGGTCGCGCTGTCGGCCGGACTCGGCCCGACCGCACGCTATCGGCGCTGGCTGCGCGTGTTGCGCGGACAGTCGCTCGTGGTGGTCGGCACGCGCAGCGCCGTCTTCGCGCCGGTACACGACCTCGGACTCATCGTGGTGTGGGACGACGGCGACGACAGCCTGATCGAACCGCGCGCACCGTATCCGCACCCGCGCGAGGTCGCCGTGCTGCGCAGCCACCGCGCCCGTAGCGCGCTGATGATCGGCGGACACACCCGCACCACCGACGCCCACAGCCTCGTCGAGGCCGGCTGGGCGCATTCGATCACCGCGTCGAGGGCGGTGATCCGCGACCGCGCCCCCCGGGTCACCGCCCTCGACGATCACGACGTCCGGGTGGCCGGTGATCCGCTGGCCCATGCCGCCCGCATCCCCGACGTGGCCTTCCGCGCAGCCCGCGCCGCTCTGGGCCGGGACGAACCGGTGCTGTTCTCGGTGCCACGCCGCGGATATCAGCCCTCACTGAGCTGTGCGCGCTGTTACACACCCGCGCGTTGCCGGCACTGCCACGGCCCGCTGCAGTCCACCGGGCCCCAGGCGATCGCGCTGGAATGCCGGTGGTGCGGTCGCCCAGAGCCGCATTTCCGCTGTGTCGAGTGCGGGGGCCAGCAGGTACGGGCGGCGGTCACCGGCGCGCGCCGCACCGCCGAGGAACTCGGTCGCGCCTTCCCCGGGGTCGCGGTGACGACCTCAGGCGGTGACCGCGTGGTCGACGCGGTCGAGGCGGGGGCGCGGCTGGTGGTCGCCACCCCCGGCGCAGAACCGACGGCGCCGCAGGGGTACGGGGCGGCGATCGTGCTCGACACCCGATCCCAGCTCGGGCGCGCCGACCTGCGCGCCGGTGAGGAGGCGGTCCGGCGCTGGCTCGCTGTCGCCACCGCCACCCGGCGGCGCGGACAGGGCGGGGAAGTGGTGATCGTCGCCGACGCCGCACTGTCTCCGGTGCAGGCCGTGATCCGCTGGGATCCGGCCGGTTTCGCCGCGCGCGAGATCCGGGACCGCGAGGTGCTGGGATTTCCGCCGGCGGTGACGATGGCCTCGGTGGACGGTGCGGCGCGCACCGTAACCGACTTCGTGGACACGATCGGGTTGCCGGCCGACGCGGACGTGCTCGGCCCGGTGGAACTCCCGGCGGGTGCCCGCCGCCCCGCGGGACTCGACGACGCCGCCGATGTCGAGCGGATCCTGCTGCGCGTGCCGCGACGACACGGCCGGGCACTGGCCGAGGCGCTGCGGGCGGCGCAGATCCACCGCGGTGCGGTGCGCGATCCGGCACCGCTGCGCGTACAGGTGGATCCGCCGCATATCGGCTGACCGGGGCCGTGGATGCGCCCCGGTAGGCTTGCATGTCGTGGATTGCTGCTGCGCGACGACCTCCCGCCCGCCTACCCCTCATCAGACACGTCGACGACGGGTATCGACGGCGGGAGCGCGGCCATGAGGCTGGTCTTCGCGGGCACTCCGGCGGCTGCCGTCCCCGCTCTGCGCGCGCTCATCGCCTCCGAACGCCACCACGTGGCAGGGGTGCTGACACGACCCGATGCACGCTCGGGCCGCGGTCGCACACTGCGCCCCTCGCCCGTCAAGGAGGTCGCACACGAACACGCCATCGAGGTGCTCACCCCCGCCCGGGTGTCCGACCCCGAGGTGAGCGAGGCGCTGAGCCGGTGGGCTCCGGACTGCTGCCCGGTGGTGGCCTACGGCGGACTCATCACTCCGGATCTGCTGGTGGTACCGGCGCACGGCTGGATCAACCTGCATTTCTCGCTGCTGCCCGCATGGCGCGGCGCCGCACCCGTGCAGGCGGCGATCGCCGCGGGTGACGAGGTCACCGGGGCGAGCACATTCGAGATCGAACGCGGGCTGGACACCGGCCCGGTGTACGGCGTAGTCACCGAGAAGATCGCGGCCGAGGACACGGCGACGTCACTGCTCGACCGGCTGTCGGTGATCGGAGCCGAACTGCTCGTCCGCACCCTCGACGGCATCGAGGACGGTGAACTCGCCCCGGTGCCCCAGTCGACCGACGGGATCAGTCATGCGCCGAAGATCAGCGTCGAGGCCGCTCGGGTCAACTGGTCGTTGCCCGACCACATCGTGGACCGCCACATCCGCGCGATGACCGACGAACCCGGCGCGTGGACGATGCTGGGGGACACCAGGATCAAGGTCGGCCCGGTGAACCGTGCCGACCACGATCCGCTGCCACCGGGCGTCGTGGCGGTGACCAAGAAGTCGGTGATCGTCGGCACCGGGGGCGGCGCCGTGGCCCTGGGTGACGTGCAACCGCCCGGCAAGAAGGCGATGTCGGCTGCCGACTGGGCGCGCGGCGCTCATCTCACCGACGGTGCGGTGCTGTCATGAGTGATCGCCGAGCACCGCGTGCCGGGTCCGCGCGCGAGAAGCCGGCCCGGGAGAAGTCAGCGCGCGACAAGCCTGCGTATGTGCGCGACAAGGCCGTCGACGAACCGCGTGCCGCGGCCCGCGACGTGCTGCGGGCGGTGCGCGAACGCGATGCCTACGCCAATCTGGTGCTCCCGAAGATGTTGCGCGAGCGCCACATCACGGGTCGGGATGCGGCGTTCGCGACCGAGCTGACCTACGGGACCGCGCGTGCGATGGGTGTCCTGGACAGGATCATCGCCGCTGCGGCCAACCGCCCGGTCGCCGAGATCGACGGTCCCGTCCTCGACGTGCTGCGCCTGGGCGCCTATCAATTGCTGCGCACCCGAGTTGAACCGCACGCCGCCGTCTCCACCTCGGTGGACCTGATCCGATCGGAGATGGGGCAGGGGCCGGCCGGGTTCTGTAACGCGGTGCTGCGCAAGATCGCCCAGAAGGACGAGGAGCTGTGGACCGACACTCTCGCCCCCTCGATGGGTGAGGACCCGGTGGGGCATCTGGCTTTCCGCTACGCCCATCCGCGGTGGATCGCTGCGGCCTTCCTCGACGCACTCGGCGGATCGCTCGGGCAGCTGCAGGCACTGCTCGCGGCCGACGACGACCGGCCGCTGGTTCACCTGGCCGCACGGCCCGGACTGATCACCGCCGAGGAACTCGCGCTGACCACCGGCGGCGAGCAGGCGCGGTATTCGCCCTACGGGGTGTACCTCGACGGCGGGGACCCCGGAAAGCTCGACCCGGTGCGCGACGGGCTGGCCGGAGTGCAGGACGAGGGCAGCCAGCTGGTCGCGCGAGCGGTGACCGTGGCCGACGTCGACGGCGAGGACACGGGGCGCTGGCTGGATCTGTGCGCCGGACCCGGCGGCAAGGCCGCGATGATCGGCGCACTCGCCGACATCGACGGCGCACGTGTCGACGCGGTCGAGATCGCACCTCATCGCGCCGATCTCATCCGCCGGGCCGTCGATGGGCTGCCGGTGACCGTGCATGTCGCCGACGGCCGCGACCCCCATCTGACCGAGGGGTATGACCGCGTCCTGCTCGATGCTCCGTGTACCGGACTCGGCTCGTTGCGCCGTCGACCCGAGGCACGGTGGCGCCGGCAACCCGGTGACGTCGCGGAGTTGGTGGGATTGCAGCGGCAGCTGCTCGATTCCGCGCTCGATCTCGTCCGGCCCGGTGGTGTCGTGGTGTACTCCACCTGTTCCCCGCATCGCGCCGAGACCGTCGACATCGTCGACGCGGTCGCCGACCGTGATGACGTCGAGGTGCTCGATGCGCGCGCCTACGTCCCGGCCGACAATCTGGGCGACGGGCCGTATGTGCAGCTGTGGCCGCATGTGCACGGCACCGACGCCATGTTCCTGGCAGCACTGCGGAAACGCTGAGTCGGCGCACTAGACTTCTGCGGCATGGCTCCTGTGAATCCGCCGATGATCGCCCCCTCGATCCTGTCCGCCGACTTCGCACACCTCGCCGATGAGATCGACGCCATCGGCGGCCACGGGATGGTCGGCGGGGCCGACTGGGTGCACGTGGACGTGATGGACGCGCATTTCGTCCCCAATCTCACGCTGGGACTGCCGGTGGTGCAGAGCATCCTCAAGACCACCGACATCCCGATCGACTGCCACCTGATGATCGACGATCCGGGTCGCTGGGCACCTCCGTACGCCGAGGCCGGCGCCTACAACGTGACCTTCCACGCCGAGGCCACCGACGATCCGGTCCCGGTGGCCAAGGACATCCGGGCCGCGGGCGCGAAGGCGGGGCTGAGCATCAAACCCAACACCCCGCTCGACCCGTACCTGGAGATCCTCCCGGCGTTCGACACCCTGCTGGTCATGAGTGTGGAGCCGGGGTTCGGCGGACAGTCCTTCATGCCGCAGGTGCTCGACAAGGTCACGCGTATGCGGTCGCTGGTCGATTCCGGTGAGTTGCAGATCCTCATCGAGATCGACGGCGGCATCAATGCCGACACCATCGAGCAGGCCGCCGAGGCGGGAGTCGACTGCTTCGTCGCGGGATCGGCCGTCTACAGTGCGGCCGATCCCGCCGACGCGGTGCGAAACCTTCGCGCACAGGTCACCTCGGTCCGATCCTGAACCGCGATCAGCGGATCCGCCGATGACATCACTCGACGACGACGCGCTGATGCGCATCGCGATCGACGCCTCGCGCGCGGCGAGGGGCGTGAGCACCCCGAACCCGCCGGTCGGCGCCGTTGTCGTCGATGCCGACGGCGAGATCGCCGGAGTGGGGTCGACCTCACCGGCCGGCGGCCCGCACGCCGAGATCAACGCCCTGCGCGAGGCGGGGGAGCGGGCCCGGGGTGGTACCGCGGTGGTGACTCTCGAGCCCTGCAATCACACCGGACGCACCGGACCGTGCTCGGAGGCGCTGATCGACGCGGGGATCGCACGTGTGGTCTTCGCCGTCGCCGACCCCAATCCGCGCGCCTCCGGTGGGGCCCAACGTCTCGCCGCCGCCGGCGTACGGGTCTCGCGCGGTGTCGGTGCCGCCGACGCCGAGCGAGGGCCGTTGCGCGAGTGGCTGTTTCGTCAGGCCCACGGACGTCCGCATGTGACCGCGAAATTCGCTGCGACACTCGACGGCAGGATTGCCGCGCCCGACGGCACCAGCCAGTGGATCACCGGACCCGTGGCGCGTGCGCGTGTCCACGAAATCCGCGGCGAGCTCGACGCGATCGTGGTGGGTACCGGGACCGTCGAACGTGACGATCCGGCCCTCACCGCACGCCACCCCGACGGCAGTCTGCGCGGCCATCAGCCGACCCGGATCATCCTCGGCGACAGGGACATCCGTCCCGACGCACAGATCTTCTCCGATGCGGCCGCCACGATCCACGTGCGTGGTCACGATCCGCGCGAGGCACTCGCGGCAGCCGGCGACGCACTGGCCGTGCAGGTCGAGGGCGGCCCCCGCATCGTCGGGGCGTTCCTGGCCGCCGATCTGGTCGACGCACTGCAGGTCTATCTCGCACCGACCGTCCTCGGGGCCGGTGCGGCGGCCGTCGACGATCCGACCGTGACCACCCTGGCACAGGCACACCATTTCGTTCTCGAGGGCTCGCAGGTGCTCGGCGACGACATTGCACTCACGCTGATCCGAGTCCGATGACGGGCCCTGACCAGGGTCGACGGGTGCGCCCGCGCGTCTGACCGCGGCGAGATTGTGCTAGCGTCGATGTGCAGGTTCTCAGGGCGGGGTGCGATTCCCCACCGGCGGTGATGGCATCGGAGATGTCGAGCCCGCGAGCGCCCGGCATGGCCGGGGACAGCAGATTCCGGTTCGATCCCGGAGCCGACGGTCATAGTCCGGATGAGAGAGAACGCGTCTCCGCAGGCTGGCACCTGTGGTCTCGTCGCCCTGGGTCGTGATGGCCGAAGAGGAGGACGGGATGTTCACCGGGATCGTCGAAGAGCGCGGACGCATCGTGTCGCGCGAAGACCTGGGAGACTCGGCTCGATTCACCGTCGCCGGACCCGTGGTCACCAAGGACGCGGCACACGGCGACTCGATTTGTGTGAACGGTGTGTGCCTGACGGTCGTCGACCAGCCCGCCACCGACCAGTTCACCGTCGACGTGATGCACGAGACGCTCGCGCGCAGCTCACTGTCCGACCTCGACACCGGCGCGGAGGTGAACCTGGAACGCGCGATGCCCGCCGGTGGTCGATTCGGCGGCCACATCGTCCAGGGCCACGTCGACGGCGTCGGCCGGATCGTGTCCGTCACGCCGTCTGAACACTGGCGCGTGGTGCGCGTCGGCGTACCGGCTGCACTCTTCCGCTACATCGTGGAGAAGGGCTCGATCACCATCGACGGCGTGTCTCTCACCGTGTCGGCGGTGTCCGGGCCTGCCGAGGACAACCCCTGGTTCGAGGTGTCGCTGATCCCCACCACCCTCGACCTGACCACTCTCGGATCGGCGTCGCCGGGCACCGCGGTGAACCTCGAGGTGGACGTCATCGCCAAATACGTGGAGAAGCTCGCCGAACCGCATGCGGCAACCGGCTGAGCGCCGACCCGGTGCCCGCACACTGCCTCCGCCATCGGCAGGGCATATCCCGGGCATCCCACACGTTGAGAATTCCGATCCACGAGTGACGACAATCGCGACAGCGCCGGACCTCCCCATCAGGCCGGATCGCGGGCGTGCACTCGATGAACGAAGGTGAATGCAGTGTCAGATTCGACAGTTCGGCAGATCGAGCACCCCGGTGAGCCGATCACGTTCGACTCCGTCGAGCGGGCGATCGCCGACATCGCCGAGGGTAAGGCCGTGGTCGTGGTCGACGACGAGGACCGCGAGAACGAGGGCGACCTGATCTTCGCCGCCGAGAAGGCGACGCCGGAGCTGGTCGCGTTCATGGTGCGCTACACCTCCGGCTACGTGTGCGTTCCTCTCGACGCCGACGATTGCGACCGACTCGGGCTGCCCCCGATGTACTCGGTGAACCAGGACAAACACGGCACCGCCTACACGGTGACCGTCGACGCGCGCACCGACATCGGCACCGGGATCAGCGCCGCCGACCGCGCGGTGACCATCCGCCGCCTCGCCGACGCGGAGTCGACCGCCGGCGACTTCACCCGCCCCGGACATGTCGTACCGCTGCGCGCCAAGGAGGGTGGCGTGCTGCGCCGCCCCGGCCACACCGAGGCGGCCGTCGACCTCGCCCGGCTGGCCGGACTGCGCCCCGCGGGTGCGATCTGCGAGATCGTCAGCCAGAAGGACGACGGCTCGATGGCCCACGCCGACGAACTTCGGGTGTTCGCCGACGAACACGACCTCGCGATGATCTCCATCGCCGACCTCATCTCGTGGCGTCGCCGTCACGAGAAGCACGTCGTGCGCGTCGCCGACGCTCGCATTCCCACCGAACACGGGGTGTTCCGTGCGGTGGGGTACTCCAGCGTCTACGACGATGCCGAACACGTGGCCCTGGTGATGGGCGACATCGCCGGAACCGACGGCAAGGGCGACGACGTGCTCGTGCGGGTGCATTCGGAGTGTCTGACCGGAGACGTGTTCGGCTCGTTGCGATGCGACTGCGGACCTCAGCTGGACGCGGCCATGGAGATGGTCGCCGCCGAGGGACGTGGCATCGTCTTGTACATGCGAGGACATGAAGGCCGCGGTATCGGCCTGCTGCACAAGTTGCAGGCCTACCAGCTGCAGGACGCCGGGTCGGACACCGTCGACGCGAATCTCGAACTCGGTCTGCCTGCCGACGCCCGCGACTACGGCCTCGGCGCCCAGATCCTCAAGGATCTCGGCGTGAACTCGATGCGACTGCTCACCAACAACCCCGCGAAGCGGGTCGGACTCGACGGCTACGGGCTGCAGATCGTGGAGCGGGTGCCGATGCCGGTGCGCGCCAACTCGGAGAACCTGCGGTATCTGCGCACCAAGCGCGACCGGATGGGGCATGACCTGGTGGGACTCGACGATCCGACAACCGAAGGGACAGGTGCATGAGCGGCGCCGGAGAACCGACGATCGACCTCGGAGACGCCGCGGGCAGCCTACGGGTGGCCGTCGTCGCCTCACAGTGGCACGAGGTGATCTGCACGGCCCTGCTCGACGGTGCACTGCGCGCAGCGCGTGCCGCCGGTGTCGGCGAACCCACGGTGGTCCGGGTCGCCGGTGCCGTGGAGTTGCCTGTCATCGCCCAGGCGCTGGCCCGTACCCACGACGCGGTGGTGGCGCTCGGTGTGGTGATCCGCGGGGAGACCCCGCACTTCGAGTACGTCTGTGACGCGGTGACCGCCGGGATCACCCGGGTCTCCCTCGACGAGAGCACACCGGTGGGCAACGGGGTGCTGACCACCCTCGACGAGCAGCAGGCGCTCGATCGGGCCGGCCTGCAGGACTCCAAGGAGGACAAGGGTGCCCAGGCGATGAACGCCGCACTCGCCTCGGCCGTGGTGCTGCGCGATCTGTACGCCGGCGAAGCAGTCGGGTCGTGACCGCGCAGATGCCCACACGCCGCACTCGCCTCGGCCGTGGTGCTGCGCGATCTGGACGCCGGCGAAGCAGTCGGGTCGTGACCGCGCAGATGCCCACACGGCGCACCGACCGCGACATCGAGTGGGACTTCACCTACCGCGCGCGCACGACCCCGCGGATCGCGATGGTGGTCGCGGCGCTGGTGGTGATCGCACACGTCGTCGCCGGAATCCTGCTCCGCGACGGCGACACCGGAGTCGATTTCCGGCTGTCGGACACCTTCGCGCTGCCTCTGATCGGTGTGATCCTCGGGGTCGCGATCCTCACCCTGACCCGACCCCGGATCCGCGCCGGTGCGCGCGGGGTGGCGGTGCGCAATCTGGGTGAGGAGAAGGTGTACGACTGGTCGCAGGTGCGGGGGGTGTACTTCCCCGCCAAGGGGCACTGGGCGCGTCTGGAGCTGCCCTACGACGAACATGTCGCGGTCCTCGCGATCGCCTCGAACGACGGCGACGCCGCGGTGGAGGCGATGGCACGGTTCCGGGAGATCCACGAGCGCTACGCCAGTCAGACCGCATGATCTCGAGCCTTTCCCGGTGATCCGGTCCGTCTGTGATCCCGGTCCTTCTGTGACCCCGGTGTTTGTCGGTGGCGTCGAGGCCCGGTCGGCTGTCGACGGGCCGGACGAGCGGTGGCGTCGGTCGGCCGTACTAGCCTGAACGCGTGGCCGACCCGATCACCTACCGCCCCGCGCCGGGGTCGATCCCGACCGAGCCGGGCGTCTACAAGTTCCGCGACGCCCACGGCCGGGTCATCTACGTGGGTAAGGCGAAGAATCTCCGCTCGCGGCTGACCTCCTACTTCGCCGACATCACCACATTGCACCCGCGGACCCGGCAGATGGTCACCACCGCGGCGTCGGTGGAGTGGACGGTGGTCAACACCGAGGTCGAGGCGCTGCAGCTCGAATACAACTGGATCAAGGAGTTCGACCCCCGGTTCAACGTCCGCTACCGCGACGACAAGACCTACCCGATGCTCGCGGTGACGTTGAACGAGGAGTACCCGCGCCTGTTCGTCTACCGCGGACCGCGCCGCAAGGGGGTTCGGTACTTCGGGCCGTATTCGCACGCCTGGGCCATCCGCGAAACCCTCGACCTGCTCACTCGGGTCTTCCCGGCGCGCACCTGTTCGGCGGGCGTCTTCAAACGGCATGCGCAGATGGGCCGGCCCTGCCTGCTCGGCTACATCGACAAATGCTCGGCGCCGTGTGTGGGACGGGTCAGTGCCGCCGAACACCGCGAGATCGTCGACGGATTCTGCGACTTTCTCGCCGGCCGCACCGACCGGATGGTCCGGGTGCTCGAAAAGCAGATGTCGCAGGCCTCCGAGGATCTCGACTTCGAGCGCGCCGCCCGACTGCGCGACGACCTCGGTGCGCTGCGCAAGGCGGTCGAGAAGCAGGCGGTGGTCCTCGGATCCGGCACCGATGCCGACGTGGTCGGCATGGTCTCCGATGAGCTCGAGGTGTCTGTCCAGGTGTTCCACGTCCGCGACGGACGAGTACGCGGACAGCGCGGCTGGGTGGTGGAGAAGACCGACGAGAGCGATCAGCTCGCAGCGCAGGTCTCGCAGTTCCTGACGCAGTTCTACGGCGCCCAGGTCGAGCAGGACGAGACGATCTCGGTCCCCGATTCCCACGCTGGGGGCGACCCCGTCCCCCGCGAAGTGCTGGTTCCCGAGCTGCCGCCGGACGTCGACGGCATGCGCGACTGGTTGTCGGACCTGCGGGGCAGCGCGGTCGACCTGCGGGTGCCCCAGCGCGGCGACAAGAAGACGCTGATGGAGACGGTCACACGCAACGCCCAGGAGTCGCTGGTGCAGCACAAGCTGCGTCGCGCCGGCGACCTGACCACACGCTCTGCCGCACTCACCGAGATCCAGGAGACCCTCGGCCTCGACTCGGCGCCGCTGCGTATCGAGTGCATCGACATCTCGCATGTGCAGGGCACCGACGTGGTGGCCTCGCTCGTGGTGTTCGAGGACGGGCTGCCCCGCAAATCCGACTACCGCCACTATGCGATCAAGGAGGCGGCCGGCGACGGCCGGTCCGACGACGTGGCCTCGATCGCCGAGGTCACCCGTCGGCGGTTCCTGCGTCATCGCACCGACAACGGCGGCGATCTGGCGCCGGAGGCGGCACTCGATCCGGCCACCGGGCGCCCGCGACGGTTCGCCTACCCGCCCAATCTGTTCGTCGTCGACGGCGGTCAGCCCCAGGTCACTGCCGCCGCAGCGGTGCTCGACGAGCTCGGCGTCACCGACGTGGCGGTGGTCGGTCTGGCCAAACGCCTCGAAGAGGTGTGGTTGCCCGACGACGATGACCCGGTGATCTTCCCGCGCACCAGCGAGGCGTTGTTCCTCTTGCAGCGCGTGCGCGACGAGGCGCACCGATTCGCCATCAATTTCCACCGCAGCAAGCGTTCGAAACGGATGACGGCATCGGCGCTCGACAACGTGCCCGGACTCGGCCAGACGCGGCGCACCGCACTGGTGTCGCATTTCGGGTCGGTCGCACGGCTGCGGGAGGCGAGCGTCGAACAGATCGCCCAGGTCCCCGGCATCGGCAAGACCACCGCGCGTGCGGTCTCCGATGCACTGGGCGGATCAGACGCCGCCAGTCAACAGGAAGCCGGCAGTCACCCGGTCGCCGGCAGTCACCAGGAAGCCGGTGGGGAAGCAGCAGCCGGGCGGGAGCCGCAGACAGATCCGGCGACCTCCGTCGGCGCCGACGCGCCGGAGGATTCCGTCACCGGGACCGGTGCCGACGGAGATGCCACGATGGAGCAGGCAGGATCCAACCGAGAAGGGGGCAACCGCGCGGGCGCACCGGGGCCGAAACCCGCGCCGGTCGGCGAACCCCTCCGAGTACGAGGTGGTGAGGGTGAGCGCTGATGTCGAGGTCCTCGTGGTCACGGGGATGTCCGGGGCCGGACGGTCCACCGCAGCCAAGGTGCTGGAGGATTCGGGCTGGTACGTGGTCGACAACGCGCCCACCCGGGTGGTGGAGAACATCGTGCGGGTCACCCGCGACGAGGGCACCGAGTCGAAACTCGGTGTGGTGCTGCGCGCGGTCGACACCAACTTCGCCGACGAACTCAAACATCTGACCGAGGACCTCACCTCCGACGGGGTCCGCGTCAAGACGGTGTTCCTCGACGCCCGCGACGACATGCTGGTGCGCCGATTCGAACAGGTCCGCCGCCGCCACCCCTTGCAGGGCAACGGCACTCTGGTGGACGCGATCACCAGCGAGCGGACGATGCTCGCACCGATCGCCGAGGCCGCCGACCTCTCGATCGACACCACCTCGCTGCCGGTCGCGAGGCTGCGCCAGATTCTCGACGAGGCCTATGCCCAGGAGTCCGAGACCGCACTGCGCGTGGTCTGCGAGTCGTTCGGCTTCAAATACGGGCTGCCCATCGACGCCGACCTCGTTGCCGACGTCCGCTTTCTGCCGAATCCGTTCTGGATCCCCGAACTGCGCGATCATGACGGTCGCGAGGAGCCAGTGCGCGACTACGTACTCGGTGCCGACGGTGCGGCCGACTATCTCGACACCTATGAGCGCATCGTGCGGCTCACCGCTGCCGGATATCGACGAGAAGGTAAGCGCTACATGACCGTCGCGGTGGGGTGCACCGGCGGCAAGCACCGCAGCGTCGCGATGGCCGAGGCGCTGTCGGCGCGGCTGCAGGAGGCCGATCCCGGCGTCGCGCAGCCGGGTAACGGCGGGCCGACAGGCGACACGGACTCGTCGATCGACACCTCGGCCCTGAGTGTGCGTGTGGTGCACCGGGATCTGGGGCGCGAGTGAACAGCGGGCACGGACCCGCGATGGTCGCGCTCGGCGGCGGCCACGGACTGCACGCCACACTCACCGCACTGCGTCGGCTCGGCGACGACATCACCGCAGTGGTCACCGTCGCCGACGACGGCGGCTCCTCGGGGCGGCTGCGGGCCGAACTCGGAGTGATCCCGCCGGGCGATCTACGCATGGCCGTCGCCGCGCTGCTCACCCCGCCGGAGCGTGACGCCGTCTCGGCGGACTCCCCGGCCGATGCGCGGCTGTGGGCATCGGTCCTGCACCACCGATTCCGGGGGAGCGGGGCACTGGCCGGGCACCCGGTGGGCAACCTGCTGTTGGCCGGTCTGACCGAGGTCCTCGGCGACCCGGTCGCCGCACTGGACGCATTGATGTCCACCCTCGGCGCGCGGGGGCGGGTGCTGCCGATGTCGACCGTGCCGCTGGAGATCGAGGCCGACGTCTTCGAGCTCGAATCAGATCCACGGATCAGTCGGTGCATCCGCGGGCAGGTGGCGGTGGCGACCACGCCGGGCAAGGTTCGTCGTGTGCGGCTGCTGCCCGGCGACGCACCGGCATGTGCGGCCGCGATCGAGGCGATCGGTAACGCCGACCTGGTGACGCTGGGACCCGGCTCGTGGTTCTCCAGTGTGATCCCACATGTGCTGGTGCCCGCTCAGCTCGAGGCGCTGCGGTCGACGTCGGCGCGCAAAGTGCTCGTGGTCAACCTCTCGCCGGAGATCGGGGAGACGCCGCGCTATTCGCTCGAACGGCACCTGCGGGTGTTACGCGCGCACGCCGACCTGCGGGTGGACGACGTGATCGTCGACGCCGGGACGGTGCCGGCCGGGCGCGAACGCGGATACCTCGAAGAGGCAGCGGCCGAATTCGGGGCCACCCTGCGCGTCGACTCGGTGGCGGCGCCGCAGAGCAGCGTGCACGACCCGGTCAAGCTGGGTGAGGTGATCGCTGGCCTGATGGCGGACGGATCGCCCGCGACACGTGCGCAGGGCGACGAAGATGTACGAGAGTGAACGACACGATTAGTGTATCCGGCAGATCAGGTCGGCGGCGGTCCCGCCGCCCGGCGCCGCGACGCACACCGAGTGCAGTCCGTGCCGTACAAACCGAAGACGTGACGATGACGTCGAGGAGGAGCGAATATCGGTGGCGATGACAGCGGCGGTCAAGGACGAATTGAGTCGGCTCGTGGTGACGCAGGTCAGCAGCCGCAAAGCAGAGGTCGCCTCGTTGCTCCGGTTCGCCGGAGGGCTTCACATCGTCGGTGGCCGGGTGGTCGTCGAGGCCGAGGTCGACATGGGCAACGTCGCGCGGCGATTGCGCAAGGACATCGCCGACCTGTGGGGGTACCCGTCGGAGGTGCATGTGCTGCGTGGCGGACAGATCCGCAAGAGCGCACGCTACATCGTGCGTGTCACCAAGGACGGCGAGGCGCTGGCACGACAGACCGGACTTCTCGACGTCCGCGGCCGACCGGTCCGCGGCCTGCCCGCCCAGGTGGTCGGCGGATCGGTCGCCGATTCCGAAGCGGCTTGGCGCGGTGCATTTCTCGCACACGGCTCGCTGACCGAACCGGGGCGATCCTCGGCACTCGAGGTGAGCTGTCCCGGGCCCGAGGCCGCGCTCGCACTGGTCGGTGCGGCCCGTCGGCTCGGGGTGTCCGCCAAAGCACGTGAGGTGCGCGGGGCCGATCGTGTGGTGATCCGCGACAGCGAGGCGATCGGCGCGCTGCTCACCAGGATGGGAGCCCAGGACACCCGGCTGACCTGGGAGGAACGTCGCATGCGCCGGGAGGTGCGGGCGACGGCAAACCGGCTGGCCAACTTCGACGACGCGAATCTGCGACGCTCGGCGCGCGCGGCGGTCGCCGCGGCCGCACGCGTCGAACGCGCACTGGAGATCCTCGGCGACACGGTGCCCGATCACCTGGTGGCCGCGGGACGGCTGCGGGTGGAGCACCGGCAGGCGTCGCTCGAGGAACTCGGACAGCTGGCCGACCCGCCGATGACCAAGGACGCGGTGGCCGGGCGGATCCGCCGGCTGCTGTCGATGGCGGACAAAAAGGCTCACGCAGAAGGCATTCCGGACACCGAGTCGGCGGTGACCTCCGAGCTGCTCGACGAGGCGTGACCGTCGCAGGTGCGGCAAAGCGTATGAACCCGATCACCGCGCCCAGCACCCGCACTACGCTGAACCCGGGCGCACTAGGCTGGACATGAAAGAGCACCACACCACAGCGCGGCAGGTGACTCACCTGTTGGACGCAGGACAAAAGGAGCGACATCGTGACTGTACGAGTTGGCATCAACGGATTCGGACGAATCGGCCGAAACTTCTTCCGTGCTCTGGAGGCTCAGAAGCTCGCGGGTGGACCTGATCTGGAGATCGTGGCCGTCAATGACCTGACCGACAACGCCACGCTCGCAACTCTGCTCAAGTACGACTCGATCACCGGCCGCCTGCCTGAGGACGTGTACCTCGAGGGCGAGGACACGATCGTGGTGGGCGACAAGAAGATCAAGGCGCTGGCCATCAAGGAGGGACCGTCGGCCCTGCCGTGGAGCGATCTCGGCGTCGACGTCGTGATCGAGTCGACCGGCATCTTCACGAATGCGGCCAAGGCCAAGGGACATCTGGACGCCGGCGCCAAGAAGGTCGTCATCTCCGCTCCCGCCACCGACCCCGACATCACCATCGTGATGGGCGTCAACGACAGCAAGTACGACGGCAGCCAGAACATCATCTCGAATGCGTCGTGCACCACGAACTGCCTCGGCCCGCTCGCCAAGGTCGTCAACGACGAATTCGGCATCGTCAAGGGTCTGATGACCACGGTCCACGCCTACACGGCCGACCAGAACCTGCAGGACGGACCGCACAAGGATCCGCGTCGTGCGCGTGCCGCCGCAATCAACATCGTCCCGACCTCCACCGGTGCCGCCAAGGCCATCGGTCTGGTGCTGCCCGAGCTCAAGGGCAAGCTGGACGGCTACGCGCTTCGCGTGCCCGTACCCACCGGCTCGATCACCGACCTCACCGTCGATCTCTCGAAGTCGGTGACCGTCGAGGAGATCAACGCCGCTCTCAAGGCCGCCGCCGACGGACCGCTCAAGGGCATCCTCAAGTACAGCGCGGATCCGCTGGTGTCGACCGACATCGTCGGCGATCCGCACTCGTCGATCTTCGACTCCGGGCTGACCAAGGTCATCGGTGACAACCAGGCCAAGGTGAGCTCCTGGTACGACAACGAGTGGGGCTACTCCAACCGTCTCGTCGACCTCGCCGCCCTCGTCGGCAAGTCCCTCTGAGGCCGGGCGAGCAGAGACCGGAGACTCGAGAAGTATGACTGTCTTAACACTGAAAGACCTTCTGGCGCAGGGTGTTTCGGATCGTTACGTGCTCGTCCGATCGGATTTCAACGTTCCGCTCGACGGCGACAGGATCACCGACGCCGGCCGCATCGAGGCCTCGCTCCCGACCCTCAACGCCTTGATCGAGGGCGGGGCGAAGGTCGTCATCATGGCCCACCTGGGCCGGCCGAAGGGTGAGCCGGATCCGAAGTACTCACTCGCCCCGGTCGCCAAGCGGCTCGGCGAGGAGCTCGGTCGCAACGTTCAGCTCGCCGGTGACGTGGTCGGCACCGACGCCCTCGCGCGGGCCGAGGGGCTCACCGAGGGTGACGTCCTGCTGCTGGAGAACGTACGTTTCGACGCGCGTGAGACCTCCAAGGTCGACGCCGAGCGCGAGGCGTTGGCCGCGGCCTTCGCCGGTCTCGTCGACGACGGCGCGGCATTCGTCTCCGATGGATTCGGTGTGGTCCACCGCAAGCAGGCATCGGTCTACGACGTGGCAAAGCTGTTCCCGCACTACGCCGGACAACTGGTCGAGAAGGAGGTCAGCGTGCTCAACAAGCTGACCGAGAATCCCGACCGGCCCTATGCCGTGGTGCTCGGCGGCTCCAAGGTCTCCGACAAGCTCGGGGTGATCGAGTCGCTGGCGCCCAAGGTCGACACCCTGGTGATCGGTGGCGGGATGGCGTTCACCTTCCTCGCCGCGCAGGGTCTCGGTGTGGGCACGTCGCTGCTGCAGGAAGACCAGATCGACACCTGCAAGGATCTGCTCGACCGGTTCGCCGACGTCATCCACCTGCCCAGTGATGTGGTGGTCGCCGATCGGTTCGCCGCCGACGCCGAGTCGAAAACGGTGGCGTCCAACGCAATCCCGGACGACTGGATGGGTCTGGACATCGGTCCGGAGTCGGTCAAGCGTTTCGCGCAGGTGCTGACCGCGGCCAAGACGGTGTTCTGGAACGGCCCGATGGGTGTGTTCGAGTTCGAGAAGTTCTCCTCCGGCACCAAGGGTGTCGCCGAGTCGATCATCGAGGCCACCGGCAACGGTGCCTTCACCGTGGTCGGCGGCGGTGACTCGGCGGCCGCGGTCCGCACGCTCGGACTCGACGAGAACGGTTTCTCCCACATCTCCACCGGGGGTGGCGCGTCTCTGGAGTACCTCGAAGGCAAGGAACTCCCGGGGCTGAAGGTGCTGGAGAGCTGATGGCGCGCACACCGCTCATCGCGGGCAACTGGAAGATGAACATGAATCATCTGGAGGCCATCGCGCTGGTCCAGAAGATCGCGTTCGCACTGCCCGCGAAGTACTTCGACAAGGTCGACGTCACGGTGCTCCCGCCGTTCACCGACATCCGCAGCGTCCAGACGGTGGTCGACGGCGACAAGCTGCTGCTCACCTATGGCGCCCAAGACATCTCGGCGCACGACTCCGGTGCCTACACCGGCGAGATCAGTGGGGCTTTCCTGGCGAAGCTCGGTGCGACATTCGTGGTGGTCGGGCACAGCGAACGCCGCTCGATGCACGGCGAGACCGACGAGATCGTGTTCAGCAAGGCCAACGCCGCGCTGCGGCACGGACTCACCCCGATCGTGTGCGTCGGTGAGCCTCTCGAGGTTCGCGAGTCGGGCGATCACGTGGAGTTCTGCACCCAGCAGACCGCGAACTCGCTGAACGGGTTGTCGGCCGAAGAACTCGCCAAAGTGGTGATCGCCTACGAACCCGTCTGGGCGATCGGGACCGGCCGGGTGGCCAGTGCCGAGGATGCCCAGGAGGTGTGCTCGGCGATCCGTGCCGAGGTGGCCACGCTCGCGGGCACCGACATCGCCGAGGGGATCCGCATCCTCTACGGCGGTTCGGTCAGCTCGAAGAACGTAGCCGAGATCGTCGGGAAGGCCGACGTCGACGGTGCGCTCGTGGGCGGAGCGTCGCTCAAGGCCGACGAGTTCGCCACTCTGTGCGCGATCGCCGCCGGCGGACCCCTGCCCTGATCGCCCCTGCCCTGATCGCCACTGCCCTGATCGCGGCACACGCGCTCAGCGGCCGTGACCAGCGCCGATCGCCGTCGCCGGTTCCGGCGAAGCGGACACGCCGGGCCTGATTCGGGTCGCGGCGGGCACAGCACGTACACTGGGGCGTCGGTCTGCCCATCAGGTCCTCCCGACCTGATGGACCGGCGCCCCGGACGTGTATCTCGACACGTGTGTTTCGACAAGAGGATGCAACTAGCGTGAAGCTCGCGATGGACATCGGTTTGGTCATCACCAGTGTGCTCATGGTGGTGCTCGTCCTGCTGCACCGCGGCAAGGGCGGCGGACTGTCGTCGCTGTTCGGCGGCGGCGTGCAGTCGAGCCTGTCGGGCTCCTCGGTCGTGGAACGCAACCTCGACCGTCTCACCATCTTCGTCGGTGCAATCTGGTTCGTGCTGATCATCGGCGTCGAGCTCTACATCAAGTACAACTGATCCACGCGCAGCACCTGCCGCCGGAGTCGGCGGCGGCGAGCGAGCGGGACGTCGAGAACCCACCTGCACCTACCTCGGTGCAGGTGGGTTCTCGCCATTTCGCCCCTGGTTCGCACGCCTCGATGTGACACGACGCGCCGCACATGATCGCCGCCGGCAACGGACACGCCCACCCGACCTGCTGCGCTGGTGCAGAAGATGCCGTGCTCGGATGCACGCGGAATACTGGTCGCATGTCGCAGTCTTCGGAATCTGAATCCGTATCCGCCATCCCCTCGGGCCGCGCCGCGACCGAGCCTCTGCGCGAGGACATCAGGCTGCTCGGCGGGATTCTGGGTGACACCATTCGAGATGACGCCGGTGCGAAGGTGTTCGAGACCGTGGAGGCCGCGCGGATCGGCGCCTTTCGTGTCCGCCGCGAGGAGATCGAACGCGGCGACTACGAGCGGATGTTCGACGACATGCCGGTCGATCTCGCCAACACGGTGATCCGCGCGTTCAGCCACTTCGCGCTGCTGGCCAACCTCGCCGAAGATGTCCACCGCGAGCGCCGGCGTTCGCTGCACGTCCTGGCCGGTGATCCGCCTCAGGACAGCAGCCTGGCCGCCACCTACGACAAACTCGACGCCGCCGACCTCGACCCGGCCGAGGTGGCCGTCGGACTCGACCACGCGACCGTGGTTCCCGTGATCACCGCACATCCCACCGAGACGCGTCGGCGCTCGGTGTTCGAGGCACAGCACCGCATCACCGAGCTGCTGCGCCTGCTGCACCGGCCCGACCTGCTGCCCGACGAACGCGACGAGGTGCTGACGAAGGTACGGCGGCAGATCCTCGCACTGTGGCAGACGGCGCTGATCCGCCTCGAGCGACTGCGCATCCAGGATGAGATCGAGGTGGGGCTGCAGTACTACGACGCCGCCTTCTTCGAGGTGGTGCCGCAGATCAACGCGCAGGTTCGCGCCGAGCTGCAGTCGAGATACCCGGTGCCGGGTCTGCTCGAGGAGCCGATGCTGCGGATGGGGTCGTGGATCGGAGGCGACCACGACGGCAACCCCTTCGTCACCGCCGACGTGGTGGAGATGGCCACCGGCAGGGCCGCGCAGACGGCGATCGCCCATCATCTCGAGCAACTTCGCCTGCTCTATCACGAGCTCAGCCAGTCCGCACGTCTGGTGACCGTCGACGACGCGGTGCGTGAGTTGGCCGGCGAGGACGGTGACGAACCCTATCGTCTGGCCATCAAACACATCCGCTCGCGATTGGCTGCGACCGCCGTCAGCGAGTTCGGTGAGACCTTCGGGTCGATCGGCGGCAGTCTCGACCCCGACGCGGTGCCCTATGCCACCGCCGAGCAACTGCTCGCCGACCTCGACGCCATCGACGACTCACTGCGTCGGACCCACGACGCCCTCATCGCCGACGATCGGCTGCTCACCATCCGAGAAGGCGTGCGGACATTCGGTTTCCACCTGTCCGGGCTGGACCTGCGACAGAACAGCGACACACATGAGGAGGTCATCGCCGAACTCTTCGCCTGGTCGGGTGTGCATCCGGATTATCTGTCACTCGGCGAGGAGGACCGCGTGGCACTGCTCACGTCGGAACTCACCACACGCCGTCCGCTGCTGCGGCCCGATGCCGAGCTCAGTGAGGTCACGGCCAAGGAAGTGGGGATCGTCCGTGCCGCCGCTCATGCGGTGAAAACCTATGGCGCACCGTCGATCCCGAACTACGTCATCAGCATGTGCCAATCGGTCAGTGACATGCTGGAGCCGATGATCCTGCTCAAGGAAGCGGGGTTGATCGAACTCGACGACACCGGTGCGCTCACATCGACGGTACGGGTGGTGCCCCTGTTCGAGACGATCGAGGATCTGCAGCACGGCGCTGCCACCGTACTGGCGGCGCTCGATCTCCCGCTGTACCGGGGCCTGGTCGATCACCAGAGCGGACTGCAGGAGGTGATGATCGGGTACTCCGACTCCAACAAGGACGGCGGGTACATGGCCGCCAACTGGGCTCAGTACCGCGCCGAACTCGATCTGGTGGAGGCCGCCAAGAAGGCCGGGATCCGCCTGCGGCTCTTCCACGGTCGCGGCGGCACGGTCGGTCGCGGTGGCGGCCCGAGCTACGACGCGATCCTCGCCCAGCCGCCGGGTGCGGTGCAGGGCTCGCTGCGACTGACCGAACAGGGTGAGATCATCGCGGCGAAGTACGCCGAACCGGCACTGGCCCAACGCAATCTGGAGACGCTTCTCGCGGCGACCATCGAGTCGTCACTGCTCGACGTCGAGGGACTCGGTGACGACGCCGAATCGGCGTATGTGGTGATGGACGAGATCGCCGCCCTCGCCAGGGATGCCTACAGCGAACTCGTCCACGAGACACCGGGATTCGTGGAGTACTTCACCACCTCGACCCCGGTATCCGAGATCGGCGAGCTCAACATCGGCAGCCGTCCCGCCTCACGTAAGCAGACCGAGAAAATCTCCGACCTGCGCGCCATCCCGTGGGTGCTGTCGTGGACGCAGTCACGGGTGATGTTGCCGGGCTGGTACGGCACCGGATCGGCATTCGAGCAGTGGATCGGCGACGACGAGTCGCGGCTGGGGGTGCTGCGCGACCTCTACACGCGATGGCCGTTCTTCCGGACCGTCATGTCGAATATGGCGCAGGTGCTCGCGAAGTCGGATCTCGGTCTGGCCGAACGCTATTCGAAGCTCGTCCCCGACGAGGAGCTGCGCCGCACGATCTTCGGGATGATCGCCGACGAACATGAGCGCACGGTGAAGATGTACTTCGCGATCACCGAGACCGATGACCTTCTCGAGGACAACCTCGCGCTCAAGCGCTCGGTGTTCAACCGCTTCCCCTACCTCGAACCGCTCAACCTGCTGCAGATCGAGATGCTGCGCCGCTACCGCGCCGGCGACGACTCGCCGCTGGTGCGTCGCAGCATCCTGCTGACGATGAACGGACTGGCCACCGCACTGCGTAACAGCGGGTAGATCCCACACCGGGTAGATCGCACACCGGGTCGATCGCAAGAGCGGGGCCGGGCCGATGTCACCGATCAGAGCAGTTTGCGCAGGATCCGGATGTCGCGTGCCGAATAGGGCGGATACAGCAGCGACAGATCCGGTGTGCTGGGTTTGGCCAGCACCGCCTTGCGGTGACTGAGCTCCTCGAATCCCCAGCGGCCGTGATAGGCGCCCATACCGCTGGCGCCGATCCCGCCGAAGGGGAGCTGGGGGACCAGGCAGTGCATGATCGCGTGATTGATCACCGCACCGCCGGCGGGGATCACATCGATCATGCGTCGACCCAGCGCTCGCGACTCGGTGAACACGTAGAGCGCCAACGGTTTCGGCCGGGAGTTGACGAATGCGATCGCGTCCTCCGGCGAGTCCACGGTGAGGATCGGCAGTACGGGCCCGAAGATCTCCTGGGTCATCAGATCGTCGTCGGGTGCGGGGGAGACCACGATCGTCGGGTCGATCGTCAGCCGTTGGCGATCGCTGGTCCCGCCGAGGACGATTGTCCCGGTGGTGGACTCGAGGTAGCCGCGGATACGGTCGAACTGCCGAGCGTTGACGATCTGACGGCCGGCGTCCGCACCGGCCAGGAAGGTGTCGATCGTGGACTGCAATGCGGTGATGAGCTCACCGACGATCGACGGGTCGGCCAGGATGTAGTCGGGTGCGATGCAGGTCTGTCCGGAGTTGAGGAGTTTCGTCCACACGATCCGGCGTGCGGTGACCTCGATGTCGGCGTCGGCGGCCACATATGCCGGGCTCTTGCCGCCGAGTTCGAGGGTGGCCGGGGTGAGCGTGGGTGCCGCACCGGCCAGAATCTTGCGTCCGATCTCGGTGCCTCCGGTGAACAGCACATGATCGAATCCGAGCCCGAGAAGCGCCTGGGTGACGCCACCGTCACCTTCCACGACGCGGATCGCGGTGGGATCGAGATACTGCGGGATCAGCCGGGCCATCACCGCCGACGACGCGGGAGCGAGCTCGGAGGGTTTGACGACCACGCAGTTGCCCGCGGAGAGGGCGGCGATGAGCGGGGCGAGTGTGAGCTGAACCGGATAGTTCCACGGCCCGATCACCAGGACGACGCCTTTGGGTTCGTACTGCACCCATGCCCGGCCGGGCAGCTGGTTCAGCGGCAGCGCCACCGGCCTGCGTCGCATCCACCAGCGCAGCCTCTTGCGGGCGTAGGCGGCCTCAGAGCGGGTGACCGCCAGGTCACCGAGGTAGGCGTCGAAACCGTCGCGACCCAGATCTGCGGCGATCGCGGCGACGAACTCGTCCTCGTGATCGGCGATCATCTGCTCGATGGCCGCGAGCTGTGCACGCCGCCACGCCACACCGCGAGTGCGGCCTGAGTTCTGGACGAGCCGCAGCCCCTCCATGTCGGCGGGACCGAACGCGTGCTCGGGCGTCGGGGTCGCCTCGACGGGCGCGACCGGTGTGACCATGATCGACCTCCTCGGATGCCGGTGCGTCACGTGTCTGACTCACGTGTCGAGGACCAGTATCGGACACCCACCGCGACCCCGGATTGGGCCGATACGCCCGGCGAGCGCGACGCGATACGCACGGTGCACCCCGCTGGAGTGAGCCCGGGGGCGCCGAGCGTCGATGCGGCGCCGGACAGGCGCGCTCAGAGCGCCGAGGCCGCGCCCTCGTCGAGGAACCACACTGTCGATGCACGACCGTGTGCGCCGGCGCACGGCCAGTCGGCTTCATCGGCGCCGGAGATCCCCGCCGCGGCCGCCTGCGCCTTGTCTTCACCGGCGACCAGGAACCACACATGGTGCGAGCGGTTCACCGCCGGAAGCGTCAGCGTGATCCGCTGCGGCGGCGGTTTGGGCGAGTTCGATACGGAGACAACCACTTTCTGAGTCTCCGCGACGGCCGGGGTGTGCGGGAACAACGAGTTGATGTGTCCCTCGGGGCCCATCCCGAGCAGGTGCACGTCGAACTGCGGAACCGCACCGTCACCCTGTTCGAACAGCGTGTCCGCATAGGCGAGAGCGGCGGCGTCGATGTCGTCACCGAACGCGCCGTCCGAGGGTGCCATCTCGAAGACCCGCGCCGGATCGACGGGCACATGGTCCAGGAGCGCATCGAAGGCCTGCTTGGCGTTGCGCTCGTCGTCGGCTGCGGCGACGAAACGTTCGTCACCCCAGTAGATGTCGAGTGCCGACCAGTCGAGGGCTCCGGAGTCGGCACGCAGCGCCGTCAGGAGTGCGATGCCATTGCTCCCGCCGGTGAGCACCACCGAGGCACTCCCGCGGTCGCGTTGTGCGGCGACCAGCGTGTCCACCAATCTGGCCCGCGCCGCTTCGACGAGCCCCGCCGAATCGGCGAATACCTCGACCTGCGCCGTCTGTGTCATGCCGGCACCAGATCGTCGACGTAGTCCACCTCGGCCGCACCCTGCAGTGACTGCAGATAGACCTCGTCGGCGTCGAGGTGACGCAGTTCCTCGGCGATACACACCGGAAGGTCCCGGCGGGTCATCGCGATACGCCCATCGGGTTTGCCCGGCATCGTCAGGACCGCGTTGTTGTTCTGATCGACCGCGAGGACCGTGGGGCCCTCGTCACGGTCCAGCCGAACCTCGAAGCTGCCGAAGACCCGGGAGGTGGGCACTCCGAGCTGCGACCGGAGCCAGCCGGCGAGCAGGTCGAGACTGGGGGAGTCATTGGGTCCGGCCACCTGCACCGAGGTGACCGGCGAATGCGGCGGGCGGTCCATCGCCGAGGCCAGGATCGCGCGCCAGTAGGTGATCTGCGTCCAGCTCAGATCGGAGTCGCCGGGCGCGTAGGTGGCCAACCGACGGGCGAGCACGGTCTGCGGGTCACCATCCTTGCCGGCATCGAGAATCCTTCGGCGCCCGAGCTTTCCGAGCGGGTCGCGCGACGGATGCTCCGGTGCGGCACCCGGCCACCAGGTGACCACGGGCGTGTCGGGGAGCAGGAACGGGATCACCACCGAATGCGGGTGCTCGGCCAATGCGCCGTGCATGTAGAGCACCACCACCTCCGAGGCGCCCGCGTCGCCGCCGACCCGGATCTCCGCGTCGAGACGGGTTTCCGAGGTCGCCGATCGGGACGACAGCACGATGATGCGGCTGGGGTGTTCGCGGGAGGCCGCGACGGCCGCCTCGATAGCACCCTCGGTGGGTTCGCCGTGCTCCACGGCAACCACCAGGGTGAGTACGCGCCCGAGGCTGACCGCGCCCCCGGACTCGCGCACCTGCACGATCTTCTTGGCGACCTCGCTGGTCGAGGTGTCCTGCATGTCGACGATCATCGGGCGGCCGTCCTCACCTTCGCTGGGTACGTGATCTGGGCTGGGTACGGGAACTGCTGGGCGTGCCGGAACTGCTGGGAGCGGGGGAACCACTCACGGACGGCGCCATTCGCGGCCCACCCGTTCCATCATCTCGTCGGCCGACTTCGGCCCCCACGTACCCGCCTCATAGGTGTCGGGGGCGCCGTGATCGGCCCATGCCTCGATGACGGGATCGAGGATCTTCCAGGACAATTCGACTTCCTCGTTCACCGGGAACAGCGAGGGCTCGCCGAGCAGCACGTCGAGGATGAGCCGTTCGTAGGCCTCCGGGGAGGCCTCGGTGAAGGCGGTGCCGTAACTGAAGTCCATGTTCACGTCGCGCACTTCCATACTCGACGCGGGCACCTTCGACCCGAACCGCAGGGTGATGCCCTCGTCGGGCTGCACGCGGATCACCAGCGCGTTCTGACTCAGATCCTCCGTCATCGTCTTGTCGAACGGCAGATGTGGTGCACGTTTGAACACCAGCGCGATCTCGGTGACCCTGCGTCCCAATCGTTTTCCGGTACGGAGGTAGAACGGCACCCCCGCCCACCGGCGACTGTCGACCTCGACGGCGATCGCCGCGTAGGTCTCCGTCCTGGAGTCCTTGGCGAAGCCCTCCTCCTCGAGGAGTCCGGGCACCTTCTCACTGCCCTGCCAGCCGGGGCCGTACTGACCCCGTGCGGTGTTCTCGTCGAGCGGCAGGATGTTGCGGGTCGCCGAGAGGACCTTGATCTTCTCGGTCTGCAACTGCTTGGGCTCGAACGAGATCGGCTCCTCCATCGCGACCAGCGCCATGAGCTGCATCAGATGGTTCTGGATCACGTCGCGGGCGGCGCCGATGCCGTCGTAATATCCGGCGCGCCCGCCCAACCCGATGTCCTCGGCCATCGTGATCTGCACATGGTCGATGTAGTTGGAGCTCCACAGCGGGTCGAACATCTGGTTCGCGAACCGCAACGCCAGGATGTTCTGCACCGTCTCCTTGCCGAGATAGTGGTCGATGCGGAAGACCGACGACTCGGGGAACACCGAGTTGACGATGGCGTTGAGTTCCTTGGCCGACTCCAGATCGTGACCGAACGGCTTCTCGATCACCACCCGTCGCCACCGGTCGTTCTCCTCCCGGGCGAGCCCGCTGCGGTCGAGTTGTTCGCAGACCGTGGGGAAGGCCTTCGGGGGAATCGACAGATAGAAGGCGTGGTTGCCGTCGGTGCCGCGCTCCTTGTCGAGCGCGAGCAGTGTGTCGCGCAGCTTGTCGAAAGCCGCGTCGTCGTCGAAGCTGCCCTCGACGAACCGGAACCCCTCCGACAGTCGCTCCCACACCTCTTCACGGAAGCCGGTCCGCGCGTGATCACGCACGGCATCGTGAACGACCTTCGCGAAATCCTCGTCGTCCCAATCGCGTCGAGCGAACCCGACAAGGGCGAATGCGGGCGGCAGGAGACCGCGATTGGCCAGATCGTAGACGGCAGGCATCAGCTTCTTGCGTGCCAGGTCACCTGTCACGCCGAAGATGACCAGACTGCACGGACCGGCGATCCGGGGGAGACGCTTGTCGCGCGGATCGCGCAGGGGGTTGAACCACGAACCGCTCGACTCACTCACCTATGTCAGCCTTTCGACGCTTCCGACAGCTGGGTCTTGGTGGCATCGAGGAGTTCGGTCCAGGCGACCTTGAACTTCTCGACGCCCTCGTCCTCGAGTACGACATAGACATCGTCCATGTCGATGCCGACAGCGGTCAGCTTGTCGAACACCTCCTGGGACTCCGCCCCGCGGCCGAGGATCGAGTCAGTGTGGACCTCGCCGTGGTCGGCGAACGCATCCATCGTCTTCTCCGGCATGGTGTTGACCGTGTTGGGCGCCACCAGATCGCCGACGTAGAGGGTGTCGGGATAGTCCGGGTTCTTGGTGCCGGTGGACGCCCACAGCGGGCGTTGCGGATTCGCTCCGGAGGAGGCCAGTGCGGCGAAGGTGTCGCCGTTGTCGAAGACCTCCTGGTAGGCGACGTAGGCCAGTCGGGCGTTGGCCAGCGCGGCCTTGCCCTTGAGCGCGAGCGCCTCGTCGGAGCCGATGGCGTCGAGCCGCTTGTCCACCTCGGTGTCGACGCGGGAGACGAAGAAGGACGCGACCGAGCGGATCGTCGACAGGTCATGTCCGGCAGCCTTGGCCTGGTCGAGTCCGGCCAGGTAGGCAGCCATCACCTCGCGGTAACGGTCCACCGAGAAGATCAGGGTGACGTTGACGCTGATGCCCTCACTGATCGCCTTGGTGATGGCGGGCAGTCCGGCCTTGGTGCCCGGGATCTTGATCAGTGCGTTGGGGCGGTCGACGATCTTCCAGAGCTCCGAGGCCTGGGCGATCGTCTGGTCGGTGTCGTTGGCCAGGCGCGGATCGACCTCGATCGACACCCGGCCGTCCATCGAGTTGGTGGCCGCGTAGACCTGGGTGAACACGTCGCAGGCGTTGCGGACGTCGTCGGTGGTCATCGTGCGTACCGCCGAATCGGCATCGGCACCGCGCGCCGCGAGTTCGGCGAGCTGCTGGTCGTAGGCGTGACCCTTCGACATCGCCGCCTGGAAGATCGACGGGTTGGTGGTGACGCCGGTGACCGACTTGGTGTCGATCAGCTCCTGCAGGTTCCCGGAGTTGAGTCGGTCGCGAGACAGGTCGTCGAGCCAGACAGAGACGCCGGCTGCGGCGAGCGCTGCGAGATTGTCGTTCTGGGCCATGGGTTCATCCCTTCACATTGGTGAGCGAGCGTTGCGCCGCTGCAACAACGGCATCGGGAGTGATCCCGAATTCGCGGTACAGCGTCTTGTAATCAGCCGACTCGCCGTAGTGCTCCAGCGAGACGCACTCCCCGAATCCCCCCACGATCTTGTGCCAGCTCATCGCGATACCTGCCTCGACCGACACGCGTGCACGCACGGTCGGCGGCAGGATCTGGTCGCGATAATTCTGGTCTTGGCTCTCGAACCACTCCATACACGGCATCGAGACGACGCGTGTTCCCACACCTTGCGATTCGAGCTTCTTGGCGGCCTCCACCGCGATCTCGACCTCCGAGCCGGTGCCGATCAGGATCACCTCGGGCAGTGCGGTCGACGACTCGACCAGCACATAGGCACCCTTCGACACGCCGTCGGCATCGGTGCCCTCGAGGACCTCGACGTTCTGGCGGGTGAGGCACAGACCGACCGGGCCGCTGCTCGACGACTTGCCGATCACGGTCTTCCACGCGTACGCGGTCTCGTTGGCATCGGCAGGTCGGACCACCGACAGATTCGGGATGGCACGAAGAGCCGAGATGTGTTCCACCGGCTGGTGGGTCGGGCCGTCCTCGCCGAGACCGATCGAGTCGTGCGTCCAGATGTAGATCGGATCGATGTCCATCAGCGACGCCAGCCGGACCGCCGGCCGCATGTAGTCACTGAATTGGAGGAACGTGCCGCCGTAGGCGCGGGTCGGACCGTGCAGCACGATGCCCGAGAGGATCGCACCCATCGCGTGTTCGCGAACACCGAAGTGCAGCGTCCGGCCGTAGGGCTCGGCATTCCAATCCGCGGTCGCGATACTCGTCGGACCGAACGAGTCGGCGCCCTTGATCGTGGTGTTGTTCGAGCCGGCGAGGTCGGCCGAGCCGCCCCAGATCTCGGGCAGGACCGGACCGATGGCCGACAGCACCGCTCCGGAGGCGGCGCGGGTCGCGACTGGCTTGCTGCCGGGCTCCCAGGTGGGGAGCACGTCGGCCCAGCCGGACGGCAACTCGTCGGCGGTCACGCGGTCGAGCAGCTTCTTGCGCTCGGGCTCACGGGTCGCCCAGGCGTCGAAGTCGGACTGCCACGCCTCATGTGCCTTGTGGCCGCGTTCGACGAGTTCGCGCGTGTGCGAGATCACCTCGTCGGACACCTGGAACGACTTGTCCGCGTCGAACCCGAGCACCTGCTTGGTGGCGGCGACCTCGGCCTCGCCGAGTGCCGAGCCGTGCACACCGCCGGTGTTCATCTTGTTCGGCGCCGGATAACCGATGATGGTGCGCATCAGAATGAACGAGGGGCGGTCGGTGACCTTCTTGGCCTCGGCGACGGCCTTCTCGATCGCGGTCACGTCCTCACCGCCCTCGACGACCTGCACATGCCAGCCGTAGGCCTCATACCGTTTGGCGGTGTCCTCGGTCAGCGCGATCTTGGTGTCGTGCTCGATGGAGATCTTGTTGTCGTCGTAGAAGACGATGAGGTTCCCCAGCTGCTGGGTGCCGGCCAGTGAGGACGCCTCGGAGGTGATGCCCTCCTCGATGTCGCCGTCGGAGGCGATCACATAGATGTAGTGGTCGAACGGGCTCTCACCCCAGGCCGGATCGGGGTCGAACAGGCCGCGTTCGCGACGGGAGGCCATTGCCATCCCGACCGCCGAGGCCAGACCCTGGCCGAGCGGCCCGGTGGTGATCTCCACGCCCTTGGTGTGACGGAACTCTGGGTGGCCTGGGGTCTTGGATCCCCAGGTACGCAGGGATTCCAGATCTTCCAGTTCCAGACCGAATCCACCGAAGTAGAGCTGGATATAGAGCGTCAGGCTCGAATGCCCGCACGACAGGATGAATCGATCCCGTCCCAGCCAGGTGGTGTCGGTCGGGTCGTGACGCATCACACGCTGGAACAGCGTGTAGGCCAGCGGCGCCAGGCTCATCGCGGTGCCCGGATGGCCGTTTCCGACCTTCTGGACGGCGTCGGCGGCGAGCACACGCGCTGTGTCGACCGCTCGTGTGTCGACATCTGTCCAGTCCTCGGGATACGAGGGCTTGGTCAGATCGCGGATTTCGTCAGTCATGGACACTCGTGCTTCTCCTGCCGTCAATTCGTTTCGCACCTCGTACAACCTGCAGCCGTGCTGGTGGGGCGCCTGGTTCGGCAATGGACGTGCACCGCTTCGTCGCAGTACCGGAAGACTTCGTCGGCGTTCCGCATGGCGTCGGGATCCAGCCTAGTCGTGCGAGTACGTCAACACACTAAAGCGACCGGATTCTGCGTCTCGGCGCTCGGCGTCTACCATGCGTTGTAGTAGATCGACGGTGTCGCCGGAAGGACCCTCCGGTTCCCGCGACATCGCCTGTGAGGAGTCCTGCCATGGCGGGGGATGTGCACGACGACGGGTGCAGATAGGGGTGCGTGTGAGCGGACACGGTTTCGCACCCACTCGATCGTCGTCGGGAGAGCCCGATCAGTCGTCTGAGGCAACCGAACACAGTGGTGTCCTGCGCCGCGTACGTTCGACGTTCGCCGCCTATGTCGCGCTGACGAAGCCCCGCGTCATCGAATTGCTGCTGGTCGCCACCATTCCGGTGATGCTGCTGGCCGACAGGGGCGTGATCCATCTCGGCCTGATCGTTGTGACCCTGATCGGCGGCTGGCTCGGCGCCGCGAGCGCCAACTCGCTGAACATGGTGGTCGACGCCGACATCGATCAGAAGATGAAGCGAACCGAACGCCGTCCGCTGGCCCGTGATGCGGTGAGCAGACGAAACGCGCTGATCTTCGGTCTGGTCCTGGCTGTGGTGTCGTTCCTAGTGCTGTGGCTGGGCGCCAACCTCCTGTCGGCGATCCTGGTGATGATCACGATCGCCTTCTACGTCGGCGTCTACACGATGATCCTCAAGCGGCGGACATGGCAGAACGTCGTGTGGGGTGGTGCGGCCGGCTGTATGCCCACGCTGGTGGGCTGGGCCGCCGTCCGCGGATCGCTGAGCTGGGAACCGATCGTGTTGTTCCTGGTGATCTTCTTCTGGACGCCGCCGCACACCTGGGCGCTGGCGATGCGCTACAAGGAGGATTACCGCGCGGCCGGCGTGCCGATGCTGCCGGTGATCGCGAGCGAAGCCCGGGTCACCCGGCTGATCATGATCTACACGTGGCTGACGGTGCTGTGCACGTTCGCGCTCATCCCGGCCGCATCCTGGATCTACCTGGCCGTCGCCGTGGTCGCCGGCGCCTGGTTCCTGGTCGTCGTGCACAAGCTCTACCGCGACACCCTGCGCGGTGCGCCGGTCACGCCGCTGAAGATCTTCCTCAAGTCCAACGAATACCTGGCGATCGTGTTCTGCGGCCTCGCCGTCGACTCGGTGGTCAACCTCCCGACCATCCTCAGTTACTTCTGAGCGACTACTGCCGAGCGACCGCCCCGTCGGATCCCGCGACGGTGAGCACCGTCGACCCGGTGGTCTTGCGTGCGGCGAGATCGGTCTGGGCGTCCGCGGCCCGCGCCAGCGGATAGGTCGCCGAGACATCCACCTGCAAGCGACCCTCGGCGACCGCGCCGAGGACCGCTCCCGCGCGCCAGTTCAGTTCCTCGTCGGAGGCGATGAAATGCCCCAGCGTGGGTCGCGTCACCGACAATGAGCCGGCCGGGTTGAGGCGCTGCAGGTCGAACGGCGGCACCGGACCGCTGGCCGCACCGAACAGCACGATCATCCCGCGTACCCGGGTCGCGGCGAGACTGGCCTCGAACGTCGAGGCGCCCACGCCGTCATAGGCCACTGCGACGCCATCGCCGGCGGTGAGGTCACGAACCCGCTGCGCCAGATCGGGGGAGTACCGCAGTACCTCGGCCGCACCGGCCTGCCGGGACAGTCGTTCCTTCTCATCGGTCGACACGGTGGTGATCACCCGGATGCCCTTGTCGCGGGCCATCTGGGTCAGCAGCAACCCCACGCCACCGGCGCCGGCGTGCAGCAGCACCGTGTCGCCCTCGCCGGGATGTGCGCTGCCGTCGAGCAGGTAGTGAGCCGTCATCCCGCGCAGCATGACCCCGGCCGCCTGCTCATAGCTCACGTCGTCGGGCAGGTGCACCGCACGGGGAGCGCGAACCCGCACCAGCTCGGCATAACTCGCCGGCGCATCGGCCCAGGCCACCCGCTCCCCGATGCGGGAAGGGTCCACGCCGGACCCGACCGCGACGATGTCACCGGCCCCCTCGGAGCCGGGCACATACGGAGGGTTCGAGGGATACATCCCCTCTCGCAGATAGGTGTCGATGAAGTTGACGCCGACCGCGCGCGTCGCGACGAGCACTTCGCCGGGACCGGGCTCCGGGTCGCTGATCTGTCGATGCTCCAGTACCTCCGGACCGCCGTGTGCGGTCACTTCGATGGCCCACATGCGTTCAGTTCTACCCTGTCTGGGCGGCGATCGATCCCGACATCGCGGGTACGGCATCGGGAGCGCCCCGTCACGCCGCATCGCGTTCGGCGCCGATCGGTCGGGGTGCGACTGCCGGACGGGGCGCAGCCGTGGCGACGCTAGACTCAACACCCATGAGCGAGGACACCAGCACCGTCGGCACCGAGGAGACCACCGCCTCCGGCACAGAGAACACCACCGCCTCCGGCACCGGGGACACCGCCTCCGGCGGCAAGCATGCAGCACACGCCGCACCGCGTGGCGTGGTCAAGGCCATCGAGGGCTACGTCAGGCGCAACGGCGGTTCGGCGAAGGCCGTGCTGCAGCCGATCGGCGGTGCGGGCGTGCGCATCACCCTGGTGGCCGCCGAGGGCGGCATCCTGGGCGACGAGGTCGTCGACGATCTCGACACCGCCACGGCGGTCGTCGATGCGGTCGACGGAGTGGAGGTCGCCGAATGGGACCGCGACCTCACCTCGACGGCGACTCCGGCGCCCGGTCACTGGCGCAAGATGGCCGGCTGGGTCGCCAACACCTGAGCCCGGCAGGCCCCGCCGCGGTCATGCGGCGGCGGGCACCTGACGTCGTCGGCGCTGCACCACGATGCCCGCGGCGACGATGATCACAGCCGAGATCGCCGAGAACACGATCGCCTGGCGCTGGTCGGGGTCGAAGACCATCAGGAGCAGCACGGCGATGATGAAGGCCATCACCGCTCCGGTCAGGTAGGGGAACAACCACATCCGCACCGGCGGCCGTTGGCCCTCGTGGCGCAGCGTGCGGCCCAGGACCAGCTGACTGGCGGCGATGGTCAGGTAGACGAACAGCGCGATCGCACCGCTCGTCGCAAGCAGCCACGCAAAGATCTTGTCGGGCAGCACGTAGTTGCCGATCACCGCGAGAAAGCCGATGACCATCGACATCAGCACCGCGATCCACGGCACGCCCTTCGGCGACAGCCGTCGCACCACCTGCGGGGCGTCGCCGCGCGTTCCCAGCGAGAACATCATCCGCGAGGCGGTGTAGAGCGCCGAGTTCAGGCATGACGCGACAGCGGTGAGGATGACGATGTCCATGATCACCTTCGAGCCGGGGATCCCGATCGCCTCCAGCACCGACTGGTAGGACCCGTTGTCGAGCTTGTTGTAGGGCATCAGCGCCACGACCACGAAGATGGATCCGATGTAGAACAGCGAGATCCGCCAGATCACCGAGTTGACCGCACGGGTGATCCCGCGCTGCGGGTCGGGTGATTCGGCCGCGGCGATCGTGACGATCTCGGTACCCATGAACGAGAACATCGTGATCAGCATGCCCGCGATGACGGCGCCGAATCCGTTGGGCATGAACCCATCCGGCTGCCAGAGATGACTGATGCCGCTGACCTGCGAGTCGGGGAACCATCCCAGCATCGCGGCGACGCCCACGAGGATGAATGCGACGATCGCGACCACCTTGATCAGTGCGAACCAGAACTCGAACTCGCCGTAGTTGCCGACGCTGGCGAGGTTGGTCACCGTCAGCAACAGCGTCACCGCGAGCGCCCAGATCCACTGCGCACCACCCACCAGATCGGTGAGGATGGTCGCCGCGGCCGTGGCTTCGACCGGTATCACCAGCACCCAGAACCACCAGTACAGCCAGCCGACCGAGAACCCGGCCCAGTGACCCAGTGCGCGATCGGCGTAGACGGAGAACGAGCCGGTGTCGGGGTTGGCGGTGGCCATCTCGCCGAGCATCCGCATCACGAGGACCACCAGCGCCCCGGCCATTGCGTAGGGGATGAGGACCGCAGGCCCGGCCTTGGTGATCGCATTCGCCGAGCCGACGAACAACCCTGCGCCGATGACGCCGGCGATCGAGATCATCGTGATGTGACGCGGCTTCAGATTGGCTCCGAGTTCGGCCGGTTTCGCCTCGGTGGCGACGTTGCCCTCTGTAGTCGACATGCATTCCCCCTCATGCGGCGTGGCGTGACGGCGACGTCAGCCGGAGTCGGCTGTGCGCGCCCAGACGTCTCGGCCGGTCCGGACAACGCGACCAACCCAGACATCTTGACTACCAGACCGCGAGGCTCTCACTTCGCAGATCCGACGGAATGGGCGTGCCGTCGTGTGATGTGACGTCGCCCTGCCACCGCACGCGCCCGCACGTCGAGGTCTGCGGACTCCTCAGGCGAGGGTCTGTTCGCGCAGCGTCTGCTCGGCTGAGGGGGTGCCCTGCACATGCGGCGACTCCAGTCGCGGACGCAGCGACACCCACAGCGCTGCGGTCGCAGCCACACATGCGGTGGCGCCGAGCACATGCAGCACGACCAGCTGCGAGGGGACGTGCAGTGCGTATTGCGCAATCCCCACCGCCGCCTGGGCGATCACGATCACGATCACGACATAGAGTCGAGTGCGGATACGTGCGGAGGCGTGCACAGCCCACAGTGCGAAACCGAGGGCCACCAGCAGACTGAGGTAGGCGATGAGCAGGTCGGCGTGCAGGTGTACGAGCGTGACGATCTCCACCCGCAGCCGTGGCACCGGCTTGTCGACGTTCTGGTCACCGGCGTGGGGTCCGGCGCCGGTCACCATGGTCCCGGCGATCGCGGTCCCCGCCATCGCCAGCGCCGACAGAGCGGTCAGCCACCGCAGTGGGGCGGGGACCAGCGCGACATATGTGCCGTCGTCGGGTTCACGGACTTTCTCCAGGAGCATCACCGACAGCCACACCATGGCCAGCGACAACAGCATGTGGATCGACACCGTCCACCACACCAGCCCGGTCTTGACGGTGATCCCGCCGACCACGGCCTGCACCACAGTCGAGGCGGGCATCAGCCACGCATAGACCTTCACCTCGGTGCGCCGACCGGCCCTGGTCACCGCCAGGACGATCAGGATCGCGGTGACGACCACGAGCAGCGACAGCATGCGGTTGCCGAACTCCACCGCCTGATGGATTCCCGGCACCGCCTCGTGGGGGGTGGGGGTGAAGCTGCCCGGAAAACACTGCGGCCAGGTGGGGCATCCCAGACCCGAAGACGTCACGCGCACGATCGAACCGGTGACGCAGATCCCGG
This sequence comes from Gordonia jinhuaensis, assembly GCF_014639795.1. Lineage (GTDB taxonomy): Bacteria > Actinomycetota > Actinomycetes > Mycobacteriales > Mycobacteriaceae > Gordonia_B > Gordonia_B jinhuaensis. The sequence goes on along the minus strand of NZ_BMGC01000005.1, from coordinate 141,496 downwards.
CCTGGCTGATGAGCACCAGCCAGGCGATGATCACCTGGACCCGCAGTGACGGCAGGGGGAGCACACCGACGAGTCGGTTGAAGCCGCGGGAGATCACGTGCACTTGCTTGTCCTCACTCGAAACTTTCGTCTGTGACCGCGGCACCGGGCCGCGCGGAGCCGGGTGGTGTCGGCGGTTCGCGTCCGCAGAGTCCCTGTTCGCGCCATCCCTGTTCGCGTCGTCCCTGTTCGTGTCATGTGAACCGGAACCACCGGACGGCCAGCGTGCCCGCCACCACCGCCCACACCACGAGGATGACGACGCCGAATACATCGAACGATCCGTCCGCAGCCTGGTGCAAGGCCTCGCTCAGAGCGCCTGACGGGGTGATTCTCGCGATCCAGTGCACTGCGGTCGGCACGTTATCGCGCACGATCACCAGGCTGCCGATCGCGATGAACAGGAACCACAGGATGTTGGCCAGCGCCAGCACGATCTCGGCCTTGAGGGTGCCGCCGAGCAGCAGTCCCAATGCCGAGAAGGTGACCGTTCCCAAGGCGATGATCACCGCGCCGAGGACCAATCCCGTCCAGGTCCAGTGCCATCCGAACGCCAGGCCGATCAGGCCGATGATGATGGCCTGCAGGATCACCACGATCGTCACCGCGGCCGATTTGCCCGCGATCACACCCCAGCGCGGCAGAGGGGTTGCGCCAAGCCGTTTCAACGCGCCGTAGCGGCGATCGAACCCCACCGCGATCGCCTGACCGGTGAACGCGGTGGACATCACCGCCACCGTCATGATCGCCGGCACGAAGACGTTGGCCCGCGGTTCGTCGAAGTGACCGATGGGCATCAGACACAACACCACCAACAAGGTGATGGGGATGAGCATGGTCAGCAGGATCTGTTCGCCGTTGCGCAGCAGCAGCGTCAGCTCCATCCGGGTCTGCGCGGCGAGCATCCGCGACACCGGTGCCGGTGCCGGATGCGGGGTGAACGTCCCCGGTTCGAAGCGGTTCGGCCCCGGGATCGAGGTGCCAGCGACGCCGGTGGCACCGGCGGTCCCGACACCGTCGGTGTCCTGGGCGGCGCGAGAGGCCCGGGTGGTGCGAGGGGCTCCAGGGGTGCGAGGGGATTGTCGGGGTGAGGTCACGGACGCAACTCCCGTCCGGTCAGGTCGAGGAACACGTCCTCGAGGCTGCGCGTCTCCACGCGCAGATCGGTGGCGAGCACATTGATTTTGGCGCACCACGCCGTCACCGTCGCGAGCACCTGCGGGGTCACGTCGCCGCGCACCACATACGAACCGGGAGCGGTCTCGGCGCAGACGTAGTCTTCGGGCAGCACCGCGGTGAGCAGTGTGAGGTCGAGGTGGCGGGGGGCGCGGAAGCGCAGTTCGTTCTCGGCGCCGCGATGGGTGAGTTCGGCCGGTGTGCCCCGGGCCACGCAGACACCGTGGTCGATGATCACCAGATTGTCGGCCAGTTCTTCGGCCTCGTCCATGAGATGGGTGGTCAACAGGATCGCCACACCGTCGCCGCGGAGCCGATCGATCAACTCCCACACCATGATCCGCGCATGCGCATCCATCCCCGCGGTGGGTTCGTCGAGGAACACCATCTCCGGCCGCCCGACCAGTGCGCACGCGAGCGACAGACGCTGCTGCTGCCCACCCGACAGACGCCGGTAGGGGACACGCTCGACATCGGTGAGGCCGAGGTTGTCCATCAACCAGCGCGGATCGATGGGGTCGGCCGAGTAGGCGGCGCACAGCCGCAGCATCTCGCCTGCGCGAGCACCCGGGTAGGCGCCGCCGCCCTGGAGCATGACGCCGATCCGTGCGCGCAGGGCATCGTTGTCGGTGGTGGGGTTCAGGCCAAGGACCTCGACGGTTCCGCTGTCGGGTTCGGTGAAGCCCTCACAGATCTCGACCGTTGTCGTCTTGCCTGCGCCGTTGGGGCCCAACAGCGCCAGGACCTCGCCTCGGTCGAGATCGAGGTCGAGTCCGCCCACCGCGACGGTGCCGTCGAAGGACTTCACCAGGTCGCGTACACGCAGCGCCGTCGAGGAATCCGCGCCGCCGGCGGTTCCGGCGGACGCCCGCGAGGAGGTCGACCGGGTCGTCACGACATCACCCGGCTGCGCACCGTTGCGATGAGCTCGCTGCCATGAATTCGCGCCACCCCGTCCTGCTCGTACTCTGTCCCGACCAGGATATGTGTGCCGGCGCCGCACACCGAATCCGGTCACCGGTGACGATAAGACATCGCCGGTGAGTGATCGTCACCGCACACCCTGCTCGGACCGCTGCGCGCGCCGACGCCGGAGGAGACGGGAGGGGTGTTCCTCGAAGAACAGTGCCATCAGGATCGCCACGGTGATCACCGAGGCGACCAGTGCCTCGGCGAGCTGGAACGGTCGGGTCCCCGCACCGGTGGGGAAGACCACCACCGCGATGATCGCCGACACCCACATCGCGCCGAGGCGGAACCAGCGACCGGTCGCCCAGGCGGCCAGCGGGATGATCGCCCACAGCAGATACCAGGGCTGCACGAACGGGAAGAACAGCACGAAGGTGGCCATCGCCAGTCCCAGACCGCCCAGCGGGTGGATACGTCCGGCCAGCACCGCCAGCAGCCAGCGCACGATGAACAACGCCGCGATCACCTGCCCGACGGGTCGGGCTACGTCGAGCATGGCCTGCGACTGGTCGCCGAGCCCCATCAGGATCCCGATGCGCCCGCTGGTCACCGCGAGCAGCGTCGGCATCGACATCCAGGAGCGGACCACCGATCCGGTGCTCAGGGTGTGCACCCAGCCGAAGCCCAGCCCGGAGGCGGCGGAGAAGAACACCAGCATCACCACGAACACCGACAGGAGCAGTCCCGCGGCGCCGGCGAGTGCGGCGACCGTGCGCCGCGAGCGGTGCCACCACTGCCGCAGCGGGGCGTTGCGCAGCGCCGGCAGCGTCGCACCCCAGCGCATCGCCAGGGCCACGCCCACGAACCCCAGTGCGAGAAGGGAGGCGATCTTCACCATCGCGGAGGCCGAGATGATCGCGGCGCCGGCCAGGAGGATCCAACCGGCCCTGGTGGGTGCGAGGCTGCCGGCACGCCGTAACCTGTCGGATCCGTAGATGGCCCGGAAGCACAGCTCGAGGCCGGCGAGCATCAGCCCGATCATCAGCGCCTCGTTGTGGATGCCGCCCACCAGATGCAGGATCAGCAGCGGGTTCATCGCCCCCAGCCAGAGCGCCGCGACGTCGGACACTCCGCACCGGGCGGCCAGTCGCGGGAGCGCCCACACGATCAGTGCCACTCCGACCAACGCCACACAGCGGTGCAGGAAGATCGCGGCGGTCATGTTCTCGCCGGTGATGGCGGTGATCCCCTTGCCGATCCACAGGAACAGCGGCCCGTAGGGCGAGGGGGTGTCTCGCCACAGCGTCGGCACCGAGCGGGTGAACACGTGGTCGACGCCGAGCCCCCGGATCGGGGTGACGGTGTAGGGGTCCAGGCCGCGGTAGGCGATCGCCGATTGCGCGAGGTAGGAGTAGACGTCCTTGCTCAGCAGCGGTGGTGCCAGCACGATCGGCGCTATCCACAGCACGAGGGTGCGGTCTGCCTGGCGACGGCTCATCCGGCGCCTCGGCCCGCGACGGCCGATCACGTCGGCGCCGTAGCGTCCCACCGCGTAGCGCCCGATCATGATCCAGGCGATGACCAGGATGATGCTGCCCGCGATCGAGATGGTCAGCGCGGTGGTCCACATGCGCGCAGGCAGCGAAAGCACCCGGACACCGGCGATCGGATTCTGCAGCACCGGCAGCGCCCCGGTTCCCAGCGACCCGACGAGGATGAAGATCGACCCCACACAGCCGAACAGCCGGATGCGATGCAGCCGGTGGTTCTCGGCGCGGGTGAGCGGTCCGGACTCGCCGTCGGAGCTGTGCAGCCGCGCGACAGCGGTGCCGTAGTCACCGGGCCGGTCGCTCGTCTGGTCGTCGGAGAGCAGACCGAGGTAGCGCCCCGCTCGGCGCAGCGCGGTGACCGGTCTGCTGGGCGCGGTCGTGGTCGTGTCGGCGGGAGAGGTTCCCGGAGTGGTGTCCGGGGCGGGATCGGCCGCACCCCGGCGTCCCTCGGCCCCGTGATCAGCCGCTTGGTCAACCCCGTCGGGATCCAGCGCATGCGACCGAGCGTCCGACGCGTCGACGTCGGCCGGCCCGGGAGCGTCGGAACGCGCCGGTCGCCTCAGCGTTGATCCGTCCGACACAGACGCCGACTCTAGAGGAGTGCCGCCGCGAAACGAATCGGCAGCGGCGTCGGCGAGCCGGTGCGATTGGTTCGCCGCCCCGGAGCGGGCTGCTGAGAGGGCTGGGGCGCGGGGTAGGGCGAGAGGTAGGGCACCCTTGCTGGAAATGCGGTTCGAATTACGACACACTTGTGTTGTGAAAACTACGCGAACCGATGTGGACACCCGGGACAGTTCGTTCCCGGGTGTCGGCTCATCAGGCTCGCCGCGGCCAGAATCCGGTCCCTCACCTGCGGTGACCGCATCGCATGAGGGCTATGTTCGGTCGGCAGATGGTCAGACCCGTGACGCCGTGCTCACGATGCTCCTCGAACACGGACCGGTCACCGCCGGCGAGATCGGCTCGGAGCTGGGCATCAGTGCCGCCGGCGTACGCCGTCATCTCGATGCGCTGATGGCATCCGGTGAGGTGAGCGCCTCGGCGACGTCGTCACGCTATGCACCTCGCACGCGCGGGCGCCCGGCCAAGCGCTATCAACTCACGGCGGCCGGTCGAGGCCGGTTCCGTCATGCCTACGACGATCTCGCCGGTGCGGTTATGCAGCGCCTGCGGGTGCTGGTCGGCGATCAGGCGATCACCGACTTCGCGCGCGACCGCATCGAGGGAATTGTCGCGCAGGTCGATGCCGTTGAACGCTGTGGCGACGCCGACGAGGTCGCCGCGACCGCCGACCAGATCGCCGACGCACTGACCGGCGCCGGATTCTCGGCCAGCACACGCCGAGTGGGGACCGGGGTGCAGATCTGCGCGCACCACTGCCCGGTCGCACACGTCGCCGGAGAGTTCCCGGAGCTGTGCGAGGCCGAGACGGTGGTCTTCACCGAACTGCTGGGCACTCCGGTCCAGCGTCTGGCCACGATCGCCAACGGGGACTGTGCCTGCACCACCCACGTGCCGCTGGTCACGGCCCACCGCGGACACAGCTCCGGCGAGGCCGCAGTAGCGGGCGAGCAACCACCCGACACCGCGACCACCGCACGATCGAGCACCGGCACGCCGCCGACCCGAAGATCTGCCGGCACACCGACCACTGGCGCACAGCCCGCGCCGCACACCCACGTCGACACGAAGGAGACCCGATGACGGTCATCGACCCCGGCCACACCGGAACCGACACCGCGACCGCGCCGCTGAGCCAGGAGGAGGCGATCGCATCCCTGGGCCACTACGGCTACGGATGGGCCGACTCCGACGTCGCGGGCGCATCCGCGCAGCGCGGACTGTCCGACGCGGTCGTCGCCGACATCTCGTCGAAGAAGAACGAACCCGAGTGGATGCTCGAGAACCGGCTCAAGGCGCTCAAGATCTTCGACCGCAAGCCGATGCCCACCTGGGGCGCCGGACTCGAGGGGATCGACTTCGACAACATCAAGTACTTCGTGCGCTCGACCGAGAAGCAGGCAGCGTCCTGGGACGATCTGCCTGAGGACATCAAGAACACCTACGACAAGCTGGGCATCCCCGAGGCGGAGAAGCAGCGTCTGGTCGCCGGTGTGGCCGCACAGTACGAGTCGGAGGTGGTCTACCACCAGATCCGTGAGGATCTCGAGGCCCAGGGTGTGATCTTCCTCGACACCGACACCGGTCTCAAGGAGCACCCCGAGCTGTTCAAGGAGTACTTCGGCTCGGTGATCCCCGCCGGTGACAACAAGTTCTCGGCACTCAACACCGCCGTCTGGTCGGGCGGCTCGTTCATCTACGTCCCGCCGGGTGTGCACGTCGACATCCCGCTGCAGGCCTACTTCCGGATCAACACCGAGAACATGGGGCAGTTCGAGCGGACGCTGATCATCGTCGACGAGGGTGCCTACGTGCACTACGTCGAGGGCTGCACGGCGCCGATCTACAAGACCGACTCGCTGCACTCGGCCGTGGTGGAGATCATCGTCAAGAAGGGTGGTCGGTGCCGGTACACCACCATCCAGAACTGGTCGAACAACGTCTACAACCTGGTGACCAAGCGCGCGAAGGCCGAGGCCGGCGCGACCATGGAGTGGATCGACGGCAATATCGGCTCCAAGGTCACCATGAAGTACCCGGCGGTGTGGATGACCGGTGAACACGCCAAGGGTGAGGTGCTGTCGGTGGCCTTCGCGGGCGAGGGTCAGCATCAGGACACCGGTTCGAAGATGGTGCACCTGGCGCCGCACACCTCGAGCAACATCGTCTCCAAGTCGGTGGCCCGCGGCGGTGGACGGGCGTCCTACCGGGGTCTGATCCAGGTGAACAAGGGTGCCCACGGCAGCCGCTCGACGGTCAAATGCGATGCGCTGCTCGTCGACACCATCTCACGCAGCGACACTTACCCCTACGTCGACATCCGTGAGGACGACGTGACGATGGGTCACGAGGCCACGGTCTCCAAGGTCAGCGACGATCAGCTGTTCTATCTGATGAGCCGCGGTCTCACCGAGGACGAGGCGATGGCGATGGTGGTGCGCGGCTTCGTCGAACCCATCGCCAAGGAACTCCCGATGGAGTACGCACTCGAGCTCAACCGCCTCATCGAACTGCAGATGGAAGGAGCCGTCGGCTGATGACGTCGACAGGGAACATCGGCACCGGGAACATCAACAGCGGGAAGACGACCGGGGACGGCGTGATCGACGCGGTCACCGGGGAGAACCCCGCCGCGCGGCCCACGGCCAACAAGGGTGAGGTCTTCACCTCCTTCGACGTCGAGGCGTTCGAGGTGCCCAGTTCACGCGAGGAGGTGTGGCGCTTCACGCCGTTGCGTCGCCTGCGGGGCCTGCACAACGGGACCGCCACGCCCACCGCAGAGGCGACCGTGTCGGTTCGCGGTGGCGACGAGAAGGTCACCGTCGAGACCGTCGGTCGCGACGACCGGCGTCTCGGCGACGCCGGCGTGCCTTTCGACCGCATCGCCGCACAGGCGTACACGTCGTTCACCTCGGCCACGGTGATCACCGTGGGCACCGAACACGAAGTGTCCGAACCGATCATCGTGACCGTCGACGGACCCGGTGTCGACGAGGTCGCCTACGCGCACACCCAGATCCGCCTGCAGGCATTCGCCAAGGCCGTGGTCGTCATCGACCAGAAGGGCAGCGGCACCGTCGCCGAGAACGTCGAGTTCGTCGTCGGCGACAGCGCCCACCTGACTGTCGTCAATGTCCACGACTGGGCTGACGACGCGGTACACGTTCCGGCACATCACATCTCACTGGGCCGCGACGCCGTGGTCCGCCACTTCGCGGTGAGCATCGGCGGAGATCTGGTGCGTCTGAGTCCCGTCGTGCACTTCACCGCCCCCGGCGGCGACGCCGAACTGTGGGGTCTGTACTTCGCCGACGCCGGTCAGCATCTCGAGCAGCGCCTGCTGATCGATCACAGCCAGCCCAACTGCCGCTCGAATGTGGTGTACAAGGGTGCGCTGCAGGGCGATCCGAGCAGTCGCGAGCGTGAGGCGCACACGGTGTGGATCGGCGATGTGCTGATCCGTCCGGAGGCCGAGGGCACCGACACGTTCGAACTCAACCGCAACCTGCTGCTCACCGACGGTGCACGGGCGGACTCGGTCCCCAATCTGGAGATCGAGACCGGCGAGATCATCGGTGCCGGACACGCCTCGGCGACCGGTCGGTTCGACGACGAGCAGCTGTTCTACCTGCAGGCCCGCGGCATCCCCGAAGAACAGGCCCGCCGACTGGTGGTGCGCGGCTTCTTCGGAGAGGTCATCGCCCGCATCTCGGTTCCCGAACTGCGCGAGCGACTCTCGGCAGCGATCGAGGCCGAACTCGAGAACGCCGGCGCCTGATCGCCGCCCCACAGCCCAACTGACGCACACGAGAAAGACGAAAACCGTTGTCCACATTGGAAATCCGCGATCTGCACGTCGACGTCGCCCAGACCGACCCCGATGCCGATCCCATCCACATCCTCAAAGGTGTCGACCTGACCGTGAAGTCGGGAGAGACCCACGCGCTGATGGGCCCCAACGGCTCGGGTAAGTCGACGCTGTCCTACGCGATCGCCGGTCATCCGAAATACGTGGTGACACAGGGCTCGATCACCCTCGACGGCGAGAACGTACTCGAGATGAGCGTCGATGAGCGCGCCCGCGCCGGACTGTTCCTCGCGATGCAGTATCCGGTGGAGGTGCCGGGTGTGTCGATGTCGAACTTCCTGCGCACCGCAGCCACCGCCGTGCGCGGTGAGGCACCGAAGTTGCGGCACTGGGTCAAGGAGACCAAGACCGCGATGACCGAACTCGACATCGATCCGGCCTTCGCCGAACGCAGCGTCAACGAGGGATTCTCCGGCGGTGAGAAGAAGCGTCACGAGATCCTGCAGCTCGGACTCCTCAAGCCCAAGTTCGCCATCCTCGACGAGACCGACTCGGGTCTCGACGTCGACGCCCTGCGCGTGGTCAGCGAGGGTGTCAACCGCTACAAGGAGCGCGAGAACGGGGGGATCCTGCTGATCACGCACTACACCCGGATCCTGCGTTACATCCACCCCGACTTCGTCCACGTGTTCGTGGCGGGCCGCGTGGTCGAGTCGGGTGGCCCCGAGCTCGCCGACGAGCTCGAGGAGAACGGCTACGAGCGCTTCACCAAGGCGACCGCACAGGCCTGAGCCGGCGGAAGTGCCGCTGGGACAGCCGCCACAGCCCGTGGCGGCCACGGCGGCGCTTCGCCGCGACGGCACGTCGACCGGCCCTGTCACTCCCGACAGGCCTTAGGAGATCACGGTGACAACCACACCAGACGAGTTGACGATCGACCCGGCCTCGGCTGAGGAGTCCATCCGAGCGACCGATGGTCCGGCGTACGACCTGGACGCGATGCGCGCCGATTTCCCGATCCTGTCGCGCACGGTGCGCGACGGGAAACCGCTGGTGTACCTCGACTCCGGGGCCACCTCGCAGCGGCCGACCCAAGTACTCGACGCCGAGCGGGACTTCCTCGTCCACAACAATGCGGCGGTCCACCGCGGTGCGCATCAGCTCGCGGAAGAGGCCACCGACGCCTACGAGGGTGCACGGGAGGACATCGCGGCCTTCGTCGGCGCCGACGTCGATGAGATCGTCTTCACCAAGAACGCGACCGAGTCGCTGAACCTGGTGACCTACACGCTCGGCGACGAGAGGTCGGCTGGATTGTTCGGCGGCAGGCCGCTGGGTCCCGCTGACACGATCGTGGTCACCGAACTCGAGCACCATGCGAATCTCGTTCCCTGGCAAGAACTGTGCCGCCGCACCGGCGCCACGCTGAAGTGGTACGGAATCACCGACGACGGTCGAATCGACCTCGATTCTCTGACACTCGACGACTCGGTGAAGGTGGTGGCCTTCGCCCACCAGTCCAATGTGACCGGTGCGATCGCCGACGTCGACGAGATGGTGCGCCGGGCCCGTGAGGTCGGCGCGCTCGTCGTACTCGATGCCTGCCAATCGGTTCCGCACATGCCGGTGGACTTCCATGCGCTCGACGTCGACTTTGCAGCCTTCTCCGGGCACAAGATGTTCGGTCCGTCCGGCGTGGGTGTGCTCTACGGGAAGGCCGACCTCCTCGACCAGCTGCCACCCTTCCTCACCGGCGGGTCGATGATCGAGACCGTCACCATGGAGGGATCGACCTACGCCGCACCCCCGCAGCGTTTCGAGGCCGGCGTCCCGATGACCTCACAGGCCGTCGGTCTGGGCGCGGCGGTGCGCTATCTGCGGGTTCTCGGTATGAGTGCGGTCGCCGACCACGAGCATGCTCTCGTCGCGCATGCACTCGAACGTCTCGGCGCCATCGACGGGGTCCGTGTGATCGGACCGACCACCACCGACAACCGCGGCGGAGCAGTGTCTTTCGTCGTCGATGGCATCCACGCCCACGACCTCGGCCAGATCCTCGACGACGAAGGCGTGGCGATCCGGGTGGGACATCACTGCGCCTGGCCGCTGCACCGTCACTTCGGGGTGGCCGCCACCGCGCGAGCCTCCTTCGCCGCGTACAACACCCTTGCCGAGGTCGACGCACTCGCCGACGCGATCGTGACGGCGCAGCGCTTCTTCGGGGTGGTCGCCGACCCGGCGCCCGAACGTCCCGAGGCAGCCGGCGAGCGGACCGACAGGGAAGGGAGCTGACCTGATGCGAATGGATCAGATGTACCAGGAAGTGATCCTCGATCACTACAAGCACCCCCACGGTCGCGGCCTGCGCGACCCGTTCGGCGCCGAGGTTCATCATGTGAACCCCACCTGTGGCGACGAGGTGACGCTGCGGGTGGCGCTGTCGGATGACGGGACGACCGTCGCGGACATCTCCTATGACGGGCAGGGCTGCTCGATCAGCCAGGCCTCCACGTCGGTGCTCTACGACCAGGTGGTGGGGATGGACGTCGCCGAGGCGCTCGCCACCCTGGATCGTTTCAACGCCATGATGACCTCGCGCGGCAAGGACGACGGCGACGAGGACATCCTCGGTGACGGCATCGCGTTCGCCGGGGTGAGCAAATATCCCGCGCGCGTGAAGTGCGCACTGCTGGGCTGGATGGCGTTCAAGGATGCGCTGGTCCAGACGGTCGATACACCGCCCGACAAGGCGACACCGGGCGAGACCGCCCGAGTCGCGACGCCCTCCTCGACCTCCACAGACGACTCCAGACAGGAAGTTGCACAGCCATGACCGACAACAGTGTTGCCGCGACCGAATCGGATACCTCCCTCTCCGATGCAGCTGTGGTATCCGATGCCGCCGGGAATCCGACAGACGGTGGTTCGGGCCCATCGACACCGGCTGCCGCATCAACAACGGTGGCCGCATCGACGACACCGGAACCGACCACCTCACTGCCCACGCTGTTCGACGTGGAAGAGGCGATGCGTGACGTGGTCGACCCCGAACTCGGGATCAACGTGGTGGATCTCGGCCTGGTCTACGGATTGGAGGTGACCGACGAGGCAGTCGCCAAGATCGACATGACCCTCACCTCCGCCGCATGCCCGCTCACCGACGTGATCGAAGATCAGGCGCGTGCCGCGCTCGTCAACGGTGGCCTGTGCACCGAGATCGAGATCAACTGGGTGTGGCTGCCGCCGTGGGGTCCGGAGAAGATCACCGACGACGGCCGCGAGCAGCTGCGCGCACTCGGTTTCACCGTCTGAGCCCAGACAGCAGTGACCGCGCGCAAACGCCGCCGCTGGTATCGGCCGACGGTCCCCGAGTCGCGGGTCGACCGGCTCATCCGCGAGGCCACCGAACGCGGCGACTTCGACAACCTCCCGGGGTCGGGTAAGCCGTTGGATCTCAGCGACAGTCACGATCCCGACTGGTGGGCGAAGAAGAAGATGCGTGAGGAGAATCTCGACGCATCGTCGCTGCTGCCCAGTCGTCTGCAGCTGCGCAAGGAGCGCGACGGCTATCCCGAGTCGGTGGCCGACATCGCCGACGAGGGCGCGGTCCGGCGCGTGTTCGAGGACTTCAACTCGCGGGTCAAACGTGACCGGCTCGGTGACGGCGGACTGGGTCCGATGTCGACAATCGTGGTGGGCACCATCGACGTCGACGAGATGCTCGCACGATGGCGAGAGATTCGGTCGCACCGCTGACGGCACGCTCGCAGGTGCCGATCGCCGGCGAATCCCTCGTACGGGCCGGTCGGACACTCTGAGCAAACCGGCAGCAAAGTATCAGCTGATCGGTACCCCATCTCTTCTGTTGTTCTCAGCTCGCGTCGGCACCGTGGGTTCATGCACGAACACCAGTCAGACGGTTGGCCGCACGCCGGCGACACCACCGCACCCCTTCCGTTTCAGCAGGATTCACCCGGTCGCCATCCGGATTCGCAGGGCCGTCAGCAGGATTCGCAGGATCAGGCCACCGTGGCGCAGGGCGTCACCCGACCCGACCCGGCGGCACAGCCGCGCGAGTACCGCGGGGATGAGTTTTCGCCGGTGGGCCCCTATGCCTGGGCTGCCCAGCCGACACAGCCGTTCGCACATCCCGGGCCGGGACAGTCGGGCTACGGGCCCGACCACGCATACGGCGCCCAGCCCCTCGGCGGCACGGGGGAGTTCAGCGGTCCGCACCCCGATCGGCCGACCACCCCGGCTCCGTCCCGACGCATCGTCGCCATGCCCATCGTGGTCACCGCGGTACTTGCGGGCCTGATCGGCGGCGGTGTCGGTATCGGCGGTGCCGCACTGCTGCACCAGGATTCGTCGTCACGTCCACCCGCACTCGTATCCGCGCCGGCGAATACCGCGACCAACGCCGCCGACCTGAAACCGGGGTCGATCACCTACGCCGCACAGGTGGCATCGAAATCGACCGTCGACATCAAGGTGACCGGCTCATCGGGTACCGCCGTCGGCAGCGGGATTGTGTTGTCGCCGGATGGCTACGTACTCACCAACAATCACGTGGTGTCCGGCGCCGACGGTGGCAAGATCACCGTCACGACCACCGACGGCAAGAGCTACTCCGGATCGGTCAAGGGCACCTCACCCTCCTACGACCTCGCCGTGGTCAAACTCGCCGGAGCGTCGGGGCTCACGCCGGCCACTCTGGGGCAATCGAGCGACCTCCAGGTCGGTCAGCAGGTGGTGGCGGTGGGCAGCCCGGAGAACCTGTCGAATACGGTGACCTCCGGCATCATCAGCGCGCTGTCGCGGACTGTCACCGCCGGTGGCGACAGCGGTGAGAGTGTGGCGGTGTACAACGGCCTGCAGACCGACACACCGATCAACCCGGGGAATTCCGGTGGGCCACTGGTGAATCTGGCCGGGCAGGTGGTCGGCGTGAACTCCGCGGTCGACACCGGGCAGAGTTCCCAGGGTGGCGTACAGGCCTTCGGCCTCGGATTCGCCATCCCGGTCGACACCGCCAAGCGCGTGGCCAATCAGCTGCTGGCGGATGGGCAGGCCACCAAACCCGTTCTCGGGGTGGCAGGTTCGCTCAACGACACTTCCGGTTCCACCGGGGCGACCGTGACGTCGGTGACCTCCGGCGGTCCGGCGGCCAAGGCCGGGATCAAGGCCGGTGAGGTGATCACCAAGATCGGTGACGCGCCGGTGAGCGACTACGCCGACCTGATGGCGCAGGTTCTCACGCATCTGCCCGGTGACACCGTGCCGGTGACGGTATCCGACGGCGGGTCGACACACACCGTCGAGGTCACCCTCGGCAGCACCGTCGACAAACAGCAGACCACCGTTGCCGGCGACGCACAGTCCGACCCGTTCGGCTCGGGTTCATCCGGTGGTGGTGGCTACGGTAACGGTGGCAGCAGTGATGGTGGCAGTGAGAGTGGGGGCGGGATCTTCGGTCAGGACCCGTTTGGCCTGGGCGGCAACTGATCTCACCGGTCGGCGAATTCGTCCGCCCAGGGTCGTGGTCGCGTCGACTCTCTGGCCAGGGTGAGTCGTGTGGTGGTGTCGGATGCGGCGAAGACACGCCCCATCGCCGCCGTCACACCCCGGACGTCGGTACGACCGGTGAGGTAGGCCCGTTGCGCGGCAACGGGAAGGGCCAGGAAGGTGTCGAAGAAGTCCACCGTCTCGGTGGGGTCGAGCGCAAGCAGCGCCGCGAGGCCGCGCAGCCGCAGCCGGTGTACTGCGCGCGCCGGCCGCGACCACAGCGACGCCATCGGCTCTCGTCCACCTGCCACCGCGCGGGCAACCGGGTCGGCCGCGGCCAACGAGGCACCGACGCTGTAGCCGGTGACGGGATTCTTCAGTCCGCCGGCGGCACCGAACTCCGGTACCAGAGTCCGCCACGGCCGGCGATGGCGGGGGAGCAGGGTGAAACTCACCGTCTCGGTGCGCCGCGGACGTTCGGCGAGCGCACCGATCCGCATGCGCAGCCGGTCACGCAGCTCGGCGACCGGCAGTGCGGGATCGCCGGCCAGACACGTCTCCTCGAGCAGGATCTCGGTGTCGTTCAGCGGGATCGCGTAGAGGAATGACGGCGACCCACCGCGGGCGTCGGGTCCCGACCAGTCCATCAGCACCGCGTCGCGGTCGGCGAGCACCGTATCGGCCGCGCTGCGGGCGACCACCACTCCGAATGCCGTCTGGCGGGGGCCGCCGTCGGGACCGCCCCGCGCGTCGAACACCGCATCGGCGACGAGCTCGCGACCGTCGTCGAGCACGACCCGTCCGCGATCGAGGCGTGCGGCCCTCGATGCGACGATCCGCACTTCCTCGAGCGTCAGCGCGTCCTGTAGCGCGCCGACATCGAGAACCCGGTAGGCCCTGGCGATCTCGTGGTCGGTCCGTGCTCGCGCAGACACCGATGGCAGCTCGACGGCGACGGCCGCCGGCGACAGCCACTCGGGGAACTCATCCGACCAGCCGGCATAGGTGGCCGCCCACCGCCGGTGCGGTGCGGGATCGACCAGCGTGGTCGACACGCCCGCCACGGCGAGCCGTTGTGCCAGCGCACGACCGGCCGGCCCCGCACCGACGACGACGGCGCGGAACTGCGGGTTGCCTGTCACGAGCTCACCACCTGTCTGCGATGACGGTATCGGCGCCATCGGTCCGCGCCAGGGGTGGTCGCTCGTCGCGACAGTGCCCCCAAGTCGCACTGTCGGCCTCCAGTCGCCCTGTCGGCCCCCAGACGCCTTGCAGCAGTAGCCCTCTTGTCAGGCGCCCTGCTGTCGCTGCCCCGTGGTCGGTGGCGCCGTACTCGGACTCGCTGTTGTCCGTGGCGCTGGCGAGTACGGCCTCAGAGTCCGCCGGTCGCCAGCAGGCCGCCGTCGACGCGCAACGTCTCACCGGTGATCCACGAGGCGTCGTCACTGACCAGGAAGGCCACCGCCGCCGCGATGTCCTCAGGTGTTCCGAGCCGGTGCATCGGGTACGCCTTGGCCGCGGCATCTTCACCCGCGGAGATGAGCGCTTGGGCGAAACGGGTCTTCACCACCGCCGGCGCCACCGCGTTGACGCGGATGGCCGGGCCCAGCTGCCAGGCGAGTTCCTCGGTGAGCCGGATGAGCGCTGCCTTGGAGGCGCCGTAGGCGGCGATCACGCCGGTGGAGCGCAGCCCGGCCACCGAGGCGATGTTCACCACCGCGCCACCGGTCTCCTTCATCCCGCCGTGGTAGACCTCCTGGAGGAATCCGAGCGAGCCCACGACATTGGTGTCGAAGATCTTGCCGACCGCACTGAGATCGGCATCCATCAGCGAGCCGTAGACCGGGTTGATGCCGGTGTTGTTGACGAGGATGTCCACCGAACCGTGCGCCGCCGCCGCGGCAGCGACGACGTCGTGGCGGTTGCTCGCATCGCCGGTGTTGGCCGGAACCGTAAGCACCTTGGCACCGTCGACGGCAGCAGTGATGGTCGACGCGGCCTCGTCGAGTGCCTCGGCCTTGCGGCCGGTGATGGTCACGGCCGCGCCACGACGGGCGAGTTCGGTGGCGATCGCCAGTCCGATGCCACGGCTCGCGCCGGTCACCAACGCCGACCGGTCGAGCAGGTTCTGTGAGGGGCCGGACGAGCTGGTCGCCGAGGGGGATGCTGCAGAGGGAGATGTTGTGTCGGTCACTGCTACAACCTAGCGCGGACACAGCACGCGTCATCGACGATCCCGTGACCGGTAGACTGGAACGTCGTGATCACAGCAACCGACCTCGAAGTGCGCGCAGGCGTTCGTACACTGCTGTCCGCACCCGGTCCGGCGCTGCGCATCCAGCCCGGCGACCGCATCGGATTGGTGGGACGCAACGGCGCCGGCAAAACCACGACCCTGCGGATCCTCGCCGGTGAGGGCGAACCCTACGCCGGCAGCGTCACCCGGACCGGCGATCTGGGCTACCTCCCGCAGGATCCCAAGGAGGGTGACCTCGAGGTCCTGGCCAAGGATCGTGTGCTCTCCGCGCGCGGGCTCGACACACTCCTGCGCGACATGGAGAAGCAGCAGGCGCTGATGGCCGAGGCCGCCGACGACAAGATCCGCGACAGAGCGGTCAACCGCTACGGACAGCTCGAGGAGCGGTTCTCCGCACTCGGTGGCTACGAGGCCGAGTCCGACGCCGCGCGGATCTGCCACAGCCTGGCGCTGCCCGACCGCGTGCTGGGCCAGCCGCTGAAGACCCTGTCGGGTGGCCAGCGCCGCCGCATCGAACTGGCCCGGATCCTGTTCGCCGCCTCCACCGGCGGTGGCAAGTCCAACACGACGCTGCTGCTCGACGAGCCCACCAACCACCTCGATGCCGACTCGATCGCCTGGTTGCGGAGCTTTCTGCAGAATCACGATGGCGGTCTGGTGGTGATCAGCCACGATGTGGATCTGCTCAACGACGTGGTCAACAAGGTGTGGTTCCTCGACGCGGTGCGCGGCGAGGCCGACGTCTACAACATGGGCTGGAAGAAGTACCTCGACGCCCGCGCCACCGACGAGCAGCGCCGTAAGCGTGAGCGCGCCAATGCCGAGAAGAAAGCCGGCGCACTGCGTGCCCAGGCCGCCAAACTCGGCGCGAAGGCCACCAAGGCCACCGCGGCCCAGAACATGCTCAAACGTGCCGAGCGCATGATCGACGATCTCGACGACGAGCTGGTGGCCGATCGCACCGCCCACATCCGCTTCCCCGAACCGGCAGCCTGCGGCAAGACCCCGCTGATGGCCAAGGGGCTCACCAAGACCTATGGCTCGCTGGAGATCTTCACCGGGGTCGACCTCGCGATCGACAAGGGCAGCCGTGTGGTGGTGCTCGGCCTCAACGGAGCGGGCAAGACCACCCTGCTCAAACTGCTCGGCGGGGTGGAGAAGCCCGATCTGGGCACGATCGAGCCGGGCTACGGGCTCAAGCTGGGCTACTTCGCGCAGGAACACGACACGATCGACGACATGGCCACGGTGTGGGAGAACATCCGTCACGCCGCACCCGACGCCGGCGGGCAGGATCTGCGCGGGCTGCTCGGTGCCTTCATGTTCACCGGTCCGCAGCTCGACCAGCCGGCGGGCACGCTGTCCGGCGGTGAGAAGACACGGCTGGCACTCGCCGGGCTGGTGTCCTCGGCGGCCAATGTCCTGCTCCTCGACGAGCCGACCAACAACCTCGACCCGATCTCGCGCGAGCAGGTCCTCGAGGCCCTGCGCTCCTACACCGGCGCGGTGGTGCTCGTGACCCACGACCCGGGGGCCGCTGCCGCGCTCAACCCCGAGCGCGTCATCTTGCTGCCCGACGGCACCGAGGATCACTGGTCCGATGAGTATCAGGAACTGATCGAACTCGCCTGAGCGCCTGCACCGGATCGATCGCCGGCGGGTGAGGTGATCGGTCTCGCATCCGGGCCATGAGGTGACGCACCTCCGAAAGCCGTCTGTACACCGCGCGTAACCCGCGCCGACGTGACATGTTGGGCACAAGGTCATGTGCCGTACACGTGACCGCCACGTCACATCCGGCCTCATGCAGGGAGCAGTGCGCACGTGCGACGACTTCTGAGATCTCTCGTCCCGTTGACCCTCGTTTCGCTGGCGGCGTCGCTGGTGATCGCGGGCTGCCCGACAGCGTCGGCTGCACCCACCGCGTCGGCCGACCCCGCCGCCGGAACCGTCGTGTCGGTGGCCCCGCTGCCCACGTCGGTGTGGTCGATACCCGGAGCCGATGCGAGCACGCAGAAGCGGATCATCTACCGGACACGTGGACCTCGGGGGACCTCAGGACTCTCGAGCGGGGCGATCTTCCTGCCCACCACGCCGCCACCGCCGGGCGGGTACCCCGTCCTGTCCTGGGCCCACGGCACCGTGGGAATCGGAAACCAGTGTGCACCAACACTTCACGGTCCGGTCTATCGTGACCGCGACAACAATTACCTGTCACACTGGCTCAGGCTGGGCTATGCCGTGGTGGCCAGCGACTACTACGGCTTGGGGACCTACGGGCTCGACGGCACCGGACACCACCCCTACGCCGACGCGCAGGTGCCCGGCTACAACGTCGTCGACATGGTGCGCGCCGCACATCGGCTGATGCCGTCGGTCATCTCGACCCGGTGGGCCGCCATCGGACAGTCGCAGGGCGGTCAGGCATCCGTCGCCGCGGCCCACGTCGCACAGACATATGCCCCCGAACTGAGATTCGTCGGCTCGGTGAGCACCGGGCTCACCGGCTACTTCGATCGCGCGGCGCCGCTGGTCCTGCAGGCCGCACCGCATGCGGCGCTCCCGGTCCCCATCGAGGACGCGACCGCCTACGTGGTCTTCACGATCGCCGGCTTGCAGGCCGCGCACCCCGAACTCGGGATCGAGAAGTATCTCACGCCGCTGGGCAAGAAGCTGGTCGCACGGGCCGACACTGCATGCGACGACGAGATGAACGCCCAGCTCGCGCATGTGCAGATCTCGAGTCTGTTCGCCCGGAGTCCCGCGAGTGACCCGCGCGTGGCCACGGCATTCGCCGCGATGCAACACATTCCGACCGCTGGGTTCAGCAAGCCGCTGTTCATCGGGGAGGGCTACCTCGACGACACGGCCATCTATCCGGTGACCGCATCGCTGGTGAACGACATGCGGCACTCCGGAGCCGACGTGCAGTTCAACGGGTACTGGACCGGCCACGACGGAACGATGGCGGCCTCGCTGCCCGACTCGACGCCATTCCTCGCCGCTCGCTTCGCGGCGGTCCGATGACCCGATCACCGATGCCGCGATTGCCGATGCCGCGTCTGCGACTGGCCGCGGCGATGCTCACCTTGGCACTGGCACTGGCACTGGCACTGGCACTGGCAGAGGCGGCACCCGCCGTCGCGGCACCCGGCGCGGGGTCCGCGCAGACCCAGAACGTCAGTTGGGCGCCGGGCGCGCACTGGTCGCAGACCTACATCCACGAATCCGACGGGACCACGCTGCATGCGGACATCCTGCGGCCGGCACACCTTGCGCCCACGGCCAAGACACCGGTGATCCTCAGCGTCAGCCCGTATTTCAACCATTCGGGCTCCGGTGGCGTCGCCGGTGCACTCGACGGGTTCACCTATGACCCGCTGCCGCCGGCCCACCCCAACGATCGGTTCGCCGATCTGGTCACCGGCGGCGACCTGATGCGCAAGGGCTACACATTCGTGATGGTCGACCTGCGCGGATTCGGCGGGAGTACCGGATGCCTGGACTACGACGGTCCGGGTGAACAGGCCGACGTGCGCACGGCGGTGGAGTGGGCGGCCTCTCAGCCGTGGTCCACCGGCGCGGTGGGGATGTACGGAAAATCCTACGACGCGGACACCGGGATCATGGGAACTGCGTTGGCCCCCAAGGGTTTACGTGCGGTGGTCGCGCAGGAGCCGATGTACGACGGTTACCGCTACCTCTATCAGAACGGCGTGCGATACCTGAACTCGCTGTACATGGGTATCTGGTACGACCAGATCGCGTCGGCGTCGGGTGTGCCCTTCGGTGACGACCCGCGATACATGCGCTCCTCGCTCTACGAGTTGTCCCATCCGGAGTGCCTGACTCGCAATGCGACAGCGCAGATGACGGACTCGGATCACTCGTCGCCGTACTGGCGGGTCCGTGATTTCACCCGGGCGGCACACGACTCCCCGGTCCCGCTGTTCCTCACCCAGGGTCTGATCGAGAACAACACCTGGCCCGACGGACTCTACGAGACCATCGCCGGACGCCGAGCGCCCACCCGGGCCTGGCTGGGAATGTGGGATCACGTGCGAGGCAACGAGACCGCCCGCAACGGCCGGCTCGCGATGGGACGCGCGGGATGGTTCGACGAGGTGATGCGCTGGTTCGACAAGTACCTCATCGGGGCGCCCCTCTCTGGGGCCAACGCGCCGAGCGATCCACCGGTCGTCGTCGAGGACAACTCCGGGGCATGGCACGCCCAACCCGCGTGGCCGGAGGCGACTTCGACATCCACGGTCGCGCTGCCAACCGGACGCTATCTCGACTCCGGGACGGCGATCGGGTCGTATGGCACACAGCAGTCGAAACTCACCGTGAGCAAGGGATCCGGACTCGACCGCAATCGGGGCCTGTGGCGGGTTAGTTCTCCGGTCGCTGCGGCAATGCGGATCTCCGGGGTTCCGCAGGTCACGGTCGACACATCGAGCACACGGCCGGGCGCCCACCTCGTCGTCGACCTCTACGACATCCCGGCCTCGGGGGAGGCGACCCGTATCACGCGTGCGGCGACGGTTCTTGCCGCCGGTGAGCACACGACACGCTTCGGCCTCCTGCCGACCGACTGGGTGCTGGAACCCGGACATCGCCTCGGGATCCGGGTGGTCAACGCGAATTCCGAGCTGTACCTGCCGTCGGGGAGCGACGCCACCGTGACCGTGCGTCAGGGGAGCCTGTCGCTGCCGCTGGATGCCCACACCTGGCCGTCCACGCAGGGGAACCGTTCGGTGTTCCTCGACGACTACCTCGCGGTGGGTGGTCGGTATCAGCTGCCGGCGGGGCTCATGCGCGACTGCTCACCGGCGTCCGCGTCGCGGATCTCGGGGTAACGCGCCAGACCCTTGACCCCGACGATCACGGCCATACCGGCGGGCCAGCCGACGAACAGCGCGGCGAGGATCGCGACCCGTTCGAGGTAGCCGATCACCCGTCCCCCGCGTAGAGCCGGCTGCCGCCTGGTCTGCCCGGTCTCCTCGGCGGACTCGTCTGCGCAGGTGTCGCGTCGTTGCCCGCCGTTCCAGGGATCGACACCGCCGGCCAGCAGCGCCGACCGCACCACCGCGCTGCCCCCGGTGATCGCCGCAATCACGATGAGTACCCGGCACACCACGCCCCAGGCGCCGGTCACCGGGTCGGCCTCGGCCGCGAGGAGTGCGACGATGCCGAGCAGGATGAGCGTGAGACCGGCGACCGCCACCGTGGGCGGCGCCAGGCGGGTGCGGGTCAACGGATAGCACGCGAGCGGCAGCACACCGACGATCACCAGCAATGCGACGATCAGTGCGGTCACAGGTCGTTCCCCCTCGGCAGTCGGCATGCATTCGACATGACCGGGTCGTTCTACCACCCGCCACCGACGCTGCCCGGCCACCGGCGCCACAAGGCCACCGGCGGGCGCGGGTCCTCACTTCCGGTCGGGGTCGGTGGCGGTCAGTGCGGCGGTGTCTGCGTCGGCGAGCAGGGCGATGAGCAGCTCGCGAGCACGAACACCGAGTTCCCACCTGGCCGCGCGCAGACGCTGAGAGATTGCCTGTGGGCTGATCGACAGTGCCTGCGCGGCCGTCGACTGACTCGCGGCTCCACTCATCGCCCGCACCGCCTCGGCGCCCGCGTCGCTGCGGTTGACGATGATGTCACCGAGGAGCTGTCCGGCGATGTCGGCACGTTCGGCGAGCGTCGCCGACTCGTCGAATCCGGTGATCGCCACCGGCACGGCACGCTTCTTGGCGATGTCGACGGCCTCGCGCGCGACCTCGAAGGCGCGCCCCCGTCCGGCGCGGGTCGGATGGGGTAGGGGCATGTCGACCGGTCCGACGCCGACGCCGACGCTCCAGCGGCCGTCGGTGAGCAGACGGATGATCACCTCGGCCACGGTCGCTGGATCATCGAGCACCGCCTGGATCTCATCTCCTGCGGTACGGTCGAACGGCCGGACGGTGTGCACATCACTCAGCGCGGTGAGCGCGTCGGGTACGCGGTCACGATCGGTGCGACTTCGCCGCTGATCGATCGTCATCACGTACACCGGGCATCGCCCCATTTCTCGTCAGGCCGCCTCCGTGATCGGCTGCACGATCATGGTACGAGACTTGATTTCCTCAGATCAAGCATTGTGACTTGATTGTGAGAAATCAAGCTATAATGCTTGTTCAACTGCTTGCGTGGGAGTCGACCTCGTCAGGGTCATGCCCGGGTGGCCCAGGCGATGATGTTGTCCCGATACCCCAGAGGTGGACCGATGAACGGGCCACCGCAGGTCACGAGCGCCAGCGTCTCGACTCCGTCCTGGCGGTTGAGCTCTGCGACGGGGAGGCCACCGGAACCCTCACCCGATGCCTTGTCGGTCTCGTCGACACGGGTGATCCGGTAGTCGACGGGACCGCCGCCCGCGGTCGTCACGGTCACACGCTCGCCGGGGCGCATTCCGGCGAATCGCGCGGCGAAACCTGTGCCCTGTGTGCTGTCATCGATATGGCCGGTGATGACCACGGTGCCGCGCCCGGACCCCGGCAGGGCAGAGTCCACCCACCAACCCAACCTGGCGACGCTGGTTGGTGGGATGAGGGCACCGCCGGCGTCGGTGGCGACCGGGTCGACATGCGCTCGACCTCCGCGCGCCGTCAGCTCGACGGGCGCGGCGGCCTCGGTGGCCACTGCATGGATGGGCGCAGGCAGCGCATGGACCGATGCCGACGGCGCTCTCGCCGGCGGCGACTCGGATGCCGCACAGCCGGCGAGCAGGACAGCGGCGACGATCGCGACGACCGCGAGTACCAGTCGCGCGAACCTCACCGGTACACCGGTCCCGAGGGGATCGATGCGATGGGCACCCGCCCGGCGGGATCACGGACCACCGAGCCACTCCCGGCATTCTCCTCGGTGGCGCCGGATTCGACCGACCCGTCCGGCGAAGCGGTCTCGGACGTATCCGGCGCTGTGGTCGATTCCTCTGGTGGCGTGGTGGATTCGCCCGGCGTGGTGGGATCCGACGAGTCCGCGGGAGTCGACTCCGGTGGGGTCTGTTCCGACGGAGGTGTCTGGTCTGTCGTCGGCGCGCTGGTCGTCGTGGCGGCCGGCTGCGCAGGCGTCGACGCATCGTCGGCCACCGCTGACGGGACGGCGAGACCGGCCGAGACAGCCAGCGTCGCAGCGAATGTGAGCGCCAGACGTATCGGAGTGCGCGAGCCTCGCGAGGTGGCGCGGGCGTGGCGTCGATCGTGGTGATCAGAAATGTCGATGGGGCACATGGTGGTCTTCCTTCATCCCGACCCTGCACGGTCCCGACCCGAAAGGTTCCCGACTACAAGCTAGTTCGGACGCACACGCCGAGACGTTAGCCTCGTTGCACGACCGTTATGTGGCCGGCCGACTAGCCGCGCGCGGCGTAGATCTTGCGGAGGTCGCCCTTGACGAGCTTTCCCGTCGGGGTCCGCGGCAGGCGTTCGAGGAAGTCCACCGAACGCGGCGCCTTGTATGCCGCGATCTGCGACCGCACGTAGGTGATCAGTTCGTCGGCGAGCTCATCGGAGGGACTGTAGCCGTCTGCCAGCTGGACGCAGGCCTTGACGCTTTCACCCATCTCGGGATCGGGGACCCCGATCACGCCCACGTCGTACACGGCCGGATGCCCGATGAGGACGTTCTCGGCCTCCTGCGGATAGATGTTGACTCCGCCGGAGATGATCATGAATGCCTTGCGGTCGGTCAGATACAGGAAGCCCTCGTCATCGAGGTAGCCGATGTCCCCGGTGGTGGCCCAGAGCGGATTCTCCGGGTGATACGCCGACTCGGTCTTCGCGTCGTCCTTGTGATAGGCGAACATGCGCTTGTCCCGCGCGAAGTAGATGGTGCCGATCTCTCCCGCGGGCAGTTCACTCCCCGTGTCGTCGCAGATGTGCACCTCACCGACGAGTGGTCTGCCGACCGAACCCGGATGCGCCAGCGCCTCGGTGGGGCCGATGAATGTCGAACCCGGTGCCTCGGTGGAGGCGTAGTACTCGTGGATGACCGGCCCCCACCACTGCATCATCTGCGCCTTGACCTCGGCGGGACACGGCGCCGCCGCATGGATGGCCACACGTATGCTCGACACATCATAGGACTCACGAATCTCTTTGGGCAGCTTGAGCATTCGGATGAACATCGTCGGAACCCACTGACTGTGCGTGACACCGAAACGCTCGATGTAGGACAGTGCCTGTTCTGGATCGAACCGATCCATGATGACCACGGTGCCGCCGGTGGAGTTGGTTGTCCCGCAGAACCGCAGGGGCGCTGCGTGATACAGCGGCGCGGGGGACAGGTAGACGGTGTCAGGACCGAAACCGTACATGGGCGCGAAGGCGGTGGTGTACGGATCGAGCACCTCGTCGACCTGCCCGTCAGGTCGTGGGACCTTGATACCCTTTGGCCGGCCCGTCGTTCCCGACGAGTACAGAAAGTCTTGTCCGCGTGGCTGATCGGTCAGCGGTTCACTCGACGATGCCGACAGTACGTCCTCGTAATCGGCGAATCCGGGTATCTCCCCACCCCAGGCGATACGCGTGTGGACACCGTCGACCTCGTCGAGAGCGGCCAGCGCGGGTGCGCATCCGGCGTCGGCGAACACCACCGACGCGTCGCAGTCATCGAGGATGTAGTTCACCTCGGACGCGGTGAGGTGGTGGTTGACCGCGGTGATGTAGAGGCCCGATCGCACTGCGGCCCAGTAGAGCTCGAAGCACCGGAGATCATTGGCCGAGACCATCGCCACGATGTCCCCCGGGCGCATGCCCAGATCGCGCAGATGATGCGCCAGACGTGTCGAGCGCTCGTCGAGTTCGCGGTATGTCACCTGCGTTCCGGTGGCGGGCCTGATGATGGCGGGCTTGTCGGGCGTCGTGCGTGCAAATGTCCCGGGATACATCGAGAGCCTCCGTTCCAGCGCGTCTGCCCTGATGCTAACGGCGGCGGTCGTACCCGGATGTCGCTTTCGACAGTTCCGCTGATTCCCGTCTTCGCCTGGAGAGCGCGGTTCGACGTCGGCGAGATGAACGTCGTCGAGACGGCTAGATCCCGCCGACCGTCAGGACTCGGATTCGCTGTGCTGACGCACGGATTCCTCCACGAGGTCGAGAACCGCGTGGAGTCCGGAGGTGTCCTGGCCGGTGGCGAGCCGGGTGATCAGTCCGTCGAGGATGAGCTCGAGGTAGCTCAGGATCACCGGCGTCGGCAAGTCGTCGCGCAGTCGGCCTGCGCTGCGCTGACGTTCGAGTCGCGCGAGTGTGGCATCTTCGAGTTCTGCCGAACGAGCCTGCCACGCGCTGCGAAATGTACTGTCGGAACGGAGTTTTCGCGCGATCTCCAGTCGCGTGGCCAGCCAGTCGAAATCTGTGGGTCGGTCGAGCATGTCGCGCATCACCTGCACGAGGCCGCCGCCGGCCGCGACATCGGCCATGTGCTCGGCGTCCTCGTGTGCCAGCGCGAGGAACAGCGCTTCCTTGTCGCGGTAGTGGTGGAAGATGGCGCCCCGGGACAGACCCGTGGCCTCCTCGAGTCGGCGGACGGTCGCACCGTCATAGCCGAATTCGGCGAAACACCGGCGCGCGCCGTCGAGAATCTGGCGCCGCCGCGCGGCGAGATGATCCTCGCTTACCTTGGGCACGTCGGGCTCTCGATTCTTGTCGTGGCGTCACCGCCGGGGAATGCGGTTGGCGGGCTGAACACCGCCGGTCGGTGGGACATCTGGACACCGCCGGACGGCGGGCGGTCTCGCGGGCAGACCCCCGCGACCGGAGAGAAAACAAGCGGCGGGTCGCAGCTGGAGCGACCCGCCGCCTGTCTCGTCACATCGGCGTGCTGGGTGTGATGACCCCCGAGATCACTCGGCGATCATGTTGCGCAGCACGTACTGCAGGATGCCGCCGTTGCGGTAGTAGTCCGCCTCACCGGGGGTGTCGATGCGCACCTTGGCATCGAACTCCACCTTCGAGCCGTCCTCCTTGGTGGCGGTCACGTGAACCGTCTTGGGCGTGGTGCCCTTGTTGAGTTCAGCGATACCGGTGATGTCGAAGGTCTCGGTGCCGTCGAGGCCCAGCGACTTGTGCGACTCGCCCTCGGGGAACTGCAGCGGGATGACACCCATACCGATGAGGTTGGAGCGGTGGATGCGCTCGAAGCTCTCGGTGATGACGGCCTTGACGCCCAGCAGGCTGGTGCCCTTGGCGGCCCAGTCACGCGAGCTGCCGGTGCCGTACTCCTTACCACCGAGAACGACCAGCGGAGTGCCGGCCTTCGCGTAGTTCTGCGCGGCGTCGTAGATGAACGACTGCGGCGCACCGTCCTGGGTGAAGTCACGGGTGTAACCACCCGCGACGTCGACCAGCTGGTTCTGCAGGCGGATGTTGCCGAAGGTCGACCGGATCATCACCTCGTGGTTGCCGCGACGGGCACCGAGCGAGTTGTAATCCTTGCGGGCCACACCGTGTGCGTCGAGATACTGCGCGGCGGGAGTACCGGGCTTGATCGTCGAGGCGGGGGAGATGTGGTCGGTGGTGACCGAGTCGCCGAGCTTGGCGAGCACACGCGCGCCGGTGATGTCGGTGACCGGGTCTGCCTCGAGCTTCATGCCGTCGAAGTACGGAGGCTTGCGCACGTAGGTCGACTCGTCGTCCCACTCGAAGGTCTTGCCGTCGGGGGTGGGCAGTCCGCGCCAGCGCTCGTCACCCTTGAACACGTCCGCGTAATCCTCGGCGTACTGCTCGGGGCTGATCGAGCTCGAGATCGTCTGCGCGATCTCCTCGTTGGTCGGCCAGATGTCCTTCAGGAACACCTCGTTGCCGTCGGCGTCGGTGCCCAGGGCGTCGTTCTCGAAGTCGAAGTCCATCGTGCCCGCCAGCGCGTAGGCGATGACCAGCGGCGGCGAAGCGAGGTAGTTCATCTTCACGTCGGGGTTGATGCGACCCTCGAAGTTGCGGTTACCCGACAGCACCGCGGTGGCGGTCAGATCGTTGTCGTTGATCGCCTTGGAGATCTCCTCGGGCAGCGGGCCCGAGTTGCCGATGCAGGTGGTGCAGCCATAGCCCACCAGGAAGAAGCCGAGCTTCTCCAGGTACGGCCACAGTCCTGCCTTGTCGTAGTACCCGGTGACGACCTGCGAACCCGGAGCCATCGAGGTCTTCACCCACGGTTTCTGGGTGAGACCCTTCTCGACGGCCTTCTTCGCGAGCAGGCCCGCGCCGAGCATGACAGACGGGTTGGAGGTGTTGGTGCAGCTGGTGATCGAGGCGATGGTCACGATGCCGTGATCGAGGATCATGTCGCCGCGCTCGGGGGAGGAGACCTTCACCGGCTTGGTCGGGCGACCCTCGGCACGCTGTGAGGCGTCGTGCAGCGGGATCACCGAATCGTCCTCGGCGAACGACAGCGCCGGCGCGTCGGAAGCGGGGAAGCTCTCGGCTTCGGCCTCGTCGACCTGCGTATAGGCCGGTGTGTTGCCCTCTTCGACGTAGTTGTGGATGTCCTTGCGGAACGCGTTCTTGGCATCCCACAGCTCGATGCGGTCCTGCGGACGCTTCGGGCCGGCGATCGAGGGGACCACCGTCGACAGATCGAGCTCCATGTACTCCGAATACTGGGCCTCGGCGGCATCCTTCTCCAGCCACATGCCCTGCTCCTTGGCATACGCCTCGACGAGGTCGAGCGTCTCCTGCGGGCGGCCGGTGAGCTTGAGGTAGTTGATGGTCTCGCCGTCGATCGGGAAGATCGCGCAGGTGGAACCGAACTCCGGGCTCATGTTGCCGATGGTGGCGCGGTTGGCCAGCGGCACCTCGGCCACACCGTTGCCGTAGAACTCCACGAACTTGCCGACCACACCGTGCTTGCGCAGCATGTCGGTGATGGTGAGGACCACGTCGGTGGCGGTGACGCCCGGCTTGGTGGCACCGGTCAGCTTGAAGCCGACCACGCGGGGGATCAGCATCGAGACGGGCTGGCCCAGCATCGCGGCCTCGGCCTCGATACCGCCGACGCCCCAGCCGAGAACGCCGAGGCCGTTCTCCATGGTGGTGTGCGAGTCGGTTCCGATGCAGGTGTCGGGATAGGCGACGCCGTCACGAACCATGATCGAGCGCGCCAGGTGCTCGATGTTGACCTGGTGGACGATGCCGGTGCCCGGCGGAACCACGCGGAAGTCGTCGAAGGCGCCCTGGCCCCACCGCAGGAACTTGTAGCGCTCCTCGTTGCGCTGGTACTCGATCTCCACGTTGCGCTCGAAGGCCTGCGCGTTGCCGAAGGCCTCGATGATGACCGAGTGGTCGATGACCATCTCGGCGGGCGCGAGGGGGTTGACCTTGTCGGGATCGCCACCGAGCGACTTCACCGCATCGCGCATGGTGGCGAGGTCGACCACACACGGCACACCTGTGAAGTCCTGCATGATGACGCGCGCCGGCGTGAACTGGATCTCGATGCTCGGCTGTGCCGAGGGATCCCAGTTGGCAATGGCGTTGATGTGCTCAGTGGTGATGTTGGCACCGTCCTCGGTGCGCAGCAGGTTTTCGGCCAGCACCTTCAGTGCGTAGGGCAGCTTCTCGGTGCCCTTGACGGCGTTGAGCCGGTAGATCTCGTAGGACTTGTCGCCGACTTCCAAGGTGCCCTTGGCACCAAAGGAATCAATGCTCACTTCCAACTCCACTCTGTGTTACCGGCCATGCGATGCCGGTGGGCTGTTGTGCACCGGAAGGCTGGAACCGGTGCTGCTCCTCGGGGCGGGGGACGGGTTCTCGCACGGCGCCGCGGTCAACCGGAGCTGCCGGGTGCGCGGTCGAGATGAGAACGTCCCGCCCTGACAGGCGCATGGTCACCAGCTTAACAGTACGTCCGTACTGTATGGCACACGGGGCCACGCGGGAGTCGCTGTCGACGCTACTTCAAAAGCGCACCACCGGTGGGCGACGGACGGGCATTGGTCGGCCATCGGCGCCGCAACCACGTCGGGGCGACAACAGAGCGGCGACAACAGAGCGGCGACGGGCCGGGTGTGGGGTGCGATCGGACGTCTCCCTCTGAGGTAGGTTCTTGTGGCGCTCGTGCGGTCCGTTGCGCCCGATCTGCCCACCGCCGGATCCCCGCAACCGCCGAGTCCTCGCCCCAACGAGTCAGCTGAAGTGGAAAGGCCGGTCGAGATGACGCCGACGCGCGAACTCGCGGGATGGTCCGCATCCACGGCCGCGCACACGCTCGGGCCGTTCCCGATGGTCGTGCCCGCCTCGGTCGATCTCCCGGCCATCGAGGCGCAGCTGCGGGCGACACATGTCTCGGCGCCCGACGACGAGACAGCCGCACTCGAACACGCCGTCGCCACCGCCCGCGCCAAGGGCCATGACATCTACTTCGTGGTCCTCTCCGAGCAGTACGGATCGACCAGCTATCGCGACATCGCCACCGAACTGCAGAAACACACCGGCGGCACCGTCGTCGTCTTCGGACCCAATGACCTCGGATCGGCCTCCGACGACTTCTCTCGCGTCACACTCGAGCAGGCTCGTGACAATCTCCCGGTCAGCACTCCGTCGCAGGCGGCCAACACCTATGTGGATCGCATCACCTCCGACCAGGTGTCGTGGACTGCGATCACCCTCGTGCTGATCGTGGTGGTGGTCATCGGCGCGGTGATCGCCCGATTCACCCAGTTGCGCAACCGTCGCAAGTCGTCGCCAGACGCCTCGGTCGACGACGGAACCGAGGCCGACCGCGGCGCCGACCTCGGCGAGGCTGATCCGGTCGTCGAACGTCGTGGTCAGCGGGGGATACGAGCCGACGTGCCACGCACGGACAGCGAACCGAGCAGCGCCCAGACCGGCACCACGCCGAGCGGCAGCGAGTCGACCGGCCCCTGAACCCGCTCGTGACGGCTGCGGGCGACACCGCCGTCACCCTCACCGCACTCACCCGGCAGACCACTGGTCGGCCGGGTTCTCACATGTCGGTTTCTCCGCATTTCCGCTGGTAATCACGTTGTTGTAATTCGTGGTCCATGTTTCTTCAGGTACGAATGTGGCGTACGGTTCTGGTGTCTCGGTTGGTGTCAATGGGGAAGTTGCTCACCTCCGGGGCATCCGTAAGTCGGTGTGACAGACGCGACCGACGCACAGTGCACGTCATGCGATGCCGTCGGCCTGGTACGAGGCCGACGGCATCGCGTGCCGACCCGCGAGGGAGTCAGCAAGTGACGCGACGTTCGACTGCTCGATGGCCTCGTGCGGCCCGACGAGGCCGCCCGCCGACCGAAGAAGCACCACCGAACACCGATGCAGGAGGGCGAACGCGCGCGTCAGCGCGCCGGTCGCAAACACTGCAGCGAATCTCATCGGCCACCGTCGTGGTGGTCATCGCCGGGATGATCGGTGCCTTCGGAGGTCCGCAGGCCGCCGCCACGCCCCGGCCCGAGTCGCCCGGCGGCGAGGGTGGGATCGCCGGACTGATCAACAAGATCGCCGACACCGACCAGACCCTGGCCGACCTCGACAGCACCGTCGCCATCAAGCGCCAGACGGTCAACCGCGCGGTCATCGACTACCAGAACGCCCTCACCGCGCGGCGTCTGGCCACCGTGGCCGCCGACGGTGCGCAGAACTCGTTGCACGCGGCCGACGGCGCGGTCGCCGCGGCCCAACACAAGTTCGACGAGCTGATGCGCTCGGCGTATGTCCACGGCGGGACGACGACCTCGATGACCAACTATCTCTCGACGTCGGACCCCGACTCGGTGCTCGACCGCGCGTCGGTCATCGACCAGCTCGGACGCCAGCAGCAGGCCACCATCGACGCGCTCACTCGCCAGCGCAACGAGCAGGCCAACAAGGCCGCCGCCGCCGAGGCCACCCGCAGGCAGGCCGTCCAGGCGGCCGGCACCGCGGCCGCGCGCAAGAACGACGCACTCGGCGCGATCACCGAAGCTCTCGACGCACTGAAGACCGAACAGCAGAAGCGGGCGTCGCTGATCTCGGCCCGGGACGCCGCACAACAACGTCTGAACATGCTGCGCGCGGCCTCTGGCGTCGCCGCCGCTCCCGGCGGAAGCGATACCACCCCAGCCAATTCCACCCCGACTAATCCCAACCCGACCAATCCCACCCCAGCCAGTCCCAACCCAGCTGCCACCAGCCCGTCACAGCCGGCCGCGCAGGCGCCGTCGGCATCCGGACCGGCGGGCGCGGCTGCTGTCGCGGTTCCGGCGCCGGGTGCACCGGCCGGTCCGGGCGTCCCGGCATCGACGCCCGCAGCCGCACAGGTCGGCCCCGATCCGCAGGCCGCCCAGCAACAGGCGATGGCCGCGGCCGGCAAGGTCGCCGTCCAGGTGGCTGTCGACGGTGCGGAGTCGATCCTCGCGGCGTTGGTCACCGCGATCCAGAACTCGGGAAGCTCGGATACGTCGGACAGTGCCGCGGCCACCACCCCCGACGGGGACTCCACCTCGGATTCGGACTCGAGCAGTGACACGCCGACGGTCACCGGCTCGGCGGGTATCGAGATGGTGATCAACCGGGCCGAGTCGCAGCTCGGAGTGCCCTACGCGTGGGGCGGCGGCGATGCCGATGGTCCGACCCTGGGCATCCACGACGGCGGCGTCGCCGACAGTTACGGCGACTACAACAAGATCGGCTTCGACTGCTCGGGGCTGATGATCTACGCCTTCGCGGCGGTGGGGATCTCGTTGCCGCACTACACCGGCTACCAGTACACCTCGGGTCCGCACGTCCCGCTATCGGATATGCAGCGCGGCGACATGATCTTCTACGGCCCCAATGCCAGCGAGCACGTGGCGCTGTATCTGGGGAACAACCAGATGATCGAGGCACCCGAGTCCGGTGACGTCGTCAAGATCTCCGCACTCCGCACGGCCGGCGCCATGCCCTACGTGGTGCGCATGCTGTGACTCCCGACGGGCGGCGACATCTGTCCGCACCGTCCTCGTCCCACGGACTCGCTCGTCGTGCGGTGGCACGGTCCTCGGACCGACTCGGGGTGATCCGGGTCCGGCGCCGCGGCGGACACCGGTTGTGGCGTCTGAGGAACACCGACGACTAGTCTCGTGTTCGCACAATCCACGACTGAAGGGAAGCGCGTGTCGACAGCGCAGGGTGAAGGCTCCGATACCGGTCACGACATCGTCGCCGACTCCGACATCGCGTTGCTCGAACGGGTGATGTTCGAGGTCAAGCGTGTGATCGTGGGACAGGATGAGCTGATCGAACGGATCCTCGTGGGCCTGCTCGCTCGCGGACATGTGCTGCTCGAGGGTGTTCCCGGCGTCGCGAAGACCCTGGCAGTCGAAACCTATGCGAAGGTGATCGGCGGCAGCTTCTCCCGCGTGCAGTTCACCCCCGACCTGGTTCCCACCGACCTGCTGGGCACCCGCATCTACCGCCAGGGGCGCGAGGAATTCGACACCGAGCTCGGGCCGGTGTTCGCGAACTTCCTGCTCGCCGACGAGATCAACCGTGCCCCGGCCAAGGTGCAGTCGGCGTTGCTGGAGGTGATGGCCGAACGGCAGGTGTCGATCGGCGGTGTGACCTACCCGATCCCGGCCCCGTTCTTGGTGATGGCCACCCAGAACCCCATCGAGAACGAGGGCGTGTACCCGCTCCCCGAGGCTCAGCGCGACCGCTTCCTGTTCAAGGTCGTCGTCGACTACCCCTCCGTCGAGGAGGAGCGCGAGATCGTCTATCGGATGGGCAACTCCGTTCCCGAGCCGAATCAGGTCCTCGACCCGGAGACGATGATCCGGCTGCAGAAGGTCGCGGCCAACGTCTTCGTGCACCACGCCCTCGTCGATTACGTGGTGCGCGTCATCAACGCCACCCGCCACCCCGCCGAACTCGGCATGAACGATGTCGCGTCCTGGCTGTCCTACGGCGCGTCACCCCGTGCGACACTCGGCATCATCGCCGCCGCTCGGGCGCTGGCGCTCGTCCGCGGCCGCGACTATGTGATCCCTCAGGATGTGCTCTCGGTGATCCCCGATGTCCTGCGTCACCGCCTGGTGCTCAGCTATGACGCGCTGGCCGACGAGGTGGACGCCGACGCCGTCATCACGCGGGTGCTGCAGACCGTCGGGCTACCCCAGGTCACCTCGACGCCGGTCAACCCCGCGGGTCCGATGCCCACCGGTCAGGGGCCGGCACCTCAGGCACCGGCGGGTGCCCCGCGCCCAGGATATGCGCCGCCGCAGATGCCGGTCGGTCAGCCGATCCCCGCGCAGCGCGGACCGCAGCAGCCCGCCGGTCCTCGATCGGGTGGACAGCCGCCCTACGGCCCACCGCCCCAGCAGGGCACCATGACCCCGAGTGGTCCGCAGCAGCCGCCGCAGGGTGCGGTCAGGCAGAACCCGGGCCAGCCGCCGCGCTGACATGCCCGAATCCCACAAGCGCACCGTCGGTGACTGGGTGTCGGCGCTCGTCGACCGCTTCCCCCGATCGGGTTCATCCACACCGAAGTCCGCCTCGCCGACGTCGGCCGCGGCCGACTCCCGATCGGGCACGTCCACCGACCGGTCGCAGACGTCTGCGGCCGGTGACGCGGCGGGCACCCCCTCCTTCGCACACGGCACCCTGACCGATCCCGGTCTCGCGGCTGCACTGCGCACCCTCGAGCTCACCGTCCGGCGCAAGCTCGACGGCATGCTGCAGGGCGAGCATCTCGGCCTGATCCCCGGCCCCGGCAGCGAGGCGGGGGAGTCGCGGGCCTATCAGCCCGGCGACGACGTGCGCCGGATGGACTGGTCGGTGACCGCACGTACGACCCATCCCCACGTCCGCCAGATGATCGCCGACCGCGAACTCGAGACGTGGCTGGTCGTCGACATGTCGGCGAGTATGGACTTCGGTACCGCACGGACCACCAAACGTGATGTCGCGGTCGCCGCGGCGGCGGCCATCGCCTTCCTCACCCTGGGCGGGGGCAACCGGCTCGGCGCGATCATCACCACCGGCGACGGGGTCGTCCGTGTGCCCGCACGTGTCGGCCGTCAACACGCACTCACGGTGTTGCGCACCATTGCCACCACCTCGCGCGGAACCGATGGCGTGCGCGGAGATCTCGCCGCAGGTCTCGAGGCGCTGCGCCGCCCGCAACGCCGTCACGGCCTGGCCGTGGTCATAAGTGATTTCCTCGGGCCCATCGACTGGGACCGCCCGCTGCGCGCGATCGGCGCCCACCACGAACTCCTCGCGGTCGAAGTACTCGACCCACGCGATCTCGAGCTACCCGACGTCGGCGAGGTGGTTCTCCGGGATGCCGAATCCGGCCAGGTCCGTGAGGTGATGTTGACCGAGAAGCTCCGCCACGATTTCGCCGTCGCAGCGTCGCGACATCAGGCGGCGGTCGACCGTTCGCTGCGCGGAGCGGGGGCGCCGGTCATGCGGCTGCGCACCGACCGCGACTTGATCTCCGACATCGCTGCATTCGTCGCGAGCCGCCGACGCCTCGCGGCCGGGGTGAGGTGAGGATGACCGACCTGTCGAGTCCGCTGTGGCTGTTGCTGCTGCTGGCCGTCGTGGCGGTCGTGGTGCTCTACGTCTGGGTGCAGCGTCGCCGCCGATCGCGCGCGCTGCGCTTCGCCAATCTCGACGTCCTCGACTCGGTCACGTCGTCGGGACCCAATCGATGGCGGCATGCCCCGCTGGCGTTGCTGTTGGTGGGGCTGATCCTGCTGACGATCGCGCTGGCCGGACCGCAGGCGGACCGCAAGGTCCCGCGTAACCGCGCGACCGTGATGCTGGTCATCGACGTGTCCCGGTCGATGAATGCCACCGACGTGGCCCCCTCACGGATCGAGGCCGCGCAGTCGGCCGGCAAGAAGTTCGCCTCCGAACTCACCAACGGGATCAATCTCGGGCTGATCTC
This sequence comes from Gordonia jinhuaensis, assembly GCF_014639795.1. Classification (GTDB taxonomy): domain Bacteria; phylum Actinomycetota; class Actinomycetes; order Mycobacteriales; family Mycobacteriaceae; genus Gordonia_B; species Gordonia_B jinhuaensis. Next base: position 106,716 of record NZ_BMGC01000005.1, on the reverse strand, counting down.
CTTCGCGGGGTATGCGGTCACCCTGGTCTCGCCGACGCCTGATCACCGCGCGACCTATGACGCCATCGACAAGTTGCGACTCGACGACCGCACCGCCACCGGCGAAGGCATCTTCGCGGCGATCCAGCAGATCCAGACGCTCAACTCGGCACTCGGCGGCGACAAGTCGGCACCGCCGGCGCGCATCGTGTTGCTCTCGGACGGCAAGGAGACCGTGCCCGACGATCCCAACGACCCCCGCGGCGGCTTCACGGCTGCGCGTAAGGCGAAGGAACTGCACATCCCCGTCTCGACGATCTCGTTCGGGACGGCCACGGGCACAGTGCAACTGGAAGGCCAGAGCATCCCCGTCCCGGTCGACGACGACTCCCTGCATCAGATCGCCAATCTCTCCGGCGGCGACTTCTACACCGCGTCGAGTCTGGGTGAGCTCACCAAGGTCTACGACACCTTGCAGAAGCAGATCGGCTACGAGACCCGGCGCGGCGACAATTCACGGCCCTGGCTCATCGCCGGAACGCTGCTGGTGCTGCTCGGCGCGGCCGGCGCGATCGTGATCAATCAGCGTCTCCCGTGAGTTCGACGCCCACACGACACATGAGCCCCACCCAGACGATAGGTTGACCCACATGGCAGAAACCAACGAGACCACGACGAGCGCGACGCGCACCTCACGGTCGGTGCTCGTCACGGGCGGTAACCGCGGCATCGGACTGGCGGTCGCACGCCGCCTCGCCGACGACGGCCATCGGGTGGCTGTCACCCATCGCGGTTCGGGTGCGCCCGAGGGCCTGTTCGGGGTGAAATGCGACGTCACCGACGCCGAGTCGGTGGCCACGGCGTTCAAGGAGGTCGAGGCACATCAGGGTGCTGTCGAGGTCCTCGTCGCCAACGCCGGTATCACCGCCGACACCCTCATCATGCGGATGAGCGAGGAGCAGTTCACCTCCGTCATCGACGCCAACCTGACCGGCGCCTTCCGCTGCGCGAAGGCCGCGACTCGTTCGATGCTGCGAAACCGGTTCGGTCGCTTCATCTTCCTCGGGTCGGTCGCCGGTACCAGCGGTCTCCCCGGCCAGGTGAATTATGCGGCCTCCAAGGCGGGCCTGATCGGTATGGCCCGGTCGCTGACGCGTGAGATCGGCTCCCGCAACATCACTGCGAATGTGGTGGCGCCCGGCTTCATCGACACCGACATGACCGCCGAGCTACCCGCCGAGTACAAGGAGCAAGCACTCAAGGCGATCCCCGCCCAGCGCATCGGTAAGCCGGAAGAGGTTGCCGCGGTGATCAGTTGGCTCGCCTCCGACGACGCGGCCTATGTGTCCGGCGCGGTCATCCCGGTCGACGGGGGCCTCGGGATGGGCCACTGACCCTGTCGCACCGGACGTGGCGGCCTCAGACCCTCAACACCTCCCACCGATTGCAGATCCATCATCGCGCTGACCTCCCGCACCCGACGATCCGGTGCACGGCGACCAGCGTCCACCCACACCCAGGAGTAGACACGTGAGCGGATTGCTCGACGGAAAGACTGTTCTGATCACCGGCATCATCACCGACGCGTCGATCGCCTTCCACACCGCCAAGATGGCTCAGGAGCAGGGCGCGAAGGTGATCATCACGGGCATCCCCGAGCGGCTGCGCCTGATCGACCGGATCGCCAAGCGGCTGCCCGCCGAGGTGCCGCCGGCGATCCCGCTCGACGTGACCGACGAGGATGATCTGGCTGCCCTGTCGGACAAGATCGCCGAGCTCGCGCCCGAGGGACTCGATGCGGTGATGCACTCGATCGCCTTCGCCCCCAAAACACTGATGGGCCCTGACGCCGTGCCATTCCTCGAGGGTCCGGGTCCCGACGTGGCCAGGGCCTTCCAGATCTCGGCGTGGAGTTACGCCTCGCTGGCCCGTGCGGTGCTGCCGGTGATGAACGAGGGCGGCTCGATCGTGGGGATGGACTTCGATCCGCGCACCGCGATGCCCGACTACAACTGGATGGGCGTCGCCAAGGCCGCCCTGGAGTCGGTCAACCGCTACGTTGCGCGAGAAGTGGGCTACGCCAAGCGGATCCGCTCCAACCTGGTGGCCGCAGGACCGATCAAGACTCTCGCCGCCAAGGCGATCTCGGGAACCGCCACCGACGACGCGAAGAAGCTCACCATGCTCAACGAGTACTGGGACGGCGCCTCGCCGATCGGCTGGGACGTCAACGACCCGACCGTCGTCGCCAAGAGCGTCTGCGCGCTGATGTCGGACTGGCTGGCGGGCAGCACCGGCTCGATCGTCTACGTCGACGGCGGCGCCAGCCACAACACCTGGTTCCCCGAGAACTTCATCTCCGGAGAATGACTCTGCCAGGCGGGTCGACACCGACAGATCGGATCGAGGATGCAGGGCAGGCGGCCTTCGACGCCGTGCTGTTCCTGTCCTTCGGGGGGCCCGAGAACCGCAGTGAGGTGATGCCGTTCCTGGAGAATGTCACACGCGGTCGCGGCATCCCGCGCGAACGACTCGACGCGGTCGCCGAGCACTACTACCACTTCGACGGTGTGTCACCGATCAACGGCCTCAACCGTCAGATGATCGACGCGTTGTCGGCGCGACTCGACGAGGTGGGGCCGCGGTTGCCGATCTACTTCGGCAACCGCAACTGGCATCCGTTCGCCGAGGACACCGTCGAGCAGATGTACTCCGACGGGCACCGCCGCATCCTGGTGTTCCCGACCTCCGCGTGGGGCGGGTACTCCGGATGCCGTCAGTACCACGAGGACATCGCCCGTGCCGTCGACGCACTCGCCGACGGCCACCCGGGTCTGCGCCCGCAGGCCGTGGTGCTCAGGAAGCTGCCGCAATACTGGGATCGGCCCGAGTTCTTCGCCGCATCGGCCGCGGCGATCCTCGCCGCCCGCGAGGAACTGCCCGCAGAGGTGCGCGGCGACGCCCGGCTGGTGTTCACCGCGCACTCCATCCCGATATCGGCCGACACCACCGCCGGCCCACCGGCCGACGGCGGACACCTCTACAGCAGGCAGGTCGCCCGCGCGTCGGCTGCGGCCGCGGCGCAGGCGGGCTACGAATCCTATGACCAGGTGTGGCAGTCGCGGTCGGGGCCGCCGTCGGTGCCGTGGCTCGAACCCGACATCTGCGATCACCTCGATGCCCTTGCGGCGCAGGGGGTGACCGCGGTCATCGCCGCCCCGATCGGGTTCATCTCCGACCACCTTGAGGTGGTGTGGGATCTCGACAACGAAGCGGCCGAGCGGGCCGAAGAACTCGGGATCGCCTATGTGCGTGCGGCGACGGTGGGCACCGACCCGCGGTTCATCGCGATGATCGCCGATCTGATCGGCGAGTACGCCTCGGGCGCTGGTGATCTCAGCTCACTGGGATGCGGCGACAACGGCCAGCTGTGCCGACTGGGGTGCTGTGCGGTGCCCGCTCGTCCGGCGCGGCCTGCGCGCTGACGTTGGGGCGCTGACGTAGGGGTGCCGAAGGGCGCGGGGTCAGTTCTCGACGACGCCGAAGCGGGCGATGGCGGTGTTCACCGCCGTCATCCGGGCCACCCGCGCCAGGTCGGCGAGTCGACGCAGGGCGGTCTCACCGGTGTCCTGGTGGGTGCCGGTGACCCCGAACCCGCCCGCCGACTGCAATGCCAGGTCGGCGATCGCTCCCACCTGCGCCGCCTGGGCGATCACGCGGTGCACGCGGTCGTCGGCGGTCGGTGGCAGATCGACCATCCGCCGGGCGGTGAGATCGTGTAGCCGGGCGCGCAGATCCTCGGGCGTGTTGGTCCGCCCCGACAGCCGGCTGAGGATGTCGGTCACCTCCCGAACCGCCTCGCGGAGTTCGTATTCGACCTCGCAGAGCGGCCGTGGCACCGGCGTTCGCAGTTGCGGGCAGCTGTGCAGCGTCCACACCAGGGTGTACCGATCGGCACGATGTGCGATGAGGCAGAACGTCTTTCGGCGCCGGGGGTCGCGCAGAACCACGAGTTCGCCCGCATTGAGCGCGGCGGTACGCACCGGCCCGGCCGGCAGGCCCATCGTGTCGCCCGGTGCCGGGGTGAGGACCTCGAAGACCGTCGGTGCGCGCAGGATCCGCAGCAATGCGTCGGTGCCCTCACCGGTGGGGCGCAGCTCGAGCTCCCCGGCGGTCTCGATGTCGGCCACACCCACCTGGTGGGTGAGCACCGACTGCCCGTCGAGATCATGCAGCGCATCGAGGACGTCGTCGGGCGAACAGTCGCCAGCACGCCAGGCCGCAGCCCACCCTGCCAGGGCCGGAGCTGCGCCCCACACCGTGGTCAGCGGAGATCCGATCTCGGTCATCGTGTGCTCGCGGTCATCGTCTACTCGTGGTCATCGTCTACTCACGGTCTCGTCTACTCGCAGTCATCGTTTCGCCACTGTAGTCGTCCGGCGTGGCTCGCCGCTTCGCACCGATCGATCGTCTACGGTCGCCTCCCGTGAAGGATGACCGCTACGGCCGCGACGTGCTGTCGTCGCCACGAAAGCCTCGCATGCCGCGCCCGCCCGAGGTGGCCGCACAGAAGGGGCTGGTCGCCGAGGATGCCGCCAGCGGCTTCTGCGGGGCGGTCGTGGGCTTCGAGCGCACCTACGACGGCGACTTCGTGCGGCTGGAGGATCGTCACCGGCGCACCCGGCTGTTCGCACTGCGCGAAGCGGCATTCCTCATCGACGGCAAGCCGGTGACGCTGGTCCGTCCCAAATCCGCACCCGCCGGACCACCCCGCACACGCACCGCGTCGGGTTCGGTGGCCGTGACGGGCGGCCGAGCGCGGGTGGCCCGGGCCAGCCGGATCTTCGTCGAGGGTATTCACGATGCCGAACTGGTGGAACGGGTGTGGGGTGACGATCTGCGCGTCGAGGGCATCGTCGTGGAGGGGCTGGACGGACTGGACAACCTCGACGAGGTACTGGCCTACTTCGCACCCGGTCCGCGTCGGCGAGCGGGAGTGCTGGTGGATCATCTGGTCGCCGGATCCAAGGAATCTCGGCTCACACAACTTGTCGGACCTGATGTGTTGGTGTGCGGGCATCCCTACATCGACATCTGGCAGGCGGTGAAACCGGCGGCGGTCGGCATCCGCGCGTGGCCGGTGATCCCGCGGGGGCAGGACTGGAAGACGGGAATCTGTCGCGAGCTGGGCTGGGGTGCGCCGCTGGACGGGTGGCACCGGGTGTCGGCCGCGGTGTCGAGTTACCGCGACGTCGAGGTCCCGCTCATCCGCGCTGTCGAAGAACTCATCGACTTCGTGGCCGCCGCCGAGGGCGAACACGGGTGAGGCCGACCCGACATCTGGCACACTGAAGACATGTCGGCGCTGATCTGGGTGATCGCGGCGCTGCTTCTGGTCGGCGCCGAGGCGCTCAGTGGTGAGCTGGTGTTGCTGATGCTCGCGGGCGGGGCCGCGAGTGCCGCGGTCGTCGACGCGATCGCCGACACACCCGCCTGGGCGGAGGGCGTCGTCTTCGCCGTGGTGTCGATCATGCTGCTGGGCACGGTCCGTCCCGTGGTGCGCAGACATCTGCGCCGCGGACCGACGGTGTCGATGAATGTGCAAGCGCTGGAAGGGAAATCGGCCACCGTGGTGAGCACAGTGGACGATCAGGACGGCCAGGTGCGTATCGACGGCGACCTGTGGACCGCGCGCCCGTTGAACCAACACGATGTATACGAGACCGGCGAGAAGGTGACCGTCATGCGTATCGACGGTGCCACCGCGCTGGTGTGGAGAGGCTGAGCCGAGAACATGTATGCCGGATTGATCGTCCTTGTGGTGGTGGTGCTCGTCGCGGTGGTCGTGGTGGTGAAATCCGTTGCGCTGATTCCGCAGGCCGAAGCGGCGGTGGTGGAGAGACTCGGCCGCTACGTCAAGACCGTGTCGGGTCAGCTGACCTTCCTCGTGCCGTTCATCGATCGGATCCGCGCTCGGGTGGACCTGCGCGAGCGGGTGGTCACCTTCCCGCCGCAGCCCGTGATCACCGAGGACAACCTCACCGTGTCCATCGACACGGTGGTCTATTTCCAGGTGACCAATCCGCAGGCGGCCGTCTACGAGATCAACGACTACATCACCGGTGTCGAACAGCTCACCATCACCACGTTGCGCAATGTGGTCGGCGGAATGACCCTCGAGGAGACGCTGACGTCGCGTGACTCGATCAACGGGCAGCTGCGCGGCGTCCTCGACCAGGCGACCGGTCGGTGGGGACTGCGAGTGGCCCGCGTCGAGTTGAAATCGATCCTGCCGCCGCCGTCGATCCAGGAATCGATGGAAAAGCAGATGAAGGCCGACCGCGAGAAGCGGGCCACGATCCTCACCGCCGAAGGCCAGCGCGAGTCGGCGATTAAGACCGCCGAGGGCGCCAAGCAGAGTGAGATCCTCGCCGCCGAGGGCGCCAAACAGGCAGCGATCCTCTCGGCCGAGGGCGACCGGCAGTCACGCATCCTGCGCGCGCAGGGTGATCGCGCCGCCCAATATCTTCGGGCGCAGGGCGAGGCGAAGTCGATCGAGAAGACCTTCGCGGCGATCAAGGCGGCAGCACCCACTCCGGAACTGCTCGCCTACGAGTATCTGCAGAAGCTCCCCGAGATGGCCCGCGGTGAGGCCAGCAAGGTGTGGGTGGTCCCCACCGACTTCGGCTCTGCACTTCAAGGATTCGCCCGGTCGTTCGGCATGCAGGGTGACGACGGGGTCTTCCGCTACGAGGCCCCGGAGACGCCCGCGCGCGCCGCCGACGACGAGGATGTCGACGCCTGGTTCGACATGAGCACCGACCCCAAGGTGGCCAAGGCCGTGGCCGACGCCGAGGCCGTCGCTCGCAAACCCGTCGACCCCGCATCGCCGCCGAGCGTGCGCGCCGCGGCGACCCGGCGAGCGGTCGGCAGCGGCGAGACCGGGTCTGCCCAGGCCGCTGACACCGGGGCCGCTGACACCCAGGCCGCTGACACCGCGACCGGCGACCGATCTGCCCCGCGAACCACGGCCGGTGAGATCACTCCGGAACAGCAGTCTCCGCAGCAGGAGAACTGACAGCAGGAGAACTGACAGCCGGCGAACTGACAGCAGGAGAACTGGGCCCGGCGCCCACCTGCGCCGGGACGGTCGCACCCGCTCGACGGTCGAGATACTCGTCGAGCAGCAGCCCGCCGACACCGACGAGGAACAGCGCCACGCTCAGCGCCAGCATCACCGGGTGGGCGTGGCCGGTCAGCGCATCACCGAGGATGACCACCGACGCGGTTCCGGGCGCGACGCCGACGATCGTCGCGGGCAGGTAGTGGCGCACCCGCACCGCCGAGAGCCCCGAACAGTAGTTCGCGACCGCGAACGGGCAGGCCGCGATGAGCCGCAGCGAGCCGACGGCCAGCCAGCCGCGCCGGGCCAGGCGATGATCGATGCGCGCGACGATCGGGTGACGAAGCCGCACGCTGATGCGGTCCCGCCCGACGCTGCGCGCTACCGCGAATGCCGCGCAGGCGGCGACCGTGGTGGCGAGCATCGCGCCGACGAATCCGACGACGGGCCCGAAGAGCACACCCGCGGCGACGGTGAACGGTGTGCGCGGGATCGGCCCGATGGTCACCACGGCGTAGGCGAGGAAGAACACCACCACGAAGCCGGGGCCGATGGAATCGGCCCAGCCACGCAGACTGGCCATCGACGGCACCGGCACGAGATAGGCCGCGGCCACCACGGCGACCACACATGCCGAGCCTGCGATCGCGCGCAGCAGTCGGCGCGAGGTCGATGGGCGCGAGGTCGGGGCGGGAGTCATCGTGGGAGGAGCCGTCGCGGGCGGGTCGGACCGTCCGACGGATGCATCGATGTCCGCACCGCTGGAGTCGGAACTGTCGCTGGCTCGCCGGGCTGTCACATCGCGACAGTCTACGGATGTGTGTGCGCACGACCGCCGACCTCGATCCTGCGTCGCACGCAGCGTCGGATAATGTCGAACATCAGGTTGTGAGGTGTTCGGTGTACGTCGGCCAGTGTCGGTGAAACCACATCACTTCCCGGTTGCCGACGGCAGGGCAGACGATGGAAACCGACGGCGCGTGCGCACCTGTCCCGGCGGGCACGGCGAATCGAGAGAGGCGGTCAGGCGATGGTGGAAGGGTCCGGCGGCACCCTGCCAGATGCGGGGCTGCCCGGCTCCGAGCTATCCGACTCCGGGTCATCCGACGCCGAGTTGCGTGGCGCCTACGACCAGTGGTCGGCCGCCGCGGCGGCCGTTCTGGCGAAGTCGGCCCGCACCACCGTCGAAGACCTGCTCGCGCGCCCCGACGAGATGCTCTCGACCGACATCGGCGACGGCATCTCCGTCCGGCCGCTGTACACCCGGCTTGCTGAGCTGTCCGAGAACGGGGCGCGGGCCGAGAACGGGGCGCGGGCCGAGAACAGCTTGCCCGGGCAACCGCCCTTCGTCCGCGGAGCCGACGGTGCACGCGACCCGGTGATGGGCTGGCGGGTCACCGAGCGTTTCGGCGGCGACGACGACCCGTCGGCCGATGCCGCCGAGGTCAACGGTGTCATCCTCGACGCCCTGTCGGTGGGTGTGTCGGGGCTGATGCTCACGGTCGCCGACGGCGGTCCGATCACGCCCACCGACATCCCCACCGTCCTCGAGGGGGTTCTCCTCGACCTGATCCCGGTCACCCTCGACGCGGGCGAACACGTCATAGAGGCCGCCGAGGCGCTGTTCGCGTTGCTCCCCGACGAGCGCGACACCTCCGCCGCCGTCACCGTCAGCCTGGGCGTGAGTCCGCACACTGCCCGCGTCGCCGCAGCGCCGACGATCGGCGTCGAGGATGCGGTGACGCTGGCCGGCGCCGCTCGCACGCACGCGGCCGCCACATTCCGCGTCGACGGAGTGCATCTGGCGAATGCCGGCGCCGGCGCCGCACAGGAACTCGCGATGTGCGTGGCCGCGGGCGTCGAGCATCTGCGCGAGCTGACCGCCGCCGGACTGACGACGCCAGAAGCGTTCGGGCAGATCACTTTCGCAATATCCGCCGATGACGATCAATTCACCGTCATCGCGAAAATCCGTGCGCTGCGGGCTCTCTGGGCCAGGGTCGCCCAGGTGTGCGGCACGCCCGACTCCGGTGGTGCACTCGTCCACGCGATCACCGCGCCGGCGATGTTCACCCAGCGCGATCCGTGGGTGAACATGTTGCGCGCCACCGTCGCAACCTTCGCCGCCGGCGTGGGCGGTGCCGATCAGATCACCGTCTTCGGCTATGACGCGGCGCTCCCGCCGGCCGCGCGGACCTCCCCGCCGCGGTTCTCCCGGCGCATCGCCCGCAACACCCAGCTGCTGTTGCTCGAAGAGTCTCACCTCGGACGAGTCCTCGACCCGGCCGGCGGCTCGTGGTACGTCGAGAGCCTCACCGACGATCTGGCCGCGGCGGCATGGGATCTGTTCCGTGAGATCGAGGCAGTCGGCGGCTTCGCGCAGGCCGTCGACGACGGGAGTATCGCTGAACGTCTGGCCGAAACCGTTGCAGCACGGGAGAAGTCAGTATCAACGCGCCGCATCCCGATCACCGGAGTCAGCGAGTTCCCACTGCTCGCGTCCTCCGTTGCAGCACCCGAGGTCATCGAACAGCTCGCGGGTTACCCCGGCGACGTCCATCGACTCGCCGCTCCCTTCGAGGCCCTGCGTGATCGTTCCGATCATCGCGTCGCGACCGGACACGACCGGGCGACAGCCACTCTCGCACCGATCGGACCACTGGCCGAACACAACGTGCGCACGACGTTCATCACCAACCTCCTCGCCGCCGGCGGCGTCGCCGCCGACAATCCTGGAACCGTGGACCCCCAGACCATCGCCACGCTCGAACCGTCCGCAGTAGCCGTCGTCTGCGGCACCGACAAGGCCTACGCCGCCCACGGCGCCGACGTGGTCCGGGCATTGCGCGAGAGGGGTTTCGGCCACATCTATCTGGCCGGCAAGCCGTCCGCATGGCCGGCCGACGCTCCGCCGTGCGACGGCTACCTGTCGGCGGGCATCGACGCCGTGACCGCACTCGCGACGATCCTCGACGAACTCGGCGTCCCCCGGCTCGACGTACCGACCGCATCAGCGCAGGAGGCAGGGCACTCCCGATGACCAGCACACAGTCGCAGATCGGCAGTTTCGCCGACGTACCACTGCATCCCGGGCCCGCCGACCGCACCGACGGACACCGTGTGACACCGGATACCCAGGGTTCGGCGTCCGACGGAGGTGGGACCCGCTCGGATCACGAGTCGTGGTCGACACCCGAGCAGATCGACGTCGCGACGATCTACACCCGCGCCGACCGCGACGCAATCACCCGGGCCGACCAGGAGCATCCCTATCCGCTCGACTCGGTCCCCGGCGCCGTGCCGTTCATCCGCGGACCCTATCCCACGATGTACGTCAACCAGCCGTGGACCATCCGCCAGTACGCCGGGTTCTCCACGGCCGCGGAGTCGAATGCCTTCTACCGCCGCAACCTCGCGGCGGGGCAGAAGGGGCTGTCGGTGGCCTTCGACCTCGCCACCCACCGCGGCTACGACTCCGACCATCCCCGTGTCACCGGTGACGTCGGAATGGCCGGTGTGGCAATCGATTCCATCTATGACATGCGTCAGCTCTTCGACGGGATCGACCTGGGTTCGGTGTCGGTCTCGATGACCATGAACGGGGCGGTGCTGCCGATCCTCGCGCTGTACGTGGTAGCCGCGGAGGAACAGGGGGTCGCCCCCGAACAACTCGCGGGCACCATCCAGAACGACATCCTCAAAGAGTTCATGGTGCGCAACACCTACATCTATCCGCCGCAACCGTCGATGCGCATCATCTCCGACATCTTCGAATACACCTCCACGCGCATGCCGCGTTTCAACTCGATCTCGATCTCCGGCTACCACATCCAGGAGGCCGGAGCCACCGCCGATCTCGAACTCGCCTACACCCTCGCCGATGGCGTGGAGTACCTGCGCGCCGGTCTGGCGGCCGGGCTCGACATCGACAAGTTCGCCCCGCGTCTGTCGTTCTTCTGGGGTATCGGGATGAACTTCTTCATGGAGGTCGCCAAACTGCGGGCGGCTCGGTTGCTGTGGAGCGAACTGGTGGCGAAGTTCGAACCGAAGAGCCCCAAATCGCTGTCACTGCGCACACATTCGCAGACATCCGGGTGGTCGCTCACCGCCCAGGATCCCTTCAACAACGTGGCCCGTACGTGTGTGGAGGCGATGGCGGCCACACAGGGGCACACACAGTCGTTGCACACCAACGCACTCGATGAGGCGTTGGCGCTGCCGACGGACTTCTCGGCACGCATCGCACGTAACACCCAGCTGCTGTTGCAGCAGGAGTCGGGCACCACCCGGACGATCGACCCGTGGGGCGGATCGAACTACGTCGAGTGGCTGACCCATCAACTCGCCGAGCGGGCCCGCGCGCACATCGCCGAGGTCGAGGAGGCCGGCGGGATGGCCAAGGCGATCGGGGAGGGCATCCCGAAACTGCGCATCGAGGAAGCCGCCGCCCGTACGCAGGCGCGTATCGATTCCGGCGCCCAGCCGGTGATCGGGGTCAACAAGTACCAGGTGGCCGACGACGCCGACATCGAGGTCCTCAAGGTCGAGAACTCGCGGGTGCGCACCGAGCAGCTGGCCAAACTCGACAGCATCCGGGCCGAACGCGATACCGAGAAGGTCGACGCCGCACTGGCCGAGTTGACCAGGGCTGCGGCGTCCACCGACGGCGGGATGGACAACAACCTGCTGGCACTGGCCATCGACGCGGCGCGCACCGGTGCGACGGTGGGCGAGATCTCCAGCGCACTCGAGGAGGTCTACGGTCGCCATCAGGCGGAGATCAAGACGATCAGCGGGGTGTATCGGCATGAGGCCGGCGACGTGAGCAACTTCTCGGCAGCCACCGAGCTGATCGAGCGCTTCGCCCGCGCCGAGGGTCGGCGCCCACGCATCCTGCTCGCCAAGATGGGTCAGGACGGCCACGACCGCGGCCAGAAGGTGATCGCCACCGCCTTCGCCGACCTCGGCTTCGACGTCGACGTGGGCCCGCTGTTCCAGACACCCGACGAGGTGGCCCAGCAGGCCGCCGACAACGACGTTCATGTGGTCGGCGTGTCGTCGCTGGCCGCCGGACACCTCACCCTGGTCCCGGCGCTGCGCGAGGCACTCGCCGAGGCCGGCCGGCCCGACATCATGATCGTCGTGGGCGGGGTGATCCCGCCCGGCGACTTCGACGCGCTGTACGCCTCCGGGGCCACCGCGATCTTCCCGCCGGGCACTGTGATCGCCGACTCGGCCAGCGAGCTGATCGAAGCGCTCGCGCAGCGACTCGGTCTCGACCTCGGGACCCCGCCGAGCTGATGGCCCCCGATCCGACGACAGGAGCCGTGCGCCGCCCACCCGTGGACGTCGATGCGCTCGCCGCAGGGATCACCGCCGGCCGGCGCGCCGACCTCGCACGCGCGATCACACTGGTGGAGTCTCAGCGCGCGGACCACCGCGACCAGGCCCAGCAGTTGCTGCTGCAGCTGGCCGGGGCCACGGGATCGTCGGTGCGCGTGGGCATCACGGGTGTACCCGGGGTGGGCAAGTCCACGACCATCGAGACGCTGGGTATGTCGCTGATCGAGGCCGGTCATCGGGTCGCCGTGCTGGCCGTGGACCCGTCCTCGACGCGCACCGGCGGCTCGATCCTCGGAGACAAGACCCGAATGGGGAGACTGGCAGCCCATCCCGACGCCTACATCCGGCCGTCACCGACCTCCGGCACACTCGGTGGGGTGGCCCGGGCCACCCGCGAGACGATCGTGCTGGTGGAGGCCGCAGGCTACGACGTCGTCCTCGTCGAGACGGTGGGTGTGGGGCAGTCGGAGGTCACCGTCTCCCAGATGGTCGACACGTTCTGCTTCCTGACACTGGCCCGCACCGGCGATTCACTTCAGGGCATCAAGAAGGGCGTCCTCGAACTCGCCGACATCGTGGTGGTGAACAAGGCCGACGGCAAACACCTCAACGAAGCGCGCTCGGCCGCACGCGAACTCACCACCGCGTTGCGGATCATCTATCCGCATGAGGGTCTGTGGCGGCCGCCGGTGCTCACCATGAGCGCCATCGAGAACACCGGCGTCACCGAGCTGTGGGAGACGGTTCTCCGTCACCGGCGTGCCCTCGAGGACGCGGGCGAGTTCGACCGCCGCCGATCGCGTCAGCAGATCGAATGGACCTGGGAGATGGTGCGCGACCGGGTGCTGGGACGTCTCGCCGCCGATACCGCCGTCGCCTCGCTCCGCGAGGACGTCGAACGCCGGGTCGCCGACGGCACACTCACCCCCGCGCTGGCCGCCGAGGCCATCCTCGAGGCCTTCGACTCCTGAGGGTTCTCGAGGGCTCTTGAGCGCTCACCCCTCCGCAATGGGTGAGCGCTCATCGAGCGTGTACCGGCTCAGATCGCCTTCACTCGGGTGAGCGTCCTGTTTGCCTTCTTCGGGGTGGCGGGCGCCTTCGCTGTCACCTTCACCGGTGCGAGGCGGTCCTCCACGAGGCACACCGAGCGCAGCACATGCTGATACGTCGCCAGGCCATAAGCGTTGGGCACGTTGATGAGCGGGAACGGTGAGGGGATGAGGTCGAACGGGTTGAGTGCCGCGGTGGGGTAGTCGGCGGAGAACAGATCACCCAGCTTGCCGGTGAACACGCTGAAACCGATCTCCATCACCTGCGTGGTCAGCGAGTAGGCGAAGCGGGCCGCGGTGAGCGATTTGTCGACCGGGAGGGATGCCAGCGGCACGGTGTGATCGAACCGCTTGCCCTTGGATGCGTTGGCGCCCAGCCCGATCAGCGTGTCGGTGGCCGCACCCCCCACCTTGGGGATGAATCCCAGTGCCGTCGACAGCAGCGTCTCGATGGTGGTGAAATCATCGGGATTCTCCGGGATGAGGTTGTCGGCGACCATCACGTTCTTCGCGATCCACTCCAGCCGAGCACCCTGGTCGACGATGGCCGCGCGGGTCGCGGCGTCGGGCGCATGGGTCCTCAGATAGGAGACGGTGCGGGCGATGACCCGCCCCAGCGTCATATCCGACACCGGCTTGCAGGTGCCGTCGTTGACCGCGAGTGTCTCGGCGAGCTCGGTGACCAGCGGTGACACCCGCACGCCGGTGTCGGTGCCGGCGACGGGAGTTCCGGCGCCCTCGAGTGTGGCCGGATCGGCCTTGACCACACACCTCGACTCCAGCGATCGCTGGGTGGCGGTGTAGATCGCGGTGAAACCGTAGGAGCCGAGCGTCATCGGCAGCGTGATCAGTGTGCCCAGCGATACCGGCCCGACCGACATGATCGACGGGATCATGCCCGAGATGATCTTCATCGGCACCAGTGTGGTGGTGTAGATGAGGAAGTACGACGTCTCGATCGCCTGGTTGAGGGTCAGCTTCTCGGCCGGGATCGACTGTGCGATCCGCCCATCGCGCACGTTCATCAGCTGGGTGACGATGTAATTGGTCACCGGATCTTTCAGAGTGCGCAGCGGGGCATCGGCATCGGAGGTCAACTCCGATGCGGGCGAGGACACCATGAGCATCGAGATCCCGGTCTTGCTGAGCCGGTCGTGCCCCTCGGCCCGCAACTGCGGCAACACTTTCCGGTACGCAACGGGCAGAATCGGTGTCGCGGCATCGAGCACCGCGTCGAAGACGGAGCCCAGCGTCGCCTGATCGGAGTTGGCGCACAACGCTTTCGGCGGACTCACCGGCCTGGCCTGCGCCTCTCCTGCAGCAACACCGACCGACATCACACACAGCGATGCCGCGACGGCAGCGACCAGCCCCCGGACACGTACAGACTCCACCAACGAACTCCCCCTGAATAGGACCGCGCGGCCGGGCCGGCGACTGACGCGGGAAGGCTATGCGCCAGCTATGTCCGCTATGGATAGCACACATTGCAGGCAGATGAACAGGGTCGGACGGATGTCTGACACATGGCTGACATCACCTCGTACCAGGTGTTTTGCGTAACTAAGTCTGTCCAACCGCATTCGCCAGCCGTGCGATCGACTCCACGAGATCGTCAAGGAAGGCGTCCATGTCGGCGGCAGTCGCGATCGACGCGTTGTCGGGACGCCCCCAGAATCCCCGATCATCGGCGACAGTTGTTGCGCGCGTGAGTGTTCCGCGCAGTTCGACGTCCACACATGCCGACCGGGTGGTGACGTCGGCAGCACCGATCGCCACGGCTGCCGCGAACGGGTCGTGGGCGTGGGCGATGTAGCCCTCGTCGTGATCGGCGTGGAACTCGAAGTAGAACCGCAGGGCGTCGACGAGATGACGCACCACCGGATTGGACGCCACCGAGGCCGCTCCGCGCGTGTCGCCCGCGGAAGGACGCTCCACCGGCTGACTGTTCGCCAGCTCGGCCAGCCGGGACAGATGCGCCGGGGTGAACACGGCCTGCTCGGTCAGATCCAGTGGGCAGATGACGGGCGCGGGCGCCCCGCCGTGGCCGAAGGAGACGAGCACATGGGCCAGCGACTCCGGGTCCACGGCGACGTTCCACTCGACGGTCGGGGCCGTGTTGCCCGGGTGCAGGAAGGTGCCGCCCATGATGACCAGTCCGGCAAGGCGGGCGGGCAGGCCGGGATCGCGGGTGATGGCCCGCGACAGGCTCGTCGACGGTCCGGTCACCAGGCCGATGAGTTCCCCCGGATGGGTCAGGCTCGCATCGATCCACGCAGTCGCCGCATCCTGTGCCGCCGGCGGGGTGAATGCCGGTGGTAGAGCGGCATACCCGACACCGTGGGGACCGTGGGTGTCCTCGGTGGTGCGCAGCGGTTCGACCAGAGGCTCGGCCGAACCCACATACACCGGGATGTCCGCACGCCCCACCAGGCAGAGCCATGCGAGATTGTTGGCGGCCACCACGTCGACCGGGACGTTTCCGGCCGTGGAGACCACCGACACCAGCGACACCTCCGGGCGCGACAGCAGGTACAGCAGCGCCAGCGAGTCGTCGATGCCGGTGTCGCAGTCGAGGAGCAGCGGACGCGCCGGCCCAGAGCTCTTCCCAGCTGTGATCTTCTCAGAAGTGGTGTGTCGTCCGGTCGCGATGTGCTCAGAATTGTGATCGTTGAGATCAGCCACGAGAGTCGAGTAAACCTCAATCTCTGCTGCGGTGTCCGAGGGGGGACTTGAACCCCCACGCCCGTTAATAGGGCACTAGCACCTCAAGCTAGCGCGTCTGCCATTCCGCCACTCGGACTCGCGACCCGGGTTGCTCACCCGTGTCGGCGCCGGATAACACTAACCGACCGTGCCCGGCTTCCCCAAATCCGGTGGTCGGGGCCTTTTCGGCGGTAGCGGCGTCGGGTGGGACCACATCTGCCGACGACATCGTGGAAAGGAGTTCGGCGCGTCGCGATCCCACCAGGCCGCGCCGGATCGGTCCCCGGCGGCGGGCGGTGATAGGAATGGTGAGGTGACCGAAACGCCGCGTGCGACCGATGAGGTCGTCGACATCGTCAGCAGGCTGATCCAGTTCGACACCACGAACACCGGCGAACCCGACACCACCGTCGGCGAGGCCGCATGTGCCGAGTGGGTGCTCGAGCAACTCGCCGAGGTCGGCTACACCACCGAATACGTGGAATCCGGTCAGCCGCGCCGGGGCAACGTCTTCGCCCGGCTCCCTGGTGCGGACCCCTCGCGTCCCGCGCTCCTGTTACACACCCACCTCGACGTCGTCCCCGCCCAGGCCGCCGACTGGAGTGTGCACCCGTTCTCGGGCGCGGTGAAAGACGGTTACATCTGGGGCCGTGGCGCGATCGACATGAAGGACATGGTCGGGATGGTGATCGCGCTGGCCCGACAGTTCAAACGCGACGGCACCGTCCCCCCGCGCGACATCGTCTTCGCCTTTCTCGCCGACGAGGAGGCCGGTGGTACCTGGGGCTCGCAGTGGCTGGTGGCGCACCGCCCCGAGCTGTTCGACGGGGTCGGTGAAGCGGTGGGGGAGGTCGGCGGCTACTCGCTGACGATCGACCGTCGGGACGGCACACAGCGCCGCCTGTATCTCGTGGAGACGGCAGAGAAGGGTCTGTCGTGGATGCGGCTGACCGCCACGGCGCCGCCCGGACACGGGTCGTTCCTCCACGAGGAGAACGCGGTCACCGAACTCGCCGCGGCGGTCGCCCGCATCGGCAACCACACGTTCCCGCTCGTGATCAGTGACTCGGTCGCGGAGTTCCTGGCGGCGGTGAGCGAGGAGTCGGGACTGGACTTCTCACCGGAATCGCCCGATCTCGACACGTCGCTGTTCAAACTGGGCAGCCTCGCGCGCATCATCGGCGCCACCCTGCGCGACACCGCCAACCCCACGATGCTCGACGCCGGCTACAAGGCGAATGTGATCCCCCAGACCGCCACCGGCGTCATCGACTGCCGGGTGCTCCCCGGCCGTCAGGCGGCTTTCGAGGCCGAGATCGATGAACTGTTGGGGCCCAACGTGACTCGCGAGTGGATCACTCATCTCGACCCGTACGAGACCACATTCGACGGCGATCTCGTCGACGCCATGGGAGCCGCCATCCGCGCATACGACCCGAGCGGCCGGACCGTGCCGTACATGTTGTCGGCCGGTACCGACGCCAAAGCGTTCGCCACCCTCGGCATCCGGTGTTTCGGCTTCGCGCCGTTGCAGCTGCCGACCGATCTCGACTTCGCCTCACTCTTCCACGGTGTCGACGAACGGGTGCCGATCGACGGGCTGATCTTCGGGACGAAGGTGCTCGAGCATTTCGTGATGCACAGCTGAGAGTCGTGCACAGCTGAGCCAGTACTCGGTCACGGTCTCGGTTCACCGCGTCGGTACTGGCGGCGCGGTGGTGTCGGCGCGTTGAATGGACTCACCGGTGGGGCATTCGGTCCGCATCGGTGAGTCGGAAAGGAACAGCGCAACTCCATGAGTCACAACCCGTACGACGAACTGCCCGCACTGCCGGAATTCACCCTCACCTCCGAGTCGATCGCCGATGGGCGCCCACTGGAACGCCCGCAGGTCAGCGGGATCATGGGGGCCGGCGGAGACGATGTGTCGCCGCAGCTGCGCTGGTCCGGATTTCCCTCGGAGACAAAGAGTTTTGCAGTCACGGTCTACGATCCCGATGCCCCGACGGCGTCGGGGTTCTGGCATTGGGCGGTGGCCGACATCCCGGTGTCGGTGACGTCGCTGGACGCCGGGGCGGGTGGCGAATCCGGCGACGGATTGCCCGCAGAGGCAGTGACGCTGACCAACGACGCCTCACTGCGCCGCTACATCGGTGCCGCACCGCCGCCCGGCCACGGCCCACACCGCTACTTCGTCGCCGTGCATGCGGTGGACGTGGACTCGCTGGGGTTGCCGGACGGCGCCACACCGGCATATCTGGGATTCAACCTGTTCAGCCATGCGATCGCGCGAGCGATCATCGTCGGCACCTACGAGGAACCTGCCGGGGACTGAGCTCGATCGTGACCGACTGAGCTCGATCGTGACCGTCTGAGCCGAACGCCCGGTCCCGAGTTCCCGGAACCGGGCGTTCAGGTGCCGTCACGACGGTGTCGGCGTCTCCCGCTCTGGTCCCGGCGCTGTCGGTCCTGGCCTCAGGCCCCCGGTGTGTCGGAAACCAGAGGATCAGGATGCGCCCTCGGCGACGTCGGCGCCCACCGCTTCGGCGAGGCTGGCGAATCCGTCGGCACGCAGTCGGCGGGCGATCCCCTGGTGGATCCGGCGCGTCCACAGGGGTCCGCCGTAGATGAAGCCGGTGTAACCCTGCAACAGCGACGCGCCTGCACGGATGCGCGCATAGGCGTCGTCGGCGGATTCGAGACCACCGACCGAGATGATGGCGAGCCGGCCACCGACCCGGCCGTACAGCCGATGCAGCACCTCGCGGGACCGTGGCGCCAGCGGGGCACCGGACAGGCCGCCAGGCCCGATCGCCTCGACGTCGGCGCGCGGGGTGCGTAACCCGTCGCGGGAGATCGTCGTGTTGGTGGCGACGATGCCGGCGAGGCCGAGCTCGACAGCGAGATCGGCGACCGCGTCGATGTCCTCGTCGGCCAGATCGGGGGCGATCTTGACCAGCACGGGGATGTTCACCGCCGCGGTCACCGCGGCGAGGATCGGTCGCAACGAATCCACCGCCTGCAGGTCACGCAGTCCCGGAGTGTTGGGTGAGCTGACATTGACGACCATGAAATCGGCGAGCGGGCCGAGTAGACGGGCGCTGATCAGATAGTCCTCGACCGCCTCGTCGAGGGGTGTCACCTTGGACTTGCCGATGTTGGCCGCGATCGGCACCGCACCCGGTGACCCGGACAGCACCCGGCGCGTCGTGAGCCGATGCGCTGCGGCCCCGGCGCCGTGATTGTTGAACCCCATCCGGTTGATCAGGGCGCGGTCGGCCGGCAGCCGGAACAGTCGCGGGGCCGGGTTTCCCGGTTGTGCGATCGCCGTCACGGTGCCGACCTCGGCGTACCCGAATCCGAGCGCACCCCAGGTGTCTGCGCCCTCGGCGTTCTTGTCGAATCCGGCGGCGAGGCCCAGCGGTCCGGGGAATCGGACACCGAACACCGTGGACGTCAGGATCGGGTCGTGCACCGCGAGAACGCGGCCCACCAGCCATCGGGTGACCGCGAACCGCCCGCAGATCCGAATGGCCGCGGCGATGATGCGATGGATCTGCTCGGGCGGGATGCGGAACATGGCCTTGAGCGCCCGCGGATAGATCACATCGTTGACCCGCTCGAGCAGGTCGGCCCGGCCTCCGGGCTCCGTCGCGTCGATCGGCGTACGTGTGCCGTCAGCACTCACGCCGAGAGCTCCGTCTGATCGCCGCCACCCACGCCGTCGTCGGCGGCGCCCGAACGGGGCCGTCTGCGCCGCAACAGGACCTTACGCGTGCCGTCGGGGTAGAGGCGCACCCGCGAGAGCTCCCAGCCACCGAATTCGGCTTCCAGTGACAGCCGCATCGAGGCCGTCACCCGGGTCACGTCAGGGGGGAGTCGTACCGGGATGTACTCGTAGTCGTCGGTCATCTGCCACTCGCGCGGGAAGCCGCGGGAACGTCCAGCATGTCTCACGTCGTACGCGTCCTTTCTCGCCGCCGCGCGGCGGCGATACGCGCACAGCTCGTGCGCGTCGCGGCCGACAACGCCGTGTCGGCCGTGCGCCGGGCATCTGCCCACCGCCGGTGAGGTGGTCACCATCGCTCCGGGCGCTCCCGGGGCGAACGTGTCAGCCGATGTCGCTGCCCGCCGGTCACCGCCGGCATATCCGTCGGTGTCAGGGCGCGCCGCGATCATCGCCAGGCAGTCGGGGACACCACCTGCAGCCCCTCACCTCGCGCCGAGAGCAGGTAGACCGTCCCGGTGCGCTGATCGACCGCCATCGAGTCGGCCTGCCCGACAGTTGCGAACCTGTGCCGCTCCTCGGGTATTCCGGTCTTGAGGTCGAACGCCTGGGCGGTGGAGTTCCCGGTACTGACGACCCATGCCAGGTCACGGGTGTCGTCGTAGTCTACGGCGTACGGTCCGCCCGACACCGGATATCGCATCTGCATGATCGGCGGATGCCCGGCGATCACGATGAACTGGTCGTCGCGGGTGTTGGAGATCAGGAACCGGTTGACGTGGTCCACCGACATCTCGGTACCCCCGTTGCCGACGCGTTGCGCCGGGCCGAGCGAGCGTTTGTCGACGTCGAGTTCGGTGGCCGAGGACTGCGCCCGATCCAGGACCATCGTCTGCCCGTCGGAGGCGACCGCGATCGCGTCGACCCGCACGAATCCGTCGATCACGTCCACTGTGCGGGCACCGACCACCTGTACGCGGCCGTCGGAGGTCCCGACCAGCACGTCGTCACCGCGACGCGCGACCGACAGCGGGTCGCCGGCGTCGATCTGGCGGGTCGCCACCTTCCCGGCGACGGCGTCGATCGACATCAGCGACCGCGGCCCCACCGCCAGCAGCACACCGTCGGAGAAGCCGCCCAGCGCCGCGGCAGGTACCGGCAGCGTGATCGTGGTCGGTGGCAGCTGGGGTACGCCGGCGTCGTCGAGCCGGTACACCTCGACATCGGTGCGATTGGTCGCCAGCACCGCCAGCACACGGCGGTCGGAGTCGATGGCCATGGCGGTACCGGCATCCGGTGCCGAGATCACTCGTCCCGCCGGCTGCTCTGCGGTCGCCGACGCGGCCACCGGGGTCATCGGGACCGTGGTCGCCAGCTTCGAGCGATCGGTCGACGACGAGTTCGAGCAGCCGCTCACCACCACCAGCGCCGCCACCGCCGCAGCGACAAGCGAGGCCCCGCGAATCCGCCGACGCCGGGTCGACGGACGGGGTTGGGGGCCGGCGGCTTCGACACGCATGGGGTCCATCTTGTCTGATGCGGTGTCGGCGCCGTTCGGGCGGGCTGCCACGCCGACGGTGCTCGCCCCTGCGCAGAACCGACACCGTTGTCAGTAACATGTCCCGGCGTGAGCGACTCCATGACGTGGGCCCAAGCTGTTGTTCTCGGAGCCGTTCAGGGGCTGACCGAATTCCTCCCGATCTCCTCGTCGGCGCATCTGCGCATCGTGTCGGCGTTGTGGTTCGACGACGATGCGGGCGCCTCGTTCACCGCGGTGACCCAGTTGGGTACCGAGGCCGCGGTGTTGGTGTACTTCGCCAAGGACATCGCACGCATCGTGAAGGCGTGGTTCGTGGGTCTTGCCAACCCGGCCGAGCGGGGACTCGACTACCGGGTGGGGTGGTACGTCATCTTCGCCACCATCCCGATCGGCGTGATCGGTTATCTCCTGCGCGACCAGATCCGCACCGGCGCAAGGAATCTCTGGCTGGTGGCAATCATGCTCATCCTGTTCTCCGGGGTCATCTGGCTCGCCGAGAAGGTGGGCACTCAGCGCCGGTCGATGGCGCAGCTGACCCTGCGCGATGGTGTGGTGATGGGCTTGTCGCAGTGTTTCGCGCTGATCCCCGGCGTGTCCCGATCCGGCGCGACGTCGAGCGCGGGTCTGTTCCTCGGACTCAAACGCGAGACGGCAGTGCGGTTTTCGTTTCTGCTGGCGATCCCCGCAGTGCTCGCCTCCGGCCTGTTCAGCCTCCCCGACGCGTTTTCGCCGTCGGGTGAGGGGGTGCAAGCCAGCGGCCCTCAGATACTGGTCGCCACGGTGGTGGCGTTCGTACTCGGATACGGATCGATCGCCTGGCTGCTGCAATTCGTCTCGCGCCACTCACTGAATTGGTTCGTGGGCTACCGCGTACTGCTCGGATTGGCCGTCATCGGACTGCTCAGCGCCGGCGTGATCAGCGCGACCTGATGCACGGTGTGCCTATGGTGGTCACGTGACTGTCATCCTCGTTCGACATGGGCGTTCCACCGCGAACACGTCCGGGGTCCTCGCCGGTCGCTCGGTGGGTGTCGAACTCGACGACAAGGGTCGCGCCCAAGCCGACGGCCTCCTCGACAGACTCGGCGAGCTCACCGACATCGCCGCGATCGTGCGCTCCCCGCTGCTGCGGTGCGCGCAGACGATGGCGCCGCTGCGGTCGCGGCTGGACGTGCCCGAGATCGTCGACGACGCACTGGCCGAGGTGGACTACGGTGCGTGGACAGGTCGCACGATCTCTGACCTCATGTCCGAGCCGATGTGGCGGACTGTCCAGCAACAGCCGTCGGCGGCGATCTTTCCCGGCGGCGAGGGCCTGGCCGACGTGGCACGCCGCGCGGTGGCCGCCATCCGTGGCCACGACGCCGCGCTGGCCGGACCGAACCGAGATGGCCTGTGGATCGCCTGCTCGCACGGTGACGTGATCAAGGCAGTGGTCGCCGACGCCATGGGCATGCATCTGGACTCGTTCCAGCGGATCGTGGTCGAGCCCGCCTCGATCACGGTGATCCGCTACAGCGACACACGACCGTATGTACATACCGTCAACTGCGTCGGCGCCCGGCCGGCCGTGCCGATCCCGCGGCCACCGCAGGCCGGGGCGCCGGGCGCGGCCGAATCACCGGTGACCGGCGACGACGCGGTCGTCGGCGGATCCACCGGCCAGGACCCCACACCACCGAACCGACCGGGGCAGATGACAACCGCCCACACGCACCGATAATGGGACAACAGGGGAAGGAGGAGGACGATGGCACGAGCAATACACGTCTTCCGCAGCCCTGATCGATTCATCGCCGGCACCGTCGGACAACCCGGCGATCGGACCTTCTATCTGCAGGCTGTGCACGACAAACGCGTGATCAGCGTCATGTTGGAGAAACAGCAGGTGCAGATCCTCGCCGACCGCATCGACGCACTGCTCGAGGAGATCCACCGCAGATTCGGCACCCCGCTGCCCGAGGATGCCGAACGCGTCGACCTGAGTCCGCTGATCATGCCCGTCGACGCCGAGTTCCGGGTCGGGACGATGGGTCTGGGCTGGGATGCCGAATCCGAGGCCGTGGTGGTGGAGCTGCTCGCCATCACCGAGGGCGAATTCGACGAGTCGGTGGTCCTCGACGACACCGAGGAGGGACCCGACGCGGTACGGGTCTTCCTCACCACCGCCGCCGCCCGTGAGTTCGCCGAACGCTCCTCGCGGGTGATCTCGGCGGGCCGCGAGCCGTGTCCGCTCTGCGGGCAGCCACTCGACCCCGCCGGACACATCTGTGCACGCACCAACGGGTACAAGCGCGGGGTGGAATTCGACAAGTCCCTCGACTTCATCGACCCCGGCCTCCTCGACGCGGCAGCCGACGATCCCGACGACACACCACTCGCCGAGGACACACCACCGGCCGAGGAGGACTCCCTCGAGGAAGAGGCGACCGGAGAGGGATCGGCAGGGGAGAACCCCGAATCCACGAATTCCGAGTCCGACGACGATCCCGGCGAGGGGCCGCTGCAGTGAGCGCCGATCCGGTCGAGTTCGGAACCGTGGCCGATCCCGACGACGTCCGGACGACGCTCGAGCAGGGGTCCATGGAGATCCTCGGTCGGATCCGCACCGCGAGCAATGCGACGCTCGTGTGCGAGCTGGCACACCGCGACACGCGGCTGCGCGCGGTCTACAAACCCGTACGGGGCGAGGTCCCGTTGTGGGACTTCCCGACGGGCACCCTCGCCGGGCGTGAGGTGAGCTCGTACGAGATCTCCTCGGCGCTGGGCTGGGACGCGATCCCCACCACGGTCCTGCGCGGGGGCGACCTGGGTCCGGGCATGGTCCAGCGGTGGGTCGACACGGTCGACGTCGACCCCGCGAGCGCCACACCGGGGCAGCCACGGCTCGATCTGGTCGACGTGGTGCCGCCGGAGATGATCCCGGCCGGGTGGAAGCCGATTCTCGAGGCCACCGACGGCGCCGGCGACGAGGTCATCCTCGTCCACGCCGACGATCCTCGCCTGCTCCGGCTCGCCGTTCTCGACGTGCTGATCAACAATGCCGACCGCAAGGGCGGCCATGTGCTCGAGAGCGTCGACGGCGGCGTCTACGGCGTCGACCACGGCATCTGCCTGCATCAGGAGAACAAGCTGCGCACAGTGCTGTGGGGCTGGGCGGGCGAACCCGTCCCGCCGCATCTGCTCGGCGACGTGGAGACCCTGCTGTCGGGGCTCACATCACCGGCATCAGGACTGCGAACGCGGCTCTCGGAGCTGATCAGCGCCGAGGAGATCGCCGCACTCATCGCGCGTGCCCGGTCACTGATCGCCGCACCGGTCATGCCGACACCCGATCGCGGCCGCCCGATCCCATCGCCCGTGTTCTGATCTCGTGCCCGGTTGTGATCCCGTGCCCGGTTGTGAGGGTGCACACCGACCCGTCACCCGCACGCGCGCCACAGGCTTCTAGGGTGTAGTCATGCACTCGTGGTCTGAGCCCGCGGTTCCCGTTCTCGAGGGTTCCGGTCCGACGCTGCGCCTCTACGACACATCCGCCCGCCAGGTGCTGCCGGTGACGCCCGGCGGTACCGCGGGTATGTACGTATGCGGCATAACTCCTTATGACGCAACCCATCTCGGCCACGCCGCGACCTATCTGACCTTCGATCTGGTGAACCGGATCTGGCGCGACCTGGGCCACGACGTGGTCTACGTCCAGAACGTCACCGACGTCGACGACCCGCTCTTCGAACGAGCCGACCGCGACGGCATCGACTGGCGCGACCTCGGCGCGCGCGAGACCGACCTGTTCCGGTCGGACATGACCGCACTACGCGTCCTGCCACCGCAGCACTACATCGGAGCCGTCGAATCGGTCGACGAGGTCATCGAATTCGTCGACAAGCTGCTGGCCTCGGGTGCGGCCTACATCGTCGACGACCCCGAATACCCCGACATCTACTACCGCACCGACGCCACCGAGCAGTTCGGCTACGAATCGGGCTACGACCTGCCCACGATGGCGAAGTTCTTCGCCGAGCGCGGCGGCGATCCCGACCGCCCCGGCAAACGCGATCCGCTCGACCCGCTGCTGTGGCGTGCGGCGCGCGAGGGCGAACCGTCGTGGGACTCACCCAACGGTCCAGGCCGTCCGGGCTGGCATGTCG
This sequence comes from Gordonia jinhuaensis, assembly GCF_014639795.1. Taxonomy (GTDB): domain Bacteria; phylum Actinomycetota; class Actinomycetes; order Mycobacteriales; family Mycobacteriaceae; genus Gordonia_B; species Gordonia_B jinhuaensis. The sequence continues at coordinate 81,101 of NZ_BMGC01000005.1, read as the reverse complement.
AGTGCGCGGCGATCGCGCTCAACCGGCTGGGGATGGGTTTCGACGTCCAGGGCGGCGGATGTGATCTGATCTTCCCGCATCACGAGTTCTCCGCGGCTCACGCCGAAGCACTGACGGGACAGCGGCGCTTCGCCAAACACTATGTGCACACCGGCATGATCGGTCTCGACGGCGAGAAGATGTCCAAGAGCCTGGGCAACCTGGTCTTCGTGTCCAAACTCGTTGCCGCACAGGTTCATCCGGGTGCGATTCGGCTGGCCGTGTTCTCCGGGCACTACCGCACCGACCGGATGTGGACCGACGACCTGCTCACCGAGGCGGCGGCGCGTCTGGACCGCTGGCGCGCCGCGGCGGCCGCGACCCGCGGACCCGACGCGGGTCCGGTGATCGCACGGCTGCGCGAACACCTCGCCGACGACCTCGACACGCCCAAGGCGCTCGCGGCCGTCGACGGATGGGCGGCCGACGTGCACACCGGACTCGGCTCGGATACCGACGCGCCGGCACAGATGACCGCGGCGGTCGACGCGCTGCTCGGGATCGACCTGCGCTGAGTGCGGCGCAGATCTCGCGCCAGGGCCACCTGCGCCGGGGCCACCTCTGTCGCGGCCACCTCTGTCGCCCCAACGTCGCACGCACAGTACAGTTCTCGTGTGTCGCGCATCGATGAGTTGGATCCCGCCACCTCCGAGGGTGTGTGGACTGTGGTCACCCGCACGTCGACCTACCTGCTGGACTTCGAGGAGATGACGCTGTTGCGCGCGCCGGGTGTCGGGCACGCGGGGGACAGCTCGTGGTCGGTGAGTGCGCTGCGCCGCGACTCCGAGGACATCCCGCTGCTCGGCGTGAAATCGTGTCGAGTGGGGGAGTCCGCACAGTTCTGGGTGCGTGCGGCCGACGACCCCGACATCCGCACCTGGCGGATCACCACACCGGTCGTATCGATCGAACGGATCGGCTGACCGGTCGGCCCTGATCCGACGAACCTGTCCGGCGAGGACTCAGCCGAACGATCCCCGACCGCGTCGGCGCAGGTAGCGCTCGAACTCTGCCGCCAACGCGTCACCGTCGATCTTCGACATCGCCTCGAGATTGGTCTCGGCGTCGCCACGCTCCTCAAGCCCGCGCACGTATTCGGCGACCTCTTCGTCGTCCTCGGTCATCTCGGTGACCGTACGTTCCCACTCGTCGGCCTGATCGGGCATGTCGCCGAGCGGAACCTCGATATCGAGGAACTCCTCGACCCGGCCGAGCAGGGCCACCGAAGCCTTCGGGTTGGGCGGCGACGAGACGTAATGGGGGACCGCCGCCCAGAACGACACGGCCGGGATGCCCGCGCGAACCAGCATGTCCTGGAGCACCCCGGTGATCCCGGTCGGCCCCTCGTAGCGGCTCTCCTCGAGGTTGAAGGTGCGCGCGGACTCGGCACTGTAGGCGGCGCCGGTCACCGGCACCGGCCGGGTGTGGGGAGCATCGGCGAGCAGCGCTCCGAGAATCACCACGCTGCGCACCCCGAGTTCGGTGACCACGTCGATGATGTCCTGGCAGAACCCCCGCCAGCGCATGTTCGGTTCGATCCCGCGCAACAGCACGATGTCACGCTCGGCGCCGGGCGGGCGACAGTGCGACAGTGAGGTCGTCGGCCATTCGATACGACGCGTGACGCCGTCGATCTGCTTGATCGTCGGACGGTTGACCTGGAAGTCGTAGTAGTCGTCGGAGTCGAGGTCGACCAGTGGAACCGAATCCCACGTCAGTGCCAGGTGCTCGACCGCTCCGCTGGCCGCGTCGGCGGCGTCGTTCCATCCTTCGAACGCAGCGACCATGATCGGGTCCCGGAGCTCGGGAAGATTGGCGATTCGCTCAGAGTCCACCGATCCAGCCTACGACCGAAAGTGCGTCCTGTGTGCACCTCGGGCATCGCGCGAGCCTCCCGGCATCCGCATCGGCTCGACCGCCCGCGGTCCGAGCGCTCGCCAACCCGCGTCGTGCACCTCTGTCAGGACGCATATGCCCAGTTGACGCGGCCCGACATCAGAGTTTCGGCGAGAGCAATTTACGCTTGGGGTATGCCCGTACCGCCGACCGCGCACACCTATGACTCACCGTTGCTGGACGCGATGACCTCCCGCGTCGTCGTCGGCGACGGCGCGATGGGCACGATGTTGCAGGCAGCGGACCTGACCCTCGACGATTTTCGCGGTCTCGAGGGGTGCAACGAGATCCTCAACGACACCCGTCCCGACGTCCTCGCCGCCATCCACCGCGCCTACTTCGAGGCCGGCGCCGACGCCGTGGAGACCAACACCTTCGGCTGCAACCTGTCCAACCTCGGGGATTACGACATCGCTGATCGAATCCGAGAGTTGTCCCGCAAGGGCACCGCGATCGCGCGGGAGACCGCCGACTCACTCGGGCCCGCATCCGACGGCATCCCCCGCATGGTGCTCGGGTCGATGGGCCCGGGGACCAAACTGCCCAGCCTCGGCCACACCAGCTTCGCGGTGATCCGCGACGCCTATCGGGAGTCTGCTCTGGGCATGGTGGAGGCCGGCGCCGACGCGATCCTGGTGGAGACCTCCCAGGACCTGCTGCAGGTGAAGGCGGCCGTGGTCGGTGCCAGGCATGCCATGCAGGCGCTGGGCCGGTGGATCCCGATCATCTCCCACGTCACCGTGGAGACCACCGGGACGATGCTGCTGGGTTCGGAGATCGGCGCGGCTCTGGCCGCGATCGAACCCCTGGGCGTCGACATGATCGGACTCAACTGCGCCACCGGGCCCGCCGAGATGAGCGAACACCTGCGGTACCTGAGCAAACACGCTCGTGTGCCGGTGTCGGTGATGCCCAACGCCGGACTGCCGCAACTCGGCCCCAACGGCGCCGAATACCCGCTGCAGCCCGACGAGCTGGCCGCCGCACTCGACGGTTTCGTCGACGAATTCGGTCTGTCACTGGTCGGCGGCTGCTGCGGCACCACCCCCGAACACATCCGGCAGGTCGCCGAGGCGGTCTCGGGCAAGCGGCCGCCGCGCCGCAACCCGTCGCATCAGGCAGAGGTCTCCTCGCTCTACACCGCGGTGCCCTTCGACCAGGACGCCAGTGTCCTGATGATCGGTGAGCGGACCAACTCCAACGGGTCCAAGGCCTTCCGCGAGGCGATGCTCGCCGAGGACTACCAGCGCTGCCTCGACATCGCCAAAGACCAGACCCGCGACGGCGCGCACATGCTCGACCTGAACGTCGACTATGTGGGGCGCGACGGCGCCGCGGACATGACCGCGCTGGCCTCGCGTTTCGCCACCAACACCACACTGCCGATCATGATCGACTCGACCGAACCGGCGGTGATCGAGGCCGGTCTGCAGTCGCTGGGCGGACGCTGCGCGGTCAACTCGGTCAACTACGAGGACGGCGACGGCCCGGACTCGCGCTTCCAGAAGATCATGCGGCTGGTGACCGAGCACGGGGCCGCGGTGGTCGCGCTGACCATCGACGAGGACGGTCAGGCACGCACCGCCGAGTGGAAGGTGCGCGTCGCCGAACGACTGATCGCCGACATCACCGATAACTGGGGTCTGTCCGACGAGGACATCATCATCGACGCCCTGACCTTTCCGATCTCCACCGGTCAGGAGGAGGTCCGCCGCGACGGCATCGAGACCATCGAGGCGATCCGGCGGATCAAGGACGCCCACCCGCAGGTCCACTTCACCCTCGGCATCTCCAACGTGTCCTTCGGGCTGAACCCTGCTGCGCGGCAGGTGCTCAACTCGGTCTTCCTGCACGAGTGTGTGGCCGTGGGACTCGACACCGCGATCGTGCACGCGTCGAAGATCCTGCCCATGACCAAGATTCCCGACGAGCAGCGCGAGGTCGCACTCGACCTGATCTATGACCGCCGCGGCACCGCGGGTCTGCAGTCGCAGGGTCGCGAGGACTACGACCCGCTGCAGAGACTCATGGAATTGTTCGAGGGGGTCTCGGCTGCCTCGGCGCGCGAATCGCGCGCACAGGAACTGGCCAAGCTGCCCCTGTTCGAGCGGCTCGAACGTCGCATCGTCGACGGCGAACGGGACGGTCTCGAGGCCGACCTCGACGAGGCGATGACGCACAAACCGCCGCTGGAGATCATCAACGAGACGCTGCTGTCGGGGATGAAGACCGTCGGCGAGTTGTTCGGCTCGGGGCAGATGCAGCTGCCGTTCGTGCTGCAGTCCGCCGAGGTGATGAAGACCGCGGTGGCACATCTCGAGCCTCACATGGAGGCCACCGACGAGGACGGCAAGGGCCGGATCGTGCTTGCCACGGTCAAGGGCGATGTCCACGACATCGGCAAGAACCTCGTCGACATCATCTTGAGCAACAACGGCTACGAGGTCATCAACATCGGCATCAAGCAGCCGATCACCGCGATCCTCGAAGCGGCCGAGGACAAGCGCGCCGACGTGATCGGCATGTCGGGACTGCTGGTGAAGTCCACCGTGGTGATGAAGGAGAACCTCGAGGAGATCAACTCCCGCGGGCTGGCGCAGCGTTACCCGGTCCTGCTCGGCGGCGCCGCACTCACGCGCACGTACGTGGAGAACGACCTGTCCGATACCTACGAGGGCCATGTGCACTATGCGCGCGACGCGTTCGAGGGTCTGCGCCTGATGGACGACATCATGGCACTCAAGCGTGGCGGCGGGTCGGTGCCCGAGAGCGCCGACTCGATCGCCGCGGCGAAGAAGGCCGCCGAACGCAAGGCGCGACACGAGCGTTCGGTGCGCATCGCCGCCAAGCGCAAGGCCGCCGAGACGCCCGTCGAGATCCCGGCACGTTCGGATGTGGCCGCCGACAACGACATCCCGACCCCACCGTTCTGGGGAACCCGGATCGTGCGGGGCATCCCGGTTGCCGACTACCTCGGTCTCCTCGACGAGCGCGCACTGTTCATGGGCCAGTGGGGTCTGCGCGGTGTCCGCGGCGGCGACGGACCGTCCTATGAGGATCTGGTCGAGACGGAGGGTCGCCCGCGCCTGCGTGAGTGGATCGACCGGCTGGCCACCAAGGGCATCCTCGCCCACGCCGCAGTCGTCTACGGGTACTTCCCAGCGGTCTCCGTCGGCGACCGCGTGGACGTGCTCACCGAGCCCCGCGCCGACGCGCCGGTGCGGTTCTCCTTCGAGTTCCCACGTCAGCAGCGGCCGCGGTTCCTGTGCATCGCCGACTTCATCCGCTCACGCGAGGACGCCATCGCCACCGGCACCGTCGACGTACTGCCGTTCCAGCTGGTCACCATGGGTGAGCCGATCGCCGACTTCGCCAACGAACTGTTCGCCGAGAACGCCTACCGCGACTATCTCGAGGTCCACGGCATCGGCGTGCAGCTGACCGAGGCCCTCGCCGAACACTGGCATCAGCGCATCCGGTCGGAGCTGCGGTTCGGTGACCGCGGCATGGATGCCGAGGACCCCGACAACGCACAGGGCTTCTTCGACCTCGAATACCGCGGTGCCCGATACTCATTCGGCTACGGGGCCTGCCCGAACCTCGAGGACCGCGCGAAGATGATCGAACTGCTCGAACCGGGACGTATCGGGGTCGAGCTGTCCGAGGAACTGCAGCTGCATCCCGAGCAGTCGACCGATGCCTTCGTGCTGCACCACCCCGAGGCCAAATACTTTAACGTCTGAGCGATATTCAACGTCTGAGCGGTACGTCAACGTCTGAGCGCATCTGGTCCCGGTGGTGGTCGCCGGTGTGGTCACCGGTTTGGTCTCAGGGGGTCGCACAGGGAAACATGGGTGGACGTGACCGATAAGCCGCTGGCAGTGCTGTGGGACATGGACGGGACGATCCTCGACTCGGAGGTCCTCTGGGATGTCGCGATGGCGGAGTTCTCCGAACGCCAGGGCATCACGATGACCGAGGAGCTGCGCAAGTCCACCCTCGGCAACTCGATGACCGGCGCCCTCACGAAGATCTACGTCGCGGCGGGCGTGGCGCCGGCCGACCGTGACTACCCGACCGACTCCGTGTGGCTGACCTCGCGGGTGGCCGAGCTGTTCGACCAAGGGATCCCGTGGCGACCGGGTGCCCGCGATGTACTCGATGCTCTCGCCGACGCCGAGATCCCGATCGCGCTGGTGACCAACACCGACCGTCCGCTCGCCGAGCACGCGATGGGGACGATCGGACGCGACCGGTTTGCGTTCACCGTGTGCGGCGACGAGGTCCCCGACGGCAAACCGGCACCCGATCTGTACCTGACCGCCGCAGCGGCGCTGGGCATCGCGCCACGGATGTGCCTGGCGGTGGAGGATTCACCCACCGGAACCGCGTCGGCGACCGCCGCCGGCTGCCCGACGCTGGTGGTGCCCTCGGCCGACGCGGACGTCCCCGACGGCCCGGGCCGCACCTTCGCCACCACTCTCGAGTCGACGACGGTCGACGACCTGGCGGTGGCCTGGCGTAGCGCACGTGAGACACTGAACACTCGTGAAGAGGGGACTCGTGAAGACATTCGATGACCTGTTCGCCGAACTCACCGAGAGGGCGGCGACCCGGCCCGAGGGCAGTGGCACCGTCGCAGCGCTCGACTCCGGCGTACACACGCTCGGCAAGAAGATCATCGAAGAGGCCGGCGAAGTGTGGCTCGCCGCCGAACACGAGTCCGACGACGCGTTGTCCGAGGAGATCTCGCAGCTGCTCTACTGGCTGCAGGTGATGATGGTCAAACGGGGCCTCACCCTGGCCGACGTCTACCGACATCTGTAGGGCGCGGCGAGACTCGCCGAGCGCCCGACGTCGGTGCGCGCCCGCGACGGGCGCTCACGTTGCCACCCCCATCACCTTCGAGCACGACCACCGTGCACGACCACCGAGGAACCTCACCATGCTGCGTGTCGCAGTCCCCAACAAGGGCTCGCTGAGCGAGTCCGCCGCATCGATCCTGTCCGAGGCGGGCTACCGCCGCCGGTCGGACTCCAAGGATCTCACCGTGCTCGACCCGTCTAACGACGTCGAGTTCTTCTTTCTCCGTCCCAAGGACATCGCCATCTACGTCGGTTCCGGTGAACTCGATCTCGGCATCACCGGCCGCGACCTGGCACTGGACTCGGGAGCTCCGGTGAGCGAAGCGCTCACCTTGGGCTTCGGGCCGTCGACCTTCCGTTATGCCGCCCCGGTCGGCGACGACTGGACCCTCGAATCACTCGAGGGCAAGCGAATCGCCACCTCCTACGCCAACCTCGTACATGACGATCTCGCGCGGCGCGGTATCGACGCCCAGATCATCCGGCTCGACGGCGCCGTCGAGATCTCCATCCAGCTCGGGGTGGCCGATGCGATCGCCGACGTGGTGAGTTCCGGGCGCACGCTGCGCCAGCACGGACTGGCCGCCTTCGGGCCTGCGCTGTGCGAGTCCGAAGCGGTGCTCATCTCGCGCGGCGATGGCGAACTGTCCAAGGCGGCAAGGAAATTCGTGGCGCGGGTGCAGGGCGTGGTGCTCGGCCAGCAGTACGTGATGATCGACTACGACTGCCGGCGTGATCTGCTCGACCAGGCGGTGGCACTGACCCCGGGCCTGGAGTCGCCGACCGTCGCACCGATGGCCGACGAGAACTGGGTGGCGGTGCGGGCGATGGTGCCGCGTAAGGGGCACCAGAGCCTGATGGACGAACTCGCCGAACTCGGCGCCAAGGCCATCCTCGCCTCCGACATCCGGTCCTGCCGCTTCTGACTTCGACCCGCTTCTGACGCGCGCCGACCGGTGGGCGCGGTGTTCATCGGTCGGCGCCCGGTGCTGAGCGGTCGGTGCCCAGTGCTCGGTCTTCAGCGCTCGGTCTTCAGTGGTCGGTGCGTCAGTGGTTGGGGCGCGCCGAGTCGGTCTCGTCGAGGACGGCGGTCAGCCGGGCGTAGGTGTCCTGCCACCCCTTGACCGCGACGCAGTCGATGCCCAGTTCCAGCACGGGGTGGTCGTTGCCGCCGGGGTCGAGGCGGTCACCGAAGTAGAGGATGTCGTCGGTGGTCAGATCGAGGATTTCCATGAGCTTGCGCGTGCCGTAGGCCTTGTCGACACCCTTCTTGGTGACGTCGACCGATGTCGAGCCGCCGCTGCGGACCTCGAGGTCGGGCAGCCGCTCGGCGGCGTAGGCGCGCAGCTTCTCCTTCTTGGAGTTGTCCGGATCCCATGCGCTCTTGGCCTCCACCGGGGCCTTCTGGCCCAGCGCCGAGAAGGTGATCTGACTGCCGCGGTCCTCGAGGACAGGTCCCCAGGTCTCGGTCTCCCAGAGTCCGAGCTCCTTGGCGCCGGTCTCCAGGACGTCCATGGCGCGCTGCTTCTGGTCATCGGTGAGGTTCTCGGCGTAGACCACCTCCCACCCCTCGTCGCCGTGACGAACGTACTGGGTGCCGTTGGTGGGCAGCAGGTGCAGCCGGGAGAGATCGTCGAACTCGCCGAGCTGGTCGAGGACCTGCGCGGAGAACTGCTGGTAGTTGCCGCCGGAGATGATGGCGGCCATCGAGGTGTGCAGCAGCCGGCGGAACAGGTCTGCCATCTCCGCAGACATCGGACTCTTCGAGGGGGCCAGCGTGTCGTCGAGATCGAACATCACCAGCTGGTAGCTCTTGCCAGCCGAAACCACTCCCATATACCTCACCCTTCTCGCGTCCTGCCGACCGTCGCGCCGAATACTATCGTCAGTGCGATCCGATCGCGCATGCGAGCGAGATGACCGGCATGGCCGGCCCTCTCAGCGCGGCACCGGCCCGAGCAATACTGTCTGCGCCGACCGGCCGAGGAATCCGCTCTCGTCGTAGAAGTCACCAAAGGTCGCGCCGAAACCAGTTGTGCCGGTGAAGAGTTCGGCGTCGATACCCAACCACTCGCCATGCGGCGCCCGGCGGAGGTGGACATCGAGATCGGTGTTCATCCACGTCCACTCGCGTGGATTCAGACGTGTGCCCAGACCATTGGCCACGTCGGCGGCCACCATCATCTGCGACAGCGTGGTGGTCTCACGTCCGGCGATCAGATCCAGGCGGGGACGTAACCACGCCGCGGGTGTGCCTCCGGTGGGCGATTCGACCACCGAGATGTCGAGGGTTCCGATGAACCCCACCCGGTCCCAGTCCACACCGAGCCGTCCCGTCGTGTCCGGCGAGGCCTCCCGGGGAGCCAGACCCGCACGGCTGTCGGCGACCAGCGCGGCGGTGTCGGCATGCCGGATCCGCCACGCCGAGGCCCGCGCGACCGTGCGGAAGTCGCCGTCGGGACCCTGCGCCTGCAGTTCCGCTCCGACCAGCGAGATCTGACGGCCCGGTCGGGTGACGTAGGCGCGGACCCGGTTCTGCGTCAAGGGGATCGCACCGAGGATGTCCACCACGACCCGCGTGATCTGGTGGCTCGGCGTGGTCGCGTCAACAGCCGGGTCGAGCTGCTCCATCGCCCATGTGAGCAGCCCGCTCGGCGGTCCGCCGTGCTGCATGTCCGGGCTCCACACGCTCAGGGTGTGTTCGGTCGGGTCGAACAGTTCGAACTCGCCGTCCCGGCCGGCCGGGACGAAGTAGCCGTCCGATGCCATCACGCCTGCCCTCCCGGCCATCCCGGATACGGCGGCGGCGTACCGCCGAACTCCGGGCACAACGCCTTGTGGTCGCAGTAGGAACACATCGCCGAACGCTTCGGCCGGAAATCGCCGGTACGTCCGGCCTCCAGGATCGCCGACCAGATCGCGGTGAGTGTGCGTGAGAACCGTTGGAGTTCCTCGACGTCGGGTGTGTAGTGCAGTTGTTGTCCGTCGGCGAGGTACATCAGTTGCAACCGCGCGGGCACCTCACCGCGCAGCCGCCAGATCGCCAGCGCGTAGAACTTCATCTGAAACAGCGCCTTCACCTCGAACAGCGGTCCGGGGGAGCGACCGGTCTTGTAGTCGACCACGCGGATCTCTCCCGTCGGCGCGACGTCGAGGCGGTCGATGAACCCCCGCAGCGCGACCCCGTCGAGATCGAGTTCCACGTGCAGCTCACATGATTCGGGATCGAAACCCTGCGGGTTCTCCATCCGGAAGTAGGTGGTGATCAGCGCGTGCGCACTGTCGAGGAATCCGGTCACATCCTCGCCGGCGAGCGCTCGCAGCGACGGATCCTGCACACAGATCGCCTCCCACGCGCCGTCGACGAGATCGATCGCGGTGTCATGGGTGCGCAACTGTGCGTCGAGGTCGAACAGGTTCTCCAGTGCCGCGTGCACGAGGGTCCCGCGCACCTGTGCGGTGGTCGGTTCCTCCTCCAGGCGGTCGATCGCGCGGAACCGATAGAGCAACGGGCACTGCTTGAAATCCGATGCCCGCGAGGGCGACAGTGCCGGGGTCGACCGTCGCGGCTGTCCGGATTCTCCCGCAGCCGCCATCTCGGGGATCGAGGTGGGCCGCGTGTCGATACGGGTACTCACACCTGGCAGGGTATGCCTGGCATGCGACAACCGGCGTAGGAGGACACGCGACATGGCAGACAGCGGACCGTTCGAGGTCGGTGACCGGGTCCAGCTCACCGATGCCAAGGGACGGAAGTTCACTGTCCACCTCGAAGCGCACAAGCTCTTCCACACCCACCGCGGTGCCATCGCCCACGACGACCTGATCGGCGCGGACGAGGGCACGATGGTGGCCGCCACCTCGGGCACCGAATACCTCGCGCTGCGGCCGCTGCTCACCGACTACGTGCTGTCGATGCCGCGCGGTGCCGCGGTGATCTACCCCAAGGACTCCGCGCAGATCGTCGCCGAGGGCGACGTCTTCCCCGGCGCCACCGTCTTGGAGGCCGGTGCCGGATCGGGAGCGCTCACCTGTTCGCTGCTGCGCGCGGTGGGCCCGGCCGGCCGCGTCATCTCCTACGAGGTGCGCGACGACCATGCCGAATACGCCCGGCGGAACGTCGAGACGTTCTTCGGCGGCCATCCCGACAACTGGGAGATCGAGGTCGCCGACCTCGCCGACTACGACGCCCGCGCGAGCGTCGACCGCGTGATCCTCGACATGGCCGAGCCGTGGGCGCCGCTGGAGTCGGTCGCGCGCGCGATAAAACCAGGCGGAGTCCTGATCACCTACGTCGCAACCGTCACACAGCTCTCCCGCTTCGTCGAAGCCCTGCGCGAACAGGGCTGCTGGACCGAACCGCGGTCGTGGGAATCGATGGTCCGCGACTGGCATGTGGTGGGGCTCGCGGTTCGCCCGCAGCACAACATGCAAGGTCACACAGCATTTCTGGTCAGCGCCCGACGACTGGCCGACGGCGTCACACCGCTTCGCCCGCACCGCCGGCCCTCCCGCGGCTGAGCTCCGCCTGCCGACGCGACACGCCCTGCGTGTCAACGGGAGATTGCCGGCACGCGACCGTTTCGGTGACACACAATTAACACTCACTCAACACCCTTGATCGCGAGGCACGAAGCACTTTTCGCGATCCGCCGGTAGCGTGGACACATCGGCGGATACGTGCCGTGCGACGGTGCGTACGTCAGACCGCCGGCGAGAGGAGTCAGCAATGACCGAGTCCAGTCCGCACGATGAATACGGCCGCGAATCCCAGGAACCACAGACCCGCTCCGCCGGGTCGTACTCGGACGGGGTCGACTCCCGAGACGCAGTCACCTCGCCCGGCCGTCGGCCGCGACCCGACACCGGATCGCCGAATCCGTTCGGTCGCCCCGACGACGACGATCTGCAGTCACGTGTCGAGAGCCTCACCGCGCGTAACGCGAAACTTCTCGAAACCCTCAAAGAGGCGCGCCAGCAACTGATCGCCCTGCGCGAGGAGGTCGATCGCCTCGGTCAGCCGCCGAGCGGCTACGGCGTATTGCTCGGGGTGTACGACGACGGCACCGTCGACGTGTTCACCTCCGGTCGCAAGATGCGCCTGACCTGCTCGCCGAACATCGACGTCGAGACACTGCGCCGCGGACAGTCGCTGCGGCTCAACGAGGCCCTGACGATCGTCGAGGCCGGTGACTACGACTCGGTCGGTGAGATCAGCACGCTGCGTGAGGTTCTCGCCGACGGCGAACGCGCATTGGTGGTCGGCCACGCCGACGAGGAGCGCGTGGTGTGGCTCGCCGAGCCGCTGACCGGTGAGATCGACGGCGAGACCGGCAAACGTCTGCTGCGTCCGGGCGACTCGCTGCTGATCGACACCAAGGCCGGCTTCGCCTTCGAGCGGGTACCCAAGGCCGAGGTCGAAGATCTCGTCCTCGAAGAGGTGCCCGATGTGGGGTATGAGGACATCGGTGGCCTCGGACGCCAGATCGAGCAGATCCGCGACGCCGTGGAACTGCCGTTCCTGCACAAGGATCTGTTCCGTGACTATGCGCTGCGTCCCCCGAAGGGTGTGCTGCTCTACGGCCCTCCCGGTTGCGGTAAGACACTGATCGCCAAGGCTGTGGCCAACTCACTGGCCAAGAAGATCGCCCTGGCCCGCGGCGACGACGCACATGAGGCCAAGTCGTACTTCCTCAACATCAAGGGCCCCGAGCTGCTCAACAAGTTCGTCGGTGAGACCGAACGCCACATCCGGTTGATCTTCCAGCGCGCACGGGAGAAGGCGTCCGAGGGAACCCCGGTGATCGTCTTCTTCGACGAGATGGACTCGATCTTCCGCACCCGCGGTTCGGGCGTGTCCTCGGACGTCGAGACCACCGTCGTGCCCCAGCTGCTCAGCGAGATCGACGGTGTCGAGGGCCTCGAGAACGTGATCGTCATCGGCGCGTCCAACCGCGAGGACATGATCGACCCCGCGATCCTGCGGCCCGGTCGTCTGGACGTGAAGATCAAGATCGAACGGCCCGATGCCGAATCGGCCATTGACATCTTCTCGAAGTACCTGACCACCCAGCTGCCGGTGCACGCTGACGACATCGCCGAGTTCGGCGGCAATCGTGACGCCTGCGTCTCGGCGATGATCGAGCGTGTGGTCGAGCGGATGTACGCCGAGAGCGACGAGAACCGGTTCCTGGAGGTGACCTACGCCAACGGCGACAAGGAGGTCATGTACTTCAAGGACTTCAACTCCGGCGCGATGATCCAGAACGTGGTCGACCGCGCGAAGAAGTACGCGATCAAGTCGCAGCTCGAGACAGGGGCACCGGGTCTGCGTGTGCAGCACCTCTTCGACTCGATTCTCGACGAGTTCGCCGAGAACGAGGATCTGCCGAACACCACCAACCCCGACGACTGGGCGAGGATCTCCGGCAAGAAGGGCGAGCGGATCGTCTACATCCGCACGCTGGTCACCGGCAAGAGCTCCGGTGCCAACCGCGCCATCGACACCGAGACCAACACCGGCCAGTACCTGTAGGAGTTTCAGCCCCGCGTGGTTCTCGCACGCCCTGCTCGACGAGCACGCCACTCGTCGAGCAGGGCGCGGCTGTCCGGAACGAAGGGCCACGACGGGTCGGCGAGGTGGTCGCGCAGAACATCCTCGGTCCACCACCAGCCGTCGGCGACCTCGCTGGGCTGGTGGCGGATCGGTCCGTCGTAGAACGCCTCGAAGCCGAACAGGTGGCACCGCACCAGCGCGTCACCGCTGCGGCCCTCCCACCGGGTCTGCCCGAACGGGGTGAGGTCCACCCTGCTGATCCCGAGTTCCTCGGCAAGCTCACGCCGCGCGGTCTGTGCGGGTTCTTCGCCGGCGTCGATCACCCCGCCGGCCAAACAGTCGTGCACGCCGGGGAAGACCGACTTGGTGTCGGTACGACGATGGACGTACACGCGTGTGCGATCGGTCGAACGCACCAGCACTCCGGCGCTGCCGTGCCAGAGACCGCGCGCGTAGACCTCACCCCTGGGCGCCGCGCCGATCGCATGGCCCTCCGGATCGAACACGGCGACCAGCTCGTCGGCGGTCGAGGGGACCGGGTCGGCAGCGGTCGGGTCGACCGGTCGAGCATCCGTCGGGTCGACCGGTCGGACATCCGTCGGGTCGACCGGTCGGGCATCAGTCGGGTTGTCTGAGGGCTCGTGCACGCACCACAGACTACGAGCTACTGCATGCCCTCAGGCAGCCGCACCAGCCCCAGATCGGCGTCGGAGGCGAGCAGGTCGTTGTGCGGCAGCACCCGGACGGTGTAGCCCAGACGTCCCGCGGTGGGCAGTTCGATCACTGCGCGGAACAACGTCTCGCCCTCGATGGCGCCGTCGGCCTCGCCCGGATCGGTCAGCGCGACCATGTCGGCGGTCGACACCGGCGACAGCGTGTCGTCCTCGACGCGACCGAGCACCGCCTGCACCCGCACATCCGAGGGCGCCAGATCGCCCAGACGCACGTGGGCGGTCAGCGTCAGCTTCGACGACATCACCGGCACGTCGGGCAGGCCCGTGCTGTCGACCTCGGCGATGCGCACAGACGGCCAGGCCCGGCGCACCCGTCCGGTGTAGTCGGCGAGTGTGCGCGCTGCGGCGTAGTCGTCGGCCCGGATCGTCTGATACGACTGCGACGCCGGGACGTACATCGCCTCGGTGTAGTCGCGGACCATGCGGGTGGCCAGGATCTTGGGGCCCAGCACCGACAGGGTGTGGCGCACCATCTCCATCCAGCGTCCGGGCGGGTCGCCGGCGGTGCGGTCGTAGAAACCGGGGACCACCGACTCCTCGAGAAGACGGTAGAGCGCAGCGGCTTCGAGGTCGTCGCGACGGTTCTCGTCGGCCACACCGTCGGCGGTCGGGATCGCCCAGCCGTCGTCACCGTCGGCCATCTCATCCCACCAGCCGTCGAGGATCGACAGGTTCAGTCCCCCGTTGATCGCCGACTTCATCCCCGAGGTACCGCAGGCCTCCATCGGACGCAGCGGGTTGTTCAGCCATACGTCACACCCGTGGTAGAGGTACCGCGCCATCGAGATGTCGTAGTCGGGGAGGAAAACCATCCGGGTGCGCAACTGCGGGTCGTCGGCGAACCTGACCATCTGCTGGATCAGCGACTTGCCGCCGTTGTCGGCGGGATGCGCCTTGCCCGCCACCACGAGCTGAATGGGTCGTTCGGGGTCGAGGAGCAGCTTCTTGAGCCGGTCGGGATCGCGCAACATCAGCGTCAGTCGCTTGTAGGTCGCGGCGCGACGGGCGAAGCCGATCGTCAGGATGTCGGGGTCGAAGACCTCCTCGGTCCACGACAGTTCGGCTTCACTGAAGCCGCGTTCGAGTCCGGATCGGCGCACCCGGTCGCGCACCAGCGACACCAGCTCGGCACGCAGCATGTTGCGCGTGGCCCACAGGTGGTCGTCGGACACGTTCTTCAGCGACACCAGCATCTGCGCCGAATCGCTGTCGGGCGCCACGTCGGCACCGGCGGCAGCCGCGGCCTCCCGCCACGCCGGCGAGATCCAGGTGCGCCCGTGCACGCCGTTGGTCACCGAGCCGATGGGTACCTCGTCGGGCTCGAAACCCGGCCACAGGTCGGCGAACATCTCGCGACTGACCGCCCCGTGCAGCTGGGATACGCCGTTGCTGCGCTGGGCCAGCCGCAGGCCCAGATGGGCCATGTTGAACACCCCCGGGGTCTGTTCGCGGCCCAGATCCACCACGTCGGCGACCCCGAGACCTGGGAACAGCGTCGAGCGGCCCGCGTCGTCGCCGAGGTAGTAGCGCACGAGATCGTCGGGGAAGCGGTCGATGCCGGCCGGGACGGGGGTGTGGGTGGTGAACACCGTGCCCGACCGAACCGCCGTCACTGCCTCGGCGAAGGTCAGCGGGTTGGTGGGGCGTGCCACGAGTTCGCGGATCCGCTCGATGCCCAGGAAGCCGCCGTGGCCCTCGTTCATGTGGAAGACCGTCGGCTCTGCGGCGCCGGTGAGCGCAGTGAACCGACGGACCGCGCGCACGCCGCCGACGCCGAGAAGGATCTCCTGTTTGATCCGGTGGTCCTGGTCGCCGCCGTAGAGCCGGTCGGTGACCGTCCGCAGCTCGGTGTCGTTCTCCGGGAGGTTGGAATCCAGCAGCAGCAGCGGGATACGGCCCACCTGCGCGATCCACACGGTGGCACGCAACGTGCGGTGGTCGGGCATCGAGACGGTGACGGTCACCGGGGCGCCCGACGGTTCGGTGAGCTGGGTCAGCGGCAGCCCCTGCGGGTCGGCGGTCGGGTAGCGCTCCACCTGCCAGCCGTCGGCGTTGAGCGACTGGTGAAAGTAGCCGTTGCGGTAGAGCAACCCCACACCGACCAGCGGCAGGCCGAGTTCCGACGCTGATTTCAGGTGATCGCCCGCGAGGATGCCCAGCCCGCCGGAGTAGATGGGCAGAACCTCGGAGATGCCGAACTCCATCGAGAAGTAGGCGATCCCGGGGATCTCGGGCATCCCGGCGGCCTGTTCGTGCTGCAGCCACTGGTCGCGCGAGAGGTAGTCGTCGAGGTCGGCAGCGCAGGCGTCGAGCCGCGCGCGGAAGTTGTCGTCGGCAGCGAGTTCGGCCAGGCGTGATCCCGAGATCTCGCCGAGCATCCTGATCGGGTCGTTTCCCGACGACGCCCAGGCGGCCGGATCCATCGACTCGAACAACCGCTGGGTCGGGGTGTCCCACGACCACCGCAGGTTGTTGGCAAGGGTGGTCAGCGCCGACAGCGAGTCGGGGAGCGTGGCGCGAACGGTGAACTGCCTCAGAGGTTTCACGGATGAAAACTAACCCCGATCGATCGCGCCTGCGAGCCCCGGCGGGGTCACGACACCAAGTGTTCACACCCGCTGTGGTCGGGGTCTCGCCGCGGGGCCGTCGCCGCCGGCGACAGGGCGGTGCACGCCCCCCGCAGCCACGGGCGCCTAGGCTTTATCCATGCAACGAATCATCGGCACCGAGGTCGAATACGGGATCTCTGCGCCTGGGGATCCGACGGCCAACCCGATCATGACGTCCACACAGGCCGTGCTGGCCTATGCGGCGGCGGCCGGCGTGCCCCGGGCCAAGCGCACGCGCTGGGATTACGAGGTCGAGTCGCCGTTGCGCGACGCGCGTGGATTCGATCTGGGGCGCAGCTCGGGTCCCGCGCCGGTGATCGACGCCGACGAGGTGGGTGCGGCGAACATGATCCTCACCAACGGCGCGCGCCTCTACGTCGACCACGCCCACCCCGAGTACTCGGCGCCCGAGGTGACCGACCCCCTCGACGCGGTGATCTGGGACAAGGCCGGCGAGCGGGTGATGGAGGCGGCCGCACGCCACGTCGCCAGCGTGCCGGGAGCCCCGCGCCTGCAGCTCTACAAGAACAACATCGACAACAAGGGGGCCTCGTACGGCACCCACGAGAACTACCTGATGGCGCGCTCGACACCGTTCACCGCGGTGATCACCGGACTGACCCCGTTCTTCGCCTCCCGCCAGGTGTTCTGTGGGTCGGGTCGGGTGGGTATCGGACAGTCCGGCGACGAGCCCGGATTCCAGCTGTCCCAACGTGCGGATTACATCGAGGTCGAGGTCGGCCTGGAGACCACGCTCAAACGCGGCATCATCAACACCCGCGACGAGCCGCATGCCGACCCCGAGCGCTATCGCCGACTCCACGTGATCCTGGGTGATGCCAACCTCGCCGAGACGGCCACCTACCTCAAGGTCGGCACCACCTCGCTGGTCCTCGACCTGATCGAAGGGGGCGTCGATCTGTCCGACCTCGAGCTCGCCCGGCCGGTGCAAGCGGTCCACACGATCTCCCACGACCCCACGCTGACCACCACGGTGGCACTCGCCGACGGTCGCGAGATGACCGGTCTGGCGTTGCAACGGATCTACCACGAGCGCTGCGCGGCGCTGCAGGCCGAACGCGACCCCGATGACGCACGGGCCATCGACGTCCTCGACACCTGGGCCGACGTGCTCGACAAGCTCGAACGCGACCCGATGGAGTGCGCCGACATTCTCGACTGGCCGGCCAAGCTGCGGCTGCTGGAGGGCTTCCGCAACCGCGAGGGTCTGGCCTGGTCGGCTCCGCGCCTGCATCTGGTCGACCTGCAGTATTCCGACGTACGACTCGACAAGGGGCTCTACAACCGCCTGGTGGCGCGGGGTTCGATGAAGCGACTGGTCGACGAGGCCGCGGTGACCGAGGCGATCACCACACCGCCCACCAACACCCGCGCCTATTTCCGCGGTGAGTGCCTGCGCCGCTTCGGCGCCGACATCGCCGCGGCGAGCTGGGACTCGGTGATCTTCGATCTGGGCGGTGAATCGCTGGTCCGCATCCCCACCCTCGAACCGCTGCGCGGCAGCAAGTCGCATGTGGGAAAGCTCCTGGACTCGGTGGACTCGGCCGCAGAACTGGTCGACGAACTCACCAACTGACGGCCCCGTGGGCCGCGGCATGACCGAAACACCCGAGATGGACACGCCGCGGATCCGGCGTGTCGAAGTCGGGCTCGGCTCGGCACGTTGGCCATCTCGGCGGCTCGCACACAGGTAGGGTGTTTTTACGAACGAGTCCGGAAACGACCGGACGCGTGTGCTTCTCGAGGAGGCGGCTATGGCGCAGGAACAGACCACGCGCTCAGGTGGCGGTGACGACGACAACGAGACCGGTGCCGAGGCGGCCGGCCAGGAGCGGCGCGAAAAGCTGACCGACGACACCGACGATCTGCTCGATGAGATCGATGACGTGTTGGAGGAGAACGCAGAGGACTTCGTGCGCGCATACGTGCAGAAAGGCGGACAGTGAGCGACCGGATCGAATCCCTCGGCCGCGACATCTCATCCTTCTCCGATTACCTGCGGGTCCACTCGCCGGAGCTGTTGCCCGGCAACAGGATCAGCGCTGCCGGTGCCATGAGCACCGGTGGTG
Organism: Gordonia jinhuaensis; assembly: GCF_014639795.1. GTDB lineage: Bacteria > Actinomycetota > Actinomycetes > Mycobacteriales > Mycobacteriaceae > Gordonia_B > Gordonia_B jinhuaensis. The sequence goes on along the minus strand of NZ_BMGC01000005.1, from coordinate 62,312 downwards.
ACATCGCCCCGCACGGCACCACGATCGTCGCCGTGAGCTTCCCGGGTGGCGTCGTGCTCGCAGGTGATCGCCGGGCCACGATGGGCAATCTCATCGCCACCCGCGACGTCAAGAAGGTGTATGTCACCGATGACTACTCGGCGGCGGGCATCGCGGGGACCGCGGGCATCGCCATCGAGATGGTTCGGCTCTTCGCCGTCGAACTCGAACACTACGAGAAGATCGAGGGCGTCCCGCTGACGCTCGACGGCAAGGTCACCCGCCTGGCCGCGATGGTGCGCAACAACCTCGGCGCGGCGATGCAGGGGCTTGCGGCGATCCCGCTGCTCGTGGGCTACGACATCGACCACGACAGCCCCGATGAACGCGGACGCATCTTCTCCTTCGACGTGGCCGGCGACCGGCATGAGGAGTTCGGCGGGTACACGTCGATCGGTTCGGGATCGGTGTTCGCCAAGTCGTCGCTGAAGAAGCTCTTCCGCTACGACCTCGACGCCGATTCGGCACTGGCCATCGCGGTGGAAGCGCTCTACGACGCGGCCGACGATGACTCGGCGACCGGTGGACCCGACATCGTCCGCAAGATCTTCCCGACCGCGGTGATCGTGGGTGCCGATGGCGCACAGGAGGTTTCGCCGGAGTCGATCGAGGCCGCCGCGCGCGCGGTGGTCGAGCGCCGCGCCGCCGAACACGAGGGGGATGCACGATGACCTTCCCGTATTACGCCAGCGCCGAACAGATCATGCGGGATCGCTCCGATCTCGCGCGCAAGGGCATCGCCCGCGGCCGCAGCGTCGTGGTGGTGACCTACGCCGACGGCGTCCTGTTCGTGGCGGAGAATCCGTCCAACGCGCTGCGCAAGGTCAGTGAGATCTACGACCGCATCGGCTTCGCCGCGGTCGGCAAGTACAACGAGTACGAGACGCTGCGCAAGGCGGGTATCCAGCACGCCGACATGCGCGGGTACAGCTATGACCGCGCCGACGTCAACGGCCTGTCGCTGGCCAACGCCTACGCGAACACCCTCGGCGCGGTCTTCACCGAACAGCCCAAGCCGTTCGAGGTGGAATTGTGCGTCGCCGAGGTCAGCAAGCCGGGTAAACCCGGACCGTCGCAGCTGTACCGCATCACCTACGACGGATCGATCGTCGACGAGAAGCGGTTCCTGGTCATCGGCGGCTCGAACGACGCCGCCAACGCCGCGATGAACGAGTCCTACACTGCCGACGCCGATCTCGAGACGGCACTGGGGTGGGCGGTGAGCGCCCTCGGTGCGCCGCAACAGTCCTCGAGCGGCGGATCGCACTCCGAGCCGCGGGTGCTCGACGTCTCCGACCTCGAGGTCGCCACGCTCGACCGCAACCGGCCGCGACGCGCCTTCCGTCGGATCACCGGCGCGGCACTGGAGGCATTGTTGCCCCCTCCCGCCGCGGAAGCCGATGCGGCCGACGCGGACGCAGGCACCGACGGCGAGTCCGGCGCCAGCTGAGCACCGGGCCGGTGCCCGGACACGCGCTCACGCGCGGCGGACCACCGGCCCGGCCACACGGCGGTAGTGTGGATGAGGTGCAGCGACGAATACTGGGAATCGAGACCGAGTTCGGTGTGACGTGCACTTTCCACGGACACCGGCGCCTGAGCCCAGATGAGGTCGCCCGCTACCTTTTCCGCCGGGTGGTGTCGTGGGGTCGCTCGTCAAACGTGTTCTTGCAGAACGGTGGGCGTCTGTACCTCGACGTGGGCTCGCATCCGGAATACGCCACCGCCGAGTGCGACAGCCTCGTGCAACTGATCAACCACGATCGCGCCGGCGAGCTGGTTCTCGAGGACCTCCTCATCGACGCCGAACGGCGACTCGCCGATGAGGGTATCGGCGGCGACATCTACCTGTTCAAGAACAACACCGACTCGGCGGGCAACTCCTACGGGTGCCACGAGAACTACCTGGTGGTGCGCGCGGGGGAGTTCTCCCGCATCTCCGACGTACTTCTGCCGTTCCTGGTCACCCGCCAGCTGATCTGCGGCGCGGGCAAGGTCCTGCAGACGCCCAAGGCTGCTACCTACACGCTGTCCCAGCGCGCCGAGCACATTTGGGAGGGTGTCTCCTCGGCCACCACCCGGTCGCGTCCGATCATCAACACCCGCGACGAGCCGCATGCCGACGCCGAGAAGTACCGTCGCCTCCACGTGATCGTCGGCGACTCCAACATGTCCGAGGCCACCACGATGCTCAAGGTCGGGTCGGCCGCGCTGGTGTTGGAGATGATCGAGGCCGGCGTGTCCTTCCGTGATTTCGCTCTGGACAACCCGATCCGCGCGATCCGCGAGGTCAGCCACGACCTCACCGGCCGCCGACCTGTGCGCCTCGCCGGCGGACGCCAGGCCACCGCACTCGACATCCAGCGGGAGTACCACTCGCGGGCTGTCGAGCACCTGCGCAATCGCGCGCCGGATCCGGAGATCGAATTCGTCGTAGACCTGTGGGGACGCGTGCTGGATGCGGTCGAATCGCAGGACTTCTCCAAGGTCGACACCGAGATCGACTGGGTCATCAAGCGCAAGCTGTTCCAGCGGTACATCGACAAATACGACATGGATCTGTCCGACCCCAAGATCGCCCAGCTCGACCTCGCTTACCACGACATCAAACGTGGTCGGGGCATCTTCGATCTGCTCTCCCGCAAGGGTCTGATCACCCGCGTCACCACCGACGCCGCGATCGCCGAGGCGGTCAACGAGCCGCCGCAGACCACCCGCGCGAAGCTGCGCGGCGACTTCATCTCCGCGGCGCAGAAGGCCGGACGTGACTTCACCGTCGACTGGGTCCACCTCAAACTCAACGATCAGGCACAGCGCACGGTGTTGTGCAAGGACCCGTTCCGCAACGTCGACGAGAGGGTCGATCGGCTCATCGCGAGTATGTGATCAGCCCGCCTTCGGCTACGCATTACTCTTAGCCGGTGGCGACGAAAACCCCCAAGGAAGAACGGCTGATGAACCTGGTCATCTGCCTGCTCTCCACGCGTCAGTTCATCCCTGCCGAGAAGATCCGCTCCACCGTGCAGGGCTACAACGACTCGAAGACCGTCGAGTCGTTCAACCGGATGTTCGAGCGCGACAAGAACGAACTACGGGCACTGGGGATTCCGGTCGAGACCGGTCGCACATCGCGGTACTCCACCATCGATGGCTACCGGATCTCTCCGGAGGCCTATGCGCTGCCGCCGATCGAACTCGATCGGGACGAGGCTGCGGCAGTCGCCATCGCGACCTCCCTGTGGACCTCACCGGAACTGTCGACCGCGTCGCAGAGCGCGCTGATCAAGCTGCGCGCCGGAGGGATCGAGGTCGACACCGACTCCGACACGCTGCTCTCGGCAGCCGCTCCGCGGTCGGTCGGCTCCGAGCAGACCCTGCAGGCGCTGTTCGACGCCATCGAGAACCGCGCCGCGGTGCGGTTCGACCACCGGTCGGGAACATCGGTCACCACACGCACACTCGAACCGTGGGGAGTGGTCACGAACAAGGGTCGCTGGTATGTGGTCGGTCACGATCGGGACCGCGATGCCACCCGCACGTTCCGACTCTCGCGCATCGTCGGACAGGTGCAGACCGTCGGTGCCGCCGGCGAGGTCTCCATCCCCGCCGACATCGACCTCAGCGCCATCGTCGCTGATGCCGTGAACTGGGCAGACACGCCGTCCGTGCGGGGAACCGCCACCATCTGGGTGGCCGAGGGACGCGCAGCGGGCCTTCGCCGGGCCGCGGTGTCGTGCACCCCCAACTCCATCGCCGGTCGCGACGGCGACAACCTCGAACTCGAGATCGAGTCGCTGCACGGCCTGACCCGCCTGGTGCTGTCCGCCGGTGCCGACGCCGTGGTCCTCGACCCGCCGGAGCTGCGCGCTGCCGTGGTCGACGGCCTCACCCGACTGGCCGAGTCGTCCGCGGTGGGCGTCGCGGGCTGGCCGCACAGCCCGGATGACCCCACCGGCCCCGATCACCGGGCCTCGACCGAGGGGGCGCGGTCATGAGCGTGTCACGACTCAACCGCATGCTGGCCACCGTGCCGTACTTCCTCGCACATCCCGGAGCATCGACCGAGCAGGCCGCACGCGATCTGGCCACCTCGCCGGCACAGGTGCAAAAAGACCTGCAACTGCTCTGGATGTGCGGCCTGCCCGGTTACGGACCGGGCGAGCTGATCGACCTCGAATACGGCGACTCCGGTGTCAGCATCGTCTTCTCGGCGGGTATCGAGCGACCCCTGCGGCCGACGCCACGAGAGGCAGCGGTGCTGCTCACCGCATTGCAGGTGCTCGCGGCGTCCGGCGGTGCCGTCGACAAGGCCGCCACCACTCGCGCGATCGCCAAACTCGAGGCCGCGCTGGGAACCCTGCCTGCCGCCTCCCCGGGGTCCGCCGCCGAACCAGGGTCGGCGGGTTCAGGATCGGCAGGGTCAGGATCGGCAGGGTCGGGGACCTCAGCCGGGCAGCGCGATGCCCGCGACGACGAATCGCCGACGGCGCAGGTCGTCCGCGACGCCGTGCGGACCTCGCGGGCGCTGCACATGTCCTACTACTCGGCCTCGCGTGACTCGGTGGGGGAGCGCGTGGTCGACCCGATCCGGATCCAGGTCGTCGACTCGGCCGCCTATCTGGAGGCCTGGTGTCGATCGAGTGAAGACGTCCGGCTGTTCCGCCTCGACCGCATCGAGGATGCGCAAGTCCTCGACGAACCGGCGGCCGTGCCGGTCGAGGCGGCCGCCGCGGACAGTCTCGGTCTGTTGACCGGCACCTCCGATGCATTCCCGACGGCGACCATCGAGATCGACCGCGGTGAGATCTGGGTTCTCGACCACTACATGATCGAGCTGCTCGACCCGGCCGCAAGCGGGTCTGACGACTCCGCTCCGGTGCGCGCAATGATCACCTACGGCTCCACCGAGTGGTTCATCCGCTTCCTCCTGGGCTTCGGCGGCCGTATCCGGGTGATCGATGATCCGGACATAGCGGCCACCGTCACCCGTCGATCTGTCGACGCAGTGGCCCAGTACCGATAGGCTCATCTGTGTATACCGCGGTAGCATCTACCGCGGATCCAGTGGGAGGGAAGGAAACGATGGGCGCAATTCAGCCGTGGCACATCATTCTTGTCGTGGTCGTCTTCGTGGTGCTGTTCGGCTCCAAGAAGCTGCCTGATGCTGCTCGCGGTCTCGGCCGGTCGATGCGCATCTTCAAGAGTGAGGTCAAGGAGATGCAGCACGAGGGTTCGAAGGATTCGGCCGATACGGCCGCACCCACCGAAGCACCTCGTCAGATCCCGGCCGCGTCGGACGCCACGCCGCCGGTCGCCGACCACGAGACCGAGCGCAAGTCCGCTTGACTCACGATCACCGCACCGCGACCGACTGGTCGTGGTGCGGTGACGTGATGGCAAACGTTTTCCCGCGATGCTCACACCCATCGTCGATCAGCCCAGATCGACGCGGTGTGACAGTGACCAGAAGCCGACGACAAGGTGCGAATCCCTCTAGACCCACGTCAGCGTAGGCGCAAGCTCAATCCCGACGGCACGATGTCGTTGATCGAGCACCTCTACGAGCTGCGTACCCGCCTGCTGATCGCGATCGCGGGCATCGTGTTGACCACCATCCTCGGGTTCATCTGGTACTCCTACGGATTCCTGGGCATCGATTCCCTCGGCGAGCTGCTGCGCCGGCCCTACTGTTCGCTGCCGGACTCGGCGCGGGCGAGCTTCACGCACTCGGATGAATGCCGACTGCTGGCCACCGGCCCGTTCGACCAGTTCATGCTGCGGCTCAAGGTCGCGGTCACCGCCGGCATCGTTCTGGCCTGCCCGATCTGGCTGTATCAGCTGTGGCAGTTCATCACGCCGGGTCTGCACCAGAACGAGCGGCGCTACGCGATCTCGTTCGTGACGACCGCCGCGGTGCTGTTCGTCACGGGCGCGGTGCTCGCCTACCTGGTGGTCGCCAAGGCGTTCCACTTCCTGTTGACCGTCGGCGACAACGTCCAGGTCACCGCACTCGAGGGCAATCAGTACTTCGGGTTCATGATCCATCTGCTGATCATCTTCGGGGTCAGCTTCGAGCTGCCGCTGCTGGTGGTCGCGTTGAACCTGATCGGCGTGCTGCACTACGCACAGCTCAAGAGGTGGCGGCGCGGTCTGATCTTCGGCCTGTTCGTGTTCGCCGCCGTCGTCACCCCCGGCTCGGATCCGTTCACCATGCTCGCCCTGTCGTGCGCTCTGACGGTGCTGTTCGAGTTCGCGGTCCAGTTCACCCGTATCCACGACCGTCGTAAGGCGCGGCGCGATCCCGCTGCCGCGTGGGCCGACGTGGCCGACGACGAGGCCAGTCCACTCGATTACACGCCGCAGACGGTCGGGGTCAGCGGCCCGGTGAGCGCGTCGGCGATCCACGACGCACGCGCCGACACCCCCGCGCGCGACTCCAACTCGGCTGGGGGAGTGCACACTCGGTTCGATGACATCCTCTGACCGGACCGACTCCACGCCCGTGGCCGCGACGCCGATGTCCGCGGCCTCCGACGCCGATTCACCTCTGGAACCGGCCGACTACCCGGAACTCACCCGATTCCTCGACCGCCTCTCGTTCGGACTCGACCCCTTCCAGTTGCGGGCGTGTTCGGCGCTGGAGAACGGTCACGGCGTCCTGGTCTGCGCTCCGACCGGCGCCGGCAAGACCATCGTGGGCGAGTTCGCTGTACACCTCGCCCTCGAGGGCGGGACCAAATGCTTCTACACCACACCGATCAAGGCGCTGAGCAACCAGAAGTACGCCGATCTGGTGGCCGTACACGGCCGCGAGAACATCGGTCTGCTCACCGGCGACAGCTCGATCAACCCCGACGCGCCGGTGGTGGTGATGACCACCGAGGTGGTCCGCAACATGCTCTATGCCAATTCACCAGCGCTGCAGGGCCTTTCCCACGTGGTGATGGATGAGGTCCACTACCTGGCCGACAGGTTCCGTGGCGCGGTCTGGGAGGAGGTGATCTTGCACCTGGCTCCCGAGGTGAAGGTCGTGAGCCTCTCGGCGACAGTGAGCAACGCCGAGGAATTCGGCGAATGGATCCAGACCGTCCGCGGCGACACCACCGTCGTGGTCGACGAGCACCGGCCGGTTCCACTCTCGCAGCACATGCTGGTCGGTTCGCGGTTGTTCGACCTGTACGCACCCTCTGCCGACAACCGCGGACGATCGGGCGTCAACCCCGCCCTGTCCCGCTATATCCGCCAGCGCGCCGCCATCGACACCGGCCACGGCTACCGCGGCCGACCGGGACCGCCGTCGCGGCCCGACATCGTCGCAGCTCTCGAACGTGCGGGTCTGCTCCCGGCGATCGACTTCATCTTCTCGCGCGCGGGTTGCGACGCCGCACTGACCCAGTGCCGCCGTTCGGGACTCAATCTCCTCAGCGCCGACGAGGCGGCTGAGGTCGATCGTGTGGTCGACGACTATGTCGCGGAGTTCTCGACGGCCGACGAAGACGTGCTCGGGGTGGCCGCGTGGCGGTCGGCGCTGCGTCGCGGTTTCGCCGCCCACCATGCGGGCATGCTCCCCACGTTCCGGCATGCCGTGGAAGAGCTGTTCGTGCGCGGACTGGTCAAGGTCGTGTTCGCCACCGAGACGCTGGCCCTCGGTATCAACATGCCCGCCCGCTCGGTGGTGCTCGAACGACTGGTCAAGTACAACGGCGAGGCACACGTCGATCTGACGCCGGGGGAGTACACGCAGCTGACCGGACGCGCCGGCCGCCGCGGCATCGACGTCGAGGGTCACGCGGTGGTGGTGTGGTCCCCGGAGGTCGAACCCAATCAGGTCGCCGGACTTGCCGGTGCACGCACCTTCCCCCTGCGCAGCTCATTCGCGCCGGGCTACAACATGGCCGTCAACCTGATCGGACGTCTCGGCATCGACGGTGCCCGCAACCTCCTCGACCGTTCGTTCGCGCAGTTCCAGGCCGACCGCTCGGTCGTGGGGCAGTCCCGCAAGGTCGACGCCGAACGCGCCCGGCTGCGGGCACTCGACACCGAATTGGCCACCCTCGCCGACGAGCGCGGGGTGTCGGTGCGCGACTTCACCGAGTACATGGACCTGCGCGAGCAGATCAAGCGCCGCGAACGGGAACTCAAATACGAGGTGCGCGCGGAGTCGGGTGCGGCGACCGTCGAGGAGCTCAACGCCCTCAAACGAGGTCACGTCATCGCGCTGCACGGCGGTAAGCACCGCGGGCTGGCGGTGGTGCTCGAACCGGCCGGCGATCATCGTGACCCGAAGCCACTGGTGTTGACCACCGATGCGTGGAGCGGGCGGATCGGTGTGCGCGACTTCGTCAATCCCCCCGAGGTCCTGGGACATATGCGCCTGGCACGTCATGTCGACAGGCGCACCGGTCGAGGCCGGCGCGACATCGCCTCCGCACTGCGATCGACCGGAATCGAGGTCCCCCGCGGCCGTCAGAAGAAGCGCTCGGTGGCGGCCGAAGATCACCAGCTGCTCACACTGCGCTCTCGTCTGCGCGCGCACCGGCTGCACTCGCTGCGCGGAAACGATGAGCTGTTCCGGCTGGCCGAACGACGTAACCGGCTCCAGCGCGAGATCAGTGCGCTCGAACGCAGCGTGACCGACCGCACCGACGGACTGCGGGTCGATTTCGACCGCATCGTCGCGGTACTCGACGAACTGGGCTACATCGGCGAGTCCGGTGGGGATGAACCCAGCCGATCGACTCCGGATCTCTCGACTCACGACCGTGCGATCGATGATCTCGCGGCGCAGGACGGCCGCGACCCCGATGACAGCGAGTTCGATGAGGGCGAGTTCGATGAGGGCGAGTTCGATGACGCCGACACCTCCACACGTCCCGACGGGCCCGGCATCACCGACGCCGGACGGATGCTCACGCGCATCTACAGCGAGTCGGACCTGCTGATCTGCGAGTGCATTCGCAGCGGGATATGGAACGACCTGGCCGCGCCCGAGCTCGCCGGAGTCGTCGCCGCCGTCGTCTACGAGTCACGTCGCGACGCCTTCGGTGGCCCTGAGCTCGTCACACGCAACCCGGTGCTGCGTGAGGCACTCGTACAGACCCATCGCCGTTGGCGTGACCTCGCCAAGGTGGAAGCACGTCATTCGGTCTCGTCGACGCGAGAACCCGACGCCGGGTTCTCCACAGCTGCTTACGCGTGGGCCTCGGGGCGGCCGCTGGCCGAAGTCCTGGCATTGGCCGGCGATCGCGGCAAACCGCTGCCCGCCGGCGACTTCGTCCGGTGGAGCAGGCAGGTGGTCGATCTCCTCGAACAGATCCGGCTCACCGCAGCCCCCGGCAGTCCACTGCGCACGGCCGCGCGCAAGGCCGTCAACGGAATTCGACGTGGGGTTGTGGCCGCCGAACTGGGGTGAACCCGACGTCGGCGCTGCGACCGACAGATCCTCTTCGACGGGTGACCGGTGCGGTAGATTCGGGGCACCGCGAACGCAGTGAGGCTCGCTCGGCCACGCTGACGCAGACTCGGTGACGAGGTGCCACTGACGAGGGCGCTGTTGACGAAGGGACTCGATGAACACTCCGCAGAATCCGCCCTCCTCCGGCGGGGACGATCGTCAACAGGACGGCGGAGACCCGGCGCGCGGCCACCAGGGACAACAGCCCGGCGGCTATCCGCAGCAGGGACAGCAGTATCCCGCCCCGGGGTATGAACAGCAGGGGTACCCGCAGCAGGGTTACGCGCAACAGCCCTACGGGCAACAGGGGTACGGGCAGTCGGGGTACCCGCAACAGTCCTACGGCCAGCAACCCTACGGGCAGCCGGGGGACCCGCAACAGCCGCAGGAGTACGGGCAACAACCGTACGGTCAGCAGGGACAACCCGAGGGATACGGACAGTCGGGATACTCACAACAGTCCTACGGCGAACAGTCCTACAACCAGCAGTCCTACGGGCAGCAGTCCTACGGGCAGCAGTCGGGATACCCGCAACAGTCCTACGGGCAACCCGCCTACACACCGCAGGGACAACCCGGCCAGCCGGGTTATCCGACCTACGGTGACCAGTCCGGTTACGGTCAGCAGTCCTACGATCAGCAACCCGCATACGGACAGCCGCACCACCCCGGCCAATCCACTCAGTACCCCGGCCAACCCGCTCAGTACCCCGACGGCACGTCTCCCCAGAGCACCGCACAGGGCTCCGGCGGGACGCGCCGGCGCAACCTGCTGATCGGCGGCGGCGTCCTCGTCGTCGTACTCGTCGTACTGCTCGTGACCGCGTTCGTGGTGCCCGGATTCGCAGTGACGAAGACACTCGACAACACGGCGGTTCAGCGGGGGGTGTCCGACATCCTCACGTCGTCCTATCAGGTCGACAACGTCACGGCCGTCTCCTGCCCCTCGGGGCAGAAAGTGAAGTCGGGCACCACATTCAGTTGCAGCGCGGTCATCGACGGTACCCAGGTGTCGGTACCGATCCGGGTGGTCAGCGACGACGGCCGCTACGAGGTCGGCGAGCCCACACCCAAGTAGGCCTTCCCGAACACGACTTCACCGACCGTGTTCGATCCGAGCGTGTTCGATTAAGCGCAGCCTCACCAGCCGAGAGCTCGGGTGAGTCTCCCGACCGACGATCCGACACCCAATTCGGTCATGAGTGTCTCGAGTGTGCCCGGATCGGCCGCGCTTGACGGCAGACTGCCGTCGCCGGAGCTGACCGGGTCGGTGTCGGTGCGCACGAACACCACGTCCCGGGCGGCGGCCAGATAGTCGGCGGATCCGGTGATCGCCGACGCCACCCGGGTGGTCATCTGCGGATCTGCTCGGCGCGCGGCGCTCTCGATCGTGTCCAGGTCACCGAACTCGGTGAGCAGTCGCGCCGCGGTCTTCTCGCCGATGCCGCTGACCCCCGGCAACCCGTCGGACGGGTCACCGCGCAGGATCGCCATCTCTGCATATGCCGATCCCGCGCGCTGTCGCGGGACGCCGTAGTCCTCGGCCACCTCGTCGGGACCGTAGAGTTTCGCCTTCGCCAGTCCGCGGCCCACATAGAGCACCCGGACGGGCACCGGGTCGTCGGCAACCACCTGCAACAGGTCGCGGTCGCCGCTGACCACCACCACCGGACGCTCGTGTTCCTCGAAGGCAAGCGTCCCGATCACGTCGTCGGCCTCGAACCCGTCGGCCCCCGCGCTGGTCAGCCCGATCGCGTCGAGCAACGAGATGATCAGCTCGACCTGCGGCGACAACGTGTCGGGGACCTCCTCGACGGTTCCCGACCGGTCGTCGGCGGCCACTCGGTGCGCCTTGTAGGAGGGGATCAGCTCGGTGCGGAACGCCGGCCGCCAGTCGTTGTCCAGACACACCACCAGCCGAGCGGGTCGTTCACGTTCGATGAGGGCGGCGACCATGTCGATGAAGCCGCGCACCGCGTTCACCGGTCGCCCGTCGGGGGCGGTCATCTTCTCCGGAAGGGCATGGAATGCGCGGAACCACAGGCCCGCTCCGTCCAGGAGCAACAACGGTCCCTCATTCGCATGCGCGGCGGTCATGAGGCGAGCTTGCCAGACACGCCGTTCGACACACGCCGACACCGGGCGTTCGACCCCGGTGCGCGATCGCACTGCACGAGGTCACCTGTGCGAGGTCACCTGCGCGATCCCACCGCATGCGATCGGCCTCGACGCCCCGACCGAACGATCGGGTCGTAGGGTTGGGTCCATGAGTGAGGGGCGATTCGATTCTGTTGTGTACGGTTCCCGGCTCGCGCGGGCGGCCGATCTCGCCGGACAGGCCGGCCTCGACGCGCTGTTCGTCACCACCGGCCCGGACTTCCGCTATCTCACCGGTTCTCGGGCCGAGACCTTCGAGCGACTGACCGTGCTGGTGATCCCGGCCCAGGGCCGCCCGCGGGTGGTGGTGCCGAAGATGGAGTTGGCCGCGCTGCGGTCCTCGGCGCTCGGTGATCTGGGAGTCGACATGATCGACTGGGTCGACGGAGACGACCCGTATGCGCTGGCACTCGACGGGCTCGGAACCATCAACCGCTTCGCCGTGGTCGACGCGATGCCGGCCTTGCACTCGGTGCCGTTCACCCACCGGATCGGCGTCCCGCCCGAGCTGGCAACGGTGGTCCTGCGCGAGATGCGGATGGTCAAGGACGCCGACGAGATCGAGGCCCTGCGGCGCGCCGGTGCGGCGATCGATCGTGTGCACGCCCGGGTCGGCGACTGGCTGAAGGCGGGCCGGACCGAACGCGAGGTGGCCGCCGACATCGACGCCGCGATCGTCGCCGAGGGCCACACCGTCGCCGATTTCATCATCGTCGGCTCCGGTCCCAACGGCGCCGATCCGCATCACGAGGTCAGTGACCGGGTGATCGACGAGGGCGACGTGGTGGTGGTCGACATCGGCGGACCCGTGGAGCCGGGCTACAACTCCGACAGCACCCGCACCTATGTGGTGGGTTCCGCGCCCTCGGAGGTGACCGATGTCTACGCGGTGCTGCAGCGGGCCCAGCAGGCCGCCGTGGATGCCATCCGTCCCGGTGCGACCGCCGGTGAGATCGACGCGGCCGCACGCTCGGTCATCACCGAAGCCGGCTACGGCGACTACTTCATCCACCGCACCGGCCACGGCATCGGTCTGTCTGTTCACGAGGAGCCCTACATCGTCGGCGGCTCCGATCAGGTCCTGCGCGAGGGGATGGCGTTCAGCGTGGAACCGGGCATCTACTTTCCGGGCAGCTGGGGTGCACGCATCGAGGACATCGTCGTGGTGACCGCCGACGGCGGCGAGCCGATGAACACCCAACCCCACGAACTGCGTTCGGTCTGAGCGGCGCAGCCGTCGGGCGAACGCATCGGTCGTCGCCGCTCTTTCCCGGAACAGTCACACTCCTCGAACAGTCACTCCTCGAACAGGGAGCGCGAACCCAGCACCCGTGACACCTGCACCTCGATGACCACGCGCGCCGGATTCGGTCGGGGGATGCGGTAGCGCACGGCATAGCGTCGCTCGGCGTCGCGCACCGCCGCCGGCGTCCGGCGCACGATGGCCACGCCCTCCAGCGTCAGCCATCGCGGCCCGTCGATCTGGGTCAGCGCGGCGTATCCGCCCCGCTCGGCGTTGCGGACCTTCTGCGAGCCGTCGGCGGTGATCACCCGCGCGGTCGCCGTCGCCGCGTCGTAGGTGAAGCCCACGGCCACCACGTGCACCGTGCCGTCGGCGCGCGTCGTCGCCAGCGTCGCGAGGTGGCGCTCGGTGAGAAAGTCCAGGCAGCGGGCGGTCAGTGCGGCGGGGCGGCGTGGCATCAGACCAGCGTAGGCGCGGGTGGGATACTGGTCGCCATGCCGGGCGCACGACCAGACACCGAGGGATCGATCGTCGTTTTCGGCGGCCGCAGCGAGATCGGGCTGGAGGTCGCCGTCCGACTGGTTTCGGGCAAACCCGTGGTGCTCGCGGCCCGGCACGCCGACAACCTCGACGCGCAGCGTCGGCAACTGCTCGATGCCGGCGCCACGTCGGTCGCGACGATCGAGTTCGACGCCGACGACACCGCCACCCACCCCGATCTGGTCACGTCGATCGCGCGTGAGCACGGCCCGATCGGGGTCGCGATCCTCGCCTTCGGCATCCTCGGGGGCCAGAAGCGCGCCGAACGCGACGCGCACCACGCGCTGCAGATCGTGCAGACCGACTACGTCGGTCAGGTCAGTGTCCTGACCACCCTGGCCAACTGCCTGCGGGAGCAGGCGAGCGGCGCCATCATCGTGTTCTCCTCGGTGGCCGGAGTACGCGTCCGACGCGGCAACTACGTCTACGGATCCACCAAGGCGGGACTCGACGGCTTCTCGACCGGCCTCTCGGACGCCCTGTACGGCAGCGGTGTTCACCTGCTCCTCGCGCGCCCCGGGTTCGTGGTCGGGCATATGACCGCCGATCTGATGGCCTCGGGCACCCGACCGGCCCCGCTGTCGAGAACTGCTCCGCAGGTGGCCGATGCGGTGGTCTCGGCGTTGCACCGCGGCAAGCACATCGTGTGGATTCCGGGCGTGCTGCGACCGGTGTTCGCGGTCATGCGGATGGTCCCGCAGTCGTTGTGGCGGCGTCTGCCCCGATGAGCGACCATCGATTCGTCGTCGTCGGCATCGGGGCCGACGGAACGGCCGGCCTCACCGATGCTGTCAGAGCCGAGTTGGCCTCGGCGACAACGATCTACGGATCGGCCCGCCAGCTGTCCGGACTCACCGGAACCGACGCCGACCTCGTCGCGTGGCGATCACCGATGAGCGAACACCTGCGCCGATTGCTCGCCGATCCTCCCGTCGGCCGCACCCATGTGCTGGCCAGCGGCGACCCGATGTTCCACGGCGTGGGTGCCCGGATCGCCGCTGCGGCGGGCCCCGAGAACGTCACGGTCATCCCACATGTCTCGTCGGTGTCGTTGGCCGCGGCGCGCCTCGGAGTGGATCTGTCGTCCGCCCGCGTCGTCAGCCTGGTGACTGGCCCCGCGGAGGCACTCGCGGGTGTCTGCAGCGACGGTGTCGAGCTGTTGATCCTCGCCCGCGACGGCGACTCCGCCGGCGACGTGGCCCAGACCCTCACCGCACTGGGGTTCGGCTGGTCGCCGATGCGGGTCCTCAGCGACCTCGGCGCCGACGACGAACAGCTCACCGACGCCATCCTCGCCCGGGACTGGGGGGTGGCCACCACACCGGCGCTGTCGGTCATCTCGGTCAGCTGTGTCGGCCCCGCCCGCAGCACTGCCCCGGGCCGTGACGACGACGAGTACGTCAACGACGGTCAACTCACCAAGAAGCCGATCCGCGCTCTCACCGTCAGCATGCTGCGTCCGGCTCCCCGTCAGTTGCTGTGGGATGTCGGTGGGGGATCGGGCAGCATCGCCATCGAATGGCTTCAGCTGGCGCCGGGCGGGCGCGCGATCGTTTTCGAGTCCGATCCGAATCGTCGAGACGTCATCGCCGGCAACGCCCGCCGCCACGGTGTCGGCTCCCGACTGACAGTCGCTGCGACCGCACCCGAGGCGCTGGAGACCGCACCCGATCCCGACACGGTGTTCATCGGCGGCGGGTTGTCCGACGCCGGGGTCGTCGCCGCCTGCTGGGCGGCGCTGCTGCCCGGTGGCATCTGCGTCGCGAACGCGGTGACGGTGGAGTCGGAGTCGGTTCTCGTCGACTGGCAGCACCGGGTCGGCGGCTCGCTGCTGCGGCTGGAGACCTCCGAGCTCGCACCCCTGGGGGCGATGCGCGGCTGGCGACCGAACCGGCCGATCGTCCAATGGGTGGCCACCAAACCGGGTGAGCCCGCGTGACGGTCTACTTCATCGGCGCGGGCCCGGGTGCACCCGATCTGATCACGCTGCGCGGTGCCGACCTGCTGTCGCGGTGTCGCACATGCCTGTACGCCGGATCGCTCGTCCCCGAGGCGATGCTCTCCCGGTGTCCGACCGATGCGGTCCTCATCGACACCGCACGCATGCCGCTCGCGCAGATCATCGCCCACATGCGCGACGCCCAGGCGCGCGGCGACGACGTCGCACGTCTGCATTCCGGCGATCCGTCACTGTATTCGGCTGTCGCCGAGCAGATCCGGGAGCTGAGCAGGCTGGGCATCGACTATCAGATCGTCCCGGGGGTACCCGCATTCGCCGCTGCGGCAGCCGCATTGGGCACCGAGCTCACCGTGCCGTCCGTCGGACAGTCGCTGCTCATCACCCGCGTGTCCACGCTGTCCACGGCGATGCCCGCCGGCGAGGACCTCGCATCGCTGGCCGCCACCGGGGTCACGCTGGCGCTACATCTGGCGGCCCACCGTGTCAGCGAGATCGTCGCCGATCTCGAACCCGTCTACGGGGCGGACTGCCCCGCGGCCGTCGTCGCCTTCGCCAGTCGTGACGACGAGCGGATCATCTCGACCACGCTCGCGCAGTTGCCCGCCCAGATGCAAGCTGCCGGGATCGTGCGCACCGCAGTGATCTTCGTCGGCCGGGTGCTGGCGGCCGGGGAGTTCTCCGACAGCTATCTGTACTCCCAGGCGCGGATGACGAAGCTACGCGCCGAATCCGGCGATCGGCACTGACGTGGCCGTCCTCGTACTCGGCGGTACCGCGCAGGCCCGCATGCTCGCACAACGGTGCGCCCACGAGTCGATTCCCACCGTCAGTTCGCTCGCCGGCCGGGTGCGCGATCCGGCGCTGCCCGCCGGCGAGGTCCGCATCGGCGGTTTCGGTGGTGTCGACGGACTCGTCGACTGGCTGAGGGCCGCCCGGCCGGGGGCGATCATCGACGCGACTCATCCGTTTGCGCAAGCGATCTCCCGGCATGCCGCGGCGGCCGCAGAGGTCACCGGCATCCCCCTGTGCACGCTCGTGCGACCCGAGTGGACACCGGGTCCCGGCGACGACTGGCAGCTGGTCGACACCGTCGACGACGCCGCCCGACGTATCGCCGACCACGCGGTCGACCGGGTGTTCATCACCACCGGGCGACGTGATCTCGCCGCATTCGCTCACCTGGCGGCGTGGTGTCTGATCAGGGTCGTGGACCCACCGGCACCGCCGCTGCCCGCCCGCCACCAGCTCATCACCGATCGCGGTCCCTATGAATTCGACGCAGAACGAACACTGCTGCGCGACAACGGCATCGAAATGCTGGTCACCAAGAACTCCGGTGGCGCCCACACACGCCCGAAACTCGATGCCGCGGCCGAACTCGGATTACCGGTGGTGATGGTCAGGCGTCCGCCGCTGCCGACGGGAGTGACCACTGTCGAGACCGTGGAGGCCGCACTGGCCTGGCTGCGTGGAGTCGAGGCTCACGGGCGGTAGGTGCGCGGGGTGTAAGTGACGGGCACGCCGTCGCGGCGGGCCACGGTGGTGGTCGACGAGCCGACGATGAGAAGTGTGCGCATGTCGACGCATCCCGGATCGAGTTCACGGGGTGTAGTGATGCGGACCGACTCGTCGGGGCCACCGACGTCTCGGCCCACCACCAGCACTCGGTCACCGGCGCCCGAGTCGATGAGCAGTTCCCGAAACGCGGCGACCTGCCAGGTGCGCTCACCCGACCCGGGGTTGTAGATCGCGAGCACAAGGTCGGCGTGCACCGCCGCCCGGACTCGGTCGACGATGACATCCCAGCTCTTGAGCCTGTCCGACAACGAGATCACCGCATAGTCGTGTCCGAGGGGCGCACCCGCAGCCGCGGCCACGGCATTGGCCGCGGTGATGCCCGGCATCACGCGCACCGGTACATCGCGCCATCGCGGTTCGGCGGCCATCTCCATCACGGCGGTCGCCATCGCGAACACACCCGGATCGCCGGAGGACACCACCGCCACCCGAGCTCCCGAGAGCGCGAGATCCAATGCCATACAGGCACGTTCGCTCTCCACCCGGTTGTCACTGGCGTGTATGCGCTGTCCGGCACGAGGCGTGATCCTCGACAGGTAGGTCTTGTAACCCACGAGGTCGGTGGCGGTGGCCAACTCGGCCGACACCTCCGGGGTGGTCCAGCGGTCGGCGCCGGGACCCAGCCCCACCACCACGACCTCGCCGAGGGGAGAGCGATCACCGTCGCCCACAGCGGTTCGTACATCGTCGGCGCGTGCGGCCGGGTTGTTCATGTCGCCGGGGATGACGATCATCGAGAAGTAGGGCACCGAATGCGGATCGACTTCCTCGAGTGCACGCACGACCTGCCGATCGGTCGACGCACGTTCGACATAGAAGGCGCGGTCGGCGACGCCGACAGCGCGCAGGACGCCGAGAACCTTGTCGAACTGCCTGCCCAGCTTCATGATCGCCACCGCGTCGGCTCCGGCGATACGGTGGGCCAGTTCGTCGGCGGGTGCCGTCGCGGGCAGCACGGTCAGTGTCTCCTCCGCCTCCACCAGCGGGATGCCGGCGGCCGCCGAGGCGGCGCTGACCGATGTGACACCGGGGATGATCTCGGTCTCGAAGTCGCCGCTCAGCCGTTTGTGCATGTGCATATAGGAGCTGTAGAACAGCGGATCACCCTCGGCCAGCAGTGCGACGTCACGCCCTGCGCGCAGATGGTCGGCTAGGCGTTCGGCTGCCTCGGCGTAGAACTCGTCGAGCGCCCCACGATATCCGCGCGGATGGTCGGTCACCTCGGTGGTGACGGGATAGATCAGCTGCTCACGGATCTGGTCGGAGCGCAGATAGGGTTCGGCGACACCCAGGGCGATACTGCGCCCGTGTCGCGCCGAATGAAAGGCGATCACCTCGGCGGATGCAAGCACCCGGGCGGCCTTCACGGTCACCAACTCGGAATCTCCCGGCCCCAGTCCGACCCCCCACAGTTTTCCCGAATGCCGTGCATCAGAATCGGTCTCGAGGTCACCGGATGTCTGCCGGCGGTTGTCGGTCATCGACTCACTCCCTCGTGCTCGCGAGCGCATTGACCGCTGCCGAGGTGATGGCCGATCCACCACGTCGCCCGCGCACGGTGAGGTAGTCGACACCGCCGTGGGCGGCGAGCGCCTCGCAGGATTCGGCGGCGCCGATGAAGCCGACCGGTGCGCCGACCACGGCCGCCGGGCGGGGACCGCCGGCGTCGATCATCTCCAGAAGCGCGAACAGTGCGGTGGGCGCATTGCCGATCGCCACGACAGCCCCCTGCAGGAGCGGTTCCCACAATCGCACCGCGGCAGCCGTGCGGGTGGTGTGTGCCGCGGCGGCGAGGTCGGGCAGCCGCGGATCGCCGAGAAGACAGATCACCTCGTTATCGGCGGGCAATCGTGACCGGGTGACCCCGGAGGCGACCATGTGGGCGTCGCAGAGGATGGGTGCGCCTGCGCGCAATGCCGCACGCGCGGCGGTGACCACCCCCGGTGAGGCGGCGACGTCGGCGGTGAGATCGGTCTGGCCGCATGCGTGGATCATCCGCACCACCACCTGCGCCAGGTCGTCGTCGAAGGCCGACAGATCGGCTTCGGACCGGATCGTCGCAAACGATCGCCGATAGATCTCGGCGGGATCACGCACGTACTCGTACACGCGCTCACCCTATTCGGTGGTCACCGCTGCACAGGGACCGACCCGATGCGGCGATAGCCGTCGGGATCTGCCAGCACGAGGGTGTGATCGGTGCGTGGACGTCCGCACGCGCGCGCGCAGCCGACCCAGTGTTCACGTCCGTCCTCCACAGCCCAGGTGCTCGCCCGCTGGGCCAGATCGTCGCGCACCGGAGCCAACGCGGAGGCACAACCGGGCGCACCGACACAGGACGTCAGTCGCGCCCACGGCGAACGCGCGTCATAGATCATGCCCATGGGTGCGAGCACCCGGACCACCGCCTCGGCGACACCTTCGTCCAGATCGCAGACCAGGATCTCGCGTCGGGGAGTGAGGATGACGGGCCTGTCCACCGCGGCCAGGAAGTGGGCCAGCCGCGCGGGTAGCCGGGCATGCTCGACCACCCCGCCGAGCAGCACCCGGCCGTCATCCTGATCGAACCATCCGACCAGCGGTGCGTCCTCGGATGCCGGGGTGGTGATCGACGGATCCATGCCGGCGGCGGCCACCGACCCGCTGGACGGGGACGTACCGGTGATCTCGGTGATCGCCGCGGTGAGGTCGGCCAGTTCACCCGCATTCAGATCGCTCACCCGCCAGCGGTCTACGCGGATGTCGACGAAGTGTCGTGCCGCAGAGACCAGCGCCGCGACCGCATCCGAGCTCGCCACGTCGACACGCGGCAGTCCGGCCACCGCGACCACTCCGCGACCGGGATCCTCGGCGACATAGGTGAGGTCGGTACCCAGCGACACCACGTCGCCGTGTCCGTCATCCACGCCGAACCAGAACTTGCCCGGCAGACCACTCATCTGCGGATCGGCCAGGATCGCGGCGTCGAGCGCCGCACCGATCGGCCAGACGTCGGCACGTCCGCCGATACGTCCGGTGAGCGAGGAGACCGCGAGGTTGCGCACCCGCTCGTGGGCGGGCGAGGGCAGCAGTCCGGCCCCGGCGACCGAGTCGGCCAGCGAGGAGGAGTCGTGCACTCCGCGCAGCTGGATGTTGGCCCGCGAGGTGATCTCCAGATGGCCGTCGCCATAGCGCTCGGCGATGTCGGCGAGTGCATCCAGCTCCGCGGGGCTGATGCGTCCTCCCGGCAGCCGCACCCGGGCGAGCGCACCGTCGGCTCCGGCGTGTGTGGTCAACACACCGGGGCATCGGTCGGCTGGTCGCGGCGTCATCCTCATCAGGGTAGGAGGTCGACCGACGCGCGGTCACGCCCACGCACCGACCACCTGTACCTGCCGGAGGCCACCCATCGTGACCCCGACCTACTCACCACCGACCTACTCACCACCGACCGGCTGTTGTCGCGGTACCTGCGCCGCGTGGTGGGTACGTGCACCAACTAGGCTGGGCCGCGGATGCGGAAGCCGGTGGGAATCCGGCACGGTCGCGCCACTGTGACGTCTCGCGGACGCGGGGCGAAGTCAGACCCGTCCGCATGCGAGCCCATCGGCACGCATGCCCCGTCACTCGATCCGGGCGCGCACTCCCGGTAGGAGGCACCGATGATCACACTCCTGTCGACATCTGACACCGATCTCATCACCGCCCGCGCCTCGGGGGTCGGCTTCCGCGTCGCCAACCCGGCCCGGCTGATGGCCGGCGACTCACTGCTGGCCGATCAGCTCGACGAACTCCTCGACGGCGCCGACGTGGTCGTGGTCCGGCTCCTCGGTGGCCGGCAGGCCTGGCGCGACGGCCTCGACGCGGTGCTGCGTCGCGGCCTGCCCACCGTGGTGGTCTCCGGCGAACAGCTGCCCGACCCCGAACTCATGTCGCTGTCCACGGTGCCGACCGGGGTGGCCGCCGAAGCGCATGACTACCTCTCACAGGGCGGGGTGACCAATCTCGTCAACCTCCACCGATTCCTCTCCGACACCCTGCTGATGTCAGGGGAGGGGTTCGAGGCGCCGCAGGCGGTGCCGTACTGGGGTGTTCTCGACCGCGAACCGGATCCGGCCGCCGCGACGCTGCCCGCCGACGCCCCGTGTGTGGCCGTACTCTATTACCGCGCACAGCATCTCGCGGGAAACACCGGCTACATCGACAGTCTGTGCCGGGCGCTGGAACGTCGGGGAGCCCGGCCGCTGCCGATCTTCTGCGCCTCTCTTCGGACAGCCCCCGACGATCTCATCGACGAGCTCGGCCGTGCCGATACGCTCATCGTGACCGTGCTCGCCGCCGGCGGCGTTACGCCGAGTGCGGCGTCGGCCGGTGGTGACGATGACGCATGGAATATCGAACGCCTTGCCGCACTGGATATCCCGATCTTGCAGGGACTGTGCCTCACCTCCTCGCGCGAGCAGTGGGCGGGCGGTGACGAGGGCATGTCGCCGCTGGATGTGGCGACACAGGTGGCCGTTCCCGAATTCGACGGCCGCATCATCACGGTTCCCTTCTCGTTCAAGGAGTTCGGCGACGACGGGCTCCCGTCCTATCGGGCCGATGACGAGCGCTGCGACCGGCTCGCCGGCATCGCGTTCCGGCACGCGCGACTGGCCCAGATCCCGCCGCAGCGGCGTCGGGTGGTCCTGATGCTCTCGGCATACCCGACCAAACACGCCCGCATCGGCAACGCCGTCGGTCTCGACACACCCCGCAGCCTCCTGCACCTGATGCGAGCGCTGGCATATACGGGCTACGACCTCGGCCACCTCGACGAGATCCCCGGATTCGGCGCCGATGCCGCCGCCGACGATTCCGACGCCTTCATGCATGCGCTGATCGCCGCCGGCGGCCAGGATCCGGACTGGCTGACCGAGGAGGTGATGGCCGACAACCCCCACCGCCTCTCCGCCGCCCGCTATCGCCAGTGGTACCAGCGCCTGCCCGATGATCTGCGCGCGGGGATGGAGCAGCACTGGGGTGCGCTGCCCGGCGACCTGTTCGTCGACACCTCACATGACGAGAACGGCGAATTCGTTTTTGCCGCACTGCAATTCGGCAACATCATGGTGATGGTGCAGCCACCCCGCGGATTCGGCGAGAATCCGGTGGCGATCTATCACGACCCCGACCTGCCACCGTCGCATCATTATCTGGCTGCCTACCGGTGGCTCGCCGCACCCACGGCAGAGGAGGGATTCGGCGCCGACGCGATCTGCCATCTGGGCAAGCATGGCAACCTCGAGTGGCTGCCCGGCAAGACCCTCGGCATGTCGGCGTCATGCGGACCCGACGCCGCGATCGGTGAACTGCCACTGATCTACCCGTTCCTCGTCAACGACCCCGGTGAGGGAACACAGGCCAAGCGGCGCGCGCACGCGGTGCTTGTCGACCATCTGATCCCGCCGATGGCGCGCGCGGAAAGCTACGGCGACATCGCCCGTCTCGAACAACTCCTCGACGAGCACGCCAACATCTCCGCACTCGATCCGAGCAAGCTGCCCGCGATCCGCCAGCAGATCTGGACGTTGTTGCAGGCGGCCAAGATGGATCACGACCTCGGTCTGACCGAGCGCCCCGACGAGGAGTCGTTCGACGACATGCTCCTGCACGTCGACGGGTGGTTGTGCGAGATCAAGGACGTCCAGATCCGCGACGGCCTGCATGTGCTGGGGTCGGCTCCCGCCGGCGACGCCGAGATCGACCTCGTGCTGGCGATGTTGCGAGCACGGCAGATGTGGGCGGGCAGCCAATCGCTCCCGGGGTTGCGCGAGGCACTCGGTCTCGACGAATCCGCCGACGAACGCAGCCGGACCGACGAGGTCGAGGCGACGGCGAGAGAGCTGGTGGCCGCCTGCGCCAAGGCAGATTGGGACACCGAGCGTATCGGCGACCTCGCCCAGGGACACCCCCCGGCGGTCGCCGACATCCTGCACTTCGCGGCTACCGAAGTGGTGCCGCGGCTACGTCAGACCGGTCGCGAGATCGACCGGGTGCTGCACGCCCTCGACGGCGGGTTCATCCCCGCCGGCCCCAGCGGATCGCCGCTGCGCGGTCTGATCAACGTGCTGCCCACCGGCCGGAACTTCTATTCGGTGGACCCCAAGGCCGTGCCGTCGCGGCTGGCCTGGGAGACCGGTCGCGCGATGGCCGACTCCCTGCTCCAGCGCTACCTCGACGACCACGGCACCTATCCGAAGTCGGTCGGCCTGTCCGTGTGGGGGACCAGTGCCATGCGGACCTCCGGCGACGACATCGCCGAGGTCCTCGCCCTGCTCGGCGTGATGCCGGTGTGGGATGAGGCCTCCCGCCGGGTCCGTGACCTCGAGGTGATCCCGATGTCGGAGTTGGGCCGGCCACGCATCGACGTCACCGTCCGGATCTCCGGCTTCTTCCGCGACGCCTTCCCGCATGTGGTGACGATGCTCGACGACGCCGTGCGGCTGGTCGCCGCTCTCGACGAGGATGACCGGTCCAACCATGTGGCCGCCCACGTGCGCGCCGACACCGCCGAACACGGCGACCACGACCGTGCGGCGACCCGTGTGTTCGGTTCCAAACCCGGCACCTACGGCGCGGGACTGCTGCCGCTGATCGACAGCCGTCAATGGCGATCCGACGACGATCTGGCACACGTCTACACCGCCTGGGGCGGATACGCCTACGGCCGCGGCAAGGACGGTGTGGCCGCCGTCGAGGACATGCGGTCGGCCTATCGCCGGATCGAGGTCGCGGCGAAGAACACCGACACCCGCGAGCACGACATCGCCGACTCCGACGACTACTTCCAGTACCACGGCGGCATGGTCGCCACGGTGCGCGCACTCACCGGCACCTCGCCGGAGGCCTACATCGGCGACTCGACCCGCCCGGAGGCCGTGCGCACGCGCACGCTGTCGGAGGAGACAGCCCGGGTGTTCCGCGCCCGCGTGGTCAATCCCCGGTGGATCGAGGCGATGCGCCGCCACGGCTACAAGGGCGCCTTCGAGATGGCCGCCACCGTGGACTACCTGTTCGGCTACGACGCCACCACCGGGGTGGTGGCCGATTGGATGTACGAGAAGCTCACCGAGAACTACGTCCTCGACCCGGTCACGCGCGAGTTCATGACCGAGTCCAATCCGTGGGCACTGCACGGCATCGCCGAACGACTGCTCGAAGCGGTGTCGCGCGGGATGTGGTCGGAGCCGCCCCGTGAGCTGCTCGACGAGCTGCAGTCGGCCTACCTCGCCGCCGAGGGCGACATCGAGGGCGACTGACATTTTTTCCAACTCTTTACCGAAATCGGGAGAAAATCGGCCACCTCATCCGTTGAACACGGTATGAAGCTTGCTGTGTTCGCCGCCTACCTCATCGTCGAGATCGGGGTGTTCGTGGCGCTGTGCTATTCCATCGGCTTCGCGTGGGCGGTGCTCATCACCATCCTGGCGACGTTCGTGGGCTTCCTGCTGCTGCGCCGCACCGGCGCGCGGGTGCTCTCCGAGTTGCGCCGGGCCGCCAACGGATACACCGATTCGCGCGCACCACTGGCCGACACCGCCGTGCTGGGGGTATCCAGTGTCCTGCTGTTGGTACCCGGGCTGGTGTCGACGGTGCTGGGCATCCTGTTGCTGATCCCCGGGTTGCGCCGGGTCGCACGGCCGGTCGTGGCCGCGTTCGGTGCCAATCGCATCCTGCGCCGTGTCGAGGGCGCCGGTGTGATGAACCGGTTCAGCCGCGCCACGGTGATCGACGGCGAAGTGGTCGACACCCCGCACTACGGCGGCCATCCCGACGCCGGCCAGGGACGTCACCCGCTTCCCTGACTCCCCGGACTCCCTGACTCCTGACAAACTCCCTGACTCCTGACATAGGTGCACGCCCCGGCACACTCATCCGTCTGCCCGCACCTCCTGACACGGTGCGCCGAGGCGGCAGGCACACTGGACCATTGTGGGAACACACTTGCTCACGGGGGGCCGGATCTATTCGCCCGCCTCGCCTGATGCCACAGCCATGGCCGTCACCGACGGCACCGTCGTGTGGGTGGGGGCCGATCACGTCGGGCGCGCCCTGCATCCCGACGCGCAGATCATCGACCTCGCCGGCGCCTTCGTCGCGCCGGCCTTCGTCGACTCGCATGTCCATCTCACCTCGACAGGACTGTCCCTGGACGGTCTCGATCTCGCCGAGGTGACCGACCGTGAATCGTGCCTTCGCGCGCTCGCCGCGTATTGCGACCGCGCACCCGAGGGCGAGCTGATCTGGGGCCTGGGCTGGGACGATTCGGCCTGGCCGATCCCCGGGCCGCCGACCACCGCCGAGATCGACGCGATCGCGGGCGGTCGGCCGGTGTATCTGGCCCGGATCGACGAACATTCCGCAGCCGCATCGTCGTCGCTGCGGGCCCTGGTCGACGACCTCGAGACACTGCCGGGATTCGATCCCGACCAGCCGCTGACCGCCGAGGCGCATCATCAGGTGCGCGGCCGGGCCCGTGCGCTGATCACGCCCGCGGCCGGTGCGCGTGCCGCGCGACGAGCGCTCGACGACGCACTGGCCCACGGGATCGTCGCCGTCCACGAGAACGGCGGCCCCGACATCAGCGGCCTCGGCGACTTCGCGGCACTGGCGACGATCGATCACCCCGTGCTCATCCGGCGGTACTGGGGTCAGCTGGCCACCGATGCCGATCACGCCCGCGAACTGATGTCGGCCACCGGCGCCGACGCGCTCGGCGGTGACCTCTTCGTCGACGGCGCGATCGGTTCACACACCGCGTTCCTGTCGTCTCCCTACACCGACGACCCGGCCGGCCGGGGCGTCAACTACATCCCGGCCGAGGCGGTTCTGGCCCATCTGCGGGCCTGCACCGCAGCGGGCGTTCAAGCCGGTTTCCACATCATCGGGGATGCGGCGACCGACATCGTGGCGACCGCGCTGGACACCGTCGTCGCCGAATTCGGCTCAGCAGTGGTCGCGCGCTGTGCGCACCGTGTCGAACACGCGGAGATGGTCACCAGAGCCCAGGCGGCTTCGCTCGCGGCGGCCGGCGTCACCGCGAGTATGCAGCCGCTGTTCGACGCGCTGTGGGGCGGACCGGGAGATCTCTACGAGCAGCGCCTCGGCGCCGAGCGTGTGGCGGGCATGAACGATTTCGCGGGACTGGCACGCGAGGGCGTGAACCTGTCGTTCAGCTCCGATTCGCCGGTGACGTCGATGCGCCCCTGGGAGACCATCCGTGCCGCAGCACACCACCATGACCCAGAGAGCGCGGTGTCTCCGCGGGCCGCCTTCGCCGCCTGCACCCGCGGCGGCTGGCGTGCCGGTGGGGTCAACGACGGGGTGAGCGGCACACTGGTGCCCGGTGCGCCCGCGCACTACGCGGTCTGGGACGTCGACGATCTGGTGGTCGCGGCCTCCTCACCACGCGTGCAGCGCTGGTCGACCGATCCGCGCTCGGGCGTGCCGCCGCTGCCCGATGTGTCACCCGGAGCAGCACTGCCGCGGTGTCTGCGCACGGTCAGCGCCGGCGCCGTCGTCTACGACACCGGCGCCCTCGACGCCGCCGAGACCGTATGAGCACCACCGCCGCCGACCCACGGGTCGCCACCACCGAACCTCGCCGATCCCGCCTGCAGCGGATGGCCCCAACGCGAGAATTCCTCGCGCGCACCGCCGGAGCGGTCCTCTCCGGTGTACTGATGTGGGCCTCGTTCCCCCCTCGTGACCTGTGGTTTCTGGCCATCGCGTCACTGGCCGTGTTGTTCGCGACACTGTCGACCGGACGGATCTCGGCGGCGATGGGCGCTTGGGTCGGTTTCGCCTTCGGATTGTCGTTCTTCCTGCCTCTGCTGCCGTGGATCGGCGTCTACGTGGGCCCGTTGCCGTGGGTGGCGCTGTCGGTCGTGCTCGCGGTGTACTACGCACTGTTCGGCGCAGTGGCCACCACGGTCATGCGTCTTCGCGCCGCGCCCGTGTGGTTCGCCGCCTCATGGGTGACGGTCGAATGGGCACGCTCAGCGTTCCCGTTCGGCGGATTCCCCTGGGGGAGAGCAGCATTCAGCCAGATCGGCAGTCCGCTCCTGCCGGTCGCCGCACTGTTCGGCGTGCCGGGACTGTCCTTCGCGGTCGCACTCACCGGCGCGGGACTCGCCTCGCTCATCGCCGTCCTCGTACTGCGGCGCCGACGCGACCAGCCGCTCGTGCGCGTGGGCGCGATCACCGCGGTGATCGCCACACTCGCCGGGCCGATCTGTGCCGCGATCATGTGGGCACCGGTCCACCACGCGAATCACTCCGACGACACGATCACCGTGGCGGCCATCCAGGGCAACGTTCCCCGGCTCGGCCTCGACTTCAATGCGCAGCGACGAGCGGTTCTCGACAACCACATCCGTGAGACCCTCGCCCTGGCCGATCGGATCAACAGCGGGCAGGCTACACGCCCCGACATCGTCATCTGGCCGGAGAACTCCTCCGATATCGACCCGACCGTCAACTCCGACGCCGCCGACGAGATCTCCGGGGCGTCGGAAGCGGTGGGGGCACCGATCATGGTCGGCACGCTGGTCGACGGCGAGCCCGGACCCACCAACTCGGTCCTCGTCTGGGACGGCGCCCGCGGGCCGATCGCGCGGTACGACAAGCAGATCATCCAGCCCTTCGGCGAATACCTCCCGATGCGGTCGTTCTTCCGGCTCTTCTCGTCCTATGCCGACCAGGCCGGACACTTCCAGCCAGGTCACGGGCCCGGTGTGGTGTCGGTGCCGATCACCGGCCGCGACCCGGTCACCGTCGGCATCTCCACCTGCTGGGAGGTCGCATTCGACCGTTCGGCCCGCAAATCCGTCGACCACGGCGCGCAGTTCCTCTCGGTCCCCACCAACAACGCCACCTTCGGCCGCACCGAGATGACCTACCAGCAGCTGGCCATGTCGCAGGTGCGCGCCGTCGAACACGGTCGGGCCGTCGTCGTCGCCGCCACCACCGGCGTCAGCGCAGTGGTGTCACCCGACGGCTCGACCTCGAGCAGGAGTGGGTTCTTCGTCCCCGCGATGCTCGAGGCGGAGATCCCCCTGCACACCGACAAGACCATCTCCGACGTGCTGGGGCAGATTCCTGAGATCGTCGTCGTGGTGTGTACGCTGGCGGGGCTTCTAACGGTCATCGGACTGCGGTTGCGTACGCGGCGCAGCAGCCACGACGACCACACCGATCCGCCCGGTACGGCGGCATCCGGATCAACGGCGCCCGGCTCGCGGGCGCAGCACGCTACCGCGAAGGAGTTCGATGGCAGCCGGGACTGACGGGCCCGACACGAGCGGCGACCGCCACGGTACGACCGCAGTCGTGGGTCCGGGGGGAGACGGCGCTCTCGTCATCATCCCGACATACAACGAGCGCGAGAATCTGCCGAAGATCCTGGAGCGCTTGCGCGCCGCACTCGATTCGGTTGCGGTTCTCGTAGTCGACGACGGCAGCCCCGACGGCACAGGTGAGGTCGCCGACGAGATCGCCGCAGCCGACGACCTCGTCCACGTGCTGCACCGCAGCGAGAAGAACGGGTTGGGCACCGCCTACGTCGAGGGTTTCGAGTGGGGGCTGTCGCGGGGCTATCGAGTCCTGGTGGAAATGGACGCCGACGGCAGTCATCGACCCGAGCAGCTGCACCGTCTCCTCGACCGCGTGAACCAGGGTTACGACCTCGTCATCGGTTCCCGATACGTCCCCGGCGGCGCACTGGTGAACTGGCCGATCCAGCGGGAACTGCTGTCCAAAGGCGCCAACACCTATGCCCGGCTGGCGCTCGGGGCACCGATCCACGACATCACCGCCGGCTACCGCGCCTACCGTCGTGAGGTCCTCGAGAAGCTCGACCTCGACAGCATCGAATCCCACGGTTACGTCTTCCAGATCGACCTGGCCTGGCGCACCGTCCAGGAAGGCTTCGCGGTCGCCGAGGTGCCGATCACCTTCGTCGAACGCGAGATCGGCGAGTCGAAGATGAGCGGGAGCGTGATGGGCGAGGCCTTCACCAAGGTGGCCCGGTGGGGTCTGCAGCGACGCGTCGAACAGGTGCGCTCCGCACTGCGACGGCGTCAGGGCTGATCACCCCCGCGGCAATCACCCCCGCGGCAATCACTCACCCGACGGCAACCACATACGAGAAAGGGCCCGGCTTCGTCCTTCGACGAAGCCGGGCCCTTTCTGACACATCGTGAGTCCGTGATGCCGGGGCTGCGGCGTCGTTCAGATCACCTGAACTCCCACCTGGCCACCAGGTCAGGGCTCGATGGGTCAGCGTGCTCGATAGGTCAGGGGGCCCGTAGGTCAGGGGCTCAGTTACCCACTCCGCGCCGACGCTGCTTGAGCAGGTCCAGACGCTCGTTGAGAAGCACCTCGAGCTCCTCCTCGCTGCGACGTTCGAGCAACATGTCCCAGTGTGTACGGGGCGGCTTGACCTTCTTCTCCTCCGGCTCGGCGCCTTCGAGGATGGTCCCCTCCATGCCGTTCTTGCACGGCCACTTCGAGGGAACCTCCGCGTCGTCGGCGAAGGGGACGTCGAAGATCTCTCCGTTGTCGGTGCGGTACTGCACGATGCGTCGGGGAGCGAGGTCATGATCGCGATCTGTCTCGTAGCTCACCGCTCCGAGACGGCTTCCCCGAAGAACTCGGTCTGCCATTGCTGTGTCCTCTCTTCCAAATCCACTTGCCAGAACGCGCGCACCCTGGTGTGGTATTTCCTCGGCGAGGTGTCTCGCCGAGAAGTGTCGATCCGGGCGTGGGGAGCTGCCGCATCTGCGGACTCGCCCGGCGCGAGCGCCGACGACCCGTGTCGCCGCGCGAACAGCCCGGCTTATTCTACCCGTGATATGTCATGACGGTCGCCACCACGTCGAGGTCGGCGACCTCTGCCGACACGATGGGCCGTGCACCACCCCGACGCGGATCGCCGGTACGGTCGGGGATCATGACAGGGTGCACGTTCTCGTCGGGTCGGCGGCCACGATGACCCGAGCCACGCGACGCCCCTACGCCTGCGCGTGGTGCGGGCGCGAGATGACCGACTCCGAGACCGGGCGCAGGCGCAAATACTGCCGGCAGTCCTGCCGGCAGCGAGCCTACGAACAGCGCAACGCCGTCGCCGGCACCTCGTTGGCCGAGGATTCGGTGATCCTGTCCGCGCAGGAAGCTCAAGACATGCTCGACCGCCTGTTCATGCTGCGGTGCGCGGCCGAGGATCTCGCCACCGCGATCACCGAAGGTGCCGATCGCGACGAACTCAGCGGCCTGTCGGATGAGTTGCTGGTGCTCGCCCGCGACGCCGAACGGATGCGATGAGCAGCGACGCGATATCGAGGACGTGACCATGGCATTGCGTGTCTTCGCCTCGTCGATCGTTGTCTCGCTGATCGCCCTCGTGGTCGCATTCGTCTACGGCGGGTGGGAGGCGGTCGCCCTCGCGGTCATCCTCGGCGTGCTCGAGGTGTCGCTGTCGTTCGACAACGCTGTCATCAACGCCACGATTCTCGAACGCCTCAGCGACTTCTGGCAGCGGATCTTCCTCACTGTCGGTGTCGTGATCGCCGTGTTCGGCATGCGGCTGCTGTTCCCGCTGGTGATCGTGTGGATCACCTCGGGACTCAATCCGGTCGAGGCCTTCGACCTCGCGATGAACCCACCAGCCAACGGCGCCGACACCTTCGCCGACGGATCGCCGAGTTACGAGAAGATCCTCACCGACGCACACCCGCAGATCGCCGCATTCGGCGGCATGTTCTTGTTCATGCTGTTCTGCGACTTCCTGTTCACCCCGCGCGAGGTCACCTGGCTGTCGTGGATCGAACGTCCACTCGCCGCGGTCGGTCGACTGCAACAGGTTCCCGTGGTTCTCTCGCTCATCACCCTGGTGCTGGTGGCCGAGTACCTGGCACCCGATCTGCATCGCTCGACGGTGCTGATCGCCGGGATCCTCGGAATCGTCACCTATCTCGTGGTCAACGGTCTCGCCTCACTGTTCCACACCGACCGGTTCGCAGAGGGGACCAGCGGCGACGGATCGGTGGTCAAGGCGACCGGTCGAGCCGCGTTCTTCCTGTTCCTCTACCTCGAGGTGCTCGACGCGTCGTTCTCGTTCGACGGGGTGATCGGCGCATTCGCGATCACCGCCGACCCGATCATCATCGCGCTCGGACTCGGGTTCATCGGCGCCATGTTCGTTCGATCACTCACCGTCTATCTGGTCCGCGCCGGCACCCTCTCGGAGTACCGCTATCTCGAACACGGTGCGCACTGGGCGATCGGCGCGCTCGCGATCATCTTGTTCATCACCATCTCCCATCACATCAACGATGTGGTGACCGGCCTGATCGGCATCGCATTCATCGGCGCGGCCTTCCTGTCGAGTGTGGTGGCCAACCGACGCGACCGGCGGCGACGAGGGGTCGCCGAGCGGCGCACACAGGCGCAGCATTCGGGCATCGACGGCGACTCCGACGGCAACTCCGGGGCCTCGAGTGAGATCGGTACATCGACGGATACCGGAGCAGCCGGCGAGAGCCAGTCAGACCGATGACGCTCGCGCACAGGGTGACCGACGTGGGCACATGGGTCGGTCGCGTGATCCGCAGCGCACCCGGGACCTACACGTGGCTGGCAGTCCTGTTGGTGACCACGATCCTTCAGCACGTCCTGCCTGCCGATGCGGTCCACCACATCCTCGCCGCACGCTCCACCAATCTGGTTGAGCTGACCCGACACCCGGTCCGTGTGCTGTGGTCGAGCCTGTTCTGGCTCGACGGCGCCTACTGGTTCGCCTATTTCGTGCTCTACAACATCTTTCACGTACCGGTCGAACGGTGGCTGGGTACGGTGCGGTGGCTGGCGGTGTGCCTCATCACGCATATCGGGGCCACCCTGATCAGCCAGGGATTGTTGTCGCTGGCCATCCGCGAGGGCGCCGAACCGATGTCCAAGGCCTACGTCCTCGACTTCGGCGTCAGCTATGCACTCGCCGGTGTCGCCGGCATCCTCACTTACCACATCCGCAGACCGTGGTGCTTCGTCTATGTCGTCGTTGTGGTGGGCTTTCTCGCCATCCCGCTGTTCGGCGATGTCACGTTCACCGACGTCGGTCACTTCACCGCAGCACTGATCGGACTGCTCTGTTACCCGCTGATCCCCGCCGACCGCCGACCTCGACTGTTCGGCGCCAAGCACTCCTCCACAGCACCGGACGGGTGAGCGGCCCCCACGAGCAAGCTGATTGGGCCCGGTATCGTCACCAGTCATGCCCGATGACAACACCGAGTCCCCACGCACCGAGCCGTCAGCGACCACCCAGGTCGTCGAGATGTGGACTGATGGCGCATGTCTGGGCAATCCCGGACCGGGCGGGTGGGGGGCGGTGCTGCGCTACAACGAGCATGAGAAGGAACTCTCCGACGCCGAGCCCGACACCACCAACAACCGGATGGAACTCACCGCGGCCATCCGCGGACTCGAAGCGCTGACCCGTCCCACCCGGGTCGTCCTGCACACCGATTCGACCTATGTGCGCAACGGCATCACCCAGTGGATCAACGGATGGATCGCCAACGGCTGGAAGACCCGCGACAAGAAGCCGGTCAAGAACGCCGAGCTGTGGCGTGAACTGCACGACCTCACCAAACGACACGACGTCGAGTGGCGGTGGGTCAAGGGCCACGCCGGCGACGTCAACAACGAACGCGCCGACGTGCTGGCGACGACGGCCGCCAAGCGACTCAAATCAGGTCGGTGAATCTCAGGTCAGTGAGCCTCGGGTCAGTGAGTTGCTGACACCCCGTGCGGTCTGGGGTCACGGTCACAGATCGCCCAGTGCCACGTCCGGGTCGGCCAGCTTGACCAGGTCGACAGCGGACTGCGCGGCCACCAGTCGCTTCACATCGTCGAGCGCATCCCAGATGTTGACCTGCATACCGGCGAGCACACTGCCCGCCGAGTCCACCCAGAACGCGACGAACTCGCGCCTGTCCAGATCACCGCGCACCACCACCTTGTCGTAGGTGGGCGCGTATCCCGAGTACTCCATACCCAGCTCGTACTGGTCGGTGAAGAAGTAGGGGAGATTCTCGTACTGCGCGTCCTGACCGAGCATGGCCAGCGCCGCGATTGCGGGTTGGTTGAGCGCATTGGCCCAGTGCTCCACCCGAATTCGTTCACCCAGGATCGGATGCTGCGCCGCTGCGATGTCGCCGACCACGAAGATGTCGGGGTCACTGCTCCTCAGTGAGGAGTCCACCGCCACACCGCCGAGGTCGAGGTCGAGGCCGGCCTGCTCAGCCAGCGCCACATCGGGAGCGGCTCCCACCGCCACCAGAACTGTGTCGGCCGAGACGGTTTCACCGCTGCTGAGCTTCACACCGGTCACCGCACCGCCCTCGACAACCAGTTCGTCGGCACTGGTCGACAGTCGCAGATCCACCCCGTGATCGCGGTGAAGAGCCGCGAACACCTCACCCATCTCGGGACCCAGCGCCGTGCGCAACGGCAGTTCGGCCGGGTCGATCACGGTCACTTCGACTCCGCGTCCGCGCGCGCTCGCCGCCACCTCCAGCCCGATCCACCCCGCGCCGACGATGGCGAGGTGTTCGGTGGACTCCAACGCCTTCGACAGCGCCTCCGCCTCGTCGTAGGTGCGCAGCAGATGGACGCCATCGGCGTCGATTCCCGCCAGATCGGGACGCCTCGACGACGATCCGGTGGCGAGCAACAGCTTGTCGTAATGCACCGTCGACTCGTCGGGCAAAGTGACGGTCTTGGCGCCGCGATCAATCGATTCGACGCGTGTACCGGGGCGCAGGTTGATCTTGTTGTCGCGATACCAATCGGCGTCGTGAGTGGTGAAATCGGCGATCTTCTGCTTACCCGCCAGGAACTCCTTGGACAGCGGTGGCCGCTCGTAGGGAAGTCGGTCCTCTCCGGCAATCAGGACGACATCTCCGTCGAAATCATTGGCGCGCAGCGCCTCTGCGCCCTTGGCCGCGGCGAGACCGCCGCCCACGATCACGAATGTCTGATGGGTGGACATGTCGATCACCTCCATAGCGTCGTTGTTTTCGACGCTACACGTGACCCCTGAGCCCATACCTCGGTTGAGCCCCATACCTCGGTTGAGCCTCATGCGTCGATTGACGATCCAGCCACCGGTCGTTGTGCGCGGCAGGCCTCTCACGTGGACGTCTTGTGTGGACCTCTCGCGTGGACCTCTTGCGTGGACCTCTCGCGTGGACGCGGCCTGCACCGAGCCCCTAGGTTGGGACGATGGCAGTCCGACAGGGTACGCACATTCGACGCGAGACACCGGCCCCCACCCGATCCGCCGACGAGTCGGCGTTCTGGTCCGATGTGGATCGTCACGTGATCCGCTACGGCGGCTCGTTCAGCCCCGAGATCATCGAGTCCGCCTCCGGCAGCTACGTCTACACCGCCGACGGTCGCGCACTCCTCGACTTCACCTCGGGCCAGATGTCGGCGATCCTCGGTCATTCCCATCCCGAGATCGTGGCCACCGTGACACGCCAGATGGCAACGGCCGATCACCTGTTCAGCGGGATGCTTTCGCGCCCGGTTGTCGATCTGAGTCGCCGTCTCGCGCAGACACTTCCCGAGCCGCTGGAGAAGGTCATCCTGCTGACCACCGGTGGCGAGTCCAACGAGGCCGCGCTTCGAATGGCCAAGCTCGTCACCGGCGGCCATGAGGTGGTGTCGTTCTCACGGTCGTGGCACGGCATGACCCAGGGCGCGGTCGCCGCCACCTACAGTTCGGGCCGACGCGGTTACGGTCCGGTGGCCCCCGGCAACTTCGCATTGCCCACACCCGACGCCTTTCACCCCACGTTCACCCATCCCGACGGCAGCCTGGACTGGCAGCGCCAGCTCGACATGGGCTTCGACATGGTCGACGCACAATCGACGGGCGCGCTCGCCGCCGCGATCGTGGAACCGATCCTGTCCTCCGGCGGCATCATCGACCTTCCCCAGGGCTATCTCGCTGCGCTGAAACGCAAATGCGAGGAGCGGGGGATGCTGCTGATCGTCGACGAGGCACAGACCGGACTGTGTCGCACCGGTGACTGGTATGCCTTCGAACGCGACGGCATCGTCCCCGACATCCTGACGCTGTCGAAGACCCTCGGCGCGGGATTGCCGCTCGCGGCGATGATCACGTCGCCGGAGATCGAACGCGCCGCACACGAACGGGGTTTCCTGTTCTTCACCACGCACGTGTCCGATCCACTGGTCGCCGCGGTGGGCAACACCGTGCTCGACATCCTCGAGCGCGACTCGATGGCCGAACAGGTCGCACGGTCGGGGGACCGGCTGCGCACCGGACTCACCGACATAGCCTCGCGCCACGCGGTGGTGGGGGATGTGCGCGGGCGGGGGTTGCTGCAGGGCATCGAGCTCGTGACACCCGAGGACGCTGGGGGATCGGCGGTCGCCACCGGGCGCGACGCATTGGGCGCGGCGATCACCGAGCGGTGTCTGGAACTCGGTTTGCACATGAACGTGGTCCAGTTGCCGGGTATGGGCGGTATCTTCCGAATCGCACCGCCGCTCAACGCCTCTGACGCCGAACTCGATCTGGGGCTGGCCATTCTCGACCAGGCGATCGGTGACGCTGCCGCGAACACGGGGGACCGACCGGCCTGAGGCAGGTAGCGTCGAGTCGTGAGCAGGCGCGTACAGCTCGACGGTTACGGATCGGTCGACCAGCTCCACATCGCCGAGGTGCCCATACCGACGCCGGGCCCGGGGCAGGTGCTCGTGCGGGTACTGGCAGCGGGTATCAACCCGGGCGAATCCCGCATCCGCCGTGGTGAACTGGCCACCAGGTTTCCGTCGACCTTCCCCTCCGGACAGGGCAGCGATGTCGCCGGACTCGTCGCCGCCGCCGCACCCGACGCCGACGGGGCCCCGCCGGTGGGCAGCGAGGTGATGGGATGGTCGGACGAACGTTCGTCGCAGGCCGACCATGTGGCGTTGCCCGCCGCGCATGTGATCGTCAAGCCGCCGACACTCGATTTCTACCGGGCCGGCTCGATGTTCGTCGCCGGGACCACCGCCTATGCCGCGGTCCGCTCTCTGCGGCTCAACGGATCCGACACGCTCGCGGTGAGCGGCGCGGCCGGCGGGGTCGGTTTTCTCGCCGTGCAGCTCGCCGCGCGGACCGGCGCACGCGTCATCGGGATCGCCGGTCAGTCGTCGGCCGCGTATCTGCGGTCGGTGGGCGTGGACCACGTCGCATACGGCGACGGCCTCGCCGACCGGCTGCGCGACGCCGCCCCGAGCGGCATCACCGCCTTTCTGGACACCCACGGCAGCGGCTACGTGGAACTCGCGCTGTCACTCGGAGTCCACACCAGCCGCATCGACACGATCGCCGACTTCGCCGCCGTCGATCGGTTCGGAGTCCGGTCGGTGGGCAACGCCGAGGGTTCGTCGACGACCGTGTTGTCTGCGATCGCTGAGCT
Organism: Gordonia jinhuaensis; assembly: GCF_014639795.1. Lineage (GTDB taxonomy): Bacteria > Actinomycetota > Actinomycetes > Mycobacteriales > Mycobacteriaceae > Gordonia_B > Gordonia_B jinhuaensis. Next base: position 25,821 of record NZ_BMGC01000005.1, on the reverse strand, counting down.
GGTCGCCTGGGGCGCGGTGCGGATGCCGGTCGCCGCGGTGTATCCGCTGCAGTCGGTCCGTGAGGCCTACGCTGAACTCGACACCGGACACACCCACGGAAAGATCGTGTTGTCCACCGAGCTACCTGAGCCTCTGCGGCCCGACAACCGTTGAGGGGCAACGTAAGTGGCCTCCGCCACCGAGCTGATCGGTGGCCTCCGCCACGGGGACGATCGGTGGCCTCCGCCATGGGGACTCGGCTCGTACCGGCCGCAGGAGTCCAGGCTGCAGGGTCAGAACACCCGCTCAGACCGAATAGGCCTGCCGCATGATCTCGACGAGTTCCTGTGCGTCGGCGGGCTCGTCGCCCTCACGCCATGCCAGCCACACCTCGACCGGCGGCACGTTGCGTAAGCGGCGGTAGGTGACCCCGGTCCGCGCATATTGACCCACTGTGGCCTCGGGGGTGATGCCCACCGCGCGTCCGCCGGCGATGAGAGTGAGCCATTCGTCGACGTTGTGGGTACGGCGCACATGAGCTGGTCCCTCGGTCCCTGCCCACAGCTCCGGTGTGGTGGTGCCCGACTGGGGATCGACCGCGACAGTCCGATCAGCCAGGTCGGCCAGGTCCAGTCGACGCCGACGTGCCAGCGGGTCGCGCGTCGACAACGCGGCATGCCGCGGCTCGGTACCCACACGTTCGGCGTGCACCCGACGATTCTGGGCGCGACGACGCAGGACGGCGAAATCCACCCATTTCTCCGTCAGGCCCGCGACCGCGGAATCGGATTGCACGAACAGCAGTTCGCGATCGGGATGCCGGGCAGTCCACTCGTCACCGACGGTCACCGTGTGTGCTCCCAGCGCACCCCATGAGTAGCCGATACGCACCTCGGTGGCGTAGCTGTCGAGTGCGGTGACGATCGAGTCGGCCTCGGCCAGCGTCCGCCGTGCCGGGCCGATGATCCGCTTGCCCGCCTCGGTCAGCGTGGTCTCGCGCAGGCCCCGTTCGAGCAGTCGCACCCCCAATTCCCGTTCCAGCGCGGCCACCGACCGTGAGACCGCGGCCTGCGAGAGATCGAGCACGAGGGCCGCGTCGGTGAAGGTGCGCTCCTCGACCACGGCCAGAAAGGCACGCAGGTGGCGGATCTGAAGTCCCATACGCAAATGGTATAGCTGGTGCGCAGCGATCATTTTGCAGCCGGTCGGGCACCGGCCACACTCATCTGTCATGACCATCGAGTCGCACACCAACGATGCGCCGACCCCGGTCTCGGCGGGCTCGGCGCGTTCCTCGCGGGAGACCGCAGCGGGTGTCGGGCTGTCGCTGACGGGCAGCCTCAGTAATCAGACGGGTGCCGCGCTGGCCGCGCTGGCCTTCCCGGCGATCGGCCCGGCAGGCGTCGTGGCGGTCCGCCAGCTCATCGCCGCCGTGACCCTGGGGATCGTGGGTCGGCCGACGGTTCGCGGACTCCGGTGGGCCCAGTGGTGGCCGATCCTCGCGCTCGCGGCGACCGTGTGTGTGATGAACCTCGCCCTCTACACCGCTATCGAGCGGGTCGGCCTCGGTCTGGCGGTATCGCTGGAATTCCTCGGGCCACTGGCGGTGGCGCTGTGGGCATTCCGGCGATCACGCGAAGGTCTGCTGGCGGTGATCGTCGCCCTCGGCGTCTACGTTCTGGTGCTCCCGGGCCCGTCCACCGACTACCTCGGGGTGGGACTGGCGCTGGTGGCAGCCGCCTGCTGGGCGAACTACATCGTCCTCAATCAGGTTCTCGGGCAGCGGGTTGCGGGTATCACCGGCACAGCACTGGCCACCATGATCGCCGCGGTGGTGTATGCGCCGCTGACGGTCGCGCTCATCGTGTCAGGGCGACTGCACGGCGCAGCGCTGGGATACGCGGTGGCAGCGGGCATTCTCGCCTCCGCGATTCCCTACGCCGTCGACCTGCTGGCACTTCGGCGTGCGGACCCCGGGCTGTTCGCCACCCTCACCAGCCTCAACCCGGTGTGGGCCGCACTACTGGGCATGGTCACCCTCGGCGAGTACCTCACCGCCCACGAATGGATCGGGATGTCGTTGATCGTCGCGTCCAACGTCGCCGCAGTCCTGTCGCTGCGGCGCGCGGCGTCGCGGTCCCGCGCGGCGGCTCCCGAACTGCCGCTGACAGCACTGCCGATTCAGGCACCACCGGTCGATCAGCTCCCCGGCGACGATCAGCTCCCCGGCAACGCCGTCGTTTCGCCGGGACGGTCCCGCGTGCCGTTCGTCAGACCGCTGTGTAGCCGCCGTCGACCACGAACTGCGCACCGTTGATGAAGGTGGACGTGTCCGACAGCAGGAACAGGACCATATTCGCGACCTCCTCGACCGTGCCCAGACGGCCGATCGGATGTTTGGCGACCAGCCCGTTGTAGGCGTCACGATCCATGTTCGCCAGCAGCGGGGTCTCGATGTAGCCCGGATGCACGGAGTTGATGCGGATGCCCTGGGCGGCATAGCCGGCGCCGGCCGCCTTCGTCATCCCGGCGACACCGTGTTTGGCCGTGGTGTACGGCGTCGCGGTCGGTTCGCCGACCACACCGAGGATCGAGGAGGTGTTCACGATCGCACCACCGCCGGCAGCGAGCATCGCCGGGATCTCGTAGCGCATACCGAAATACACCGAGTCGAGGTTGATCCCGATCAGCTTCTTGTACGCGGCGAAGCCGTCGGAGTCGTCGTAGTCGCCGAGCAGTCCGGTGGGTCCGGAGATACCCGCGTTGTTCAGCGCGAGGTCGAGTTTGCCGAATGCGCTCACCGTCTGGTCGACGGCGTTCTTGACCTGCGCCGGGTCGGATACGTCGACCTCCACGGCCACGGCTGTACCACCGGCGCCGGTGATCTCCTCGACCACATCCTGCGCCGCATCTTTGCGTAGGTCGGCCACCGAGACCGCGGCTCCCTGCGCGGCCAGCGCCACCGCCACCGCCTTGCCGATACCCGACGCGCCGCCGGTTACCAATGCAACCTTGTTGAGGAAAGCATCTGCCATGTTCTCTTCTCCTTCGTTGTCGTCTTCTCCGCAGTCGTCTCCTCGGCCATCGCCGAATCGATCGATGCACTCCGACATGGGCCCGCGGCTGTCAGGCGTTGCGCGCCATATACATTCACCCGTATGCGCGCGCGATCTCGAGCGCTTCACGCCGGTACCCGCCGCCGAACACCACCGCGTGCATGAGGACCATCGACAGCTGATGCAGCCGCACTCGTTCACCCCAGCCACCGGCGAGTGGATGAACCTCGTTGTAGCCGTTGATGATCCGGTCGAGATAGGGGCAGCCGAACAACGCCAGCGCAGCGAGGTCGGTCTCTCGGTGACCGACGTGCGCCGAGGGGTCGATGAGTACACATCCGTCGGAGGTCCACATGAGGTTGCCCGACCACAGGTCACCGTGCAGGCGTGCGGGGGAGTCGCCGGTCTCGAACTCGCCGTCGCGGAGGCGCTGCGCCAGACGCTCGAAGACCGCAACTCCTGTCGCGTCATATCCCGCGTCGGGTACCAGCGACATCAGCTGATTCTCTGCGTACATGACTCCCCAGCTCTCCTGAGGTGTCAGCGGGAGGTCGAGCAGGCGCTGGTTGGGTCCGCGGTAGCCGCTGCCCTCCCAGCCGCGGGGGCCCTCACCCCAGTTGACGTCGTGCACATCGTGGGTAACGGCCAGGCGACGACCGAAATCTGACGCGGCGTCCGGCGACGCGCCGGTCTCGACGACCCGCGACTCGGTCAATCCGCCGCTGTCGAGCCCGACCACCTCGACCACATCCGCCCCGCCGGCAGACTTCTGCTCGGCCAGCCAGGACAGGCCCGCGACCTCCCAGTGAGCCGGACGACCGGTGGTTCGCTTGGTGAACGTCTCCATCACGACCGAGTGTACGCATCCACAGCGCGATCCCGCTGACGTCGAGCGTCGACCGAGATTGACCAATCATGCTGCAACCAAAGGCGTTTCGTCCGATTCGCGCGTATCGGGTATGCCGCAACGGACAGGCCGGCCATTCGAGGGGCAGGACGCCAGAAGGGGACGGGTCAGGGCTCGGGTGGCGGAGGCGTCGCGAGATCGAACCAGATCTGCGCCATCCGACGTGCATCCTCGGTCAGCACCGAATAGGGGAACGGGGTTGCGCCACGGCGCGCGATCACGCTCTCGAGGTAGTCGCGCACAAGCCACACCTCGGCAGGATCGCTCGTGCGCGCGGCCATTGCGGCGTCGAGTTGACCGGTGGTGAACCCGAGACGTTGGCGCAACTCCTCGGTCGTCAGACCGGAGATGACGAGATTCGCGCCGAGCTCGTCGCTCGTGCGGTGCCGCTCCCGGGCATTCAGCGACATGGCTGTGACGTCATCTCAGGTGCGACGAGACTGCGGCCTAGCGGGCGAGCGGGCTGTAGAACACCAGCCCGTTGCCCTTGTTGTCATAGACCACGGCGCGGCGTTCGTGCGCGTCGTCGTAGGGCCCCTTCACGATTCCCCCGCCGCTCTCCTCAACCGCCTTGGCACTCCCGTCTACATCGTCGGTCTTGATGCCGACGACCACCTGACCGGGAATCGGATGGTCCACGTCCGTTGCGAGGGCCAGCGTCACCGAACCGCCGTCGAGCGCTGCGTAATGCGCGCCGTCGCGGAACTTCAGCGTCATCCCCACTGTCTCGGTGTAGAACTTGATCGATGCGTCGAGATCGTCTGTGGAAAGCACGATCATGCGCACGTCGTTGTCACTCACTGTGTTGTTCCCTTCTCCTGGTCGGGTGATGAACCCGGCCGCCGTGGCGATTCAGTGCGTCTGTGCGGCGTTCGGGTCTTCCTTCACGTATGTGCTCGCGAGTTCCGACAGTCGCCGGAACACCCGTTTGGACGACTCGGCCCACGGCATCAGGATCGGGAAGACGTGGAACATGCCGTACTCCTCCATCTCCTCCACCTGTACACCAGCCTTCTTGAGACTCTCGGTGAATTCGCGGATCCCGTCGCGGAACATCTCGTCGGATCCCCAGCAGATGAACGTCGGGGGAAACCATTCCGGGTCGGGTTCGGCGTAGATCGCCGAGACCCGCCCGTCGTTGGGTTGCACGCCATGCAGATACGGGGTGACCGGAACGTTCCACGGGAGGATGTCGAACTGCGCGTTCTCGGTGATCGAGGGATGGTCGAGGTCGAGGTCGACTTCGGGGGAGAACAACGCCACTGCCGCGGGCATCGGGCGGTTGTGGGTGTGCAGATAGCCGATGAGTGAGGTGGCCAGCCCGCCGCCTCCGGAGTCGCCGGCGATCACGAGGTGGTCGGGGGAGACCCCGCGGTCGAGCAGACCCTGATAGACATCGGCGGCGTCGAGGACACCGGCCGGGAACGGGAATTCGGGCGCCATCCGGTAGTCGGCGATGAACACCTCGGCACCGGTCACGTCGACCAGTGACGCGGCGAAGGCCGCGTACATGATCGGCGACGTCCCGATGTAGCCGCCGCCGTGCAGGTAGAGGATCGTCGCGCCGATGGTCTGTTTCTCGCCGCTGTCGTCGACGTATTCGTCGGTGCTCGCCTTCGCGCGGCACCACAGACCGGGAACACCGCCGATGGTGTCGCGTTTGATCTCCACACCGTCGGTGAGCCCGACGAACGGCGGCACCACGACGCGGCAGATCGTGTCGAGGATCTTCTCCATCGACCGGAACTCCTCGATGGGCAGTCCCATCGAGTACCCCATGAACGAGCGGACCGCCTGCCGGGTGACCGACTGCCCGAGGTTGTCCAACAGCCCCGAAGGTCCCTTCCACGGTTTGCGGAAGGGTACCCGCGCCAGCCCGTTGAGCATGCTCTCGCCGAGCCCGGCGATCGTCAGAGCGGTCACCGGCGCCGAAGCGGTTTCGACTTCAGGTCGATCGGCCATCACCATGAGCTCTACAGTAGGCCCCCGGGCAACGGCAGAGCCGTGTACGCACCGCGACAGGGCCGCTGCTGGCTGCGACCGTGTTCACATCGGCGCAGTTCCGGCGATCACCGCCCTTCGTGGCGACCGCGCGCACCGTTCGACGACATCTCGGCTTCGCGATCCTCGGCCCTGTCGTCAGCGTCGCCGCGGCCATCGTCGCTGCGCTCAGCATCGGCGGCACGTGACTGCGCAGTGTCGGTGGCGCCGTCGCCGGTATCGATAGCGGTCGACGGGCGGGTCCGGGAACCCCCGTCGTTCAGGGTGACCCAGTTGCCCGAACGCTTGGCCGCGGTGCGCGCATCGTATTCACGGTCGATCTGACCGAGACCGAGGCTGCGACCCCCGTTGGTCATCATGTCGACCGACACCGAGTTCTCCAGATCGGTGATCGGGTCGTAACCGTTGTCGTCGTACCCGTTGTCGTCGCGGTGGCTGTTGTCGTGATGGCTCTTGTCGCCGTCGGACCGTCCGGTGTCCTCGGAGTCGTCGCGTGCTGTCGACGACTGCCCGTGCTGCTCACCGTCGCCGGCCTCATCGTCATCGGCCTTGAACAGCGGCTTACCGGTGTCAGGATCGATCCCGTGGTGGCGCAGCACCTGTGCTCGATTGGCCATACCGTGGCGCATCATGCCGCCCTGTGCGGCCGCCATCATGGTGGTCTTGCCCGCCAGGATCCGGTCGACCTCGCGCGATTCACGCCAGCGCTTGCCGATGAACATCGTGACCACACCGATCAGTGCGTACACCCCCATCAGCAGGAACCCCTGCCAGTAGGGCGCGCCCACGCCGTAGAGCTGACGCTTGATCATCTCGGTGATGCCGTGACCCACCACGTAGGGCTGCAGATGCCCGAAGAACGACGGCACCATCCACGCCGGGAACGCCGCGCCTGACGAGGGGATCGACAAGAACACGAACAACAGCAGCGCCGGACCGGTGATGAACCGGCCGAAGAAGTACGACAACCCGTTGGTGAACAGCCCGATCGCCAGGATCCACAGGAAGGCGATTCCGAACATGGCACCGAAGTGACTTGCCGGGTAGACACCGATCGCCAGTCCGGCAAGCAGATTGGCGAGCAACGACAGCACCAGCGCGCCGCCGACCAGGATCCCCACCCGCATGAGGTGGCTCAACGGGGCACCCATCATGCCGATGAACATCGCCACCATGTAACCGGCGATACACCACGACATCATCATGTACATCGCGCCCTGACCGAACGAGTCCGATGGCGGCAACGGTGCGATGTCGGTGATCTGGACACCGCCGGACGTCGCGAAGATCTGCTGGAACGAGACCTTCACCAGGCTGGCCGCCTGGTACTGGTGCGCGGTGGCGATCACCAGTTCCGCCTTCTGCCCCGGCTGCGCCGGGACGGTCAGAGCCGCGGCATTGTGTCCGGCGCGCACGCTCTCGATCGCGTCGTCTTTGTCGGAGATGAAGCTGAACTGGAACATCCCCGGAGATGCCGTGTCGACCCGATCGGTCACCACCGATGCCGACGGTGTGTTCATCACCGCAACGGGGATGTCGTGCATCTTGGGCGAATGGAACGCCATGATGTAGCAAAGGCAGAACGCGGTGATGAAGAACACCGGCAGCCACAGCTGCAGGCCGATCATCTGAGCCGCAGGTGGCAACTTGCTGTAGGTGTTTCGCCACCGCGTGGTGAGTGAAGACGTCATGGATCTCCTTGGGACATCAGAACTATTCAGGACAAGACGGCCCGACAATCGCCGGGCCTTGTCGATCGGATCACGTCCGATCGGGGAAATCGGTGGAGTGCCGCTGTTCGTTCGGCAATTCGGCTCAGGCTTCGAGCGCGACCACATCGGGCGCGGCACCCGGACCACGCGCGGGCGGGTGGAGCATCGGCCCCAACGCCTCCAGGCAATCGCGCAACACCGACACGAACTGCTCTGGCGGCATCTTCGCCGCGGACTCGACCGCGATGCGGTTGGCCTCGCCCACACAGGCCGCGACCACGCGCGCCTGGACCGACTCGGCATCGAGGTGCAGTCGCCGTGCCAGATGCGGACGAAGCGCATCGTGAGACGACGTCTGGATTCTCAACCAGGTTGGCCGCAGTGGCGGTGAGGTGAGCAGTTCCCGGACGAAGGAGCGGGTCCGCTCTCCGGCGTGGCCACGTGCGGCCGCATCTGCGGAGACCAGCAGGCTCTCGATCACCGATTCGTCGCCGGGCCGTTCGCTGAAGGCCGCCACATATCGTGACCACCCCTCCTGCAATGCCGGGGTGATGACATCTTCCTTGGTGGGGAAGTAGCGGTAGAGCGTTCGCGCCGAGACCTCGGCCGCCGCCGCGATCTGGTCCATGGTGGTCTCGTGGAAACCCTGTGCGATGAAGAGTCGGATCGCGGTGTCGGAGATGTCGATGAGCAACTTCTGCTGGCGCCGCGCACGGGGCGAGAGTTGATCATCAGACACTGGATCCACTGTATGCCTAGATGTCAGATTCTGCCAATATGGCAGTTTGTGGCATTCGGGGGCTGCGGTATCCGCGGGTCATCGGGGCCGAGGTCGGTGTGTGACGCATGTGCACGCTGCCTCTCAGATCCGCGAGACGGCGAATCTCGCCGCGGACAGCGTGTCCCCGTCGACCGCGTACAGCACATGCAGGCCGTTGGGTTGTTGCAGGGGGGCACCGTCGCACACGGTGTCGCCCGGGATGCAGTAGCGAACGGTTCGCGGAACCAACGCGGGGTCGACGGTCAGATCCGGTGCACCGGCATCGTCGAGAAAGCGGTGCGACGGGGGCGCGAAGAGCACCATCGCGGCGATGTGCCCCCGGACATCTCGAGCGAGCGGACCAGGGATGTCGGCGGCGAACCGCCTGTACTGCTGCTTCACCGAGATCGAGTCGCCGGCGGCATAACCCACCACCGCTGCGCCCTGCGAATACCCACCGAGCACGATTCGGGTGCGCGGACACGCTGCAGCCGTCGAGGTCACCTCGCGCTGGGTGTCATCGATCCCGTCGACCACGGTCTGGGCGAATGCGAGCCGATTCTGGAAGTCGGCGCTCGCGGGGTAATTCACCCCGTACACGCGCAGCGAGCGCGCACCGAGCTGGGTCTGCAGCGCCGCGACGAACGAGGTGCCGGTGACACCGACCGGACCACCGGGTTCGGCGGTGCCCCGCGCGAACACCACCGAAACGTCCGGACATCCCTGCGCCGAAGCAACGGGCAGCTGCACTGTCACCCCCGCGGCGACCATCGTCAGCACAGCGGACAAGATGACGAACACTCGCGTGGTCATGCCACCGAAGGTACAGCCGGATCCGTCCGCCCGACGCCGTCCCGCTCGCGTTCCGCGGACACGTGTCGGCATCAATCATGCTGGCACCGAGCGGAAATGGGGCAAGTCCGGCACCGGGGCGGCACCGCAGACGTCTGCGCCCCGAGGTGTTGTCACCCCGGGGCGCAGATCCGATCGTGTGAGACCGGACGTGTCAGATCACGCCAGATCGAATCGGTCGAGTTCCATCACCTTCGTCCACGCGGCCACGAAGTCGGCGACGAACTTCTCCTTCGAGGTGTCCTCGGCGTACACCTCGGCGAGGGCACGCAGGTCCGAGTTCGCGCCGAAGGCGAGATCGACGCGAGTGGCCGTCCACTTCTGTGCACCCGACTCGCGATCCTTGCCCACATACGTGCCGTCATCGGCCCCCGACGGGCTCCACTCGACGTCCATGTCGCAGATCGTGGTGAAGAAGTCGTTGGTCAGAACTCCCGGGGTCTCGGTGAGCACACCGTGGGAACTCCCGCCGTGCGTGGCGCCGAGTACGCGCAGGCCGCCCACCAGCACCGTCATCTCCGGGGCCGACAGGGTCAGCAGATTCGCCTTGTCGACGAGGTTGTACTCGGCCGACAGCGGATTGCCCTTGGCCTCGTAGTTGCGGAAACCGTCGTACTTCGGTTCCAGATGCGCGAACGACTCCACATCGGTCTGATCCTGGCCGACGTCGGTACGTCCCGGAGTGAACGGGACCGGCACCGCCACGCCGGCGTCGGCGGCGGCCTTCTCCACGGCTGCCACGCCACCGAGGACCACCAGATCGGCGAACGACACCGTCGCACCGCTCTCACCGGTGAAGCCGGATGCGATCTCCTCGAGCTTGGCGATGACCGGTGACAGCTCGCCGGGCTCGCTTGCCTCCCAGCCGAGTTGAGGCTGAAGACGTAGCCGACCACCGTTGGCGCCGCCGCGGAAGTCGCTGCCCCGGAAGGTCGCCGCAGCCTTCCACGCGGTCGACACCAGCTGCGAGATGCTCAGACCCGAGTCCAGGATCTGAGCCTTCAGCGCGTCCACGTCGGCGGGGGAGATGACCGGCCCCTCGTGCGCCGGAACGTTGTCCTGCCAGAGGAACGTCTCCGCCGGCGCCAGCGGACCCTGGTAGCGGATCGCCGGTCCCAGGTCGCGGTGCAGCAGCTTGAACCACGCCTTGGCGAATTCGTCGGCGAGCTCCTCCGGATGATCGAGCCACCGGCGGGTGATCTCCCCGTACACCGGGTCGAAGCGCATCGTGAGGTCGGTGGTGAGCATCGATGGATGCGTCTTGCCCTTCCCGTCGGCGGTCGGGACCGAGTTCGCCCATCCGCCGTCCTTGGGACGCCACTGGTTGGCCCCCGCCGGACTCTTGAAGAGCTCCCACTCATTGCCGTACAGGATCTCCAGGAAACTGTTGTCCCACTTGGTCGGGGTGTGCGTCCAGGTGACCTCGAGGCCGCTGGTGATCGCGTCGACGCCCACGCCGGTGCCCTGCGGATTCTTCCAGCGCAGGCCCATCTGCTCGAGGGGTGATGCCTCCGGTTCGGGTCCGAGCTTCTCGGCATCACCGTTACCGTGCGTCTTGCCGAATGTGTGCCCGCCGACGATCAAAGCGGCGGTCTCCACGTCGTTCATCGCCATCCGGCCGAAGGTGTCGCGGATGTCCTGAGCTGCGGCCATGTAGTCGGGCTGGCCTTCAGGTCCCTCCGGATTGACGTAGATCAGACCCATCGTCGAAGCGGCGAGCGGATTCTCCAGCTGCCGGTTGCCCGAATAACGCAGATTCGTTCCGAGCCACACCGATTCCGACCCCCAGTAGACCTCTTCGGCCTCCCATTCGTCGACGCGTCCGAATGCAAATCCCTTGGTGGCAAAGCCCATGTCCTCGAGTGCGACATTGCCCGCGAGCACCAGCAGGTCGGCCCACGACAGCGCGGCGCCGTACTTCTTCTTCACCGGCCACAGCAGCCGGCGGGCCTTGTCGAGGCTGACGTTGTCGGGCCAGCTGTTCAGCGGCGCGAACCGCTGCATGCCCGTCCCGGCGCCACCGCGGCCGTCCTCAACGCGATATGTGCCGGCCGCGTGCCACGACATACGGACGAAGAACGGTCCGTAGTGCCCGAAGTCCGCAGGCCACCAGGACTTCGAGTCGGTCATGACCGCCTTCACGTCGGCGACCAGCGCCTCGACGTCGAGTCCGGCGAGCGCCTCGTTGTAGTCGAAATCCGGTTCACGGGGCCGGATGACATCTGGATTGTGCGCCAGTACACGCAGATTCAGCTTCTCCGGCCACCACTGGTCGTTGCCGCCGCCCTCGACCGGAGGTCGGATGTGCATCGGGCAACCACTCTGGGCCGGCTCGGTGTTCGCCTCACCGATGGGGATCACGGTCACCGGGCGGGCGGCGCATTCCGGGCGGGGACTTGCTGGTTCTGATCGGACACGGTGAACCTCTCCTTGATTGCTGTACCGGGCTGTCGGAAAATCTGGTGGGGCTGTCGGGCGGGTGGGGCTGTCAGGAAATCAGTTGGGGCTGTCGGGGATTCAGGTGGTCATCAGGCTTCCAGGGCCTCTCTCGCGCAGGACGGACACAGACCCCAGTAGATGACCTCAGCTTCGTCGAGCCGGAAGCCGTTGTCATCTGATGCGGTCAGACACGGCGCCGCCCCGACGGCGCAGTCGACGTCGGCGATGGTGCCGCACAGGCGGCACACCGTGTGATGGTGATTGTCACCGACGCGGATCTCGTAGCGGGCCACATGACCGGCCGGCTGGATGCGACGCACCAGACCGGCATCGGCGAGCGCGCCGAGCACGTCGTAGACGGCCTGCAGCGACACATCAGGAAGTTCTTCTCGCGCTGCGCGATACAGCGTGTCGGTGTCGGCGTGTGGATGAAGATCGACAGCATGCAGCACCGCGACCCGCGGGCGGGTCACACGGAGATCAGCTGCACGCAACCTGTCGGCGTACTCCGGTGTGGGAGCCACGGGTTCAGTATGGCCGTCAATTTGGATTCATTCAGGACTTTGGTCGAATCGAGACCCTTGCGTCGGCAGCCACCGCGCACGATCCGAGCCGGAATTCGGCAGTTTCGCACCGCAGACTCCACCGGGAATGCCATACTCACACTGTTTCAGACCGATGGAGTCTGAAACAGTTGACCCGCCACATCCACCCGTCTCACATTCGAGAATTCACCGCCACATCACTACTTCACCGCAACATCCTGAGGAGATCCTCGATGGCCACTCCGATCTGCCGTCAACTCGGCATCGACCTTCCCCTGTTCGCATTCACACACTGCCGCGACGTCGTCGTCGCCGTCAGCAAGGCCGGCGGCATCGGTGTACTCGGCGCGGCGAAGTTCAGCCCTGAGGAGCTCGATCAGGAGCTGACGTGGATCGACGAGCACATCGGCGGACGCCCCTACGGCGTCGACATCCTCGCCCCGGCCACCTTCGAAGGCCAGGGCACCCACACCGACGCCGACGAGCTCCGCGCACGGATCCCGCAGCAACACCGCGCCTTCGTATCCGATCTCCTCGCCGAACACGGGATCTCCTCGGCACCGTCGGACACCACACGTCCGTTGGTCGAGGACGGCCTGGGCGAGCGACTCCTGGAAGTCGCCTTCGCACATCCGATCGCGTTGGTCGCCAACGCACTCGGCGTCCCGCCCGATTACATGCTGCGGGAGGCCAAGAAGTCGGGGATTCCCGTCGCGGCGCTGGTCGGTGCGAAGGAGCACGCCATCAAGCAGGCGCGGGCGGGTGTCGACATCATCGTCGCCCAGGGCTCGGAAGCCGGCGGACACTGCGGCGAAGTGTCCACCATGGTGCTGGTACCAGAGGTCGTCGACGCCGTTGCCGAGATCGCCGACATCCCCGTGCTCGCCGCGGGTGGCATCGTGACCGGCAGGCAGATGGCGGCGTCGATCGCCCTCGGTGCGCAGGGCGTGTGGACAGGATCGGTGTGGCTGACCACAGAGGAGGCCGAGACCGCCCCGGCGACGGTGGCGAAATTCCTCGCCGCGACCTCACGTGACACGGTCCGATCCAAGGCCCGCACCGGAAAGTACTCCCGACAGCTGCGCTCGGCCTGGACCGACGCCTGGGAGTCGCCGAATGCGCCGTCGCCTCTGCCGATGCCGCTGCAGGGGCTGCTGAGCGAACCGGCGCTGCGTCACGTCGACGTGGTCGCCGAACGCGGAGAGGCCGGGGCCCGGGAGCTGGCCACCTACTGGGTGGGTCAGGGCGTCGGCATGATGACCAAGGTGTCCTCGGCCGCAGACGTGGTCTACGACTTCGCCGAGGACTTCGCCGACGCCGTGGAACGCACGAATGCCGCGGTCGCCGACGAGCAGCCGGTCGGTGCGGGGGAGCTGAACCGATGAGCGAGGACCTGCGGATGCGTGCCGACCTGAGCGGGGTCGATGAGCTCACCAGAAACCTCACGCATCGGATCGTGGTGGGCGACATACCGACCCGCGCCGCGCAGACCTTCGGCGACCGGCCCGCGATCGTGGACGGTGACCGCACGGTCAGTTTCGGCGAACTCGAGTCGTTGTCCAATTCGGTCGCGAACGCGCTCGTCGAGCGCGGGATGCGGCGAGGCGACCGACTGGCTCTCCACTCGCGCAATCGCTGGCAGTTCGTGGTGACATTCTTCGGTTGCGCCAAGGCCGGGATCACCGTGTTCCCGGTCAATCTGATGCTGACCGCCGCAGACATCGCCGTACAACTCGCCGAGACCCGCTGTACCGCAGCAGCTGTCGACTACGACCTGCTCGGACACTTCACCGAGGCCTGTGCCCACGCCGAGAGCCTGTCTGTGGAGACCGTGTACGCCATCGACGTCGACGGTGGCGGGGCATCGTCCGCCGCTACTGCAACCGCGACCGCCGCAGCCGCCTATCAGGTACAACCGTGGGAAACTCTGCTCACCCACGACGGTGAGGTCGCCGAATACCTGGTCGACGATCGTGACCCGCTGCATTGTCTGTACACCTCGGGCACCACCTCGCGCGCGAAAGGTGTGATCACCAGCCATCTGTCCGCGGTCGTCTCGGCACTGAATTCGGGTATGCAACTGGGCATGTCACCACGGACACAGGCGTCGGCGACGCCGATCGTGCTCCCGTTGTTCCACGTCACCGCACTCGACGCGATCCTGATGCCGACCTTGCTCTCCGGGTCGACCGCTGTGCTGCTGCGTGGATTCGACGCCGATGCGGTGATCGAGGCGTTCTGCAGCCATCGCGTGTCGCATCTGACCATGCTGCCGATGATGTGGACCGCGCTGCTCGACCACCCGCGTATCGACGACGCAGACACCACGCATCTCCGCGTCGGGTTGTACGCGATGGCACCGATGCCGTCCTCGACGCTGACCGCCCTGCGATCGCGCTTCCCGAATGCCGACATCATGCTGGGCTCGGGTCAGACCGAGACCACACCTCCGTCGGAACTACAGTGGCCCGAACATCAAGGTGTGAAGGATGATTCATGGGGCGCACCGACCCTCATGAGCGATGTTCGCATCATGAGCACCGACGGAAAGCTGCTCCCACGACACCAAGAGGGCGAGATCGTCTATCGCAGTCCGCAACTCATGGACGGATACCTCGACAATGCCGAGGCGAACACACACGCCTTCGCCCACGGCTGGTTCCACGGGGGAGACATCGGGTATATCGACGACGAGGGCGTGGTGTGGTTCACCGACCGCGCCAAGGACATCGTGAAGACCGGCGGCGAGAACGTCTCGTCGGTGGAGGTGGAACGCGCATTGTTGGGGCACCCCTCGGTGGCCGAGTGCGCCGTGGTCGGTCGGCCGGATCCGCACTGGGGTGAGGCCGTCACGGCCGTCGTGGTGATACGCGACGGACACATCGCCGATCCCGACGGCATCCGCGCGCACTGCCGGGAGGTCTTGGCCCCGTTCAAGGTCCCCAAGAAGATCGTCGTCGTCGACACGCTGCCCAAGACGGCCACCGGCAAGATCCGCAAACACGAACTGCGCACCGCGCCGACGACCGACGGCTGAGCGGTCAGGCCGGTGCGACGGCTCCCAGACCGGTGGCCTGCGCACCGGTGACAGGCGCTCCGGTCACCGGTGCATCGGTCACCGGTGCATCTGCGGAGTGTGGGTGTCCCTGATACTCGAAATATCCACGCTGGATGGCGATCTGGTCGGCGATGTACTTCGCGTCGTGCCACACACCCCAGATGAAGCTCGATCCGCGCCGCGACAGCCACGGGAGTCCCAGGAAGTACAGACCCGCCTGTGGGGACACCCCGCGCTGGTGCACCGGACGGCCGAGGTCGTCGAGTGCGTCGACCTTGAGCCAGTCGTAGTCGAGTCCGAATCCGGTGGCCCACACGATCGAGGTGACACCGGCGTCGGCGAGATCGAGTTCGAGGAGAGGGGAGGTCATGCAGGGGGGATCGGGGTAGCTGATGCGCGCCCGCGGCTCCTCGGGCAGATCGAGTCCGTTGCGCTCGATGTAGGCGTCGGCCTCGTCGAGCATCCCCAGATAGTTCGCGTCCCCGGCCTCGATGTTGGCCCGCAGATCGGTGCCGAAGTGCATCACGCCGTCGACGTAAGCGTTAGCACGACCGACCAGCGTGACACCATCTGCGGCGAGCTTGCGGAAGTCCACGGTATGTCCGCCCTCGGCACCACTCACCGCGATCGTCACGTGTTCGGCTCCCGCGGGCGGCGTCGCCGCTTCCCACTTGCCGAGAACACCGAGCCACCAACAGAAATCGCGATCACGGTAGCTACGGGGCGGACGGTCGTGCGGCCCGACCGCGAGGTAGACCTGGCGCCCCGCCTTCTGCAGCTCGGCAGCGATCTGGACTCCCGACGAGCCGGCACCCACCACCAGCACAGCTCCCGCAGGCAGATCGCCCGGGTTGTGATAGGAGCTCGAGTGGATCTGATGGATCCCCGCATCCTGCGGGACCACCCTCGGGACGATCGGCTTCTGGAACGGTCCGGTGGCTGACACGACAAAGCGTGCGTCGATCGTGCCCGCCGACGTCTCGACGCGGTACCCCTGGCGGCCCGGCGCCTTGCGCACCGACGTCACCTCCACGCCGGTCTCGATCGGCGCGCCGATCTTCACCGCGTAATCCTCCATGTAGGAGGCGACCTGGTCCTTGGTCGCGAACGCGTCCTGGTCGATGTCGAACTCGAGGTTGGGGAAGCGGTCGTGCCAGGCCGGGCCGTTGGCGACGAGGGAGTCCCAGCGCCACGTGCGCCAGCGCTCGGCGATGCGATCACGTTCGACCACCAGGTGGTCGACGCCCAGCACGCCGAGATGCTCGCTCATGGCGATGCCCGCCTGACCTGCGCCGATGACGAGGACCTCGGTGGTACGGTCCGACATCTCAACCTCCGCTGTTGCTGGTGCTCTGGTGTTGACGTCCATGATTCATCCGCCACAGTCATCTGTACAGCTCATATATCCGATCTATTGCATCGATCGTGTTGATAGCTCCTGCTCTGGGGCCATCGATCCTCGACACCGATCTCCGTCGCAGCCGGTCCCGGACGCGCGTGTTCGCCTGCCTGTCCGGCATGAGCCGATTAGGCTCAGCAGGGTGACCGCAGTCCAGGGCAAACGCACTCGCGTAGACGTCGTCTACGACGATCTGCGCGGCTCGATCCTCAGCGGTCGACTCCTGCCCGGTCGGCGCCTGAAGTTCACCGAGTTGTCCTCCGAACACAGCGCGAGCATGAGCGTGCTGCGCGAGGCGTTGACACGACTCACCGCCGAAGGGCTGGTCACTAACGAACCGAACCTGGGTTATGCCGTGACAGACCTGTCGCCGACCCACCTCGAGGAGCTCACCGAGGCGCGCCTGGAACTCGAGGGTCTCGTCTTCGGTCGCGCCATCGCCTGTGGTGATCTCACCTGGGAGTCGAATGTTGTTGCAGCACACCATATTCTAGAGGGAACTCCATTCCTCAGCTCAACCGATCCGCAGCGGGTGACCGATGCGTGGGCACTCGCCCATGCGGAGTTCCATCGTGCTCTGCTGGCGGGCTGCCCGAACAGCCGGCTGACGACGATGGCCTGCCGACTGCGCGACGAGGCCGAGCTCTACCGGCTGTGGTCCCGGCCCCTCGGGTCGGAGAAGGATCGCGATCTCCTGGCCGAACACCGACTCCTCGTCGACCGCGCACTCGCACGTGACGTCGACGGCGGCATGACGGCGCTACGAGCCCACATCGCACACACCACCGAACTGCTCACGACCGGCTTTCTGGCACAGAATGCACCTGTGGCACCTGTGGCCGATTCACCCATGACCGGCTTGCCGGGGGCCGATTCACCCATGGCCGATTTACCGGGGGCCGACTTACCGGGGGCCGAGGACACCGGATTCGAGGGCTGACCCCGCCATCCACGGCCCATCGGCGCGCGACCGGCGCCTCAATCGGGGAGAAAGCCGTCGCCGACCTCACCGTGCGTCAGTGCGGCCTCGACCCTGCGACGCACGTGATCGCCCGTCATCGGGCACTCCAGCGGCGCGTCGGTCCTGCAGTCGAGCATGTGCGTGAGTACAGCGTCCGCGCGCCGCAGTCCGGCAATGCGTTGGCGGATTTGCGCACGCGCCGAGTCGATCACCGCGCGACGGTCATCGAGCGTCGACGCCTCGAGCACCGCCCGGGTCTGCGCGATCGACATCATGCCGTCCTCACGCCACAGCTGCATGTACGCCAAGTGCATCAGCGCATCACCGTCGTAATAGCGGACCCGTCCGCGGCGCCCGGTCGATTCGAGGAGACCTGCTTCCTCGTAATAGCGCAGCGCCGACACCGACACACCGAATGCCTCCGCCACCTCGCTGATCGAATATGTCCGCGCATCGCCGGCCATCGGCACACGTCCCGTCTGTCTTCGTCGTCGAGGGTTGTTCCCAGGGGTTGCGCTCAAGTGCGCTTGAGTTCGCACACTGAGGATACCCTTACCAGCCAGGCGAAAGGCATCCGATGGTCACCACGCGCACTCGTCCCGGCGCGCTCACCTCAGGCGGCGCGCTCTTCCTCTTCGGATTCGTCGCCGTCAGTCTCAACAGCCGCATCGCGTTCGGGCAGGTCGGTCCCCTCGCGCCGGTCAGCGGATTCAGCTCCACCTCGGTCACCCTGCTCGGACTCCTGCCGCCGCTGCTGATGGGACTGTTCGCGCCGGTGACACCACTGCTGCGCGCCCGGCTCGGCGATGATCGTGCGATGGCCTTCGCCGCGATCATCTGCCTGCTCGGCGCGCTCGTGCGCCCGGTCGGCATGGCGGGGCTCATGGTCGGCACTGCGATCGTCGCGGCGGCGACCGCAGTGATCAACGTGCTGATTCCGGTGGTCGTACGCACGCACTTCCCCTCGTCTGCGACAGGTCTGATGATGGGGGTCTACGCGGTGTGTATGGGCTGCGGGTCGGCCGTCGTGGCCGCACTCATGGTCCCGATCGCCCACGCCACAGGGTCGTGGCAGACGGCCATCGCCGTCGCGATCGTCCCTGCGATCGCCGCCACCGTCGGGCTGCTACCTGGCCTGCGGTCACCCGCGGCGCACACGCCGTCCACGTCCAGCACACCCACGCCACCGCCGTCGCCGGCGCGGCGTGAGCGCGTCCATCGCAGCCCGGTGGCGTGGAGCCTGTTGTCGTTCTTCGCGATTCAGACGCTGCTCTTCTACGCCGTTTTGGCGTGGCTACCGTCGGTGGTGGTCTCCCACGGTGCGACGCCATCCCTGGCCGGCATCATCCAATCGCTGTTCATCGTCGGCGTCGGGATCGGCGGATTCATCGCGCCGGTGCTGGCCGGCCGGCGACGCGACCACCGCCGGCACATCCTTGCCGTCATCGGGATATGCGCGCTCGGGCTGGTCGGCCTGCTGCTCGGGCACGGCGGTGCGACCGCTGTCTGGGCATTCGTCCTCGGCGCGGGACTCGGTGGCGGACAATCACTTCCAGGTGTGCTGTTCGCACATCGCGGCCAACGACCTGCTCGCATCGCGGCGCTGTCGACCTTCAGCCAGACGGGTGGGTATCTGATCGCCGCGCTGGGGCCGATCGGCATGTCTGCCATCCATTCCGCGACCGGATCCTGGACCTGGCCGCTGGTGACACTGGTCGCCCTGCTCGCGGTCAACGCAGTGCTGTCACTGCGCGCCGGACACGATGGCGCCACCACTGCACGATCCGTTGTCAGACAAGCGATTCCCACACCGACGCCGACCCCGCCGGCCTCTGCACAGCCGCGCGATACCGACAACGTCACGTCTTCGGTGACATCGCCCGAGTAATGCCCGCGAGACGCGCAGACCAGGCGAATTCGGCTTCTCGCCACGTGATGGTCATCCGCTGGTCGCCCGGCTCGGAAACGATTCGCTCGGACAACGAACCGTGATGGGCCATCCTCGAGCCCGCCGAAGGAGAGTGCGAATGCGGACGCAACAGAAGCGGTGGCGCCGATTCGGCATCGCCGCCGCCGTGACCGCGGTGGTCGCGATGGTCGCCGTGGCCCCCAATGCCGCGGCGGCCCCGAATACGCCGGTCACCAGCCACAATCACTCCGCCACAGCCGGCAACACCACCGCACACACACCGCGGTCCCTCACCTCGCTGGCGACGATCCCACTGCGCAGCAGTGCCGATTTCACCTACCTGATCGCCTACAGCTTCGGTAACCGCGTCGCGCCCGGTCAAGACACCACCCGCACCGTGGGCGCACCCGGCCCGGTGAACGAGGCGCTCGCCGACACCGTGGCCGAGGTGCGCGGCCACCGCGACATCCCGGTGTACGCCCAGACCGAGATCGCCGACGTCCTTGCCGCGAAATATCACATGCGCAATGTCATCGCCATCGGCCCGGAGAAGAACCACGACGGCACGCTGATCTACCTGTCGACCGACGGGGTGGCCGCCAAGGTCGCAGCGATGCGCGCGGCCACCGAGTCGACCGACGTCGCAGGCGTGATCGCCTTCCAGGACCATCTCTGGCGCGCGACCTACACGTCGATCGCCAACGGAATCAACGCATTCGCACCCGCCGGCATCGCGATGCCGAGCACCTACGACCCGCAATCCGGTCAGCAGTGGACCCGCAGCGCGTTGGCCTACCTGCCGACCGACTACCTCGGCAGAGCAGCCCTGGTGCCACGACTGCTGCGCTGAGTCGCCGCATACGGCACCCTCGTCAACTGCACCGACCCTGCGCTCAGATCATGTCGCTGCGCGTGAGCCATCGCATGACCGGCCAGCCGATCACCACCGGCAACCAGCAGGTCAGCACGCGGTAGAGCAACACCGCGGGGATCGCGACGGTCGAGGAGACCCCGAACACCGCGAGCCCGCCGATCAGAGCGGCCTCCACCGCACCGACACCACCCGGTGTCGGCGCGGCCGAGGCAAGTGTGCCGCCGATCATCGTGACCACTGTGACGCTCACGAACGACGTGTTCCCGCCGAACGAGTTGACGCATGCCCACAATGCCAACGCTGATCCGAGAGTTGTTGCCGCACAACCCAGTACAATGACAGCCAGCCGCCGGGGCTCACGCGCGACGGTACGCAGGTCGGCCAGCACCTCGGTGAGCTTGGGAATCAGCGCCGACCCCACCCAGTGGCGAAGGCGCGGCACGAGCAGC
This sequence comes from Gordonia jinhuaensis, assembly GCF_014639795.1. Taxonomy (GTDB): domain Bacteria; phylum Actinomycetota; class Actinomycetes; order Mycobacteriales; family Mycobacteriaceae; genus Gordonia_B; species Gordonia_B jinhuaensis. Next base: position 4,919 of record NZ_BMGC01000005.1, on the reverse strand, counting down.
ACCACTCCGAGTACGCCGAGCAGCACACCGCCGATCAGGTACAGCACGGTCGCCGACGGCACGAAATGCGATAGGTCCGCCGATGTACCGGCCAGTGTGGTGAAGAGGATGAGCAGCGAGATGTGCACGATCACCTGGACCGCCTGTTGCAGTGCCACCGCCGTCGTCGCGCGCACCACACCGAGACCGGCCTTCTGCAAAAACCTCGTACTCAGGGCCAACCCACCCACGCCCGCGGGCGTCGTGGTGGCGGCAAAGGTGTTGGCGAACTGCATGACGGTCAGATTCCGGAAGCTCACGACATCGTCGGCGCACGCCCACAACGCCGCCGCCGCACCCAGATAGGTCAGCGACGAGGCGGCGAGGCCGAGCAGTGCCCACCACCAGTTCGTGCGAATCAATTCGGTGAAGAAGGCGGGCACGGTACTCACGAACGGATACGCAACGTAGACGAGAGCGACCAGCAGGACCAGCTGGATGATCTGCGACCGCGAGAATCTGGTGATGGTCGCCGCCTGGATCTCGGCCGCACCCGTCTGCGCGAGCACCTCCTCACGCGCGGACTTGAGCACCGCAGTGTCGTCGGTCAGCGCGCGCCGAACCAGCGTGGGAACCCCCGACTTGCTGAGCCGACCAGAGGCTGCGAGCACCTCTGACTTACCGAACTGGTCGATCGCGGCCGAGACCGCGGCCGTCGCCCCGAACAGGTCCGTCGACGTCGCGAGCAACTGGGCGATATCGGAATGCATCTGGACCTCGGTGGCACCGAACTCGGAGAAGGCAAAGCCACCGAACCGGATGCCGCCCCCGTCGATCACACTCACCTGCGATGCCCTCAGGTCGCCGTGCGACAGATCATGTCTGTGCAGGGTCTTCAGCCCCGCCCACACCGCGCACACGTCGGCCTGCGAAGTCTTTTCGGTCAGAACCGAGCCCACGTCGGCGGTCCGCACGTAGAGGATCCATCCTCGTTCCAGGCGGGTCACCACGAGCGGTGTGCTGCTAGCCAGCCCCAGCCGGTCGATCGCGATCGAGATGAGTCCGCGGTGTTCGGCGCTGCGATGAACCGACAGCTGCAGGGGAGAGGTCTCCCGGCTGCGCAGGCGCAGCTTTCGCCAGAACTGCCGCACCGCGCCGCCCGCGCGCTGGTTGGGCCCGTACAGGTCGATGAATATCGAGGCGGTCGTGTCGCCGGCCACCGCGCCGGGTCGGGTGGCCTCGGCGGCCAACTCCAGCGGACCAGGACCCGCCGGGCGCACCACCGACATCGACGACACGACGATCCCACGACGGTTCAGTTCACGGACCGCACCGTCGAGAGGCACCACGAGCGCGGGCGTGCCGACCACCCAGACCACCAGCGAGCCGACGAAGAACCCCGCGGCCAGGCCCAGCACCGCCCTGGCGGGAACCACTGCACTGACCACCAGGTGGATGGGCACGAAGGCCAGCAACAGCGCCCACCACCAGCGGCGCCACCGGGCGGGCAGCCACGGGCCGGACACGGTCAGGACCGCGGCGAGCATCGCAATCCAGCGCGGGTCGTCAAGGAACTGCGCGACCACCGAATGTAAGCGCTCACGAGAGTTGAAATGCCATCGCGGCGCCGCGATCCCATTCTCGCTCACCGACAGGAGCAGAAAGCTGATCACCGCTGCCAGTGCGTAACCCACCAGCATCTTCCACTGACGTCCGGCGATGAGACCGAGCAGGATGGCGAACGGCAGTGCGAGGATCGCGATGCCGTAGATCAGGTAGACCAGGTCGGATTGCGCGGGCGTCAGCACTCCGACGATGCCCGAGATCGACTGCTCGAGCGCGACCCAGTCACTGCGTGTGATGAGCGACCCGGCGACCACGACCGCCAGGCACACCGTCGCGACGACCAGCCGCACGATATCGCTCGTCCGCCGCGTCAACGGCTGCAACACGCGGCCGGATACGGTGATCTCGCGTCCGTCCACACGCATCAGTAACAGGCTTCCTAGGTCCCGGCCCCTCGGCTCAGTTGCCGACTGCTCCGGGCATCACACTAACGGCTCACCTGCGGTCGTCCCGCGCAGCACGCGGCACGGCTCCGCGCCGACAGGCGCCAGTGCGACTGCCGACAGGCGCCAATGCGACTGCCGACAGGCGCCAATGCGACTGCCGACAGGCGCCAGTGCGACCGCCGGCAGGTGCCAGGACGGCCCTCCCGACGCCCTCAGGAGGCGCGCGCGGCCAGGATGACCACCGTGCGCGCGCTGGCCAGGTAGTGATCGCTCGGGTCGAGTGCCACCTCGTGGCCGGGCGCGGCGAAGTCCTCGCCTGCGGGCAGACAGGTGTCGATCACCCGATGCCAGCGCAGGCCGTCGGGCAACGCGGGCAACGTGATCCACGCGTTCTGGTGATCGGCGTTGAGGATCGCGTACACACCGGACACCGCACCCCGGGGCGACGTGTCCTCGGTGTCGAGGCGGTAACACAGGGTGTGCACGGTGGGATTCGACCAGTCCGGTGTGGCGCCGTCGGCCCCGAACCAGGCCAGGCCGTTGGTTGCGTTCGAACTGTCGTTGTCGTCCCCGAGGGCCTCCTTGCGGTGCTGAAAGGCCTTGAACCTGCGGGTGAGCGTGATCACATTCGTGGCGAAGTCCAGCATGTCGCGGTGTACGTCGGCCAACGTCCAGTCGTACCAGGAGATCTCGTTGTCCTGGCAGTAGGCGTTGTTGTTCCCACCCTGGGTACGCAGGAACTCGTCGCCGCCGAGCAACATCGGTGTGCCTGCGGAGAACAACAGCAGACACAGATGGTTCTTCACCAATTGCTTTCGGAGTTCGAGCACCTCGGAGTCGTCGGTGGGGCCCTCGGCCCCGCAGTTCCACGAATTGTTGTCGTCAGAGCCGTCGCGGTTGTCCTCACCGTTGGCTTCGTTGTGTTTGCCGTTGTAGGCCACCAGATCGTGCAGGGTGAAGCCGTCGTGACAGGTGATGAAGTTGACGCTGTTGAAGGCCGTCCGGCCCTCGTCGCCGTACAGATCCGCCGACCCCGTCAGCCGCCGCCCGAGATCGGCGATCTGTCCGTCGTCACCCTTGACGAATTTGCGTACCGTATCGCGGAATCGGCCGTTCCACTCCGACCAGTCGGTGGGGAAGTTGCCCACCTGATAGGTGCCGGTGTCCCACGGTTCGGCGATCAGCACCACGTGCGAGAGGATGGGATCGGCACGCACCGCCTCGAAAAACGGTGCATGCGAGTTGAAGTCCTCGTCGCGACCGGTTCGGCCGAGCACCGAGGCCAGATCGAAACGAAAGCCGTCGACGTGCATCTGTTCGACCCAGTAACGCAGTGAGTCCATTACCAGCGCAAGTACGGTCGGATTGTCGAAATCCAGTGTGTTGCCGCAGCCGCTGTAATTCATGTAATAGCGACGGGGCTCGGAGTCGTCGCCGGTCAGAATGTAGTAGGCCTGGTTGTCGATGCCTCGGAAGGACATCGTGGGCCCCATCTCGTTGCCCTCGCCGGTGTGGTTGAACACGACGTCGAGGATCACTTTCATCCCCGCCTGGTGCAGCGCCCGCACGAGCGTCTTGAATTCGGTCACCTGAGCGCCCGGCCGGTCCCCGGCGGCAAACGACGACTCCGGCGCGAAGAATCCGATCGTGTTGTAGCCCCAGTAGTTGGTCAGTCCACGGTCGACGAGGAAGTCGTCGACGTACTTCTCGTGGATCGGCAGCAACTCGACGGCGTTGATTCCCAGCCTTCGGAGGTGATCGATCTTGTCGATGAACCCCAAATACGTTCCCGGTGCACTCACACCCGAGGACTCATGTGCGGTGAAGCCCTTGAGGTGTACCTCATAGATGACGAGCTCCTCGAGCGCAAGCGCCGGCGAGACGTCGCCCTTCCAGTCGAATTCGGCGTCGTCGACGACGATCGCCTGCGGTGCCACCGACGCCGAGTCGCGGTTGTCGAGCGTGAGATCGGCCGTACCGGCATCCGCATCGTAGGCGAGAAGCAGGTTGTCGGAGTTCACGAACTTCCCGGTGACGGCCTTGGCATACGGGTCGACGAGCAGTTTGGCCTGAGTGAACCGCATGCCCTGGGCAGGGTCGTAATCGCCGACCGCCCGGTATCCATAGCGCTGCCCGGCCTTGATGCCGTCGACGTGCACATGCCAGGCGCCTTCAGCGGGACCGTTGAGGGCGATGGTGTCGGAGGGTGCCGTCCCCGACTCGTCGAAGAGTTGCAGGAACACCTGCGTCGCCGTGGACGAATGCACAGCGAAGTTCACACCCGATGCCGTCGGCGTCGCCCCGAGCGGGAAGGGTGCGCCGGGTGTCAGAGTCAGCGCGGTGTCCGTGTGCAGCTCGGCCATCGTCTCCATCGTCACGGCTCCTCGTCGGTGAGTGGATCGGCATCCGGTGGACCCGCCCGTGCGACACATGCGCCACCAAATCGGCGTCACCACCGCGACCATCGTCGCCGCGACATCCACCGCACGCAGTACGAGGTCGGATTTGTCCAACTCTGAGACGGTAAATGCGCTGGTGCACCACACTTCTGAGACATCGTGCTGCGGTGACGACACTCCCGGCCGCAAGGGCGGGATCACTGCACCGGAGGGATCACAATGGCGGGATGACGACAACGCGGTTGCGGCTGCTCCTCGCCGGCGTGCTGCTCATATGCGTGATGATCGGGGCCGTCCATTTCGCGGCGCAGCCGGGACCGTCGGCTCTCGACCACCGTGTGTGGGATTGGGCGATCTCGCACCGCAGCCGACATCTGACGCCGGTGGTCATCGGGATCACAAGGCTTTTCACGCCACCCTGGTCTGTCGGGCCTGGTGCACGGATAGGTGACAGGGTTAGTCACGCGGCCTGAGGGGCCTCGTGGTTGATGATGGTCTCGAATTCAATGGGGGTCAATCTGCCGAGGCG